>NZ_JBEPTF010000001.1:0-1597752 GCF_040549405.1 Brevundimonas faecalis | reverse complement strand
CCGCCCGCGCCGCCGCGCGAGGTCTACAGGGACGCGCCGATCCCGGCCCCGGTGCGCGAACGCGCCGCCCCGCCTCCGCCCGCCTACGCCCCCCCCGTCGTCCCCCCCCCCCGCGCGGCCCCCCCCCCCCCCCCCCCCCCCCCCCCCCCCGCCCGCCCCCCCCCCCCCCCCCCCCCCCCCCCCCCCCCCCCCCCCCCACGCCCATAGGCAGAACGCCCCTGAGCGGCGCCCATAGCTCAACCGGATAGAGCACCTGCCTTCTAAGCAGGGGGTTGCAGGTTCGAGTCCTGCTGGGCGCGCCAGGCTTCCAGCCCTTTTTCCAGGTCGGCGATCAGATCGACGGGGTCTTCCAGGCCGATGTGCAGGCGCAGCAGTTGGCCCGGCAAGCCCGGGGCATGCAGGCGACGGCTCAACTGGGGCGTCTCATAGGTGATCAGGCTTTCGAACCCGCCCCAGGAATAGCCCATGCCGAACAGGCTGAGAGTCCGCATCAGGGCGTGAGCCGCCGACCGATCTCCGCCCTTCATGACGACGCCCATCAGGGCTGCGCCGCCTTCGAAGTCCCGACGCCACAGATCATGGCCGACCGAGCCGGGCAGGGGCGGAAAGAGAACCCGCTCGACCTCCGGCCGGCCCTGCAGCCACTCGGCGATCCGCAGGGCGGAACCGAACTGGGCCTCCAGGCGCAGGGGCATGGTGCGTAGCCCCCTAAGCGCCAGCCAGGCGTCGTCCGGCGAGACGTGCCAGCCCATGTCTTCGATGGTGTCCTGGATCGCTCGACCGATTGCGGGGGCGTTGACGGCGATGGAGCCCATCAGAATGTCGGAATGGCCCGCGACATACTTGGTCACGGCCTGGACGCTGACGTCCACGCCGTGCGCCAGGGGACGAAAGGCGAGGCCGGCTGCCCAGGTGTTATCGAGAACGGTCAGAACGCCTCTCGTCCGGCATTCCTGAACCATGGCCGGAACATCCGCCATCTCGAACGTCAGCGAAGCCGGGGATTCCATCAGCAGGACCCGCGTGCGCTCATTGCACAGGGCCATGATGTCAGCGGTGGAAGCCTGGGCCGGATGGAAACGCGTGACGACGCCGCGCTCGGCCATGTGGCGGGTCAGGAAACGCCGACTGGGACCGTAGAGAGCGTCGGTGGCGACGATCTCGTCGCCCGGCCGCAAGAGGGCGGACAGAGGAACCGTGACGGCGGCCAGGCCTGACGGGACCAGGAAGGTCTCCGACGCCCCCTCCAGATCCGCCAGGGCGGCGCGCAGTTCTCGCGCGGCGGAACCGCCGTCCAGGCCATAGACAGGACCGGGACGCGAATCCTGCATCAGGGCTGGATCGTCGCTCAACATGGTCGAGGCGCGTTCGATCGGCGGATTGACCGGGCGTCGGCCCGATCCACGGCGCGTGGCGGAGGCGATCAGGCGCGTTCGGTCGGAAAGGGGAGGCATGTCGTGTCCGGCGGGTTGCGGTTGCGCGCCTACAGGGCTCTAAAGTGTCCTGGGGCGCAAGCGGGCGAGGAGACGAATGAGAACGGCGAAGCTCTTTGCGGGAATGTCGTTGGCTCTGGCCGTGGCCGCCGCCGGTTGCGGGCGGCAGGAGCGGACAAGCCAGACGGACGCGCCCGACACGGTTCGACCCGGCGCGGCGGTTCAGCCGACGGAACGCGACAGCCCGACCCTGGCGGCGATCAAGCAGCGCGGGCGGTTGAATTGCGGGGTCCATCAGGGCCTGGTCGGCTTCGCCTTCACCGACAATCGCGGCGCCTGGAGAGGGTTCGACGTCGACTTCTGCCGGGCCACGGCCGCCGCAATCTTCGGCGACCCCGACGCCGTGCGCTTCGTGCCCTTGACGGCCGAGCAGAGATTCGAAGCCCTGAGAGACGGCCGGGTCGATGTCCTGTGGCGCAACACCTCCTGGACCATGAGCCGGGATACGGGAGGAGAGCTGAGCTTCGCGGGGATCAACTACTACGACGGTCAGGGCTTCCTGGTTCGACGCGCGTTGAACCTGAACAGCGCGGTCGAACTGAACGGCGCCCGCATCTGCGTCCAGGCGGGATCGACGACCGAACTGAATGTCGAGGACTATTTCCGCACGCGCGGCATCGAGTACCGCCCCGTGGTGGTGAAAACCGAGGAAGAGGCCCGCCAGACCTATGCTCAGGAAGGCTGCGACGCCTTCACCGCCGACATATCGGCCCTGGCGGCGGCGCGCACGACCCTGGCCAATCCGCAACAGCACGCCATCCTGCCGGACGTCATTTCCAAGGAGCCGCTGGGACCCGTCGTGCGGCAAGGGGACGAGCAATGGACGGCGGTCATCCGCTGGACCCTGAACGCCCTGATCCTGGCCGAAGAGCTGGGGGTGACCAAGGCGAACGTGGAGGCCCTGGCGCGCGACAGCCAGGATTCACGCGTCCGACGCCTGCTGGGCGACGAAGGCGATTTCGGCCCTTCGGTCGGGCTGCCGCGCACCTGGGCGCGGGACGCCGTGGCGGCCGGCGGCAACTATGGCGAGATCTTTGAACGGAACCTGGGCCAGCAATCCGCGCTGAATCTGGCGAGGGGGTTGAACGCCCAGTGGAGCGCGCGGCCCGGCGGACTGATCTACGCCCTGCCGATCCGCTAGGTCTCGCGGCGGGGGTGGCCACGGAGACCCCATGGACCCGACGACCGCTGGACGCCGCCGCATTCCCCTTCACGGCCTGATGCTGATCGGCTTCCTGGTCGGTTTGACGGCGGGCCTGCTCGTCAATCTGGTCATCGGCAGCGACACGCCCTGGGTGCAGTGGGTCACGGCCAATGTGACCGGACCCGCCGGACAGATCTTCCTGCGCCTTCTGTTCATGCTGGTGCTGCCCCTGCTGTTTTCCGCCCTGGTGGTCGGGGTGGCGGAGATGGGCGATCTGAAGGCCCTGGGACGGGCGGGGGCCAAGAGCCTGGCCTTCACGGTCTTCATCTCGGCCGTGGCGGTGATCATCGGCCTGGCCATGGTGAACATCTTCAGGCCGGGCGACGGCGTCGATCCGGCCCTGGCCCAGCAACTGCTGGATCAGGGACGGCGCGGCGCGGCGGCCATCATCGGGGGGGCGCCGCAGGGCGTCCAGGCGGGCGACTTCTTCCTGGAACTTGTGCCGTCCAATGTCTTCAGTTCGGCCGCCCAGAACGAAATCCTGCCGGTCATGGTCTT
This sequence comes from Brevundimonas faecalis, assembly GCF_040549405.1. Classification (NCBI taxonomy): domain Bacteria; kingdom Pseudomonadati; phylum Pseudomonadota; class Alphaproteobacteria; order Caulobacterales; family Caulobacteraceae; genus Brevundimonas; species Brevundimonas faecalis. The sequence goes on along the minus strand of NZ_JBEPTF010000001.1, from coordinate 1,594,557 downwards.
CGCCCTGCTGTTCGGCGTCGGCCTGGTCCTGACGCGCAGTCCGGCGACGGAACGCCTGCAACAGACGATCGAGGGATTGTTCGAGGTCATGATGACCCTGATCAACCTGGTCATCAAACTGGCGCCCATCGCCATCGCCTGCCTGATGTTCAATCTGGCGGCCCTGTTCGGGTGGGACCTGCTGCTGCGCCTGGCGGCCTTCGTCGGCGTGGCCGTGGGCGCCATGGCGATCCACATGTTCGTGGTCTATCCCATCTGCGTGGCGACCCTGGGCGGCATGTCGCCCCTGCGCTTCTTCCGCTCCATCCGCGAGGCCATGGTGGTGTCATTCTCGACCGCCTCGTCCAACGCCAGCCTGCCGGTGTCGCTGCGGGTGGCGGAGCAGAACCTGGGGCTGCCGCGCAAGATCGCCCGCTTTGTTCTGACGGTCGGCGCCACGGCCAATCAGAACGGCACGGCCCTGTTCGAGGGCGTGACCGTCCTGTTCCTGGCCCAGTTCTTCGGCGTGGAGCTTAGCCTGGGGCAGCAGTTCGTGGTCATGCTGGTCTGCATTCTCGGCGGCGTCGGCACGGCCGGGGTACCGGCGGGGTCGCTGCCGGTCATCGCCATGATCCTGGCCATGGTCGGGGTCCCGCCGGAAGGCATAGGCCTGATCCTGGGCGTCGACCGCTTCCTGGACATGTGCCGAACGACGCTGAACGTCACCGGAGACCTGGTCGTGGCGACCGTCGTGGCCCGCGGCGAGGAAGAAACCGCCGAAGCCGCCAAGGCCTGAGTTCATCCGGTTTCGACCGGCGTGTCAGCCCGCGCGCCCCACTCGGCCCAGGATCCGTCATAGAGCCGTGACGGCCGCTCCAGCACGGCCAGGCCCAGGGTCAGGATAGCCGCCGTCACGCCCGAGCCGCAGCTGGTGACGACCGGCCGATCCAGATCGACGCCGGCCTCGCGGAAGGCCGCTTCCAGGGCGCCTCCCTGTTTCATGGTCCCGTCGGCGTTCAGCAGGACCGGAAAAGGCAGGTTCAACGCCCCGGGCATGTGGCCGGAACGCAGGCCGGGGCGCGGCTCGACGGCCTCTCCACAGAAACGCGGCGCTGCGCGGGCGTCCAGCACCTGGATCGGCCCGTCGAGCGCCTGACGCACCTGATCCAGATCGACCACGGCGTCATCGAGAAGCTGGGCCTCAAAGCGCGAGGGTTGCGGCGGCGTAGAGGGGCCATGCTCCATGGGCCGTCCTTCGGCGCGCCACTTCGGCAGCCCGCCGTCCAGAACCTGAACCTGCGTCGCGCCCATGGCCCGGAGCATCCACCATACACGCGGCGCTGAGCGTATGCCGACCGTGTCGTAGACCACGATGTGATCATCTTTACCGAGGCCCAGGGCGCTCATCCGCGCGGCGAAAGCCTGGGCGGACGGCATCATGTGAGGCAGGGGGCTGTCCTGTTCGGAACTGGCCTCCAGGTCGAAGAAGCGGGCGCCCGGCAGGCGGGCCGCCTCGAAGTCCGGTCGGCCGTCGCGTCCGTCCAGGTGCCAGCTGCCGTCTATGAGGCGCAGGTTCGGATTATTCAGGTCTTCGGCCAGCTTGGCCGTGTCGATCAGCGGATTGGTCACGACTCGAACCTCCGTGCTAGAGCTTGCGCCGAACAGCGTGCGACGCCACCTGATCGCCGCATAGACGCGGCAAAGGACACGCCGCAAGCCCGCCAACAACCGAAAGCGCCGCCGTGACTTCTCCCAACGCCGTCATCACCCTGTCCGAAGGCCTTGCGAATCCCGTCGTCATCGGCGGCGGCGCCCGCATCGTCTTCATCGCCGGCCCCTGCCAGATGGAAAGCCGCCAGCACGCGCTGGAGACTGCCCATCAGCTGAAGGAGATCGGCGAGCGGCTGAACCTCGGCATCATCTACAAGACCAGCTTCGACAAGGCGAACCGCACCAGCGCCAGCGCCGCGCGCGGCATCGGCCTGAAGGACGCCCTGCCGATCTTCGCTGAAATCCGTGAAATCACCGGCCTGCCGACCCTGACCGACGTCCACTCCGAGGCCCAGTGCGGCCCCGTGGGCGAGGTCGTGGACGTGCTGCAGATCCCGGCCTTCCTGTCCCGCCAGACCGACCTGCTGTTGGCCGCAGCCGCGACGGGCAAGGCGATCAACATCAAGAAGGGGCAGTTCCTGGCCCCCTGGGACATGAAGAACGTCATCGCCAAGGTCGTCGGCGCCGGCAACCCCAATGTCATGGCCTGCGAGCGCGGCGCCAGCTTCGGCTACAACACCCTGGTCAGCGACATGCGCGCCCTGCCGATCCTGCGCGAGATCGGCTGCCCGGTCGTCTTCGACGCGACCCACAGCGTCCAGCAGCCGGGCGGGCAGGGCACGTCCTCGGGCGGGCAGCGCGAGTTCGTGCCGGTCCTGGCCCGCGCCGCCGTCTCGGTCGGCGTCGACGCCGTCTTCATGGAGACGCACCAGGACCCGGACAACGCCCCGTCGGACGGCCCGAACATGGTGCCGTTGAGCCAGTTCGAGGCCCTGGCGGCCGAACTGATCGCCTTCGACGACCTGGCCATCAAGCTCGGTCATAAGGGGCCGATGGCGAAGGCGGCGTGAATCCGCTAGTTCGGCGTCATGGCTGAACCTTCCCTTGATCTCGGCGCCCTGCAGTCCCTGCTGGAGCGCGTGCGCGACCTGAAGGTCGCCTGCGTCGGCGATCTGATGCTGGATCGCTATGTCTATGGCGAGGTCAGCCGGATCTCGCCCGAGGCGCCGATCCCTGTCCTGCGCGCGCGTCGCACCGTGGCCATGCCCGGCGGCGTGGGCAATGTGGCGCGCAACGTCGCGGCCCTGGGGGGGCAGGTACGTCTGGGCGCCGTGGCAGGAAACGACGCGGCAGGCGCCGAACTGGCCGATCTGATCGCCGCCGAGGACCGGATCGAGGACGCCCTGATCCGGCCCGAAGGCGCCGCCACCATCGTCAAGACGCGCTTCGTCGCCGCCGGCCAGCAGCTTCTGCGTCTGGATGACGAGACCGCGCCTCATTCCGGCTATGCCGACAAGGCGGTGTTCCAGGGCGCGGACGCCATCCTGCTGTCCGACTACGCCAAGGGCGTGGTGGACGACGGCGCCGTTCAGACGGCGCTGTGGGCCGGGGCCGAATACGGCGTGCCGGTCATCGTCGATCCCAAGGGCCGCAACTTCGCCCGCTATGGCGCGGTCGACGTCATCAAGCCGAACGCCAGCGAACTGGCCGGCGCTGTCGGCCTGCCGACCGAAACGGACGAACAGGTCGAGGCGGCCCTGGCGACCCTGTTGGACGCCACCACGGCCAAGGCCGTCATCGTCACTCGCGCGGGCAAGGGCATGACCCTGGCGCGGAGGGGAGGCGGCGTGACCCATTTCCCTGGCCGGGCGCGCGAGGTCTTCGATGTGTCGGGCGCAGGCGATACCTGTCTCGCCGCCCTCGGACTGGCGCTGGGCGCCGGCGCGACGCTGGAGCAGGCTGTGCAGTTCGCCATCCTCGCCTCGGGCGTCGTGGTGGGTAAGAGCGGCACCGCCGTCGTCACGCCCGCCGAACTGATCGAGGCCGAGATGAGCCAGCATGCGGCCCTGGCCCAGTCCAAGGTCACCCCGCTGGATGAACTGGCCGATCAGGTTGAGGCGTGGAAGCGCCAGGGCCTGAAGGTCGGCTTCACCAACGGCTGCTTCGACATCCTGCACCGCGGCCACGTGGCCTATCTGGCGCAGGCGCGCGGCTGGTGCGACCGGCTGGTCGTGGCGCTGAACACCGACGCCTCGGTGCGCCGCCTGAAGGGCGAGGGCCGTCCGGTCAATGATCTGGACAGCCGCGCCGCCGTCATCGGCGGCCTGGCCAGCGTCGACCGCGTCACCGCCTTCGACGACCCGACGCCCATCGCCCTGATCGAACGCCTGAAGCCCGACGTGCTGATCAAGGGCTCGGACTACACCAAGGACAAGGTCGTCGGCGCCGCCGAGGTCGAAAGCTGGGGCGGCGTGGTCCGTTTGGCCGACTTCGCCGACGGTTATTCGACGACCAGGACCATCGAAAAGATGACCGGAGCTTCCGAATGATCCCCCGTATGATTGTCGTTACGGGCGGCGCGGGCTTCATCGGCTCTAACATCGTGGCCCGCCTGTGCGAGGGCGGCGCCTGGGACGTGGTTGTCTGCGACCGGCTGGAAACGGCCAACCTCGCCAAGTGGAAGAACATCGCCAAACACCCCGTCGCCGACCTGTGGGCGCCGGAAGAACTGTTCGAGCAGCTGGAGCGCCACGCGGATCGCATCGAGGCGGTGATCCACATGGGCGCCATCTCCTCGACGACGGAGCCGGACGCCGACCTGATCCTGCGCACCAACTTCAGCCTGTCGCGCGACATCTGGGACTGGTGCGCGGTGCGCAATGTGCGAATGATCTACGCCTCCTCGGCGGCCACCTACGGCGACGGCGAGGCCGGGTTCGAGGACCGAGACGATCCTGAGAGCCTGAATGCGCTGCGCCCGCTAAATGCCTATGGCTATTCGAAATACCTGTTCGACCAATATGCGGTGCGACAGGCTGACCGTGACGAGGCGCCGCCTCAGTGGGCCGGGCTGAAATTCTTCAACGTCTATGGCCCCAATGAAGGCCACAAGGGCGGAATGAAGTCGGTCGTGGCGCAGATCTGGCCCAAGGTGCAGGCGGGCGAGACGGTCAGCCTGTTCCGTTCGCATAACCCGAACTATCCCGACGGCGGCCAACTGCGCGATTTCGTCTTCGTCGACGACGTGGTCAACATCATCATCTGGCTGCTGGAACGTGAAGACATCTCGGGCGTGTTCAACGCTGGATCGGGCCAGGCGCGTTCCTTCGCCGACCTGGCGCGCGCGACCTTCGCGGCGGCGGGCAAGGAACCCTCGATCGCCTATATCGACATGCCTGAGTCGATCCGCGACCGGTATCAGTACTTCACTGAGGCCAGCATGGATCGCATCCGCGCCCTCGGCTACGGCGGTCAGTCGACGCCGCTGGAGGAGGGCGTGCGCCGCTACGTCCAGGACTTCCTGAGCCAGCCGGATTCCTATCGATGAAGATGCCCAGCCTGACCTTGCGCCAATGGGTCGGCTACGCGGGCTTCGCCGTGGTGTTCATCCTGGTCGCCGCCGTCATGGTCTGGCGCGGCGACATCCTGAGAGCGGGCCTGGATCCTCAGGTGCCTTTCCAGACCTATGAACCGCCCAAGGCCCCCGACTACGCCGAGGCGGACGCCTGGGCCTTGCAGGACGCCCGCGCGGCAGATGCCGGAAAGGCCTCCGTCTTCTTCGTTCACTCGACCACCTATGACGGCGGCGCCGAGTGGAACGGAGCGATCGACGACCGCAGGGCCGACGCCTATCTGAAGCGCGTGGTGATCCCGAACTACGCGGGGCCCTTCGCCCGCGCAGGCGCCATCAGCGCCCCCCGTTATCGCCAGGCCAGTCTCTACACGCGCCTGACCTTGAGAGAAGACGCTCGTGAGGCACGCGCCTTCGCCTATGGCGACGTCAAGGCGGCGTTCGAGCGCTGGCTGCTTGAACATCCTGACGGTCCCATTGTTCTGGCCGGAGCGGAGCAGGGCGCGGAACTGGTCGATCGTCTGCTGCACGAACGGATCATTCCGGATCCCGCCCTGCGCCGACGCGTGGTGGTCGTCTACCTGATGGACGCCCTGTCGCCTCTCGAACGCTTCAAGGATTTCCCGCTGTGCCGCAGTCGTGACCAGGCGAACTGTGTTGTCGCATGGGGCGCAGTCGAGGAGGGCGATGAGGCGGAACTCAGCCGCCGCGAACGACGCGCCCTGACCTGGAATGCACGGGGCCAACTGGTCAATGTGGATCGTGCGCCGACCGCCTGCGTCAACCCGATCACGGGCTCCGCCGAGCAGCCGAAGGCCGCCGCACGTGAAAGCCGCGGCGCCACCAACGCCACCAATCTGGAGTGGGGCGTGCGTCCGCCGCTGCAAAGCCGCGCCGTCGCGGCGGAGTGCCGAGACGGATTGCTGAGATACCAGCGCCCGGATTCAGAATCCTTCCGACGGAAGGGAACTTGGGCCGATCAGAGAAAGACCCCGCCCTATAATCTGTTCTACGCGGATATCGAGACGGACGTCCTGGCCCGCCTGACCGCCTGGGAGCGGGGATGAACGAGATGAATTCGCCCTCGTCGGGCATCGACGGCGTGATCGTCATCAACCTGGATCGACGCGCTGACCGGTGGGAGATGTTTCAGGACGCCTGGCGCGACCTCCTGCCCTGGGATTGCGTCGAACGCCTGTCCGCCACGGAGGGCGCAGCCTTGGCTGATGACGCCAAGACCTGGTTCAGAGGAAGGAAGCGCGACCGGACCTGGGCGGGACGAGGCGGCTGCGCCCTGTCGCACGCCAGGGCCCTGCGTCATGCTAGACTGCGGGGGTGGGATCGCGTCCTGATCATGGAGGACGACGCGGTTCCCACGAATCTGACGTCGATTGAAGAGCTCAAGGCGAAGCTCGGCCGCGGCGACTGGGATCTGTTCTATCTGGGCGGTCATGAGCCGCTGGGACCGTTCCGCAGCGCTGGCGACGGCGTCATGCGCATCCATGGCGCGTTGGACGCCCATGCCTATGCCGTATCGGGACGCCTGCGTGACTGGTTGATCGCCCACATGCCGGACGAAACCGACCTCTGGTCCTGGCTGGCGCGTGAAAGGGCTGTCGACCGTTGGTATCGCCGGGAAATCGGCCGTCGGTTCACGGTGATGATGTCGATGCCGGCCCTGGCCCTGCAGCGCGAGGGGACGTCCGACATCACCCAGGGATGGAGAGCGTCGGATCACGCCAGCATCACGCCGAGCCAAGGCGCAGCCTCATCCCGCATGGTCTTTGAGATCCAGCGCCTGGTGGAGATCACGGGCGATCGGATACGCGCCGCCGTAAAGCGACTGATCGGGTTCTAGTCCACGTTCTGTCGGTCGTTGCGCCAGTCGAACAGGGCTTCCAGCACCCGCACGGCCTGACCGCGCGGACTGTTCAGCTCAGGGTCGCGACCCAGGATCAGGCGGGCGTCGTCGGACGCCGCCAGCATCAGCGCACGATGCTTGATCGGGTCCGCGAAGCGATAGGCGGGGAAGCCGCTCTGCTTCAGGCCCAGAGGGTCGCCGCCGCCGCGCAGACGGAAATCTTCCTCTGCGATCTCGAACCCGTCTTCCGTCCGACGCAGGGTTTCGAGGCGCTCGCGGGCGATCTCGCCCAGGGCGCCGTCCTGACCGCCGTACAGCAGGATGCAGGCGCTCGACTTGGCCCCGCGTCCGACGCGGCCGCGCAGTTGGTGAAGCTGGGCCAGGCCGAAACGGTCGGCGTGTTCGATGACCATGATGGAGGCGTTGGGCACGTCCACCCCGACCTCGACGACCGTGGTGGCGACCAGGAGGGGAATGCGTCCCTTCGCGAACTCGGTCATCACGGCTTCACGCTCTGCGCCGGGCATCTGACCGTGGGCCAGGCCGACCTCGACCTGAAGGATGCGGCGCAGGTCGTCGGCGCGTTCCTCGGCGGCGGCCAGGTCGATGGCTTCGGACTCGGCCACCAGAGGACAGATCCAGTAGGCCTGAGCCCCGCTGTCGATTGCAGCCTTCAGCCGCTTGGCCACCTCGCCGATCCGGACCAGGGGCAGAACGGCGGTGGCGACGGGTGTACGGCCTGGCGGTTTCTCCATCAGGCGGCTGACTTCCAGCTCGCCGTACTGGGTCAGTTCCAGTGTGCGCGGGATGGGCGTGGCCGACATGGTCAGCAGATGGACGCCGCCTTCGCCCTTGGCCTGCAGCCGCTGACGCTCGTTGACGCCGAAGCGGTGTTGTTCGTCGATGACGGCCAGGGCCAGGCGATGGAACTGGACCGCGTCCTGGAACAGGGCGTGGGTGCCGATGGCGACCTGCGCCTCGCCGGAGGCCAGGGCAGCCAGCCGCTGGCGGCGCTCGCCTTGAGTGTCGCGGCCTGTCAGCAGGATGGTCGAGACGCCGGCCTCCTTCAGCATCGGCGCCAGGCGTTGATAGTGCTGGCGCGCCAGGATTTCGGTCGGGGCCATAAGGGCGGACTGGAAGCCGCTGGAAGCCGCGTCGGCCAAGGCAAGCGCCGCGACGGCGGTCTTGCCCGAGCCCACGTCGCCCTGCAGCAGTCGCCCCATCTGTTCGCCGGAGACCAGGTCGCGGCGGATTTCCTCGATCGCTTGGGCTTGGGCGCCCGTCAGAGTGAAGGGCAGGGCGGCCAGCACCCGCGCCGAGGCCTCGCCCGGCGTGATCCGCGGCGCAGGCGTGGCGTGGCGGGTTCGGCGACGACGAGCCAGGGCCAGTTGATGAGCGAACAACTCGTCATAGGCCAGACGTTGCCGCACCGGCGCCTCGGGGGTCAGGTCGGCCTCTGAGGTCGGAGCATGAAGGACTTCCAACGCCGCACGCCAACCGGGCCAGCGCCGCGCCGCCAGCCAGGCGGCGTCCTGCCATTCGGCCAGCTCCGGGGCTGCCGCCAATGCGCCCTGCGCCAGCTTGCGCATCACCCGTGAGGTCAGGCCTTGGGTCGCAGGATAAACAGGTTCCGACAGGGGGATCTCGTCCGCCTTGTCCAGCGGCAGGATGTAGTCGGGGTGTGCGATCTGCACCTCGTTGTTGAAGCGCTCGACCTTGCCCGTCACCAGCCTTCGCTCGCCGCGCGGAGCCAGGCTTTCGATATGGCGTGGCGAGCCGGCGAACCAGATCAGGTGGACGAAGCCGGTCTCGTCGGAGGTGCGCATCTTCAGCGGCGCGCCGATCTTGTGCGGCGGGATCAGACGGTCGATCAGCACGTCGAAGACGCCGATCTCGCCCTCGACGGCGGCGGCGGCGGTCGTACGGCGGCGCTGGATGATCCCGGACGGCGACAGGAACAGGACGTCGCGCACCAACGGTCCCGCCACCTTCTGCACCAGGGGCGCGCTTCTGGGCCCCACGCCCTTCAGGGTGGAGACGTCCGCGAACAGGGGAAAGAGAATCTCAGGCCGCATTAGCCTCAGCATAGCTGGCGAAAACGGAACGGGAACGCTATCTGATCCAACTCTTCACATGAACGGACCGGGCAAGGAACCGCGTGGCCGATATTGATGCACGTCCGGAGGACGCCCGGAAACAAAGACTCGGCCGGATCGCCTATCGCGCCTGGCGGCGCGGCTTCCGTGAAGCCGACATGGTGCTGGGGCCGTTCGTCGACCAGGTCGGCCCGTCGATGGAGGATGCGGAACTGGACGAACTGGAGCATCTCCTGAACGAGGAGGACCAGTATCTCTACGCCTGGATCATCGAGAAGGAGCCGACCCCGCCGGAGTTCGACGGGCCGATGCTGACGCGTATTCGGGCCTTCATGCGTGAACACGTCGCGGCGGAAGTGGCCAAGGGTATCGGTTGATGAGCGAGGCGATGGCGCGGCGTGACGTCGAACTGGGCGGCGCGCCCGAGGGGTTGGACGCTCTGATCGTCGCCGAGCGGCTGAAGGCCCAGGGCGGCGTCGGCCTGCTGGTGGCGCGGGATTACCAGCGCTCCGGCAATTTCGTTCAGGCGCTTAGCTTTTTCGCCAAGGATATTGAAGTTCTTGAATATCCGGCGTGGGACTGCCTGCCTTACGACCGGCTGAGCCCGACCGCTTCGGTCGCGGCCCAGCGCATGGCGACCCTGACCCGGTTGGCACAGCGTGATCCGTCGGACGCCAGGCCGCTACTGGTCATCGCCACGGTGGCCGCCGTCACCCAGCGCACGCCGCCGCGTCAGGCCGTCACGGGAGCCGGCTTCGAGGCCAAGGTCGGCCGTGATCTGGATACGGCGGCGCTGGAACGCTACGTCGCGGCCAATGGCTATATGCGCGCCTCGACCGTGTCGGAACGCGGCGAGTACGCAATTCGCGGCGGGGTCATCGACGTCTTCCCGCCAGGCTTCGACGAGCCCGTGCGCCTGGACCTGTTCGGCAGCGAACTGGAATCCATCCGGGCCTTCGACCCGGAGACCCAACGCTCGACCAAGCAACTGAAGCAGGTCGCCTTGTTGCCGGTGTCGGAAGTCCTGCTGGACTCCGAGAGCATTTCCCGTTTCCGCAGCGGCTATCTGAACCTGTTCGGCGCGGCGGGCGACGAACCCATGTACGCCGCCGTCAGCGAAGGCGCCCGCCGCCAGGGGCTGGAGCACTGGCTGCCGCTCTTCTACGACCGGCTCGACACCCTGCTCGACTTCCTGCCGGACACAGCTCCGGTCTTCCTGGACAGCCAGGTGGAGCAGGCCCGCGCCGAGCGCTGGAACCTGACTTCCGACGCCTATGAAGCGCGCAAGGAAGCCGCCAAGGGCAAGGGCGGGGCCGCCTATCGCGCCCCGACGCCGCAGAGCCTCTATCTGGACGAAGGCGACTGGAACAGCGCCCTGGCCGGGCGCGCCGTGCGCCGTCTGTCGCCGCTGGCGGACGGATCGGGCGAGGACGCCGGCGGCCGCCTGGGCCGCAGCTTCGCCGCCGAACGCTCGCAGGACAGCGTCAACCTGTTCGCCGCCGTGGCCCAGCACGCCGAGACGCTGAAGGGGCAGGGCAGGCGCGTCCTGTTCGCCTCCTGGTCCGAAGGCTCGGCCGAACGCCTGGCGGCCATGCTGGGCGACCACGGCCTGACCCATGTGGTGGCCGTGCGCGATTGGGACGACGTTCAGGCGGCGCCTGAAGGGATCTATCTGCGTGCTGTCCTGCCGGTGGAGCACGGCTTCGTCACCGACGACCTGGCCGTCATTTCCGAGACCGATATCCTGGGCGACCGTCTGGCGCGGCCCAAGCGCAAGCGTCGGGCTTCCAACTTCCTGGCCGAGGCCTCTGCCCTGACGGCGGGCGACCTTGTCGTCCACCTCGATCATGGCATCGGTCGATATGAGGGCCTGCGGACGCTGGAAATTCAGGAAGCGCCGCACGACTGCCTGGAGCTGCTCTACGCCGGTGAGAGCAAACTCTATCTACCGGTTGAAAATATTGATCTTCTGACCCGTTACGGCACGGACGCCGACGGAGTTCAACTGGACCGTCTGGGCGGCGCCGGCTGGCAGGCCCGCAAGGCCAAGGCCAAGGAGCGGCTGCGCGCCATGGCCGAGGGTCTGATCGCCCTGGCCGCCAAGCGTGCGCTGCGCGTGTCCGACGCCATCACTCCGCCGTCCGGCCTGTTCGACGAGTTCTGCGCTCGCTTCCCCTACGAAGAGACGGACGATCAACTCAACGCCATCGGCGATGTGCTGGAGGACCTGGGCAAGGGCACGCCGATGGATCGCTTGATCTGCGGCGACGTGGGCTTCGGCAAGACCGAGGTGGCCCTGCGCGCCGCCTTCGTCGTGGCCATGACCGGGCAACAGGTGGCCATCGTCTGCCCGACGACCCTGCTGGCGCGCCAGCACTTCAAGACCTTCTCCGAGCGCTTCGCCGGCTGGCCGATCACGGTGCGCCACCTGTCGCGCATGGTCACGGCCAAGGACGCCAACGAAACGCGCGCGGGCCTGAAGGACGGAACCTTCGAGATCGTCGTCGGCACCCATGCCGTCCTGGCCGAGCAGGTCGGGTTCAAGGACCTGGGCCTGGTGATCGTCGACGAGGAGCAGCACTTCGGCGTCAAGCACAAGGAGAAGCTGAAGTCCCTGCGGGCCGATGTTCACCTGCTGACCCTGACGGCCACGCCGATCCCCCGCACCCTGCAGATGGCGCTGTCGGGCATCCGCGAGATGTCGATCATCGCCACGCCGCCGGTCGACCGTCTGGCGGTGCGGACCTATGTCACGCCGTGGGATCCGGTGCTGGTGCGCGAGGCCCTGCTGCGCGAAAAGTATCGCGGCGGTCAGGCCTATTACGTCGCGCCGCGCCTGAAGGACTTGCCGGACATCGAGAAGTTCCTGCGTGAACAGGTTCCCGAGGTGAAGTTCGTCGTCGGCCACGGCCAGATGAGCCCGACCCAACTCGAGGAGGTGATGAGCGCCTTCTACGACGGGGAATATGACGTCCTGGTCTCGACCACCATCGTCGAGAGCGGAATCGACATTCCGACGGCCAACACCTTGATCGTCCACCGCGCGGACATGTTCGGCCTGGCCCAACTACACCAGATCCGGGGCCGTATCGGCCGGTCCAAGGCTCGGGCCTTCGCCTATCTGACGACCGATCCCAAGCGTCCCTTGAGCCTGTCGGCCGAGCGGCGCTTGCAGGTGCTGCAGTCGCTGGACAACCTGGGCGCCGGTTTCCAACTGGCCAGCCACGACCTTGATCAGCGCGGCGGCGGCAACCTGTTGGGCGACGAGCAGTCGGGCCACATCCGCGAGGTCGGGGTCGAGCTCTATCAGCAGATGCTGGAAGACGCCGTCGCGGAACTGCGCGAGCGGGGCGAGGAGGTCGCGGATCGCGGCTGGTCGCCGTCGATCAACGTCGGCGCGGCTGTATTGATTCCAGAGGATTACGTCCCGGACCTCAACGTCCGCCTGAGCCTGTATCGCCGCCTGTCGGACGCCGAGAAGATGGAAGATCGGGAAGCCATGGCGGCGGAACTGATCGACCGCTTCGGCCCCCTGCCGGACGAGGCGCAACAGCTTCTGCGGATCGTCGGAATCAAGGCCAACTGCCGCGCGGCCAGCATCGAGAAGATCGACATCGGGCCCAAGGGCGCGGTGCTGACCCTGCGCAACAACAGCTTCCCCAATCCAATGGGGCTGGTCGGTCTGATCCAGAAGAACCAGGCCTTCTGGAAGATCAGGCCGGACCAGAAGATCGTGGTGAAGGGCGAATGGCCCACGCCCGACGACCGTCTGAAGGTCGCCGAGCGGATCACCGCCGATCTGGCGCGTGTGGCGGCGGCGGCCTAGGCCCCGCCGCGCATGCTGCGCACCAGGGCGCCGAACAGGTTGACGTAGTCGTCGGTCCAGGGCCGCACCTCGGTCGGTGCCAGCTTGCGCCAGCGTCCGTCCGCCTTGAAGTCAGCCAGCCCCTCGGCCGTGGGGGATATGGCCAGGGCCTCGGTCGAGGCTTCGGCCATTTCCGGCGCATTGGGCTGTTCGATGTAGATCTGATGCAGGTCGGCCGCGCCCAGGCGTCGCGCGGCGGCGACGGAGGGCAGGGTGATCTCCAGGTTGCGGTTCGACAGGTGCAGCACCACCACGCCGGTCGGTTTCAACAGGCGCAGATAGCCCTGGATCGCCTCCACCGTGAGCAGATGGGTCGGCACGGCGTCGGACGAGAAGGCGTCGATGATCAGCAGGTCATAGGTCCCCGGCGTCTCCTTCGCCATGGTCAGGCGCGCGTCGCCTAGAACCGTGCGAACCGGCCCGTCAGCGCAGTTCGAAATGTAGGTGAACCATTTGGGATCGCGTGAGACCCGGTCGACCATGGGGTCGATCTCGAAGAAGGTCATCTGATCCTCGGCCCGCTTATAGGCGGCCATGGCGCCGGATCCCTGGCCCACCACGCCGATCTTGGCCGAGGGGCCGCGGTTCTGGATACGCATGGCCGCCTGTCCCAGGGGCGTGCTGGGCGCATAGTACATGGTCGGCCCGCAGGCGAAGCCCGGCGCGCGGGCCTGAGCGCCGTGCAGAGTGGTGCCGTGCATCAGCACATGGACATCGCCGCCCATGCCGTCGTCCCGCGTGACCGCCACTCGCATGACGCCGAAGAAGCTGCGCTCCGTCAGGCTCCAGTCATAGCCGCGCCCGACATGATGAGCCGACAGGGTGATGACGGCGATGATGATGGTGAACAGCACGGCCCGATCGCGAACCAGGAAGGCGCAGATCGCCGCGCCGCCCAGGATCAACTGCACCATCATCAACCGGCTCTGCTCGCCGACCATGTCGCGGAAGCCCGGATTATAGCGCATGAACTCCAGGATGATCGGCGGAGCGGCGGCGACGGCCATGCCGATGACCAGGATCAGGATGTCCCGCCGCGACAACGTGCCTTCGCCCCAGGGACGGGCGAGACCGACCAGGACCACGACGAGGGGGTATTCCCACACGCCGTTGAAGAGGGTCGGGGCGAGCAGGGCGTTGAACGCCCCGCCGACCACGCCGCCCAGGGACAGCAGCAGGAAGAACTCGGTCAGGCGATCCGGCGCCGGCCGTCGCGCCGCCAGTCGCTGGTGACACATCAGGGCCGTGAAGAAGAAGGCGGTCAGATGGGCCAGAAGCAGGAACAGCCACTCGCCGGTATTCAGGCCCACCAGGCTGACGACGAGAACGCCAAATGCGGCCTGAAGGAGCAGGGTGGTCGGCAGAGACAGCCAGGGCCGGTTCTGGAAGGCGATGACGAAGGTCAGCAGATAGAGCGCCAGGGGCGCGACCCACAGGAAGGGGGCTGAGGCCACATCCGTCGAAAGATGGGCCGTCACCCCCAGCATCAGGCTGGATGGAGCGGCGGCCAGAAGGACCAGAATCCCTTTCTCGCGCCAGGGAATGGGCGGGCTGACGGCTAGCGGCGCAGGCTCCGGCTGGTTCTGGATGCGCCGTCGCCAGACCATGACAGCCAGGGCCAGGATCATCAGGACGAACAGGCCGTAGCCGCTGCTCCAGCCCAGTCTCTGCCCGCTGAGCGTCGTCAGAGGCTCGATCAGGGCGGGGTAGGCCAGCAGGGCCAGGAAGCTGCCCAGATTGGAGGCGGCGTAGAGAACATAGGGATTCTGGCCGTCCGCATGTCCCGCCCGGACGCGAGCATACCAGGCCTGGAGTAGGGGGGCGGTGGCCGACAGGATCGCGAAAGGCGCGCCGATCGACAGGGCCAGGGTGGTCAGCAGCCAGATGGTCGGCCTCGCCGGATCGGGTTCGCCCAGGGCGCCGCTGACATGCAGAGGCAGGAAAAGAGCCGCACCCAGCAACAGGACCAGATGGATCGCCGCCTGCGCCTTCAGCGACCGGATGCGCTGCATCAGATGGGCGTAGGCGTATCCGACCAGCAGCGCTGTCTGGAAGAAGACCATGGAGGCGTTCCAGACCGACGGCGACCCGCCCAGCATGGGCAGGATCAGCTTGGCCGCCATGGGCTGGACGGTGAAAACCAGCGAGGCCGATGTGAATATGGCGACGGCGAACAGCGCCGGTGTTATCGCATCGCCCCGAGGAGCGGACGCAGGCATGGTGGTGTCGGTCATTTACGGCCCCCTATGTCCGACAGGTTAGTCCGAATCAGAGAGGATGCGCATCGTCATGTCGCCGCAAGACATTCAGGCCTTGGCCGCCGCCGTGATCGAGGCGGCCAGGACGGCCGGAATCATGGTCGCCACGGCGGAAAGCTGCACCGGCGGGCTGGTTTCCGCCGCCCTGACCTCCGTCGCTGGATCCTCAGCGGCGCTCGACCGCGGCTTCGTCACCTACAGCAACGAGGCCAAGCAGCAGATGCTGGGCGTGCCGGACGACATGCTGGCCCGCTTCGGCGCCGTGTCCGAACCCGTCGCCCGCGCCATGGCCTCGGGCGCGGTCGAACAATCCCGCGCCATGGCCGCCGTCTCGGTCACCGGCGTCGCCGGACCCGGCGGCGGCTCGACGGAAAAGCCGGTCGGCCTGGTGCACTTCGCGGCGGTCGGCCCGAACGGTCATGCGGTTCACCAGGAGCGTCGCTTCGGCGACATCGGCCGGGACGCCGTGCGACAGGAAAGCGTGCGGGTCGCCCTGGCGCTTCTGCTCGACGCGGTTCGGGCATGAGCGATCCGATCCTGGTCGATGCGCGCGGTCATCTTTGCCCCGTGCCCTCTCTGCGCCTGCAAAAGGCGATGCATGGGCTGACGCCGGGCGCCCGTCTGACCTTGCTGGCCACCGACCCCATGGCCCGGATCGACGTGCCCTATCTGATGAAGGACCTGGGCGGGGCGGTCGTCGATGTCGAGGAGACGAACGGCGTCCTCGCCATCACTGTCGAGACCGGCGCCGCTCCGACAGATTGACCACGGAGGCGCTGGGTTCGTCCTCGACCTTGGCCGGCTTCCAGGCGATCTCCAGTTCCGTGGCGAAGGCCCCGCCGTAGAAGACGGCGTTGACGTTCCACGACAGCCAGATCAGCAGCACCACCACGGCGCCGACCGAGCCGTATGTGGCGCCGAGCTGGGCGATCTGCTCCACATAGATGGCGCACAACCAGGAAAAGAAGCTGGACATGATGGTGGCGATCAGGCCGCCGATGATCGCCGGCTTCCACGCCACGCGCGTCGCATGGGACATGGCGTAGCGGTACAGCATGGCCAGACCCAGCCACAGCCCCAGCGCCGGCCACAGACCGTCCAGCGGCAGCACCAGCGTCCCCACCGGATCGCCTGCATGGGTGTGCTCCATGATGCGCGAGGTCACGACGGCGCCGGACACCACGGTGAACAGGACGAAGGCGGCCAGGGCCACCAGGAAGGCCAGCATGTTGAACTTGAAGAAGCCGTGCGGCTCCGTCTCGTCATGGATCAGGTTGAGACCTGCCAGCAAGGCCTTGAAACCTCTGTGCGCTGCATAGGCGCCGATGATGAGAGCAAGCGCGCTTTGCGCCGAAATCGTCCGCGCCGAGGCGTTGGCCAGGCGGTCGATCTCGTTGAGGAAGATGCTGCGGGCGGCGTGGGGCACGACATCGGCCAGGGCCGCCGCCTGCTCGCTGACCTGACCGATGTTCAGGACCGCCTTGTAGAAGCCGATCAGGATGGCGATGGCCGGAAACACGGCCAGCAGGGCGAAGAAGGAAACGCCGCCCGTATAGAGCATGACGTCGCGACCCCAACTACGGGTAAAGGCACGAACCGCCAGCCTTCCCCAGAAAGCCGGCTGGGCCGTCAAACGCTGTATTTGGTCCAAACCGTGACCCCGATCAGTCGTCAAAGCGACCGATTAACCTCATTCGACGCAAGGGGAAAGCCTTCGCCGTCCGATGCGGTTTTTGCGGCGGCGTCATTGCCTCCTTAAGGAACGGCTCATTATCATCACGGGGTCTGGGACGTCGGTTCGGGGGCGAGCCGCCCAGGCTCATGGAGAAAACGGTTTGGATTCCGATCCGCGCGTATTGATCGTCGCCATGGACGACGCCTTGGCGGGGCCGCTGAGCGAAGGCTTGGACCGCCTGGGTCGCTTGACGGTGACGGCGCGCGATCTGGATGCGGCCCTGCATGTATTGAACGACCTGGCGCCGGACGCGGCCGTGGTCGACGCCCGATCGGTCCCGTCCGGTTTCGCCGAACGCCTGAGGCAGGCCGCCGCGCCGCGATACCTGTCCATCGTAGGAATCGGCGCCCTGTCGCCGGTCGACCGCGACGGCGTCGACCTGGCCATGTCCACGCCGCCCCATCCCGCCCAGGCGGCGCTTCGGCTGGATCAACTCATGCGCGCGGGCATAGCCGAAGAGGAATTCGCCCTGCGCCAGGCGACCTTCGCGGATCATGGCGTGGTGCTGCGCGCGCCGGACACGGGCGAGACGCCGCTGCAGATTCTGACCGCCGGCGCGGCAGATCGACGCTTCCTGGCCATGGCCAACGCCCTGTCGGCGGCCGGCGCGGAAGTGGTGGCGGCGCCCACGCCCTATACGGCCTTCGACTATCTGCATGAGCGGGCGTTCGACGCCGCCGTGCTCTGGGGCGGACAGGATCATGCGCCGGCCCTGTCCATTGCTTCGGGCATGAAGCGAAACACCCGCCTCTACCACATCCCCCTGACCCTCTATCTGCGCGAGACGGCCGAGGTCGAACTGGACGAGCTCTTCGGCAAGGGCTTCGCGGATGTGGCCGCCGCCGACACTCCGGAAGATGAAACGGCGGAACGCGTCCTGGCCCTGGCCCGCAACCATCGTCGCCGCCAGGCCATCCGCCGCGCCCTGGACGCCGTGCGGGGTTCCGACCTCATGGACCCGACGACGGGGCTCTTCACCCGCGACCTCTTCGCCGCCCATCTCGCGCGTCTGGCCGAGGGCGCACGGGCGCGAAACCGGGCCCTGTCGGTCTGCGTGCTGAAGGTGGCGGATCGCGAGGCGCTCGCTCACGCCCGGACCGGCGGCTGGCTGGAACGCGCCGTGCCGCAGATCGGCGCCATGGTTTCCCGTCTGGTGCGGGTTGAAGACACCGCCGCGCGCCTGGGTCCCGAGGTCTTCGCCCTGGTCTTGCCCGCCACGGCCCAGGCGGAGGCGCGACTGGCGGCCGAACGAATCGCGGCGGTCATCGCCTGCACCGCCTTCGACGCGGGCAAGGACCGCTCGCCCTTCGTGGTCGAGTTCGACGTCGGCGTGGCCGAAATGCGCGAGGGCGAATCGCCCGCTGCGGTGCTCGAACGCGCCTCGGCCGACCTTGGCCTGGGTCAGGCCGGAAGTTCGACCGCCGCCACGGCCTGAGCGGCCAATCCTTCGCCACGTCCGGTGAAGCCCAGACCTTCGCTCGTGGTCGCCTTCACGCTGACGGCGTCCAGGGGCAGTTCCAGCAGTTCGGCCAGGCGTTCACGCATGGTCAGGCGATGCGGCTTCACCTTCGGCTGCTCGCAGATCAGGGTGACGTCCACATTGACAATCCGTCCGCCGCGGGCCGCAACGCGCTGGGCGGCGTAGACCAGAAAACGATCGGAGGAGGCGCCCTTCCACTGCGGATCGCTGGGCGGGAAGTGGTCGCCGATGTCGCCGTCGGCGATCGCGCCCAGGATAGCGTCGGTCAGGGCGTGCAGGCCCGCATCCGCATCCGAATGTCCGATCAGGGTCTGGTCGTGCGGGATCTCCACGCCGCACAGCCAGACCGAGGTTCCCGGCCCCCAACGATGGACGTCGTATCCCTGGCCCATCCGGGTGACGGTGCGGGCGACGGGTGACAGGGCCTCGGCCATGGCGAAATCCTCGGGATAGGTCAGTTTCATCAAACGGGCGTCGCCCTCGACCAGGCGCACACGGCCCCCGGCGCGCTCGACGACGGCGGCCTCATCGGTCGGCGTCTCGGCTTCACGCCATGCGGCGTAGGCGTCGCGGACGGTTCTCAGGCGAAAAGCTTGCGGCGTCTGGGCGCGCCACAGGGCGTCGCGATCCACGCCGCCGACCACCAGGCCGTCCAGCCCACGACGCAGGCTGTCGGCGACCGGCAAGGCGGGCAGGGCACCGTCCGCATCCTCCAGGGCGTCCAGCAGGCGCCGGATGACGGCTTCCTCCAGGAAGGGGCGCGCCGCATCGTGAATCAGCACCGGCGTTTCATCCGGACCTGACAGCGCCGCCAGGCCTGCGCGAACGGATTCGGCTCGGGTCGCGCCTCCGGGAGTCGTGACCCAGCCGTCCAGGCCGACCAAGGCTCCGGCCGCGCGGCTCTCGGCGTCCGGCGCCGTGACCACCACGACCGGGTTCGCTCCGGCGCGCAGCAGGGCCTCGACCGACCATCGGACCATGGGCTTGCCCGCCACGGTCCGCCATTGCTTGTCGCCGCCTGCCCGTGAACCCGAACCGGCGGCCACCACGATCGCTGAGAATCCCATGACGGCCTTCTAAGCGCCCCAGTTCCGCTTGACGAGAGGCGGGTTAGTCGGCGCTAAGGGCCCCCATGACCACAGGATTGCAGATCGGAGACGTGCGGATCGCGGGAAGGGTGCTGATGGCGCCCATGACCGGGATCACCGACCTGCCGTTCCGCCTGCTCGCTTCCAGGCTGGGCGCGGCCTATGTCGCGACCGAGATGGTGGCCTCGGCTGAACTGGCGCGCGGTCGGCCCGACGTGGTGCGACGGGCGGCCGTCGGCGGCGGCCTGCCCTTGACCGTCATCCAGCTGGTCGGCGGAAACCCCCATGCCATGGCCGAAGGCGCGCGCATGGCCGAACAGGCGGGCGCCGACATCATCGACCTGAATTTCGGCTGCCCCGCCAAGGAGGTCACGGGCGCCGCCTGCGGATCGGCCCTGATGCGGACGCCGGAACAGGCCGCCGCCATCATGGAGGCCGTGGTTCAGGCGGTCAGCCGTCCGGTCACGGTCAAGATGCGCCTGGGCTGGGACGAGAACAGCCTGAACGCCGCCGATATGGCGCGCCGGGCCGAAGGCCTTGGCGTGGCTGCCGTCACCGTGCATGGCCGCACGCGAAAGCAGTTCTACACGGGCGTCGCCGACTGGGACGCCGTGGCCGATGTGAAGCAGGCGGTCGCCATCCCCGTCATCGTCAACGGCGACATCATCACCGCGGAACAGGCGCGCGAGGCGCTGGACTGTTCGGGCGCCGACGCCCTGATGCTGGGACGCGGGGTCTATGGCCGCCCCTGGCTGGCGGCCCATCTGGAACGCGCCCTGATCGACGGAACGCGCTTGCAGGAACCGGAACAGGAGGAACGCCTGGCCATAGTGGTCGAGCATCTGCGGGCCTCCATCGCCTTCTACGGCATGCCGCTGGGCCTCAAGATGTTCCGCAAGCATCTGGGCTGGTACGTCGAACAGGCGCCCTGGCCCGCCGACCCGCTGGAAAGACGATCCGCCAAGGCGCGCCTCTGTCGCCTCGACACGCCGGAGGAGGTCGAACGCGCTCTAACCGACCTTTGGTTGCCGAACACGCATCATTTCAGCAACTCCGGTGTTGAAAATCGGCCACAGCTGGTTGAAGCTGCGAGGTGATGACGGACCTCCCCGCCGCGCAGACCGAAGGCCACGGCCCAGAGCGATCGCTCTGGGGACGTCTGGCTGACGGCCGCGCCCGGGCCTTGTTCGTCACCGCCTATGTCGTGGCCTTCCTGATCACGGCCGCCGCCATCTGGCTGGTGGCCATCGCCCCGGGCGCGACGGCGGGCGGGGATGCGCGGACGGCGGCCAGCCAGGCGGTGCTCTTCATCCTTCTGGCCAATCTGGTCCTGATCAGCATCCTGGCGACCGTTATCGGGATCAGGGTGTTGCGCCTGACGCGCAACCGGACCGATCCGGGCGCGCGCCTGCACCTGCGTTTCGTCACCCTGTTTTCCCTGGTGGCCGTGGCGCCGGCCGTCCTGGTCGCTCTGGTGTTCGGCGTCCTGGTGAACCGGGGCGTGGACCAGTGGTTCAGCACCAATGTCCGCTCCGCCGTCGAGAACGGCGCCGAGATCGGCCGCGCCTATGTGGCCGACGTGGGCGCGGGACTGGAAGTCGATCTAGAGACCATGTCGACCGAACTGGGCGGTGTGCGCAGCCTGTTCGACAACCGAATCCAGTTCACGCGCGCCCTGACCCAGATCGGCGACTTCTTCGGCTATCCGGCGGTCTATATCCTCGACCGTCAAGGTCAGGTCCTGGCCAGCGGGGAACAGCCCAACGCGCCGCCCTATGTCGCGCCGCCGCGCGACGCCTTCGAAACCGTGGCCGGCGGCCAGGTGGCGCCGACGACCGTGACCGAAGATCCCGACATGGTGCGGGCCCTTTATCCCTTGCCTGACTACGGCGACGCCTACCTCTATGTCGTCCGTCCATTGGCGCCGGGCCTGATCCAGCGCATGCGCAACGGCGAGGAATCCATCGCCGCCTATCGCGCGGCGGAGGAAAGCCGCGCGCGCATCCAGGCGGCCTTCGCTCTCAGTTATCTCGAGACGGCCCTGCTGGTTTTGGTCGGAGCCGTCTGGCTGGCCATGTCGGCGGCCAGTTCGATCTCGGCGCCGATCGGCCGTCTGGTGAAAGCGGCGGACCAGGTGGCGGGCGGGGATCTGAACGCCCGCGTCGACAACACCGGCGCGCCGTCCGAACTGATCGTCCTGTCGGAAGCCTTCAACCGTATGACCGGCGACATCAAGAGCCAGCAGGCGGCCTTGAAAACGGCCAGCGACGAGGCTCAGGGCCGCAGCCGCTTCATTGAAACCGTTCTGTCGGGCGTCAGCGCCGGCGTGATCGGCCTGGACCGCATGGGCCGCATCTCGGCCATCAACGACAGCGCCAGCCAGTTGCTGGCCATCACGGAAGCGGACGTGCAGGGCCGGATGCTGGCCGATGTCGCGCCGGAACTGGCCGAGCTTTCCGAGCGGGTCGAGGCCCATATCGAGGAAGACATCGACGTCAGCCGCGACGGCGACACGCGTCGCCTGCGCGTCCGCATCGAAGGCGGGCAGGGCGGGGAGATGGTCCTGACCTTCGACGACATCACCCGGCTGGTCACGGCCCAGCGCAACGCCGCCTGGCGCGACGTGGCGCGCCGCATCGCCCACGAAATCAAGAACCCGCTGACGCCGATCCAGCTGTCAGCCGAACGCCTGCGCCGCAAATACCGGTCTCAGGTCGGCGAGGATGTAGAGGTCTTCGACCGCTGCACCGAGACCATCATTCGTCAGGTCGGCGACATCGGCCGCATGGTGGACGAGTTCTCGTCCTTCGCCCGCATGCCCGCGCCGCGCTTCGCCCAGGAGAATCCCGCCGAACTGCTGCGAGAAGCCGTTTTCGCTCAGCGCGTGGCCGCCGCCGACATCGGCGTGGACCTGGTCGAGCCCCTGCCGTCGGTCGTCCTGCAATGCGACGGCCGCATGGTGGGGCAGGCCCTGGCCAACATCCTGAAGAACGCCGGCGAATCCGTCGCCGCGCGCCGCGCCGATCATCCCGTCGTCGCTGGAACGACCGGCATTCGCGCCAGACTGGACGTCGAGAACGGCCTGGCGACCTTCACCATAGAGGACGACGGCGTGGGCCTTCCGGCCAAGGACCGCGACCGGCTGACCGAACCCTATGTCACCACGCGCGAGAAGGGGACGGGCCTGGGCCTGGCCATCGTCAAACGCATTTGCGAGGACCACGGCGGAGAGCTGAAGCTCGCCGACGCGGAAACTCTGTCGGGCGCCCGCGTGTGCCTGATCTTCCCCCTGGCCCAAGACAGCAAGGCCGTTCACCGCGTGACCAACACGGCGCGAGCGGCGGAGTAAGAGAGGCTTCATGCGAAACACCGGCGCCGATATTCTGGTCGTGGACGACGAGGCGGACATCCGTGAACTGGTCTCCGGCCTGCTGGAGGACGAAGGCCACTCCGTCCGTACGGCCGCCAATTCGGACGAGGCCCTGGCGGCCGTTCGCGCGCGCAAGCCGTCCTTGGCCGTGCTCGACATCTGGATGCAGGGCGGCGGCCTGGACGGACTAGAACTGCTGGACGTGGTCAAGGGCCTGGACGAAGACCTGCCCGTCGTCATGATCTCCGGCCACGGCAATATCGAAACGGCCGTCAGCGCGCTGAAGCGCGGGGCCTATGACTTCATCGAGAAGCCGTTCAAGTCCGATCGCCTTGTCGTGGTGGTCGAACGCGCCCTGGAGGCGGCGGCGCTGAAGCGCGAGAACCGTCGCCTGCGCGCTCAGACCATGGCGCCCACCGGCCTGATCGGAAAGTCGGCGGCGGCTCAGCTGCTGCGCAGCACCATCTCCAAGGTGGCGCCGGCCAACAGCCGTGTCCTGATCTCGGGTCCGCCCGGCTCCGGCAAGGAACTGGTCGCGCGTCAGATCCATGACGCCAGTCCCCGCGCCAAGGGCGAGTTCGTCGCCATTTCCGCCGCCGGCATGACGCCCGAACGCCTGGACGTCGAACTGTTCGGCGAGGAAGGCGGCGACGGCCGTCCGCGCAAGATCGGCGTGTTCGAGCGCGCCCACAACGGCACCCTCTATCTGGACGACGTCGGCGACATGCCGCGCGAAAGCCAGAGCCGCATCCTGCGCGTCCTGGTCGAGCAACGCTTCCGTCGCGTCGGCGGCGAACAGGACGTCCAGGTCGATGTGCGCGTCATCACCTCGACCGCCCGGGACCTGAAGGTCGAGATCGGCGAAGGCCGCTTCCGCGAGGATCTGTTCCATCGCCTGAACGTCGTGCCCATTCGCGTGCCGCCGCTTGCGGAACGCCGCGAGGACATCGGCGAACTGGTCGAATATTTCGTGGACAGCCTGTCGGCGTCGCAGGGCCTGCCGCGTCGCCGCATCGCCGAGGACGCCCTGGCCGTGCTTCAGGTTCATCCTTGGCCCGGCAACGTCCGCCAGTTGCGGAACAACGTCGAGCGCCTGCTGATCCTCGCCACCGGCGATCCAGAAGAGCCGATCACCTCCGACATGCTGCCGCAGGAGGTGGCCTCGTCCGGCTCCTCAGCCTCGCTCGGCGCCGACCGGGTGATCGCGCTTCCGCTGCGCGAGGCGCGCGAGGTGTTCGAGCGTGAGTATCTGGCCGCCCAGATCATGCGCTTCGGCGGAAACATCTCGCGCACGGCCGCCTTCATCGGCATGGAAAGATCCGCACTGCACCGCAAACTGAAGTCGCTGGGCGTCTCGCCCTCACGCGGCGGAGAAGACGAAGAAGGAGAGGGCGACTGATGTCCAGGATCGCCTACGTCAACGGGACCTATCAGCCCCACAACAATGCGACCGTCCACATCGAGGATCGGGGCTTTCAGTTCGCCGACGGCGTCTATGAGGTCTGGTCGGTCTTCGACGGCAAGCTGGCCGATTTCGAGGGGCACCTGAGCCGTCTGGCGCGCAGCCTGACCGAGCTTCGGATACCCATTCCCATGACGGCCCAGGCCTTGGGTCAGGTCCTGAAGGAAACCATCCGTCGCAACCGCGTGCGGAACGGCATCGTCTATCTGCAGGTCACGCGCGGCACGGCGCCCCGCGACCACGCCTTCCCCCAGGACACGCCGCCCAGTGTCGTCGTAACCGCCAAGTCCCTGGATCTGCGCAAGGGCGAGGCTCTGGCGGCGAAGGGCGCGGCCGGCGTCACCCATCCCGACATCCGCTGGGGCCGTTGCGACATCAAGACCGTCGGCCTCCTGCCCAACGCCCTGGCCAAGCAGGCAGCCCGTGAGCGCGGCGCATACGAAGCCATCCTGTTCGACGAAATGGGCATGGTGACGGAGGGCTCCTCGACCAACGCCTGGATCGTGGACGAGAACGGACGCCTGCGCACCCGCGACACCCAGGCCAACATCCTGCGCGGCATCACCCGCGCCGCCATCCTGAAACTGGTCGAGGCCGAGGGCATCGAACTGGACGAACGAGCCTTCAGCGTCGAGGAAGCCAAACGCGCGCGCGAGGTCTTCGTCACGGCCGCCAGCTCCTTCGTCATGCCGATCGTCTCTCTCGACGGAACGCGTATCGGCGACGGCAAACCCGGCCCGATCGCGACCCGTTTGCGTGAAGTTTATCTTGAACAGGCGCGCCGCGAGGCCATTTAGGGCGTTGCCGCCCGTGCGAGGGGGCGTTTAAGGTCGGCGACGGACCCTGAGTCCGCACCGACCGCCTCGGTCGAGACCAGAAAAATCAAGAACAGGACCAACCTGCCATGTCGCAAGACAAACGCCAGAACCTCCAGGACACCTTCCTCAACAGCGTCCGCAAGACCAAGACCCCGCTGACCATCTTCCTGGTCAACGGCGTCAAGCTGCAGGGCATCGTGACCTGGTTCGACAACTTCTGTGTGCTGCTGCGTCGCGATGGCCAGTCGCAGCTCGTCTACAAGCACGCCATCTCGACCATCATGCCGTCCGCGCCCGTGCAACTGTACGAGCCTGACGCCGAAGAAGACTGATTGACCTCCAAACTTATCGACCACGCCGTCCCGCTCATTCGGGCGGCCGTCATTCACCCTGACCGTCGTTCCGACAGCCCCCGGCTGGCGTCGGAACGGCTCGAAGAGGCCGTGGGCCTGGCCCGCGCGCTGGACCTCGACGTGCGCGCCGAAGAGATCGTGCGCCTGCGCTCCACCACGCCCGCGACCCTGTTCGGGTCGGGCAAGGTCGACGAACTGGCCGCCCTGATCCGCGCCGCCGACGCAGAGGCCGTGGTCATCGACGATGATCTGACCCCGGTCCAGCAGCGCAACCTGGAAAAGGCCTGGGAGGTGAAGGTCATCGACCGCACCGGCCTGATTCTGGAAATCTTCGGCCGCCGCGCCCGGACCAAGGAAGGCCGGCTGCAGGTCGAACTGGCCCGACTGGACTACGAACGCTCGCGCCTGGTCCGCACTTGGACTCACCTGGAGCGCCAGCGCGGCGGAACCGGTTCGACCGGCGGTCCGGGCGAAACCCAGATCGAGCTGGACCGGCGCCTGATCGCCGACCGCATCGTGCGCCTGAAGACCGAGCTGGAAGAGGTGCGCCGCACACGCGGCCTGCACCGCAAGGCGCGCAAGAAGGTTCCTTTCCCTTCGGTTGCCCTGGTCGGCTACACCAATGCGGGCAAGTCGACCCTGTTCAACCGGCTGACGGGCTCCGAGGTCTTCGCCAAGGACCTGTTGTTCGCGACGCTCGACACGACCCAGCGCACCATCCGCCTGCCGCAGGGCCGTCCGGCCATCATCGCCGACACCGTGGGCTTCATCTCCGACCTGCCGCACGAACTGGTCGAGAGCTTCCGCGCCACGCTGGAGGAGGTGGGCGAGGCCGACCTGATCCTGCACGTCCGCGACATCGCCTCGCCCGACAGCGACGCCCAGGCCAAGGACGTCGAGGCGGTGCTGGAACAGATTCCAACGCCGGAAGGCCCAAACGGTGAAAAGAAGACGCGCCGCATTCTGGAGGTCTGGAACAAGATCGATCTGCTGGACGCCGATGTCCGCGACGCGGTCACGGGCCAGGCCGAACGTCTTTCCCACGAAGGCAAGGCCGTGGCGGTTTCCGCCTGGACAGGCGAGGGGATTGAGAGCCTGCGCGAGATCATCGCCGGCTTGATCGACGACGACCCCGAAACCCATGTCACCCTGGCGCCGCATCAGGGAGAAGCCCTAGCCTGGCTCTATGAGAACGGCCGCGTCACGGCGCGCGAAAGCGATGACGAGGGCATGATCCGCCTGACGGTGAGACTGCATCCTTCCGCCCTGGGGCGAGTTGAGCGACTGTTTCCCGGCGTCATCGACTGATCCATGCACCTGATCGAGACCATCCTCTTCCTCCTGTTGGCCGTGGTGGTTTCGGGTTGGGTCGCGCGGATCACGCGGATCGCCCTGCCTCTGGTGCAGATCGCTCTGGGGGCGGGCGTGGTGATGATCACCGGCGAAGCCGTCGATCTGAAACCCGACATCTTCTTCCTGCTGTTCCTGCCGCCGCTGCTGTTCGTGGACGGCTGGCGCATTCCGAAGGAGGCCCTGTTCCGCGACCGGGTCGTGATCCTGGAGCTGGCGCTCGGCCTGGTGGTCTTCACCGTGGTCGGGCTGGGCTTCCTGATCCACTGGATGATTCCGGCCATGCCCCTGGCCGTGGCCTTCGCATTGGCGGCCATCCTGTCGCCGACCGATCCGATCGCCGTATCCGCCATCGCGTCGCGCGCGCCGATCCCCAAGCGGCTGATGCACATCCTGGAGGGCGAGTCGCTGTTGAACGACGCGACGGGCCTGACCTGCATGCGCATCGCCGTCATCGCCGCGACGACCGGCGCCTTCTCCCTGACCAGTGCGGTCGGAACCTTCGCCTGGCTGGCCCTGGCGGGGATCGCCGTCGGCGTCGCCGTGACCCTGGCCATCGGCCTGCTGAAGGCCTGGATCAGCCGGCGCTGGGGCGAGGACGTCGGCGGACAGATCCTGATCAGCCTGCTGATCCCCTTCGCCGCCTATCTGGCCGCCGAAGTCGTCCACGCCTCCGGCATCCTGGCGGCCGTCGCCGCGGGCGTGACCATGAGCTTCACCGAACGACAGGGCTCGGCCATGGCGGCGACGCGCATCCGCCGCGCGGTCGTCTGGGACACGGTGCAGTTCGTAGCCAATGGCCTGATCTTCGTCATCCTGGGCGAACAGATGCCCTCGATCATGGCGCGCGCGGCCGAGGTCATTCAGTCGACCCAGCACAAGGAGGTCTGGTGGCTGGCGGTCTATGTGTTCGCCATTGTCGCGGCCCTGGCCGCCCTGCGTTTCGTCTGGGTGTGGACCTCGCTGAAGTTCACCCTGTTCCGCCGGCGCGGCAAGAGCGCGCCGCCCAAGGTCGGCCTGCGGCTGGTCGCGGTCATGTCCCTGGCGGGGGTGCGCGGCGCCATCACCCTGGCCGGCATCCTGACCCTGCCCTTCGTGTTGGGCGACGGCACGCCCATGCCGGCGCGCAACCTCGCCATCTTCCTGGCCGCCGGGGTCATCGTGGTTTCGCTGGTGCTGGCGAGCGTGGCCCTGCCGCGCCTGCTGAAGGGCATAGAACTGCCGCCTGAACCTTCGCATCTCGAAGAAGAGGACCGCTCACGCGTCGCCGCCGCCTCGGCCGCCATGCGCGCCATCGAGGACACCCAGCACGCCATGGCCGAGGGCAAGAGCAATCCCGACCTCTACGCCGAGACAGCGGCGCGGCTGATGGAGATCTATCGCCACCGCATCGAGACCCGCACCCATGTCGAGGGCGACGACGTGGTGCTGGCCCGTCAATCAGACGAAATCGAACGCTGCCTGCGCCTCGCAGGCCTCGCCGCCGAACGCGCCGAACTGGTTCGGTTGGGCCGGATGCGGCTGGTGGACGAGGAAACGGCCCGCAAGCTGATCCGCGAAGTGGACCTGCAGGAGCTACGCTACGTCTAGGCCTTCTCGGCCGCCTTGGCGGCGTCCCACAGGGCGTCCATTTCCGCCAGGTCGGACTGTTCCGGCGTGCGGCCGTCCTTGGCCAGTTCGGCCTCGATGAAGCCGAAGCGACGCACGAACTTGGCGTTGGCGGCGCGCAGGGCGTCTTCGGGCTCGACCTCCAGCTTGCGGGCTAGGTTGGCGACGACGAACAGCAGGTCGCCCAGTTCCTCGCGCGCCCTGTCCCTGTCGCCGGCGGCGATCTCCACGCGCAGTTCCTGAACCTCTTCCGCCAGCTTGTCGAAGACCTCGTCGGTCGAGGGCCAGTCGAAGCCGACGCGACCCGCCCGCTTGGTCAGCTTGGCCGCGCGGGTCAGGGCGGGCAGGCCGATGGGCACGTCGTCCAGAACGCCGTGCTGCGCCTTGGCCTTGCGCTCGGCGGCCTTGATGTCTTCCCAGCGCGCCTTCTGGGCCGGGCCGCTGGCCTTGGCCGCCTCGTCGCCGAAGACGTGCGGATGGCGGCGGATCAGCTTGTCCGCCATGGCCTCGGCCACGTCGTCGAAGGCGAAATGCCCGGCTTCCTCCGCCATGCGGGCGTGGAAGACGACCTGGAACAGCAGGTCGCCCAGTTCGACCTTCAACTCCTCCATGTCGGCGCGCTCGATGGCGTCTGCGACCTCGTAGGCCTCCTCGATCGTATAGGGGGCGATGGTCGCGAAGGTCTGTTCGACATCCCAGGGACAACCGCCGTTCGGATCGCGCAGGCGAACCATGATCTCTTTCAGGCGGTCGACGGAGTGGGTCATTCAGGCGGTCCCGGCGTCGCGGGCGATGAGCGCCTCGCGGATTTCATCATGCCGCTGCGGCGTCAGGGGATAGCCCTTCAGCACCCAGGCGGCGCCCGCCAGTAGCAGGCCCGGCACGGCGATGAACAGGATCTGCAGCATTAGCAGGGAGAATTCGCTGTTCCCCTCCGGTCCCGGCAAGGCTTTGAAGCCGACCCATTGCAGGATCAGATAGGGGATCAACGCCACCACGTGACCGATCTTGGTCGTCGCCGACAGGATGGAGAACATCAGGCCCGTCCGGTCCACGCCCGTCTCCAGCCGGACCTCGTCGCCCGCATCCGCCATCATGGCTCGCAGCAGGAACAGACCGGCGGCGTAGGGCAGGCCGGCGATGAACATGACGGCCGCGGTCACGACGAAATTGCCGCCGGGAACCAGGGTGGCGGCGATATAGAGGCCGGCGAAGATCAGGCTGGCGACGGCCAGGGCCCGGTCCTTGCCGATCTTTGTCGCCAGCCAGGCCCAGATCGGCGCGCCGACCAGTCCCGCCACGAAGTAGAAGAGCATGAACAGCGACGCCTGGGTGTGGTCATAGCCCTTGATCTGGCCGAAGAAGAAGAACAGCAGCGACCCCGTGATGCCCGGCGCCACGCCCAGCAGCAGATCGGCGATCAGCAGCTTGCGCACCGTCTTCATCTTGAACAGGGCCAGGTAGGCGCTCGGCCCGCCGTGCGGCGGCGCGCCGACGTTGACCGGCTCAGGCACGGCGATCATGGCCAGACCGATGGTGACAGGCAGGGCGATCAGGATGGCCCACCCCATGATCCGCACGCCGTCGGCGTAGTCGCCTATGCCCGTCTTCACGACGATGGTCGGCAGGATCAGGATCAGGATGACGCCGATGATGTTGAACACCTGCCACCAGCCGTAGACGCGGCTGCGCTGGTCGTACTGGGGCGCCAGCACCGCCGCCCAGCCGAGTTGCCCCAGGGTGCCGATCGAGAAGCCCAGGTAGAGAACCAGCAGCCAGGCGAACAGATAGGCGGGACCGGCGCCCGGCTGAACGACCACGAACATCATCAGGGCCGACAGCATCAGGATCGGCGTCGAGACCAGCATCCACGGCCGATAGCGACCGAAGGCCGTCTTGGTCTTGTCCATGCCCCAGCCGATGAAGGGGTCGAAGACGATGTCGATCAGCCGCACGGCCATGAAGACGGCCGCCACGACGCCCAGTTCCAGCCCGACGTGGGTGGCGTAGAACTCCGGCAGGGTGACGGGCAGGGCGACCCCGAAGGCCGCCAGCGGCAGGCAGGGACCGGAAAAGGCGGCCAAGACGGCGTTGGAACGGCGCGGGGCGTCGACGGCGGCGGATGTCATCAGGCGTCCGATATGCAACCGGCCTTGAGTCGGCCGACCTTCACCATGCCGGTTTTCCGCGATCAGGCGAAGACGGTCTTGCGATCCGGCGCAAGCTGGGGCCTGCTGGGCGCATGACCGTGCGAATTGCAGTCCTGGCTGCGGCCCTTCTCTCCCTGTTCGGCGCCTCGGGCATGGCTCACGCCGCGACGAACGCGGGCGAGGCCCAGATCTGCGACCGCCTCACCACAGCCTGGGACAGCGTCGCCCAGGGCAATGCGGTTTCGCTCTACACCCTGGAATGGGCTCCGTTCGGTTCGTCCGAATGGGGGTGGGAGACCTACATTCCCCTTATTCAGCGCGAGGTTGGCTCTCCGTGCGACCCGGCTTCGCCCGGTTTCGCGGAGGCCCTGGCCGCCTTTCAGTCCCGCCATTCCCTGCCCGCTACGGGACAGTTCGACCAGGCGACCTTCCAGGTGTTTCGCGGCCTATGGCAGGAACGCCGCCCCTTCGTCATGGCGCGGGTGAGGGGAGAATGCCCCGATCCGCCGCCGATCAACATGCTGGCCTACCTCGACCCGAACGAGGAGCACGCCCAGCGGATGACGCGCCTGTTGCGCCGCGACGTGCTGGACGCCTATCGCCGCATGGCCGCAGCCGCCCGCGCCGAGGTTCCCGCCATCGCCGCCGATCCGGAGTTGATGCAGATATTCTCCGGCTTCCGCGACCCCGAAGCCGACGCGGCTCGATGCGCGGCGCAGGGCAATTGCGACGGGGTGCGCCGCGCGGCCTGTTCGCCGCACAGGACCGGAACGGCGGTGGACATCCACGTCGGCCACGTGCCCGGCATGGGCGTGGACTCGACCGACCCGACCAGCCGTCGCCACATGGCCCAGGGGCCGACCTATCGTTGGCTGGTGGCCAACGCCGCCCGCTTCGGCTTCACCCCCTACGTCTTCGAGCCCTGGCATTGGGAATGGACAGGAACCGGCGATGATCAGGCCTCTGGCGGACGGTGAAGCGGCCCTGGCGCGCGAGGTCTTCGGCCGCGCGCTGAGACTGGACGACATCCGTTTCCTGGGTTCGCCATGGCCCTTCGACCGCGCCTTCGTGCCCGGAAGCTGGTTCGGCCGCGACTGGATCGTCTGGCCGAAGAAGACGCTGGCGCCCGACCTGTCGCGCGCACCGCTACGCACCCAGGCTGTTTTCATCCACGAGATGGTCCACGTCTGGCAGGCCCAGAACGGCACCAATCTGTTGACCGCCAAGTTGCGCGCGGGGGACGGTCCAGGGGCCTACGCCTATCCTCTGGACGACCTGTGCGAATGGGACGGCCTGAACATCGAGCAGCAGGCCATGGTGGTCGAGCATCGCTTCCTACTGTCGCGCGGCGGGCGGGCGCCTGCGAACCAAGCCTTCTATGATCGCGTCTGTCCTCTAGGCCGGGCGGATGGAAATTTGACGAAGGGGGCTTGCGGCGACGCAACATCCAGTTAAATCAGCGACTGGCACAGTTGCTTATGTGCCGTTTGATTTAGCGGAGCCCTCGATGCCCAAGATTCTCGTCCTCTACCACTCGACCTACGGCCATATCGAACAGATGGCCCAGGCCGTCGCCGAGGGCGCGCGCGGCGTCGAAGGCGCCGTCGTGGACATCAAGCGCGTGCCGGAAACCGTTCCGGAAGAGCTGGCCCGCAGTTCCGGCTACAAGCTGGATCAGGCGGCCCCGGTCGCCGAGGTGTCCGACCTGGCCGCCTATGACGCCATCATCCTGGGCGCCGGCACGCGGTTCGGCACGGCCGCCTCGCAGATGCGCGCCTTCCTGGATCAGACCGGCGGCTTGTGGGCCCAAGGGACGCTGCTGGGCAAGGTCGGCGGCGCCTTCACCGCCACGGCCACCCAGCACGGCGGCCAGGAAACCACCTTCGCTGGCTTCCACAACTACTTCCTGCACCACGGCATGGTGGTCGCGGGCCTGCCCTACGCCTTCGGCGGCCAGATGCGCCTGGACGAGATCACCGGCGGCTCGCCCTATGGCGCAACCACCATCACGGGCGCCGACGGATCGCGCATGCCCAGCGAAACCGAACTGGACGGCGCGCGCTTCCAGGGCAGACACATCGCGGAAATCGCGAAGAAGCTGCACGGTTAAGATCATGCGCCAGCCCGCCGTCTTCTTTGGTCACGGCTCTCCCATGAACGCCCTCGGCGGTCCCTACGCGGACGCCTGGCGCGAACTGGGAGAGGAGATCGGCAAGCCGAAAGGCGTCGTCATGGTCTCGGCCCACTGGGAGACGCGCGGGCTGGGCGTGACGGCGCAAGAACAACCCGAAACCATCCATGATTTCGGTGGCTTCCCGCCCGAACTTCACGCCGTGCAATATCCCGCGCCCGGCTCGCCCTCGCTGGCGAACCGGGTGGCGGAACTGACCGGCACCGTCCAGACGACCCAGTGGGGTCTGGATCACGGGACCTGGTCGGTCCTGGCCCACGCCTGGCCCGAGGCCGACGTGCCTGTGGTGCAACTGTCGCTGGATCGCACCCTCGACGCGCGCGCCCACTATGAACTGGCGAAAAGGCTGCGTCCGCTGCGGGACGAGGGGATCGTGATCGCCGGCTCAGGCGACTTCGTGCACAACCTACGGACATGGAAGCGCGCGGGCGGCGAACCTTATGACTGGGCCGTCGACTTCAACGAGGCGGTGAAGCGCGCCTTCCTGGCCGGCGACCATGAGGCGCTGATCGACTGGGTCCATCTGGCCGAACAGGCCCAACTCAGCGTGCCGACGGACGAACACTATCTGCCGCTGCTCTACGTCGCCGCCCAACAGGCGCAGGACGAACCGGTGCGCTTCTTCAACGACGTGATCGAGGGCGGCTCCATCTCCATGACGGGCGTCCGGATCGGCTGACGGCTTCGATCAGGCTGGAGCCGGCACGCTGCGGATACGCTGCCGCTTCTTGGGCAGGGCATGTTCCTGAAGGCGCCACTCGCCCTTCAGGTAGACTTCATAGCGCGCGAACTTGAACGGAATGACCTGGACGCTGTTCGGCGACGGATCGCTCATCAGGTGGAAGTGCAGGTGAGGGGCGACGGACTGACCAGAGTTGCCGACCTCGGCCACCTGCTGATTGACGCAGACAGGATCGCCGATGCGCGGGATGATCGAACCCGTCCTGGCGTGGGCCATGAAGGCAAACACGCCTTCAGAGTCTGCGGATTCGATGACCAGGTGGTTCCCCGCGAACGCGCCGATGTCGCCGCCCGTCGCTTGCAGGGTTTCAAGTCGCTTGCGTTGGCTTGGTGAAACCGTCGCCGACAGGCTTTCAAACATGGCCGTGATGAAGCTCTGCGACCTTTCCGAATGACCGTCGACAGCGGTTACGACACGCCCTTCGAACGGGCTGACTATGGGCTGCCCCCAGCCCAGATACTGATCTAGGGGCACGGCGGTCAGAAGTTCATGCAGGGACGACTTCCGGGTCGCACGAAGTTTCCTGTCCAGACGTATGAAATCGAACGCCAGCTCGTGACCGGCCTCGGTGCCGTCCGCGCCGACGAACCATTCTCCCTGCAAAGGAAATTGGACGATCAACTCACTAGTCACGGCGGCGTCCCCCAAGGCTGATCTTCATGACGGGCGTCCGGACCGACTGACCGGACGCCGCGCCACATGCGTCAGCGGCGACGGCCGCCGCGCAGCATGTTGTCCAGGGCGATCGGTCCCGGACCGGCGAAGACCAGGAACAGGAAGACGAAGCAGTAGAGGGCCGCCAGTTCTCCGCCGTTGTTGATGGGGTAGAGGCTCTGCGGCGCATGGACCATCCAATAGGCCACGGCGGTGAAGCCCGACAGGACGAAGGCGGTCGGCCGGCTGAACAGGCCCAGCACGATCAGGACGCCGCCGACCAGTTCAATCGGCCCGGACCAGCCCGCCAGGGTCGACAGGTCGATTCCTCCGCCATGCCCGCCCGGCGGGAAGCCCAGTATCTTCTGGCATCCGTGCTGGAGCAGCAGCAGCCCCGCCACGATGCGCAGCAGGCTCAGAACATGCGGCTCCCAGCGGGAGAGGGAATTCGAACGGGCCATGGCGTCTCCTCAGCCTTCTTGCGCCCCGTCTGTGCGGGGGCTGACAAGGTCGAGCTTATGGGAAGCGCACGGAACGGCAAGCCTCGGGATCAGCCGCCCTTCAGTTCCTTTTCGACCATCTTCTGGATGGCGACATAGTCGGTCTTGCCGGTGCCCAGGACGGGGATGGCGTCGATCTTGATGATCTTCTTCGGCACGGCCAGTTCCGGCGCGCCGTTGTCACGCGCCCATTCCGACAGGCGCGCAGCTTCCGCCGTCGCGACGTCCGTGACCAGAACCAGCCGCTCGCCCTTCTTGGAATCCGGCACGGCCACGACCGCATGATGGCCATCGGGCCAGACGGCGCCGGCCATGCCCTCGACCGCCGTCAGGGACACCATCTCGCCGCCGATCTTGGCGAACCGCTTCACCCGGCCCAGGATGGTGATATAGCCCTCGGTGTCGATGTCGACGATGTCGCCCGTGTCGTGCCAACCGTCGGCCAGGGGCTCCAGATTGTCGGGATCGTTCGGCGAGATATAGCCTTCCATCACGTTCGGCCCGCGCAGGTACAGGCGGCCGCCGACCGCGATGCCCTCGACCGGCTCGATCCGGTATTCCATGCCCGGCAAGATCTGGCCCACCGTGCCCGGTCGGTTGCGGTCGGGATGGTTCACGGCCACCACGGGCGCCGCCTCGGTCGCGCCGTAGCCTTCCAGCAGTTCGACGCCGCCGAACTTGGTGTTGAACATCTGGCGCGTCTCGTCGCGCACCTTTTCCGCACCCGCCACCGCGAACTGCAGGGTGGCGAAATCGCCCGGCTCGGCCACACGCGCGTACTGGTTCAGGAAGGTGTCGGTGGCGAACAGGATCGACGCCTTCACCTGGGGCAGCAGGTCGGTGATCTGCTTGGCGTGCAGGGGCGAGGGATATTCGAACGCCTTCAGGCCCTGCAACAGCGGCAGGATGACCCCGCCGGTCAGGCCGAAGCAGTGGAAGGTCGGCAGCGGGTTGAACATGACCCAGTCCGGGTCCAGTTCGATATGGGCGGCCACCTGCCGCGCATTGGCGACCAGGTTCTTCTGGCTCAGCACCACGCCCTTGGGCGCGCCGAAGCTGCCGGAGGTGAACAGGACCACGCCCGCCGAATCCGGATCGGTCTTCACGCGGAACCGCTTGGGCGCCATGCCGGCGCTCAGGCCGTAGAGCTTGTCGGCCACGCCGATGGTCTTGCGGATGTCGTCCAGCCAGACGATCTCCGCCGCCTCGGCCAGGGCCTCCATCAGGTCGTCCAGCTTGGCTTGGGTGACGAAGCGCTTGGCCGACAGGATCTTCTTCACGCCCGCCGTCTTCAGCGCCGCCTTCAGATTGGCCTCGCCCGAGGTGAAGTTCAGCATGACCGGCACGCGACCGAAGGCGTGCAGGGCGAAGAAGGTCACGACCACGCCCGCGCTGGACGGCAGCAGAACGCCCACGCGCTCGCCCGGCTGGGTCAGCTTGGCGATCTTGCGCCCCAGGACGAAGGCGGCCCTGATCAGGCCGGTGTAGGTCAGGGGGTGGCGATCCTGGTCCTCCAGGATCTCCTTGTCGCCGTAGCGGGCGCGCGCATCGACCAGCGCGTCGAACAGGGTTTCGTCGTAGACCTTGGGGTCCAGGGCTGCCCGCAGCAAGCACGTCCTCCTTCGGAGAGCTCTGGCGCGGCCCTCTCGGTTACAAGAGGCCGGAACCTAGTGACGTAAGGTCGCCTTGAAAAGATGCGTAACGTCGCGTGATGCCCTTCCGTTCGCGGACTGAAACCGAGTGTGCCTTGCCTTTGAAGCGCGGAAGTCCGACATAGCGGCCTTGAAAACAGGAGCCAGACCGCCGGCGATGGTCACGCTGATCGACACCCTGCAGAAGAAGCCGTCCGAGCTTCGTCACCCGGAAAAGCAGAACCGGCCGGATTCAGTCGTGCTGAAGAAGCCCGACTGGCTGCGGGTGAAGGCGCCCGGTTCGGGCCAGTACAACGCCACCAAGGACATCGTGCGCTCCAAGGGTCTGCACACCGTCTGTGAGGAGGCCGCCTGCCCGAACATCGGCGAGTGCTGGAGCCAGAAGCACGCCACGCTCATGATCATGGGCGACACCTGCACGCGGGCCTGCGCCTTCTGCAACGTCAAGACCGGCCTGCCGCAACCGCTGGACCCGGAAGAGCCGGCCAAGGTCGGTCTGGCCGTCCAGCAGATGGGCCTGAACCACGTCGTCATCACCTCTGTGGACCGCGACGACGTGTCCGATGGCGGCGCCGCCCACTTCGCCGAGGTGGTGCGCCAGATTCGTCTTCAGGCGCCGAACACCACCATTGAAATCCTGACCCCCGACTTCCTTCGCAAGGACGGCGCGGCCGAGGTGATGATCGACGCCAGGCCCGACGTCTTCAATCACAACCTCGAGACGGTTCCGCGCCTCTATCTGAAGATCCGGCCCGGCGCCCGCTACTTCCACTCCCTGCGCCTGCTGCAGATGGTCAAGGAGCGCGACCCGAACCAGTTCACCAAGTCCGGCATCATGGTCGGCCTGGGCGAGACCAAGGAAGAGGTCATGCAGGTGATGGACGACATGCGTTCCGCCGGCGTCGACTTCATCACCATCGGCCAGTACCTGCAGCCGACGCGCAAGCACGCCGCCATCGACCGCTTCGTCACTCCGGAAGAGTTCAAGGCCTATGAGGCGATCGCCCGGGCCAAGGGCTTCCTGATGGTGTCGTCCTCGCCGCTGACGCGCTCGTCGCACCACGCGGGCGACGACTTCGCCCGGCTGCGCGCGGCCCGCGAGGCCCAGTTGTCGACCCGGAACGGCCGCTGACCCCTTGGCCGTCCATCGGGTAACGCGCATCCTGCCCTATGCGCCTGAACAACTCGCCGCCCTGGTGGCGGACGTGCGCGCCTATCCCGACTTCGTGCCCTGGATCACGTCGATGCGCGTCTGGAACGAACGGGACGAGGCGCCGGGCGTGCGCTTGCTGGACGCCGAAGCGGGCGTCGGCTTCGCCTTCCTGTCCGAGCGGTTCTCGACCTGGGTGCGCCACGACATCCATGCGCCCAAGGTCGAGGTCGGCCTGATCCGCGGCCCCTTCAAGCATCTGAAGAACCGCTGGGAGTTTCATCCCCACCCCCAGGGCGCGCGACTGGAATTCTTCATCGACTTCGCCTTCAAGTCGCGCATGCTGGACATGATGCTGCAGGCGAACTTCGACCGGGCGGTCGAAAAGCTGATCCAGTGCTTCGAGGGCCGGGCCCAGGCCCTATACGGCAGGAGGTAGAGACCGATGAGCGCGCCTTTCGACTTCGATGCGACGGTCGTGGGCGCGGGAGCCGTAGGGCTGGCCTGCGGTCGGGCCTTGGCCAAACGCGGCCTGACCGTGCTGGTCCTAGAAAAGGAGCCGCACATCGGCCAGGGCGTGTCCTCGCGCAATTCCGAGGTCATCCACGGCGGCCTCTATTATCCGACCGGGTCGCTGAAGGCGAAGTTCTGCGTCGAGGGCCGTCGCGCGCTCTACGACTTTCTCGACAGCCACAAGATCGACCACTGGAAGTGCGGCAAGCTGGTCGTGGCGACCGAGGAGGCCGAGGTCGAGCGCATCGAGGCCATATTCCAGCAGGCGACGACCAATGGCGTGGAGGGTCTGGAGCATCTGACCGGCGCCCAGGCCCGGGCGCTGGAGCCGGAACTCAACGCCCATGCCGCCATCCTGTCGCCCGAGAGCGGCGTCTTCGCCAGCCACGACTACATGCTGGCCCTACAGGGCGAGATCGAGGACGCGGGCGGCTCCGTCGTCGTTTCCACCCCGTTCGAACGGGCCGAGCCTCTGCCCGGCGGCGGCTTCCGCGTCACGGCCGGCGGCGAGGGCGGGGCGGTCCTGACCACGCGCCTGCTGGTCACGGCGTCGGGCCTGTCGGCGCAGGATGTCGCCGCGCGGATCGAAGGCTATCCGGCCGCCGACATCCCGGCGCGCCATCTGGGCAAGGGAATCTACTTCCGGCTGACCGGACCTGCGCCCTTCAATCGTCTGATCTACCCGCCGCCCATTCCCGGCGCCCTGGGCACCCACTATCGCAAGGACCTGGGCGGACAGGGGGTGTTCGGTCCCGATCTGGCCTATGTCGAGACCGAGGACTATTCGGTCGATCCGGGCAAGGCGGAAGAATTCGCCCGCTACATCCGCCGCTTCTGGCCCGGCGTGAAGGCGGAACGACTGACGCCCGACTACGCCGGCATTCGCCCCAAGCTGCATGGCCAGGGAGAGACCCAGCCGGACTTCCAACTGCACGGCGTCGCGAATCACCGCCTCGAAGGTCTGATGGCCCTGTTCGGCATCGAAAGCCCTGGCCTGACCAGTTCCCTGGCGATCGGCGAGGCCGTGGCGCAAAGGCTTGCTGGGCCGAACTGACCGGCTTTCCGCCCGCGCGACCGGAAGGCCTTGAAATCGGTTGCGGCTTCATGCATAAGCTCGCCCTCGCGTGGCGGCTCTCATTCTGGGGCCGCCGCTGTTGTTTTCGCGTCTTCACCGGCGCACCGACTTAGAGATTGAGACGGACATGGCCGTTCCGAAGCGCAAAGTATCCCCCTCGCGTCGCAACATGCGTCGTGCTCACGACGCCCTGGGCGCCAACACCTATGTCGAAGACAAGGACACCGGCGAGCTGCGTCGTCCGCACCACGTCGACCTGAAGACCGGCATGTACCGCGGCCGTCAGGTTCTGACGCCGAAGGAAGACTAAGTCTTTTCCGACGACGCCGGTCTCGACCGGACGAAGTTTTTGGCGGCGCGCGATGTCATCGCGCGCCGTTTTCGTGCGTTATGGGCGGCGAACCCGATCCGGAGAACGCCGCATGATCCGTAACGCCGCCCTTGGCTCCGTCGCCCTGTTGACCCTGGCCGCCTGCAACGCCCCCGACACGCCGAAAACGCCAGAAGCCAAGCCGCCTGAAGCCGTAGCCTCAGCTTCTCCCGCCGCTGCGGATGTCCTGACGCCTCAGGGCTACGGCCCCTTGAAGATCGGCATGACCCAAGCCCAGGTCGACGCCGCCGTGGGGCCGCCGCCCGCGAACGTCGCCGAAGCCGAACCCTCGGAATGCCGACAATATCAGGCGCCGCGCGCGCCCCAAGGCCTGTTGGTCATGATGGAGAAGGGGGTTCTGACCCGCCTGACCGCCGTAAGGGATTCCGCGATCAAGACGGCCGACGGCGTCGGTCTCGGTTCCGACGGCGAGCAGTTGAAGACCCGCTACGGCGCGTCCGCCGGCGTCACTCCCCACAAGTATCAGGAGGCGCCCGCCGCCTATGTCACCCTGTGGCCGGGCGCGGATCATCTGCTGAACACCTACGTCTCCGACCCCGCCGCTCGCGGTCTGGTGTTCGAGATCGGACAGGACGGCAAGGTCGCCGCGATCCGCGCCGGCGGTCCCAGCATCCAGCTCGTGGAAGGCTGCTCCTGACCCGTCCATGCCGCGATGAGAAGCGGGGAAGGGGCTTCGCAGGTTGGCGATTCGGCGGGGGCGGGCTAAACGCCTTCGTCAGACCACTTCCCTTACAGACTAGAGCGTCTCCATGACCGATATCGCCGACATCGTCGCCCGCCAGATTCTCGACAGCCGGGGCAATCCGACGGTTGAGGTCGACGTCACCCTGGAAGACGGCAGCTTCGGCCGCGCCGCCGTGCCTTCGGGCGCCTCGACCGGCGCGCACGAAGCCGTCGAACTGCGCGACGGCGACAAGGAGGTCTGGGGCGGCAAGGGCGTCCAGAAGGCCGTCGACGCCGTCAACGGCGAAATCTTCGACGCCCTGTCCGGCATGGACGCCGAGGACCAGCGCCGCATCGACGAGGCCCTGATCGAACTGGACGGCACGGAGAACAAGGCCCGCCTGGGCGCCAACGCCATCCTGGGCGTCTCCCTGGCCGTGGCCAAGGCCAGCGCCAT
Organism: Brevundimonas faecalis; assembly: GCF_040549405.1. Taxonomy (NCBI): domain Bacteria; kingdom Pseudomonadati; phylum Pseudomonadota; class Alphaproteobacteria; order Caulobacterales; family Caulobacteraceae; genus Brevundimonas; species Brevundimonas faecalis. The sequence continues at coordinate 1,553,974 of NZ_JBEPTF010000001.1, read as the reverse complement.
CTCGGCCAACCTGCCGCTGCACCGTTACATCGGCGGCGTCTCGGCCCGCATCCTGCCGACCCCGATGATGAACATCATCAACGGCGGCGCCCACGCCGACAATCCGATCGACATCCAGGAGTTCATGATCCTGCCGACCGGCGCCGACAGCTTCTCGGACGCCCTGCGCATGGGCGCCGAGATCTTCCATGCCCTGAAGAAGGCTCTGAAGGACGCCGGCCACAACACCAACGTCGGCGACGAGGGCGGCTTCGCCCCGAACCTCGCCTCGGCCGAAGAAGCCCTGGCCTTCATCACCAAGGCGGGCCAGTCGGCCGGCTATCTGGCGGGCGAGGACTTCCACCTGGGCCTGGACGTCGCCTCGACCGAGTTCTTCAAGAACGGCAAGTACAACCTGACGGGCGAGGGCAAGTCCTTCGACGCCGAAGGCATGGTCGGCTACCTGGCCGATCTGGTCGAGCGCTTCCCCATCGTCTCGATCGAGGACGGCTGCGCCGAGGACGACTTCGACGGCTGGAAGCTGCTGACGGACCGTCTGGGCGACCGCGTTCAGCTGGTCGGCGATGACTTGTTCGTGACCAACCCGCGTCGCCTGGCCGCCGGCATCGGCGAGGGCCTGGCCAACTCCATCCTGATCAAGGTCAACCAGATCGGCACCCTGTCTGAAACCCTTGACGCCGTCGATATGGCCCACCGCGCCGGCTACACCTCGGTCATGAGCCACCGCTCGGGCGAGACCGAGGACTCGACCATCGCCGACCTGGCCGTCGCCACCAACTGCGGACAGATCAAGACCGGCTCGCTGGCCCGTTCGGACCGCACGGCCAAGTACAACCAGCTGCTGCGCATCGAAGAGATGCTGGGCGACCAGGCCGCCTATTTCGGCGACGGCATGCTGCTGAAATAAGCCGACCGTCCATCCGACGCCGCGACGCCGTCCCCGAACCTCGGGGGCGGCGTTCGCAATTACGGCCAAGCTACGGTTCGTTAGGCATTTTCGGTCAGGATAAGGAAACCGTGTTTACGCTCAGAAGGAGCGTCAGTCGTGCCCGAGCAGATGAAGCCCTACCTGCCGTCAGTGTTCCTGTTGTTCTTGATCGTCTACCTCGGCGTTCAGGCCCTGACCGGGCAGCGGGGTCTGTTGAGCGGCGCGGAACGGGACGCCCTGCTGACCAAGCGCGAGGCGCAACTGGCCCATCTGACCGAACAGAGACGCGACCTCGAAGTCCGGGTCCGCTACCTGCGCACCGAGAGCTTGTCCAAGGATCTCCTGGAAGAGCGGGCGAGGGCGGTGCTCGGTTTCGCCGATCCCCGTGACTATGTGGTGCGCGTCAACGCCCCCGCCGCATCGGCTTCGGCCCAGGCCAGCATCTCCTGAACTATTGTTACAGCCTGATCGGCTCGCTTTGCGTTTCGGGAACGAAGGCTGCTAAAGCCCCTTTCCGTAACGATAAGAGTCCCTGAAAGCAGGGGCGCAGCCGGGAGATGCCGGATGGCGAAAGCCGCCGCTCAGAAAACCTCGCCCAGCGCGGGCGACACCAAGATTCCGAACACGCCTCAGGCTTCAAAGGAAGACCTGCTGCGCTTCTACCGCGAGATGGTCCTCATCCGCCGCTTCGAAGAGCGCGCGGGCCAGCTTTACGGCATGGGCCTGATCGGCGGCTTCTGCCACCTCTACATCGGTCAGGAAGCCGTGGCGGTGGGCGTTCAGGAGAGCGTCAAGCAGGGCTATGACAAGATCATCACCGGCTACCGCGACCACGGCCACATGCTGGCCGCCGGCATGGATCCGAACGCCGTCATGGCCGAGCTGACCGGCCGCATCGGCGGCTCATCCAAGGGCAAGGGCGGTTCGATGCACATGTTCGATGTGCCGACCGGCTTCTACGGCGGTCACGGCATCGTCGGCGCCCAGGTGGCCCTGGGCACCGGTCTGGCCTTCGCCGGCAAGTACCGCGGCGACGACTCGGTCGCCTTCGTCTACTTCGGCGACGGCGCCTCGAACCAGGGGCAGGTCTACGAGAGCTTCAACATGGCCCAGCTGTGGAAGCTGCCGGCCATCTACATCATCGAGAACAACCAGTACGCCATGGGCACGAGCATCGAGCGCTCGTCGTCCACGACTGAACTGTTCATGCGCGGCGCCAGCTTCGGCATTCCGGGCGAACAGGTCGACGGCATGGACGTCCTGGCCGTGCGCGACGCTACCGCCCGCGCCGTGGCCCGCGCCCGCGCAGGCGAAGGTCCCTACATCCTCGAGGTGAAGACCTACCGCTATCGCGGCCACTCCATGTCGGACCCGGCCAAGTACCGCACCAAGGAAGAGGTCGACGAGGTCAAGAAGACCCGCGACCCCATCGACCACCTGAAGATGCTGCTCGCCGCCGCCAAGGCGACCGAGGAAGAGCTGAAGGCCATCGACAACGAGGTGAAGGCCATCGTCGCCGAAGCCGTGCAATTCGCACAGGAAAGCCCTGAGCCGGATCCGTCCGAGCTCTATACTGACGTCTACGTGGAGGCCTGATCCGTGACCGACATTCTGATGCCGGCGCTGTCCCCCACGATGGAAGAGGGCACGCTGACCAAGTGGCACATCAAGGCGGGCGACACCGTGTCGGCCGGCCAGGTGATCGCCGAGATCGAAACCGACAAGGCGACGATGGAAGTCGAAGCCGTCGATGAAGGCGAAGTGCTGGAGATCCTGGTGCCGGAAGGCTCCGAGAACGTGAAGGTCAACACGCCGATCGCCCGTCTGGCTGGCGAAGACGCCGCTCCGGCCCCCGCGGCCAAGGCCGAAGCCGCGCCCGCCGCCGCTCCGGCTGCCGCAGCCGCCGCTCCCGCTGCACCGAAGACGGAACTGCGCGACCCGGAAATCCCCGCCGACGCCAAGCTGGTCAAGACGACCATCCGCGACGCCCTGCGCGACGCCATGGCCGAGGAAATGCGCCGTGACGACCGCGTCTTCCTGATGGGCGAGGAAGTCGCCCAGTACCAGGGCGCCTACAAGGTCAGCCGCGACCTGCTGCAGGAGTTCGGCGACCGCCGCGTCGTCGATACCCCGATCACCGAGCACGGCTTCGCCGGCCTCGGCGTCGGCGCCGCCATGGCGGGCCTGAAGCCCATCGTCGAGTTCATGACGTGGAACTTCGGCATGCAGGCGATCGACCACGTGATCAACTCCGCCGCCAAGACCCTCTACATGTCGGGCGGTCAGATTCGCGCCGACATCGTCTTCCGCGGCCCCAACGGCGCCGCCAGCCGCGTCGGCGCCCAGCACAGTCAGGACTATTCGGCCTGGTACGCCCAGGTTCCGGGTCTGAAGGTCATCGCGCCCTATGACGCGGCTGACGCCAAGGGCCTGCTGAAAGCCGCCATCCGCGATCCGAACCCCGTCGTCTTCCTCGAGCACGAGATGATGTACGGCCTCGAGTTCGACGTGCCGGAGGTCGAGGACTACGTCGTGCCGATCGGCAAGGCCAAGGTCCGCCGTGAAGGCACGCACGTCACCATCACGGCCCACAGCCGCATGGTCGGCTTCGCCCTGCAGGCCGCTGAAAAGTTGGCTGAAGAAGGCATCTCGGCCGAGGTTGTCGACCTGCGCACCCTGCGTCCGCTGGACCACGAAACCATCGTCGAAAGCGTCAAGAAGACCAACCGCCTGGTCTCGGCCGAGGAAGGTTGGGGCCCGATGGGCGTCGGCGCCGAGGTCGTGGCCCGTGTGATCGAGCATGCCTTCGACTATCTGGACGCCCCGCCGCTGCGGGTGCACCAGGAAGACGTGCCTCTGCCCTATGCCGCCAACCTGGAAGCCCTGTCGCTGCCGGGCGTGGACAAGATCATCGCCGCCGTTAAGCAGGTGATGGCATGACCGACATCCTGATGCCCGCCCTGTCGCCGACCATGGAAGAGGGCGTTCTGGCCAAGTGGCACGTTAAGGTCGGGGACGTCGTCTCCGCCGGCGACGTCATCGCCGAGATCGAGACCGACAAGGCCACGATGGAGGTCGAGGCCGTCGACGAGGGCGAGGTCACCGACATCCTGGTCGCCGAAGGTACTGAAGGCGTGAAGGTCAACACCCCGATCGCCCGCCTGAAGGACGAGGGCGGTGCGGCGGCGCCCAAGCCCGCCGCCAAGGCGGAGGAGGCCCCGAAGGCTGCGGCCGCTCCGGTTGAAGCGCCCGAGGCTGCAGCGCCTGTCGCCTCGGCTCCGGCCGCGCCGAAGTCGGCAGTCGGCGAACGCATCTTCGCCTCGCCCCTGGCCCGTCGCATCGCCGCCCAGAACGGCGTCGATCTGAAGTCGATCAAGGGCACCGGCCCCCACGGCCGCATCGTCAAGCGCGACGTCGAAGGCGCCCCGAAGGGAGCGGCTCAGCCCGCCGCTTCGACGGCGACCGCCGCCGCGACCACGGGCATCGCTCCGCGTCAGGCGCCGTCGCTGGCCCAGATGGGCATCCCGGACGGCAGCTACGACCTGATCCCGCTGGACGGCATGAAGAAGGCCGTGGCGCGTCGCATGGTCGACAGCATCCAGAACGTGCCGCACTTCCCGCTCTTCATCGACTGCGAGATCGACCAGCTGATGGCCGTCCGCGCCAAGGTGAACAAGATGCTGGAGCCGCAAGGGATCAAGGTCTCGGTCAACGACTTCGTCATCAAGGCCGCCGCCTTGGCCCTGAAGATGGTGCCGGAGGCGAACGCCTCCTACACGCCGGAAGGCATCGCCATGCACCACAACGCCGACGTCTCCATGGCGGTGGCCATCGACGGCGGCCTGATCACCCCGATCATCAGGAAGGCCGAGACCAAAGGCCTGGCCCAGATCGCGACCGAGTCCAAGGACCTGGCCAAGCGCGCGCGCGAACGCAAGCTGAAGCCGGAAGAGTTCCAGGGCGGCACCTTCTCGGTGTCCAACCTGGGCATGTTCGGCATCAAGCAATTCAGCTCGATCATCAATGAGCCGCAGGGCTGCATCATGAGCGTGGGCGCCGGCGAACAACGCCCGGTCGTCAAGGACGGCCAGATCGTTCCGGCCACCGTCATGACCGTGACCCTGACCTGCGATCACCGCGTGGTCGACGGCGCGACGGGCGCCCGCTTCCTGCAGGCGTTCAAGCCGCTGATCGAAGATCCCGTGGCGATGCTGGCCTAGTCACATGATCCCGAAAAATGTCAGCGGTTTTCGGATGAGATCATGTGCTGAAAAAGTGGGAGGAGAGGGGTCATGACCTCGGTCTATGACTTCTCCGCCCGGGCCATCGACGGCGCGGACGTGTCGCTGGACCGCTTTCGCGGTCAGGCGCTGCTGATCGTCAACACGGCGTCCAAGTGCGGCTTCACCGGTCAGTATGACGGGCTGGAGAAGTTGCACCGCGACTTCGCCGACGCGCCCTTCGAGGTCCTGGGCTTTCCCTGCAACCAGTTCGGCGGGCAGGAGCCGGGCAGGGCGGCGGAAATCGCCGCCTTCTGCGCCACCAGCTTCGACGTGACCTTTCCCTTGTTCGACAAGATCGAGGTCAACGGGCCGAACCGGCATCCGCTCTATGCCTGCTGACCCGTCAGAAGCGCGGTTTCATGGGCTCCCAGGCCATCAAGTGGAACTTCACCAAGTTCCTGACCGACCGCGAAGGCCGCGTCGTCGCGCGCTATTCGCCCCAGACTGAACCCGAGGCCATCAAGGCCGACATCGAGAAGTTGATCTGATCATGGCTGCTGAATTCGATCTCGTCGTCATCGGCTCAGGCCCCGGCGGTTACGTCGCGGCCATCCGCGCCAGCCAACTGGGCCAGAAGGTCGCCATCGTCGAGCGTGAGAACCTGGGCGGCATCTGCCTGAACTGGGGCTGTATCCCGACCAAGGCCCTGCTGAAGTCGGGCGAGAAGTTCGAGAGCCTGTCGCACCTGAAGGACTACGGCCTGTCCGCCTCGGGCGCGTCGTTCGACTTCGACGCCATCATCCAGCGGTCGCGCGGCGTGGCCAAGCAACTGAATCAGGGCGTCGGCTTCCTGATGAAGAAAAACAAGATCGAGGTCATCGAAGGTTCGGCCAAGCTGGAGAAGGGCGCCGCAGCGCCCAAGGTCGTCGTGGCCCTGAAGGCCGGCGGCTCGCGCGCCATTGAGGCCAAGACCGTCATGCTGGCCGTCGGCGCCCGCGCACGCGCCCTGCCGCAGATCGGGCTCGAGGCCGATGGCGACAAGATCTGGGCCTATCGCGACGCCCTGGCGCCGAAGAAATTGCCCAAGACCTTCGTGGTCATCGGTTCGGGCGCCATCGGCATCGAGTTCGCCAGCTTCTATCGCGCCCTCGGCGCCGAGGTGACGGTCGTCGAAGCCGTCGATCGCGTCATGCCGGTCGAGGACGAAGAGGTCTCCAAGGCCGCCCAGAAGGGCTTCGAGAAGCGCGGCATCAAGTTCAAGCTCGGCGCCAAGGTGACGAAGGTCTTCAAGGATTCCAAGGGTGTGAAGGTCGATCTTGAAGTCAACGGCAAGGCCGAAAGCCTGGAGGCCGAGGTCTGCATCTCGGCCGTCGGCATTACCGCCAACACCGACGGCATCGGCCTGGAGGCCTTGGGCGTCGAACTGGACCGCGGCCACATCAAGACCGACAGCCACTGCCAGACCAATGTGAAGGGCCTCTATGCCATCGGCGACTGCGCCGGCGCGCCCTGGCTGGCGCACAAGGCTTCGCACGAAGGCATACACGCCGCCGAACACATCGCCGGCTACAAGACGCCGAACGTCCATTCGCCGATCGCCGGCTGCACCTACGCCCAGCCGCAGGTCGCCTCAGTCGGGGTGACGGAGCAGGGCGCCAAGGCCGAGGGCCGCGAGGTCAAGATCGGCCGCTTCCCCTTCAAGGTGAACGGCAAGGCCATCGCGGCGGGCGAGACCGACGGCTTCGTCAAGGTCATCTTCGACGCCAAGACCGGCGCCCTGATCGGCGCCCACATGATCGGCGCCGACGTCACCGAGATGATCCAGGGCTACGTTACCGCCATCACCATGGAGGCGACCGAGGAAGACATCCACGGCATCGTCTACCCGCACCCGACCATGTCCGAGGCCATGCACGAGGCCGCCCTGGATGCTTACGGCCGCGTGATCCACATCTAGGGCGGTTGTTAGAAAATCTGAACTGTGGCTAAGAGGTTCGCTCCTCTCCACGGTTCGGATTCTCCATGATCGTCGCCCCTGACGTCCTCGGCCTGATCGGCAATACGCCCCTGGTGCGCCTGAAGCGCGCGTCGGAGCTGACCGGCTGTGAAATCCTGGGCAAGGCCGAGTTCATGAACGTCGGCGGCTCGATCAAGGATCGCGCGGCGCTCAGCATCATTCGCAAGGCCCGGGCGTCGGGCGCGCTGAAGCCCGGCGGGACAATCGTCGAAGGCACCGCGGGCAATACCGGCGTGGGCCTGGCCCTGGTGGGCGCCGCCCTGGGCCATCCCGTCGTCATCGTCATGCCGCGCAGCCAGACGGACGAGAAGAAGCGCGCCGTCCGCCTCCACGGCGCCCGTCTGATCGAGGTCGATCCGGCGCCCTTCGCCAGCCCCAACCATTTCGTCCACTATTCCCGCCGCCTGGCCGAGGAACTGAACGAGAGCGAGCCGAACGGCGCCTTCTACGCCGATCAGTTCGACAATCCCGCCAACCGCGAGGCCCACTACGAAGGCACGGCGCCCGAAATCTGGAAGCAGACGGACGGACGGGTGGACGGCTTCATCTGCGCCGCTGGATCGGGCGGAACCCTAGCGGGCTGCGCCGCCTACCTGCGTGAACGCAATCCCGAGGTCCGCATCGGCCTGGCCGACGTGCCGGGCGCCGCCCTCTACAGCTGGTTCACGGACGGCGTGCTGAAGGGCGAGGGCAGTTCGATCACCGAAGGCATCGGCGTCAACCGCATCACCGGCAACCTGGAAGGCCTGGCGGTCGATCATCCCTATCGGATCGAGGATGCGGAGTTCCTGCCCATCCTGTTCGACATGGTAAAGCATGAAGGCCTGTCCCTGGGTCCGTCCAGCGGCGTGAACATCGCCGGCGCCGTCCGCATGGCCCGCGACCTGGGGCCGGGCAAGACCATCGTCACCGTCCTGTGCGACGCTGGCCAGCGCTACGCCAGCAAGGTCTATGATCCCGCCTTCCTGACCGCCCGCGACCTGCCCACGCCCGACTGGATGACCGGACGATGAGCAAGACCGGCAAGAAAAGCGCGCCTCTCGACAGCCGCATCCCGCCCCTGAACGCCCTGAAGGCCTTCGAAGCCGCCGCGCGCCGCCTGAACATCACCCGCGCGGCCGAGGAGCTGTCGGTCACGCCCGGCGCCATCAGCCAGCAGATCCGCATCCTGGAGGAACACGCCGGCGCCCCCCTGTTCCATCGTGAAGGCCGCCAGATCGCCCTGACCGACCTGGGCGCCGAACTCTATCCGCTGCTGCATGACGGCTTCGACTACCTGAAGCGGGCAGGGGACCTGCTGTACCGGCCGGACCGCCGTCACGCCCTGGCCGTCAGCGCCCCTCCGTCCTTCGCGGCCAAGTGGCTGGCGCCCCGCATGGCGCGCTTCGCCGCGGCCCATCCCGAGGTCGAGCTCTGGATGTCGGCGGACATGCGTCTGGTCGATGTCGGCGGCGGCCGGGTGGACGTGGCCGTGCGCTACGGCCGGGGCGACTATTCAGGCGTCCGCTCCGAACGCCTGCTGTCGGCCGACGTAATCCCCGTGTGCAGTCCGGCCCTGACCATCGGCCCCGACGCCCTGAAACGTCCTGCCGATCTGGCGCGTCATGTCCTGATCCACCTGCGTCCCAGCGAGTTGGAGGAGCCTCGTCCCGACTGGGCCGAATGGCTGCAGACCCGGGGCCTGGACGACGTGGACGCCGCCTCCGGACCGCGCTTCGACCAGACCGCCCTGGCCATCGAGGCCGCCGCCCACGGTCAGGGGGTCGCCCTGGCGCCCTATGCCTTCGTCGCCGACGACCTGGCGTCGGGGCGTCTCGTGTCCCCCTTCGCGGACGGCGCCCTGGCGACGGATCTCGCTTACCATGTCCTGACCCGGCGCAGCGGCGTGTCCGAGCCGGCCCGCGCCTTCGTGCGCTGGATGAAGGCCGAAGCTCAGGCGGCGGAACACCGTGTCGACGACCTCTGACGCCGCCGATCGTCCAATTCTGTCCGATCTGTAACTTGATGCCCCCGCCGTGATGCCGTCAGTGTGAAGTGTCTTTTACACAGCGAGGGGGCGCTTCATGCTGACGATCAACAATCTGGTCCACGTCTACGGCAACGGGACACGGGCCCTGGACGACGTCAATCTGACGATCCCGACCGGCATGTTCGGCCTTCTGGGCCCGAACGGCGCGGGCAAGTCGACCCTGATGCGCACCATCGCCACCCTGCAGAGCCCGACTTCGGGCGAGATTCGTTTCGGCGACATCGACGTGATCCGTCAGCCGGAACAGCTGCGCCGCACCCTCGGCTATCTGCCCCAGGACTTCGGCGTCTATCCGCGCGTCTCGGCCTACGACATGCTGGACCACATGGCGGTGCTGAAGGGGATCGCCGACGGCAAGGAGCGCAAGCAGACCGTCGAGGCCCTGCTGAACCAGGTCAATCTGTGGAGCGTCCGGCGCAAGGCCCTGGCGGGCTTCTCCGGCGGCATGCGCCAGCGTTTCGGCATCGCCCAGGCCCTGATCGGCAATCCGCGCCTGATCATCGTCGACGAACCCACCGCCGGCCTGGATCCGGAAGAACGCAACCGCTTCCTCAACCTCCTGGCCGAGATCGGCGAGAACGTGGTGGTCATCCTCTCGACCCACATCGTCGAGGACGTGGCCGACCTGTGCCCCCGCATGGCGGTGCTGGCGGGCGGCAAGATCCAGCTGGAAGGCGCTCCGCTCGAACTGATGAAGCAGATGTCCGGCCGTGTCTGGCGCAAGACCATCGCCAAGGAGGCCCTGCCGGAACATCGCGCCCGTTACGAGGTCATCTCGACGCGCCTGTTCGCAGGGCAAACCGTGATCCACGTCCTGGCCGACGCCAAGCCGGGCGAGGGCTTCGAGTCCGCTTCCGGCGGCCTGGAGGACGTCTACTTCTCGACCCTGGCCGCCTCGCGCCGCCCGGCCGCTCAAGCCGCCTGAGGCCAGCGCCATGTTTGGAAAAGTCGCGGCCTTTGAGTTCCGCTATCAGCTTCGCCAGCCCGCCTTCTGGGTCATATCCATCCTCTTCTTCCTGCTGAGCTTCGGCAGCGTCGCCAGCCCGAACGTCAGCCTGGGCACAGGCGGCAACGTCCTGAAGAACGCGCCCTTCGCCATCGCCCAGGCCCATCTGTCCTTCACCCTCTTCTTCATGCTGGCCACCACGGCCATCGTCGCCAATGTCGTGGTCCGCGACGTGACAAGCGGCTTCGGCCCCATGATCCAGTCCAGCCGACTGTCGAAGTTCGACTATCTCTACGGTCGGTTCCTCGGCGCTTTCGGCGTCGTGGCCCTGGCCTTCCTGTCGGTCGCCCTAGGGATGCTGATCGGCACGCTGATGCCCTGGGTGGACAAGGAGACGATCGGCGCCTTCCGTCCGCTCGACTACCTCTACGGCTATGTCGTCATGGGGCTGCCGGGCGTCTTCTTCAGCTCGGCGGTCTTCTTCATGCTGGCCACCGTCACCCGCTCGATGATGGCCACCTATGTCGGCGTCGTCGCGGTCTTCATTCTCTACATGACCACCACATCGGTCTTCGGCTCCAAGCCCGAGCTTGAAACCCTCGTGGCCTGGTTGGAGCCCTTTGGGGCAGGGGCCTACGGCCTGGCGACCAAGTACTGGACCGCCGCGGAGCGGAACACGATCAACGCCCCGCTGACCGGCGTCCTGCTGGGCAACAAGCTGCTGTGGCTGGGGGTCAGCGCCTTCTTCCTGGCCGTCGCCTATCCGCTGTACCGGCCGTCGCCGCGCGGAGCCAAGCTGCGCAAGCAGGAGAAGTTGCGCGCCCTGGCCGACGCCGCGCCCGAAACCGTCGCCCCGACCGCGCCGCTCGCCGCGCCTTCCTACGGCTTCAAGGCCAGCCTGACGCAACTCATCTCCCGCACCGGATTCGAGATGAAGGCGGTGTTCAAGAGCCCCGCCTATTTCATCATGCTGGCCCTGGGCTTCGCCTTCAGCATCGCCGTCCTGTTGTTCGCGGGCGAGATCTACGGCGCGCCGATCCTGCCCGTGACCCGCGTGGTGATCGAAACCCTGGGCGGTTCCTTCGGTCTCGTCGCCATGATCATCGCCATCTACTATTCTGGCGAACTGGTCTGGCGTGACCGTGAACGACGCACCCACGAAATCATCGACGCCACCTCCACGCCCGACTGGACCTTCCTGCTGCCCAAGACCCTAGCCCTGATCCTGGTCCTGGCGTCGACCCTGGTCGCGGCCGCCGTCGCGGGCATCCTGGTCCAGACCTTCAAGGGTTACACCGACTACGAGATCGGCAAATACCTGGCCTGGTATGTCGCTCCCGAGGTGGTCAGCTACGCCTTGCTGGCCATCCTGGCCGTCTTCATCCAGTCCCTGTCGCCGAACAAGTTCGTCGGCTGGGCCGTCATGGTGGTCTACCTGATCTCGACCATCGTCCTGTCGAACCTCGGCTTCGATCACATCCTGTACCGCTACGCCTCCGGAACGGGCATGCCCCTGTCGGACATGAACGGCACGGGCAAGTTCGCCATCCGCGCCGCCTGGATGCAGGCCTACTGGGCCTCCTTCGCCATCGTTCTGCTGGTCATCGCCTACGGCCTGTGGCGTCGGGGCGCCGAGACCCGCTTCCTGCCGCGCCTCAAGCGCCTGCCGCGTCGTCTGATGGGACCGGCCGGAGCCGTCGGTGGCCTGGCCCTGACCGCCTTCGTGGCCCTGGGCGTCTACGTCTTCATCAACACCAATGTCTGGAACGAATACCGCAGCCGCGATCAGCAGGAGCAACTGATGGCGGACTACGAAAAGACCCTGCTGAAGTACGAGAAGACGCCGCAACCCGAGATCACCGACGTCAAGCTGGACCTGGACCTCTATCCGCACCAGCCGCGCCTGACGACCAAGGGAACCTACGTCATCGAGAACCGCACGGGCGCGCCGCTGAATGAGGTGCACCTGCGCTGGAACCACGGCCTGAAGATCGCGAAACTCGAGGTTCAGGGCGCCACAGTGGCCAAGGAGTGGCCGCAGTTCGAGTACCGCATCTATCGTTTCGCCACGCCGATGCAGCCGGGCGAGAAGCGCACCATCGCCTTCGAGACGGTGCTGGAGCAGCGCGGCTTCAAGAACAGCGGCGACACCACCCGCGTGGTCGACAACGGCACCTTCGTCAACAACGGCGAGTTCGGCCTGACCATCGGCATGGGCCGCGACGGCCTGCTGTCCGACCGTGCCAAGCGCCGCAAGCACGGCCTGCCTGCCGAGCTACGCATGGCCAAGCTGGAGGACGTCAGCGCCCTGAACCACAACTACATCGGTTCCGGCTGGGTCAACGCCGACATCACCGTGACCACAGTGGCCGATCAGACGCCGATCGCCCCGGGCTACAAGGTGTCCGACGTGACGAAGAACGGCCGCCGCACGGCCCGCTTCGTCACCGAGGCGCCCGTTCTGAACTTCTTCTCGGTTCAGTCCGCCGACTACCAGGTGGCCAAGGAGCAGCACGGCCCGATCGAACTGGCGGTCTATTATCACCAGGGTCACGAACGGAACGTGCCGCGCATGCTGACGGCCATGAAGACCTCGCTGGACTACTACGGTACGGCTTTCAGCCCGTATCAGTTCCGCCAGGCTCGGATCATCGAGTTCCCGGCCTACGCCAGCTTCGCCCAGGCCTTCGCCAACACCATGCCCTACTCGGAAGGCCTCGGCTTCATCGCCGACCTGACCGACGAGGAGAAGATCGACTACGTCACCTACATCACCGCCCACGAAGTCGGGCACCAGTGGTGGGCCCACCAGGTGATCGGCTCGAACCAGCAGGGCTCGACCCTGCTGTCGGAATCCCTGGCCCAATACTCGGCCCTGATGGTGATGGAGAAGCTCTACGGGCCGGACAAGATCCGTCGCTTCCTCAAGTATGAGTTGGACCGCTACCTGCGTTCGCGCGGCATGGAACGACTGGAAGAGACTCCGCTGCTGCGGATCGAGAACCAGCAGTACATCCACTACCAGAAGGGCGGCCTGGTCATGTATCTGCTGCGCGATCAGATCGGCGAGGAGGCGGTGAACCGCGCCCTGCGTCGCGTCCTGGCCCAGTACGCCTTCAAGCCGGCGCCCTATCCGCGCTCGCTGGACCTGCTGGCTGCGATCCGCGCCGAAGCCCCGGCCGACAAACAGGCTCTGATCACCGACCTATTCGAAAAGATCACCCTGTATGACGTGAAGACCAAGTCGGTCACGGCGACCCGCCGCGCCGACGGCAAGTGGGACGTCGCCCTGACGGTCGAGGCCCGCAAGCTCTACGCCGACGGCAAGGGTGAGGAGACCGAGGCCCCGTTGAAGGAAACCTTCGAGATCGGCCTGTTCTCGGCCGAACCCGGCAAGGGCGCGTTCGACCGCAAGTCGGTCATCCTGATGGAGCGTCGTCCCGTCCGTAGCGGGACCCAGGTCTTCCGCTTCGTCACGGACAAGAAGCCGTCCTTCGCCGGCGTCGATCCTTACAATCGCTGGATCGACCGTAACTCGGACGACAATGTGAAGTCGGTCGATTGATCGGAAAAGGGGAGGGAGGCTGGACGCCTTCCTCCCCTTTCTTCTTTTCAGAATGCGAGGCCCGCCCCCTCTCGCCAGCGGACTTGTGCGCGCCAATCCCAACGAATTTCAGGGATTGGAACTTTCTTCGACGGTTTCGCCAGCCTGATCCCGGACCCGTGTCATGCTGGTGGCGCTCATGGGCGTCGCCTTTGCGGCAAGGGGCGAAGAGAGGAGAACCGGGGCGAATGTGCACTATGTGCACCCTGTTTTTTTGAGTGCACATTTCGAGGAAGGCCAGACAAACGACGAAACCCGCAGACGACCTGCGTCAGCGGTTCAAGCTTGTCGATTGTCTAGGGAGGCGATGATCGGGAGCGGTGTGCGCCATTCCCTTCGCTGAAGAGAATGGCGCGAGTGACGGGGCTCGAACCCGCGACCTCCGGCGTGACAGGCCGGCACTCTAACCAACTGAGCTACACCCGCGTTTCCCTCCGCGAGGAGGAGAAGCGCGGATTAAGGGCGACTCACGACCCGGTCAAGCGCAATGTGAAGGACGCGCGAAATTAGCTGCGAATTCAGCTTCTAGCGCCCGCAGTCCAGGCCCGGCGTATCCGGCGCCGCGGTCGCCCCCGGCCCCAGGGCCTTCTGCATGAAGACCACGTCGCGCCAGCCGTCGAACTTCCAACCGGCGGCGTGAAAGACCCCGACCGGCTCGAAACCCGCCGCGGCGTGCAGGGCGATGGAGCCTGCATTGGCGCTGTCGCCGATCACCGCCACCATCTGACGCAGCCCCATGGCTTCGCAGGCGTTCAACAAGGCGTCCAGAAGAGCCTTGCCGACCCCGCGCCCGCGAAACGCCTCGGCGACATAGATCGAGTCCTCGACCATGTAGCGATAGGCGGCCCGCAGCCGATAGGGCCCGGCATAGGCGTAGCCTGCGACCTGATCCCCGATCTCTGCGACCAGAACGGGCAGGCCCAGGGCGGCGGGCGCGGCCAGGCGCGCCCGCATCTCCTCGGCAGTGGGGACGTCCAGTTCGAACGTCCCCGTGCCGTTCAGCACGCTGTCGGCGTAGATGGCCGCGACGGCCGCCAGGTCGGCTTCCGTGAACGGCCGGACGATCACGCCTTTTCCCAGCCCTTCTCGACCGCCCAGACGGCGAAGGCGTAGTCGTGGGCCACGTCCTTCAGATAGTCGAAGCGGCCCGACGAGCTGAAGTGGCCGGCGGTCATGTTGATCTTCAACAGGACCGGATTGCCCGAGGTGGTCGCGGGCCGCAGCTTGGCCACCCACTTTTCCGGCTCCCAGTAGGTGACGCGCGGATCGGACAGGCCGCCGGTCGCCAACACCGCCGGATAGGGCTTGGCCGCGATCTGGTCGTAAGGGCTGTAGCTGTACATGTAGTCGTAGGCGGCGGCGTCCTCGATCGGGTTGCCCCATTCGGGCCATTCCGGCGGGGTCAGCGGCAGGCTCGTGTCGCTCATGGTGTTGATGACGTCGACGAAGGGCACGCTGCCGATCACCCCCGCCCACAGGTCAGGCCGCATGTTGGTGACGGCGCCCATCAGCAGGCCGCCCGCCGACCCGCCCTGGGCCACGATCTTGCCTGCCGTTGCGTATTTGCGATCGATCAGGTGTTCGGCGCAGGCGACGAAGTCGGTGAAGGTGTTCTTCTTGGTCATTCGCCGGGCCGTCAGGAACCAGTTCCAACCCTTGTCCGAGCCGCCGCGGATATGGGCGATGGCGTAGATGAAGCCGCGATCCACCAGCGACAGCCGGTTGGTCGAGAAGCTGGCCGCCATCGGGATGCCGTAGGAGCCGTAGCCGTAGAGCAGCAGGGGCGCCGAGCCGTCGACCGGCGTGTCCTTGCGGCGCAGAACCGTCACCGGCACCAGCTCGCCGTCGGACGCCGGGGCGTTCAGCCGTTCGACCACATAGTCCGCCGGATTGTGGCCCGAGGGGACTTCCTGAACCTTGCGCAAAGCCCGCTCGCGCGTCTTCAGGTCATAGTCATAGGTCGAGGTCGGCGTGGACGGCGAGTTGTAGCCATAGCGCATGAGCGTGGTGTCGAACTCCGACGCCCCGCCCAGCGACAGGGCGTAGGCGGGCTCGTCCACGGCGATCTCATGCTCGGCCCCGGCGCGGTCGCGGATGACGATCTTGGTGTTGGCGTCGGCGCGTTCCTGACGGCCGATGAAGTCCTTGACCAGGGCCACGCCCTCGATGAAGCGGCCGGGCGTGTGGGGGATCAGGTCCTTCCAGTTCGCCTTTGCCGGAGCGGCGGTCGGCGCCTCGACCACCTTGAAATCGATGGCGTCGTCGGCATTGGTGCGGATCACCCAGCGGTCGCCCCAGTGATCCAGGTCATACAGCCGGCCGACGTGGCGCGGCTCGACCACCACGGGCGTCGCCGTCGGGCTCGCGCCGGGAATGATGCGGCTTTCGGACGTCTCCTGGTTGGCGATGCTGATGATCAGAAAGGCGTCGTCCGACGTCCGGCCGATGCTCTGGAACATGCCCTCGTCGTCTTCCTGGTTGACCAGGACGGCCTCGCCGCCGCGCGCGGGACGGCGGAAGATCTTGTCAGGACGGCCGTTGTCGTCGCGGTTGGTCCAGAAGATCCACTGGCTGTCCGGCGAGAAGGTGAAGTTATCGGTCGCCGATTCGATGGGATTGGGCAGGACCTCGCCCGTCGCCAGATCCTTGATGTAGATCTTGAAGACCTCGGACCCTTGGGCGTCCTCTGCATAGGCGAACAGGGCGTGATCGGGGCTGTGCCCGGTCGCGGAGACTTCCGAATAGGCCTTGCCTTCGGCCAGGGCGTTGCAGTCGAGCAGGAGTTGGGGCGTCGGGGCCTTGATGAAGTTTTTGGTCACGGGCTGGCCGTCGACGATCCAGATCCCCTGACGTTCGACCCGCATATAGCGCGGGTGCTGCTCGCCGGTGCGGTACTCCGTGAAATACTCCCACGGACCGTCGGCGGCGGGGACGGAGCTGTCCTCCTCCTTGATGCGGCCCTTCATCTCTTCGAACATCTGGGCCTGCAGGGGCAGGGTGGAGGCCATCATGGCCTCGCGATAGGCGTTCTCGGCGGTCAGGTGTTCCTTGACGTCTGCCTTGATCAGCGACGGGTCGCGCAGCACGGCCTGCCAGTTGTCGTCCTTCATCCACTGATAGTCGTCGACGCGGACGCGGCCCAGTTGTTCGATGCGGACAGGGACCTTCTTGGCGACAGGCGGTTGGGGCAGGGACATCGAGGCTCCGGAAGTCGAGCGGGCAAGGGCGGGGGAGGCGGCGGCGAGGCCGACAGCGGCGGTCGAGGCGATCAGTTCGCGGCGGTTCATGGATATTATAGCTCCCCTTCTGAACGGAGCGGACCTTGTGCCGCTCCGCGCACGGCGTCAAATGACGACATGCTCATTCAGGACGCGCCCGTTCCCCCGCCCGCCGCCGTCGCCCCCGTTCCCTGGGACATGACCGTCGGCCTGATCAACGCCACGGTCCAGTTGGACCAGAGGTTGAACGACACCCAGCGCAAAGTCGGGACCGGCTTCCTGATCTCCGCGCCCAGGCCTGACGGCGCCCCCCGCGTAGTGCTGGTGACGGCGGCCCACGTTCTGGCGGTCATGCCCGGCGGCGAAGCCCGCATCGGCTGGCGCTCTCCCGAAGCGGACGGCGCCTGGAAATTCACCCCCGGCGTCCTGGTCATCCGCGACGCCGACGGCGCGCCGTTGTGGACCCAGCATCCGGAGCGGGACGTGGCCGTGATGGAGATCACCGCGCCCGCCGCCTTCGCCCAGGCGGCCATTCCCGTCGGCTGGCTGGCGGATGAGAACACCTTCGACCGCTGGCGGGTGGGGCCCGGCGACGAGTTGATGGCCCTGGGCTATCCGCACGGCTTGTCGTCCAACAAGGCGGGCTTCCCGATCCTGCGCCTGGGCCGGATCAGTTCATGGCCCCTGACGCCGATCCGGCACTTCCCGACCTTCCTGCTGGATTTCGCCGTGTCGCAGGGAAACTCGGGCGGCCCAGTCTTCTGGACCCCCGCCGTCGACCGCCTGCCCGGCGCGCCGGCGGCCGATCATCCCTACATCGCCGGCGTCCTGGTCCAGGAAGTCCAGGGCGGCGGCGAAGGCCTGGAACTGGGCGTCGTCGCCCACGCTCAGTATGTGCGCGAGGCGATCGCCTTGCTGGATCAGTCGACCGCTGCGCCCGAAACGCAGTCGAACGCCGCGCAGTAACGACGGCGCATTTCGTTTCTGATCGGGGCAGGGTCTTCTGGGCTGGCCTGGGTGACCTGAGCATACCAGGCGTCCCAGCCAATCGGTTTCCGGGTCGGCAGATAGTCCAGGCCGTGCAGCGCCAGGACGCGAGCGACCCCTGCGGCGTGCCAGGCTTTCTCAGCTTCTAGGTCGGGGTATAGCTCGGCCATCCAGCCGCGCAGAAGCGCCGCCTTTTCGGGCTGCATCTCATTGACCTTCCAATCACGGATCGAGCGCTCGGCCGCAGAGCGACTGCCGCCATAGAAGCTGTCGGTAAAGGCTTGGGCGGCCTGGATATGTTCTGGGCCGGGTTCGGGACCCTCCCACGGTTGGCGCAGCGGTTCGTCGCCTTCGGTCAGGATGTCGAAGGGCACTTCGATGATGAAGGGGACGCCCGCAGGCTGAGCGACGCGCCCTCGAAACACGACCGCCAGGGCGGCCTGCTGAAAGCCCGCATCGGCCGGCTTTGCCGACACGGCCGCGCACCTGGACAGGGCGCCGTCTTCATTGTTGACGCACTCGAGCGTGACGGTCCCGTTGATCCGCAAGTCTCTGGCCAGGGTTGGGTAGTCGGAACGTTTCACATCCGGCGGAGTCTCCCAATGTGCGGGTTCGACCATCAGAGCCAAGGTCGCCAGAAGCGTAATCATGCGTGGAACTCCGGACTATTCAGGGGTGGCGACGGTTTCAGCCGTTGGCCCGCAATCGTAACGCGCGCAAAAGCGGCGACGCAGTTCGTTCATCGGTTCGCGAGGATGGAGATCGCGACTGGCCTGGTTCAACTGGGGCACCCAGGATTCAGTCCAGTCATCCGGCTGTTTAGGCGGCATGACGTCCAGCCCGCGAGCGGCCAGAACGCGCGCCATGTTCAGGCCTCGCCTCTGGCGGTCAGTTTCGACATTCCCGAACAATTCGCTGATCCAGCCCTCGGTCGTTCGGCGCATTTCCGGCGGCATCTGGTTCAGTCGCCACTGCCGCCTCAAACGAACGATCGGCTCGACGCCGCGTCTCGCATAACGTCGACCGCTTTCCAGTTGCAAAGCATTGGGCGTCGGACCAGTCCAAGGAGGCGTGGCTTCTTCGCTGAGAGGCGAAATCTGGAACGGCACCCGCACCGTAAACTCGCGCCCGTCGGCCGAGGTGTCGGCGGACGACAGCCGAGCCCTCTCGATCACGCGCACCGCTGCTTCGGCGAAACCCAATCCGTCCGGTCGTGCACGCACCGCTGTGCAGGCGTTCGGCAACCCATTGTTTGTCACCCGGCAATTCACTTCAGCCCAGCCGTTGACGCCCAAAGCGGCGGCGAACGGAGGAAAATCATCTGGCGTCGGAATGGGACGAACCGCCCACGCGACCGGCGCATCCTCAGCGGCCTGTGAAGCGCTGCCGAAAAGGACGATAGGGATAAGGCTTACGGTCCTGATCACTGCTCTCATAAGAAGCGCGTCCCGCGTCTAGGTTGATGCTGCTGTCGGTCGCGACGCCGCCCACGCCCAGTACGTGCGCGAGGCGATCGCGCTTTTGGACAAGGTTCAGAGAGTCGCGACGTCGGGTGTTTCCACTCCACAGTCATAAGCTGCGCAATACCGACGCTTTAATTCTGCTTTGGCCACAGCCACCTCAGGACGACCTATCGCCAACAAGAAATCCTCAGGGCTGGGTCTATAGCCAGTTGCACCCAGAGAGGTCTGTTTCGCTTGAAGGCGCGCCATAGCAAGCGCCGTATATTGCTCAACCGCGTCCTGATTGGGGAAGAGCTCCTCCACCCAGGCCCGGACGATTTCACGCCTGTCTTCAGGTAAGTCGTCTACGCCCAGTTGATGGAATGACGGCTTCACGCCGACGATTTTAGTGCGCTCAAGAGCAGCGGCAATTTGATCTGCCGTCGGTTCCGGACCCGTCCAGACGGGGACGCTTTCACCTTGTAGCGCTGGCGGGGTTTTGAAATTCACACGAGTTTCAATCGATGCCTGTATCGCCATGCCATCGACACGGCGAGGATTGAGGCGTGCTCGTTGAACGACATTGATCGCGGCTGTTCCGAAGCCCAATCCAGACGGCGCTTCTTCGAGA
Source organism: Brevundimonas faecalis (assembly GCF_040549405.1). Lineage (NCBI taxonomy): Bacteria > Pseudomonadati > Pseudomonadota > Alphaproteobacteria > Caulobacterales > Caulobacteraceae > Brevundimonas > Brevundimonas faecalis. Next base: position 1,533,949 of record NZ_JBEPTF010000001.1, on the reverse strand, counting down.
ATCTGGCAGTTCGTAGCAATGCCGCCATCCGAAACCGTGCAGTGGACTAGGGCTGACCCACTGATGTTCAAATTGTGCGCGAAAATCGGATGATCAGTTGAAGAACTGCGGGGCGGCTCACGCCATGACGGGTTCTCGACAACACCAACGTTTTCTTCTTGAGAAGATTGCGAACACGCCGTCGCGACTGGCCAAAGCGACACTATAGTCGCCAAGACCGCCATTGAAATTGATCGATAATTCATAGTTCCTCCTACATCCAGATGACACAAGAGGGACTTGCATGACAAGCTGGCCCAGCCCACCAGCGTCTCGGCCCGTTCGTCGATCTAACCTTCAACGAGCTACCTGGGCCTCACCGTGCTGCAATCATACCGCTCACAGTAACGACGCCGGAGTTCCAGGAAGGCTGCGTTGCTGTCGAACTGATCTTCCATGGCGACACCCAGCGCGGTCACATCCTCGAACTCGGTAAGATCCTTCTCGGACCACTCCCCGCCGGCCCATCGCTCGAGCGTCCGTTGAGGAATGGTGCGCGCCAGGCTGCGGATGAACATCGCCTCCGTCCGTTCTCGATTGGGGAAGAGTTCCTCGATCCAGGAGCGTACGACGGCGCGCCGTGCTTCGGGCAAGGCGACCAGCAGGGCGTCGAAATCCTCTTCAGGCATTTTCCCCATGAAAGACAGGAAGGCTTCGGCAGCCGCCAAATGAGCCGGCGTCGGTTCTTCGCCATGCCAGGGCTTCGGCTGGACCCGGACCAGAGGGTCCGTGCTGAACGGGATACGGGTCATGATCCTGCTGTCGGTTGCAACGCCGTCAACGCGGCGAGGCGAGACGCGTCCCCGCATGGCGATTGCGACCGCAGCAGGTCCGAATCCCAGACCAGCCGGCGTTTCACGCACCGCCTTGCAATCCTTGACCAAGCCGAGGGTCGTGGTGACGCATTCCACCTCGACACGTGCCTGAATCCCGATGGCCCAGGCGAAGGCGGGATAATCGTCTCCTGTCGCGACAGGCGGCGTCCGCCACGACGGATTGACGATGACGGTCGGCGCTTTGGACCCATCCGCTTGCGTAGCGGACGGATCACCGACGATGAGAAGAGCCGCACTGAGAAGAGCGCCGATGGACATGTCCTGATCCCCCGATTCAGGATAGTGAATGGCCGAGCTTAGCCCGCCAGCGCCTCGACCGTCAGCCCTTGCAGCAACTCCCCGCCCTGACCCACGGCGGCCAGCCGGCTGGAGACATGACCCAGCACGTTGGCGGCGTAGAGTTCATAGAGGTCCAACTTGCCCTGCAGCCAGACAGGATCGCCATTTCCGGCGTCCAGGCGCGCCTTGGCGGCCAGGGCGCCCTTGGCCAGCATCCAGCCGCCGACTACATCGCCCATCAGCTTCAGATAGGCGTCGGCGCCGGCCAGGACGTCGGCCGCGCGGGCAGGGTCGGCCTTAGCGTCCAGCAACCATAGGGTGGCGTCTTCGACGGCCTCGATGGCCGTGGCGAAGCGCTCGACGGGCTTGCCCGCATAGAGACGGTCGATCTGGCCGAGCGTGACCTTCATCTCCTCGATCAGGGCCTTGGCCGAGTCGCCGCCATCCATCGACAGCTTGCGGCCGACCAGATCCATGGCCTGGATGCCGTTGGTGCCTTCGTAGATCGGGGTGATGCGGGCGTCGCGATAGTATTGGGCCGCGCCGGTTTCCTCGATGAAGCCCATGCCGCCGTGAACCTGGACGCCCAGGGAGGCGACCTCGCAGCCGACATCGGTGGACCAGGCCTTGGCGATGGGGGTGAACAGGTCCTCACGGCCCTTCCACAGCTTGCGCTCGGCCTCGGTCGCGGCGTGGCTAGCCAGGTCGGCGGCGACGCCGGTGGACAGGCAGATGGCGCGGGCGGCGGCGATCTTGGCCTTCATGACGCCCAGGGTGCGACGCACGTCCGGGTGATCGAAGATCGGGGCGCTCTTCTCGCCGGTCCAGACGCTGCGGCCCTGACGACGCTCCAGGGCATAGGCCAGGGCGTGCTGATAGGCGCGCTCGGCCACGCCGACTCCCTCGACGCCGACGGCCAGGCGCGCAGCGTTCATCATCACGAACATATGGGCCAGGCCTTCGTTCGGGCGGCCGACCAGCTCGGCGCGGGCGCCTTCATAGGCCATGACGCAGGTCGGTGAGGCGTGGATGCCCAGCTTGTGCTCGACGCCGACCGGGTGGAAGGCGTTGCGCTCGCCCAGCGAGCCGTCGGCGTTGACCGCGAACTTGGGCGTCAGGAACAGGCTGATGCCCTTCGGTCCAGCCGGGGCGTCGGGCAGGCGGGCCAGCACCAGATGGATGATGTTGTCCGTGGCGTCGTGGTCGCCCCAGGTGATGAAGATCTTCTGGCCGTTCAGGGCATAGGTGCCGTCGCCGTTCGGCGTGGCGGTGGTGGTCAGGGCGCCGAGGTCCGAACCGGCGTGCGGCTCGGTCAGCACCATGGCGCCGGTCCACTCGCCCGAGACCAGCTTGGGTAGATAGACGGCCTTCTGATGCTCGTTCCCGACCTGCTCCAGCGCCTCGATGGAGGCGAGCGACAGCATGGGACACAGACCGAAGGCCATGTTGGCCGCATGGACGGTCTCATAGGCCGCCAGTTCCAGCGCCTTGGGCAGGGCCTGCCCGCCGGCTTCGGTCGAAGCGGTCAGGCCGGTCCAGCCGCCTTCCGCGAACTGGCGATAGGCGTCAGCGAAGCCCGGGGCGGCGGTCACGGCGCCGTCGGCGTATTTGGCGCCGGCTAGGTCGCCCGGCCGGTTCAGCGGGGCCAGCACCTGTTCGGAAAACTGGCCCGCAGCCTCCAGCACCGCGCCCATGACGTCGGCGTCGTAGTCGGGGAAGGCGCCGGTGGCGGCGACCTGGTCGATGCCGGCGACAGCCTCCAGGGCGAAGGCGAGGTCACGGACGGGGGCGCGGTAGCTCATGGCGGTCTCCAGAATCTTCAACATGCTTCTGACGCCCCGATGGTCGGTGATGCAAGGGCGCTTGGACTTTGGTCGCGGTTCGCGCCAATCTCTGCCCCAGTGCCGTCGCGGAAGGAAAGACCTTGGCCGAGCTTCGATCCCCCCATTCGCATCCTTCAAGCGGGCGGCAACGGCCGTGAAGGGGGATTCGCCGGAGATCGCGGCCGAGGCCCTGAAAACAGGGCGCCTGGTCATGCTGCCGACCGAGACGGTCTATGGCCTGGCGGCCGACGCCTCGAATCCGCAAGCGGTGGCGCGGATCTTCGAGGCCAAGGGAAGACCACGCTTCAACCCCTTGATCGCTCACGTCGCCAACGCCGTGGATGCGGAAACCGTGGCGGTCTTCGACGCCTCGGCCCGCGCCCTGGCCGAAGCCTTCTGGCCGGGGCCCCTGACCATCGTCGCGCCCGTGCGGGACAGGGATCAGGTCTGCGATCTAGCCAGGGCGGGGCTGGACAGCGTCGCCGTGCGCGTGCCGGGGCATCTGAAGGCGAGAGCGGTGATTGCAGCCTTCGGCGGAGCGGTGGTGGCGCCCTCGGCCAATCGGTCCGGCCGCCCCAGTCCCACGACCTTTGACGACGCCCTGGAAGAGACCGGTCAGGCCGTCGGCGCCGCCGTGGACGGCGGACCTTGCGCCGTGGGGGTGGAAAGCACGGTGGTGTCGGTGCTGGACGGTCAGGTGGCCCTGTTGCGCCCCGGCTCAGTGACACGCGAGGAACTGGAGGCCGTCGTCGGCCCCTTGGCCGAAGCGGCGGGGCAGGGGCATCGCTCTCCCGGCCGGCTGGCCCTGCACTATGCGCCCGACGCCCCTGTGCGGATCGAGGCCGAGGCGGCGAACGACGGCGAAATCCTTCTGGGCTTCGGTCCCGGCGTCGGAGAGGCGCGCTGGAGCCTGAGCGCTTCCGGCGACCTGCGCGAGGCGGCGGCCAATCTGTTCCGCCTGCTACGCGAAGCCGACCGCACCCAGCCGAAGGGCATCGCGGTCTCTCCCATCCCGCGAACAGGATTGGGCGAGGCCATCAACGACCGCCTGAAACGTGCGGCGGGCTTCGTCGGCTAGAAGGGGTGGAGGAAGCGCGCCTTTAGATCAACGCTGGCGGCCTTGCCCAGCTTGGACGCGCAGGTCTCCAGCCACTGATCCGCCGCCTGACGACCGCGCGACTTCAGGTCGTTCAGGAAGCTCCACTCCGTATCGAACTTGGTCGACAGGGACAGGGAGCCTAGCCAGTCGTCGGCCTCGACCGCGTGCATGCGGATTTCGCGATAGTGGTCCTGATGGATGCTGAGCTTGCCTTCGGCGATCAGGTCCTGAACGAAGGCGACGGCTCGTAATTCCGCGACCAGGGGCGCGTTGAAGAGGATTTCGTTCAACCGATCCATGATCTCCCCGGCCTCGCGCGGCGCCTCCTCCCGCACGAAAGGATTGAGCGGCAGAAGCAGGATGTCGTCGGGGGTATCCGCGTAGAACAGGGGCCAGAGCGCGGGATTGGCCAGATAGCCGCCGTCCCAATAGGGCTCGCCCTCGATCTCCACGGCCTGAAACAGGTGCGGCAGACAGGCCGAGGCCAGCAGGACGTCCGCTGTGATCTCCGGCGAGCGAAAGACGCGGGACCGTCCCGCGCGGACAGCCGTGGTCGAGACGAACATCTGGATGTCGGACGCGCGGACCGCATCAAAGTCCACCGCGGTTTCCAGAACACGACGCAATGGGTTCAGGTTGAAGGGATTGAAGGCGTATGGGCTCATGGACATGGCCAGGGTTTCGCCCGCCTTCCAGAAAGGCGTGTCCTTCAGCCAGTCAGGCGTCAGCGCCTTGGACCAGATGGCGCTGTCGCCGAAGACATTGCGCCCGCAGGACTGGTTCACTTCTCGCCACAGCAGATCCAGGGCAGCGCGTCCGCCCTCGGCCCCGTCGCGCGCCAGTCCCGTGACCAGGGCTGCGGCGTTCATCGCCCCGGCCGAAGCCGCCGTGACGGCGCGGATGTCCAGGATGTCCGCCTCAAGCAGGCGATCCAGCACGCCCCACTGGAAGGCGCCATGGGAGCCGCCGCCCTGGAGGGCCAGGCAGACCGGACGTTTCGAGCGCGCCATTCCCACCGCCTTGTCCTATCCGCCCTAGGGTTCCACGCCCCGACTTGACCCTATTGAGCGGTCCAGCCGCCGTCGATCGAGAAGTGGGCGCCGTTGGCCGAGGCGCCCAGGTCCGACACCAGATAGAGGAATACGCCCGCCAGTTCGTCCGTAGTGACAAAGCGCTTGGTCGGTTGCGAGCCGAGGATGACGTTCTTCATCACGTCCTCGGGCGTCATGCCGCGCGTGCGGGCCTGGTCCTCGATCTGCTTTGTGACGATGGGCGTCTCCACGAAACCGGGGCAGATGGCGTTGCAGGTGATGTTATTCTGGGCCAGTTCCAGCGCCACCGTCTTGGTGAAGCCGATCACGCCGTGCTTGGCGGCGACATAGGCCGACTTGAACGGGCTGGCGACCAGGCCATGGGCCGAGGCGATGTTGACGATGCGGCCGCGTCCCTGGGCCTTCATGATCGGGATCGCCGCCTTTGTGGCGTAGAAGGCCGAAGAGAGGTTGATCGAGATGATCTTCTCCCATGCGTCGGCGGGGAAGTTCTCGACGGCCTCGACGTGCTGGATGCCGGCGTTGTTGACCAGGATGTCGAGGCGACCAAGCTCGCGATGGGCCGTGGCGATCATGTCGGCGATCTGGTCCGGCTGGGTCATGTCGGCTGGGTGATAGAGGACGCGGACGCCCGTCTCGGTGGCCAGATCGGCGCGGGTCCGCTCAATGACCGCCGGATCGCCCAGACCGTTCAACACCACGTCGCCGCCGCATTGGGCGACAGCGCGCGCCAGAGCCAGGCCAATGCCGGAGGTCGAGCCCGAGACGACGGCGACCTGGCCCTTGAGATCGTTCATGGCGAACATGCGGTGTAGTTCCGTTAGAGGGAATTGCTGCAACGCAGCCTAACCGCAGTCGTTCAATCTGGCGATCAGGAATTTCCTTCCCTGATGAATATCCAATCTGCCTCGGTCGACAGACTTTTATCAAAGCGATAGCCGTCACGGTCGAAGGCCTTCAGTTCCTCGACCTTCTCCAGCCTGTTCTCGATGGCGTAGCGGGCCATGGCGCCGCGCGCCTTCTTGGCGAAGAAGGAGATGATGCGGGCCTCGCCGTCCTTGCGCTCCTTGAAGTGGGGCGTGACGATCGGCAGTTTCAGGGCGCGGGCGTCCACAGCGCCGAAGTATTCCTGGCTGGCCAGGTTGACCAGAGTGCGTTCGGGCAGGCCCTGCGCGTCCTCGTTCAGCCGCAGGGAGATGCGCTCGCCCCAGAAGTCGTAGAGGGTGGCGCCGCGCGGCGTCTTCAGCCGCACGCCCATCTCCAGTCGATAGGGATGAATGGCGTCCAACGGTCGCAACAGGCCATAGAACCCCGACAGGATGCGCAGGTGATCCTGGGCCCAGGCCAGATCGTCTGGATTGAGAGTGCGGGCGCTGAGACCGTCATAGACGTCGCCGGCGAAGGCGAAGACGGCCTGGAGCGCGCCCTCGGCCGCCTCGTTGTCAAAGGACTGGAACCGCTCGTAGTTCAGGTCGGCCAGGGCGTCCGAGATCGACATCAGCCGGCGCAGGTCGGCGCGGCTGAGCTTCTTCGTGATCTTGGCCAGTTCCGCCGTCTCGGCCGCGCAGCGACGCGAGGTCGAAGCAACGTCGAGGGCGGACGGCGTGAAGTCCAGCCGTTTGGCCGGGGACAGGACGATCAGCAAGGCGACACAGGCTCCGAAACATCGGGAAGCGGGCCTCATAGGCCGGTTCCATGACGATTTGAACCGTCCGCAGCGTCACATAGGGTCAAACGCCCCTAGAAGAGAACCGCCGGGTTCATGATCCGCTGCGGGTCGATGGCCTGACGGATCGCCTGCATGGTCGCGATCTCCAGCCGCGACTTGTAACGACGCGCTTCATCGGTTTTCAGCCGTCCAAGGCCATGTTCGGCGGAAATGGAGCCATTGTAACGCGCCACGGTATCGTGAACGACCTCGGAGCCCTCCATCCAGCGCGCGATGAAGGCGGGCACGTCTTCGCCGACGCCGGGGATCACGTCATAGTGAAGGTTGCCGTCGCCGACATGGCCGAAGACCGAGACGCGGCAGCCTGGATGGAAGGCCTCGACCGCCGCAGTGGCTTCGTCGATGAAGTCCGCGATCTGCGACACCGGGACCGAGACATCGTGTTTCCAGCCACCGCCCTCGGGCTTGAGACCGGCGGAATGCTCCTCGCGCAGGCGCCAGAAGGCGGCCTTCTGAACATCGTTCTGGGCGATGGCGGCGTCAGTGATCAGGCCCTCCTCGAAGGCGCGGGTCAACAGACGCTCCATGGCCGAATCGGCCCCGCCGGGCTCGCCCGAGGTCAGTTCGATCAGGACATACCAGGGCGGCGTGGTCTCCAGCGGCTCACGCGTGTCGGGGATGTTCTTGAGCACCAGGGCCATGCCCAGGCGCTTCATCAGTTCGAAGGCCTCGACTCCGCCGCCGGTCTCGGCCTTGGCTTGGGCCAACAGGGCCACGGCGGCGTGATGGCTGTCCAGGCCGACGATGGCCGTGGCGCGGCTGCGCATGATCGGGAACAGCTTCAACGTCGCGGCCGTGATCACGCCCAGAGTGCCCTCGGCGCCGATGAACAACTGCTTCAGGTCATAGCCGGTGTTGTCCTTGCGCAGACGCTTCAGGCCGTTGAACACCTGACCATCCGGCATGACCGCCTCGACGCCCAGCACCAGGTCGCGCATCATGCCGTAGCGCAGGACGGCCGTGCCCCCGGCATTGGTCGAGATGACGCCCCCGATGGTGGCCGAGCCTTCGGCTGCCAGACTGAGCGGGAAGAAGCGGTCCTTGGCCCTGGCCAGTTCCTGAGCCTCCAGCAGGGTCACGCCGGCCTCAAGGGTCATGGCGTCGTCCAGAGGCGTGACGTCGCGCACGGTCCGCAGCTTGCGCGTGGACAGCAGGACTTCGCCATGGGGGATCTGGCCGCCGACCAGGCCAGTGCCGCCGCCCTGGGTCACGATGGAAACGCCATGCCGAGCGCAAATCTCGATCGCGCGAGAGACCTCTTCGGTCGTGCGCGGCTGCAGCAGGATGGGCGTCTCGCCCGTCCAGCGTCCGCGCCATTCGGTCAACCAGGGCGCCATTTCGACAGCGTCCTGGGTCCAGGCGCCGGGCAGGGCGGATTTCAGGTCTTCGATGGCGGCGGACGTGGGGAGGGTCATATCCGCCTTGTGGCAAAAGCCGAGCCGTGGTGGAAGCGCAAAACCCTGTCTTCAACCGCCCATTTTGGGGAGAAAACATGATTCCGACGCCTGCCGTGGGGGTGGTCTGCCTCAAAGACGACGCCGTACTGCTGATCCGACGCGGCACGCCGCCGAGGGAAGGGGAGTGGAGCCTGCCCGGCGGCCGGATCGAACCCGGAGAACGCCTGGCTGACGCCGCCCTGCGCGAACTGCAGGAGGAAACGGGGATCGAAGCGCGGCTGATCGGTCTGATCGACGTGGTCGACGGCCTGTTCCCGGATGCGGGCCGCCACTATGTCCTGATCGACTACGCCGCCGTCTGGACCGCAGGCGAGCCTCGGGCGGGCGATGACGCGGCCGAGGCGGTCTTTCTGCCCGTCGAGGAAGCCTTGCGTCGGGTCGACTGGTCCGAAACCAGACGGATCATCCGCGCCGCCTGCGACATGGCCCGCGCCGTCGCCTGACGCGGTTGTCATCGGCGCCGAACCGGATTCTATGGCGCGAAGACGGGGCGGCCGTTAAGGTCTGAACTCAACCGGAGGGCTTTATGGATTTCTCGCTCATCTTCTTTTTGGTGTTCGCGGCCTTCGCGATCATCTTCCTGGTCAGCGTCATCAAGATCGTACCGCAAGGCCGTGAATTCACGGTGGAACGGTTCGGCAAGTACACCAAGACCCTGACGCCGGGCATCCACATCCTGACCCCCTTCGTCGAGCGCATCGGCAAGCGGATGAACATGATGGAGCAGGTGCTGGAAGTGCCGACCCAGGAGGTCATCACCAAGGACAACGCCATGGTGAAGGTCGACGGCATCGTCTTCATCCAGGTGATGGACGCGGCCCGCGCGGCCTATCGCGTCGACGATCTGCCTTACGCCATCGCCCAGCTCTGCATGACCAACCTGCGGACCGTGGTCGGCTCCATGGAACTGGACGAGGTCCTGTCGCAGCGCGACGCCATCAACACCCGCCTGCTGCACGTCATCGATTCGGCCACTGAGCCGTGGGGCGTGAAGGCCAGCCGGATCGAGATCAAGGACCTGACGCCGCCCACCGACATCACCAACGCCATGGCCCGTCAGATGAAGGCGGAACGCGAACGCCGCGCCGTCATCACCGAGGCCGACGGCGAGAAGCAGGCCGCCATCGCCCGCGCAGAGGGCGCCAAGCAGGCCGCGATCCTGGAGGCCGAAGGCCGCCGTGAAGCCGCCTTCCGCGACGCCGAAGCCCGGGAACGCGAGGCCGAGGCCGAGGCCAAGGCGACCGCCATGGTGTCGGAAGCCATCGCGCGCGGCGACGTCAACGCCATCAACTACTTCGTGGCCCAAAGATACGTGGACGCCTTCGCCGAGCTGGCGCGCAGCCCGCAACAGAAGACGGTCATCGTCCCGGCCGAAATGGGCGCCCTGGTCGGGACCATCGCCGGGGTCGGCGAACTGGTCGGCCTGGCTCGGGAGCAGCAGGCGACCCGCGCGCCCACGCCGCCCGCACGTCCCGCCCCGCGCCGCTCCGGCGGCGCCGTTCCTGCAACGGAGTAGGCCATGGAAGGGGTCATGAACCTCTACGCCGCCCAGCCCTTCTGGCTGTGGCTGGCCATCGGCGTGGTCCTTCTGGCCATTGAGGCGATGGCGTCCACCGAGTGGCTGTTGTGGCCGGCGGTTTCCGCCGGCCTGGTCGCCCTGATCTCGGCCTTGCTCCCCGGGACCGGCTTTCCGATCCAGGTCGGGATTTTCGCGGCCCTGACGGTCGTCTCCATCATCCTGTCGCGACGCCTGATCAAGCGCGTGAATCCGGATCAGCAGCCGGACATCAATGCACGCGACGTCCGCCTGGTCGGCCAGAAAGCCAAGGTGGTGGAGGCCTTCATCAACGGGCGCGGCCGCGTCTTCGTCTCGGGCGCCGAGTGGCCGGCCGAGATCGAGGGTTCCGCTCCCCTGGCCGGCGAGACGGTGGTGGTCGAGTCCGTGGATGGAGCGCTCCTCCACGTCCGCACCGCCTGAACGACCAACATATCGCCGTGGGAAAGACGGGGAGGGGAGCGAACATCGAGACCCTCCCTTTCTGGGCGGGAATGGCCGCCTATGGTCGCGGCGACCAGATCGAACGGCATCGACACGACTACGCCTATGCGGCGCTTGTCGTCAGCGGCGGCTATCTTGAGGCGGGCGATGCGGGGCGCTTTCATGTAGAGCCCGGCCACATCGTCATTCATGAAGCCCACGAAGCCCATCAGGACCGCTTTCACCCCACAGGCGCCAGGGTTCTGAACCTGCCCTTGGCCGAAAGCGCTGTCGCCGCAGGCCTGTATCGCGCGTCAGAACCCGACCTTCTGATCCGGACCGCCGAACGCGATCTGCACGCGGCCTCACAGTTGCTGCAAGCTGAACTGATCCCAGAGACTGGAATGCTCAACGACTGGCCGGACCTGCTAGCCGAGGCGTTGAAGCAGGATATGGTCTTCAGCCTCTCTGACTGGGCGGAAACCATGGGTCTGGCTCCCCAGTCAGTGTCACGAGGCTTCCGCATCGCCTACGGCGTGTCGCCCAAGGCCTTTCGCGCCGAACATCGCGCCCTGCGCGCCGTCAGAATGCTGAGCACATCGGCGACATCCATGGCCGAGCTCGCAGCGGAACTGGGCTTTGCGGACCAGGCGCACATGACCCGACTGGTTCGACGTCTGAGCGGCCGCACGCCAGGAAGCCTCCGTGTGCATTCCGTTCAAGAAGCAGGATCGGAGGAGCGCTAGAAGACAGGGATGCAACGCAGACACCTCCTTCTTGGCGGCGCAGCCGCCCTCGCTCTGTCGTCCTTCCCGAACAGGCGCGCACTGGCGACAACGCAAGCCCAGGGCGCAACACAGTGGAAGGTGCGATCCTCGATCGGCGCCGACGCCATAGCCTTCCTGGGTCCGCTCGCAGGCGGCGCTCTTTACACGCGCTTCTATGGCGAAGACGCCACGGCCTTCGCCGCGCGGCTGTCGCCGGAAATTCGAACATCCATCGCCGACCTGTGGACCCGCGCAACGGCCCAGGGCTTCGGTCTTCTCGGCCCCAATCTCCAGGTGCTGTTCTCAACCGATGGAAACGACGCCGATATAGGGGCCTTACGGATCGCCCTGCAGAATCGAGAACAGGCGATCCTGCCGCGATACCGACAGAGCAACTATTGGAGCGAAAGCGACTGGGCCTGGTTCAGCCAGAATGCGTCACAGCTGGATCAGATATTCGCGGCAATGGAAGTTGCCGATTTCACAGGTTTTCGCTCCGAACGCACCGCTCATCTCCAGGCCCGAGTCGCTGAGATCCAACGGGACCTCAGTCGCTTCGACGTCATCACCTGGCAGGAGAAGTTGACGGGGCGCCGCTTCGACCCGGTGATCGAAGTCGTCCTGCTGCACTTCGCCAAACCGCACGGCATCAAGGTCCAGGGGCAGACCTTCCTGCAGTCGGCGGATTACGACACCCCGACGACCGTGCGGATCGCCGCGCATGAGATGCTGCATCCGCCTTTCGATGAGAAGGGCCCGGCGGCCCAGGCGGCGTTGGAAGTTCTCAGGCGCGACGCCCTGATCATGAAGATCGTGACGGAGCATGACCCTCAGTGGGGATATACGACGCTTGAGGGGATGCTGAACGAAGACCTCGTCCAGGCGCTTGATCAGTTGATCAGCGAGGCTCTGGGGATCGGGCGCAATCCGGCCGACCGCTGGCGTAAGGCGGATGACGGCATGCACGTCCTGGCTGCCGGCCTTTACGGCCTGCTGCGCCAAGACAGGTGGGTGGAGCAGGGCGGATCCATCGAAAACTGGCTCACCGTCGCGACACAGGCAGGGCGGCTAGCCCCGTCGGTTCTGCATTCGGTCGCCTCAAGGGTTCTGGAAAGACCCGTTGATCGGTTGTGGCCGCTGGAAGAAGCACGGTAGGTGGAACGTGCTCGGTCGCTTGGCGCTCAGTCATCGAAGATTGAAACAGGGAACATGCAAATTCGGTCGTTAACCATCTCCACGCTGCTTTGCCTGGCGGCCCCGGCTATCGCCCAGGCTCAGTCGTGCGCAGTTGATCTGCAAAGCATCGAACAAGCGATCGCACGGCTTGAGATCAGCTACGGAGAAGTGTTGTCGGACATCAGTTGCGATGCGCCGACGTTGCGAGCCCATGAACTGATGTGCGCATCATCGTTCGAACAGGGTTCGTCGCTGTGGCGCATGGGACGGCTCGACGACCTGGCCTGGGTCTACGCCTATGAGAATGCCACCAAGCAGGAAGTCGACCACCATAACCCGCCACACGACCGTAGCTTCCTAAAGCGTCGAGACGCCTGCACCGACGAGGCATGTCTTTGTGCGGCTCTGATCGAACACACCGACGCCAGCCTTGGAGGCGAGTCGCCATACGAAGAGAAGTGAGGGGGGGAAGCATGGGGTGGAGCGGCCACACCGAATTATCGCCTAAGATATATTATGCGAAATATATTCCACCGCAGGATGCAAACACAAATGTCAGTGTTCCAGGTTCCTGAGACTCCCGGCCTGAGCGGCGGTTTGGTTCCGGGTTCGTTGGACTCTGGTTCCAAGTTCGTCGGACTCAGGCGCTAAGCGGCTTCCGCATTCGCGCTCTCCAGCACATGGCTGACAGCGGTGAAAACTAGCTCATTCGGCGTCACCCGTCGACCAAGCGCCGCATCCCGAACGGTGTGAGCAAACCGGACCGGCACGTTGACGCTGATGTGCACAGCGTCGTTCTCGATTGCGAAAAGATGGCGATATCCCGCCATGTGATCTCGGATAAAGGTCTCCACGGTCTCGACGTAGAAGTCTGCGGCTTTCAACCCACGACGGGCCGCCAACGCCTTCATGGCTTCGTGCATCGGCCTGGGCAGACGAAGACTCATCGAACGATGGCCGCTTTCCTCGGCGGATTGGGCGTCGTCGGAGATATTCACTTTCGCTCCTTAGGCAATTCATCCGGCTAGATTCGCAAACCCGGACTCTGTCGTCTAGAGCGTCAGATTATATCCTATTGGATATAAAGCGCGACCGCAGCAGCTGCAGCAACGCGGTTGATCAATGGACTTGGCCATCTTCTGATCCGCTGCTCCATCTCAGTTAGATGGCGCTCTTCGACATAGGCGAACAGCAGGCTGAAAAGGTCGGATGTTGCAAGCTGGCCGAGCGCGCTCCGCGCTCGCTGTTGACCAATCCGGCCATAAGCCAGTTCGGAGTGTACATTTAGTCGATAGCCGTCCTCTAGATGCTCAAATCGGGACGGGTCGATCAGGAGGCGTGCGCAGCTTTCTAGAAGTCGATGCTGCCAGAAGGCGCCGATCAACGGAAAGCTGCCTTTTCTAAAATTTGCGGTCTGCTCCTGTGGTACCCAATCCCCGTCGGCGAACCGATGGATCAGACGCTCGCGGCTGCCACGAGCTTGCGTAAGAAGCATGTCGGTGAGGTCCATCAGCACAATGCGCGCGGCGGACCAGCTAGGACCGACACACCAACAGTCAGGGAACGCTGATCCTTGCAGTGCCGAGCAGATGTCAGTTTCTAGACAGAGGCCGAGTGCGGAGGGCGACCCTTTGCGCCCTCCCCGCCGTTGGGAGGCACGTCGGAATGGATCTGCGACCTGATCGACGTTGCGAATAAATCAGACCCGGTACTCCCGGCGACCAGCGATCATGACCGGCATCAACTCCGCCGCGGCGAACTCGACTAACGCGATGTAGTGTCTCTGGCAGGTAACGCGCCAAGCAAGGCGCCATTCGTTCCGCAGGTAGTGGTCACGGCCCGCGGATGCGTCATCAGCGAGACACACCTCGCACCCCTTACCGATTCCTGCTTCCCCTTCTGGCGGGATGTGTAGATCGCCGACAGCGACCTTGGGCCATTCGCTCGTCCAAAGGGACGCCAGCTTGTCCAACTGGACCAAGGAAGCCCCTGCCCTCTGCATGGCGTTGAGGATGTCCCGCGAAAGATCGACCTCGCCATCCCGGATCGCTTGCACGGCTAACAACGGGTCTAATTGGCCTCTTACTGACCACCTGAGGACAACCGACCCAAGAGCTTCGTCAGGATAAGAAAGGGTCATCAGATCGCGGACCGTCGGGTTCGTCTTCCCGCTCGGGCTCCTGCATGCCTCAAGACGGCGAGGCTATTGCTGAGCTCGCCAGATTTGAGGATAGCCTCCGTGATTTGTTCGGAGCCTGAAAGCACCGCTTGGGCGCATGCCTCCTGAACCAGATACGCGGCTCGCCCGACATATCCGTTGGTCAACTCATAAGCATGCTCCAGCATGCTAACTGACCAAGACGTCGGGTGCCGTAGCGGCATCGCTCTGGTTAGTAGTTCCACAAACTCGCGGAACTCCGGCGGGGCGAGCGGCCTGAGTTCAAATGTCTCAAACCGGTTTTCGAGCTGCTCATCACCTTGCAGAGCCGTCATCGCTGCCGCTGTCCCGAAGCCCAACAAAGCCATTCGGTGAACATTACAAAGCCTGCGGATGGCATTGAGACACACGTTGCCTCTAGCGCCGACATAGGCGTTCAGGTTGCCCGCCTCATCCAAGATCAAAACGTCTGGACGAAGCTCATCGAGATACGCAGAAACCGCTCTCAACAGAGTACGAACATTGCCGCTAGGCACATACTGGTGTCCTGCTTGCAGTATGGCTTCGTATAAACGAGCTTCGTCTGCCTCGACCGGGGCCTCAACCATCAGGACCACCAGTGGCTTCGGGGAGCCAGGAAGAAATGTTCTTTGAGAAATCTCCCGCAGCAGCTTCAACTTAAGCGCCGTCTTGCCAGCGTTTGGGACACCCCAGAACAGTAAGGCCTTCGGCCGTAAGCGACCGGCAGTGGCTGCGGCGAGGCGAGCACGGGTGAAGGCTTCGTCGCTCACCGGATTTGACGCCCATCGGTCTTTCAGAATGAGAGTAACCCGGGACCAGGGATCGTCATGAAGGACTGGAATATCGGTCACCACTCCTCGACCTCGCGCGCTTGTGATGGAAGCGGTCTCGAGGTGAAGTCGAGTGCCAAAGTGGCCGTCTCAACGGGGAGAAAGATGGATGTCTTGGCTTCAATCGCGCGTTGGTTACTTTCGCTTCGGCGCCTCGCGCGACGCGTAGCTTTTGCCTCTGCCTCAATGAGCTCCTGCGCCTGTTCCCGTAGAGAATGGATGTCGTCTTCGTTGAAGGTGGCCGCCGCTTTTGCCCGAAGTTCGGCGCGGGCCAACTCGTGTTCCCTCAGCGTAAATGGGGGCCTCCTGCGATACAGGTGGACCCTCTCCCATCCAGTCGGACTCAAGACCCAGATGTAGGACATGTCGCGCGGATCGAAACGAAGTTCGACCGATCCAGCCCCTTTGCGGATTAGCGGCCCGAGCCAGGGAGCCCAGTAGCGCAGCACCTTGAAATGGATGCCCGTGCGGCTGACCTGTCGCTTCGCACTGGGTAGGAAGGCCAGCAGTACGTCCTCTGCATAGCTCGGGGGAACAGCTCGCGGTTTGAAGCCATTATCGACTGCTTCGTCCCAGCGAGATTGGGGTGTGAAGCCATCGATACCGCGGTGTGGGGACCGATGATAACGGCTGATCTGGAGTAGTACCCACGTCTCAAATGCATCGAGCGTCATGACCGCCCGACGATCACTGTCGTAATCACCGCGCCGTTCAACGTTAGAGAAGGTGGTTCCGGGTACGAGATGCAACTCGCCCATCATAGTGCCGATGAAACGTTCAATCAGCGCTCCGTACCGCGGCTGGCGGACAGGACGGAAGTAGTGGGCCACATCGTAGGTATCCAAACCGCGGCGGATCGCCAGCGACTTGAAGTCCATGCCATTGTCGGAGTGAAGGATCTCAGGGAAGCCGTGGCAGGGCCAAGGCCAATCGTGACCAATCTCCTCAAGAAGGGCGCCTTTGGGCATGAACGCCCTCAGGAGCGCCATTGCCGTCTGGATGATCGATGGCGCTCCCAGGCTCACGTAGCAGCCGACGCACATGCGCGTGTAAGCATCGATGATCAACGTGATCGTGGGCCGCCCCATCGGCAACCGATAACGCCTGTCTACGAGGATCAGATCGGCCAAGGTGTGATCAATGAGCCAGACCTGGTTGGGGGCCGTGGCCTCCATACCTCCGGGACGAGGCGCGGCTCGTTCAGCAACATTATCCCCCTCCCTACTGCGCAAACGCGTGAATAGATCAATCGCTTCTATCCGCGTGTGAATGGCTTTACGGCCCGGCGGAATTAGCCCCTGCGCCCGACACTTCCCCCGTATCTCGGTGACCACTGCCGATTCCTTCGGCTTCTGAGACGAGCAGTACGATCGTTCCAGCACCTCTGAGATCACCGCCTCAGTGCGTGGATTCAGCAGGCTCTTTCCAGCATCAGGTCCTGGCGCATGAGGCAAGAGCGCCGTTGGGCGTGGATCTGCTGCAAGTAACCGGATCAGCCGGTAGGCATTGGATGTCGAAATGCCGAGAACCTGCGCCGCCCGGTCTACATCCGCGCGCTTCTTTCTATCTCGTTGCGCCAAGGGAGCGAGAATCTCCGCTTGTCGGACGACCTTTTCCCATTCGGCGTTCGATGCGTTGGCGCTGCCAATCCGCTGAGCCATGAAGAAATTCGCAAATAATTAGATATGTGGATATTAGCATTTTCTATTGCTGTGATGTCAACCTCCGACGGCTAGCGACCGCTGCGCGCCAGATGTGGTCATTGCCGCTCTGCCATAAAGGCGGCACTCAAACCCTTCGCAAAAAGACCTGATTTTCTCCCCCCTTACGAAGCTCCGCTTGCCCCCCCAGGGACAAGAGCGCATATAGAACAAATGAGGAACATTTATTCTCAGCCTGACGCGTTGGCGGCGCTGAAGACGCGCCTGGAGGCCCTGGATCGGGCCGGCGGTCGTCGCGTCGGCGCGGGCGTGCGCGCGGGAAGCGACGATGTCTTTGCGCCGTTGGCCACGGGTGTTCTGCATGACCTCTACGCCGCCGCCCCTGCCGACGCGGTGGCGGTCAACGCTTTCGGGCTGGGCATGGCGCTGCGGGCGGCGGCAGGGCGGCCGATCGTCTGGGGCCTGCATGAGATGATGGCCCAGGAGGCGGGGCGGCCGCACGGGCCCGGCCTGCATGAGATGGGCCTGTCGCCGCGCGATCTGCTGCTGGTGCGGACGCGCGACGTGCAGACCCTGCTGGTCGTCGGCGAAGAAGCCCTGCGCAGTCCCGCCGTGGGCGCCGTGCTGTTGAGCGCCTGGGGCGAGGCCAAGGCCTTCAGCCTGACGGCCAGCCGGCGCTTGGTGCTGGCGGCCGAAACCGGAGGCGCGACGCTGTTCCTGGCGCGGGCGGGCGCCCTGCCCTGCCCCAGCGCGGCCGAGACCCGCTGGTCGGTGGCGTCCTGCGCTTCGGAACCTCTGGAAGGCGGGGCGCCGGGGCGGCCGTCTTTTTCCGCAACCCTGCTGCGGCGGCGCGGCAGCGGGGCGACCGGAACCTGGATCATGGAGTGGGATCGTGAACAGCGAACCTTCCGCCCGCCCGCGCCGCTATCTGGCGGTCTGGTTCCCCTGGCTGCCCAGCGACCGGCTAAGGCGTCAGGAACAGCGGGACGGCGCGCCGCCTAAGGATGCGCCGCCCGTCGTCCTGGCCGAGAAGATCAAGGGCGCGCTGCGGCTGGCGGCCGTCGATCCGGCGGCGGCCCGGGCGGGACTGACGCCGGGCCTGGCCCTGGCCGACGCGCGGGCGCGGACCCCCGTCCTGCGCGTCGTCGCCCATCAACCGGACCTCGACGACGCCCTGCTGGCGCGGGTGCTGGAGGATTTCGGTCGCTTCACCCCCATGATCGCGCTGGACCCGCCGCACGGTCTGATGCTGGACGTGACCGGCTGCGCTCACCTGTTCGGCGGCGAAGCAGGCCTGATGCGGACGGTCCAGACGCGGGCCGAACGCGCCGGACTTCAGATACGATGCGCCCTGGCCGGCACCCCCCAGGTCGCTCGCGCCCTGGCACGCTTCGGGCCCGGCGGCCGGTTCGAGCCCGGCCAGGGCCGCGCCGCCGCGCGTCGCCTGCCGGTCGCCGCCCTGGAGCTTTCGGACAAGGAGGACGAGGCCCTGCGTCGCCTAGGCCTGAAGCGGCTGGGCGATCTGGACGACCGGCCCCGCGCGCCCCTGGCCGCCCGCTTCGGCGCCGACTTCCCGACCCGACTGGCGCGGATTCTGGGCGACGAGGACATGCGCATCACCCCGCATCGCCCGCCCGCCTCCGTCGTGGTCGACCGCGTCTTCTTCGAGCCGATCTCGGCGCCCGAGAACATCGAACGGGTCCTGTCCGACCTGCTGGTCGAGACCATGGACCGGCTGGATCAGACCGGCCTGGGCGGCCGCGCCTTCGAGGCCGGCTTCTATCGCGTGGACGGCGAAACGCGCCGCATCGTCGTCCGCACCGGCCGCCCGACCCGCGACGCCCCTGCGACCCTGCGGCTGTTCCGCGAGCGGATGGCGGCCCTGGCCGCCCCGCTGGACCCCGGCTTCGGCTTCGATCAGATGCGAATGTCCGTACCCTGGACCCAGGCTTTGGCGCCGACCCAGCAGGGGCTGGAGCGCGAGACACCCGGCGAAGAGGCCTTCAGCCGCCTGGTCGATCGGTTGACCGCGCGTCTGGGGCCGGAGGCGGTGCTGCGCTTCGAGCCTTTCGCCTCGCACATCCCCGAACGCGCGGCGCGACTGGTCCCGGCCGCCGCCCGTCATGGCGACGAGACCTGGCCCGATCTCGATCCTGACAATCCGCCCTTGCGGCCGCTGCAGATGTTCGACCCGCCCCAACCGGTCGAAACCCTGGCCGAGGTCCCCGACGGCTATCCTCTGAAGTTCCGCTGGCGGCGTGTCCTGCACGAGGTGACGCGCGCCGAAGGGCCCGAGCGGATCAGCGGCGAATGGTGGCGCGCCCCGAACCAGCGCACCCGCGACTATTACCGGGTCGAGGACCGGGACGGCCGTCGCTTCTGGCTGTTCCGCCAGGGCCTCTATGGCGAAACGCCCGAGCCGCGCTGGTTCATCCACGGCCTGTTCGCATGAAGAGGCTCGACCCTTGCGGTGCCTACGCCGAGCTGACGACGGCCAGCAACTTCTCCTTCCTGCGCGGCGCCTCGCATCCCAAGGACCTGGTGCTGACGGCGATCCTGCGCGGCCATGCTGGACTGGGACTGGCCGATCGCAACACCGTGGCGGGCGTGGTGCGGGCCTGGAGCGCGCTGAAGGAGATTCGCGTCGAGGGCCTGGCCCCGCCGGACAGGATGCGCGACGGCGGCAGTCCCGGCGAGATCGCCTTCATCGAGGACCCGCTGAACGATCCGGCCCTGTCCGAAGAAGTGAAGCGCCGCGCGGCGGACTTTCGCCTGCTGACCGGGACGCGGCTGGTCTTCAACGACGGGACGCCGGACGTCATCGCCTATCCGGAGACACGATCGGGTTGGGGTCGGCTGACGCGCCTGCTGACCCTGGGCAATCGCCGGGCGAAGAAGGGGGAGTGCGAGATCGGCCTGCGCGACCTGCTGGTCGATCCTGAAGACTTGCTGCTGATCCTCGTCCCGCCGGACCGGCTGACGGGGCTGGAAGAGGTGCTGGCCCGCATGAACGAGACGGCGCCGGGCGCAGTCTGGCTGGGCACCGCCCTGCATAGACGCGGCGATGACCGGCGACGGCTGGCCCGGCTCAAGGCCATGGCGGAGCGGGTAGAGGTTCCCCTGCTGGCGCTCAACGACGTCCTCTATACCGCCCCCGACGACCGCGACCTGCAGGACGTCCTGACCTGCATCCGCGAAGGCGTGACCATCGAAACCGCCGGCCGTCGGCTGGAAGCCAACGCCGAACGCTGGCTGAAGCCGGCGGATGAAATGGCGAGGCTGTTCAAAGACGCGCCTGAGGCGGTGGCCGAGACGACCGCCTTCCTGTCACGCGCGACCTTCGATCTTGGCAACCTGAAGTATGAATACCCTGAGGAGCCCGTGCCGCCGGGATGGGAGCCCCAGAGCTGGCTGGAAGAGCTGGTCCGACGCCGCACCCTCGTCCGCTATCCCAACGACGCACCACCTAAGGTTGCAGCCTTGCTCAAGCGAGAGTTGGAGTTCATCGCCGAGCGCAGCCTGGCCCCCTACTTCCTGACCATCCACGACATCGTTCGCACGGCCGAGAACAAGGGCATCCTGTGCCAGGGGCGCGGATCGGCGGCCAACTCGGCGGTCTGCTACGTCCTGGGGATCACCAGCGTCGATCCCGCCCGCCACGACCTGTTGTTCGAGCGGTTCCTGTCCTCCAACCGTGACGAGCCGCCCGACATCGACGTGGACTTCGAGCACGAGCGACGCGAGGAGGTCATCCAGTACGTCTATGAGCGCTACGGCCGTCATCGCGCCGGCATCGCCGCCACCGTCATCCGCTATCGTCCACGCAGCGCCATCCGCGAGGTCGGCAAGGTTCTGGGCCTGACCGAGGACGTCACCGCCCGCCTGGCCTCGACCCAGTGGGGCAGTTGGGGATCGGAGATCAGCGGGCGCCAGATCGAACAGGCCGGTCTGGACGCCGCCAATCCCATGGTTGATCGCGCCGTGCGCATGGCGACGCGCCTGCTCGGTTTTCCGCGCCACCTGTCCCAGCACGTCGGCGGCTTCGTCCTGACCCAGGGGCGATTGGACGAAACCGTCCCCATAGGCAACGCCGCCATGCCGGACCGCACCTTCATCGAATGGGACAAGGACGACATCGACGCCCTGGGCCTGATGAAGGTCGACGTCCTGGCCCTGGGGATGCTGACCTGCATCCGAAAAGCGCTCGACCTGATGAAGGCCCATTCGGGCGTCGAGCACGACCTGGCCTCCGTCCCGCCGGAGGAACCTGAGGTCTACGACATGCTGTGCCGGGGCCAGTCCATCGGCGTCTTCCAGGTCGAGAGCCGCGCCCAGATCAACATGCTGCCGCGGCTAAGGCCGCGAGAGTTCTACGATCTGGTGATCCAGGTCGCCATTGTGCGTCCCGGTCCGATCCAGGGCGACATGGTCCATCCCTACCTGCGTCGCCGCAACCGCGTGGAGGAGGTTCACTATCCTCCGCCCGGCCGCCTCTACGGTCCGCCTGACGAGCTGGAGCAGGTATTGGACCGGACCCTGGGCGTTCCCCTGTTCCAGGAACAGGCCATGAAGGTCGCCATGGTCGCCGCCCGCTTCACCGACGCCGAGGCCAACGGCCTGCGCAAGGCCATGGGCACGTTTCGCGGCGACGGGACCCTGCACACCTACGAAGACCGCATGGTCGGGCGGATGATCGCGCGCGGCTATGATCCAGACTTCGCGCGGCGCTGCTTCGAACAGATCAAGGGCTTCGGCTCCTACGGCTTCCCTGAAAGCCACGCCGCCAGCTTCGCCCGGCTGGTCTATGTCTCTTCCTGGATCAAGCATCGCCACCCGGCGGCCTTCGCCTGCGCCCTGTTGAACAGCCAGCCCATGGGCTTCTACGCCCCGGCTCAGATCGTGCGCGAGGCGCAGGAGGTCGGCGGGGTCGAGGTGCGCCCCATCGACGTCTCGCACAGCGACTGGGACAACAGCCTGGAGGGGCCTGAGAAAGCGCCCATCCTGCGTCTGGGCCTGCGCCAGATCGACGGCTTCAAGGAGGAGTGGGCCAAGGCCCTGTCGGCGGCGCGGGCCGAGGCGCCCTTCATCGATATCGAAACCCTGGCTCGACGCGCCGAACTGCCCGCCGCCGCCATGCGCAAGCTGGCCGACGCCGACGCCTTCCGCTCCCTGGGCCAGGACCGCCGACAGGCCCTGTGGGCTGTGCGCCGTCTCCCTGGCGACGATCCTCTGCCCCTATTCGCCGCCGCCGAGGCGCGCGAGCGCGGGGCCCGCGAACTGGGCGCGGAGCCCGACGTTCATCTACCCCTGATGCCCTTGGGCGAACACGTCGCCGCCGACTACCAGACCGCCCGCCTGTCGTTGAAGGCCCACCCCATGGCCATCCTACGCCCTGTCTTCGCCGCTGACCGCGTGCTGACCTGCGCCGCCACCGAAGCGAAGCGCGGCGGCTCCCTGGTGCAGGTCGCAGGCGTGGTGCTGGTGCGTCAAAGGCCCGGCAAGGGCAACGCCGTCTTCGTCACCCTGGAGGACGAGACCGGCATCACCAACGTGGTCCTGTGGGCGCGGATGCTGGACCAGTTCCGGCGCGAGATCATGGGCGCTCGCCTGATGCAGATCGAAGGCCTGGTCGAGAAAAGCCCCGAGGGCGTCGTTCACGTCGTCGCTCGTCGCGTCATCGACCACAGCGCCGAACTGTCCCGCCTGTCAGAAGACCACGAAACCGAAATCCAACTGGCCCGCGCCGACATCATCGCCCACCCGCAACCGCCGCGTCAGCCGCCGCATCGGCACCCGCGCGACGTGCGGATTTTGCCGGGGTCGCGGGATTTCCACTAAGCGTCATGAGCGGACATTGGTGCCTCTCCTGAAAGCCAACATCTATTCGGCCTGCGCTGGCCCCAGGGCATCGATGATCAGACAGGTCGAGATCGTCCCCTTCCGACACTGCGACAGCAGGGCGGACAGTTCGCGGCGCAGGGCCTCCAGGTCGGCGATCTTGCGCTCGACCTCAGCCAGATGCGCCCCTGCAAGTTCGTCGACTTCGGCGCAGGACTGATCGCGGCGGTCCGACAGGGCCAGCAGGTCGCACACCTGCTCGATGGAGAAGCCCAGGTCGCGGGCGCGGCGGACGAAGGAGAGGCGGTTCAGTTCCGCCTCGCCATAGGCGCGGTAATTGCCTTCGGTGCGGGCGGGCGCGATCAAAAGCCCGATGCGTTCATAGTAGCGGATGGTCTCGACCTTGGTCCCGGTCCGCCGCCCCAGTTCGCCTATGCTCAGCGTCACGCCTGCCTCCGGTTCTGTCAGTGGCCGCCGAAGCGGATGCGCACCCCGCCGTTGACGGTGAAACCGTCTGTGGGTCCCCAGGCCTCGGTCGTCCAGCGGCCGTCATTGGCGCGCTGGGGCAGCAGCAGCGGATGATGCTTCGTCACGCGCTCGTTCAACAGGTTCTCGGCGTTCAGGAACAGGCTGTACCGCCCCAGGATGATCTCACCCAGCAACCCGACTTCCAGATAGGAGGGGCTCTCGCTGCGATACGGATTGTCCTCCAGCGCCTGCTTGCCGGTGTAATAGACCTCCAGCCCCAGACGTCCCCGATCATGCTCTTCCCACATGGCGACGAGGCCGGCCGTGTGGCGCGGGGTGACGAAGGTGTCGCGGCGCGTCAGGCCGTCGTCTTCCGGCTCGGTCGCATCGACGAAGACATAGCTGCCGGTCAGGGTGAAGGGCGCACGGCGATAGCGCAGCAGAGCCTCCAGGCCGCGCGTGCGGGTCACGCCTTCGACATTGATCAGGCGGATGCGCTCCGGTCCGTCGTCCACCGCGCGCACGGCGTCGTTCAGATCGGAACCGAACAGGGTCAGGTTGGCCTCGATCCGCCCTTGGCGATAGCCGACGTCCAGCGAGGCGGTGCGGGCGACCTCCTCCTTCAGGCCCTCCAGCGGGCGCAGGCGCGACAGGCCGGTCGCCTCGGTCACGTCGACGAAGGGCGTGGGGGCGAAGAAGCCCTGCCCCGCCGAAGCGCGCACGGTCCAGCGGCCGGGGCGATAGAGGACGGACAGACGCGGGCTGAACTGGCCGCCGTATTCGCTGTGTTGATCAAACCGGGCGCTGCCCGCCAGGGTCAGTTCGGGGCTGAACTCATGCTCCACCTGAGCGAAGACGCCGGGGACCGTGTAGGTGTAGTCGAAGCCCGGAAAGGTCTTGCTGTCGTAACCATCGACCTGAACCGCTGCCCCGGCCAGCCACGTCGTGGTTCCGATCTCGGACCCATAGGCCGCTTCCAGGAAGCCGGTGTCGTGGCGATCCTTCTCGAAGACGTCGCCGAATTGATGATCGTGTGCTTGGGTCATTGCCGAGGCGCGCAGGTGAACCGTGCCGGCCCCCATCGGCAGACTGGCGACCAGACCCGCGTCGAACCGGTCGGTGTCCTGGGCTTGGACGAAGGGGCGGCCGTCGGGGGCGACGCGGCCCGGTTCGGTGCCGCCGCTGCGGGTTTCGGTCATGGCGCCGACGGTGACAAAGGCCTCGCCGCCGTTCTCGCCCTGCCAGAACAGGCGCGGACGCAGGGACCAACGCTCATAGGCGGCGATGTCGCTCCAGCCGTCGCCGTCGAGGTCCTGACGGCTCTGGCGGTGATAGCCGCCGACCAACGACTGGCCCCATGCGCCCCTGAACGGCGCAGAGGCGTAGGCGGTCAGGTCCTGCCCGTTGCGGCTGGTGATGTTGGCCAGGATTTCCGTCTCGGCCTCGTCGCCCGGACGGCGCGACACCAGGTTGATGACCCCGCCCAGCGCCGAGGGACCATAGAGGGCCGAGGCCGCCCCCTTGATGACCTCGACCTGACCCAGGTCGGTCGGCGGAATCTGCAATACGCCCAGCGATGACGCCTGTCCGCCGTAGAGGGGCAGCCCGTCTGCCAGAAGCTGGGTGTAGCGCCCGCTCATCCCCTGCATGCGGATGTTGGCGGCGCCCAGGGCCGGCGAGGTCGTCTGCACCCGCACCCCGCCGGTCTCGTTCACCAGCATGGCGATGTTGCCGGGCGTCATCAGCAGCTTTTCCTCGATCTCCTCGCGGCCGATGACCTCGACGCGGATCGGCTCGTCCTGGATGCGGCGGCCCGAGCGGGTAGCCTGGACGATGACGTCTTCGACCTCGGTAGCCTCATCATGATGGTCGTCATCGTGGGCCTCCTGCGCCAGAACCGGAGAGGCGGCGCCAGACAGAATGGCGGCGACCGCCGCAAGAATCCGGTGACGGTCACGAAGTGAGACGAAGGAAGAGGACACGCAGGCTCCGAAGCGATCAGGAAGCAGGAAGGGAATGAGGATCAGGCGATCGGCTTGTGCCGGGTTTCGACCTTGAAGGGACGGGGCGCGGGCACCGCAGGCACAGTCTTCAGTTCGGCACCGGCGTGACGGATCACCTGCCAGCCGCCTTGCAGGGCCAGCCCCGCCATGACGGCGGCGACCAGCAGGTCCGGCCAGCGCGTGCCGGTGCCGAAGACGCCCCACGCCGCCAGCATGACGGCCAGATTGCCGATGGCGTCGTTGCGCGAGCAAATCCACACCGAGCGCATGTTGGCGTCGCCCTTGCGGAAGCCGAACAGCATGACGGCGGTCACGACGTTGGCGATCAGGGCCGCCAGACCGATGATACCCATGACCTCGGCCGTTGGCGTCTCGCCGAGCCAGACACCCCATAAAGTGACGCCCGCCACCCAGCCGCCGAAGACCAGCATGGTCGCGCCTTTCACCAGCGCCGCACGCGCCCGCCAAACGAGGACCAGACCCACGACGCCCAGGCTGATGCCGTAGTTGGCGGCGTCGCCGAGGAAGTCGAGCGCATCAGCCTGAAGCGACGCCGATCCCGACAAAAGACCCGCCCCGCCCTCGACCGCGAACATCCCGGCGTTGATCGCCAGCGCCAGCCAAAGCGCCAGCCGCCAGCGCTCCTCCGGGGGCCGGTCCGTCTTGTACAAGGTGTCGCCGCAGCAATTCGCCATGTGCGCGTCATGCACCCTGTAGTGGCTATAGGGTCAAGAGGCTCATGTCTGGACCGCGCCAATAGCGGTCCTTGGCTTCATGACCGAAACCCGACACTGGGCACCATCTGTGTCTCAGAGCGGCAAAGCCTTTCGGAGACTGGCCGTCAGCCCCTCGTCGGGTCCCAGAAGCGGTTTCGGCGGCGACGCTTCGGTCAAGCCCAGCATGTTCGCCACCGCATATATCAGCCGAAGGCTGCCGTGGGCGCGGAACAGGTCCCAGAGGCCGGCGAAGGCGGCTTCGCATCGGTTCGCTTCTTCGTAATCGCCCCGAATGGCCGCCGCCGCGAGCGCAGCGGCCTGTTCAGGAAACAGGCCGGCGGCCACGCTATACCAGCAGTCGGCGCCCGCCAGCAGCGCGGCCTTGCAGCCCCAGTCGCCGCTGTAGCCGATGGACAGGCTCGGCGCCGCCTGCCGAAAAGCCGCCAGGTCGGAGGCGATGTCGCCGGAGGCCGGCAGCGGCAGCTTGATGGCGGCCACGGTCGGGATCACCGCCAGACGGGCGACCAGTTCCGGCCTGAAGGTGAAGTTGGTCGTGCCGGGGTTGCTGTAGATGCACAGCGGCAAGTCCGTGGCCGAGGCCACGGCGAGGAAGTGCTGAAAGACCTCCTCCTCCGTCAGCGGCGTATAGCTGACCGGCGCCAGGAGCAGGCCGGACGCGCCCTCTGCCGCCGCATCCCGCGCCAAGGCCTGAACTTCGTCGGTCCGTATGGCGCCCACGCCGACAATGATCGGGATCGAGGCGACGGCTTCAACGGCCGCCGCCACGGCGCGTCGCCGCTGGTCGCGGCTCAGGAACATATAGGTCCCGGTGCTGCCGAACAGGCCGATGGAATCGGCGCCGCCCGCTTCGATGCGTTGGACCAGCCGCTGCAGGTCAGGCGCAATGACCTCGCCTTCGGACGTCATCGGGGTGATGGGAAAGGCCGAAAGGCCCGAAAACAGCGCCATGCTTCTGCTCCAGAATGTCGCCCCAGTGAGGCCCGACGCAGCGATCGGCTCAAATCAGGCTTGGCTTCAATTTGTGTCGATCCAGCCGATCAGTCAGGGCGCTGAAGCAGAAGACTGCTCGCCTGCAGTGACGGACTGAGACGCTTCAACCCGGCGATCAGATCGTCACCCGCCTGCAGCAGGGCCGGTATCGGCATGGGGGCCAGGCGCTCGAGGATGAACCACATGGCGGTGCTGTCGTCGGTGATCCGCGTCCGCAACCCCTGTCGCCAGTTCCATCGCCGGCAGGTCGCGCCGCGATCATCGCGCCAGATGACCTCGCCCGGATCGACCGTTTCGATCTTCGGTTCGCCGCTCTGGGCCGTGTCAAAGGCCTCGCCGCCCTGGGCGACGACCAGCCTGGGCGTCCCGGCGTAGGCGTCCGCATCCTCGCCGCCGATCGGAAGGGCGTAACGGAGGCTGATCGCATTGTAGAGATCGACGACAGCGTTCACCGGCGGCAAGGCCCCGTCTCGCTGCGCCCGCTTGCGCAGGGCCTCGACGGAGCATGGCGTCCGCTGCGGCTTGGCGCCGAAGGCGCGGTACGCGTCCCGCCAGGCCTCCAGATGCACTTCAGCCCACTCAGGCTCCTGCGCCTCACACGCCAGACGCAACTGTTCCGCGCCATACGGATCGCTCGGCCCATTGCGCGCACCAGTGACAAGGATGCTGAGCGCCGCGAAGTCCGGACGCAGGGCGTAGATTCCCGGGGTGATGACGGGCGGGTTCATGGGGACCTCGATGTTCTGAAATGGCGTCAGGCGAAGACGTCGCGCACCAGGACCACGGCGATGACGGTCATCATCAGGCCGGTGACGATATCCAGCACGCGCCAGGCGACCGGACGGGCGAAGAGCGGCGCCAGAAAGCGCGCGCCGAAACCGATGGCCGCGAACCAGAGGGCGGCGAAGGTCGAGGCTCCGATGATGAAGAACAGCCTCTGGCCCTCGGGCAGGCTCGACCCGACAGCTCCCATCAGCATGACGGTGTCGATGTAGACATGCGGGTTCAGAAGGGTAAAGGCGGCGGTGGCCGCCAGCGCCGCCCCGAGCGACAGACCTGCGCCGTCCTGAACGACCAGGGCCTCCGAGCGCATTGCCCGCCGAAAGGCCCCTACGGCGTACCAGGTCAGGAAGGCGGCGCCGCCCAGGCTCAACGCCATCGACAGACCGGGAACGGCCGCCAGCAGTTGGCCCAGACCGTTCACACCGGCGATGACGAGGACGGAATCCGCCACGGCGCAGAACAGAACGACCGGCAGGACATGCTCGCGTCGCAGCCCCTGCCGTAGCACGAACATGTTCTGAGCGCCGATGGAGACGATTAGGCTGGCTGACAGGGCGAAACCCTTCGCCAGGGGCGGAAGAATGGAAACGATCATGGGGGGCTAATCGCATGGCGTGAGGCCGTAGCCGAACTAATCCTACTTAGGCTAGATTAGCTGCCCTAATGCTCGACTATCCCGCCCTCGCCGCCCTGGCCGCCGTTATCCGCACCGGATCATTCGATGCGGCCGCCGAAGCCCTGTCGGTCACGCCATCGGCCGTGTCCCAGCGTGTGAAGGGACTGGAGGAGCGCCTGGGTCTGCCCCTGGTCATTCGCGCGACGCCCTGCCGACCGACCGAGGCAGGGGCGCGGCTGGCGGCCCACCTCGATCAGGTGGCCCTGCTGGAGCACGACATGATGGCGGGCGATCCCGTCTGGGCCGCCGCGTTCGGCGGCGCGCGCCCGACATTGAAGATCGCCCTCAACGCCGACAGCCTCGGCACCTGGTTCCCTGGCGCGGCCGCCCGCTTCGCCGCCGCCCAGCCGAACACCCTGTCCCTGGTGCTCGACGACGAGGCCGACACCGCCGAGCGCCTGCGTTCGGGCGAGGTGATCGCCGCTGTGACCACGGCGGGAAAGGCCGTCGCCGGATGCCGCACCATGCCGCTGGGTTCGCTTCGCTACGTGGCCGCCGCGACGCCGGACTTTCGCGATCATCATTTCCCGGACGGCGTGACGGCGGCGCGGCTGGCGGAGGCGCCGGTGCTCCGGTTCAGTTCGCGCGACCGACTGCAACTCCAGTGGACAGAAAAGGTCGTCGGACGCCCGATCGAAGGCCCGACCCATTGGGTGCCGTCCACCCAGGGATTTCTCGACTTCACCTTAGCCGGCGTCGCCTGGTCCCTGACGCCAGAGCGCCTCGCCGCTCCGCTGATCGCGTCAGGCCGCCTGGTCGATCTCGCGCCGGGCGTCATCGTGGATGTGCCGCTCTTCTGGCAGCACCTGCGTATCACCACCCGCCTGATCGAAGACCTGACTTGTGCGGTTCGTGCTGAGGCGGCTGACTGGCTACATCCCGTCTGACGGCAACGCGCCACTAGCGGAAGCTTGGACCCCGCCGAGAAGTGGACATTGATCCAGCGCCGGAGGCAGACGCCGAAACCCACTCGTGCAAAGATTTAGAGTTCGCCGTAACGTTCGAGAACTTCCATCAGCACTTCGTTGGCGTGTCGGAAATTTCCCTCCTGGTCCGCTAGTCCATACTGCCACTTGAGGCCGTGAAAGAGGTTGTTCCGAAGACGGTAGATGATGAGAAGAACTGCCGCCACAACGCTTTCGGCATCATCTCGCCCGTCGGCCATGACCGCTTCTACTAACTCCCCACGGTCGTTTGGTCTGAACAGCAGGCTCTCAAATCGTCCGTTAGGTGCCCCGTTCGCGAAGTATCGCCTTCGCCAATAAGTCAGCGCTGACCGAACGGGTGCTGAGCGCGCCAAGCCGTCCTCGCGCCAACGAGCAGCGAGATCGCAGATCTTGCCCGGACCAGCGCGCTCATCGAGAAGACGTCCTTCGAAGAGTGCCCAGAAATGAAGGAAGCCTGTGACGGCTTCGCGGTCCACCACTCGAAGTTCTTGGTACCCAGGCACCCTCGCGCGCAACCACTCCTCGTACATGGTCAGTCTCCACAATGCGCCACAGCTTGCCGCTACGAGCCGTTGAGCGCCATGAGCAGACTTTGGCACCAGTCCCGAAATCGGAGGTTGAGCACGTCGGTCATCGAAGTCCGCTTTCGAGCCGTAGCGGACGTTTGAGTGTAATTGGTGCCCGCCAGCGGTTCGCATCAAGATCGAGCATCGCGATAGCTGCTTGCGCGCAGCCACGGACAATTCCGTTTGCTGCAGACCTATCCAGTCCGATGGGCGGGCCATCTCGCCCAACGCTTGATCAACCCGGCCAACCTATCGCTAATCGATCACGAACGACGGCTGATAACTCTTGTTTCCAGCTCGATCGAAATCGAACTCGTAGACGATGCAGGGAGCGATCCCGCGATGCTGCTGCCCCAGATAGAAGAGCAAACTATTTGGGCAGGCGGCGAAGATGTGGACCGTGCAATCAGGGTCATCCACCTTCAGAGCACGCACTTCATTGGCGATCTGTTCTGCCAAGGCGGCGGCATGTCCACCGCCGACAATCGTTTGCTGTCCAGGGCCGGCCGGAGGGACAAACGAAATCAACGTCCCGACAGTCGACAGCTCTTTGCCGACATAGGCCCGGGCGTGAGCATCGACGCTTTGTGAAATACCGATTGCCAAGGCGATATCGGGCCCGGAATCGATACTGATCGTCGCGCTGGTCAATCGAGCCGTTTCCTTTTCGGTACCGTCGTCCGCGCGCCAGGTTCTCGAACCTACCCGACCTTTCTGGACCAACGAGCTGTCGACCCCTGATTTCAGATCGAGGACGGCGCCTGCGAGGAATGCAATGGAGGCGTGCGCATCGAGAATGATCCTCAGCACACCCGAGCGTTTTACAGCCTCTCTCAGGAACGTCTCGACCCGAGGAAGAATGTCGCCCTGCCAAGACCGGTCGTCCAGGAGATAGCGCTGATTGAAGCTATCGGTCAGCGAGAGTGTGTTCTCCGGCGACGTCCCACCCAGATCAGCCGCTACGCCCTGGAACGTCCGGATCGCGATCGTCAGCCCAGAAGGAAGGGCTGGCGCCTTATCGGTGAGAACGCCCTCCTCCCGGAGAACCTGCCGCAAAGCCTCTCGCGTGAAGCTATTCAGCTTCCGCGATTTCAGCGCTTGAGCAAGCCCGTCATATCGGAAGTCGGTTTCGGTGGAACAGGTCAGCGCGCCTACAATCTGGGCCCGCACGTTGATGTCCTCGCGTAGCTGTTCCAGCGAGCGCTCGCCATCCATAATCCGGAAGCCCGTCACAACCTCCTTGAGTTCGTCATCAGACGCTAGCTCAAGATGTTCGCGCCATAGCTTGCGGACCCTGCCCATACGGCTGCCGTCCTTCGTGCCATTGAACAGGCGTTCCAAAAGAATGGACTTGTCGGCGCCCGATTGAACATAGCCCAGCGGGTCATCGTCCTTGATGCGATACGTCGTGATGAAATCAAACCGCGCGCCCAACGGTGCGTTCTTCTTGGCGTCGCGCAGGCGCTGAAGTAGCGACACCCTCGTCGCCCCGATAAACTCGGGATCGACGAAATCCTCGTAGCCGAACCGCCCTCCCGTATCGACGTGCCACTTCACCTGCTGATAGGCAGCTGAAACTCGTTCTGACCCACTTCCCGGGATAGGCGGATCATAACGCACGACAACGTCGTCGAATGACTTCGGCGCATCGGCTTCGAAGGTCACTTCCACTACGACCGAGTCATGCGCGAGCATGCTCAGCGCGTTCTGCCAGAAAACCCGCGCCTGATATCTGTCGCCATTCCAGCGCGCGTTGACGGCGTCAGCCATTGTGCACCCGTTTAGACGTGGAGTTCGTCTTGCGTTTCATGAGAGCGGGAACTTCGGGCCGAACAGCGCCCGCCATGCCTTCAAAGCCTCTCCGTTCTTGCCCTGTCTGGCGAGATTGATCGCAAGGCTCGCTTCACGGCTCGCCGCCATCAGAAGCGAGCGCGCACGCTCCTTGCGCGCAGCATCCATCCCGTCACTTACCGCTGGCCCCAGGCCCGCCGGGTCGGGCCACGTATCCAGGATACGATCTGCCAGCGTGGCGAAGAAGGATTGGAACTCGTAGGTGAAGCTACCCTGCCAGCCGCCATACAGGCACTCCAGCGCCATCACCTCGATAAGGAACGACGGTTTGACCGGCTTTTCTCCGTGGCGGGGCTGGTTGTTCCAGTACTTCACCATGCGGACCAAGCCTTTCCACTCACTGGAGTAGGCTTGATGCGCTGCCGTCGCCTTTGCCGCATGGGTCTCGGGGTTGGTCTTGATCCACTTGCCCTTTTCGGTGTCGGGAATCTCGTAGTCCGACGCCGATGCGAAGGCAGGCACCACGTCCACACTGAGGACACGATAGTCGGTGTTGTCGTCTGAATCGACGACCACCCCGAAATCGACGTTGACCGATCGCCCCTGTTTCCGAACCGCCTTGGAGCCGTATTTCTCGACCAACGCATCGTAAAAGTCGCCGATCACGACCGACGGCGGCTTGTCGTGATATTTGCCCTTCTCTGTGTCCTTGAGGACGAGGAAGATATCGATGTCCTTGAGCGGCTTCGTCTTGGTGTGTCGCTTATAGGATCCGGTCAGGAAGCTCCGGTCGATCGCGAACTTCGTGACCAGATAGTCCCGCACCTCGTTCTGGCGATCGGACGCGTTCTTCTGCTCCTTCTCGTTCAGTTCGAGACGGCTCTTAAACTTCCGAAACGCTTCGTCGACGGTAATCATCCGGCTTGTCTCCAGTAAGAAGTGTTTGCGCCCAAGCCGCTATGGTCGATGGTCGTCCCCAGCGATTGCCGGGTGAAGCCGGATGTCGATCGGGCTGTGGCTTTACTCCAGCCGTCGACATCAGGACGGCCGGGCTTGGTGCGAACCAACAAACGGTACTTCGCCTGGCTGGGCACTAATCCCGCCTTTCGGATCGCGTACCTGAGCTGCTCGGTATCGACCCAGAAGTTCCCGTCGCCAGAGCTCCATCCGTAGACAACGTCCATGTCCCAGCGGAACAGAAGCGAATCGGTCTTTGGATCGTAGATTTCCAGATCTACACGCTGCAGGTCCTCGGTCTCCAACCAGCGCTTGATACCGCGCATGTTGATGTCCCAGTCCTCGATGAAGTTGGTCGGATCGAGACCGCTCAGCCGGATAATATCCTTCAGGCTCTTGAGCATGTTGTCGGCGACGTAGGTCACCGAATGGGTATAGGTGTTGACGCTGACGGTGGTCATGAGCTGAGAAATCCTTTCGGATCAAAGACCAGCGCTGCCGGCCCCGCAGAGCTTTTGGCGGCTTCCGCCTTTGTCGCTTCCGACTTGTCGCGGGCGGTGATGCGCTCGCTGTGCCCCTTGAGCGCGCCCTGAACCCAGGCGAGGTCATCCGTCTCGCAGGGAAGCGAGACGCGCCAGTCGCCATCGAGCGGGTCAAACCCCAACGCGTCTTCGTTCGCGTCGGAGCCATCCGTCGCGTCTTCGTCGTAGACACAGTAGATACGAGTACGGGGACCGTCGCATGTCACGACAATGGCTGCGTCCTTTGGAGCCTTGTCCGCGATGATGCTGGACGCGATGCCATGAACGGACAGCAGTTCGTCACGCTTGGCTCCGGTTTTGCCCTGCGTCAGCAGGTCGACAATCGCGCGCCAAGTCTCTCCCGCGTCGCGGTGAGGCGTACTGCTGAAGGTGCGCCGGACGACGGTGGTCATTTCGTCTTCACCCCCAAGCTGCGATTCAACTTCGCCTGCTGCGCCGCTCGATAGATGTCGTCGAGGGTCACCTTGCTCGGGTCCATCGCCACCTCCGGCCGACTGGCCAGAGCGTTCGCCACCATCTTACGGATCGCACGCCCATCCAGGCCGACGCACTCCCCTGCACAACGGTCGAACCCGGGCTGGGAAATTAGCGCGGAGATCGAAGCGTAGGTTTTGCCGAGCCCGATCAGGCAGTCGCGCAGGATATGCGCACACGCAGCCCGGTCTGGCAGAGGAACTCGCAGAACGAGATCGCAGCGCGACGTGAAGGCGCTATCGACGGCATCGGGAAAATTGCTTGTCGCAACGAAGAGAAGCTGAGGGAAGCGCTCGGCCAGCGCATCGAGCTGAACCAGAACCGCGTCGGTCGCCCGGTGGATGTCGATGGGGTTGGCTTCAAGGCTCATCTTGGACCGATCAGCCGCGAGCGTCTCCACCTCGTCCAGAAGCACGATCGTGGGCCCGCTGCTGGCGGCCTCAGCGATGGATTGGGAGAAAAGATCGGATACCGCGCGCTGGGTTTTGCCCATCGCAGAGCTGGTCAACGAGTGCGGTTCAACTTCAAGGAGCTTGAACCTCCCGCCGGAGAAAGACGCCGCAGTTCGGTGCGCAAGCCCCCGAGCGAGCGATGTCTTTCCAGTACCCGGCTCCCCCGTAAGCAAGATTACGCCGTGCAGGGGAATGATTGTTCGATCGACTTTACCCCGGACCGAGAAATTCAGCATCGCCTGAGAGAGCAACTGCTTCTTCAGTCCCTCATCGATGAAAATCGAGTCCCACACCGCTCCGAGCGCCGCGTCGGGCAGAGCGCGGGCCCTGCTGATGCCCTTGGGCAAGTCGGTTCCGAACATCGGATGGATCGCAGCGCTCATTGATCGTTCTCCGTCGCCGGCAACGTCTGCGGCGCGAGGGGTTGGGTGTCCGGCACGGAATTTTCATTCCCCGCCAACTGGCAATTGGCAGCGGCCTGTGCCCATAGACACGGCGGAAGGTTCCAAGAACCGCCCACAACCGCAACGAAAGCCGCACCAGCAATAGACCGATCTCGACGCCGCCTTCGAAGTTAATATAGGACAACCATATCGATGCGTCTATTTATTAGACGCATTTTGGATGTGGATAACTGACAATTGTATCGATCATGAACGACACGCCAGCCGACAAGCCTAAGTGGGCCGTCCTTAAGAGACTGGAATATATAGACTTCAGGCTTTTCTGGGATCGCGTGCTCAACCGAGCCGACATGGCGGAGGCCTTCGGCATGTCGGCCCAACAGGCTTCGGCCGATATTGCGACCTATAGCGACGCCGCCCCCGGGAACCTGATCTACGACGGCAGCGCCAAGACATACCGGCGCGCTGGAGCGTACCAGGCTCAGTGGGCGGCCAAGGGTGTCGATCGGTATCTTCTGCAACTGGTCGGTTTGAAGAGCGGGTGGCTCGACCCGGAAGCGACGTGGTTCCAAGCCCCCCTGCCTCCGGTCGAGGTGGTTTCCGTGGGACGCCGAGCGACCAACCCTGAGCATTTGATGGCCGTCCTGGACGCCATTAAGGATCAGCAACGGTTGAGGATCGACTATCGCTCACTGACCGGATCCCCGCCGAGCTGGCGCACAATCGCCCCACACTCGATCGCTCACGCGTTCGGGCGCTGGTATGTTCGAGCGTGGTCAGCCGAGCACAACGATTTCAGGGACTACCTTCTGAACCGCATACGCGATGTGGCAGGGGATGGGCCTGCCGGAATCGACAACAGCCTGGACTATGAGTGGAGCCACTTCATAGACCTGTCCCTTGTTCCCAACCCGAGACTCAAGCCTGAGCAGCAGGAAGCGCTGATCGAGGAATTCGAAATGGTCGAAGGTGCCCTGACCATGCCTGTAAGATTGAGCATGAGCTTTTACCTGATCGCCCACCTGAACCTCGACCTCGATCCGGAAACCAACAAGCCGGAGAAGACTCAGCTCGTTCTGACGAACGGCCCTGAGATAGAAGCTCAGCGTGGCGTCGCAAGAAAGATGTCCGTTCGGGCGCTCGCCGCTCGCGGCGCTGAAACGTGAGCATGAGCAGGCATACCAATGACGATAGCCGCAGTCGCTCTTTTTGGCAGTCGGGCGCGAGGCGACCAATCCCCTGACTCGGACACGGACCTGCTACTCGTCTCGACCCAACCGGGGCAGCCTCTGCACACCAGTATGGGGCCGGTCTCCCTGTCCACCTACAGCATCAACGATCTGACCGAGAAGGCCGAGAACGGCGACCTGTTCGTTTGGCATTGCTTGTTCGAGGGGCGAGCGATCCACGATCCGGAACACGTGTTCGACGGTCTTCGCGCCCGGTTTCGCCTTCGATCTTCCTATGAGCTTGAGATAGGGCATGGAGCGGCCTTGGCCTGGCTTCTGGTTCGGTTCGGGCGAACCATGCCCAACGCCGCCTTGGCGGCTAGGCGCGCAACATGGGCTGTTCGAACGATCTTGATTGCTCGATCAGCAGAATACGGATCGCCCAAATTCTCGGCCCATGAGCTTGAAACCCTGGCGCCGATCGACGAGACGCCGCGGTTGATGCAGCTGAAGAACACTCATGTCTTCGGCCGCTCCGCAGCCAAGGATTTGCGCCACTTTCTTGAATGGTGCGATCTGGCGGACCCTGTGCCGGACGCAAGAGTAGAGATTGACTTCGATCCGCTTTTCATCGCGTCGGGCAACTCCGTCGGATTGCATTTGCTAAGCCATTCGCACGAGGACTGGCTCGGCTACGGTTAGAGGCTACGGCCTCGACTTACCGCCGCAGGACTTTGGTCTTCGACCGGTGCCGTTCTCAACGTCGACTAAGGGTCAGACATGCACATTTGGCAGCTGACCGACATCTTGCCTGAAAGCAGACGTCGCAAAGGACCGAGTTGAGTCAGAAACAGACCTAATCATCTGCGTCATAAAGGACCGTTTTTGACACGCGACAGCTGGTGCCTGTGTATTCTGCAGGATTTCTACGGCGCTCGTGTTGCAGTAGCCTGTAGCGAATTCAGCGTCTCAGCCGACGCCGCTATAATGGGTTTTGACGCAAATGCTCTTGGGTTACGCGAGAGTCTCAACCGATGAGCAGAATTTGGAGCTCCAAGCGGATGCGTTAAGCGCGGCCGGCTGCGATCGTATATTCTCCGACAAGCTGAGCGGCAGCAGGCTGGACCGTCCTGGGTTGGCCGCCGCTCTATCTCATCTTCGTTCAGGAGATACACTGGTCGTATGGAAGCTCGATCGCCTCGGACGAACGGTGCGTCAGCTCGTCGAGTTCGTCGCCAAGCTGAACCAGGACGGCATTGAGTTTCGAAGCCTGACCGACGGCATCGACACGACCACCCCCGCTGGAAGGTTCTTCTTCCACATGATGGCGGCCCTTGTTGAGATGGAACGCGATCTGACTCGGGAACGGACAATGGCCGGCTTAGCCGCTGCCCGTGCCCGAGGCCGGAAGGGCGGGCGGCCCCCTGCCCTATCGCAGAGACAACTGACGCAAGCGCGACATCTGATGCAGCATCCCGATCAGCCGATGGCTGAGATCGCAGCGACCTTGGGCGTATCCCGCAGCACGTTGTATCGGGCTCTCCGCTCTAAGCCCTGAGGTCTATGACCGATTTTGTCGTCTGTAACGGCTAAGGTCGTTCCTACCACAAGCGAGGCTTAATCATGCAGATCTGGTTGCCCTTATGGGTTTTGCGGCGCTTGGCGCGAGCCAATCCCTGGCTCCTGTCGAACACTGGCGATGTGAAACGCACCCTGAACATCCCCGTCCTAGGACTAGGAACGCTGGAGGTGCGGGCAACCATGTCTCTCTCCGAGAAGCAGCGGCAGCGACTTCTGGCAGAGCGAGACCGCTAACCAAAAGCCCTGCCGGTTGGATTCCAATGAACCAGGAACCTGCAGTTCTATGGAATTCAAGAAGTTGGAGTCTTACGATTCAGGAGCGCTTACACAAAAAACGGCCTGCCGTTTCTGACAGGCCGTCCAACGGCTCACTTGGTTGTGT
This sequence comes from Brevundimonas faecalis, assembly GCF_040549405.1. Taxonomy (NCBI): domain Bacteria; kingdom Pseudomonadati; phylum Pseudomonadota; class Alphaproteobacteria; order Caulobacterales; family Caulobacteraceae; genus Brevundimonas; species Brevundimonas faecalis. Next base: position 1,496,284 of record NZ_JBEPTF010000001.1, on the reverse strand, counting down.
AGCCGCCGTTGACGAGGATGGTCTGCCCGGTCATCCACCACCCATCGCTGACCAGGAAGCGGATGTAGGGAACGATGTCCTCAATGTCGGTCAGCCCCTTCTTCGAGAAGTTCGACAGAGCCGCCGCGGTCTTGTGATACGCGACCGCGTCTTCACCCTCCGCAGGGTAGAAGAAAGGCGTGTCCATAGGGCCCGGCCCAATGGCCGTCACCGAGATTCCGCGCTCGCCGAATTCCTTGGACGCTGCACGAGTGAAATGTTCGACCGGCGCCTTCGTACCCGCGTACGCGGCATAGAATGGGGTATAGGCGCCGAGCAGCGAGGTGACGAGCGTACAGATCTTGCCGTGGTCGTTGAGGTGCTTGCCAGCCTCTTTCAGGAAGAAGAAGGCCGACTTGGCGTTGACGGCGCTCATCTCGTCGTACTCAGCTTCCGAAATCTCCAGGATCGGTTTCTTCAACACCTTGCCGACAGTGTTGATGGCGATGTCGGGCCGGCCGACAGCGGCGACGGCGTCAGCGAAGAGCTTTTGCATCGCATCAGCGGTAGTGAGGTCGGCCTGTAAGGCGACGGCTTCCGCGCCCGCCGCCTTCACCGCCGCGACGGTCGCATCCGCTTCGGCTCTGGCCGTTTCGCTATTGTAATGGATCGCCACCGCCTTCGCGCCTTGCTGGGCGAGATCACGAGCGATCAATCCGCCGAGATTCTTGGCGCCGCCGGCGATGATGACGGTTTTGCCCTTGATGCTGTGATCAGTCATGGCTCGGCTCCCTTGCCTGCGCGCCCGTTCAGGCCGCTTCCGAATGCAGACGTTATCGCCTAGGATTGATCGATAAAGCCGACCACTCTGACATCACTTGTCAGATTTTCAGCCCAATTGGGATGCTCAGGTATTGGACCGCATCGATCTGTTCCGCATCTTCTCGCGCGTGGTGGAATGCTCCAGTTTCACGCGGGCGGCCGATACGCTGGGCGTTCCTCGCTCTTCCGTCTCGGCGGCCGTGCAGGAGCTAGAAGAGCGTGTCGGCGCGCGCCTGCTCCATCGCACCACGCGCAAGGTGGCGCCGACCCAGGACGGCGTCGCCTTCTATGAGCGCTGCCAGCGGGTGATCGCCGATGTCGAGGAAACGGAGAACCTCTTCCGTCAGAACGCAGCCCAACCGTCCGGCAGGCTCCGCATCGATGTTCCAGGCCGGATCGGGCGATTGGTCATCGCCCCCGCCCTGCCCGACTTTCTCGATCTCTATCCTGACATCGAGGTCGACCTCGGCGTAACCGACCGCGCAGTGAATCTGGTTGAAGACAGCATCGACTGCGTGCTTCGGGTCGGTCCGCTGAGCGACTCCTCCCTGATCGCGCGTCACATCGGCGAATTGCCGCTGATCAATGTCGCGAGCCCGGCTTATCTGCAGCGATGCGGCACGCCAAAGTCGCCTGCCGATCTCACAGACCATCACGCCGTGAACTATGCGTCGCCTTCCAACGGCCGGATTGAGCCATGGGAATGGGTCGATGACGGCGCTGTACGAAGCCTGCCAATGCGCGGCCGCGTCACAGTCAACAGCGCAGAGGCCTATATAGCCTGCTGCTTGGCTGGTCTGGGGCTGATCCAGATTCCCGCCTATGACGTCCGACGCCATCTTGATGCCGGCGAGTTGATCGAGGTCATGGCGACGCATCGCGCCCAGGCCATGCCGATGACATTGCTTTATCCGCACCGACAGCATCTCTCGCGTAGGCTGCAGGTCTTCGCCGACTGGCTGGAGGCGGTGCTCCGAACTGAACTGCTCTGAACACCGCCTGGAATTCCAGGCCAGTCCCTGGCCGTACTTGTCTCCCTGGCCGAACCTCCGCATGAAAATCATGCAGGCATGTCGTTCTCAGCCGTTGAAACGTTCGATCGCCAGCGCATCAAGCCACGCCGGCGCAACCTCTCCGAGCGCGAGCGTCTCCATCAGTTCCGATGTCGTGGCCGCAAGCGTCAGACCCAGATGCTGATGGCCGAAGGCGTAGTAGACAGCCGGCGCCGATTTCAAACGCCCTATAGCCGGGAGATAGTCCGCCAGCGTCGGGCGCGGGCCGCACCAGCGATCAGGAACACTTGAAACACCGACGCCCAGCGCGCCGAGATGACGCTCGATATGTCGCCACTTGCGCGCATCCGGCGGCGCTGAAGGATTCCCGAACTCGACATGACTTGAAGCGCGCAGGCCGCTGCTGAAGCGCGCGATCACGATGGAACGGTCCTCGAACACGGTCAGAGGCAGATCTAGCGGCCAGTCATGCTCGGCGAACTGGATCGAATAGCCCCTTTCCCCCACCAATGGCGCCCGAACGCCGAGCGGGGCGAGCAGCGACGCGGACCAGGCCCCCGCTGCGACAACCACGCGATCAGAATCGACGACGCCGCCGTCGGCCAGGCGGATTTCAGCACCGTCGGCAGCCGGTCTGATCGCAACCGCTTCATTGGAGACCACGGTCCCGCCGCGTTCGGTCAGCGCCGCCAAGAGCGCACCGCGCAAGGCCTGAGGTTCGCTGACCTGACCTGTGCCCGTGAAGCGGATGCCTCCGGCCGGTCGAGCCCTCAACACACTGTCATAGGCGGCGAGTTCCTCAACCTCCATTGGCCGAAACCGCGCGCTGCCGGTGCGAGCGCCGCGCCAGGCTTCCAATCCGCGACGCGCGGCTTCTGGCGTCGACCAGACGACGGCGTGGCCGATCGGTCTCACGAGGTCGGCCGGCGCTTGGGCCAATTCCAACATACGCGACCAGGCGCCGAGCGGATCGTTCAGCAGATGCGCCAGAACGGCGGCCCCCGCAGTGTTGGCCGCACGCCGGGATGCGGCCAAGAACCGAAGCGCCCAGGGCGCCCACAGCCCGATATCCTGAACACGGAAATCCAAGGGGCCGCCAAAAGCGAACAACCGCCCGAAGGCGCTCTGCAAGGCGGCGGGCGACGGCATGGGTTCGCACTGCTCGGCGGCGATATGGCCGATATTGCCGAACGAGGCCCCGCGTCGCGGGTCTCCCCTGTCGATCAGGACCACTTCGAACCCGGCCGCCTGGAGTCGGAGCGCGACGGCCGTTCCGACCAGGCCGCCGCCGACGACCGTCCACCGTTGCGCGACCTTCACGCGTCGACGCCCTCGCCGAAGGGGTCGTCCAGACTATGCGACGGCTGGGTGAACCAGACCGGCCCCTGATCCGTCATGTAGAAGTGGTCTTCCAGACGAACGCCGAACCGGCCGGGGATGACCAGCATGGGCTCGTTGGAGAAACACATGCCGGGTTGCAGAGGGGTGGCGTCGCCGCGCACCAGATTGGGCGCTTCATGGATATCCAGGCCGATGCCATGGCCCGTACGATGCGGCAGGCCCGGCAGGCGATAGTCGGGACCATAGCCGACCCCGGTCAGATAATCGCGTGCAGCGGCGTCGAGGCTCTCGCATGCGACGCCGATCCGCGCAGCTTCGAAGGCCAGGGCCTGGGCTTGTTTTTCATGTTCCCACACCTGCCGAACCTCATCGGTCGGGGTCCCGAAGACGTAGGTACGGGTGATGTCGGAGTGATAGCCGTCGACCAAGGTTCCCGTATCGATCAGCACGACGTCGTCGACCTGCAGGGCGCGATCCCCTTCCCCGCCATGCGGCAGGCAGGTGTCGTCGCCGAATGAGACCAGGCAGAACCAGGAACCGCCCTCTCCGCCCAGAGCGCGGTGCTCCGCATCGATGAAGGCCTTGACCTCCGAGGTCAGGACGCCCGCCTTCAGCCAATGACGGGCGCGACGCTGCACCTCCAGGGTGATCGCCTTGGCGCGGGTCAGCAGGGCGATCTCGGCCTGCGATTTACGGCTGCGCAGAGCGACGATCATGGGGCCGCCGTCGACCATGCGTTCCGACCCCAGTTGGCGGCTTAGCCCCAGCCAGATGAAGGCCGCAGCCTGATCATCGACAGCCAGCGCCCCGCCTGCGGCCAGGCGGCCAGCGACAAGGGCGTAGGGGCTCTCATCCTCTTCCCAGGTCAGAATGTCCGCCGCGACGGCGTTCGGCGCCGAGGTCAAACCCGCCACCTTGCCCCGCTCAAAGCCTGGGCAGACGTATTCCACACGCCCATCAGCATGAATCAGGGCTCCGGTCAGACGTTCAGACGCATGCCAGTCCAGGCCCGTAAAGTACCGCAAGGAAGCTGTAGGGCCCAGCAGCAGGCCCGCTACCCCCCTCGCCTGAAGATCTGCGGCCATGGCTCGAATTCGAGCGCGACGCTCGTCTGCTGTGATGGGAAGCGCGGCGGGAGGCGTAAAGGTCATGCGATTACGTATATTGTATCCGATTTACGATCATGTTTCTTTCACGTCTCCGATCGTCCGGCAAGGGCGACGCGACCTCGGGGGGAGGAAATCATGATCATCGCCGTTCTGCTGACGGTTCTGGCCCTTCTGGCCGTCTTCTACGCCATACAGCTTGTCCGCACAGCGCGCATGCGCGGCGAGCTTAAGCCAAGGATGGAGGGCGTGGCCATCGGCGCCGTCGCCAACTTCTTCGACGCCTTGGGCATCGGGTCATTCGCGCCGACGACGGCCTGGCTAAGGTTCAGAAAAGTGACGCCCGACAGCTTCCTGCCTGCCGTACTGAACGCCGGCCACTGCCTGCCCACCGTCATGCAGGGCTTGGTCTTCATGAAGCTGATCCAGGTGGATCCGGTTCTTCTGCTCGCCTGCATCGCCGCTTCCGTCGTCGGGGCGCTGATCGGCGCCCCCATCGTCCTGCGTCTTCCTGTGCGCGCCGTACAAATGGTGGTCGGCGTCGCCTTGCTGATCGCAGCGGCGCTCTACGCCATGACCAATCTGAACCTGATGCCGGCCGGAGGCGAGGCGGTTTCTCTGAACGGAAACCTGTTCATTCTCGCCGTGGTCGCCCATGTCCTCATGGGCGCCTTGATGAGCTTCGGCATCGGCCTCTATGCGCCGTCCTTGATCATGCTCAGCCTGATGGGCATGAACCCAACGGCCGCATTTCCCATCATGATGGGCGCCTGCGCCTTCCTCATGCCGGTCTCCAGCCTGAGGTTCATCAGGAGCGAGCGTATTGATCTTCGCCTTGTGCTGGGAATGGCGCTGGGCGGGATTCCCGCCGTCCTGCTGGCCGCCTTCGTCATCACCTCCCTGCCCCTGACGATTCTACGCTGGGGCGTGGTGGCGGTGGTCCTCTATGCTGCGGCCAACCTCCTGATCACAGCTTTCAAAGCCGCTTCGCCCGTCGCCCCATCCTCGGAGACCTGACATGTTCGCCGCACGCTGCATCATCGCCCTGTCGCTGACGCTTTCAGTCGCCCCCGCGGCTCTAGCGGCTGACATCACCGCTCCACTCGTGCAGGCGACAACGCCCTCCGCCTCCACCGCACTGAAGCAGCTCTTCGAGGATGAACGCGCCGCCTATTATCGGTCGCGACCGATGGAGGCCATGAACGACGGGCTTGCGCCGGACCGTGTCTGGCTAGGTACTGTCGCACCAGAAGAACAGGCCCGGCGGCTGTCGGAGGATCGCGCCTTCCTGGCACGGCTGGAACGCATGGATCGCCAGGCGTTGAGCGAAGACGAGCGTGTCAGCTATGACCTGTTCCGCTTCATGGTCGAGCAGCGCGTCCTTCTGGCCCGCTACGGAGAATGGCGACGCCCATTCAACAACGACAGCGGCTTTTACGGCGAACTCCTGTTCCTGCCCGACATGGCCAAGCCCAGAGATGTCGTAGGATACGAAGCCTATATCGCCCTGCTGAACGACGTCCCGCGCTATGTCGCCGAGCAGACTGCGAACATGCGTCAGGGCCTGGCCGACGGTTTCACTCAACCCGCGGAGATCCTAGGAGAGGTCTCACCCGTGATCGCGGCCGCCGTCTATGAGCGGGCGGAGGATTCGCCGCTCTACGCCCCCTTCGCCCGCTTCCCGGAGAGCATGCCGGCTGCAGAACAGACCCGATTGAAGGCCGCCGGCGTCGCCGCCCTGAATGGACCGGTACGCACGGCCTACGCCGATTTCGCACGCTTCTTCGAGACCGAGTATCGACCGGGCGCGACGAAGGCCCTGGGCGCTTCCAGCCTGCCTGATGGAGCGGCCTATTATCGTGACCTGGCGCGCTATTTCACCACCCTGCCCGATGTCACGCCGGAGCAGATTCATCAGAAAGGGCTGGAAGAAATCGCCCGCATTCGCGCCGAGATGACGACCGTCATGGGCCAGGCGGGATTCACAGGCTCGTTCGCCCAGTTTCAGGCCTTCCTGCGCACCGATCCGCGTTTCTATCCAACGACGCCGGAACAATTGCTGCGCGAGGCGTCATGGATCGCCAAGGAGATCGACGCCAAGCTGCCCGACTACTTCGGCCGTCTGCCGCGCACGCCCTTCACCATCAAGCCTGTGCCGACGCACCTGGCTCCTACCTATACGGCAGGCCGCTACAATCCGGGCCCGGTCGGCGCGGCGGGAGAATATTGGGTCAACACCTACGCCCTGAATACGCGCCCCCTGTACGCCCTCCCCGCCCTGACCCTGCATGAAGCTGCGCCGGGCCATCACACCCAAGGCGCTCTGAGTCGAGAGTTGGAAAAGGTTCCGGCTTTCCGCCTCAACTTCTACCCGCACGCCTATGGCGAAGGTTGGGGACTGTACGCCGAGAAACTGGGGGTCGAGATGGGCGTCTATCATACGCCCTACGAGGATTTCGGCCGCCTCTCCTACGAGGCCTGGCGCGCTGCGCGCCTGGTCGTGGATACCGGAATCCATTCCATGGGCTGGAGTCGGCAACAGGCGCGCGACTACCTGACGGCCAACACCGCCATGACCGCGCATGAGATCAATACCGAGGTCGACCGATATATCTCATGGCCGGGTCAGGCCCTGGCCTACAAGTGGGGCGAGCTGAAAATATGGGAGCTGCGTCATCGCGCCGAGGCCGCGTTGGGCGACCGTTTCGACGTGCGCGAATTTCACGACACCGCCCTGCGTCACGGCGGCGTGACGCTGAAGGTTCTGGAAGATCAAGTGGACGCCTATATCGCCCAGCGTTCGACCCGTTAGGAGGCGCGACGGCGTCCAGCCGGCTTTTCCGCCGTCAAGCTCAGTTCCTCGCGCAGATCGCGCAGCGTGTGCTCAAGATGCGCGGCCACCAGCTTACGTACAGCCTTGGGATCACGATCCAGCCAGGCCTGAAGGATGTCGTGGTGCTCGGTTTCGGCTGTCAGATGACGCCCTTTGTGCTCCAGATGCTTGCGCACGTAGCGGTCGGCCATGACATGCAGGCGCGCCGTGATCTCGGCCGTCAGCACCCGACCGCCGGGTTGGGTCAGGGACATGTGGAAGGCGCGGTTCAGCGGGCCAACGCTGGGCAGGCCGGCGGCGGCGGCGGCGTCCAGTTCCGCCAGGATGCGCCGCGCCGCTTCGCGCTCCGCATCATCGGCCGCCAGACAGGCCTGGGCCGCCGCGTCGGGTTCCAGCTTCAAGCGCAAATCATAGACTTCCTCGGCCTCACCGGCGCTCATGCCGCGCACGAAGAAGCCGCGATTGGCATGGGACACCACCAGGCCGTCCTGCTCCAACCGGACCAGAGCTTCGCGCAGAGGGATCTTCGAAACCTTCAACTCGCCGGCCAGAGCGTCCTGACGGATCGGCACATCCGGCTCGATGACGCCGGACAGGATCATGTCCCGCACCACCTCCATGAGGCGGTCGGACAGGGTGCGGACTTCAAGCGGGGATGCGGCCATGAGGTTCATCAAGTCGAGAGGCTGGGCCGGACGCCCGACACCAGCCATAGCGCGCGATGACCACAATTACGACGCGGAATACATCAGACCACCTGGAAGCCGGCCCAGAAGGGATCGCGCCGATCCACCCAGATCGTGTTGAACCCCGTGGCGATCGCCGAACCCTCGATGGAAGGAATGATCGCCTTGTAGTCGCCGACGGTCGTCTCCGCTTCGACCCGTCCGATAAAACGGCTGCAGATATAGCTTTGGTGGACGAAGGCGTCGCCGACCTTCAACCGACCCTTGGCGTGCAGGTGCGCCAGGCGCGCCGAGGTGCCGGTGCCGCAGGGACTGCGATCGATGGCCTTGTCGCCATAGAAGACAGCGTTACGGCCGTCGGCCCCCTCGCCTTTCGGCGTGTCAGCCCACAGGACATGACTGACGCCGTTGATCGACGGCTCGTCCGGATGGACAGGGTGAAAGGCCGCCCGTACGCGCTCGCGCACCAGGCTGCTCAGTTCGACGATGCGGCTCGCGCCCAGGTCGTCCAGCCCAGTGTAGGCGCCCTGCGGCTCCACGATAGCGTAGTAGTTGCCGCCGTAGGAGACATCGACCGTCAACGGGCCGAGGCCGGGAACCTCGATCTCGATCCCTTCCGCCGCCAGATAGGCGGGAACATTGCGGATGCGCACCGAAGTCACGCGATCGCCTTCGGTCTCATAGGCGATATCCAGAACACCCGCCGGGACCTCGATTTTCAGTCGCCCGGGCGTGCGCGGCCGGATCAGGCCGTGCTCCAGGCCGAAGGTGATCATGCCGATGGTTCCGTGCCCGCACATGGGCAGGCAGCCGCTGGTCTCGATGAAGAGGATGCCCGCATCCGCGTCAGGCAGGGTCGGCGGGTACAGGAACCCGCCGCTCATCATGTCGTGACCGCGCGGCTCGAAACACAGCGACGTCCGGATCCAGTCGTAGCGGCTCAGGAAGTCGAGCCGCCGCTCGGCCATGCTGGCCCCTGACAACAGGGGGGTGCCGCCGGCGACCAGGCGAACCGGGTTGCCGGCCGTGTGACCGTCGATGCAGAAAAAGACGTCGCGCATTCCGTGCTCCGATCAGGCGATCTTTAGGGCCTTGCCAGAACCGATGGGTCGCGTCGCCGCAGCCTTCTCGACCATGGCGATGACCTCGGCCCGACGTGCGCCGGTCAAGGGCATGCGCGGCATCCGGACCCGCTCTGTTCCGCGCCCCATGATGGCCTCGGACAGCTTGATCGACTGCACCAGGTCCGACACGGCGTCGAGGTGCAGCAGCGGCATGAACCAGCGATAGATTTCAAGCGCGCGGGCCATGTCGCCGTCCTTGACCGCCTTGACCAGGGCCACGGATTCTTCGGGGAAGGCGTTGGTCAGGCCAGAAACCCAGCCCTTGGCGCCCAGGACCAGACCTTCCAGCGCCACATCGTCCAGGCCCACCATGACGGAGTAGCGGTCGCCCAGTTCGTTGAGGATGTCGGTGATGCGTCGCGAGTCGGGCGCGCTTTCCTTCAGGGCCACAATGTTCGGCACATCCGACAGACGCTTCAGGTCGGCGTTGGTCAGGGCGATCCGATACATGGTCGGATTGTTGTAGAGCATGTTGGGCAGGCCGCTGGCCGCCGCCACGGCGCGGAAGTGAGCCTCAAGCTCCTCGGCCGACGGCATGTAGACCATGGCCGGCAGGACCATCAGGGCGTCCACGCCGATATCCTCGGCGTCCTTGGCGTAGCGTTCGGCGCGCGCCGTGGTCAGTTCACTGACGCCCGTAATGATCGGCACGCGACCGTCGGCGACTTCGACAGCCGCCTTCAGCACCACGCGCTTTTCTTCCGGCTCCAGCGAGTTGTTCTCGCCGACAGTGCCCATGACGATAATGCCATCGACGCCGTCGCGGATCAGGCCGTCCAGGACCTTCTGGGTAGCGTCCAGATCGACCGCCAGTCCCTCGTCGAATTGGGTGGTGGCCGCCGGGATCACCCCGGTCCAATCCAACTTTACCCCAGCCATCAGCATCATCTCCAAATCAAAGCTATTTCGTATACGATATATAATCGTATACGAAGTCAACCACTCTTCGGACCTATCCCGCGCTGTAGCTGGTCTTGGTCAGGGTGAAGAAGTCGGCCGCCGCAAAGCCCTGCTCACGCGGGCCGTAGGACGAAGCCTTGGTTCCACCGAACGGCACATGATAGTCGACGCCCGCCGTCGGCAGATTGACCATGGTCATCCCCGCCCTGGCGCGGCGCTGGAAGTCTCGCGCGTGTTTCAACGACTGGGTGACGAGACCTGCCGACAGGCCGAACTCCGTTCCGTTGGCGACGGCCAGGGCCTCCTCATACGTCTTGACCCGGATGGTCGAGGCCACGGGGCCGAAGACTTCTTCAGTGTTGATCCGCATTCCCGGGTCGGTGTCGGCGATCAGGGTGGGTTGGACATACCAGCCGGGCGTGTCGCGGGTCATCCGCTCACCGCCCACGACGACCCGACCGCCTTCCGAAGCGGCGATATCGATATAGCGATAGGAGGTTTCGCGCTGGTCTTCGCTGACCGCCGGGCCGACCTGGGTGTTCGGATCCAGGGCGTGACCGATGCGCAGGGCGGCCACCTTCTCCGCCAGGGCGGCGACGAAGCGATCGTGGATGCCGTCCTGAACGATCAGGCGGCTGGAGGCGGTGCAACGCTGGCCGGTGGCGAAGAAGCTGCCGTCCAGGGCGATGGCGACGGCGCGATCCAGATCGGCGTCGTCCAGCACGATCAGGGGATTCTTGCCGCCCATCTCCAACTGAACCCGCGCTTGACGCGCGGCGGCCCCGGCGGCGACCCCTGCCCCGACGCCTTGCGAGCCGGTAAAGCTGACGCCCGCCACGTCCTTGTGGTCCACCAGGGCCTGGCCCACACGACCGCCGCCGATCACCAGGTTCAGCACGCCTTTGGGCAGCCCTGCCTCATGCAGGATGGCGACCAGGGCCTCAGCCGTCGCAGGCGTATGGCTGGCCGGCTTGATCACGACCGTATTGCCGAAAGCCAGGGCCGGCGCCGCCTTCCAGGCCGGAATGGCGATGGGGAAGTTCCAGGGCGTGATCAGGCCGAAGACGCCGACCGGCTGGCGATAGGTCTGAACCTCCACGCCGGGCCGGGTCGAGGCCAGGTTCTGACCATGCAGGCGCAGCGCCTCTCCGGCGAAATACTTGAGGATGCGAGCCGCACGCATGGTCTCGCCTACGCCTTCCGGCAGGGTCTTGCCCTCTTCACGCGACAGCAGTTCGCCGACAGCCTCACGGCGCTCCATCAACAGATTTCCGGCGCGATCCAGCACGTCGGAGCGAACCTCGGGCGAGGCGTCGGCCCAGCCGTCGAAGGCGGCTGCCGCCGCAGCCACCGCCTCGTCCACCTCGGCCGCGCCGCCCGATGGTGCCAACGCCACCACTTCGCGCGTGTCGGACGGATTCAGGCTCTCGACATCTCCGCCGGAGCGGCGCTCTCCGTTGATCCAGTGCGAAAGCTTGATGGGTGCGGTCATGGGTTTGTCTTTCATACGCAAAAAGAGAGCAGCCGAGCTTAGAAGCCCAAGGCGATGATTTGGTCGTAGAGCACCTTGGGCGTGCGCATGCCGCGTTCCAAGCTGCGGGTGCGTGCTTCATAACGGCGCTGCGACGGCAGACGCGCGCCCTGCTCGCCGAAAGCAGCAAACAGGGCCTCAGCTCGGGCTGCGTTCACGTTCACATCTTCGCCCCCCATGACCACAGGATCAAAGGCCAGGATCAGTTCGCCGTGCATGGGCGCCGCCTTGGCGCCGTCGTCGAAGGCCATGGATTCGCGACTGGTCAGGTCGCCGATCAACGGCCCCGCCATCAACTCGATCATGGTCGACAGCGCTGACCCCTTGTGCCCGCCGAAGGTCAGCATGGCGCCGTCCAGGGCCGCACGAGCGTCAGTCGTGGGCAGCCCTGCCTCATCCAACCCCCAACCCTCTGGGATGGGCTTTCCCGCGATGTCATGCAGCGACATGTCGCCCCGCGCCACGGCGCTGGTCGCGAAGTCAAAGACATAGGGATGTCCGCCCGGGCGAGGCCAACCAAAGGCGATAGGATTAGTGCCCAGCAGACCCTTGGTCCCGCCGGCCGGCGCCACCCAGGCGTGGCTGGGCGTCATGGCCATGGCGGCGACGCCCATCTCGGTCAGGCGTTCGATCTCCGGCCACAGGGCCGAGAAGTGGAAGCAGTTGTTGATGACCAGGGCCGCAACGCCGACCGCCCTGGCCTTCTCGACCAGCAGGGGCGCCGCGCGTTCGAACGCCAGCAGCGAGTAGGCATGCCGAGCGTCGGCTCTCACCAAGGCCGGCGAGACGTCCCGGATCGCCGGCTCGGCATCCAGGGACAGCTTTCCCGATTGGATGGTCGCCACGCAGCCGGGCAGCCGATAGAGGCCGTGCGAGGCGCATTCGTCCCGCTCTCCCGCCGTGATGACGCGCGCCACCGCCTCAGCATGAGGCGCCGACAACCCTGCCCCGCTCAGCACGCGGCGTGACAGAGCGAAAACCTCATCGACCGTCAGATCGACCATCTTCTCGGTTTCGAACACGCTCAATCCGCTCTCCCTTGACGCCGGCGACGATCAGCTTCACCACTTCATTATCGAATAATGTATCCGATTTTAAGGGGGAAACTTCATGAAGCGCCTATCCGCCCTGGCTGTCCTGCTGATGAGCAGCGCCGCTCCGCTGGCCCTTGGGACCGCTCTCGTCACACCCACGGCGGCGATCGCCGTGGAAGCTGAAGCAGGCGTTCGCCTGCCGGCCTCAGTCTATGCTCGAGCCGAGGCCGTGCTGCCCCAGCACGTCGATGAGCTGATCTTCGGCCTCAGCGTCCGGCCTCAGTGGATCGGCGACAACGCCGAATTCTGGTTCGAGCGCAAGACGCCTCCAGGCCGTGATTATGTGCTGGTCGACCCTACGTCAGGTCAGACCCGTCCCCTGTTCGACCATGACCTTCTGACTGAGCGGCTCGCCGTCGCTTCAGGCAAGCCCTTGGCCCGCAAGGACCTGCAGCTCAAGGGCCTGAAGGTCGATGCTGAAACGCGACGGTTGGAGTTTTCCCACGACGGCCGCAACTGGCGTTTTGACCCCGCAAGCGGGTCAGTCGAGGCCGCAGCCGAGGCGTCAAAAGGCGCGACGTCGCCGGACGGGCGCTGGCGTGCAGAAGTGCGTGACGGCGACCTGGTCGTCATTTCCATCGCGGACAGCTCTGAACGGCGACTGACGCAGGATGGAGGCGCGTCGCCCTACGCCACGCCGCTGATCAATCTCAATGACATGGTGGCCCAAGGCACGTCGGAGCCGTCGGTGCGGCCCGCGATCCGTTGGTCGCCTGACTCCCGCTACATCGCCACCTACCGTATCAATCGCGACCATGCCCGACGCCTGTCGCTGGTGCAGTCCACGCCCAAGGACGGCGGTCCGCCGCGAGCGCTAGATTACCTCTACCCGCTGACCGGCGACACGGAGACGCCGATGGTCGAGGGCGTCTTCTTCGAAGTCGAGAGCGGGCGGCGCATTCCCATGGCGAGCCCGGCTCGGCCGGTCCTCTATTATGGCGGTCCTTACTACGAATGGAGCGCCGACAGCCGAGCCGTGTTCGAGCGTGCCCCGACGCGGGGCTACGGCGCCCTGCAACTGCATCGCATCGAAGCCGCGACAGGCGAGGCGCGACTGCTGACCGAGGATCGGTCCGACACCTATGTCGACTACTATGGTCACTTCTGGTCCTACGACGACGAGACCGACACCCATTATTGGACCGCAGACCCTGACGGCTACGCCCATGTCTACGCCGTCGACGCCAAGACGGGCGTACGGCGCCAGATCACCTCGGGCGACTGGCGGGCGCGCACGGTGGCGGGCGCTGATCACCGGGCCAGACGCCTTCTGATCGTGGGCTCGGGCAAGGAAGCTGGACGTGACCCCTATCTGCGTCACCTCTATTCCGTGTCGGCGACCGGCGGACAGACGCGCCTTCTGACGCCCGAGGCAATGGATCACGATGTCTCGGTTTCGCCGGACGGCCGCTTCTTCGTCGACAACATGTCGACCATCGACCAACCGACCCGATCGGTCCTGCGCCGCTCCAGCGACGGCCGCATTCTCATGGAACTGGGTCGCGCCGACGTCGCCGCCTACCTGGCGGCCGGCTATCGCATGCCGGAGCCGTTCCAGACCTTGGCAGCGGACGGCGTCACCCCCATCTACGGCGCCCTGTTCAAGCCCGCCGACTTCGACCCGACGAAGCGCTATCCGATCATCGAGGACATCTACACCGGGCCCCACCATGTGATGACGCCCAAGTCGTTCGAGGCGGCGATGATGTCGCGCAACGCCAACTCCATCGCCCAGTTGGGGGTCATTGCAGTGACCATCGACGGACGCGGCACCTGGGGTCGGTCGCGCGCCTTCCAGCAGGTCGCCTACAAGAACCTGCACGCCGTCGGCCTGGAAGATCATATCGCGGGCATCCGCGCCGTCGCCGCCCGCAACGCCTGGATGGATCCCAAGCGCGTCGGGATCTACGGCTTCTCCGCCGGTGGCTATGACGTGGTCCGCGCCATGACCCGCCACCCGGAATTCTACAAGGTCGGCGTCACGGCTTCGGGCAACCACGACAACCGTCTCGACAAGGCCATCTGGAACGAACAATGGATGGGCTCGGAGTTAGGGCCGCTCTATGACGAGAACTCCAACATCACCTGGGCGCCGAAGCTGGAGGGCCGCCTGTTCGTCGCTCACGGGGAACTCGACGAAAACGTGCCCCCCGCCGCATCCCTGAGGCTGGTCGACGCCCTGATCAAGTCGAACAAGGACTTCGACTTCCTGATGGTGCCGAACGCCGATCACTATCTGGACGCTGTCCCCTACTACCAGCGCCGACGCTGGGACTTCTTCGTGCGAGAACTGCTGCACGTCGCGCCGCCGGAAGCCTATCAGATGCGAGCCTTCGACTAGGTCGACTAGAACCGAAAAAGAGAAAGGCGGGCCGCGTGGCCCGCCTTTTTCATGCGCCGGCCCGTAAGGGCCGAAAAAAGGGGCGGCCGGTCGGCCGCCCCTTTCCTTTGAGGCGTCTATTCTCCGCCGAAACGCCACTTGGCGCCCAGGAAGAAGAACCGACCGATCAGATCATCCATTCCCAGGTTGCCGCGCGCGGTCGAGGGGTGATCGCGCGGACCCTCGTTGAACAGGTTGCGAATGCCGGCCGTGAAGCGGACGTTCATCGGCGTATCCACCGCCACGGACAGGTCGTGATACCAGACCGAGGGAATGTTGTAGTAGGCGCCGATATCCTCCGCCGGGTTCAGCAAGGCGTTGTTCGTCACCGTGTCATGGACGTAGCGACTGGACCAGTTCACCTGGATCGGACCACGATAATAGGTGGCGTTCAACATCCCCCGCCACTTGGGATTGGCGGCTTCACCGGCGGAATCGAAGGCGGTCTCCTCTCCCGTCGCCATGTCCCGGTCCACGAAGATATTGTGCTTCAGATAGGAAGCCATGCCCTGCACGCTGATACGGCCCAGATCGCCGTCACGCCGTAGGAGGTCCGAAACATCGGCGTGATAGCTCGCCTCGAAATCAACGCCTTCCACTTCGAAGGACGAGACGTTGATATAGCTGTCGCGCACTTCATAGAGGTTGCCGTCGGCGCGCCGGGTCAGCATGCCGCAGAACTGGTTGTCCAGCGTCGGCAGGTCGACGCAGTTGTCGACCGTCTGCTGGGCGCCGATCCGGGCGATGCCGCCATCCAGCTTGATCGTGTAATAGTCCGCCGAGAAGGCGAAGCCCGGCAGGAAACGGGGCCTCACGACGGCGCCGATGGTCATGGTGTCGGCTTCTTCCACGCCCAGGTCCGGATTGCCGGTGCTGAAGACCAGGGTGGTCATCCGGCGCGTGTTCGGATCCCAGGTCACCGGATCGAAGCCCAAGGCCAGACAGTTCTTCTTGCGGTGCTCGGTGCCGCTGTCCAGTAGGTTCGGGTCGCATGGATCGCTCAATCCAGCCGCGCCGCGGCTGCCGGGATTGAACATTTCCCCCAGCGACGGCGCGCGCACGGCCGTAGCCTTGGTGACACGGAAGCGAATATCCGGGATCGGCGCCCAGGAGCCCGCCAATTTCCAGGAATCGACGCTCCCCGCCCGTTCATAATCCGATATGCGATAGGCGCCCTCGACCTCCAGCGAATGGATGAAGGGCTTGTCCTTTACGAGGGGAACCAGGACTTCCGCGAAGGCCTCTCTAACCTCGTTGCTCTCGTTGACCGGCGAAAACTGGCTGGCGAAGAAGCCCAAGGCCTTTTCCCAGACATAGGAAGGGCGGAAGTCGATCGCGTCCTTGCGGTATTCCGCGCCCGCCGAAATCTTCACAGCCCCCGCCGGCAACTGGAACAGGTCCCCGGAGATCAGTCCTTGAAGCAGGGTCTGGCTCGTATCGGTCGTCGAGGTGTGATCCGCGCGGATATAGTCCACCGCCTCGGCCGAGATCGTGCCCTGGCCGAAAATGTTCACCGGCACGCAGCCCCGCGCTCGCGCCTCCACGCTGCGGCAGACGGCATTACCCGACAGCGGGTCGCGGATCGCGTCCGAAGCCTCGAACCAGCGCTCGTCGATACGGTCGTTCAGGTTGCGGTTGGAAGTCTGCGACTTGCCGTACTCGAAGACAGCCGACCACTTCCAGGTATTGCCGAAATCACCTTCCAGCCCCGTGGCGATGCTGTAATATTTCCGGTTCATGTCGGTGCCGCGCATGCCGAACTCGTCATGCGAGCGCGCATAGTACATGGAGTTCTCACCCGCCGCGATCAGCCCGTCACGCACCGCCTTGGGCATGTAGGGGTTGTCGATCGAGACGCTTGTGCTCCAGGAATCAAACACGGCGCTGATGCGGTCGCGCGCAGTGATGTCGGCGAACACGACTTCGCTGAAAACCTTCAGATTATCCGCCAGCCGATAGTCCGCCTTGGCGTAGACGTTGGTGCGCTCCAGAGGCGCTACCAAGGTGTCAGCGTTCTGGTTTCCGCCCTCGTCCGTCGAATAGGATCCGTCGATCACGCCGCGATCCCCCGCCTTCAAGGGACGGAAGGTCTGGGTGGCGGAATCGAAGATGACGTCTGTCCAGGCTCCGCCCGTGCCGAAAGGCAGGTAGCCGGTAGGCGTCCCCATCGCGAAATAGGCATAGCGCATGTCGCGCATCGGGATGCGGGCGGGAATGCCGTCATTGGGGCCTTTATTGGCCGGGTTGGAGACAAAGCCCCAACGCGTTCCCAGACCGCGATCTCCGCGCGTCAAGCCCCCGCTTTCAGTCCGGCTGACGTGCAGGACGGCGTTGCCGCGATCATAGTTGACCCCGGCGGTCAGGCCGTAGGTCAGGGTGTCGTAGCTTCCGCCCTCGTCCGAACCATATTGAACATTGGCTTCAAAGCCGTCGAAGTCGTCCTTGAGGATCAGGTTGACCACGCCGGCCACGGCGTCCGCGCCATAGACCGCCGAGGTGCCGCCCGTCTGCACCTCCACGCGCTGCACGAGGCTTGCGGGGATATTGCCGAGATCGAAAGCCAGGAAGTTTGAATCGTCCGGCGTCCCTGCCCGACGCCGCCCGTCCACCATGGTCAAGGTCCGACGAACGCCCAGATTACGCAGATTGGCCTGGTTCAGACCGATGTTGCCGAAGCTGTAGCTGGTGTTGGCGTTGGATAGACCGGTCGCCACCTGCGGCATCTCGGTCAGCAGTTCCGCAATATTGGTGATGCCCTTGGCCTCAATGGTCTCGGCGGTCAGCGCCATGGTCGGCGTCGGGGCATTCAGACCGCTGCGTTGCAGGCGCGACCCGGTGACAATCACCTCCTCGACCTGAGACGGCTCTTCTCCAGTCGTCGGCGTGGTCTGGGCATAGGCCGCCATCGGCGCCCCCAGAGCCCCCAGGCTGACCCCGGCGATCAGCGCCCTCTTCCGCCACGCTCGCGCATCGCGCTTCTCGTTCATCGCATTCACTATGATCCCTCCCCTGAGGTTATTTGAATGCGATATAAGGTATACGATATACTAAATGAGTCTAGACACCTCGGCGTGAGCCCACCCGATACGACAAAGAAACGCCCCGCAGGACGAACCTGCGGGGCGCAAACAGAACTGGAAATGAGCGCCAGGCGCGGCATCGGAACACAGCCGATGCGGCCCGCATATGTCCGCGATCAGAGGATCACGCCGCCGCCTCTTTTCCGCGACGCAGTTCGATGATCCGGACGCACCAGATGGACACCTCGTAAAGCAGCACCATCGGCACAGCGAGCATCAACTGGCTGATAGGGTCCGGCGGCGTCACAACAGCGGCGACCACGACCACGGCCACGATCGCGTAGCGACGCCCCTTGGCCATGACGCTGGATGAGATCAGGCCTGCCAGGCCGAGCAGAGTCATGACGACCGGCAACTGGAAGCACAGGCCGAAGGCCAGGATCAGCGCGGTCACCAGGTTCAGATAGTCGGACACCTTGGGCAGCAGTTCCGCCGCCACGCCGTCGCCGATGATGGCCTGACTGAGCGAGAACCACATCACGAAAGGCAGCATGACATAATAGACCAGCGCCGCTCCCAGCATGAACAGCAACGGCGCAGCCACCAGGAACGGCAGGAAGGCGCCGCGTTCGTTCCGGTAAAGACCCGGCGCGACAAAGCGGTACAGCTGCCAGGCCAGAACGGGGAAGGCCAGGATGACAGCGCCCAGGCCGGCCAGCTTCATCTTGGTGAAGAGGATCTCCAGGGGCGCGGTATAGATCAGTTTGACGCTCTGGTGATCGATGTCCGGCACGGGAATGAGGCCCGCCGTGCCCAGGATCAGGTCGAAGGGAGAGACATGGCCGTGCGGCCCGACCGTCTGATGGAAGGCCGCCGACACCACATAGGGCTCGACCAGGAAGAGGTAGAGCTTCGCCGAGAAGGCGAAACAGGCGATGAAGGCGACGACGAAGGCCACCACGCAGACCAGCAGCCGAGATCGCAGCTCGATCAGATGGTCCATCAGAGGCGCGCGCGAAGCCTCGATCTCCGCTTCGTCGCGGTCGAGCGAATTCATAGTTCGATCTTCTTCGTCCGTGCGACCTTGCCCTTCGACGCAGGCGGCTTGAGCACGGTGTCGACAGGGGCGGACTTGGCGCGAGGCTTCCGGGGTTTAGGCGCGGGTTTGGCGACCGGCTCCGTCGTAGACGATGGAACAGCAGCGTCCGGCCATTCATCCACGCCCGTCGCCACAGGATCGGCGGCGGAATCGACCGCCGGGGACGCGTCCAGCGGCGCCTCCAGATCCTTACGGATATCCTTGAAGGCCGCCTCGGCTTCGGCGCCGAGCGGATACATGCCCTGCCCACTTCTCAGAGCTTCAACCTCCTTGCGCAGGTCGTCCAGCTCTGACTGGCGCGCCATTTCGTCGAAGTTGGCGCGGAATTCGTTGGCCATGCCGCGCGCCTTGGCGACGAACTGACCGACCTTGCGCATCAGCATAGGCAAGTCCTTGGGCCCCACTACAAGCAGGGCCACCAGACCGATGACAAGGATTTCGAACCCGCCGATTCCGGGGCCAAGACCACCCATGATTCAGCGTCTTTCCGCGAAAGGCTTAGCGGTTTGCTTCTTCTTTTTCGGATTCGGTGCGCGGCAACGAGCCGACGCCATCCTTTTTGACCTCGCCCTCGTCCTTCATGCCGTCCTTGAAGGCGCGGATGCCCTTGGCCGCATCGCCCATGATGCTGGACAGCTTGCCGCGACCGCCGAACAGCAGGGCGACGACGACGATGACGATGGCCCAGTGCCAGATGCTCATCGAGCCCATGGCGATACCTCCTCAAGGGGACCATCGAAGCGGTCCCATCCGACTGATTGTTGTGCGCCATATAGGCTGACTGATGGCGATGCGCCAAGGGAGGCTGTAGGCATCGCGCCATGAGTCTGCTTGATCACGTCATCATCCATACCGACGGCGCCTGCAAGGGCAACCCCGGCCCCGGCGGCTGGGGCGCGATATTGCAGTCCCGCGGCCATGAAAAGGAGCTGTGGGGCGGCGAGCCGAACACGACCAACAACCGCATGGAGTTGATGGCCGCCATCGCCGCGTTGGAGGCGCTGAAGCGCCCTTGCCGCGTCGATCTGCACACCGACAGCAAGTACGTCATGCAAGGCATCACCGAGTGGATTCGCGGCTGGAAGGCGCGCGGTTGGAAAACCGCGGACAAGAAGCCGGTCAAGAACGACGACCTGTGGCGTCGTCTGGACGAGGCTCGCAGCCGGCATGAGGTCAAATGGCATTGGGTCAAGGGCCACGCCGGTCACGCCCTGAACGAGCGCGCCGACGCCCTGGCGAATCGCGGCGTCGAGGAAATGGGCCGCGCCCGCTGACACATATGGCTCGGGCTACGCCTTGACGATGCGGTCGGCGCCGGTTCACTGAAAACAGTGATGCTTCCTGAAGCGCAGTTCCCGGCGGCCGCATGATCAATCTGCTCTGGCGATCCGGTCGAAACCTGACCACGCGCATCGTCGAGCGGCCGGGGCTGGCCCTGTCGGCTGAAGAGCTTCAGGCGCTGACAGCCGATCTGCGCACCGTCGCGGCCTTGACCTTGAAGAACGAGGATCTGGCCTACGGCGTGCTGGGCGGCGATGTCGAGCGATTGAAGAATTGCGTCGTGACCATCGTCTATCAAGGCCGGGGCAAGGGCGTCGCTCCATGCCCGGTCGCCTTCAACGTCCTGTCGCTGCTGGATGTCGAACTGGCGGGGCGCCCGACCCAGGTCATGCATCTGGGCCTCGTCATGGTCGATCCGTCGTTTCGAGGGCGTGGTCTGTCCGCCACCCTGTACGGCCTGACCTGCGTGCTGATGTTCCTGGCCGGCCAGGGCCGCCCCCTTTGGGTTTCCAATGTCAGCCAGGTGCCCGCCGTGGTCGGCATGGTCGCGGAAACCTTTTCCGACGTCTTCCCCTCGCCGCGTCCCGAGGCGCGACGCAGCTTCGATCACCTGACCCTGGCGCGCCAGATCATGGGGCGGCATCGCGCCGCCTTCGGCGTCGGCCCGGACGCCGGATTCGACGAAGCCGCCTTCGTCATCACCGACGCCTATACGGGCGGGTCCGACGCGCTGAAGAAGACGTTCGAGCAAGCGTCGCCGCATCGGATGGAGGTCTACAACGCCTTCTGTCGCGAACGGCTGAATTATGATCGCGGCGACGACGTGATCCAGATCGGCCGCATCGATATGGCCGCAGCCGGGCGCTATCTGCGCAAGGTGGCGCCGCCGACCACGGCCATGGGCCTGGGCGGACTGGTCGTCATCATGGCCGCGCGCATGGCGGTCCTGCCCGTGCTGTACTGGCTGTCGGCCAACCGCCCCTGGGGCGTTCTGCGTCCATGGAAGGAAGCGAATTGAACCCGGACTTCTATGCCGAGATGACGACCCGCAACCTGGGTTTCGTCAGTCCCGAGGAACAGGAACGGTTGCGTCGCGCCGCCGTCTTCGTCGCCGGGGTCGGGGGCATGGGCGGCGCCTGTGTTCAGATGCTGGTTCGCGCCGGCGTCGGCAAGATCGCCATCGCCGATATAGATACATTCGAAATTTCAAATCTTAATCGACAAATCTTCGCTTTCAATGACACCATTGACCGGCCCAAGGCGGAGGTCACGGCCGAGGGGTTGCGACGGATCAATCCCCAGTTGGACCTGACCGTTCTGGGCGCCGAGTGGACGGATCGCCTGGACGAGTTGGCGCGGGACTATCCCATCATCGTCAACGGCTGCGACGACGTGGCGGCGACGGTGGAGCTCTATCGCGCGGCCCAGCGGTGCGGCGCCGCCGTCATCGACGCCTATGCTTCGCCCCTGCCCTCCGTCATCCTGGTGCGGCCAGGCGATCCCAGGCCTGAAGAAAGGCTGGGCTATCCGACACGCAGCACGCCTTGGCGCGACATCTCGGCGGATCAGGCGGGAGACGCTTTTCTGAAGGAAATCGAGTGGGTTCTGACCCATTCCTCCTCTCATGCCCATGTCGATCTGCAGGCGGCGGCTGAAATGGCTGCCGGCAAGCGCAAGCGGATGAGCTTCGCCCCAATGGTCGTCACGGCCGGCGCCTTGATGGCGGGCGAGGCCCTGTCGCTGATCATGGGACGGCGCACCCGCACCGATTGCCGCGGATGGTTCCTGAACGTGCGCGACGCGTGTGTCGAACGCCCCCTGCCCGTCCCCCTCGCCTGGATCAAGGGCTGGGTCGTGCGCCGGATGATGAAGCGGTTGCTGGCATGACCCCATCCCTCACCGGGACGCATGAAGTCAGGATGCTGATCGACGTCTTCGGCGCGCTCGGCGCCCTGTCGGTCGCCGTGGTCCTGGTCGGGCGTCGGTCGCGGACGACCGTTCAGAACGTGCTGATGCTGGTGTTCGGCCTGGCGGGTTTCTTCTATGCCTGCCGCGCCCTGGCCGTAGCGACAGGGATCGAAGGCTTCGGCCTAGCCAGCCTGATCCTGGCCTGTGCCCTGCCGTTGGGTGCGCTTTTGCTGGCCGAGAACCTATTGCGACGGCACGCGCCCTTGCCGATCAAGCTGTTGATCGGAGGCGGAACTCTACTGGGCCTGATCGCCGCCGCTCTGGCCGGCGCCGGCATGCAACGGGCGTTCAACCTGGCCCTCTATGTCCCGGCGGCCCTGGCGCTGGTTTTCCTTCTCGTGATGTTCCGGCGGCGATCCACACTGGCGCCGATGGAGAACGCCGCCCTCGATTCCTATGGTCGCGCCTTGTTCGTCACAGGCCTGCTCAGCCTCACGGACTTCGGCTTGATCGCCCCTTTCGGCCTCAGCGCCCTGGGCGTCCTGGGCCTGGCCTACGCCGCAGCTTCGGGCGCTTCGGCGCCGCGTCGCTGGATTGATGCGGTCAAGGAACTGGCCTTGGCGGCGGCGACAGCAGTGCTTTTGACCGGCGCCCTGCTCTACTTGCGCCCGCCGACCTCGTGGCTCGAAGCCGCCGGAGTACTGGCCGTCGCGGCCGCCGCCCTGTTGGCCCTGTCGGTCCTGCTGCGTCTTCAATCAGGCGGCGGCGACCAACAGAGGCGTCAGTTCGAGCAGACCCTGGCGACAGCGGAAACCGACAGTCTGGAACAGTTCGTCCAGTCCACATCTCTGGCGGCCCCGCTGCAAGGTCTTGTCCTGATCGAAGGCGCAGACCTGGACGGTTATGATCCGGCGCTTCTGGCCGGACTGTTCAACGACAACCCCGTCATCTCGATCGCCGACCTCCATTTGAGAGAAAATGCGCCGGACGCCCGCGAGCAGTTGCGGGACCTTCTGACCCGTCACGCTTCCAGCCACGCCATCCGCATCAGCGACGCCCCCCTGCGCCTTGGCCTGGCCGCCCTCGGCGGTTCCGCACGGCCGGAAGAGGATGAACGCGCCATGGCCCTGTTCCAGAAGATGGCGTCCCTGGTCGTCGCCCGTTCGCAAGCCGGAGAAACGCCGTGAGCCTGACCCTGCTCCGCAACGATTTCGAGGCCTTCTTCCGGACCCCCTTCGCTGTCTATCCGCGCGATACGCCCTATGTCTCGCCCATGCGGTCGGACCTGAAGCGCTATCTGGATCCGCGCAAGAATCCCCTGCTCAAGGCCGGCGGCGCATTGGAGGCCCTGACCGTTCTGCGTGACGGCCGCCCTGTCGCGCGCGCGACGGCCCACCGCCATCCTGCGTCGAACGCTCGCCATGGCTTGTCGCGCAGCTACTTCGGTTTTCTGGACGCCGCCGACGACCCTGAAGCCCTGTCGCTGCTGTTCCGCGAAGTGGAGACCTTCGCCCGTCGCCATGGCGACACGGAGGTGATGGGGCCGTTCAACCTCACCGCCATGCAACAGGTCGGCCTCGTCACCGAAGGCTTCGAGCACGCGCCTTTCACCGACATGGTCTGGTCCCCGCCCTGGCTGCCCACGCGACTGGAAGAGCTGGGCTATTCGGCCGAATTCCCCATGTCGACCTTCCATTTCAGCCCAGCGGACGTGGACCGAAACCGGCTTCTGTCGCCCGGCGCCAAGGCCATCCTGGAATCCGACGACTGGACCTTCGCCCCCATCGACCGCAAGCGCTTCAAGGTGCGGATGGAGGAGGCGCGCCTGTGTCTGAACGCCGGTTTCGACGCCAACCCCATGTTCGTTCCCCTGAGCGCCGAGGAGTTCGAATTCCAGGCCGGCGAGATGATGTGGGTTCTGGACCCCGCCCTGTCGTCCGTCATTCATTACAAGGGACGCCCCATGGGCGTGGTCATCTGCATTCCCGACCTCAACCCCTTCGTGAAGGGCGCTGGCGCGACCTATGGAC
This sequence comes from Brevundimonas faecalis, assembly GCF_040549405.1. NCBI lineage: Bacteria > Pseudomonadati > Pseudomonadota > Alphaproteobacteria > Caulobacterales > Caulobacteraceae > Brevundimonas > Brevundimonas faecalis. Next base: position 1,472,137 of record NZ_JBEPTF010000001.1, on the reverse strand, counting down.
CCCGCGCCCTGTGGTCATGGCTGAAGATGCGGAACCGGCCCAAGCGGGCCGTGATCATCCTCTATTCCGTCCTGCCGGAAGCCCAGGGCCAGGGCGTGAACCCGGCCATGCTGTGGCGCGTGGTCGGCGCCCTGCAGCAACGTGGCTATGTCGATTGTGGGGGCACCTGGATCGCCGACGTCAACGGCGCCAGCCTGCGCCAGCTTGAACGGATCGGCGGTGAACGCCTCCATCGCACCCATCTGTTCCGCAAGACCCTGACCGAGGTCGAGGCATGACGCCCGACGACTTCGAGGCCGTCGTCGCGGATGCGGCCCTGTCGCCCAACGTCCACAACACCCAGCCGACCCTGTGGCGACGCATCGACACCCGAACCATAGCCTTGCTGGAGGCCCCCGACCGCACCCTGCCCCACGGCGACCCCACGGGACGGGACGTGGCCGCCAGCCACGGCGCCGCGGCCGAGGGCTTCATCCTCGCCGCAAGCCTTCGGGGCTTCGCCGTCAGGCCCGCGCTTGCGCATGAAGGCGAGGTCGGCAGGTTGTTGGTCGACGGCGCGGCGACGCCCGATCTCCTGGCTCCTTTCCTGACCCGGCGCCGCACCTATCGCGGCAGATTCACGACGGATCGGATGCAGGCGGCCCTGACCGATCTGGCTGTCGCAGCCCCCGATCTGATGCTGCTGACCAGGACCGAAGACATCGACCATGTCGCCCGCCTGAATGACGCCGCGAGTCTGAGAGGCTTTAGAAACAAGGCCTTCCGCGCTGAACTTCTATCATGGATGCGCCTGTCTCCGCGTCATCCGCGATGGTCGAAGGACGGGCTCAATGCTCGCGCCATGGAGATGTCGAGCCTGGAAGCCATGGGCGCGGGCGTCGCCTTACGGCCCGGCGTGTTCGAAATCCTTGACGGCCTGGGCCTGGGTCCCGTCCTGACAGGTGAAGCCGCGGTAGTGAACAGCGCCGCCGCCGTCGCGCTCCTGCACCGACCAGCCGATGAGGCGCCCTTTGAAACCGGTCGCGCCTGGCATCGCGCCTGGCTCGAGATGACCCGCCTGGGCCTGGCCGCCGCCCCCATGACCGTCCTGGCTGACGACACAGACGCCGCCGCAGACCTCTCAGTTCGCTTCAACCTGCCACCCGATCGACGGTTGATCACCGTCTTCCGTCTGGGCCGCGCGCCTGACAGCAGCCTGCCTCCGCCCGTGCGTCGTCCGCTGAAGGACGTGATCATCTAGGCGCTACAGGAGCTTCAGATACTCAAGCAGGGACAGGCGCTCCTCCCGGCTTAGCCCTGCGAAGGGCGCCTCGTGTCCCTTGGCGCTCAACCCGGGGCGACGCGTATCCACCCATTCCGGTCGGGAATAGGGCGAGTAGCCTTCCGGCCAGGCGACGCCGACGCGGTCCAGATCCATGGCGTGGCCGCCCAGTTGAAACCGTTCCGGCCGCGGCTCCAGCCCCATCAGAGCCGCCAGGCTGGGTACGGAGCCGTTGTGCAGATAGGGCGCGCTCTGCCAGACTCCTGTCAGGGGCGGCGCGGCATAGACCCCGGTTCGAACCGCGGCGATCGACCGTCGCACGGGCGAGGCGTTGATCCGCGCGGCCAGCTCATCGTCCAGAGCCTCGATCCGCGCCCTGTCGGTTCCCATGTCGCCGGCCCAGTTGGGAAAGCGCGTCAGCCGCGGCCCCTGGGGCGTCTCCTCATAGGTTCCGTGACAGGTCGCGCAGGCGCGGTGGAATATGCCGCCGCCTTCGGCCGCCCTGGCCGCATCGATACGTCCGGGAAAGGCCTGGGGGCGAAGCGTCTGCAGGAAGACCCAGGCCGTTCGCACCTCCGGCGCAATCCGTCGCGCCTGTTCTCCCGACACCCCCATGCTCGGCACGGTGAAATAGGCGGTGATGTCCGCCAGTCGGTCGCGATGTTCCGGCGTCAGGTCGACGGCGGTCATCGGCCGGAACCTCGTCTCGCCCGGCGGCGCATAGGCGCCGTCCCACAAGAGAGCGCTGCGCCAGGCTCGATCCGCCAGATGCGGAATGGAAGTGAAGCCGACCTCCCGCTCCCGGACATTCGGGTCGCCGGCCAGCAGACCGTGCTGCAGTTTCAGCGCCGCCACGCCGTTGGTTGCGCCGGGCAGGCCGTTGGAAAAGGGCAGGACGCCCTGCCCTGTCGCCTCGATCGCCGCCATCCTCTTGCGCAGCCGCGGCATGACGAAACGCTCCAGCGTCGCCGCCTCTCGCGCCGTCATTTCGGGATAGAGCGCACGCGCCGCGGCCAACAGCCTGTCGGGACGCTCCACGCCGTTCTGCAAGGCGCGATAGAGGCCCTGGGTATAGGCCTCAAGGTTCAACGAAGGGCTGGGCGCGCCCAACCAGACCTGATCCGTCTGCGGCAGGCCCTGCGCATCATAGGTCGGGGCGGAATGGCAGGCCGCGCAGCCGATATTGCCGATCTGCAGCTCCAGCGGCGGAAGGCTGCGCCTTCCCATGCCCAGGGTGACGCCCAGGACCGCTTCCGCTCTGGGCGGGGGCGCCGCGCCCTCCGGCCAATTGACGATGCGCGCGGGGCTCAGAAAACCGTACTGGGCCAGGATGCGCCCCAAGGCCGCCTGCGACAGGTCATCCGGCGACTGATCCAGCACCAGGGCGGCGGAGGTCAATCGCCAGGGAACGGCGACGGTGTTCATCGCGTCGCTGTCCAGGCCGCCATAGTCGCCAAAGGCGAACAGCATGGCGCCCCGCGCCTCCACGCCGTCGGTCAGGCGCTGCTCGTCCAGCGCCGTGGCGGTGGCTCCGATATGGCCGCGAGCAAAGTTCCAGGCCCCCTGGGTCGCGCCGCAACCGTCCAGCACCAGGACCAGCAACAGGCCTCGCATCGCCTTCATTCGGATGAGCGCAGACTGGATCACTCTCCAGCCATGACCCATGGCGGCGGGAACGGCAATCCCGTCGCCCAGAACGAAACAGGGCGGCCGACATGAGATCGACCGCCCTGCATTTCAGATTCCTTGCCGCCTGATCAGGACAGACGGTCGCGGAAATCGTCGTACTGGAAGTTCCTGACGACCTTCAGATCATCCGTCTCGCTGTTCCAGAGCACGATGGACGGCAGGGGCACGCCGTTGAAGGTGTTGGTCTTCACCATCGAATAATGGGCCTGATCCAGGAAGGCGATGCGGGTTCCCGGCGTCGGCCGTTCAGCGAAGACGTAGTCGCCGATGATATCCCCGGCCAGGCAGGATGGGCCGCCCAGGCGAACGGCCACGCCGTCCGAGGCCTCTTTCAGCATGGCCGGGCGATAGGGCGCCTCGATCACATCCGGCATGTGGCAGGTCGCCGAGATGTCGGTGATGCCGATGGGCATGCCATTGTCGAAGACCTCCAACACCTCGCCGACCAGGATGCCGGCGTCCAAGGCCACGGCTTCGCCCGGCTCCAGATAGACCTGAACGCCGTGCGTTTCCGACAGGCGACGGATGAAGGCGACCAGATCGTCCTTCTCATAGTCGGCGCGGGTCACATGGTGTCCTCCGCCGAGATTCAGCCACTTCACGCCGCCCAGCAGAGGCGCCAGCCTGGGCTCCACCGCCGCCCAGATACGGGCCAGGGGCTGGAAGGCCTGCTCGCACAGGGCGTGGATATGCAGACCGTCCACGCCTTCCATGTGTTCGGGCCGCAGTTGCGACACCGGGAAGCCCAGACGCGAGCACGGCTGGGCCGGATCATACTTGGCGACCTCGCCCTCGGAATGCTCGGGGTTCAGGCGCAGACCGATCTCGAAGACCTCGCCCTGGGCCCGCGCCTCGGCGATGACGTCGGCGAACCGCGCCACCTGATAGGGCGAGTTGAAGATCACATGGTCGGACAGTCGCAGGATCTCAGGCAGATCCTCACGACGATAGGCGGGCGAATAGGTGGTCAGTTCGCCCTTGTAGAATTCCCGGGCCAGCCGGGCCTCCCACCGGCCGGAGGCGCAGACGCCGTCGAGGTACTCGCCGACCACATCGGCCAGCGACCACATCGAGAACGCCTTGAGCGCCAGCAGGACCCGGGCATCCGCCCGGTCCCGCACATCCTTGAGCACGGCGAGATTGCGCCTGATCGCCGCCTCGTCCACCACGAAGGCGGGCGAAGCGACGCGGTTCAGGTCGAAATGCGCGAACGCGCCGGGATCTCCGGCCTGGGTTTCCATTCCGCGTTCGTCCGGTCAGAAGGCCAGCGGAGCGTCCAGCTCCTCGACCGTCCACGGCAGGCCGTGCTTGTTCAACATGTCCATGAAGGGATCAGGGTCCAGCTGCTCCATGTTGAAGACGCCCGCGCCCGACCACTTGCCGGTCAGCATCATGGCCGCACCGATCATGGCCGGAACGCCCGTAGTGTAGCTGACGGCCTGGTTGCCGGTTTCGGCATAGGCTTCTTCGTGGTCGCAGATGTTCTTGACGTAGACCGTCTTCTGAACGCCGTCCTTCTCGCCGGTGGCGATGGTGCCGATGTTCGTCTTGCCCTTGGTGATCGGACCCAGCGAGGCCGGCTCCGGCAGAAGCGCCTTTAGGAACTCGATCGGGATGATCTCGCGGCCCTGGAACATCATCGGCTCGATCGAGGTCATGCCGACGTTTTCCAGCACTTCCAAGTGCTTCAGGTAGCTGTCGCCGAAGGTCATCCAGAAGCGGATACGCTTGATCTCCGGGTAGAACTTGGCCAGCGACTCCAGTTCCTCATGATACATGAGGTACATGTTCTTCTGACCCACGCCCTCGAAGTCGAAGGCCTGCTTGTGCGACAGGGCCGGGCCCTCGACCCACTGGCCGTTTTCCCAGTGACGCGAGTTGGCGGTCACTTCGCGCAGGTTGATTTCGGGGTTGAAGTTGGTGGCGAAGGGCAGGCCCGTGTCGCCGCCGTTGCAATCCAGGATGTCGAGCGTGTCGATCCGGTCCAGCAGGTGCTTCTTGGTGTAGGTGGCGAAGACCGAGGTCACGCCGGGGTCGAAGCCCGAACCCAGCAGCGCCATCAGGCCGGCTTCCTTGAAGCGCTCCTGATAGGCCCACTGCCACTTGTATTCGAACTTGGCTTCGTCGCGCGGCTCGTAGTTAGCCGTGTCGAGGTAGTTCACGCCAGCGGCCAGGCAGGCGTCCATGATGGCCAGGTCCTGGTACGGCAGGGCCAGGTTGACCACGAGGGCCGGCTTGACCTGATTGATCAGGGCCGTGGTCGCGGCGACGTCGTCGGCGTCGATGGCCGCCGTGTCGATGGTCACGCCAAAGCGCTGCTTCACCGATTCCGCGATGGCGTCGCACTTCGACTTCGTCCGGCTCGCCAGGGTGATATGCGAGAACACGTCCGTATTCATCGCCATCTTGTGGACGGCGACCGAGCTGACGCCGCCAGCCCCGATAACCAGCACCCTGCTCATGTGTGCTTCTCCTGAAGTCTGAAATGCTCTGAACGGCTCAAGGCCGCCGCTATAAAGGGCGGCGCTCTTAACACGATGATGACAGGACCGCTAATCGGCAGAGCGACCCTTGTCGTGAAAAACGACAGCGACCCATGTGGCGATCACAACGGCAGTCGGCAAGACCAGCCATCGAAGGCGACCTCCACATGCTCCGGAAGGCGCGCCGACAGGGCGGCGTAGTCCAGATCGATATGCAGGTTGGTCAGAACCGCACGACCGACCTGGGCCTGGGCGATCCACTCCAAAGCCTTGTCTACATGGGCGTGGGTCGGATGGGGCGTGTAGCGCAGGGCGTCGATGATCCACAGATCCGCCCCGTGAACGGCCTCCAGCGCCGCCTGATCCAGATCGGACACGTCGCTGGAATAGGCCATGCCGCCCAGTCGATAGCCGACCGATCGGATCGGGCCGTGAACCTGGTCAAAGGTGACGACAGGCACGGCGCCGCCCGCCCCGTCCACGCTCCACGCCTCGCCATGGGGTGGCAGCCGATTCGCTTCCAGAATGGCGGGATAGCCGTGCTGGCTCTCGAAAATATAGTCGAAGCGACGGGTCAGGGCCTGGTGCGTGGCCGGGTCCATCCAGGCCTGAATGCGCCGTCGCGTGTGGATGGCGAAGACCCTCAGGTCGTCGATGCCGTGGGTCTGATCGGCATGGTCGTGAGTATAGAGTACGGCGTCGACGTGGGTGATCCCGGCCATCAGGGCCTGGGTGCGCAAATCCGGCGAGGTGTCGATCAGGACGCTCGTCGCCCCCTGCGGCCCATGACGCCTCGCCAGCATGGAGCAGCGGCTGCGCCGGTTGCGCGGATCAGCGGGGTCGCAAACGCCCCAGTCGCCGTCGCCGCGCGGCACGCCGCCGGACGAGCCGCAGCCCAGGATGACGATTTCCAGGGCGTCCGGCTCGCTCATTCCGCAGGCCTTGGAATGCGATCAAACAAGGCGAAGAAGGCGTCCGTCGTGCGCCGGTCCGCTTCTTCCACCGACCAGCCGCGGATTTCCGCCAGCTTTTTCAGCACCAGACCGACATAGGCCGGTTCGTTGCGCCGACCGCGATGAGGAACAGGCGCCAGATAGGGGCAGTCGGTCTCGACGATGATGCGATCCTCCGGCATGCGGCGGATGACCTCCCGCACGTCCTCCGCCGCCTTGAAGGTGGCGATGCCGGAAACAGAGAACCAAGCTCCAAGTTCGGCTGCGAATTCAGCCAACTCCAGGCCGCTTGTATAGCAGTGCATTAACAGCTTGAAAGGCGCCTTGGCATGCTCCTCACGCAGGATGTCGATCATGACCTGATCCGCCTCACGCGTATGGATCACCAGGGGCAGTCCGGTGCGTCGCGCCGCCTCCACATGCTGACGAAAGACGCCAGCCTGCAACTCTCGCGGACTGAGATCATAGTGGAAGTCCAGACCGCACTCGCCGATGCCGATCACGCGTGGCCGCTGCGTCAGGGCGATCAGATCTTCAGCCGTCAGATCGGCGTAGTCCTTGGCCTCGTGCGGGTGGACGCCGACCGTGCACCAGATGTCGTCATGGGCCATGGCCAGACCGTGCGTCGCCTCGAACGTCGACAGACGGTCGGAGATTTCGACCATCAGCCTCACCCCGGCCGCACGAGCGCGCGCGATGACAGCGTCGCGATCCTCGTCGAACTGAGGGGCGTGAAGGTTGACGTGACTGTCGATGATCATCCGAGGGCCTTTGTGCGCGCGATGTCGGCCAGTGCGCCGGCCAGAACGTCGCCACGGTCGAGGTTGATGGCTGCAGTCCGGTCAGGCAGGTCGGACAGGCGCGTCCACAGTTCGGCCCAACGCGCCCCCTGCCCGCCCGGCGCGCTCAAGGCTCGAGCCTTCACGGCGGCGATCAACCGATCCATCAGGGCTTCGAACCGCGCCTGTCCCTCCGCCCCTCTGAAACCGTCTGCGATCGCCAGTTGTTCGGCCCGATCCACCGCCGGTCCTTCGACCCAGCTCCGCGCCAGAGCATCGACCTCGCGCATCGCGCCCGACGCCAGGTCCAGGGCCGCACCGGGCGAACCGCCGGCCATGTCCGCGGCCAGACGCGCATCCTCCGGATCGGCGCCCGTGCGATTGCGCACCAGGGTCTCAAGTCGGTTCGGCGCCCAGATCGGAAAGCTCAGGCGGCGACAGCGCGAGCGAATGGTGGCCAGCAGACGCCCCGGAGCATGGGTGACCAGGAACAGCACGCCCGATTCAGGCGGCTCCTCCAAAACCTTCAGCAAGGCGTTGGCCGCGTTGATATTCAGATCATCGGCCGCATCGATGATCGCCACCCTGTGCCGCGCCTGGGACGGGCTCTTGGCGAAGAATTCCGGCAGCTCGCGCGCCTGATCGACCGAGATGGCCTTCTTCTGCTTGCCGTTCTCGACCGCCCGCTCCAGCACCAGCAGGTCCGGATGAGCCTGGGCCGACACCAGTCGGCTGATCGGATCATGGGGCGCCGAGCCCAAGGGGCCGCGCGTCGTGTCCGCCGCGGCGCCCAATAGGCGTCGCGCGGCACGATAAGCGAAGGTCGCCTTGCCCGATCCCTCAACTCCGCACAGCAGCCAGGCGTGATGCAACCGCCCCCGGTTCAGGGCGTCCAGGAAGGCTTCTTCAGCCGCCGCGTCCGGGATCAGATCGAACCGGTCGCGCGGATGATCGGTCACAGCAACCGCTCCTGCACCGCCCGCCAAAGACGTTCGGACACCGCCTCGACCTCGCCCGTCGCGTCGATCACCACGCAGCGATCGGGGTGGCGACGCGCCACATCCAGAAAGCCCTCGCGGAGCTTTTGGTGGAAAACCAGCCCCTTGGATTCAAACCGCGTCTCGAACAGGCCACGCCCAAAGGCGCGCTCCAACCCGACCTCGACCGGCAGATCGAATACCAGCGTCAAATCCGGCTGATCATCGCCGACCACGGCGACATCCAACGCCTCGATCAAGGTCTCGGGCGTTCCGCCGCCCGCCCCCTGATAGGCCCGGCTGGAATCAGCGAAACGGTCGCAGACGACCCAACGCCCAGCGTCCAGGGCCGGCTTGATGGTTCGTTCCAGATGATCGGAGCGAGCTGCGTACATCAGCAGGGTCTCGGTGCGGGACGACCAGCGTTCGGCGTCGCCGGCCACCACGATGTTGCGGATGACCTCCGCGCCGGGCGATCCGCCCGGCTCCCGTGTCTGGATGACTTCCAGACCCCGCGCACGCAGGCGCTCAGCCAACAGGCGCGCCTGTGTGGTCTTGCCGGCGCCTTCGCCGCCCTCGAACGTGATGAATTTTCCGCGCTGCACCCGCGCACAATGGCGAGTGCGGCGCGACAGGCAAGCCTTAACCGCCCGATATCAACAGGGCGTCGCCAAAGCCCCGCGCTGCAACGGCCTGGCGGGCCTGCTCGGCGGCGCTCGCGTCAGGCCAGGGACCGACCACGACACGAAATCCCTGTCCGTTCCCCGGCATGTTCTGAACCCACGCCTTCCGTCCCAACCGGTCAGCGATTCGCTGAGCCGACGCCTGATCCGCATAGGCGCCCGCCTGCACCCAATAGGCCGCAGCAGGTGGAACGGCCGCAGGCGCAGCGGCGACGACCGTCGCCTGGACCGGCGCCGGCACGGCCAGATAGGGCGTAGGCTGAGAGATGGGTTGAGCCGGAGCCGCAACTTCCGCCCGTCGCATCGGCGTTCCCCCGCCTTGACGCGGCGCACGCCCGACATAGCGCACCCGCACCTCGCCCACGCCCTGCGACAACAGTCCCAACTCTTCAGCCGCAGCGCGCGACAGGTCGATGATCCGTCCATCGACGAAGGGCCCGCGATCATTGATGCGCAAAATGACGCGCCGACCGTTCGCCCGGTTCGTCACCTCGACCAGGCTCGGCAAGGGCAAGGTCTTATGGGCCGCCGTCAGGGCGTTCATGTCGAAACGCTCCCCGGTCGAGGTCGGGCGGCCATTGTGCTGGGCCCCGTACCAGGAGGCCATGCCGACTTCGTCATAGTTCGGCTGCTCCGCCGGACGGTACCAACGCCCGCGGATCTGATAGGGCCGCATGGTTCCCGAAACGATGGGCGCAGGGTCCGTAACGACGGGCGGCTTCAAGCCTCCGTCGCGCCCGCCGCCGAAACTGGCGCAGGCCGCCAGCAGGGAAAAAGCGGCGACGACCAGGACGCCCTTCAGCAATCTCGCCGTCATCTTCGCCTTCATGGCCTCGCTCACGCACGTCTGTGACATGGCGTGATCATGACCGAGAGGGTTTCCGCTTTGGTTAACGCAGTCTTTGCGGCTATGCGTCGTCCCGTCGCGGCGGGACCTCCCCTTCTCGCCAGGCGGATATGAAGTCAGCGCCGTGAAGCCCTCCATCTATCAGACTCGTTCCGGCGTCTTCGCCTTGGCGACCCTGTGCTGCCTGCTGTGGGGCAGCGCCTATCCGGCGATCAAGACCGGCTACGCCCTGTTGCACATCGCGCCGTCGGATATCGGCAGCCAAATGCTGTTCGCCGGTTGGCGTTTCGCCCTGGCGGGGATCATCCTGCTGCTGACGGCGGCGGCCATGCGCAAACCCGTCCTGGACCTGAGCGCCGCTCGTATCCGTAAACTGGCCGTTCTCGGCCTGACGCAGACGGCGATCCAGTACGTCTTCTTCTACGTCGGCCTGGCCCACGCCAGCGGGGTCAAGGCCTCCATCATGAACGCCACGGGCGTCTTCTTCAGCGTGGTCCTGGCCCATTTCATCTATGCCGACGATCGCTTGACCGGGCGCAAGGCCCTTGGGTGTCTGATCGGCTTCCTGGGCGTGGTCGTCGTCAACCTGGGCGACGGGGCTCTGGGCTTTGATTTCAGTCCGATGGGCGAAGGCTTCCTGATCATCGCCGCCTTCGTCCTGGCCGCCTCCTCCATCTACGGCAAGCAGGTGTCGCGCGACATGGACCCCATGGTCATGACCGGATGGCAGCTTTTGATCGGCGGCCTGATCCTGACCGGCCTCGGTGCAGCGGGCGACGGCCATATGGAGGGGCTGGACATGCGCTCAGGCGGCCTGCTGCTCTACATGGCCCTGCTGTCGTCGATCGCCTTCGCGATATGGAGCCTGTTGCTGAAGCATAACTCCGTCGGCCTGATCGCGGCCTTCAACTTCCTGATCCCCATCTTCGGCGTCGCCCTGTCCGCCCTGTTCCTCGGCGAATCCCTGTTGCGGTGGAGCTATCTGGTCGCCCTGCTCCTGGTCTGCATCGGCATCTGGCTGGTGACGCGCCCTGGCTCTCGCCCTGATATCCAGGACGTGGCCTGAATCATCACATCGTGCGACGACGGATTGTGCTTGGGCTAAGGACCCGTTGCCGCTATTCACTCCGCGCGCGCCGTCTGCGACTCGCGCTGGACAGGTGGCCGAGTGGTTTAAGGCAGCGGTCTTGAAAACCGCCGTAGGTGGAAGCCTACCGTGGGTTCGAATCCCACCCTGTCCGCCATTATCTGTTTAAAATCAGATATTTAATCCAAGAAATCTATCTCACCCATCAACCCATCCATCAATACCTCAAAGGCCTAGATTCTTAGGCCCGGGGGGCGGTTTGGTGATGAGATGACCGCGCGTGAAAAAATAATTGTCCTAGCGCGCCAACCAGCCGTGAGCCACCGGCGCCGGACATCCGGCATTTCGAGAAAGTCATGCGACAAGCCCTCGGGAGCCGAAGTCGCGTCAACAGCGTTGCCTAAGCCTCGACCGAGCGAGGTAGCGGCAGCGCCAATATCGATATGCGAACTCCACACCGTGTCCCCTCAAGACCGAAATCTATCAGCAGAGGTTGATTGGCTCACTCGACGCGTTGACGTGCCACACGACTTCGTCGAAAGCCGCAACGCACGCGACATGGCTGTCGAGCTGCGCCGAAGTCACCGAATCTTGCGCCATCACCGGATTGACGAGCAGCACCGAAACAAGGGCCAACAACATTCGTATGGTTTGCCTCTTGATGATTTCACGATGTTTGACGGCGAGCCGCAGACGACCGCCTCAAGTGAGGCGGTCATGGTGCGTTCACGGCCCGGCCGGCCCTTCCCGATTTCGGGAAGGGCCGGGGCATGGGTGTTGAACGTCAGCTCGGCGCCTTGGGCTCGGCCAGGTACATCTTGTTGACGATCTGCCAGCGCCCATCGACCCGCATGAGTTGCATGTAGTCGGTGAATCTTGCGGCGGGATAATCCAGGATGATCTTGGCGATCGCCGTGTCGCCGGTGACGTCGATCGCCTCGATCCAGCGCCGTCGCTGGGCTTCATCGGCGGCGGCCTGACCGCTTCCCGCTCGCGCCAGATATTCGTCGTCGGTCATGCGGATCAAGCTCCCGCCGCGCATCCCCCACAACTGGGCGTCATCGTGGAAGGCCCGGCGGAACTGCACCGGATCGCCGGTAGCGTGCCCTCGCAGATAGGCCTCCAACGGGGCTCGAACGGCCGCATCGACGGCGGCGACCTCCGGCTTGTGCGCAACCCAGGCCTCTTGGGCGGCAACGGGACCGGCCATCAGGACGGCGGCGAAAACGGCGGCTTTGAACAGCATGGGTTCATCCTCTGTATGCGTTTTGAAACTTCGGGGATGTCGCGGGACCGCGAACGCGCTGTCCCGCGATCAGGAGCTCCCCCTCAGAAAGTCTTGCGAAGGCGCAGCGAGTAGTAGGTTCGCGGATCGACGTTGCGGGTCTCGATATAGTTGATCGCCTGGGTTCGAGGATCAGCGTAGGCGATGCGCGTCTGATGGAAGTCGTCCCAGATATTGACGTGAGCGCGCAGCGACAGGGTCGGCGTCGGTTTGTACTCAACCCAGGCCTCGATGTAGTCGTGGCCGCGCCACGAGAAGCGCAGGTTCGGATCGTAGTTGGTCTCGCCGATGAGCGGGCTCCAGGCAAAGTTCCACTGCAGGTTCCAGGACTTGATGTCCTGCGACAGGGCGATGGTCGCATTGCTCCTGCGCAGTTCGGAGATCGGACGGGTCTTGCCCGTGGCCGGGTCGGTGACCTTGGAGCTGTTCCACGTATTCACAGCGCTGATCCGACCGCCGCTGAATCCGAACCGGTCCAACGGCGCCGCACTGGGCGCCGTCTCACTCATCGTAATGCGGCCACCCGGCGCGCTTGCCGCCGAGACTGTGCAGCCCCTGACTTCCGAGCTCGGCGTCGAGACCCACCCTGCTCTTTCGTCGGATGGGCGCCTGATCGCCTACGCCGCCGGCGGCGGCGGCGGGTACGGCGCACAGAGAGACATCTTTCTGCGCGGCGTCGCTGGCGGCACGCCAATCCGTCTCACCAACACGCCTGAGGACGAGATGGCGCCCGCCTGGTCGCCAGACGGTCAGAACATCGCTTTCGTCCGCAGCACCGCGAACGCTCCTTGCGAAATTCTGGTCGCGCCGATCCCCCAGGGCGAGGCGCGCGTGGTCGGGCGTTGCTCCGTCGATTCCACCACGCGCCTGGCCTGGACCCGCGAGGGCGAACTGCTGCTGTCCGACCGACCGACACGCAACTCTGTGCGCCGTATCCGCGCCCTGAACCCTGACACCGGCCGGATGCGAGAGGTCAGTTCGCCGCCCCCCAATAGCCTGGGCGACAGCGATCCAATCGTCACCCACCGCGGCGATCGCGTGGCTTTTCGGCGCTTCTTCTCCTACGGCGTCGGCGACCTCTACACAGCCAAGGTTTCCGGCGCAGGACAACGACCCCTCACCCGCAACGGCTGGAAAGCTCTAGGCTACGCCTTCGCTGTGGATGACCGAAGCCTGGTCTTCTCCAGCAATCGCAACGGCGATTCCGGTCTGTGGTCGGTGGACGTGGAGCGTCCGGCCAAGCCCGTTCGTTTGAGCCTGGGCCTGCTCGCGTTCGGTCACCTGTCCTCCGATCAGCATGGCCTGCTTGTGGCCGAGGCCAGCGACTATGGATCAAACCTGTTCGCCTGGCGCCCCGGCGCCGCCCCCGTCGCGCTCACCAACGGCAACACCAACGACTGGGATCCGGACCTTTCCACGACGGGCCAACTGACCTTCATCTCCAATCAGAACGGGGGATCGGATATCTGGGTCCAACGCGGCGAAGGCGCGCCGACGCGACTGACCGATCTGAAGGCCAACACCGTCTTCTCGCCACGCTGGTCGCCCGACGGCCGCAGCATCGCCTTCATCGCCGCGCGCGACCGCCACACTGATGTCTATCTGATCAACGCCGATGGCTCCGGTCTTCGGAAGGTCACATCGGACGGGGCGGCGCGCGACGAACTGGCCTGGGACAACAGCGGCGACCTCCTCGTTCCCACCCTGAGGAAAACCGGCTGGCAGGTCGAACGCATCGACCCTCGCGGACGCAGCACCGTGGTTCCAAACAGCGCGGGGGTTCTCACCATCAAGAGCGCGGGGGCCCGGGGACTCTACGCCGTAAAGCAGGACGACGACCGCCTCTGGCGTCTGGAGCCGACAGGCGCCGTTCTTACATCGCCTCTCATCCGCGTCAGCCATGACACAGCCTGGGCGCCGACTCCCGGCGGCGTCTATCGGCTGGCGGGCGTTCCCGGCGGTGAAACCGTCCTGCGTCTAACCGCCTGGTCCGGCGGAAGCCGCGACGTGCAGTCCCTGGGCATGTTCGGCCAGCAACACAGCCTGGCCGTTTCTCCGAACCAGGAGATCGTCGCTGCGAGAGTGGTGCGCGACGAAGCCGACCTGAAAGCCATTAGGCTCGCCCGGCGATGAGGCGATGTCGTGCCGACATCACCCAGGCTCCACCATAGATTCTGAGCTGCTGCCCGTCTCTTCTATCTAAAGATCCTGAACCTAGCCTGGCAGAACGCCCCGTTCCTTCAACCGCGTCTCCAGCAGCTCGGGCCAGACCGTGTCTGGGCTGTGATCACGTCGGAGGCCGAGGGCATGGCCGCCAGTGGAAAACAGATGCACCTCGACTGGAACGCCTGCCTGATCCAACGCGTGGGCGTATAGGGTGTCGCAGGGCTCGATCGGTCACCTTAATAGTCCTGGATCAAAAATGGCGCCTCGACGGTAGATATGAGCAGGGAAGAAGGCGATGGTGAAGTCGGGCCAACTGCTGACCCGATCGATCTCGTCAACAGACGTATAGTTTGGCTCGAAGATGTTGCCGGCCTGCGCGACGAGATAGCCGCCAGCGGACAAGCCCATGATCCCGATCTCGGTTGGGTCGGTCTACGGCGTTTGCGACCGCGATCGGATCAATCGACATGGACTGATCACTCAGTTCTCACTTCGACTATTCGTCCTAATCACCAATGTGTCGAAAACTGCTACATTAGAAAACGATCTCTAACTGGTAGTGCCCGCTTTCATCTCGGACGGCCGCCACGCGCGGCTTTTCGCCCTTCGGGTCGAGACCAATAGGGTCCAGCTACGATCCCCTTTGCCTGCATTCAAATACACAGAAGCCTCACCCTTAGTCGACTTGGGTCTCCCACGTCTTGGCTTTAATGCAGCCAGTCTCGGTGCAGCGTTCGCGTCGCACTTCGTCGTCCGCCCCTTCCAGAAAGCCTTCCATGCCCCTCCTGAAAAACACCACAGCTGTCGTGACCGGCGCGGGGCGCGGGCTGGGCGCTGCCCTGGCTGTAACGCTCGCCGAGGCTGGATGTCGCCTGGTGCTCTGCGGACGCAACCTTGGCGCCCTTGCCGAAACCGCCGCGGCCGTCCTGGAGCGAAGCGGGGTCGATGCGATGCTCGTCGAACTGGATCTCTCGGACGCAGACAGCGTCGCCCGGGCCGCAGGCGCCATCCACGCCGGCCATGATGCGATCGACATCCTGATCAACAACGGCGCCCAGTGGCTCGAAGGCGCCGCTGAACCCCATGCCCCTTCCGACGTACTCGGCGTAATCAACGCCGCCGTGTCCGGAACCTACCTGCTGACCCAGGGTCTCCTGCCGCTTTTGGAGAGGTCGGCGCGCCCTGACATCCTGACAATAGGATCGATCAGCGGCCTGCCCAACGCCGCCCTTCAAACGGCGGCCGTGCCCTTCTATGCGGCAAAGCGCGCTCAGGCCGGCCTAGCGGACGGTTTCGCCCAGGTGCTCAAGGGCACGCCGGTTCGCTCGCTTATCGTCCATCCTCCCTACCTCGATGACGCTGAACCGGGATCCGACGCCTGGCGTCTTTCGCCGGAACGCGCCAAGGGCGAGCGCGCGACCAGCAGGGATATTGCTGATGCCGTCATCTTCGCACTCACGCGCCCTCGCCATGTCTCCCTGTCCATTCTGGTCGATGCCGACGACGGGGGAAGGTTCGCCGACGCCGGTTGACTGTCCGAGTCAAAGCGACCGCAGTCGTTGCGCCAGAAAGCGACTTCCGACACCTGGCGCTCGCCTTCATCTCGGACGGCCCGCCATCCATCTTGGCAATCGAGACTGTCGTTTGCGGCAACCCTTGGTGTTGGCAGGGTCAGAGGTTGCAACGGCGCCTCCATCGCCCATAGGCTTCGCCCCACTCCACCTGTGAGTTCTTGAAACGGAGGAAGACGCAAGATGATTTCCACGCGACGTCCCAGCATCACGGCTGCCTTGGCCGGACTTCTGATGGCGAATGGAACACCGGCAGCCGCCCGTGAACCGACTCAAATGACGCCTATGGGAGATCAGGCTTGCGCCTTGCAGGCATGGATCAACGACATCCCCGGACGAGATGTGGAAGTGCGCGCAAATCCTCACGTCGATGCGCAAGTCATCGGAACCTTGCCGCACACTGGACCGGATGATGATCGTCTCAGCATTCACATCTCCATCACCGCCTCCAACAGCGGATGGTTGAAGATTCAGGACGCAAGCGACGATGACGCCGATCGTGCGCGGCCTGTCTATTCCGGCCAAGGGTGGATAGAGGCCGACGCTGTCCGTTTCGGCATCCAGTCCGGACGCGGTTTCGCAGCGCCGGACGCAAGATCAGATCGGGTCGTGGATCTCGACGACAACTGGGCCACGGAAATGGGCCGGATCGAGAAGGTTCTCGATTGCCGTCAGGATTGGGTCCTGATCGATTTCGTGCAGGAAAGAAGGCGCGACGGCGACGACCGCCTGATCGATATTCCGGTTCAGGATCGCCTGCAGCGCCGCGCCTGGTTCCGGGGCGTCTGCGACGCCCAGGAGACCACCTGCGACATGAGATCGGTCGATCTCGAACCCTAGTCGCCACCTAGGGGGCAACCGCACGCGCACGTCGTCGAAGTTCGGCTTGATCAGTCGCCCTTGCCGGGCTTTTCGCTGAAGTATTTCTCAAACTTGCCGGTTTCGCGTTCGTACTGTTCGCGGTCGGCGGGCGGCGTGCCCTTGACCGTGATGTTGGGCCAGACCTTGGCGTACTGGGCGTTGATCTGCAGCCACTTGCCGTCCGGTTCGTCCTCGGTGTCCGGCACGATGGCGTCCACCGGGCATTCCGGCTCGCACACCCCGCAGTCGATGCACTCGTCCGGCGCGATCGCCAGGAAGTTCTCGCCCTCGTAGAAGCAATCGACCGGGCACACCTCCACGCAGTCCATGAACTTACATTTCACGCAGGCGTCGGTGACGATGTAGGTCACGGCAGGCTTTCCGAGCTAGGGGAGCGGCGGCCTAGAGCCAGCCGCGTTCTTCCAGAAGACGACGGATCGCATCCACCGCCTGGGATGGAGACAGTTGATCCGTCGTGATGATCAGGTCAGGCCGCGTCGGCGGCTCATAGGGCGCGGCGACCCCGGTCAGATCGGTGATGAGACCTGCATCAGCACGGGCGTAGAGGCCCTTGGGATCGCGAGCGCGGCAACTGTCGAGCGAAGCGTTCACGTGGACTTCAAGGAAGCTCTCTTCATCGAAACGAGCGCGGACAGCGTCCCGATCCCGCTGGCGCGGGGATATCAGGGCGCAGATGGCGATCACGCCCGTGTCGGCGAACAGGCGTGCGGCTTCCCCCGTCCGACGGACGTTCTCGGCCCGATCTTCATCGGAGAAGCCCAGGTCGCGGTTCAAGCCGTGGCGCAGGTTGTCGCCGTCCAGCAAGGCCGTCCGGCATCCCCGCGCATGCAGGACGCGCTGCAGGGCTTGCGCCACAGTGGACTTGCCGGCGCCGGACAGACCAGTCAGCCAGACTGCGCCGCCGCGATGGCCGTTCAGAAGCTCATGCGCCTCTCGTCCCACCGCCGCCGGACTGTGATGAATATGGGCCGCCTGGTCGGGAGCGCCGATGATCACGCCGGCGGCGACGGTCACGCCGCTGCCTCGTTCGATCAGGATGAAGGCGCCCTGTGCCGGATCGTCGCGAAATGCATCGACAGCAACCGGCGACGGCAGGCTCAACCGACCGTTCGCGACCTCATTGGGCGCCAGGGCGATGTCGTCCGCCAGGGTCAGCCTCGCCGGAGAGGTACGCGCACCCAGCTTGACCAGGTAACGCCCATCCGGATCGAACGCCCCTTCCCCCATCCACAGCAGACGCACGTCCAACTGGTCCGCGGCTGACGGCCGGTCGGAAGCCAGAGCCAGGACATCGCCGCGCGCGACATCCACCTCCTCAACCAGTTCCAGGGTCACAGCGTCGCCCGCCTGTGCGACCGCCACCTCCTCGTCGCCGCGCAGGATGCGAGCCAAACGAGCCGTCTGGCCGCCGGGGCAGACGGCCAGCAGGTCCCCGGTTCTCACCTGTCCGGAAGAGATCGTCCCGGCGTAGCCACGGAATTCAGCATGGGGTCGGTTCACATACTGAACCGGAAGGCGGAAGGGTCGGCGATCGGCGCCGCTCGCGACCGGCGTGCTTTCCAGGGCCTCGATCAGGCTGGGGCCTTCATACCAGGGCGTCGCAGGCGAGCGCCGGGTCAGGTTGTCCCCTCGACGCGCGCTGACCGGGATGGCCGTCACCGTCAGGAAGTCCAGATCGGCCGCCAGTGCGTCGTAGGCGTCGCGAATTCGCGCGAAGACGGACGGATCGTCAGCGACCAGGTCGATCTTGTTCACCGCCAGGACGACATGACGGATGCCAAACAGGGAAACGATTCGGCTGTGCCGCGCCGTCTGGGCCGTCAGCCCCTTGGTCGCGTCCACCAGCACCACGGCGGCGTCGCAGGTCGAGGCGCCCGTGGCCATGTTGCGCGTATATTGTTCGTGTCCCGGCGTGTCGGCGACGATGAAGCTGCGCCTCGCCGTCGACATGTAGCGATAGGCCACGTCGATGGTGATGCCCTGCTCACGCTCGGCTTCCAGCCCGTCCAACAGGAGGGCGTAGTCCAGATTGGCGCCGTCCGTGCCGAAACGCCGCGAGTCCCGTTCCAGGGCCGCCAGTTGATCCTCCGGCACCTGCCCCGTCTCGAACAGCAGACGACCGATCAGGGTCGACTTTCCGTCGTCCACCGATCCGCAGGTCAGGAAACGCAGCAAATCCCGTTCAGCGGCCTGTATCGGGGCAGCCCCGACCGTCACGGCTCCGTCCATCAGAAATAGCCTTCGCGCTTCTTGCGCTCCATCGAAGCCGTCTCATCGGCGTCGATAAGTCGTCCCTGGCGTTCCGACTGTCGGCTTTGGCGCAGTTCACGAATGACTGCGTCAAGGTCGTCGGCCTCGGACTCCACGGCAGCGCTCAACGGATAGCAGCCGAGGGAGCGGAAACGAACCCGGCGCATCCGGGGCGTCTCTCCCTCCTTCAACGGAAGACGGTCGTCGTCGCGGACGATCAGAGCGCCGTCACGCTCGACGACGGGACGCAAGGCCGAGAAGTAGAGCGGTACGACCGGGATTCCCTCGGCGCGCGTATATTCCCAGACGTCCAACTCGGTCCAGTTGGACAAGGGGAAGACGCGCAGGCTCTCGCCCGGCCCCAGGTTCGAGTTCCACAACCGCCACAGCTCCGGCCGCTGGCGACGTGGGTCCCAGCTGTGATCGGCGCCGCGGAAGGAGAAGATACGCTCCTTGGCTCGCGACTTTTCCTCGTCGCGGCGAGCGCCGCCGATGGCGACGTCGAAACCATGCAGATCCAGCGCCTGCTTCAGCGCATCCGTCTTCATCGCCTGGGTGTGAACTGAAGACCCCGAAGTAATCGGGCTGACGCCGCGCGCCAGGGCGTCGTGATTGGTGTGGACCAGCAGCCGCGCGCCATAGAGGCCCGTGACGTAGTCCCTATGAGTGATCATGTCCCGGAACTTCCATGTCGTATCGACATGCAGCAGGGGAAAGGGCGGCGACGCCGGATAGAAGGCCTTGGCCGCCAGGTGCAGCAGAGCGCCGGAATCCTTGCCGATCGAATAGAGCATGACGGGGTTACGCGCGGTGGCGGCGACCTCACGCAGGATTTCTATCGCCTCGGCCTCCAGCCGGCGCAGATGCGGCGACAGGCTGTGACGCGACGGCGTCTGCTTCGGCTTTTCAACGGTCGCCTGCATGGGGCCGCGATCCTCGATCATCATGGGGAAAAGAAACTGTAAGGGGTTGATGCGTCGGGGGCTGGTCGGCGTCGAACGATATGATCTGCCGTCAGCCGATAGATTTTCTGCGCCCTATCCGACGAAGGCCCGTTCCAGCACATAGTCGCCCGGTTCGGCGTTGGAGCCCTCGACCAGACCGTGGCTTTCCAACAGGGCGGCCGTCTCCCGGATCATCGCGGTCGATCCGCACAGCATGACGCGATCGACATCAGGATCGAAGCCTGGACCCAGGCCCAGGTCGGCGAAGAAGCGTCCGTCCGCGATGCGGTCGGTGATCCGGCCCGGACGCTCAAAGGCGTCGCGCGTGACGGTGGGATAGTAGGTCAGTTGTCCTCTCGCCTCTTCTCCGATCAGGGGATCCTCGAACAGGTCCCGAGTGAAGAAGTCGCGATAGGCCAGGTCCGCGACCTGCCGCACCGTATGGGTCGTCACCACCCGTTCGAACCGTGCGTAGGTTTCCGGGTCGCGCGCCACGCTGAGCCAGGGCGCCAGGCCCGTTCCGGTCCCGATCAGGAACAGTCGGCGACCCGGCTTCAGCGCATCCAGCACCAGGGTGCCGGTCGGCTTCCTGCCCAGCAGGACCTCGTCGCCAGGCTGGATATGGACAAGGCGGGACGTCAGCGGTCCGTCCTCGACCCGGATGGAGAAGAACTCCAGCTCCTCAGCCCAGGACGGACTAGCGATGGAATAGGCCCTCAGGGTCGGCTTGCCGCCCTCCGTGGCAGGCAGGCCGATCATGACGAACTCGCCGGAGCGGAATCGAAAATCCTCAGGCCGGTCGATGGCGAAGCTGAACAGGTGCTCGGTCCAGTGCCGGACCCATCGCACGCGTTGCGTAGTCCAGGGCGCGGCAACGGCGGGACGGGGACGCTCCAGACTTGCGACTTCGCTCACGATCAGCCTCCTGTTTCAGAAGGCTTTCGAAATAGGGCTGGACCAGCGCTCTATGGAAACGATCAATCCTTCCGCCAACGTGCAGAAAATCTGCAGGCCGCCGAAAACCGGGCGATCAGAGCTGATCCAGGTTGTTGTCGTAGTCGATCGCCTGCTTCTTCAGCCAGGCGACGAAAGCCTGAGTTCCAGGCGAGACGGGACGATCCCGCGGCAGGACGATGTAGTAGGCGAAACCGACCACCTGACTGCCGTCCGGGAAGGGCGCAACCAGACGGCCGCTGTCTAGGTCCGCCTGGGCCAGGGTGCGCTTGGCCAAAGCGACGCCCCGCCCGGCGGCAGCGGCCTCGATCAACATGCCGGACTGGTCGAAGCGCGAGCCACGCCGGGCGTCGGCGTGACTGGCGTGGCGGGCCTTCAGCCACATGGCCCAGTCCGGACGGGAGGCGTCGCCGTCCTCCGACATGTCGTGCAGCAGATTGTGACGTGACAGGTCGGCGGCCGTGCGGATGGGGTGCGGGTCGGCCGTCAAGGAGGGCGCGCAGACCGGAATCACCGTCTCGGTCAGCAGCTTCTCGACCAGATGGCCGGGATATTCGCCGGGTCCGTAACGGATGGCCAGATCGACCTTCCCCTTGCCCACTGTCACCGGCTCCATGTCCGCCGAAATCCAGACCTCGATGTCCGGATGGGCGGCGTGGAAGTCGTCCATGCGCGGCATCAACCACTTCGACGCAAAGGACGGAGCCACGCTGAGCGCCACGGTGCGGTTCAGCGGCGGCTCGCGCAGAATCGCCGAGGCGTCCATCAGCCGCTCGAACCCTTCGCGCAGCAGAGGCATGGCCGCCCGCCCCAGTTCGGTCAGTTGCAGCCCCCTGGCTTCCCGCGTGAACAGGGGCGAGCCGATGATCTCCTCCAGCAGGCGAATCTGCTGGCTGACGGCTCCAGGCGTCACCGACAGCTCGTCCGCCGTCCGCGAGAAGTTCAGATGCCGCGACGCGCTTTCAAAAGCGCGGAGAGCGTTAAGGGGCAAAAGCGGGCGAGCCATAGCTTGTAGAAAACCTATCAGGGCGGCGAAGACAATCTGGTTTGTGGATGGATCGTGCACGGTCGATGGTCAATGTCGAGCCGTCACGCAACGTCGTTGGCGGAAGACTGCAAACCATGGAACAGCCCGTTGCGCGTCTTTCTTGCATCCATTCCCCTGGACGGGGCCCGCGTCGTGGTGGTCGGCTCCGGCGAACCCGCCCTGGCCAAGCTGCGGCTGTTCCTGGACAGCCCTGCGGAGCTTCTCTGGTTCGCGCCTGACGGCCTGCCTTCGCCGCTCGAGATTCCTGCCGGAGCGCCGGCGCCTGTCACGCGGCGCCCCGATTTCGCCGACCTGATCGACGCGCGACTGGTCTTCATCGCCGTGAACGACATCGTGAAGGCTCACGCCGTGGCGAAGACGGCCCGTGCGCTCGGCGCCCAGGTCAACATCGTCGATCAGCCGGATTCCAGCGACTTCCACACCCCGGCCCTGATCGATCGCGACGAGGTGGTCGTGGCCGTGGCGACCGGTGGATCCGCCCCCATCCTGGCCCGCGACCTGCGTTCCAGGATCGAAGGCGTCCTGCCGCAAGGCGTGGCCTCGGTCGCACGCCTCGCGGGCGATCTGCGCCGGACGGTCAAGGAGTCCGTGCCCGATTTCATGGCGCGCCGCCGGTTCTGGGAAAAGGCGTTTCGTGGTCCCGCCGCCGATCTGGCCGCCGAAGGTCGAATGGCCGAGGCCCGCCGCGAGATGGTCCGCCTGCTGAACGCCGCCGCCGCGCCCCATGAAACGCCGCCCCAAGGCCTGGTCCATATCGTCGGCGCCGGCCCCGGCGACCCCGAGCTTCTGACCTTGAAGGCCCTGCGCGCGCTCCAAGACGCCGACGTCATCATCCATGACCGTCTGGTTTCTTCCGAGATCCTTGACCGCGCCCGGCGCGACGCCCGCCGCATCTATGTCGGCAAGTCGCGCGGCGACCATTCCGTGCCTCAGGACGAGATCGAACGCCTGATGATCGAGGAAGCGCGCGCCGGACACCGGGTCGTGCGTCTGAAAGGCGGCGATCCCTTCGTCTTCGGTCGAGGCGGCGAAGAACTGGAAGCCATGCGCGCGGCCGGGATCGAAACCATCGTCGTGCCGGGCGTAACCGCGGCCCTGGCCTGCGCCGCTTCGACCGGTCTACCCTTGACCCATCGCGATCATGCCCAGGCTGTGACCTTCGTCACTGGACAGCCCAAGCCCGGCGGCGTCGACGCCGACTGGAGCCGCCTGGCCGCGCCGAACCATACCCTGGCCGTCTACATGGGCGCGGGCCAGGCCGAACGCATCGCCGCCGACCTGCTGGCGGCCGGGCGCGACGGCGCCACCCCGGTCGTCGTGATCGAGAACGGCAGCCGTCCGGATCAACGCGTCGTCAAGGGACGCCTGGATCGCCTCGGCGCCCTGGTTGCGCGACTGGACCTGACCGGACCCGCGCTCCTGTTCATTGGAGAAACCGCCGCCCTGGCCGTTTCCGACGACCAGCCCGCCCTGTCGGAGGTTGCGGCATGAAGCTGCTGACCGCAAATCGACTGAACGACGGCCGCGTCGTCTACCTGGGCGAGGCCGATGCGCCGGTGGACGCCATCGAGGCCGCGCGCGTTCTGGACGCCGAAGCCGCCGAAACAGCCCTGGCGTCGGCCCTGGCCCGCCCGGCCCTGTTCGTAAACCCCTACCTGATCGAGGTCGAAGGCCGCGCGCCTTCGGGGCGCGACCGGCTGAAGGAGCGCATCCGCTCCGCCGGCCCAACTGTCGGCCACAGCCTGAAGGCCGCCTCGCGGTCGGAGTTCGCCTGATGTACCGCTACGACGAATTCGACGCGGCCCTGGTGCGCGAACGCATCGCCGAGTTCAGCGACCAGGTCGTTCGCCGCACGGAAGGCGCGCTGACGGAGGATGAGTTCAAGCCCCTGCGGCTGATGAACGGCGTCTACCTGCAACTCCACGCCTATATGCTGCGGATCGCCGTGCCCTATGGCGTGATGAACAGCCGACAGATGCGACGCCTGGCCTATGTCGCCCGCACCTACGACAAGGGCTACGGCCACTTCACGACGCGGACGAACATCCAGTTCAACTGGCCCGCGCTTCAAGATCTGCCCGCCATCCTCAGCGACTTGGCCGATGTCGAGATGCACGCCATCCAGACCTCCGGCAACTGCGTCCGCAACGTCACGACCGACGTCTTCGCAGGCGTCGCCGACGACGAGATCGAGGATCCGCGTCCCTGGTGCGAGATCATCCGTCAGTGGTCGACCATCCATCCCGAGTTCTCCTTCCTGCCGCGCAAGTTCAAGATCGCGGTGATCGGGGCGGAAAAGGACCGGGCCGCAATCCGCACCCACGACGTGGGCCTCCAGATCGTGCGCGGCCGGGACGGACAGGCCGCCTTCCGTGTCTTCGTCGGCGGCGGCCAGGGTCGCCTGCCCCATATCGCCCAGGAGATCGCCTCGGAGGTGCCGGGCCGATCGCTGCTGGCCTATCTGACCGCCATCCTGCGCGCCTATAATCTGCTGGGACGGCGAGACAACATCCACAAGGCGCGGATCAAGATCCTGGTCGCCGCCGTCGGACTGGACGCCTTCCGAGAGGAGGTCGAACGCCAGTTCGCCGTGTTGAGTCAGGAAGACCTGCGCGTCCCGGATGAGGAACTGGCCCGGATCCAGACCTATTTCACCCCGCCTTCCTTCGCCGATCTTTCGGCGCAGAGCGTGACCCATGACGCCGCACGCCGCCTGAACCCCGAGTTCGCCCGTTTCGTCCGCATCAATGTTCGCAAGCATCGCCAACCCGGCTATGCGGCCGTCGTCATCTCATTGAAGCCGACGGACGGCGTGCCCGGCGACATCACCGCGGACCAGATGGAGGTCGTGGCCGACCTGGCCCGGCGCTGGTCCTTCGACGAGGTCCGCGCCTCATACGAGCAGAACCTGATCCTGCCCCATGTCCGCCTGGACGACCTGCACGCCGTCTGGACGCGCCTGCGCGAAGCGGGATTGGCCACGCCCAACGCCGATCTGGCGACCGACATCATCGCCTGCCCCGGTCTGGACTACTGCAGCCTGGCCAACGCCCGCTCCATCCCCGTGGCCCAGGCCCTATCACGTCAGTTCGCCGACCTGGACCTTCAGGAAAGGCTGGGGCCGCTGCGGATCAACATCAGCGGCTGCATCAACGCCTGCGGCCATCACCATGTCGGCCACATCGGCGTCCTGGGCGTCGATCGAAAGGGCGAGGAATATTATCAGATCACGGTCGGCGGCTCGCCCGACGAACAGGCCGCCCTGGGCGAAATCGTCGGCCGCAGCCTGCCGTCCGAAGAGGTGGCGCCGGCCGTCGCCCGCGCCCTGGACCGCTACCTGGAAGTGCGCCTGGACGGCGAGACCTTCATCGACACGGTGCGTCGCCTGGGCGCCGATCCCTTCCGCACCGCCATCTACGAGCCGATCGATGCAGTTGCTTGAGCAAGCCCAGGACGGCGTCCGCCTCAGCGTCGTCACGCCCGAGGCCGAGGTGCGCGCCGTCGCCGACACGGCCGAGGTCCTGATCCTGGAGTTCGACGCCTTTCGCGACGGGCGCGGCTTCTCCCTGGCCGCCTTGCTGCGCGGCCAGGGCTACAAGGGTCGACTGATCGCGGCCGGCAAGGTTTTGCCGGATCAGGCGCGCCACCTGCGCCGCAGCGGCTTCGACGCGGTCGAACTGGCGCCGGGCGCCGACGCCGCCGCCTGGCGACGCATGGACCAGATCTTCAGCGCCGCCTATCAATCCGCCCTGGGCGACGATCCCCTGATCTGGCGCCGGCGTCGCGCAGCGCCCCCTGAAGGCGTCGCCGTTCTGGCGGCTCGGCTGAATGCGGAACTGGCCGACGCCGATCCTGAAGTCATTCTTGCGACCGTCCTGGACCCGGCCTTAGGCCGCAAGGCCGCCGCCGTCTCCTCCTTCGGGGCCGAGGCCGCCGTCCTGCTGCATCAGATATCCCGGGTGCGCCGCGACCTGCCCGTCGTCTTTCTCGAAACCGGCCAGCACTTCTTCCAGACCCTGGCCTATCGACGGGAACTGACGGACCGACTGGGCCTGACGGACGTGCGCGATGTCGCGCCCGATCCGACCGACCTGTCGCGCATCGATTCTCGGGGCGACCTGTGGCGCTCCCGGCCGGACGACTGCTGCGCCGTTCGCAAGGTCCAACCCCAACAGCGCGCCCTGGCCGGGTTCGACACCCGCATCACCGGCCGCAAGAGGTTTCAGAACGATCAGCGCGCAGCCCTGCCGCTGTTCGAGGTCGACGGCGACGTCCTAGTGGTCAATCCGCTCGCCCGTTGGTCGCCGGACCAGATCGAAACCTGGCTGACTGAACACCAACTGCCGCGCCACCCCCTGGTGGAGCAAGGCTTTCCTTCCATCGGCTGCTGGCCCTGCACCCGCGCGGTCGAAGCCGGCGAAGGCGCTCGCGACGGGCGCTGGGCCGGGCAGGAGAAGACCGAGTGCGGCATCCACGGCCGCATCCTCTCCCCCGTCTGTTGAAGCCTCTTCAGCCGTTCAACCCCATCCCAGACATCGCCTTTTTCGAGCCGTCCCTTGTCCAAAGACAGCATCGTCGACCTCATCGGCAATACGCCGCTTCTACGCCTGAACCGCCTGTCCGATGCGACGGGGTGTGAAATCTTGGGCAAGGCGGAGTTCCTCAATCCCGGCCAGTCGATCAAGGACCGCGCCGCCCTTTCCATCGTCCGCAAGGCCAAGGCCTCCGGCGCCCTCCGTCCCGGCGGCGTGATCGTCGAGGGCACGGCCGGGAACACCGGTATCGGCCTGGCCCTGGTCGGCGCCGCCCTGGGCCATCGCGTGGTCATCGTCATGCCGCGCACCCAGTCGGAGGAGAAGAAGCTGGCCATCCGCGCCCTCGGCGCTCGGCTGATCGAAGTGGACGCGGCCCCCTTCTCCAGCCCCAACCACTTCGTCCACTATTCGGCCGAGGTCGCGCGCAAGCTGGACGCGACCGAGCGGCATGGCGCCTTCTGGGCCAATCAGTTCGACAATGTCGCCAACCGCGCCGCCCACTATGAAGGCACCGCCGCCGAGATCTGGAGCCAGACGGATGGCAAGGTCGACGCCTTCGTCAGCGCCGTGGGCAGCGGCGGCACCCTGGCGGGCGTGGCCGCCTATCTGCGCGAGCGGAACCCCGCGGTGAAGATCGCCCTGGCCGACCCCGCAGGCGCCTCCCTGTTCAACTGGTTCACCAAGGGCCAGATGAGCGCCGAGGGCAGCTCCATCACCGAGGGCATCGGCGTCGGACGCATCACCGGCAACCTGGAAGACTTCACGCCTGACTTCGCCTACCGCGTCGAAGATACTGAATTTCTGCCCATTCTGTTCGATCTCGTGGCCCATGAAGGCCTGTCGCTGGGCGGATCATCCGGCGTCAACCTGGCCGGCGCCGTGCGTCTGGCGCGCGAGATCGGGCCGGGCAAGACCATCGTCACCGTCCTGTGCGATCCCGGCGCCCGTTACGCCTCGCGCCTGTTCAACCCCGCCTTCCTGCGCGGCAAGGGCCTGCCGACGCCGCAATGGGTCGAAGAAGACATTCGGGAGGTCGCATGACCGACGCCCTGTTCCAACCCGGCCGTCGCAACCTGCTGATCGGCGTCGGCGCCCTGGGCCTGAGCGGCGCCCTTGCCGGGTGCGGCCGTTCGCCAGAGGGCCAATCCGCCCTGTTGAACGTCTCCTATGATCCGACGCGCGAGTTCTACCGCGCCTACAACGAGGCCTTCCTGACCCGCTGGCGTGAAAAAGGCGGCGCGTCCTTCGCCATCGAACAGTCCCACGGCGGCTCAGGCAAGCAGGCCCGAGCGGTCATCGACGGCCTGCCCGGCGACGTCGTCACCCTGGCCCTGGCTTCGGACATCGATGAGATCGCGGCGCGCGGCCTGATCAAGCCCGACTGGCAAACCCGCCTGCCGAACAACGCCGCCCCCTATACCTCGACCATCGTCTTCCTGGTGCGAAAGGGAAATCCCAAGGGCGTCCGCGACTGGCCCGACCTGCTGAAACCGGGGGTGGAGGTCATCACCCCGAACCCAAAGACGTCCGGCGGCGCACGCTGGAACTATCTGGCGGCCTGGGCGGACGCCCTGCGCCGTCCGGGCGCCAGCGAGCAGACGGCCCAGGCCTTCGTCGCCGAACTTTACCGGCGGGTGCCGGTGCTCGACACGGGCGCGCGCGGCTCGACCACCACCTTCGTCCAGCGCGGCATCGGCGACGTCCTGCTGGCCTGGGAGAACGAAGCCTTCCTGGCGACGAAAGAACTGGGACCCGATCAGGTCGACATCGTCGCCCCGCCCTTCTCCATCCTGGCCGAACCGCCCGTGTCGGTGGTCGACGGCGTGGTGGACAAGAAGGGTTCGCGCGAGCGGGCTCAGGCCTATCTGACGCAACTCTATGACGAACCGGCGCAGGTCCTGGCGGCTGAACACTATTATCGTCCGCGCGATCCGGCCGTCGCCGCCCGCTTCGCCGACAGGTTCCCGCATCTGGAACTGACCGACATCTCCGCCTTCGGCGGTTGGACAGCGGCTCAAAAGCGGCACTTCGCCGACGGCGGCGTGTTCGACCAGATCTATCAGCCCGGCCGACGATCATGACCGCCAAGGCCGGACGCACCTTCTGGAAGACGCCCAGCGCCCTGCCCGGCTTTTCCCTCTCGCTGGGGTTCACGCTCGCCTATCTGTCCCTCTTCGTCCTGATCCCCCTGACCGCCCTGGCGATCCGGCCATGGGAGAACGGATGGAGCGGAGCGATCGAAGCCGTCGTCTCTCCTCGCGCCCAGGCGGCCCTGGGCCTCAGCTTCGTCGCCGCTGCTGCGGCGGCCCTCATCAATGCCGTGACGGGAGGCCTGCTGGCCTGGGTGCTGGCGCGTTACGACTTTCCGGGCAAGCGCATCGCCGATGCGATCATCGACCTGCCCTTCGCCTTGCCGACGGCCGTGGCCGGGATCGCCCTGACCGCCCTCTATGCGCCGAACGGCCCCATCGGCGGGTTGCTGGCGCCGTTGGACATCCGCATCGCCTACACTCCGATCGGGGTGGTGATCGCCATGGTCTTCGTCGGCCTGCCCTTCGTCGTCCGCTCGATCCAGCCCGTGCTCGAGGATCTGGATCAAGAGGTGGAGGCCGCCGCGGAAACCCTGGGCGCCTCGGCCTGGCAGAGAGCCAGCCAGGTCGTCTTCCCCGCGATCCTGCCCGCCCTGCTGTCCGGCGTCGGCCTGGCCTTCGCGCGCGGCGTGGGCGAATACGGCTCGGTCATCTTCATCGCCGGCAACATGCCGATGAAGTCGGAAATCGCGCCCCTGCTGATCGTCACCCAGTTGGAGCAGTTCAACTATGCGGGCGCGGCAGCCATCGGCTTGGCCATGCTGGTCCTCTCCTTCCTCATCCTGCTGGGCTTCAACGGCCTGCAAGCCCTGGCAGCGAGGCGCGGCGCATGACCAGCGACACCCTGACCGTCACGCCAGTCCGCACCGCCGCGCCTTCCGTCCGACAACGTCTGTTGATCGGGTTGGCCCTGACATGGTTGGCGCTGATCGTGCTCGCCCCCCTGGCCGTCATCCTGGTGGAGGCGTTGCGACGTGGCGCGGAAGGCGTCTTCGGCGCCTTCTCGGAGCCGGACGTCTGGGCCGCCGCTCGCCTGACCCTGCTGACGACGGCGATCGCTACGCCGCTGAACGCGGTCTTCGGCCTGGCCGCCGCCTGGTGCGTCACCCGCTTTCAGTTCAGGGGCAAGACCTTGCTGATGGCTCTGATCGACCTGCCGCTGTCGGTGTCGCCGGTCATTTCCGGCCTGGTCTGGGTCCTGTTGTTCGGCGCCTCGGGCTGGTTCGCGCCCTGGCTGAACGCCTGGGGGCTGCAGATCATGTTCACCCCGGTCGCCATCGTCCTGGCCACGATCCTGGTCACCCTGCCCTATGTGGCGCGTGAACTGATCCCGCTGATGCAGCAGCAAGGATCGGACGAGGAACTGGCCGCCCTGACCCTGGGCGCCCGCCCGTTCGCCGTCTTCTTCATGATCACCCTGCCCAATGTCCGTTGGGCCCTGCTGTACGGCGTGCTCCTGGCCAACGCCCGGGCGATGGGCGAGTTCGGCGCGGTCTCCGTAGTCTCCGGCCATATCCGCGGCCTGACCAACACCCTGCCGCTGCACGTCGAGATTCTTTATAATGAGTACGACTTCGTTGGAGCCTTCGCGACCGCCGCCCTGCTGGCGACTCTCGCGCTCGTGACCCTGCTGCTGAAGTCCTTGCTCGAGCACCGCCACGCCGACGACCTCGCCGCGAGGGGGCGGCGCTGACATGACCCTCGACATCCGATCCATCACCCGCGCCTATGACGGCGGATCGCCCGCCCTGGACGACGTCAATCTGACGGTCCGAGAGGGCGAGTTCCTGGCCCTGCTCGGCCCGTCCGGTTCCGGCAAGACCACCCTGTTGCGGATCATGGCCGGCCTGGACCGCCCGACACGGGGCCAGGTCAGTTTCAACGGCGAGGACTTCCTGGCCCTGTCCCCGCGTGAACGCCGCGTGGGCATGGTGTTTCAGAGCTACGCCCTGTTCCGTCACATGACGGTCGCCGACAACATCGCCTTCGGCCTGAAAGTGAGACCTCGCGGTTCCCGCCCCTCCCGAGCCGACATCGCCCGGCGCGTCGACGACCTGCTGCGGCTGATTCAATTGGAAGGCTACGGCTCTCGCTTCCCCAGTCAGTTGTCCGGCGGGCAGCGCCAGCGTGTCGCCCTAGCCCGCGCCCTGGCGATCGAACCCCGCCTTCTGCTGCTGGACGAGCCCTTCGGCGCCCTGGACGCCCGCGTCCGCCGCGACCTGCGCCGCTGGCTGCGAGATGTGCATGAACAGACCGGCGTCACCACCGTCCTGGTCACCCATGATCAGGAAGAGGCCCTGGAACTGGCCGACCGCGTCGCCATCCTGAAGGACGGCCGCATCGAGCAGATCGACGCGCCACAGGCGCTGTATGAACACCCCGCCTCCGCCTTCGTCCACGACTTCCTGGGCGAAGGATTGCAACTGCGGGCGGTGGTGGATCGCGGCGAGGTCGTGTCCCAGGACTGGCGCGGCGCCGCCCCCGCCGACGCCCCCGCCGGCGACGCTCTGCTGTGCATCAGGCCCGAGGATCTGGAGGCCGGCGACGGCGGCCTGGTCGGCGTCGTCATGTCCAATCAGCGCCGCGGGGACCGGACCCGGGTGGCGGT
The DNA here is from genome assembly GCF_040549405.1 of Brevundimonas faecalis. Lineage (NCBI taxonomy): Bacteria > Pseudomonadati > Pseudomonadota > Alphaproteobacteria > Caulobacterales > Caulobacteraceae > Brevundimonas > Brevundimonas faecalis. The sequence continues at coordinate 1,441,045 of NZ_JBEPTF010000001.1, read as the reverse complement.
CTCGCTTCACGGTCGACGGCTGGAACTGGACCGATGCGCGGCAGACCCTCTGGCGGGGCTGCAACCCGGCGCGCCGGTGCGACTGGTCCCTCGCCGGTTCCATCTGCTGTCGTCGGACAGGTCGCAGTTTCTGGAGAAGACCGGATGACATCGCCCACGGTCGCCGTCGTCGGCGCGGGCTTCAGCGGCCTGCTGACCACCCTGAACATCCTGCGCATGTCCCCGGACATCTCGGTCCAGTTGATCGAACGACGCGGCGTCTTCGGCCTGGGTCCGGCCTACGCCACAGGCAATCCCAAGCATGTCCTGAACGTGCGCCTTTCCAACATGAGCGCCTTTCCAGACCGGCCCCATCATCTGGCGGACTGGATGGCGGTCCAGCCTCACTGGTTCGCTCGCGACGACTTCATCACGCGTGGAGACTACGGCCGCTATCTGTCCAGCCTTCTGGATGAGGCCCTGAAGGCGGACCATGCTGGCGAACGCCTGTCTCTGATCCGAGGCGCCGTCACCGCCGTTCGGCCCGACGGCGACGCATGGGAGATCGCCCTGGGTGAGCGTCGAACGGTCCGGGCCGATGCCGTGGTCCTGGCTCAGGGCAACCTCAATCCGACGCCCCCGGCCGGCCTGGCGCCGGAACTGGTCGGATCGAACCGCTATCTGAACGATCCCTGGGCGGCCCTGGACGCCTTGCCGCCCGACGCGGACGACATCCTGCTGATCGGCTCCGGCCTGACCATGGTGGACGTCGCCGTCGCCCTGCGTCGTTCAGGGCGGCGCTTCACGGCCGTCTCGCGACACGGCCTACTGCCGCGCAGCCACAGCGCCGCAAGCATGTCGCCACAAAGGCGAACCTACGTCGGCGGCCCTCAAGCCGTTCTTCGCCAAGCCCGAAGCGCTGCGGCCGAAGGTGATTGGCGCGCCGTGATCGACGACATCCGTCATTCCGCCCGCTCACTCTGGACCTCATGGTCCCTGAAGCAGCGAAGCCGATTCCTGCGCCATCTGCGCGCGCTCTGGGACAATCATCGCCACCGCCTGGCGCCCGGCGTCGCGCGGGAAATCACGGCCATGCTGGCGGATGAGGAGCTTCAGGTCGTCGCCGCCCGAATCCACGCTCTCGTCCCCGCTGAGGGCGGAATCGAAGTCCAACTGAAAGGGCGCGGCGAATCCGAGCGTCACGCCCGCCGCTTCGACGCCGTGATCAACTGCACCGGTCCGACCGGCGACGTCGCCAACTGTCGCGATCCCCTGCTACAGGACCTGCTAGCTCAGGGGCTGGCCGTCCCAGCGCCGCTCGGGCTCGGTCTGGCCGTCGATTCCCAGGCGCGTCTCATCAACGCCCAAGATCAAGCCCATCCGCGCCTGTTCGCGATCGGTCCCCTGACCCGCGGCCTCTTCTGGGAAGCCACCGCCGTGCCCGATCTGCGTGAGCATGCCGTGGAACTCGCCGGCGCCCTCGTTTCAAGCCTGTCCGACGCAAAGCCGCACTGGGCGCCGCTTCTGCAAGATCACGACGCCTCAGCATATCTTTGACGCAAAACCCGCCAGAGCATGCGGCGTCTACCTGAAATGGGGTCGGATCAACCCGGCTTTCTGCGCCGGGCTCAATTCGCCCGCCGGAGTAAAGGCGCCCAGATAGACGCCGAGCCACAACGCAGCCAGCGCCCCGCAAAAAACGCCGACGGCATGGCGGCGTCGCCTCAGCGCAATCCAACCCAATGGCTTGACGATGTTGGCCAGCCCGAAAATCCCAACTGGAATACTGACCAGGATCAGAATGACAGCATAGGTTTTCATCACGGCTCCCTATCTCAAGCGAAACAACAAGCTCCGCAGCCTCAATCGAAACCGCTGCGCGGCGGCTCGGCCAGGCGAGGCAGCCCTTCCATCGGCGTCAGATATTCGCGCCAGACGTAGTGCGTGCGTTCTCGGACCAGCTCCATCTCGCAACTGGCGGCCATGACCGTACGGATCGTGCCCGGCTTCCAATAGGTGTCCACCGCACCGCAAGCCGTCTCCACATAGGCCCGCCACAGCCGTTCGCCCTCACGGATTTCCGCGATCAAGGCCTCGGAATCTCTTTCGTCGTTCTCGCGCAGGACCGCGTAGGCGGTGTCCGTGTACAGGCGCAGGTTCTCCTCCAGGGCCCTGACATCACGCCCCGCGCAGATGTTCTGCTCCATCGTCGAGCCCGCATTGGCGCAGTCGACATCGGACATGTCGTCCTGAACCGTCGCCGAGTTGATCGAAAGCGCACCGAACAAGGCTAACAACGCCGCCATCGCGATCTCCCTTAAATGTACCACGCGCCCAACGCTGGCATCTGCAGCGGATGATGACCAGTCGAGAAACAGGGCGACCCGCCGACGAATCGCCCTGGTGTCTTTCTCCGGCGCTCGAAGCTTACCACTTCGGGCCGCTCTTCTGATCAGTGTGGATACGGCCCGAACGCGAGACCTCGCGGGCGCCGCCGCACGCGTTCTTCTGAACCGCGATGCTTTGACTCGCCTTCTTGTGCGAGGCGGCCTTCAAGCCTTCGCCGCTATGGGTGATCTTTTCCGACTTGATGGGCTGGAAGGTCGAGCGCGTCCACGAGCTCGCCAAGATCTACGCCTCAGCCGACGCCATCGCGGAAGGCATGCTTACGAAGCTGGAGTTCAAGAACAGGACGAAAACGAAAGCTGTAAACGAGCCTGTAAACTCGTGTTGTCCGGAGAGCCCTTAACGGGCGCTTTCTTCAACGAAAGCAATGGCTGGGGAACTAGGACTCGAACCTAGAATGACGGTACCAAAAACCGTAGTGTTACCATTACACCATTCCCCAGCAGGACCAGTGCGCCCCGCGGTTCGTCGCCGCGAGGAGCGGTGAGATACGCCAAGCCTTTCGGGGATGCAACACCTGAAAACAGAAGAATTTTCATCGAGCCGCGACTTTTTTCAAACCGGCTGAATCCGCCCTTGCGAGGGCCGAAAGCCATGGGTATAAGCCCCCTCCTCGACGCAACGACGGCCTTCGGCCCGCGTCGAGGCGAAAAGTCGGAGTGTGGCTCAGTCTGGTAGAGCACTGCGTTCGGGACGCAGGGGTCGGAGGTTCGAATCCTCTCACTCCGACCATTTTTCTTACAATATGAAGCATCTCCCCTCATGGGGCCGTGCATTTGCGCGTCGGACCACTAAGTCTGGGTGCATGAGCAACTTGCTGTCCCCCGCCGAAGTCATCGCCTTCTGGACCCAGGCCGGTCCCGCCAAATGGTTCGCCAAGGACGCGGCCTTCGACGTCGCCTTTACGGAGACCTGTCAGGCCACGCATTTCGCGGCCGCCCGCCGCGAACTGGATCACTGGGCCGACACGCCGGACGGCGCCCTGGCCCTGATCATCCTGCTGGACCAATTGCCGCGAAACGCCTTCCGCGACACCGCCCACATGTTCGCCACCGACCCGCTGGCGCTAAAGGCTTCAAAAGAGGCTGTGGCGCGTGGCCATGATCGCCAGGTGTCGCCCGAAATGCGGCCCTTCGTGCTCATGCCGCTGATGCACTCCGAAGCGCTTGAGGATCAGGACGCCCTGATCGCCCTGCTCGACGAGGCCGAGTCGCCCGATACCCTGAAGTTCGCGATCATCCACCGCGACATCATCGCCCGCTTTAGCCGCTTCCCGCATCGCAACGCCTGCCTCGGCCGTACAACCACGGCGGAAGAAGCCGTCTTCCTGTCCGGCGACGGCTTCAAGGGCTGATTCGATCCACAATCGTGATCGCCGCAATGGCGGTCAGCGATTGGCGGAAGGGTGATTCGCGAGCCATGCTCGCCGCATGAACGCCCTGGCACAGATCCAAGATCTTCAAGCTGCGACGCAGGCTATGTCGGTTGACCACCCAGAGTGGCAGTATCTGAACCTGCTGCGCGACATCCTGGACAACGGCGTGCGTCGCGACGACCGCACCGGCACAGGAACCCTGGGCGTCTTCGGTCGCCAGATTCGCTTCGACCTGTCCAAGGGCTTTCCCCTTCTGACGACCAAGAAGCTGCATACCCGCTCCATCTTCGTCGAACTGCTGTGGTTCCTGCGCGGCGAAACCAACATCGCCTGGCTGAAGGACAACGGCGTCAGCATCTGGGACGAATGGGCCGACGCGAACGGCGACCTTGGCCCCGTCTACGGCAAGCAGTGGCGCTCCTGGGCCGCGCCGAACGGCCAGAGCATCGACCAGATCCAGAAGCTGGTGCACGGCCTGAAGACCAATCCCAACAGCCGCCGCCACATCGTCAGCGCCTGGAACCCGGCCGACGTGGACGACATGGCCCTGCCGCCCTGCCACTGCCTGTTCCAGTTCTTCGTCGCGGATGGAAGGCTGAGCTGCCAGCTATATCAGCGTTCGGCCGACGTCTTCCTGGGCGTGCCCTTCAACATCGCCTCCTACGCCCTGCTGACCATCATGGTCGCCCATGTGGCCGGACTGGAGCCGGGCGAGTTCGTCCATACCTTCGGCGACGCGCACCTCTATCTGAACCATCTGGAGCAGGCCGAGCTGCAGCTGACCCGCCAGCCCCTGCCCCTGCCGACCCTGACCGTGACGCCGAAATCCGATCTCTTCGCCTATGAGCTGTCGGACTTCGTTCTGAACGACTACCAGTCCTGGCCCCACATCAAGGCGGCCGTGGCGGTCTGATTCCCATGAAGATCGCCGACCTGCAGGCCGACGTCCTGCGCATCTCCGACATCTATGCGCGTGAACACGCCATCGACCGCGACCGCGACTGGGCCCTGCTGAAGTTGCAGGAAGAGCTGGGTGAGCTGACCAAGGAGCACCTGAACCTCACCGGACGTGCGCGAGGAGCGCCCGATGCCCAGGCCTTGGGCGATGAGGCGGCCGACGTCCTGGGCATGCTGCTGATCTACTGCGATCGCGCCGGCGTCGATCTGGAAGCCGCCATGCAGCGCAAATGGCTGAAGTGGCTCAAGCCTGAAATCCAAAAGGCCTAAGCGTAAACTCCCGTAACCCCGTCTGGCGAAGCGTCGGGACTCGGCGCACCCTCCTTTCTTTCCGCGCACAGGCGGATGCATGAAACGGGAGGGTTGTGATGTTGAAGAAGTTCATCGCCGAACTGATCGGCACCATGGTTCTGGTGCTGTTCGGTTGCGGGGCGGCCGTATTGGGCGGCTTCGATCATGTCGGGCAGTTGGGCATCGCCCTGGCCTTCGGCTTCGCCATCGTGGCCATGGCCTACGGCATCGGTCCGGTGTCGGGCTGCCACGTCAATCCGGCGGTCAGCCTGGGCGCCTTCATTGCTGGACGGATGAACGCCAAGGACATGGTGGTCTACTGGATCGCCCAGTTCATCGGCGCCGTCGTCGGCGCGGCCATCCTGGGCATGATCGCCAAGACCGGCTTCGCCAACCTGGGCCAGAACGGCTTCGACGCCGGATCGCCCGGCGGATACGGCCTGCACGCGGCCCTGATCTTTGAAGTCGTCGCCACCGCCATCTTCCTGGTCGCCATCCTGGGCGTGACCGGGGCCAAGGGGCACGGCGCTTTCGCCGGCGTCGCCATCGGCATCACCCTGGCCGTCATCCACATCGTCGGCATCCAGGTGACGGGCGTCTCCGTCAACCCGGCGCGCAGCTTCGGCCCGGCGCTTCTGGCCGGCGGTCAGGCCTTGAGCCAGGTCTGGGTCTTCTTCGTCGCCCCGGCGATCGGCGCGGTCATCGGCGGGCTTCTGTTCCGCCTGAACCTGCTGGAACCCGACGCCTGATCAGAGCGAGGCGACATCCGGCGCCGTCATCGACATGCGCCGCAGCTTCGCGCTGAGATCGTCGCGGCTTCCGGGCGCGGGCTCGAGCACCACGGTGTTCTTGACCGCGCCCAGGGAGACCGTGGCGCGATAGACGACCGCGTCGCCGGCCCTCAGGACCAGATGGGCTGTCGCCGCATTGTTTTGCGGGCCCGCCAGGCCGCCGAATCCTGCCGTCAGCCAATGCTCGCCAGGCTCGACGGCGACGGCGGTGAACCTGCCGCCCTTGATCTGGGCGAACTCGCGTCCGTCCAACGCCAGGTTCATGCCCGCCGCCATGGCCACGAATCCTTCGCGATAGACGACCGCCAGCGCCTTGCCCGGCGGCGGGATCAGGGACGCCGCCTGCGCGCGATCCTCATCCCCGGCCTGAACGCCCGCCCTGTTCCCTGCCAGATTGGCCATGATGTAGGCGGTGAAAACCCCGGCGAACAAACCCGTCAGCATGGGCAGCAGGCCCAGATCGACCCCCGCGGCCCCGCCCAGAAGGCCGATCAGGAAGGACACGACCACCAGGACGATAAAGCCGACGATCAGAGGCTTGGCGTACTTGTTCATTCAGGGCTCCCCCGCCAGACTGCGGACTGTTTCTTCGCCAACGGAATTATGAGCTTGAGCGTTCCCTCCATCGTCTTCGTCGTCGCCCGCGCCCGCAACGGCGTCATCGGTCGGGACGGCGATCTGCCGTGGCGACTGCGCTCGGACCTGCAACGGTTCAAGGCTGTGACTGTCGGCAAGCCCTGCATCATGGGCCGCAAGACCTGGGAAAGCCTGCCGCTCAAACCCCTGCCCGGTCGGCTGAATATCGTCCTGACCAAGGACGGCTCCTATGAGACCGAGGGCATGGCCAAGGGGGCGCTGGTCTGCTCGAATCTGAGCGACGCCCTGTCCATCGCCCGCGAGACCGCCGTCGAGGACGGCGTGGACGAGGTCTGCGTCATCGGCGGCTCTGCCCTGTTCGAGGCTGTCCTGCCTCGCGCCAAGCGGCTCTATGTCACCGAGGTCGAGGCGGAGCCCGAGGGCGACGCCTTCTTCCCCGCCTTTGACGAGGCCGATTTCGTGGAAATCGCGTCGGAAGCCCACTCGGCAGGCGAAAAGGACGACCACGCCTTCACCTTCCGCACCCTGGAACGTCGCTGACCCTTGAAAAGGAAACGCCCATGATCGTCGCCACCACCAATGATCTGCCCGGCTATCGCATCGTCCGTCACCTAGGCGTGGCGCGCGGCATCACCGTCCGTTCGCGCAACGTCATCTCCGACGCCATCGGCGGCGTTCAGTCGATGATCGGCGGCAAGGTCGGCGCCTATGTCAAACTGGCCGAAGCCGCCCGCCAGGAAGCCTTCGACGACCTGATCGTCCATGCCCGCGAGCAGGGCGCCAACGCCATCCTGGCCATGCGCTACGACGCCAATGAGATCATGCCCGGCGTGACGGAAGTCCTGGCCTACGGCACGGCCGTGGTGGTCGAACCCGCCTGACGCCCTCAGGCGGCGGGGATGACCGCGCCGTCGTACTTCTTGGCGATGAAGTCCTTGATCGCCTGGCTGCGCAGCGCGGTCGCCAGGGCCTGGATGCGCGGGTCGTTCTGGTTGTCCGGGCGCGCGACGAGGTAGTTCACATAGGGGCTGTCGGCGCCTTCCAGCGACAGGGCGTCAGCCTTGGGCTTCAGTCCGGCGTCCAGGGCGTAGTTGGTGTTGATCACCGCCGCATCGACCTGGGGCAGGATACGCGGAATGGTGGCCGCCTCGACCTCGCGGAACACCAGAGCTTTGGGATTGGTCGCGATGTCGCGAACCGTCTGCAACGGGTTCTGCGGATCCTTCAACGTGATCAGGCCCGCCGCCTGAAGCAGCAATAGGGCGCGGCCGGTGTTGGAGGCGTCGTTGGGCAGGATCACCTGGGCGCCGTTCGGCAGGTCCGCCAAAGCCTTGTGCTTACGCGAATAGAGACCCAGCGGCTCGACGTGGACGCCCGCCACCGTGACCAGGGTCGTGCCGCGCGCCGTATTGAACTCGTCCAGATAGGGTTTGGTCTGGAAATAGTTCACATCCAACCGTTTTTCAGACAGTTGCACGTTCGGCTGTACGTAGTCGTTGAAGACCTTGATCTCGATCGGCACGCCCTCGGCGGCCAGGATCGGCTTCACCTGCTCCAGGATTTCGGCGTGCGGCACGGCGGTGGCCCCGACCAGCAGAGGCGCACCCTCGGCCCCGGCCTTCTTGTCCGCACCCTGACCGCAGGCGGCGAGCGTCAGAGCGGCGACGGCGGACAGCAGCAGCGAACGGCGGATCATGGGGCAGGCTTTCGAAAAATCAGCGGTGCGAGACCTTAGCGACCAGACGGTCGCCGATCATCTGCAGAATTTGTACGAGGATCAGCAGCAGAACTACGGTCACGGCCATGACGTCGGTCTGGAAGCGCTGATAGCCGAAGCGGATAGCCAGGTCGCCCAGACCGCCCGCCCCCACCACGCCCGCCATGGCGGTATAGCTGATCAGGGCGATGGCGGTGACGGTCGCGCCGGCGATGATCCCCGGGAGGGCCTCGGGCAGCAGGGCCCGCGTCACGATCTGGAAGGTCGAGCCGCCCATGGCCTGGGTCGCCTCGACCACGCCCTTGTCCACCTCGCGCAGAGCCGTCTCGACCAGTCGCGCATAGAAGGGCGCAGCCCCCACGACCAACGGCGGAATGGCTCCGGCCACGCCCAGCGAGGTGCCGACCAGCAGCACCGTCACCGGCAGCATGACGATCAGCAGGATGATGAAGGGCACCGAGCGCAACACGTTGACGATCAGCGACAGCAGGGCGTTCAGCACCGGATTGGCCGCCAGCCGCCCCTTGCCCGACAGGTAGAGCAGCACGCCCAAGGGCACGCCCAGGATCACCGTCAGCACCAACGACCCGCCCAGCATCAACAGGGTGTCGATCGTCGCCTTGCCGATATCGGCCCAATCTACATTGGCGAACATCAGACCGCCTCCACCGCGACGCCGCGCGCCGTCAGTTGCGCCAGAGCCGCCTCGGCGTCGCCGCCGGTAAAGGCCACCGTCATCTGGCCGTAGGGCTCGCCCCGGATGCGGCTAATTCGTCCCGACAGGATCGAATAGTCGACGCCGACCACCCGCGCGACGCGGCTCAGTTCCGGCTCATAGGTCGAGGGACCACGGAAGGTCAGGCGGACCATCCGCGCTCCAACAGGCGCGACCGAGGCGTCGACCGCCTCCTCGCCCTCGGCCAGCATGGCGCGGGTCACGGCGTGCTGCGGGTGCAGGAAGACGTCGGCCGTCGCCCCCTCCTCCACGATCTTTCCGTCCTTCAGAACCGCCACCCGGTCGCAGACGCGGCGCACCACCTCCATTTGGTGGGTGATCAGGACAATGGTCAGGCCGAGGTCGCGGTTCAGCCCGTCCAGCAGGGTCAGGATGTCTTCGGTCGTCTCCGGATCCAGGGCGCTGGTCGCCTCGTCGCACAGCAGGACGCTGGGGCCGCAAGCCAGGGCGCGGGCGATGCCGACGCGCTGCTTCTGGCCGCCCGACAGCTGGGCCGGGTGTTTCTTCGCGTGTTCCGCCAGGCCCAGTTGGGCCAGCAGTTCCTTCACCCGCGCCTTCACCTCGGCCTCAGGCCGCCCCTCCAGCCGCAGGGGGAAGGCGACATTGTCCTCGATGGTCTTGGCGTTCAGCAGATTGAAGTGCTGGAAAATCATGCCGATCCGGCGGCGCGCGGCGCGCAGTTCGGCGGGATTCAGGGCCGTGATCTCTTGTCCGCCCACGAAGACCTTGCCCGCGTCGGGCGTCTCCAGCCGGTTGATGGCCCGGATCAGGGTTGACTTGCCCGCGCCGGAACGCCCGACCACGCCGAACACCTCGCCGCGCGCGACATGCAGATCGACGGCGTCCAGCGCCGTGCGCTCGCCCGCCGCGCTGCGGTAACGGCGCGTCACCCCCTCCAGTCGGATCATGTCAGTCGTCTCGCGAAGCGGCGGGAATGATGGTGACGCTCTCGCCGCAACCGCAGGCGTCCGTCTCGTTCGGATTGCGGAACACGAACTTGGACGCCAGCTTCGTGGTCTCATAGTCGATCTCGGTTCCGATCAGGAACAGGACCGCCTTGGGTTCGATCAGAATGACGACGCCCTTGTCCTCGACCACCTCGTCCAGCGGCTGAACCTCTTCGGCATAGGCGAAGGTGTATTCCTGACCGGCGCAACCGCCGTTCTTCACCCCGACACGCAGGCCGACATAGTCCTTCTCGGCGTTGTCCATGATCTCGCGCACGCGCGCGGCGGCGGCGTCCGTCAGAGTCACGGCCTTGGGCCGGGGGCGGCGCGGTCGGGTCGTTGCGGTCTGAAGCTCGGTCATCGGCGCCTCCTCAGAACATGTTCAGGGCCAGCTTGGCCTCGTCGCTCATCTTGGAGGAATCCCACGGCGGGTCGAACACCAGATTGGCCCGCGCGGACTTCACGCCCTCGACCTTCATCACCGCCGCCTCGACCCAGCCCGGCATCTCGCCGGCCACGGGACAGCCCGGCGCCGTCAGCGTCATCTCGACCAGGACGTCGCGATCGTCGGACACGTCCACCTTGTAGATCAGGCCCAACTCATAGATGTCGACCGGGATTTCCGGGTCGTACACCGTCTTCAGCGCCTCGATCAGGTCGTCCGTCAGCCTGTCCAGCTCGGCCTGCGACAGGGCGCTCTTCTGCGGCTCGTTCCAGCTGGCGGCGAAGGCGTCGCTGTCGCTGATCGCGGTTTCGGTCTTGGCGTCGTCCATACTCGTCACACGAAGAAGTTCCGCGCCTTGATCAGCGCATCCACGAAGGCGTCTGTATCCTCCATGGTGTTATATAGGGCGAAGGAGGCGCGCGTGCTCGAAGTCACGCCCAGTCTTTTCGCCAGGGGTTCGGCGCAGTGCAGACCGGCCCGCACGGCCACGCCGTATCGGTCCATGATCTGGGCCACGTCATGGGCGTGCGCGCCCTCGACGGAGAAGGTCAGCAGCGCGCCCTTCCCTTCGGCCTCGCCCAGGATGCGCAGCCAGTCATGGCCCTGCAGACGGTCCACGGCATGCCGATACAGGGACTGCTCATGCGCCTGAACCGCCGCCGGATCATACTGGCTCAGCCATTCCAGCGCCGCGCCCAGGCCGATGGCTTCCAGGATCGGCGGGGTGCCTGCCTCGAAACGGTGTGGCGGACGGGCGTAGGTCACACTCTCCTTCTCGACCGTCTCGATCATCTCGCCGCCGCCTTGATAGGGCGGCAGGGCCTCCAGCGCCTCGGCCGTGCCGTACAGGACGCCGATGCCCGTCGGCCCGAACAGCTTGTGCCCCGTCAGGACGTAATAGTCGCAGCCGATCGCCTGAACATCCGGCGCCGCGTGAACCGCGCCCTGGCATCCGTCGATCAGCACCCGCGCGCCTGCGGCATGAGCCAGACGCGTGATCTCGGCGACCGGATTGATGGTCCCCAGGACGTTCGACATGTGTGTGACGGCGACCAGCTTCGTCTTCGGCCCCAGCAGGGCGGCGAAGGCCTCCATGTCCAGCGAGCCGTCGTCCCGGATCGGCGCCCATTTCAGCACCGCGCCCCTGCGCTCGCGCAGCAGGTGCCAGGGCACGATGTTGGAGTGGTGCTCCATCTCGGTGACGATGATCTCATCGCCCGGTTCGATGCTCAGGCCGACGCCGTTGGCGACCAGATTGATCGCCTCGGTTCCGCCCTTGGTCCAGACGATGGTCTCGGGCGACGGTGCGTTCAGGAAACGGGCGACGATCTCTCGCGCAGCCTCATAGGCCTCGGTGGCCTCGTTCGACAGGGTGTGCAGACCGCGGTGGACGTTGGCGTAGCCGCCCTCCATCGTCGCGACCAGGGCGTCGATCACCGCGCGCGGCTTCTGCGCCGAGGCGGCGTTGTCCAGATAGACCAGAGGCTTGCCGTTCACCTGTCGCGACAGGATCGGGAACTGCACCCGAACGGCGTAGGGATCAAAGGCCTTCACAGACACGCCCTTCAGAGTCTGGCCGTCAGCCATGCGCTCACCACCTCCCTGGCCGCCTCGTCCTCGATGCGGTCGACGACCTCGAACAGAAAGGCCTGGACCAGCAGGGCGCGGGCCTCGTCGGCCGGAATACCGCGTTGCTGCATGTAGAAGAGCGCGCTTTCGTCCAGCGTGCCGACCGTATTGCCGTGGGCGCACTGCACGTCGTCGGCATAGATGATCAGCTCGGGCTTGGCGTCGATCTCGCCACGCTCGGATGCGATCAGGGCGTTGTGGGCCATGCGGGCGTCGGTGCCGTCGGCCCCGCGCTCGACGATGATCTTGCCCTGGAACACGCCGCGCGCCGTGTCGTGGACGACGCCCTTGATCAGCTGAGACGTCTGGCCGTCCGGTCCCAAATGATCAACGACGCTGGTCAGATCAGCGTGCCGGTCGCCTTTCAGGACGTATAGACCATCCATGCGAACGGTCGCGCCTTCTCCAGCATGAGCAATACGGGTTTCCAGTCGCTGCAACCGCGCGCCGGTCGCTGCGATAGTTTGACGATAGGCGGCGTTTTTCGAGAGACGCACCTCGGCAGACGTCACCGAAACGGCATCATGCGGCTCTTCGATCAGGATGACACGTTCAAGCGTCGCGCCTTCATCAACGATGAATTCGATCAGTGTGTTCGACAGATAGGCCTCGCCCCAACCTTCATGGCTTTCCAGAAGCGTGGCGTGGGCGCCGGCTTCGACCACCACGCCGATACGGGCATGGTGACCGGTCTTAACCGCGTCGCTCAGCAGGCGCAGGGCAAGAGCGCGTGGCGCGCCAGCCTTGAAGGAAATGATATAGACGCCTTCCAGCGCCTTGGCGGCGGCCAGGGCGCCCATCGGCATCTCGTCAGCCATCCGAGGCGCGTCGGGGCCAGCGTGATGCGCGACCTCAATACCTTCTTCCAGATCGTCGTCCGACCACCAATTCAGGCGACCGTTGGCGATCAGCACCTCATTGGTGGTCAGCGCCTTGAACGGCCCGTCGTTCGGCTCGCCTTCGGGCAAGGCCGGGGACAGTGGCGGTTCATCACGAACCCAGCGACGCAGGTCGGAATACTTCCAGGCTTCCGTGCGCCGCGACGGAATGGTCTCGACAGCCTTCAGATCAATACGAACCGGGGCGCTCATGCCGCGGTCGGCAGGAACTTGTCGTACCCTTCCGCCTCCAGCTCCAACGCCAGTTCGGGTCCGCCCGAGGCGACGATGCGGCCGGCGGCCAGGACGTGCACCTTGTCCGGTTTGATGTAGTCCAGCAGGCGTTGATAGTGGGTGATGACCAGCATGGACCGCTCGGGCGATCGCAGGGCGTTCACGCCTTCCGACACGATGCGCAGGGCGTCGATGTCCAGACCGGAATCCGTCTCGTCCAGGATCAGCAGCGACGGCTCCAGCAGGGCCATCTGCAGAATCTCCATCCGCTTCTTCTCGCCGCCGGAGAAGCCAACGTTCAGCGGCCGCTTCAGCATATCGAAGTCCATCTTCAGCGCCTGAGACGCCGCCTTGACCAGCTTCAGGAAGGCGGGGGCCGAGACCTCTTCCTCGCCCCGGGCGCGCTTCTGGGCGTTCAGCGCCGTGCGGATGAAGGTCATGGCCGGCACGCCGGGGATCTCCATCGGATACTGGAAGGACAGGAAGACGCCCGCCGCCGCGCGCTCGGCCGGGTCCAGGTCCAGCAAGTCCTGACCGTTCCACGATGCAGAACCGTCAGTGACCTCATAGCCGGGGCGACCCGACAGGCTGTAACCCAGCGTCGACTTGCCGGCCCCGTTCGGCCCCATGACGGCATGGACTTCGCCCGCCGGCACTTCGAGCGTCAGGCCCTTGAGGATCGGCTTGTCAGCGACCGAGACGTGGAGGTTGTTGATCTTAAGCATCAGTATTTCACGCTGGTATCGACTTCCGAAAGGATCGTCTTGGCTTTGACGAGCGCATCCATCAGTTCGTCGTAAGGGATGTCCCAAGCTTGGTTGCCTGACTTGGGGTAGATTTCAACTGCGAGGCCTGGCGGCTCAATTCGAACCTCAGCTATGACTTCATTGCCGACAGATAGCTCGCAAGTCAGGAAGTCGCGGTCTGGCGGAGAAGCGATGAGCAACTCGATCTTTGCCTCACTCACCCCACGCTCCCCTCAAGGCTGATCGCCACAAGCTTCTGCGCCTCGACGGCGAATTCCATCGGCAGTTCCTGCAGGACGTCGCGGACGAAGCCGTTGACCAGCAGGGCGACCGCCTCTTCCTCCGACAGGCCGCGCTGCTGCGCGTAGAAGAGTTGGTCTTCCGACAGGCGGGTCGTCGTCGCCTCGTGCTCCAGCTGGGCCGAGCCGTTGCGGGCCTCGATATAGGGGATGGTGTGCGAGCCGCACTCCTTGCCGATCAGCAGGCTGTCGCACTGGGTGAAGTTGCGCACGCCCGTCGCCTTGGGGTGCACCGAGACCAGGCCGCGATAGGTCGAGTCCGACCTGCCCGCCGACACCGCCTTGGCGATGATCCGGCTCTTCGAGTTCTTGCCTAGGTGGATCATCTTGGTGCCGGTGTCGGCCTGCTGATGCCCATTGGTGATGGCGATGGAGTAGAACTCGCCCGAGCTTTCCTCGCCCTTCAGGATGCAGGACGGGTATTTCCAGGTGACGGCCGAGCCGGTCTCGACCTGGGTCCACGACACCTTCGAGCGGTCGCCGCGGCAGTCCGCCCGCTTGGTGACGAAGTTGTAGATGCCGCCCTTGCCCTCGGCGTCGCCGGGATACCAGTTCTGGACCGTCGAGTATTTCACCTCGGCGTCGTCCAGGGCCACAATCTCCACGACCGCCGCATGCAGCTGGTTCTCATCGCGCATCGGCGCGGTGCAGCCTTCCAGATAGGAAACATAGCTGCCCTTGTCGGCGATGATCAGGGTGCGCTCGAACTGGCCCGTCTGACTGGCGTTGATGCGGAAATAGGTCGACAGCTCCATCGGGCAGCGCACGCCCGGCGGGATATAGACGAAGGATCCGTCGGAAAAGACCGCGCTGTTCAGGGCCGCGAAATAGTTGTCAGACACTGGCACAACCGAGCCGAGATATTGCCGAACCAGATCAGGATATTCGCGCAAGGCCTCGGAAATCGGCATGAAAATCACACCGACCTTGGCCAGTTCCTCCTTGAAGGTGGTCACAACGCTGACGCTGTCGAAGACGGCGTCCACAGCCACCTTGGGCGCGCCCTGCACGCCGGCCAGGACCTCCTGTTCCTTCAGCGGGATGCCCAGCTTCTTGTAGACTTCCAGAATCTCGGGATCGACCTCGTCCAGCGACTTCGGCCCCTCCTTCTGCTTCGGCGCGGCGTAGTAGTAGAGGTCCTGGTAATCGACGGGCTCGTATTTCACCGCCGCCCAGGTCGGCTCCTCCATCGCCAGCCAACGCTCATAGGCGGCCAGACGCCATTCCAGCATCCATTCCGGCTCGCCCTTCTTCTCGGAGATGAAGCGGACGATGTCGGCGTTCAGGCCCTTGGGCGCGAACTCCTGCTCGATGTCCGAGGTAAAGCCGTGCGCATACTTCTCCAGCGCGGCGACGGCTTCGACAGTTTCCTTAACAGCAGCCATAACTTACGCGACTTCCTTCACGCGCTCTGACAGGCGCGCCTTATGCTTGTTCCAGGCCGTGACCCAGGCCTCGGCGAACCGGTTCCAGTCGTCCTCGGTCGTTCCCCAGCCGCCGGAGACGCGCACGCCCCCGGTCGCCAGATGATCCAGCCCCATGGCGCTGATGGCCTTGGACGGCTTGACCTTGCCCGACGAACAGGCCGAGCCGGCCGAGACCATGACCCCGACCAGATCCAGGGTGATCAGTTGCTGCGGGCTGTCCCAGCCCTCGACAGCCATGAACAGGGTGTTGGGCAGGCGTTCGACATCGCCGCCGATGATGGTCGCGCCCGCCGCCCGGACCTTGTCCGCCGCCGCGTCGCGCCATGCGACATGGGCCATGGCCGCCTCCAGATCGCGAGCGGCGCAATCGGCGGCGGCTCCAAACCCGGCGATGCCCGGCACGTTCTCGGTCCCGGCGCGCAGGCCGCGCTCCTGTCCCGCGCCGTGCAGGATGCGCACGGCGGCGACGCCTTCCTTAAGAACCAGGGCGCCCACGCCCTGCGGCCCGCCCAGCTTGTGCGCCGACAGGGTCAGGCTGTCCGCGTCCAGCGCGTGCATATCGACCGGAATCTTACCCGCCGACTGGATGGCGTCGACGTGCAGCCAAGCCCCCGCTGCGCGGACCAGAGCCGCCGCCTCGGCGATCGGCTGGATCACGCCGCTTTCATTATTGGCATGATGAATAGCCACGACGGCCCGGCCCGGGCGCGCCAGCGCCTCGGTCAGCCAGGCCAGATCGACCACGCCGTTCGCATCGACCGGCAGAACTTCTACAGGCGCGCCCGACGCCGTCGCAGCCTCGGCCACGCAAGGATGCTCGGTCGCGCCGACGATCAGCCGCTCGCACCCGGCCGCCAGAGCGCTGACAACGGCCTGGGCGTTGGATTCCGTGCCGCCCGAGGAAAAGACGATCGCTGTCGGGTCGGCGCCGACCAGGTCCGCCACCTGGGCGCGCGCCGTCTCGATACGGGCGCGAGCGCGGCGTCCAGCAGCGTGTACGGCGGACGGATTGCCGTTATCCGCCAAGGCCTTGGCCATGACTTCCTGAACTTCCGGACGAACCAGGCCCGAGGCGTTGTAATCCAGATAGACGCTCACGCCGCCGCCTCCATACCTGCGGCAGCCGAGGTCGCCCCCATGCGCGCCTGACCCGTGCGGTTGTGGATCACGTCTTCCAGACTGACGCTGGCGAGATAGCGATGGATCTCCTGCCCCAGGTCTTCCCAGAGATGGTGCGTGATGCAGCGCTCTCCCTTGATCATGCAGCCGCGAGGCGAGCCGGCGCCGACGCAGCGTGTGGCGCGGATAGGCTCGTCGACCGCCAGGACGATCTCAGCCACGACCGTCTCATGCGCGCCGCGCGCCAGGCGATAGCCGCCCCCGGGGCCGCGCACGCTCTTGACCAGACCGCTTTTGCGCAGACGGGCGAACAACTGCTCGAGATAGGACAGGGAGATTTCCTGACGCAGCGCGATCTCGGCCAGGGACACCGCGCGATCCTCGCCGTTGCGGGCCAGATCAGCCATCGCCATCACGGCGTATCGTCCTTTTGTCGACAGACGCATAGGATGCCCTCAAAAATTGCGCGCTTTTCGGGGGCCATGTGGTAGAACCCGCGCCCTCGCCGACAATGCGCGCCACGCCGGGACGACTTAGAAAGTCCTACTGCATTGGTCAAGTATTGTCCGACCGCGAAACGACAGTTGAAGACAGGATTCCGCTGATCCATGCCTGAAGTCATTCTTCCCGGCGCCTCGGGCCGCATCGAAGGCCGCTATTCGCCCGGCAAGCGCCCCAATGCGCCGATCGCCCTGATCCTGCACCCTCACCCCAAGGCGGGCGGGCACATGAACAACCCGGTGGCGGTGACGCTGCACCAGTTGTTCGTCCAGCGCGGCTTCGCCACCCTGCGCTACAACTCGCGCGGCGTCGGCAAGTCCCAGGGCGAGTTCGACAGCGGCATCGGCGAACTGGCCGACGCGGCCACGGCCCTGGACTGGCTGCAGGCCAACAACCCCGCCGCCACCCAGACCTGGGTCGCCGGCTATCAGTTCGGCGCCTACATCGGCATGCAGCTTCTGATGCGCCGGCCGGAAACGGACGGCTTCATCTCGGTGTCGCCGCCCTCGAACATGTACGACTTCAGCTTCCTGGCCCCCTGCCCGGCCTCGGGCCTGTTCCTGCACGGCACGGCCGACACCGTCGTGCCGCCGGTCGAGGTCGAGCGCGTGGTCAACAAGCTGCGCACCCAGAAGGGCATCGTCATCGACTACGAACTGGAAGAAGGCGCGAGCCACTTCTGGCAGGACCACATCGGCGCGGTCGAGCGTCGCGTCGGCGCCTATCTGGACAAGCGACTGGCCGAAAACCCGGCCTGATCCGCGTCTCAGCGCGGAGGCCCGGCCTCCGCGCGCGTCCGCCACAAGGACCACAGGATTCCCGCCCCCAGGATCGCCGCCGTCGCCGTCAGGGAGACGACGGGCGGGATCTTCTCCAGCCCCAGCAGAGGCGCGGCGAACACCTTTCCCCCGATAAAGACCAGCAGAACCGCCAGGGCCTGCTTCAGATAGGCGAAGCGGTGGATCACCGCCGCCAGGGCGAAGTACAGGGCCCTGAGCCCCAATATGGCGAAGATGTTGGACGTGTAGACGACATAGGGGTCCGTCGTGATGGCGAAGACCGCCGGGACGGAATCCACGGCGAAGATCACGTCCGCGAACTCGATCGCCACCAGGGCCAGCAACAGGGGCGTGGCGTGAAGCCGGACACGTCCGGACCTCCCCGCCGCCCTCACCACGAAGGCGTGACCGTGCAGTTCCGGCGTGACTCGCATCCGTCGCCTCAACCACAGCAGCAGACGATTGTCGGCGATGTCCGTTTCCTCATCCCGGACGAAGAACATCCTGATCCCCGTCAGGATCAGGAAACCTGCGAAAACATAGAGCACCCAGTCATAGCGCTCGACCAGGGCCGCGCCGCCGCCGATCATGACCGCCCTCAGCACGATCACGCCCAGGACGCCCCAGAACAGGACCCTGTGCTGATAGCGGCGCGGGATGGAGAAGGCGGCGAATATCAGGGCGATAACGAAGACATTGTCCATCGCCAGGCTCTTCTCCACCGCATAGGCGGTCAGATATTCGATCGCGCTGTCCGCCCCCAGCCAGGCCCAGACGCCTGCCCCGAAGATCAGAGCGATGGCGACATAGAAGGCTGAAAGCGCCAGGCTTTCCCGCACCCCGATCTCATGATCACGCCGGTTGAAGACACCGAGGTCCAGCGCCAGCAGGCCGACCACGAGCGCCAGAAACCCCGCCCACATCCAGGCGGGCTTGCCCATCCAGTCCAGCAGAAGCCATTCCATGACCGCCTCGCGCGCCGTTGAAGGTCGCGTCCGACATCGCGAGGCGTCACGCTCGCCAGAGGGGCCCGGTCCGCTGCGGGTGAAACGCCCCGGCCACGCCTATGTTCGACGCCAGGATGTCGCAGGCCTTCAGTGATCGCCTTCGGCCGCCGCCAGCGCGGCGGGGCGATGCGCCCGCACGCACCAGATCACGCTGACGACCATCAGGATCATGGCGATCACCTCGATCACCGTCGGCCCCCGCCCTTCCCACAGGAAGCCGTAGAGGAAGGCGAACAGGGTCTCGGACACGATCATCTGGCCCAGCATGGTCAGCGGCAGCAGACGGCTGGCCTGGTTCCAGAAGGCGTTGCCGATGATGGAGGCGAAGACGGCGACGCCCAGGCTGACGCCGATCAACCGCATCCAGGCTTCGCCCGACGACGGGCCCATGGTCAGGACCGCGGGCACAGCCAGCAGCAGCGCCAATCCCCCCGTGACCACGCCGGTCAGCAGCGACCATTCGTGCGGCGTGACGGCCGGCAGACGGACCATCCAGCGACTGTTTCCAACGGCGAAGGCCGACCAGGACAGCAGCGCCGCCAGGGCGCACGCCAGGCCGATCAGGGTCTGTACCCCGCCATGCTCGCCGCCGGAGCCCTGGCTCAGGGATTCCCACCCGATCAGGCCGACCGCCAGGGCCGCGACCACGATCGGCGGCGCCACGCGCGTCAGAGGCGGCGAATCCTTATCCTTCAAACCCCAGAGGGCCACCACGACCGGCACCATGCCGACGATCAGGGCCGAGGCCCCGACGCCCGCGAAATGGACGCCGACCACCAGGAAGACGAAATAGACGATGTTCCCTGCCAGGCTCAGCCAGATCAAGGCCCGCCAGGCCTTCCAGTCCAGGGCCGCAACCACCCGCCGCCAACGCGGCGCGATCAACAGGGCTGCGATCAGCCCATAGGCCAGGTATCGCCCGGCCGTCAGCATCATGGGCGAGGCCTCGGGCGCGACCTTCGGCGCCAGGAAGACCAGCCCCCACAGGGCGCCCGCCGCCATGCCGCTGGCGACGCCCCAGAAACGCGATGACGCCGCCATCTAGACCGCCCCGGGCTCGACGATCCGGCCGCCGGTCATGGGCTCGGCCACGCCGGTCGTGCCGGGGAAGCTGATCGGCAGGCCCAGCAGGCAGCGCGCCGCCAGGAAGGCGAAAGCCTCGGCCTCGATGGAATCGCCGCGCCAGCCCTCGTCCTCGGCCGTCGTCACCGGCACGGCCGTGCGCTCGCGGATCGCCGCCAACAGGAACGGGTTGTGCCGCCCGCCGCCGCAGGCCACGACCTTGGTCGGCTTCTCGGAGCATCGCGCCACGCCCAGGGCCACGGCCTCGGCGGCAAAGGCCGTCAGGGTCGCGGCTGCGTCCTCCAGCGACAGACTCGCCACCGGTTCCAGCGAGAAATCGAACCGATCCAACGACTTCGGCCCCGTCGCCGCGAAATAGGGATGAGCCAGATAGGCGGCCAAGACGGCCTGATCGACCGTTCCCGCCGCCGCCAGCCTGCCGCCCTCGTCCATCCGCTTCTTGCCGCGCGACTGGACCAGCAGATCGACCATGCCGTTGGCCGGGCCGGTGTCGAAAGCCTCCAGCCCGCCATCGGCGCGGATCAGGGTGATATTTCCCACCCCGCCCAGGTTCAGAACGGCGACCGGCCCGCTCAGGCCCGCCTTCCTCACCAGGGCGGCGTGATAGACCGGCGCCAAAGGCGCCCCCTGCCCGCCTGCCGCCACGTCGGCGCTGCGGAAATCATGGGCGGTGCGTACGCCCAGCCCCTCGGCCACGCTCAAGGCGTCGATCAGTTGCACCGTGCGGCCCGGCCATTCCGGCGTCGGCGCCTCATGCAGCACGGTCTGGCCATGCACGCCGACCAGATCCAGTTCGCCGGCCTTGACCCCGTTCACGGCCATGAAACCCAGCGCCGCCGCCAGATGAGCGTCGGCCACCGCCATCCTGGCGTCCTCGAAACTCTCAGGCTCTTCCTCGTCGCGCTCCCAGTCCAGGGCGTCCTCGATGGCGTCCTCGACGACGGCGCGCGTCTCGGCGTCCAGTTTCATCTCGCCGGCGGGACCGAAGCTGATGATGTTCTCGCCGTCGGTTTCGATCACCGCCATGTCCACGGCGTCGAGCGAGGTGCCGGTCATGAAACCGAGCACGCGAAGGGTCTTTGTCGAGGAGGAGGTCGTCATGGCGGCTTGACTGCCACGTCGCGCACGCCGTAGCTAGCGCCCATGATCGCCGCCCGCGCCATTTCCGGCCTGTATTACCGTTCGCTGAGCTAGCGAGCGGCCGCGATCTCGTGCCGCCTTCGCTGGCGGCGCGACTTCCGACAAGGAAGACGGCCGCCGGCATCCCTGCTACGGAGCCGTCCATGACCGACCAAGCCTTCAAGTCCGACTTTCTCAAGACCCTGCAATCGCGCGGCTACATCCATCAGGTGACCCACCCGGCGGAACTGGACGACGCCGCCTCGAACGGGATCGTCACGGCCTACATCGGCTTCGACGCCACGGCCCCCAGCCTGCACGTCGGCAGTCTGATCCAGATCATGATGCTGCGCCGCCTGCAGCAGGCCGGGCACAAGCCCGTCGTCCTGATGGGCGGCGGCACGACCAAGGTCGGCGACCCAACCGGCAAGGACGCCTCGCGCCCGCAACTGACCGACGAGACGATCCAGGCCAACATCGCCTCGATCAAGACCGTGTTCGAGAAGTTCCTGACCTTCGGCGACGGGCCGTCCGACGCCGTCATGGTCGATAACGACGCCTGGCTGTCCCAGTTCGGCTACATCCAATTCCTGCGCGACTTCGGCACGCATTTCACCGTCAACCGGATGCTGAGCTTCGACTCGGTCAAGCTGCGTCTCGAGCGCGAGCAGCCGATGACCTTCCTCGAGTTCAACTACATGCTGATGCAGTCGGTGGACTTCCTGGAACTGAACCGCGCGCTGAACGTGACGCTGCAGATGGGCGGCTCGGACCAGTGGGGCAACATCACCTCGGGCGTCGACCTGGTGCGCCGCGTGGACCAGAAAGCCGCCTTCGGCCTGACCACGCCGCTGCTGACCACGGCATCGGGCGGCAAGATGGGCAAGACGGCGCAAGGAGCCGTCTGGCTGAACGCCGAACAGCTCAGCCCCTATGACTACTGGCAGTTCTGGCGCAACGCCGAGGACGCCGACGTCGGCCGCTTCATGCGCTTGTTCACCGACCTGCCGCTGGACCAGATCGCCCTGTTCGAGGCTATGGAGGGCGCCGGGATCAATGAGGCCAAGAAGGCCCTGGCCGACGCCGCGACCGCCATGCTGCACGGCGCCGAAGCCGCCCAGGCCGCCCGCGCCGCCGCAGAAGCCGCCTTCGAGAAGGGCCAGCTTTCCGCCGACCTGCCCACCGTCGAACTGCCGCGTGACGAGGTGATCGGCGCCATGATCGCCGCCGTGGCGACCAAGGCCGGCCTGTCCGCCTCCAACGGCGAGGCGCGCCGCCTGGCCCAGGGCGGCGGCCTTCGCCTGAACGATGCGGTGATCAACGACGGCGCGCGCCTGATCGAAGACGCCGACCTCAACGCCGACGGCGTGCTGAAGCTCGGCGCCGGCAAGAAGAAGCTGGTGTTGGTGCGCCCCGTCTGAAAGGACCTGTGACATGACGGATATCGCCGAGGGGGCCCAAGCCCCCGCCTTCGACATGCCGACCGACGGCGGCGGCCGCATCACCCTGGACGGACTGAAGGGCAAGACGGTCGTCCTGTATTTCTATCCCAAGGCCGACACGCCCGGCTGCACGACCGAGGGGCAGGATTTCTCCGCCCTGGCCGACCGCTTCACGGCCGCCAACGCCGTGGTGATCGGCGTTTCTCGCGACGGGGTGAAGAAGCTGGACCGTTTCAAGGCCAAGTACGACCTCAAGGTCATCCTGGGCTCCGATGAAGAGGGCGCCGTGACAGAGGCCTGGGGCGTCTGGGTTCTGAAGAAGCTCTATGGCCGCGAATACATGGGCGTCGAACGCGCCACCTTCCTGATCGACGGGACGGGCGTGGTTCGCCGCGCCTGGCGCAGCGTCAAGGTCAAGGGGCACGCCGAAGAGGCGCTGCAGGCCGCCGAAAGCCTCTGATCGTCGAGCGGGGTTCGCAACACCTCGCTTGACCTCTTCGCCTCCTCCGCCCCTAACTGCCGCCGGGGACTGATCCCATGAGGGGCTGATTACAGGGCATGCGCCGTCCAAACGGCGTGATCGCGGAGAGCATCGATGTTCAACAAGAGCAAACCCTTCGACAACAACGCCTCCGGCGGTCTGGCCATTCCGCCCTCGCCGGAACCGGCTCCGGCAGCGCCGCCGGCTCCGGCCCCCGCCGCCGCGCGGGCGCCCGAACCGGCCCGTCCGGCCGCCGCCCGTTCGTCCAGCCTGTCGACCCTGTCGGCCGGGGTGAAGTACGAAGGCAATATCTCCGGCGCCGGCGAGCTTCAGGTCGACGGCTCGCTGAAAGGCGACATCCGCGTCGTCCGCGTCGTCATCGGCGAAGGCGGCGCGGTCGAAGGCACCGTCCACGCCGACATCCTAGAGGTGCGCGGCCGCGTCTCGGGCGCCATCGTCGCCAAACAGGTCAAGCTGTTCGCCACCTCGCGCGTCGAGGGCGACATCACCCAGGAACAGTTGTCGATCGAACAGGGCGCCTGGTTCCAGGGCCGCTGCACCCAAGCCAAGCGCGACACGCCCGGCGCCAACATGCTGGAAGCCCCGGAAAAGCCCGCCATCGCGGCCCCGGCGAAGTCCGAAGCCAAGACGGACAAGCCGGCCGAGGCCAAGCCCGCCGCCTGACGCGCCGTCGCGCAAGCCGGAATTGGAAAGGGCGGCCCCGGCGGGCCGCCCTTTTTTAGTTCTTGGCGTCTCGGGTTTCGCCGACCCGGGCCGCCAGGGCGGCGCCCATGAAGGCGTCCAGGTCGCCGTCCAGGACCCCTTGCGTATCCGAGGTCTCGACCTCGGTGCGCAGATCCTTGACCATCTGATACGGCTGCAGGACGTAGGAGCGGATCTGGTGTCCCCAGCCGATGTCGGTCTTGGCGTCGGCCAGGGCCTGGGCCGCAGCCTCTCGCTTCTGCAGTTCCAGTTCGTACAGGCGCGCGCGCAGCATCTTCCACGCCTGTTCGCGGTTCTGGTGCTGCGAACGGCCCGTCTGGCAAGCCACGACCGTATTGGTCGGAACGTGAGTCAGACGAACGGCCGAGTCGGTCTTGTTGATGTGCTGACCGCCAGCGCCCGATGCGCGATAGGTGTCGGTCCGCACGTCGGACGGATTGATGTCGATCTCGATCGTATCGTCCACGACCGGCGACACCCCGATGGAGGCGAAGCTGGTGTGGCGCTTGGCCGCCGCGTCATAGGGGCTGATGCGCACCAGGCGGTGCACGCCCGATTCCGACTTCAGCCAGCCATAGGCGTTGGGGCCGGTGATCAGGACCGTGGCCGACTTCACGCCCGCCTGCTCGCCCTCTTCCATGGCCTCAATCGTGGTCTCATAGCCGTGCGCCTTGGCCCAGCGCGTGTACATGCGCAACAGCATGCCGGCCCAGTCGTTGGACTCGGTGCCGCCGGCGCCGGAGTTCACTTCCAGATAGGCGTCGTTGCCGTCGGCCTCGCCGGACAGCAGGGCTTCAAGCTCGGCGCGGGCGGCGCGGTCCTTGATGGACTTCAACTGCTCGCGGGCTTCCTCCAGGGTCGCCTCGTCGCCTTCCTCGTCGGCCATTTCAGCCAGCATGATCCCGTCTTCGAGATCACGCTCCATGGCCTTCACGGCGCCGACCTGAGCTTCCAGGCGCGAACGGTCGCGGCTGACGGCCTGGGCCTGTTCCGGGTTGTCCCACAGGGTCGGATCCTCGACCCGCGCGTTCAGCTCATCGAGCTTTCTTAAAGCGACATCCCAGTCAAAGTCGCCTCCTGAGCAGAGCGACGCTCTGCTCGATGTCGGCCTTCATGGCCTCGACATCCGGTCTCATCGCAAACTCCTGCGAAACAACGCCCTCCCAGAAGCAGGGCCGCACCGCGTGCGGACCGATCGGGAAAGCAAGAAGAAAACGGCGCGCCTGCGGACAGGCGCGCCGGTTCGATGGGCCTAACTAGAGACTCAATACAGGTCGCTCAAGTCCTCAGCCGGCTCCTTCTTGGGCGGAGGCGGCGCAGCAGGCGGCGGCGCGGCCGTGGACGGGGCCGGCCCCTTGACCGC
Source organism: Brevundimonas faecalis (assembly GCF_040549405.1). NCBI lineage: Bacteria > Pseudomonadati > Pseudomonadota > Alphaproteobacteria > Caulobacterales > Caulobacteraceae > Brevundimonas > Brevundimonas faecalis. The sequence goes on along the minus strand of NZ_JBEPTF010000001.1, from coordinate 1,415,974 downwards.
CTCCTGCTCGCGACGGACCACGTCATAGTAGTTCTGGGGCCCTTCCGGCTGGGTCGGACGCGGCGCGTCCTCGCGCACCTGACGCTCCGTTCCGGGGCGGAAGGCTTCCTCGATCCCGTTAACCGTGCGGAAGATCGCATTCTTGGGCCGGACGAAGGGACGGGCCGGACGTTCGCGCAGGGCCACCTGCATGAAGTCGCTGAAGATCGGCACGGCGGTCGCCGCCCCGGCCTCGCCGCCGCCCAGCGAGCGGTTGTCGTCGAAGCCAACGAAGACGCCGACCACGATGTCGCTGGAGAAGCCGACGAACCAGGCCGAGCGGTATTCATTGGTCGTGCCGGTCTTGCCGCCAACCCAACGGCCCAGACCCCGCGCGCTGGCGCCGGTGCCGCGCTGGATCACGCCTTCCAGCATGGAGCTGATCTGATAGGCGGTGATCGGATCGATGACCTGGGTTCCGCGGTCCTGCAGACGCGGCGACTCCTGGCCGCTGAAACCGCGACCGCATTCACGGCACTGGCGACGATCGGCCCGATGGATGGTCTGGCCGTTCCGGTCCTGGACCATCTCGATCAGATAGGGATCGACCTTGCGCCCGCCGTTGACGAAGGCGGCGTAGGCGGCGGTGATACGATAGGGCGTCGTCTCGCCCGAGCCCAGGGACATGGCCAGGTTCGGCGACATGTCGTCCACCACGCCCATCCGCTTGGACAAGTCCACCACATTCTTCATGCCTACGGCCTGGGCCAGCCGCACGGTCATGACGTTGCGCGACAACTCCAAACCGCGCCTCAGGGTCTGCGGCCCATAGTACTGGCGGCTGTAGTTCTGCGGCGTCCACGCCCGTCCGCCCGGTCCGCCCGGGAAGCTGATCGGCGCGTCCAGCACGATCGAGGTCGGGTTGAAGTCGCCTTCCAGCGCCGCCGCATAGACGAAGGGCTTAAAGGCCGAACCCGGCTGACGACGCGCCTGGGTCGCGCGGTTGAAGCTGGACAGGCCATAGGAATAGCCGCCCACCATGGCCAGCACACGGCCCGACTGCGGCTCGATGGCCACCAGGGCGCCGTTCACCGCCGGAACCTGTTTCAGGGCGAACTGCCCGCCCTGCGGCTCGACGAAGACAAGGTCGCCGCGCTTCAGCGGCCGGTTGGCGTTGGCCCAGGCGGCGTCGGAGGCCAGCAGGGTCCCCGTCCGGTCGTCCTTGGCCGTGCGCACCCGCACCGTATTGCCGCTGACGCTCTCAACGGCGGCCGCCTGCCAGGTGCGACGCTCCGGCGGGGTCGCCCTCCTCAGGGCCGCTTCCTGCCAACCCGGTGCGAAATCGGTCGTGCCCCAGGCGCCGCGCCAGCCGTGGCGGCGGTCATAGTTCTCCAGCCCCTTCATCAGGGCCTGGCGCGCCGCCGTCTGAAGCGCGGGGTCCAGGGTCGTGCGCATGTAGTAGCCGCCGCGGTTGACCTCTTCCTGGCCAAACAGGGCGATGGCGCGACGGCGGGCCTCCTCCACGAAGAAGTCGGCGTCGGCGTATTCGGCGCGGCGCGGCGCGGCGCGCGTCGTCAGCGGGCGCGCCAGGGCGGCCTGAAGCTCTTCCTGCGACAGCCACTTGTTGTCGGCCATCTCGCCCAGGACCCAGTCACGACGGCCCTTGGCCGCCTCGGGGTGGCGCTTCGGATGATAGTTGGTCGGCCCCTTGGGCAAGGCGGCCAGGAAAGCGGCCTCGTCCGGCGTCAGTTGGTTCAGCGACTTGCCGAAGTAGTTATAGGCCGCCGAAGCCACGCCGTAGGAACGATAACCCAGGTAGATCTCGTTCAGGTACAGCTCGAGAATCTGTTCCTTCGTCAGGGTCGCTTCCAGGCGGGTGGAGAGGATGGCCTCTTTAAGCTTGCGGTTCAGGCTGGATTCGTTGGTCAACAGGACGTTCTTCGCCACCTGCTGGGTGATGGTCGAGCCGCCCTCCAGCCGCCGTCCCGACAGGACGTTGAAGACGTTCTTGAACATGGCCCGGCCCACGCCGGACACGTCGATGCCGCCGTGCTTGAAGAACTGGCTGTCCTCGGCCGCCAGGAAGGCGTGAATTACCTGTTCCGGCACCTGGTCATAGGTGACGTAGATGCGGCGCTGGTCCGAGAATTCCCCGATCAGGGTCCCGTCGCCGGCGAAGACGCGCGTCGCCGTCGCCGGGCGGTAATCCGCCAGCTCCGACGCATCCGGCATGTCGTGCAGGACCCAGGCGGCGTAGATCGCCACCACCAGCCCGGCCACGGCGATGGCGCCCAGCAAGGCCACGCCCGCCATCACGAACCAGCGTTCGGCTATCTTCACCGTGAACTCCGCAAGACGCGTCTCATTTCTCGTCGTTTATCGCGCGTCGGTCCCGGCGCAAAGCGGAACCGTCAGCCCTTGTCGCGCAGCAGGCGCGCCTTGTCCCTTTGCCAGTCGCGTTCGGCCGAAGCCTCGCGCTTGTCATGGAGCTTCTTGCCCTTGGCCAGGGCGATCTCCAGCTTCGCCTTGCCCGCCTCGTTCAGATAGAGGCGCACGGGGATGATGGTCCGTCCGTCGCGCTGCACGGCGCCGATCATCCGGTCGATCTGCTTGCGGTGCAGCAGCAGTTTCCGTTGTCGGCGCGGCTCGTGGTTGAAGCGATTGGCCTGCTTGTAGGGCGGGATGTCGGCGTTGATCAGGACCAGTTCCCGCCCTTCCGGCGAGACATAACTTTCTGCGATATTGGCCCGCCCGTCGCGCAGGGCCTTGATCTCCGTCCCCAGCAACTGGATGCCCGCCTCGATATAATCCTCGAGGAAGTAGTCGAAGCGCGCCCGTCGGTTCTCGGCGATCGTCTTCTGTTTGGGCGCGTCAGCCATCAGGCGACCCCGGCTTCCGCCATGGCCTGATCGATCAGCGGCTTGACGGCGTCGCGGGTCGGCGACAGCGGCAGGCGAACCTCCTCGTCGCACAGACCCAGCTTGGCCAGGGCGTACTTGGCCGGCGACGGCGAGTTGTCCAGGAACAGCGCCTTGTGCAGATCGATCAGGCGGTCCTGCCACGTCCGGGCCGTGGCGAAGTCCCCTGCGGCGACCGCGTCGTACATGGCGACCATGGCTTCCGGGGCGATATTGGACGTGACCGAGATCACGCCCGTCCCGCCGCCGGCGGCGTAGCCCAGCCAACTGGCGTCGTCGCCGCTGATCAAGTCGAAGGGTCCGTCGATGTGGCTGCGCATCCAGCTGACGCGGGACATGTCGCCGGTCGCGTCCTTGATGCCGACGATGTTCGGGTGCGCGGCCAGGCGGGCGACCGCCTCGTTCGACAGATCGACGCTCGAGCGGCTCGGCACATTGTACAGCAGCATGGGAATCTGCACGGCGTCGGCGACGGCCTCATAGTGGGCGACCATGCCGTCCTGCGACGGGCGGTTGTAATAGGGCGTCACCACCAGGGTCGCGTCGGCGCCGACCTGCTTGGCGAAGGCCGACAGCTCGATCGCCTCATGCGTGGCGTTCGACCCGGCGCCGGCGATCACACGGACGCGGCCGGCGGCGATGGTCACGCACTGTTCGATGACGCGCTTGTGCTCGTCCATGGACAGAGTGGCGCTCTCTCCCGTCGTCCCGACCGGGACGACCCCATGAACCCCGGCCGCGATTTGGCGTTCCAGAAGGCGTTGGAATGCCTCTTCGTCCATGTTTCCGTCACGAAGAGGTGTGATCAAGGCGGTGATCACGCCCTTGAACAAGGGGGCGGTCATTGGGAAAGATACCTGCGCGGAGTTCGGGCGGCGCGCCGCCCTTTTGAAGAGGCAGGGAGCGTAGGTTGCTCGCCGCTCGGCCGCAACCAAAGAAGAATGAGGATCGGACATCTGATGATCGCGACGACCGTGGCCGCCGCCCTGGCGATTCTGACTCCGCCAGCCCAGGATGTCCTGAACAGCGCCCCCGCGCCCTACGCCGCCAGCCAGAACGGCATCCTCAGCGGCCAGGACATGGCCCTGTTCCAACAGGGCCTGGCCGCCGCCCGCGCCCGCGACGTGACCGGCACGCAGTCCGTCATGAACCGCATTTCGGACCCGACGGCGCGCAAGCTGGTCGAGTGGGCCCTGGTCGACACCTCCGACCGTCAACTTTCGTACAGCGAACTGCTCCGCGCCCAGAGCGACCTGGCCAATTGGCCGCGAGGTGATTCGCGCCGCGCGGCCGGCGAACGCGCACTGGACCTGGCCAACGCCTCGCCGGATACGGTTCTGGCCTTCTTCAACGGATCAGCGCCGACCACGGCCGAAGGGGCGATCGCCCTGGCCGGAGCGCTGGAGCAGTCTGGGCGCCGCGATCAGGCCCGCGACCTGATCCGCGACTGGTGGCGCACCCGCTCCTTCGAAGAGGCGCAACAATCCCGCATCGCCTCCCGCTGGAGCGGCTGGCTGACGACCGACGACCATGTCGCCCGTCTGAACATGCTGCTGCTCGGCCCGCACGGCCCAGCCACCCGCGCCATGGCCATGATGGTCCCGGCGGACCGCCAGGCCGTCGCCAACGCCGTCATGTCCCTGCGCACCGCCTATTCGCCGGACGCCCTGGTCGCCGGCCTGTCTCCGGCCGTGGTCAACGATCCGGCCGTGGTGCTGGAGCGCGTGCGCTTGCTGCGCTCGGCCGGACGCCAGTCCGAGGCCTTCCCCCTTCTGTCCGCCCTGCCGCCCGCTCCTTCGCACAAGGAAGGCCAGGACACCCTGTGGAGCGAGCGTCGCAACTACTTCCTCGACGCCTTGCAGCAAGGAAATCCGCGCGCCGCCTATGACGCCATGAACGGCCACGGCTTCCCGGCCGGAGAGCGCAAGGTCGACGCCGAGTTCTTCGCCGGCTGGGTCGCCCTGACCAAGCTGAACGACCCGGCCCGCGCGGCCCAGCATTTCGAGGTCCTGCGCACCAGTTCCGCCACCCCGATCACTCAGGGCCGGGCCCTCTACTGGTTGGGTCGCGCCGCGGAAGCGCGCGGCGACCGCGACGGCGCCCTGCGCTGGTATCAGGCGGGCGCCGAGCACTGGCAGACCTTCTACGGCCAGTTGGCCGCCGAAAAGGCCGGGATTCGGACCCTGACCCTGCCGGGCGAACCCGCCCCCTCGCCCGAGGACGTCAACCGCTTCGAGGGGAACGAGGTCGTTCGCGCCACGCGCATCCTGGGCGCGGCAGGCGAAAAGACCCTGATGCGGGTCTTCGCCTACCACCTCGACGACACCCTGCCCTCGCCCTACGACCTCAGCCAGTTGTTCGACCTGATGCTGGCCAACGGCGATCAGTTCGGGGCCATGATGGTCGGCCGGGCCGCCAGCCAGCGCGGCTTCGTCATGCCCGAACGCATGTATCCCGTCCGCACCCCGCCCCAGACGGCGGGCGCCGCGCCGCTGGAATTCACCCTGGCCATCACCCGTCAGGAATCCAGCTTCGACCCCATGGCGCGTTCGCACGCCGACGCGCGCGGCATGATGCAGCTCCTGCCCGCCACGGGCCAGGGCGTGGCGCGCCGCATGGGCATAGGCTTCTCCGCCGAACAGCTCTGGGACCCGGACGCCAACATGCGCCTGGGCAGCTATCACCTGGGCGAACTGCTGAACAATTTCGGGGGTTCGCCCCTACTGGCCGCCGTCGGCTACAACGCCGGCCCGGCGCGGCCACCGCAATGGGTAGCCCGCTGCGGCGATCCGCGCAGCGCCCAGGTCGACCCCATAGACTTCATCGAGTGCGCCCCCTTCACCGAAACGCGCAACTACATGATGCGGGTCATGGAGAACATGCAGGTCTATCGCGCCCGCCTGAACGGCGGCTCGGCGCCCCTGACGCCCTCCGCGGACCTGGCGCGCGGCACGCCGCCCAACTCCGGTCCGCGCGCCTATCAGCCCTGATCGCGGCCTCTGACAAGGTCGTGATGCGGCGTCGTTACGACCAAAGGCGCATTGGAATCAGAATGATGAGGGGCCTATCTGCCCCTCGTTCCTCCTTGCCCGCCGCTGGGCAGCCGCCGTCAGGTTGAAGATGTCCCGCGTCCGCAACGCCGCCCTGAAATCCAGGATCATGTCCGCCCAGGACGCCGCCGCCCTGATCCCGGCCAACTCGACCGTAGGCATGAGCGGCTTCACCGGCTCTGGCTACCCCAAGGTGGTGCCCATGGCCCTGGCCGACCGGATCGAAGCCGCCCACGCGGCGGGTGATCCGTTCCGCCTGAAGGTCTGGACCGGCGCCTCGACCGGCCCGGAACTGGACGGCGCCCTGGCCAAGGCTGACGGCGTCGAGTTCCGCCTGCCCTACAACTCCGACCCCATCGCCCGCGAGAAGATCAACAAGGGCGAGATGGAATACCTGGACATGCACCTGTCACAGGTGGCGCCCGTTGCCTGGCAGGGCTTCCTCGGCCCGCTGGAAACGGCGGTGGTCGAGGTCTCGGGCATCCGCGAGGACGGCTCACTGATCCCCTCGTCCTCCATCGGCAACAACAAGACCTGGCTGGACCGCGCCGACCGGATCATCCTGGAGGTCAACAGTTGGCAAAATGCGGCGCTGGAGGGAATGCACGACATCTACTACGGCACGGCCTTGCCGCCCGCACGCGTGCCGATCCCCCTGACCAGGCCGACCGACCTAATCGGCGAGACGGTCTTCCGCGTCGATCCGTCCAAGATCGCCGCCATCGTCGAGACCGACAGTCCCGACCGCAACCTGCCCTTCGCCGCGCCCGACGCCAACGCCACGGCCATCGCCGGGCACCTGATCGAGTTTCTGCAGCACGAGGTGAAGCTGGGCCGTCTACCCGCCCATCTGCTGCCGCTGCAATCAGGCGTCGGCAATGTCGCCAACGCCGTGCTGGCGGGCCTGGCCGACAGTCCGTTCGAGAACCTGACCGCCTATACGGAGGTGCTGCAGGACGGGATGCTCGACCTGCTCGACAGCGGCAAGCTGACCGTCGCCTCGGCCACCGCCTTCTCGCTCAGCCCCGAGGCCGCGGCCGACCTGAACAGCCGCATGGAGCAGTTCCGCGGCAAGATCATCCTGCGTCCGCAGGAGATCAGCAATCACCCGGAGATCATCCGCCGCCTGGGCTGCATCGCCATGAACGGCCTGATCGAGGCCGACATCTACGGCGCCGTCAACTCGACCCACGTCATGGGTTCGCGCATCCAGAACGGCATCGGCGGCTCGGGCGACTTCGCCCGCAACGCCTACATCTCCTGCTTCGTCACGCCGTCGACGGCCAAGGGCGGCAAGATCTCGGCCATCGTCCCCATGGCCAGCCACGTCGACCACATCACCCAGGACGTTCAGGTCATCGTCACGGAACAGGGTCTAGCCGACCTGCGCGGCCTGTCGCCCAAGCAGCGCGCCCAGGTCATCATCGCCAACTGCGCCCACCCCGACTATCGCGACGCGCTCAAGGACTATCATGACCGCGCGCTGAAGGGCTCCTATGGCCTCCAGACCCCGCACCTCCTGACCGAAGCCCTGTCGTGGCACCAGCGATACATCGAGACGGGATCGATGAAGGCTTAGGCCCTCTTTCCTCCCCACTTTGTGGGGAGGAGATCAGCGCAGTTGTTCTAGCGGTTCAGCCCCGTCGGGAATTCCCGCCCCAGCGCCTCGGCCATGGCCTGCTGGCTCAGCATGAAGACTAGGTCGCGCTGGTGATAGTTGTGGGACAGGACCACGACCGTCACATCGGCGTCAGGCTGGTAGAGGACCAGGTTGCGGAAACCCGCCCAGCTGCCGGTATGATAGATCTGCCTGTCGTCGAAGGCCGGCGTCACCTGCCGCCCCAGGTTGTTGACGTAGAGGCCGTAGCCATAGGCCCTGTGCGGCCGTCCGCGCTCCTTCGGCGTGTCCGCCGGCGCATGATCCGCCACCATCTGGGCGTAGGCGTCCTCGCTCAGCACCTGGCCGCCGTGCAGGGCGCGGTTCCAGGCCAGCATGTCGTCCAGCGTCGAATAAAGCGCGCCCGCCCCGAAGACGACGCTGACGTTGGCGATCGGCTGCGCCGCCAGGCCGCCGGGGAAATTGGCGTAACCCATGGCCAGGCCCTTGGCGTCCGCATGGGCGTCCGATCCCGTATCCTTGAGCCCCAGCGGCTTCAGCACCGCCTCTTCCAGATAGGTCTCGAACGGCTTGCCGCTGGCCTTGGCCACGATGTCCGCCGCCAGATTATAGGCCGCGTTGTCGTAGCGGATCTTGGTCCCCGGCTCGAACTGCAGGCCATAGCGGGCCGAGGTCTCGGTCAGTTCCTGCGGCGTGCGCGGCGTAATGCGGATGCGCCCCCACTCCGCTTGGGCCATCAGGTCCGGTATGCCCGAGGTGTGCGACAGCAGGTGGCTGATGCGGATCGGCTTCCACGCGTCCGGGCAGGGTTCGATCCATTTGCACACCGGATCATCCACCGACAGCCTGCCTTCGTCCTGAAGCTTCAGAACCGCGGCGGCCGTGAACTGCTTGGACACCGAGGCCAGGCGGAATCGCGTGTCCAGAGCCAGGGGCTGCCCCGTCTCGTAGTTCGCCTTGCCGTAGACCTGACGGAACAGAACCTGGTCGCCCTTGGCCACCAGGATCGCGCCCATGAACTGCTTGTTCTCGTTCAGATAGTCCAGCCGCGCCTTCAACTGCGGCAAGGCCTCGACCACCTCGACCGGGGGCCGTTCGGGCAGATCGTCCTTCAACGCCGTGGCGGCCTGGGTTTCAGGCGCGACCGCATGGACGATCCAGGCGCCGGCGCCGGCCGATACGAGAGCTATGGCGACGAGCGAACCCAGAAACCAGGGTCGACCGCCTGCGGTCTTCGGAACGATGAACACGATACTACTGAACGCTCGGTGTTAAACGTCGAACTCCAGCCCGAACTGGGCGTAAAGGGCGCGGCTGTCCTGCCATTTCGGATCGACCTTGACGGTCAGGAACAGGTGGACGGGACGGTCGAGCAGCTCAATCAGCTCCTCGCGCGACTTCTGGCCGATCCATTTCAGGGTCTGGCCGCCCTTGCCCAGAACGATGGGGCGCTGGCTCTCGCGCTCGACATAGATGGTCTGCTCGATACGGGCTGAACCGTCGGCCTTCTCCTCGAAGGCCGTCGTCTCGACCGCCGCCGAATAGGGCAGTTCCTCGTGGACGCGCAGATAGACCTTCTCGCGCGTGATCTCGGCGGCCAGGACGCGCACCGGCACGTCGGCCGACTGGTCCTCCGGATAGAGCCACGGGCCGGCGGGCATGGAGCGCGCCAGACGCTGCTTCAGATCGTCCACGCCGTCGCCGCTGAGGGCCGAGATCATATAGACCTCTTCATAGACGCCGGTTTCGAACAGGCGGTGCGAGAGGGCCAGAAGCGTGTCGCGGCGCATGCCGTCGATCTTGTTCAGGCCCAGGATGACCTTGGTCCCCGTCGCCTTCAGGTTGGCGATGATGGTTTCTGTGTCCTCGGCCGACTTGCGGTCGGCGGCGGTTCCGTCACGGCCTTCAGAGGCGATATGCGACGGCGCGTCGATCAGGTGCAGCACCACGTCGGCGTCCTGCGCCCCGCCCCAGGCCGAGGCGACCATGGCCCGGTCCAGACGGCGGCGCGGCGTAAAGATGCCGGGCGTGTCCACCAGAACGATCTGGGCGTCGCCCTCAATGGCGATGCCGCGTACGGGGAAGCGCGTGGTCTGGACCTTCTGGGTGACGATCGAGACCTTGGAGCCCGTCAGCCGGTTCACCAGCGTCGACTTGCCGGCGTTGGGCGCGCCGATGATGGCGGCGAAGCCCGCGTGCTGGTTGGGGTTGAGGGTCTCGGTCAAATTACGCCTTCTCGTTTCAACAGCGCCGTGGCGGCGGCTTTCTCCGCCTCCTGACGCGAACGTCCTGTTTGTTTCACGGGGTCGAAGCCGACCACCGTCGCCTCGACCACGAAGGTCGGAGCATGATCTGATCCGGTGCGTTCCACCACCCGGTAAGTCGGCAGCGGACGCCCTTGAGCCTGCGCCCACTCCTGCAGAGCGGACTTGGGATTGGTCAGAGCCGGCGTCGGCGGCGACGCGAACTCCTCGGCCCAGGCGATGTCGAACATGGCCTTGGCCGCCGTCAGGCCCCCGTCGCGATAGACGGCCGCCAGAACAGCCTCGACAGCATCGGCGATGACTCCGGCCTTTCTGCGGCCGCCCGTCTTGGTCTCGCCCGCCGAGAGGCGCAGGGCCGGACCGATTCCCAGCCTTTCGCCCACACGGGCGCAGGCGGCCTTGTCCACCAAGGCGTGCAGACGCGCCGACAGTTGGCCTTCATCCGCCGCGGGAAACTCCCGCGTCAGGCGGTCGGCGACCAGCAGGCCCAACACCCGGTCGCCCAGGAACTCCAGTCGTTCGTTGTCGGCGGGACGGCGGCCGTCGGCCTGTCCCCCGCCCTCGCCTACGCTGGCGTGGGTCAGGGCCCGTTCCAACAAGGACGGGTCGGAAAACTCATGGCCGAGCCGACGCCGGAGCGCGGCGACGGCCTCGGCCCGCACGTTCGCCATCAGTCCAGGATCTTGAAGAACCGGCTGGGACGCAGGTTGGCGAACCAGCTCACGGGATTGAACAGCGAGGCTCCCGGCGACCAGGAGAAGAGAATGATCTCCGCCTTGCCGACCAGGTTCTCGGCCGGAACCATGCCCACGCCCGCCGACATCTCGACGCGGCTGTCGATGGAGTTGTCGCGGTTGTCGCCCATCATGAAGAAGTGACCGGCCGGCACCTCATAGACCGGGGTGTCGTCCAGGTCGCCGCCGGGACCGAAGTCCTGGGTCATGAAGCTCTTGCCGTTCGGCAGGGTCTCGCGCACCTGCGTCACCGGACGCGGGCCGAACATGTCGGCCATCTCGGCGCGGCTGACGACGACGTCCTTCACCGGAGCGCCGTTGATGTAGAGCTTGTTGGCGATCATCTGCACCTTGTCGCCCGGCAGACCGATCACGCGCTTGATGTAGTCGGTCTTGTCGTCGCGGGGCAGCTTGAACACCACGATGTCGCCGCGCGTCGGATCCTTGCCCAGGACGCGGCCGTCGAACAGCGGCGGGCTCCACGGGATCGAATGCTTCGAATAGCCGTAGGACCACTTCGACACCACGATGTAGTCGCCCTCATAGAGGTTGGGCTCCATCGAGGCCGACGGGATGGTGAAGGGCTGGAACAGCAGCACCCGCAGCACGAAGGCGATCAGCAGGGCGAAGACGACGGTCTTGATGATCTCGACCGTTTCGTTGCTCGCGGACTTCTCTTTTTTCACACGTTTGGCTTTCTTCGGACGCGGCGTGGCGTAGATCGGCTTGTCGCTGTCGAGCGCTTCAGGGTCGTCCCCCATGTCGAAAGGGGCGTCCCCGTCGTCGCTCCAGATCGGACGCGGCGCGGGCGCTTCTTCGGCGCCGTCGTTCGACTTCAGGTCGTCGCTCATGGTCTGCTCGAATCCCCCGCAGAACGCGGGGTTGGATGCCTGACGCCTATAGGCTGATTACGCCACGGGCAAGGCTTCGATCACCACGAAAGCGAGAGCATAGGGGTGCTCATCGCTGAGGGTCAGGTGGATGCGCGCCTCATGACCCGGCGGGGTCAGGCGCGCCAGGTGCTCTGCGGCGTGCCCCGTCAGGGCCAGGGTCGGCTGGCCGGACGGCAGATTCACCACTCCCATGTCGCGCCAGTAGACGTCGGAGCGCATCCCCGTGCCCAAGGCCTTGGCGCATGCCTCCTTGGCCGCGAACCGCTTGGCGTAGCTCCAGGCCGGATCGGCTTTCCGGTCCGAACGGGTGCGTTCCAGTTCGGTGAAGACGCGCTGCTTGAAGCGGTCGCCGAAGCGGTCCAGCGACGCCTGGATGCGCCGGATGTCCGACAGGTCGGCGCCGACGCCGATGATCACGACACAGCTCCCGAAACGGCCTCGTCCATGGCCGCGCGCATCCGACGGATGGCGGCGTCCAGGCCGACGAAGACCGCTTCCCCGATCAGGAAGTGGCCGATGTTCAATTCCTTGATCTCCCGGATCGCCAGGACGGCCCCGGCCGTAGCGTAGTCCAGGCCATGGCCCGCATGGACCTCCAGCCCCAGGATATCGGCCTGAGCCGCCGCGGCGGCCAGACGATCGAACTCGACCGCGCGTTCGGCGGGATCGGTCAGATGGCAATAGCGGCCGGTGTGGAACTCCACCACCTGAGCGCCCACGGCGGCGGCGGCTTCAACCTGATCCTCAGAGGGCTCGATGAACAGGCTGACGCGAATCCCGGCGTCCGCGAGGGCCTTCACCACCGGAGCGATGCGCGCCTCATGCCCCGCGACGGCCAGGCCGCCCTCGGTCGTCACCTCCTCGCGTCGCTCGGGCACCAGACAGGCCGCGTGCGGCCGGTGGCGAAGGGCGATGGCCAGCATCTCCTCCGTCACCGCCATCTCCAGGTTCAGCGGCTTGCCCGCGCGACGGCACAGGGCCGTCAACACGTCGATGTCGGCGTCGGTGATGTGGCGCCGATCCTCGCGCAGGTGGGCGGTGATCCCGTCCGCTCCCGCCGCCAGCGCCGCCTCGGCGGCCCGGGCCGGATCAGGATGGAACCCGCCCCGCGCGTTACGAACCGTGGCGACATGGTCGATGTTGACGCCCAGACGAACCCGCTCGCGCTTCATCGCTTTCCCGCTCCCTACTTGGACAGCCGACGGCTGCCTGGGTCCTCGACCGGCAGGGCGGCCAGTTCCGGCGGCAGGGCGTCGGCCGGATAGGCCGGCACCTCCATCGAGGCCAGGGCGATCAGCGGCACGCCCACATCGACCTTGCCGCCCGAACGGTCGACAATGCAGGCGGCGGCCACGACATCGCCGCCCGCCTTCTGGATGGCGGCGATGCATTCGCGCGAGGACAGGCCCGTGGTGACGATGTCCTCGACCATGACGATCTTCTCGCCCGGCTCGACCGAGAAGCCGCGGCGCAACTTGAACTCGCCGCCTTCGCGCTCGACGTACATGGAGCGGACGTTCAGGTGCTTGGCCGTCTCGTAGCCGGGGATGATGCCGCCGACGGCGGGCGAGATCGCCGCATCGACCGTGCCAACCGTGGCCGTGATCTTCTCAGCCAGGGCCTTGCATAGGCGCTCGCAGCGCGCGCCGTCCATGAAGACCAGGTTCTTCTGCAGGAAGACCGGGCTGTGCAGGCCGGAAGAAAGGACGAAATGGCCTTCGCGCAGGGCGCCGGCGTCGCGGAATTCGTTGAGGACGTCTTCAGTGTTCATGAAAGCCGTCCTTAGACCCTGGGGCGGCCGCCCTCAACCGCCCTATTTGATGTCGCAGTTCGGCTTCAGCCCGCCTGCCAGCAGCTTCGCCCAGACGGTTTCGGCGTCGTCGGCGAAGGCGAACAGGTCCATGTCCGAGGCCTTGACCATGCCGTGCTCGATCAGGGCGTCGAAATTGACGACCGATCGCCAGTAGGCCTCGTCGAACAGGACGATGGGAATCGGCGGCGCCTTGTCCGTCTGGCGCAGTGTCAGGATCTCGAACAACTCGTCCAGGGTGCCGAAGCCGCCGGGGAAGACCACCAGGGCGTTGGCCCGCATGGCCAGATGCATCTTGCGCATGGCGAAGTAGTGGAACTGGAAGGTCAGTTCCGGCGTCGACCAGGGATTGGGAACCTGCTCGTGCGGCAGGGTGACGTTGAAGCCGATGGACGGCGCCCCGGCCTCATGCGCGCCCTGGTTGGCGGCCTGCATGATACCCGGCCCGCCGCCGGTGGCGATGACGTTGTCGCGCACCTCGCCCGGCTCGCCTCGAAAGGCTCCGCCACGCTCAGAGGCGATGCGTCCGAACTGGCGCGCCTGTTCGTACCAATAGGCGTGACGTCCGCCGCCGTCGGCGCCGACGCGCGCGCTGCCGAAGACGACGATGGTCGATCGCACGCCCCAGGCCTTCAGCGCCTGCTCGGCCTTCTCATACTCCATCAGGAAGCGCACGCCGCGCATCGACTCGCCCAGCAGGAAATCCCGGTCCAAGGCGGCCAGGCGATAGGAGGGCGAAGCCAACTGGGCCTCGTTGGCGAGCTTCTGTTGTTCAGGAGACATTTCGGCCTTTGCTGCCATGCCGACGGCGCGAGGCTCAGCCTCGTGCGCGATCGACCGTATCGACGTAGGGATTGGCCCGAAGAGCCGCGATGATCATGGTGGCGTGGCGAGCGTCCTCGACCTCCACGTCGATGTCGACGTCATAGAAGTCGTGCTGCCGGTGCGCCATCGACAGGTTCAGGATATTGCCCCCCGCCTCGCCGATGATGGAGGCCACCTGGCCCAGCACGCCGCGAGCGTTCTTGAGCGTGGCGTGCATCTTGACCGACCCGACCGCGCTGCGTTCCGCCTGAGGCGTCCATTGCAGATCCTGCCAGACGGAATCGTCGTCGGCGAAATCGGCCAGGGTCTGGCAGTCGATCGTATGCACCGTCAGGCCCTTGTCCGCCTCCAGGATGCCGACGATCCGGTCGCCCGGCACAGGCGAACAACAGCGGCCGAAGTGAATGCTGACCCCGGGCGTCAGGCCGCTGCCGCGCACGAACAGACGCGGCGACTCCTCGCCGATCCGCTTCCGCTCCGGTCCGGCCTTGAGCTGGCCCTTCAGCGCCGGGAACAGGGTCTCGGCCACCTTGGCGGCGGTCAGGCGTCCCCGCCCGACGGCGTCGAACAGGTCCTCTTCCGTCGGCACGGCCAGGGTCATCAGCGCCTCGGTCAGCTTGACCTCGGCCAGGGATTTTCCGGCTCGCTCCAGGGTCTGCTCCAGCGTCGCCTTGCCCAGACGCACGAACTCCTCGCGCTCGGAGGTGCGGATATGGCGGCGAATGGCCGAACGCGCCCGCCCTGTGACCGTCAGGCTGCGCCAGTCGGTCGGCACCTCCCGCTTGGTCCCGCGGATAATCTCGACCACGTCCCCGTTCTGAAGCGCCGTGCGCATGGGCTTCAACTCGCCGTTGATCTTCACCCCGACAGCCGTATCGCCGACCTCGGTGTGGACCGCATAGGCGAAGTCCAGCGGCATCCCCCCGCGCGGCAGGGTGATCAGCGTCCCCTTGGGCGTGAAGACGAAGACCTGGTCCAGGTACATTTCGAGCTTGGCGTGCTCGACCCAGTCCTCGCCCCCCTCCCCGTGTTCGATCACCTGAACCAGGTGGCGCAGGTTCAGCAGGGGGTCGCGGCCGCCGTCGGCCTCCATCGCCTCGCGGTCGAAGCCATAGGACTGGTTCTTGTAGCGCCAGTGCGCCGCCACCCCGTCCTCGGCGACCCTGTCCATGACCTCGGTGCGAATCTGCATCTCGATGCGCAGGCCGCCCGGCCCGACGACTGTGGTGTGCAGGGATCGATAGTTGTTCGACTTGGGCGTCGAGATGAAGTCCTTGAACCGCTCCGGCACCATGGGCCAAGCCCGATGAATGACGCCCAGGGCGCGATAGCAGTCGTCCTCGCTCTCGACGATGACGCGGAAACCGTAGATGTCCGACAGGGAGGAAAAGCCGACCGTCTTCCGCTGCAACTTGCGCCAGATGGAATAGGGCGTCTTCTCGCGTCCCTTGACCCGCGCCCGCACTCCCGCCTCGGCCAGGACACGCTCGACCTCAGGCGAGACGGCCTCGATGGCGCTGCCGTTTTCCAGCTTCAGAGCCTCCAGCCGGCGCTGGATGGCGACGCGCGCCGTGGCGTTCAGGT
The DNA here is from genome assembly GCF_040549405.1 of Brevundimonas faecalis. Classification (NCBI taxonomy): domain Bacteria; kingdom Pseudomonadati; phylum Pseudomonadota; class Alphaproteobacteria; order Caulobacterales; family Caulobacteraceae; genus Brevundimonas; species Brevundimonas faecalis. The sequence continues at coordinate 1,400,299 of NZ_JBEPTF010000001.1, read as the reverse complement.
GCTCGAACGCCAGCTCCTCCAGTTCGGCGGCGATGGAGTGGATACCGATCGATCGACCCAGGGGCGCATAGACCTCCAGGGTCTCGCGACTGATGCGCTCGCGCTTCTCCGGCTTCACGAAATGCAGCGTGCGCATGTTGTGCAGACGGTCGGCCAGCTTGACCAACAGGACCCGCACGTCCTTGGAAATGGCCAGGATGAACTTGCGCAGGTTCTCGGCCTGGCGCGTGTGCTCGGCCTGAAGCTCCAACCGCGACAGCTTGGTCACGCCCTCGACCAGGACGGCGATCTCCTCGCCGAACATGGCGGCGATGTCGTCGCGCGTCGCCGAGGTGTCCTCCACAACGTCGTGCAACAGGGCCGTGACGATGGTGGCCGTGTCCAGTCGGTAGTCCGTCAGGATGCCCGCGACCTGGATCGGATGGGCGAAATAGGGATCGCCCGAGGCCCGCAACTGCGAGCCGTGCATCTTCATCGCATAGACATAGGCGCGGTTCAGCAACGCCTCGTCGGCCGTGGGATCATAGGCCTTGACCGCCTCGATCAGTTCGAACTGACGCATGATCGGGGCGCGTTTGGTATCGGACACAGGGGACGCTTCAGACGAATTGGAGCCTACAGACGACTTCGGCGCCGCCCCGGTCGGGGACGACGCCGATTGGTCTTTTTGATTCCCAGCTTTATCCGTCGACGTGTCCGCCGAGGGCCGCGCCGGGAGAATGGTGACGCCGGTGACAGGCTCAGCCGTCAGTAGCGTTCCTCCTGACCGCCGTCGCGGTCGCTTTGCAGCGCGCGGATCAGCTCGGCCTCAGCCATGTTCATGTGCTGCGGCTCGGCCAGCAGGGCGACCACTTCGGCCTCGTCTTCGGCCTCGGTGCGCTCGTCGACGCGTTGCAGGGTGGTGATGATGTTTTCGCGCAGATCGTCCGGCATGACCGTCTCGTCGGCCAGTTCACGCAGGGCGACGACAGGGTTCTTGTCGTTGTCGCGATCCAGGGTCAGCGGCGCGCCGTTAGCGATGTTGCGGGCGCGGTGACCGGCCAGCAGAACCAGACCGAAACGGTTCGGCACCTTCTCGATGCAATCTTCGACAGTGACGCGGGCCATGAATTTCCTCTGGCGGCAGGGAGAACCGCACAAAATATAGGGTTAGGCGCGATTGTGCAACGCCGCGAAGGCCGGAATTGAGACCTTACGGGCGCGCTGCAGCCGGGACAGGGCGTGCGTCTAGCCCGACGGAGCAGGTCGCGGCAAGGGTCGAAGCCGTGTCCCCGACCATCGGATGCCTCCAGTCCGGCATGATCTCGGCCGTCGGCCCCATGACGAACAACCGCTCGGCTGCGCGCGGATGCGGCAGAATCAGGCCGTCCAGATCACCACTCAACCGGCCATAGGCGATCAGGTCCAGATCCAGGGTCCGCGGAGCATTGCGCGCTCCGCGGCGGCGACCGAACACATCCTCGATTCGCGCCAGGCGTTGCATCAGGGCCTTGGGGTCATGATCGGTCCGCACGACCGCAACGCCATTCAGGAAGGGCGGATCGGTCGGATCGGGCCAGGCCAGGGACGACCACCAGGAGGATCGCGCCAGAACATCGATCCCCTCGGCGCGAAACCGAGCCAGAGCGGCCTCCAGGGATTCCGCACAAGACGCCCATGCCCCCTTGTCATTGCAACCCAAGGCGACGATGACTGCATTGTCCGGATCGGGATCCCCTTCGGGAATCACGGTCGGGAACTTCATACTTTCAGCCATTTCCGCAGGCTCATTACCCATGACCGATCACTCCGGCGACCGTATCGCCCTGTTCATCGACGGCGCCAACCTCTACTCCGCCGCCCGCGCGCTCAACGTGGACCTCGACTTCCGCAAGCTGTCCGACTGGTTCAGCCAGAAAGGCCGCCTCGTTCGCGCCTATTATTACACCGCCATGGTCGAGGGCGAGGAATTCTCGCCGATCCGCCCCCTGGTCGACTGGCTCGACTACAACGGCTTCACGGTCACGACCAAGCCGGTCAAGCGCTACGTCGACGCTCAAGGCCACACCCGCACCAAGGGCAATATGGATGTCGAGATCGCAGTCGACATGCTCGAACTCGCCCCGCACCTGGACCAGATCTACCTCTTCTCCGGCGACGGCGACTTCCGTCGCCTGATCCAAGCCGTCCAGTCCAAGGGCGTCCGCGTCAGCGTCGTCTCCACGGTCAAGAGCCAGCCGCCCCAGATCGCCGATGAACTGCGCCGTCAGGCTGACGCCTTCATCGATCTGAACGACGTCATGACCCACTTCAGCAAGCCCAAGGCCCCGATGAAGGACGGCCTGGCCCGCACCCTGGAACGGACCGAGCGCCCGTCGTGAGCCGCGCGCTCAACCCCGAGCCCGCCCGCGACTGCCCGCTCTGCCCTCGCCTCGTCGCCTATCGCGCCGAGAACGCGCGCCAGAATCCAGACTGGTGGAACGGCCCCGCGCCATCCTTCGGCGATCCGAACGCACGCCTTCTCGTCGCCGGCCTGGCGCCCGGGCGAACGGGGGCCAATCGCACCGGCCGCCCCTTCACGGGCGACCACGCCGGCTGGCTGCTCTACGCCACCTTGCGCAAGATGGGCTTCGCCCAGGGCGACTATGATCCCAACGGAGACGACGATCTGCGCCTGGTCGATTGCATGATCACCAACGCCGTTCGCTGCGCCCCGCCGCAGAACAAGCCGACGACGGATGAGGAAAACACCTGCCGCCCCTTCCTGATCGACCGCCTGACCGCCCTGCCCCGGCTGAAGGTGATTGTGACCCTGGGCGACGTGTCCCGCCGCAGCATCCTGCGCACCCTGGGCAAGCCTGCCTCGGCTATCCCACCGGGGCATGGCATGGAAGGCAAGGTCGGCGGCTACACCATCATCAACAGCTATCACTGCTCGCGATTGAACACGAACACAGGTCGCCTGACCGCCGAAATGTTCGAGGACATCTTCCGCCGCGCCCGCGCGGCGCTGGAAGCCTAGAGAGGCCTCAGCCGCCGGCCACTTCGCCCGCGACCATGACGGGCGCGGCCGGTTCGCGGAAATAGCGGTCGATCCCTTCGGCCACCGAGCGCATCAGGCGGCGGCGCGACCGTTCGTCGGTCAGAACGCGTTCGTCTTCCGGATTGGTGATGAAGCCCATCTCCAGCAGGATCGCCGGCACGTCGGGGGCCAGCAGGACGGCCAGGCCCGCGTCGCGATGGCTGCGACGCAGCAGCGGATGGCTGTCGCCTTCCAGGTGAGTCAGCAGCACGCGCGCGAACTGGGCCGAGCGGTTCTGGGTGGCGCGCTGGGTCATGTCCAGCAGGATGCGGTCGACCGACGGATCGCGCCCCGGCAGGCGCAGCTCCCGCTGCCAGTCGTCGCCGCGCGTATATTCGCGCACGGCGCGCCCCGCCCCCTGCTCCGACAGGGTGTAGACGCTGGCGCCCCGCAGGGCCGGATCGCTCCCGGCGTCGGCGTGCAGGGAAATGAACAGGTCCGCGCCTGCATCGCGCGCGATCTGCACGCGGCGGCCGTGAATGACATAGACGTCGCTGTCGCGCGTCAGGCGGACGCGGTAACGACCGGTCCGCTCCAATGCGGCCTTGAGATCGCGCGCCGCAGCCAGGGTGACGGCCTTTTCCTGAGCATGAACGCCGTGAGCGCCGGGATCGCGCCCGCCGTGCCCGGCGTCGATGACGATCAGCGGCTTTTCGTTGCGCGACGTCTCGCGACGCGGCGGCGCCGACGAAGCGACAGTCGCAGCCGCTCCCGTGGCCTTCAGATCGATGACATAGCGATAATGGCGAACCCCGTCGCCCGGCGGCAGGAGAAAGCGCCGCTCGATCTCGGCCCCGCGCGCCAGATCCAGTCGAACCCGCGAGGCCCCGCCCGAACCGCTGATCTCATAGCCGCGCACCAGGCCCGATCCGCCGCCGTCTAGGCCGCGTCCAGGCGCGATGTCCGACAGGGAGACGACCACGCGCCCCGTCTTGCCGTCCTCGATGACCTGGCCGCGGACGGCCTTGCCCATGTCCAGGACGACGCGGGTGCGCTGGGCGTCCCCGCCGAAGCGAACGGCGGTGATCTGTCCGTCGGTTCCAAAGGCCACGCCGCGACCAGCCGCCAGCACGACGGCGCAAATGACGATGAAGGCCAGGCCCGTCATCGCCCACTCGCGAACGCCCCATTGGGACAGGTTGATACGCCACCGGCCGAACATGGTCGGACTTCACCCTTCTGGTTCAGAAGGCGCTTATCGCCGGGAGCTGCTGAGTATTTCGTTAAGACTTGTAACGACGCCGCTTCTTTTATTTTCCGCCGGTTATGCCTATTGTGTGATCCGTTCGCGAACGATCGCGCCCTTCGCTGCTGTTATGCGGAGCTCGGCGCGCCCTCCTCGCAACGCTGCTTTCACCTCATTCCGAGGATCGCCCGGCCTGACCGACGATCCGACGAACGGGTCCGAAGCGGGGCCTTGACCGGCCCGTTCGGACCCAGGACCGACAGAACCAAATGGGCCGACCCGCCTGCGCTCCTGACCGGCAGTTTCCTGCCGCGCTCGCAATCCGCGAGGGGATGACGCGCGCCCTGGCCCCCATTTTCATTCGGCGAGCCGCCCCCTTGTCCGCGAAGACCTTCGCAGGGCCCGGCCTGGCGCGCCTCAGAGAGACCCTTCATGTCAAAGACTATGCTGATCGATGCGGCGCACGCGGAAGAAACCCGCGTCGCCATCGTGGACGGACGTCAGGTTGAGGAATTCGACTTCGAATCCACGGCCCGCCGCCAGCTTCGCGGCAACATCTACCTCGCCAAGGTCACCCGCGTAGAGCCCAGCCTTCAGGCAGCCTTCGTCGAGTACGGCGGCAACCGCCACGGCTTCCTGGCCTTCAACGAAATCCACCCGGACTATTACCAGATCCCGGTGGCCGACCGTGAAGCCATCATGGCCGAGACCCACTCGGACGACGACGACCACGACGACCTCGGCCGCGAGGGCGACGACGAGTCCGAAGGCGGTCTGGCCGACGAGGAGCGGCTGAAGCGCCGCCTGATGCGCCGCTACAAGATCCAGGACGTCATCAAGCGCCGCCAGATCCTGCTGGTGCAGGTCGTCAAGGATGAACGCGGCGCCAAGGGCGCGGCCCTGACCACCTGGTTGTCGCTGGCCGGCCGCTACTGCGTCCTGATGCCCAACACCGGCAAGGGCGGCGGCATTTCGCGCAAGATCACCAACACCTCGGACCGTCGCCGGCTGAAGTCCGCCGCCGCCGCGCTGAAGGTGCCGCAGGGCATGGGCCTGATCATCCGCACGGCCGGCGCCAAGCGCACTCGGGCCGAGATCAAGCGCGACTACGAATACCTGCTGCGCCTGTGGGAGACGATTCGCGAGACGACCCTGAAGTCGAACGCCCCGGCCCAGATCTACGAAGAGGAAAACCTGGTCCGTCGCGCCGTCCGCGACATGTACGACAAGGACTTCGACGGCATTCAGGTCGAGGGCCTGGAAGGCTTCAAGGAAGCCCGCGACTTCATGCGCGTGCTGATGCCGTCGCAGGCCAAGAAGATCCACCTCTATCAGGGCTCTAAGCCCCTGTTCGCCGCAAACGGCATCGAAGAGGTCCTGACCCAGATTCACCAGCCGGTCGTGCCGCTGAAGTCCGGCGGTTATCTGGTGATCAACCAGACCGAGGCCCTGGTCGCCATCGACGTCAACTCGGGCCGCTCCACCAAGGAGCGCAACGTCGAGGCCACGGCCACCAAGACCAATATGGAAGCCGCCGTCGAGGCCGCCCGCCAATTGCGTCTGCGCGACTTGGCCGGCCTGATCGTCATCGACTTCATCGACATGGACGAGGGCAAGAACAACCGCGCGGTTGAGAAGGCCCTGAAGGACGCCCTGGCCAAGGACCGCGCCCGCATCCAGATGGGCCGCATCTCGGGCTTCGGCCTGATGGAGATCAGCCGCCAGCGTCGCCGCCTGGGCGTGATCGAAGGCGCGACCGAGGTCTGCGCCTGCTGCCAGGGCGCGGGCCGCATCCGTTCGGCCGAAAGCGCCGCCCTGATGACCCTGCGCGCCGTCGACATCGAGGCCGGCAAGAACGGCGCCGGGTCGGTGAACCTTCGCGTCTCGACGGCCGTCGCCCTCTACATCCTGAACCACAAGCGCAGCTATCTGCAGCGCCTGCTCGGCCAGCGCGGCCTGAACGTCGTCATCCAGATCGACGACAGCCTGGCCCAGGGCGAGCACGCCATCGAGCGCACCTCGACCAACGAAGACTTCGTGCCGGTCGTCACCCATATCTCGGCCGCCGAGTTGGACGACGGCTATGACGACAACGCCTTCGACCATGAGGACGAAGACGAGGACGACGAGGTCATCGAAGGCGACGACGAGGACGACGCCGACCTCGACCGTGAAGACAACGACGACGACGAACCGCGCGAGCGCGCCGAACAGCATGACGGCGAAGGCCGCGGCCGTGGCCGCCGCCGCCGTCGTCGCGGCGGACGCCGCGATGAGGAAGGCTCCGACGAAGGATCGACCGACGCGGTCGCCGCCGAAGACGAGGACGACGACAGCGAGGCCGGCCGTCGCCGTCGTCGCGGCCGTCGCGGCGGTCGCCGCATGCGCGAGGACGGCGATCGCGACGCCTTCACCTGGGTTCGCGGCCGCACCCCGTCGCTGGACGATCCCTACGTCTGGTTCGATCCGATCAATCCGGAACCGCGCGCTGAACGCGCCGCCCCCTCTGAGGATCGCGCGTCCGACGATGTCGTCGCCGAGCGTTCGGAAGGCGGGCGCGGCGAGCGTGAAGGCGGTCGTTCGCGCCGCCGTCGCGGTCGGGGCCGTGGCCGTGATCGGGGCCAGGACGGCCTGACCCACGAGGCCAAGGTCGAGGATCGCGCCGTCAACGAGGGCCTGCCCCCCGTCGGTTCGCCGGACACGCCCATCGCCACCGTCATCCCCGCTGAGGATGCGGCCGAGGACGCCTCGGCTCCGGTCGTCGTCGCCGAGCAGCCCAAGCGCCGCCGCGTGCGCCGCAAGGCCGCCTCCGACGTCGCCGCCGAGGCCGTGATCGAAGCGCCTGCCGAGGCGGAGACCGCGACGGCCGCCGAAGTCGAGGTCGAAGCCGAAGCTGAACCGGCTCCCATTCCAGCTCATCTGGATGTCGAACCCGTCGTCGCCGCCAAGATCGAGGCCGCTATCGAACAGGCGCTCGAAGCTCCGGTCGAGCCCGAGCCGGTCGCCGTCGCCGAACCTGTCGTCGCACCGGCGCCGGAAGTCGACGTCGCCGCCATCATCGCCGACGACCCGAACCAGATCGTCGCACCGCCCGAAAAGCCGAAGCGCGGCTGGTGGCGCCGTTGATCGGACACGATTAGACTTGATGACACGGGGGAGACTGTCGCTCTGGAGTACGCCATGACCAGGCTTCCCCGTGTCGCAACAAGCGCCGTAACACGCGCCGCATCCCGCCTCCTCGTTTCGGCCGTCGCGATCGCGGCGGTCCTGGCGAGCGCCAACGCGGCCTCGGCCCAGAGCCTGATCCGCGACACGGAGATCGAGGGCATCATCCATGAGTGGTCCGAGCCGGTCCTGGACGCCATGGGGCTGGAGCCGTCCGAGATCGAGATCCTGCTGGTCAATGACCAGGAATTGAACGCCTTCGCCACGCGCGGGCGGATCATGGGCCTGAACACCGGCCTGATCCTTCAGACCAAAACCCCGAACCAGCTCCTGGGCGTGATCGCCCACGAAGCCGGCCACATCAAGAACCGCCACACCCTGCGCGACGGGGCCCAGAACGCCGGCATGCAGCCGATGATCATGACCATGGCCCTGGGCGCCCTGGCCGCGATCGCCGGCGCCCCGGACGCGGGCGCGGCCCTGCTGGCCTCCAGCCAGTATTTCGGCACGCTCGGCGCCCTGCGCTACATGCAGAGCCAGGAAGGCGAGGCCGACATCACCGGCGCCCGCGCCCTGGAACGGGCCGGAGAGTCCGGCAAGGGCATGGTGGAGTTCTTCGAGAACTTCCGCGCGCAGGAAGTCTTCTCCGACCAGCGCCGCTACCCCTATTTCCGCAGCCACCCCCTGTCGTCGCAGCGCATCGAATCCCTGCGCCGTCCGGTCGAGGCCGCCGCCCACTACAACCACCAGGACAGTCCCGAGCGCATGGCGCAGCACGCCCTCGTGGTCGCCAAGATCCGCTCCTTCATGGAGGCGCCGAACGCGACCCTGCGGGACTATCCTTCATCCAACACCTCCCTGCCCGCCCGCTATGCGCGCACCATCGCCTGGTTCCGCGACGGCCAGACGGACAAGTCGCTGACCGCCGTCGACGCCCTGTTGGCCGAACAGCCCGAGAACCCCTACTTCTGGGAGCTAAAGGGTCAGATCCTGTTCGAGGAAGGCCGCCCCGGCGACGCCATCACCGCCCATCAACGCGCGGTCGAGCTGAAGCCCGACGCGCCCCTGCTGAAGATCAACCTGGCCCACGCCCTGATCGAAACCGCCGACCCGACAAAGCTGGACGCGGCGGTCGATCAACTGAAGCGCGCCATCGCGCTTGAGAAGGACAACACCCTGGCCTGGCGTCTGCTGGGCCAGGCCTACGCCAGCCAAGGCAAGGAGGGCGAGGCTCGCCTGGCCTCCGCCGAATACTGGTTCGCCCTGGGCCGCACGGAACAGGCGAACCAGTTCGCCATGCGCGCCCGCGACATGCTGGATCGCAACTCCATCGAATGGCGCCGCGCGACCGACATCGTCTTCGCCTCGGGCGCCACCCAGCGCGACATCGACGACGCCGAACGCCGCAACGAACAGCGCAGCAACCGCGGCGTCATTCTGCCCAACAACTGACACCCGCCTTCCGACAGAGTTCCAGACCTGATGACCGACGACGCCCGCCCCGACGCCGCCCCGACGCCGTCCCCCGCGCCCTCCAAGCCCTCGCCCTCCTGGCTGAACGGCAAGGCGCTCGGCGGCGCGGCCCTGGCCGTGTCGCTCGTCGCCCTGGGCCTTTCGGCCGCTCCCTATGTCACGGGCGGCTTCGGCGAGCGCGTGCGCGCCTACCTGGTTCAGAACCCCCAGGTGCTGGACGAAGTCCTGGCCGCGCGCGAGGCGCACGAGAACCAGAACCGGGTCGCCGCGATCGACGCCGCCGCCAAGGCCAACCCCTCCCTGCTGGCGGTCGACGCCCGCGATCCCAGCTTCGGCCCCGCCGACGCCAAGGTGACGGTGATCGAGTTCTTCGACTTCCGCTGCCCCGGCTGCAAGGCCGTGGCCCACGAGTACCGCGCCCTGATGGCCGCCCATCCGGAGGTGCGCTTCGTCTTCAAGGACTGGCCCATCCTGGACCGGGGCGACGACGTGACCTCGCAGTACGCCGCTCGCGCCGCCCTGGCCGCGCACCAGCAGGGCAAGTATCTGGCCGTCTACGACGCCCTGATGAACGCACGCGCCCTGGACCGCGAAGCCATCGACCGCATCCTGGTCGAAAGCGGCGTCGACCTGGCCAAGGCCCAGGCGGCCATGGCCTCGCCGGACATGACGCGCCATGTCGCCGACATCCACACCACGGCCGCGACCCTGGGCCTGCAGGGCACGCCAACCTTCTTCATCAACGGCAAGGCCAGCCCCGGCATCGACCCGCGCGAAGTCGGCGCCCTGATCGAGGCGGCGAAGCGCTAACCGGCGCCTCGCCATCCTAATTGTCCCAGAAGGCTATTTGAATTTTCTGGGCTTTTCAGAAATTCAGCCCAATCGACCTAGCAGACCCTCCCACGGCCTTATAATGCCCAAGCGGCGCAAACGGCGGGGCGGGTCTCGTCGGTTTCAGACGATTCAGACCCTGTTTTCATCTGCGCCCCGCCCTCCTGTTCACGCCCTGGATTTCGGACGTTTCAGACGATTCAGACCCTGTTTCGCGGACTGAATGAGAACAGGACCAATAGCGGCTATGCAGCCGCCAGGGTCCGCTCGCCGCCTACCCATTCCACGTCGGCCCGCCGCATCGCCGCTTCGGCCGCCTGGACATTGCCCAGCCTCCGCTCGGCCTCGGCCAGGACGAAATAGCTGAAGGGATCGCCGGGCCAGTCCTTCAGCAGTTCCTCGATCTTGGCCTTGGCCCCGGCCGCGTCGCCGCCGGCCAGCAGGGCCGCCGCCAGACTGCGCCGCGTCGGATACCAGATGATCGGAGGGTCCCCGCCCTCGTCGTCCATGGCCTGGATCTGGGCCGCGCGGGTGAAGGCGGCGACGGCGGCGCTCGCATTGCCCTCGATCATGGCCGCCCGACCTTCCAGGACACGCTGAGACAGCTCGGTGAAGACCGCCCTCTGCTCGGCCATCGGCCCGGTGAAGGGCGTCGCTTCGCGCAGAGCCTTGATCGCCTCCGCCTCGGCGCGGACAGCCGCAGCGTCGCCCGCCCTCGCCGCGGCCTCGCCCCGCGCATATCGCCAACTGATGCGCAGCAAGGGATGGGTGGCCGGCGGCTCCTTCAGCGCCGCCACCTGCTCCGGCGAGCCGAACCGGCCGTAGACGGCGTAGGCGTTATTGGCGACGATCTGCCGCCAATAGTCCTGGGCGCCGATGTCTGGATAGGTGGTCAGGAACCAGTCCGCCAGCTTCAGCCCCGCCTCGCCGCCCCCGGCCATCAGGGCGCCGCCCATGCCGAAGTGGATGTTGTGCGCGTGCAGCCGCATCACCGGCACCCCGCCCGGCGGCTTGGCCAGGGCGTCATAGCGCCGGTCCAGAGCCACGGCGTTGACGTTGCTCTCCATCGCGTCGCGATAGCGCCCGACGCGGTAGTAGGTGTGCGAGGGCATATGCACCAGGTGGCTGGCCCCCGGAGCCAGCAAGGCCAGCCGCTCGCCATAGGGGATGGCCTTGTGCGGATCGTCCGACCACTCGGTCAGGTGGATATAGAGGTGGATCGCGCCGGGATCGTCCGGGTCTTTCGCCAACGCGTGTTCCAGCAGGCCCATGGCGCGGGGAATAGCCGGATCGGCCGCCTTGCCCTCGTCGTCCCACCAGTCGTCGGCGGCCAGAAGCCAGGCGTCGGCGGTGATATTGGCGATGGCCCCGTCGTCCGGGTTCTGGCGCGCGATCCGGTCCATCCTCCGGGCGAAACGGTCCGCACGGCTCTTCTCCCCGCCGGAATAGCGCTGGATCAGGGCGTCGATCATCTGGCGCTGCACCGGCGTCGCGTCACGGGCCAGACGGCGCGCGTCGCGGGCGGCCTGGCGGGCGGCGTCGATGGAAGCCTTGTCCTGACCGCCGCCGTTCAGGTTGGGCCCTATGGCCCAGGCCTCGCCCCAGGCGCACATGCCGCAGCTCGGGTCCAGCGCCCGCGCCTTGCGGAAGGCCCGCACGGATTCCGTATGCTCGAACGCCCAGCGCAGCCGCACGCCATGGTCGAACCAGGCCTGGGCTTCGGGGTTGACCGTATCGACCTTGAAGCCGCCCGTACCGAAGCCTTCGACCATGACGATGCCGTCCACCGACGGGGCGTCTTCGATGGCCGAGCCGCCCGGACCACAGACCTGCGGCTGATCCAGCAGATCGCGCACGGCCTTGTCCGCCGTCGCATCCGCCACCGCCATCGGCCCGATCATGCAGGCCGCCAAGGCGGTGCAGGCCATCCATCCGAAACGCATCATCCCTCTCCCCAGAACTGAGACGAGAGTGCGCCGCCGATGTCGGCCCGACAAGCCGCCCCGAGGTCGCGCCCTAGATCAGGCCCGCCAGCGGCGACGACGGGTCGGCGTAGAAACGCTTCTTCATGCGGCCCGCCAGATAGGATTCTCGCCCGGCGATGACCGCGTGCTTCATGGCGCTGGCCATCAGGATGGGATCGCGCGCCTCGGCGATGGCGGTGTTCATCAGCACCCCGTCGCAGCCCAGTTCCATGGCGATGGCCGCATCGGACGCCGTGCCCACGCCCGCATCGACCAGGACCGGAACCTTGGATTGCTCGATGATCAGGCGGATGTTGATCGGGTTCTGCACCCCCAGGCCCGAGCCGATCGGCGCGCCCAACGGCATGACGGCCACGGCGCCCGCGTCCTCCAGCTTGCGCGCATAGACCGGGTCGTCGGTGCAATAGACCATGACCTCGAAGCCCTCGGCGGTCAGCAGCTTCAGCGCCCGCAGGGTTTCTTCCATGTCCGGGAACAGGGTCTTGGGATCCGACAGGACCTCCAGCTTGACCAGGGTCCAGCCGCCCGCCTCGCGTGCCAGACGCAGGGTCCGCACCGCGTCCTCGCCCGTGAAGCAGCCCGCCGTATTGGGCAGATAGGTGTACTTCTTCGGATCGATGAAGTCCGTCAGAACCGGCTGGTTCGGATCGGTCAGGTTCACCCGGCGCACCGCCACGGTGACGATCTCGGCGCCCGAAGCCTCGGCTGCCGCCGCGTTCTGGGCGTAGTCCCGGTACTTGCCGGTGCCCACGATCAGGCGCGAGTTGAAGGTGCGGCCGGCGACGGTCCAGCTGTCGATACGGGGAGCGGTGTCAGTCATGTCCCTGACCTAGCGCCGCCCGCCGCCCGGGGAAAGCCGCGTTGCGGGATTTGATCGCCTCAGCCCCCGCCCACGAACTGCACCAGTTCGATCCTGTCGCCCTCGGCCAGCGCCGTCTCTCCGTGCAGCGAGCGCGGCACGATTTCCAGATTGCGCTCGACCGCCACCTTCTTCGGATCCAGCGACAGTTCCTGAACCAGGCCCAGAATGGTCGTGGCGGCGGTGTCCCGGGCCTCACCGTTGACTTCGATACGCAAGCTGTTCGCTCCAGAGGGTGCGGGTGGAGAGGCGACGCCTCTTTCGGAGACGTTAGATAATGGGGATTCCAGCGCAGGACATCAAATCCACGGTCTAAGCCTGCTATCGACCCGTTGTGGACGTTGCGTGGGTGATAAGGGGAAGGCACTGTGAGAGAATGGCTGCCATGGTTCCATCAAAGATCAGCCGCGTGGGCATCTTGATCCCGATGTGGCTGAGTCTATCCGCATGCGACGCATGGCCGACAACTGTCGTGGATCGTGCGAATGCCCCCATCCAGTTCCGCTGGCACCATGAGGATCACGCCGAATGGTCAGCATGGAGAACCGTTCCGACGGGTGAATCCATACTGCTTGCCAGAGCTCATTACGTCGAGGATTTCGAGAGGATGGAGGTCATAGAGGCAGGCAAGACGTATTCCGTGACGCCTACACAGATGGCGGAGTTCAGAAGCATATGCGCCCGTACATGGGTTGATCGCATCACGACGATGGGTGACTGTGAGATCGCTTACGGTGGCGGAGGTAGGTTCACTGTGCGTCGAGTTCGGTAGTCCGCTAACCACTCTTGACGGACTTCCAAAAAGGCCCGCTCGCAGGCGCCAGCCTCCCCCAACGTCAACCTTTTCAACCACCCGCTTTGCGGCGCGTCTCACCTGAGCTACAACGCCGCTCGATTCCGCGCGGACACGGCGCGCCTGTTTTGCGAGCGAATGCCCGAAACCTTCATCCTCTACGTCCTGAATGGCCCCAACCTGAACCTTCTCGGCGTTCGGGAGCCGGACATCTATGGCCATGAGACCCTGGCCGACGTTCAGGCCCTGTGCGAAGCGGCGGCCGAGGGCGCCCGGGTCGTCTTCCGCCAATCGAATCACGAAGGCCAGTTGGTCGACTGGATTCAGGAGGCCCGGACCGAGGCTGACGCGCTTGTGATCAACCCGGCGGCCTTCACCCACACCTCCGTGGCCCTGCTGGACGCGCTCAAGGCGCTCAGCATCCCCGTGGTCGAGTGCCATCTGTCGAACCCCGCCGCGCGCGAGGCGTTCCGGCATCACTCCTATGTCTCCCTGGCCGCGACCGGCGTCATCGCCGGCTTCGGCGCCCGCAGCTACGAATTGGCCGTGAAGGCCGCCCTGGGCGAGGCGCGCAAGCGCGCCGAGGCCGCGGCCCGTTCGTCCTAAGATTTCAAAGAAGAGTCCCCCAATGTCCGACGACAAGAACAAGAACATCGACGCCGACCTGGTCCGCAGCCTGGCCGACATTCTGAACGACACCGATCTGACCGAGATCGAGGTCGAGCGTGGCGACCTGAAGATCAAGGTGAAGCGCGAAGTCACCGTCGCCGCCGCCCCGATCCAATACGCCGCCGCCCCGGCCCCGGTCGCTCACGCCGCCGCGCCCGTCGCCGCAGTTCCGACCGCCATGCCGTCGGACCCGGCCACCATCGTTTCCCGCAAGGGCGAAGAGGTGAAGTCGCCGATGGTCGGCACCGCCTACCTGCAGCCCTCGCCGGAGGCTCCGGCCTTCGTCAAGCCGGGCGACAAGGTCAAGAAGGGCCAGACCCTGCTGATCGTCGAGGCCATGAAGACCATGAACCCGATCCAGGCCCCGCGTGACGGCGTCGTCTCGGAAATCCTGGTCGGCGACGCCCAGCCGGTCGAGTTCGGCGAAGCCCTGGTCCTGCTGGAAGCCTGAGACCGGATATGTTCACCAAGGTCCTGATCGCCAACCGCGGCGAAATCGCCCTGCGCATCCACCGGGCGTGCAAGGAGATGGGCATCTCTACCGTCGCCGTGCACTCCGAAGCCGACCGCGGCGCCATGTGGGTGCGCCTGGCCGACGAAAGCGTCTGCATCGGCCCAGCCCCGGCGGCCAAGTCCTATCTGAACATCCCGCAGATCATCGCGGCGGCGGAAATCACCGGCGCACAGGCGATCCACCCGGGTTACGGCTTCCTATCGGAGAACGCCCGCTTCGCCGAGATCATCGAGGCCCACGGCCTGACCTTCATCGGTCCCAAGCCCGACCACATCCGCGTCATGGGCGACAAGATCACCGCCAAGCAGACGGTCAAGGACGCGGGCATCCCCGTCGTCCCCGGCTCTGACGGCGAGGTCGAGACCGTCGAGGCCGCCATCGAGGCGTCCAAGTCCATCGGCTTCCCCCTGATCGTCAAGGCCGCCGCAGGCGGCGGCGGTCGCGGCATGAAGGTGGCCATGACGGCAGACGACCTGGTCGAGGCCGTCCAGACCGCCCAGACCGAGGCCAAGGCCGCCTTCGGCAACGGCGCCGTCTACATGGAGCGCTATCTCCAGAAGCCGCGCCACATCGAGATCCAGGTGATCGCCGACAGCCACGGCAACGTCGTCCACCTGGGCGAACGCGACTGTTCGCTGCAGCGTCGCCACCAGAAGGTGCTGGAAGAGGCCCCCTCGCCCGCCCTGTCGGCCGAGGGTCGCAAGAAGATCGGCGAGACGGTCAACAAGGCCATCGCCGCCATCGGCTATCTGGGCGCCGGCACCATCGAGTTCCTGTGGGAAGACGGCGAGTTCTTCTTCATCGAAATGAACACCCGTCTGCAGGTCGAACACCCGGTCACGGAGATGATCACGGGCGTCGATCTGGTCCGCGAACAGATCCGCATCGCCGCGGGCCTGCCGCTGTCCTTCACCCAGGAAGACATCCACTTCGAAGGCCACGCCATCGAGGTGCGGGTGAACGCCGAGAACTCGGAAACCTTCACCCCGTCGCCAGGCACGATCACGGACTTCCACGCCCCGGGCGGGCTGGGCGTGCGCCTGGATAGCGCCATCTACGCCGGCTATTCGATCCCGCCCTACTACGACAGCCTGATCGGCAAGCTGATCGTCCACGGCCGCGACCGCGAGGAAGCCCTGGCTCGCCTCAAGCGCAGCCTGAACGAGATGGTTATCGGCGGCATCGACACCACCATCCCCCTGTTCCAGAAGCTGCTGCAGGAGCCGGACATCCTGTCGGGCGACTACGACATCCACTGGCTGGAGAAGTGGGCGGCAGCCCAGAAGGCCAAGGCCTAACCCCTCTTGGACGAACCCGAGTTCAGCGCCAGCGGCCCTTTCGGCGTCTTCGGACCGGAAGAGCTGCTGGCCTGCTACGCCCGGGGCGTCTTTCCCATGGCGGACGCGCGCGATGATCCGCGCGTCTATCTGATCGAGCCGGATCAGCGCGGCGTCGTTCCGCTGGAACGCTTCCACATTCCGTCGCGCCTACGTCGTACCGTGCGCGGCGAACCTTTCCAGGTTCGGGTCGACACCGCCTTTGCTGCGGTCCTCGACGCCTGCGCCGCCTCGGCTCCAGGGCGCGAAGACACCTGGATCAACGACCCGATCCGCCGTCTCTATATCGAACTCCACGCGCGCGGCCACGCCCACAGCCTGGAATGCTGGCGGGACGAGGTTCTGGTCGGCGGCCTGTACGGCGTAACCCTGGGCGGCGCCTTCTTCGGCGAGAGCATGTTCAACCGGGCCCGCGATGCGTCCAAGGTCGCCCTGGTTCATCTGGCGGCGCGCTTGAGAAAGGGCGGTTGGAGCCTGCTGGACGCCCAGTTCCTGACCGAACATCTCAGCCAGTTCGGCGCCGTGGAAACCCCCCAGGCGGCCTATCTCAGGATGCTGAAGCCCGCCTTGCGCCTGACGCCCGACACAGGCGTCCTGACCGCGCCCATGACGGGCGCAGAAGCCGTGGACTACGCCTTACAGCCGACCACCCAGGCGTCGTAGATCGGGTGTTGCAGCCCGCTGACGCCCGGCGATGAGGCGAACATCCAGCCCTTGAAGATCTGGCGCGCCTCGGTCGGCACGGCGACGCCGCGCGGCTGAACCCCGACTTCCAGATAGGCGATGGCGTCCTCGGTCTGTTCGTCCGAAGCCGAGACCTCGCAGGCTCGAGCGCTGAAGATCAGGGTCTTGTTGAAGCGGACTGGACGACCGCCGACCTCGACCTCGAACCGCATGGATTCGGCCGTGACCTTGTCGATGGCCTGGATGACAGCGATCGGGCGGCGTTGACGACGGCCGGGGACCGGCGCGGGTTCGGTCGGCCCCTTGGGGGCTTCCTCGGCCTCGGCTTCCGGCGGAACGTCTTCCTGTACGGCCGCGATCTCCGCCTCGGGAGTCGTCACGACGACCGGCGTGCCGGGTGCTGCATTCGGCGCAGCGGGTTGAGCCGGAGCCGGCGGCGTCTGCCCAGACGGAGACGACGGTTGCGTCGGCTGAGGATTGGGCGCCTGCAAGGGCGAGCGCGTCGTGTCGCGCAGCTTCTCGCCCACCGGGTCCTGAACCGGAACGGCGTCCTGCGGCAAGTCCATCAGGGCGCCGGTCACGCCGACGCCGGCGACCGCCAGTCCCGCCACGGCCACGCCGACAAGCAGGAGGCGGTTACGGTTCATTCCGGGCTCCAGGCCTGATAGTCGCCGGTCGCGGCCGGGCGCTTGCCCTCGTTGGCCAGCGAGCCCTGCGGGCGCCACGCCATGGGCGTGCCTGTCAGGTTCGGCAGGTGATCCTTTTCCCAGGCGCGACGCGGCAACGGCTTCTCGACCGGGGTCTCGTCATAGGTGTAACGCAGCCAGCCCTGCCATTCCGGCGGAACCTTCGACGCCTCGGCATAGCCGTCATAGATGACCCAACGGCGCTTGCGGCCGTCATAGCTGACCGTGTCGCGCGACTGGTAATAGCGGTTGCCGAACTCGTCCGTGCCGACCAGTTGGCCGCGTTTGCCGACGGTGAACAGGGTGCCGATCGTGGCGCCGTTCCACCAGGTGAAGATCTTGCTCAGCACGTCGTCGAACCTACTCGAATCCCGTCGCGCGGGGAGGTCCGGCGACGCGGGACGATCATAGAAACCGCAGCCGCCCGCGTCCAGCACGGAGCGTCACAGGATGCAATCAACATCTTGGGGGTAACCCTGATCAGGCCCCCAAGATTTATTGAACCCCTCCAACATACACCGTTACTGTCGTCGCCAGGACACGCGCGGAGACCTCTGATGCGCATCAAGCCCCGTTTCGCCCCCCTCGCCGAGGCCGTGGCGATGGAGCCCAGACGGATCGAACGGCCCGACACGGTCGCGACGGTGAGCGCGCCCGCCGATTGGACCGACGTCCGCGTCGAGGCCTGGCTGGACTGGGCCGACGACCTGCCGTCGGACCTTCCTCACGACGCCGTCGCCGCTTCGGACCCCGAATCCGCAGGACCCGCCGCTTCGATCGCCAGATGGGCGCACCGTCTCGCCGCCTGGGGCCATGCCCAGGGCCTGTTCTCTCGGCCTGCGGACGCCCAGACATTCGCCGACGAATTGACGGCCGCCGTGATCCTGGGCCTGGCGGCGCCCGGCCAGGTTCAAGCCGACGGCGTGCGCGCCGCGTCGGCTCTGGACCTGGGCGAACCGGGCGCGGCGCAACATCTGGCCGATCTGGCCGTGGCGAGACGCAGCGAGCGCCTCGCCGAGCGCGCTGTCCAAGCCCTTGCCGACTCGCTGAAAGGCGTCGCCGACGCCGTGGATCGCTGCGAAGGACCGCGCGAGGCCTGCGCCGATCCGGCCGCCAATCCCGCCCTGGCGCGCGCCGCCCTGGCCGCTCGCCGCTGCGGCGCGACCGACGCCGACATCCTGCGCGCCGCCGAGGGCGAAAACTCGGAAGCGTCGCCTTCCGCTCGCCCCGGCCACCCGCTCTTGCCAGTCCTGGCGCGTCGCGACACCGTCGCCTCGGGCGGCCCGGAAGCGCTCACGGCCGCCGAAACCGGGCTGGAGCTAGACCTGGCCCTGGTCTTCTCGCCGCGCGACGCCGAAGTCCTGGCCGACGCCGCCCTGGAAGCCCGCGCGGCCATCTGCCTGCCCGCCCTGGCGGCCCTGGCCAAGGCCGACTTTGAAGACGCCCTGGACCACCTGACCCGCCTGCTGGTCCTGGCGCTGGAGATCGAGATCGGCTGCGGCCTCTCAGCCGATGCCTCATCGGCTCGACGCAGGAAGGCCGCCCGTCCCATCGCCCTGGGCCTCGTCGGCCTGACGGACTGGGCCGTGGCTCGCGACGCTGATCCCGTCGCCTCGACCGCCTGGGTCGGATCTCGTCTAGGCGCTGCGGCGAACGCGGCCTCCATGGAAATCGCTGGTCGTCTCGGCCCCTGCTCTGAATGGGACGCCGTCCGCGACGATGTTCTGGAGCGCGTCTCCCCGGCCGACGCCGAGGCCCTGGCGCGCCATGGTCGCCGCCACGCCGCCATCAACCTTTTCGTGCGCGACGCTGAGTTGGACCTGCGGCTGGGCGCCTCCCCCTTCGCTCACCACGACCTGTTCCAGACGGATGACGGCGAGATGGAGCGCCGCCTTCGTCCATCCCTGACGCGAGCCATGGCTCGCGCAGGCGGCGATGTCGAAGCCGCCGAGCGCCGCCTGTTCGGGCGCCGCACCCTGGTCGACGCCCCCTATATCGATCATGCCGCCCTACGCGACCTGGGTTTCACGGATGTGGAGTTCGAGGGCGTCGAGACGGCGCTCAGCCAGGTCAACGACCTGGCGTCCGCCTTCGCCCCTCCTGTACTGGACGCTGGCTTCGTCACCGATGTCCTGGGCCTGTCGGTCGAAGAGGGCTCGGCGCTTCTGCCGCGCCTCGGCTTCAGCGACGCCATGATCACCGCCGCCCAGACCTATGCCTTCGGTCACGCCGACCTGTCGGATTGGAACGACGCTCCGGCCGCTCTGCACGGCCTGTTGTCGCACGCGCCGGCCGCGCTTGACGCCGAACTGCGTCGCGGACTTGAGGCCTATAGCGACGCGCCTGACGTGACGCCGGAGATGATCGACTGGCGCTCCGGCGCGCTGCAGGCGGCCCGTATCCTGGGCCAGGCCGCACGTGAAGGTCGACGCGCTGTCGTCTTGAAACGCGCCGCGCCGCCGGCTGATTTCCGTCTGGACCTGCCTGAAGCCGAAACGCCCTTCCAACGACGGCCCGAACCGGACGTCCGCCTCGAATCCAAGCCCGTCGAACGGGTCATCGAGAAGGTGATCGAACGCGACCGCACGCGGCGCAAGCTGCCGGACCGCCGAAAGGGCTATATCCAGAAGGCGGCTGTCGGCGGGCACAAGGTCTACATCCACACCGGCGAATACGAAGACGGCGAACTGGGCGAGATCTTCATCGACATGCACAAGGAAGGCGCCGCCTTCCGCAGCCTGATGAACAACTTCGCCATCGCCATCTCCATCGGCCTGCAATACGGCGTGCCGCTGGACGAGTTCGTCGACGCCTTCGTCTTCACCCGCTTCGAGCCCGCCGGGCGCGTCACGGGCAATGATTCCATCCGCTCCGCCAGTTCGATCCTCGACTACATCTTCCGCGAACTGGGCGTCTCCTATCTGGACCGCCACGAACTGGCGAACGCCGAGCCCGAGGGCCTGAACCCGGACGGCCTGGGCGGAGCGGCGGACGACGCCGAGCCGGTGCCCGCGGCCCGCTTCATCTCCAAGGGCTTCGCGCGCGGCGCGGCGCCCGACAACCTCGTGGTCGTGCCTTTCGGTCGCAAACCGGACGCGCCGACGTCAGGTCCTGCGGCGACCGAGGCCGTGGCCTGCCCCGCCTGCGGCGACTTCAGCCTGCAGAACCGGGGCGGCGGCTGGACCTGCGACACCTGCGGGGCCGCACCGCAGATGCAGGGTTGAGACGAACGGATCGGCCCGCTTCTTGCTTTGAACCGGCAAAGACCGGAGATCCTGCATGAACCGTCTCGCATTGGCACTCGCCCCCGCCCTCGTCTCGGCCCTGATCGCCGTCTCGGCCCTGCCCGCAGCGGCCCAGAACGCGTCCCAGATCGGTCGCGTGCGCGGCGGCGCCTCCTGCCCCGGCTGCAACCTGTTCCAGGGCGACTTTTCCGGCATGGAGGTGCGCGGCCTGAACCTGTCGGGCGCGCGCCTGCGTCAGGCGGACCTCAGCCTGACCGTCATGAACCGCACCCGCTTCAGCCGCGCCGACCTGCGCGATGTCGAAGCCTACGGCGGCGTCTTTTCCGGCTCCAACTTCGCCGGGGCGGACCTGACCAACGCCAGCTTCGTCGGCGCCTATCTGGACGGTTCGGCCTTCGCCGGCGCCAAGCTGAGCGGAACCAATCTGTCGGGCGCCCAGTTGTCGCGCGCCACCGGCCTGACCCAGGGCCAACTCAACCAGGCCTGCGGCGACGCCGCCACGGCCCTGCCCTCGGGCCTGCGCATTCCGGCCTGCTGAGCGCCCCCTTCGTTACCGCGATTTAAGTAGGGTTTTTCGGGCATTGGGAGCATTGAGTAAGGGTGATGAAACGCTCATTCGCCCTTCTCCGTCGCCTGGCCCCGCTGGCCGCAGCCCTGCCCGGGATCATGCTCGCCGCGCCCGCCCTGGCAGGCGTGACGGTCTCGACCCAGATGCAGGATCGCGACGTCGCCCGCATGGTTTCCCTGGGCGGCAGTTGCAACCGTTGCGAGTTGTCAGGACGTGATCTGTCGGGCGCCACCTTCACCGGCGCCAGCTTCACCAACGCCACCCTTGTCGGCGCCACCCTGCGCGGCGCCGAGCTGATCGGTTCGAACTTCGCCGGCGCCGACTTCAGCCGCGCCGACATGCGCGGCGTCGAAATGGTCGGCGCCAACTTCACCAGCGCGGTCTTCACCAGCGCCAATATGACGGGCGCCGAGGCCACAGGCGCGAATCTGGTCGGTGCGAATTTCCAGAGCGCCAACCTGTCCTCGGCCGAGTTGAACGGCGCCAATTTCAATCGCGCCGTCCTGACCCGCGCCAATCTCAGCAACAGCGAAATGTTCGGCTCGACCCTGGCCAATGTCAGCGCTGTCGGCGCCGACTTCTCCAACGCCGAGATCGACGCCTCCAACCTGAGCAACGGCGTGTTCGACAACGCCAAGTTCAACAACGCCTCGCTGGACAGCGCGCGCCTCTCCGGCGGCAGCTTCAACCGCGCCAACTTCTCTGGCGCCTCCATGCGACGCACCGATATTCGCGGTGTCGATCTGTCCTCCGCCCGCGGCCTGAACCAGGATCAGGTGGAGGAAGCCTGCGGCGACTCGGCCACCCGTCTGCCAGGAGGACTCACCGTCCATAGCTGCTCGGGAAGCAGCAGCAGCCGTATTCGCGTGATCCGCACCCCGCCTGCGCCGCCCGTACCGCCTGCGCCCCCGATCCCGCCGCGGCAACGCAATCTGGTCATCGCCTCCGGCGACTGACACCAAAGAAGAAGGGGCGGCCCGCCGGGACCGCCCCTTTTCATATTCAAGACCTGTCGGTTCGCCGCCTATTTGAGCGGCAGGGCCGTGCGGATCGACAGTTCCTTCAGTTGCTTGTCGGCGGCCTCGGCCGGCGCGCTCATCAACAGGTCCTGGCCCTGCTGGTTCAGCGGGAAGGCGATGACTTCGCGGATGGCGACCTGATTGGCCAACAGCATGACGATGCGGTCGATGCCGGGGGCCAGACCGCCGTGCGGCGGGGCGCCGTAGCGGAAGGCGTTCAGCATGCCGCCGAACTGCTCCTCGACCACCGAGGCGTCGTAGCCGGCGATCTCGAAGGCCTTCAGCATGATCTCGGCCTTGTGGTTCCGGATCGCGCCCGAGCACAGCTCATAGCCGTTGCAGACGATGTCGTACTGATAGGCGCGGATGGTCAGCGGGTCCTGGGTCTCCAGGGCCTCCATACCGCCCTGCGGCATCGAGAAGGGGTTGTGGCTGAAGTCGACCTTCTTCTCTTCTTCCGACCATTCGAACATCGGGAAGTCGACGATCCAGCAGAACTTGAACTGCTCTTCGTCGACCAGCTTCAGCTCCGTGCCGACGCGGGTGCGGGCCAGGCCGGCGAACTTGGCGAAGACCGACGGCAGACCGGCGGTGAAGAAGGCGGCGTCGCCCTTGCCCAGACCCAGGGCGGTCATCAGGGCCTCGGTCGGCTCCTGACCCAGGTTCTTGGCGATGGGGCCGCCCCACGACTGCTGATCGTCCGACCAGAAGATATAGCCAAGGCCCGGCTGGCCCTCGCCCTGCGCCCAGGAGTTCATGCGGTCGCAGAAGGCGCGCGAGCCGCCGGTCGGGGCCGGAATGGCCCAGACAGCGTTCTTCTCGTCGGCGCCCAGGATCTTGGCGAACAGGCCGAAACCGCCGTCGCGGAAATGCTCGGACACGTCCTGCATCTTGATCGGGTTGCGCAGGTCCGGCTTGTCGGATCCGTACCACTTCATCGACTGCTCGAACGTCAGGCGCTCGAAGCCCTTGTGCTCCATCGTCTGACCGAAGTCGTTGGTGAAGGTTTGCACGCCGTCGATCGGCGACACCGGCTTGCCCTCGCCGAACTCGGTGAACAGGCCGTGCATCAGCGGCTCGATCGCCTGGAAGACGTCTTCCTGGGTGACGAAGCTCATCTCGACGTCGAGCTGATAGAATTCCAGCGAGCGGTCGGCGCGCAGGTCTTCGTCCCGGAAGCAGGGCGCGATCTGGAAATAGCGGTCGAAGCCCGAGACCATCAGCAGTTGCTTGAACTGCTGCGGGGCCTGCGGCAGGGCGTAGAACTTGCCCGGATGCATGCGCGACGGCACCAGGAAGTCGCGCGCGCCTTCCGGCGACGAGGCCGTCAGGATCGGCGTCTGATATTCAAGGAAGCCCTGGGCGACCATGCGGTTGCGGATCGACTGGATCACGCGCGAACGCAGGACGATGTTCTTGTGCAGGGTCTCGCGACGCAGGTCCAGGAAGCGGTTCTTCAGGCGAATCTCTTCCGGGTATTCCGGCTCGCCGAAGACCGGCAGCGGCAGTTCGGCGGCTTCCGACAGGACTTCCACCGACTGGACGCGGACTTCGATCTCGCCGGTGGGCAGGTTGGCGTTGATGGTCGAGCCTTCGCGCAGAACCACTTCGCCGTCGATCCGGATGACGCTTTCGGCGCGCAGGCGCTCCACAACGTCAAAGCCCGGGGTTTCCGGGTGCAGGACCAGCTGGGTCAGGCCGTAGTGGTCGCGCAGGTCGATGAACAGCAGGCCGCCGTGGTCGCGCTTGCGGTGAACCCAGCCCGACAGACGAACATTCGCGCCCGCATCCGTCGAACGGAGGGCGCCGCAGGTATGGGAGCGATAGGCGTGCATGATCGGATTTCGTCTGAAAACGGCTGGCGAACAGCGTGAATTAGGAGCGGGGAAAGGCCCATCATCGCCCCCGAAAGTCAAGGCTGAGCGGTGAATCCACAGGCCTCGCACGGTTGTCCCCGTGATCCCGCCCCAGGACGGGAGGCAAAATCGAAACCCTGCGGCTAGGGTCCGGCTCATGAACGCCCCGGCGCCCGACAATCCTCAACTTCGCCTGCCGTTGACGCAGGACGCGCCCCAGCGCGCGATCGACCTTGCCGTTTCGCCGTCCAATGCAGCCGCCGTCGCCGCCCTGGCGACCTGGCCCGAAGCCCCTGGCGCGGTTCTGGCCGTCTTCGGCCCGCCCGGCTGCGGCAAGAGCCATCTGGCCGCAGCCTGGGTGGAGCGCACCGGCGCCGTCGCCCTGCACGGCGCGGAGGCCGCCCTGATCGACCCGCTGGAACTGGAAGGCCGCGCCGTCCTGCTGGACCGAGCCCAGGATGCGGACGACGAGAGCCTGTTTCACCTGATCAACCTGACCCAGTCGGGCGGCGGCGCCCTGCTGCTGGTGTCGCGTGATCCGCCCGCGGCCTGGGAGACGGCCCTGCCTGACCTGCGGTCGCGCCTGAACGCCATCCGCACCGTAGGCGTCGAGGCGCCGGACGATCTGGTCTTCGCCGCCATGCTGCGTCGCGCCTTCGCCAGCCGGAACATCACGCCCGCAGAAGACGTCATCGACTATCTGGTTCGACGCATCGACCGTTCGGCGGACGCGGCGGACCGCATCGTGGACCGCCTGGACGCCCAGCACCGCCCGGTGACGCGCGTCCTGGCCCGTCAGGTCCTGGACGGCGACGACGCCCCGGCCTGATCCGCCTTCGCCACCGGCGTCAGGAAGATCGGAACCAGCAGGATCAGCAGGACCGCCACGGCCATGGCCGCCGCGAACGGAACGCCCGACAGCCCCAGAAAGGTCTTGGCCGTCCACAGCACGACGAACAGACCGACGCACAACCAACCCATGCCTGACGCCCGAACAATGCGCTCGCCGCACCCGCGGCAGTCGAAGGGCCGGGGCTTCAGCTGGGACAGGGCGCGCATGACCGGGATGCGGCGACGACAGGATGGGCAGGCCCCAGGGCGAATCTCGATCTTCATGCGGCCCTGTTAGCTCAGGGATTTCGTCCGGTCCCTGCGGCAATCGGCCGTTGGGACGCACATCGCGGTTGCAGCTGTCACAGGGCCGCGCGACAACAGCCGCATGACTGACATCGCGCCTATCGCCGTCGACAACACCGGCGAGGAAGTCCCCTCGTCCCGCGCCCCCCAGCTGGAGCTGTCCGAGGCGCTGATGGCCTCGCCCGAACGCTACATCAACCGCGAACTGTCGTGGCTGGCCTTCAACGGTCGGGTGCTGGAAGAGGCGGCGAACGAAAGCCACCCCCTGCTGGAGCGGGTGCGGTTCCTGTCCATCTCGGCCAATAACCTGGACGAGTTCTTCATGACCCGGGTTGCGGGCCTGAAGGGTCAGGTGCGCGAGCGCGTTCGCGTCGTCTCGCCCGACGGCCTGACGCCGGCCGAGCAGTTGGAGCGCGTCAACGCCGCCGCCGGGGGCCTGATGGCCGAACAGCAGCGCCGCTGGCGCGTTCTGCGCCGCGAAATGGCCGCCGCCGGGATCGAGGTCGTCGACGGGTCCAAGATCACCCGCACCGAGCGGGAACGCCTGGAGCCGGAGTTCCTGAACCAGCTGTTCGCCGTGTTGACGCCCATGGCCATCGACCCGGCCCACCCCTTTCCCTTCCTGCCGAACCTCGGCTTCTCCCTGGCGCTGAAGCTGCGGCGCAACAGCGACAATCGCGTCCTCTACGCCCTGGTCCCGGTGCCGACCCAGGTGCGCCGTTTCTGGGCCCTGCCCACCGACGGCCGCTCGACGCCCGGCCGCACCCGCTATGTCTCGCTGGAAAGCCTGCTGCTGCTCTTCATCGACCACCTCTTCCCAGGCTGCGAAATCCTGGAAAAGGGCTTGTTCCGCCTGATCCGCGACTCGGACATCGAGATCGAGGAAGAGGCCGAGGACCTGGTCATGGAGTTCGAAGAGGCGCTGAAGCAGCGCCGCATGGGCTCGGTCGTGCGGATCAAGATCCAGGCCGACATGCCCGACGACCTGCGCGACTTCATCATCGGCGAGTTGCACGCCCTGCCCCAGGACGTGGTGCTGGTCGAGGGCATGCTGGGGCTGGCGCAGCTGGCCGAACTGATCCCCGGCGGCCACCCCGATCTGAAGTTCAAGGGTTATGAGCCCCGCTATCCGGAGCGGGTCCGCGACAACGGCGGCGACATCTTCGCCGCCGTGCGTGAAAAGGACATGCTGATCCACCACCCGTTCGAGAGCTTCGACGTGGTGGTGCAGTTCCTGCGTCAGGCGGCGCGCGACCCCAATGTCATCGCCATCAAGCAGACCCTGTACCGCACCTCCAAGGACAGCCCCATCGTCGCCGCCCTGATCGAGGCGGCCGAAAACGGCAAGAACGTCACCGCCCTGATCGAACTGAAGGCGCGCTTCGACGAAGAGGCCAACCTGCGCTGGGCGCGCCAGATGGAACGGGCCGGCGTCCATGTTGTCTTCGGCTTCGTGGAATGGAAAACCCA
Source organism: Brevundimonas faecalis (assembly GCF_040549405.1). Classification (NCBI taxonomy): domain Bacteria; kingdom Pseudomonadati; phylum Pseudomonadota; class Alphaproteobacteria; order Caulobacterales; family Caulobacteraceae; genus Brevundimonas; species Brevundimonas faecalis. Next base: position 1,373,761 of record NZ_JBEPTF010000001.1, on the reverse strand, counting down.
CGCCAAGCTCAGCGTGGTGGTCCGCCGCGAGAGCGAGGCCCTGCGCACCTACTGCCACTTCGGGACCGGCAACTATCACCCGACGACGGCCAAGATCTATACGGACCTCAGCCTCTTCACCTGCGATCCGGCCCTGGGACGCGACGCCACGCGCGTGTTCAACTACATCACCGGCTACGCCGCCCCGGACGAACTCGAAGCCTTGGTCGTCTCGCCCCTGAACATGAAGACGACCCTGCTCCAGCTGATCGAGAAGGAGATGTCCGCCGTCGCCAAGGGCAGGCCCGCCGCCATCTGGGCCAAGATGAACGCCCTGGTGGACCCGGAAATCATCGACGCCCTCTACCGCGCCAGCCAGCAAGGCGTGCGCATCGAACTGGTCATCCGCGGCATCTGCTGCCTGCGCCCCGGCGTCCAGGGCCTTTCGGAGAATATCCGGGTCAAGTCGATCGTCGGCCGCTTCCTGGAACACAGCCGCATCGTCGCCTTCGCCAACGGCCACGACCTGCCCAGCAACAAGGCCAGGCTGTTCATCTCCTCCGCCGACTGGATGCCGCGCAACCTGAACCGCCGGGTCGAGTTGATGACCCCCATCCTGAACCCGACGGTGCATGATCAGGTGCTGGATCAGATCATGGTCGCCAACCTGAAGGACGACGCCCAGAGCTGGACGCTGGAACCTGATGGAACCTATCGCCGCGTCGTCCCCTCTGGTCCTGAACGACCCTTCTCGGCGCACAAATACTTCATGACCAACCCCAGCCTCTCCGGACGCGGCCGCAAGGTGAAGACCCTGCCGGGCGCCCTGTCCTACCCGGGTCTCAAGTCGCGGAAGCGCCGCTGATGGGCGTCGAGGCCGAGTATCCGTCGCGTCAGATCGCCGTCATCGACATCGGCTCCAACTCCGTGCGCCTGGTGCTGTACCGGCTGGAGGGTCGCGCGGTCTGGACCATGTTCAATGAAAAGGTCCTGGCCGGCCTGGGCCGCGACCTGGCGGCCACCCGACGCCTGTCGGTCCCGGGCGTGGTCTCGGCCATGACGGCCCTGCGCCGCTTCGCCGCCGTGATCGAGGGCGTCCAGCCGGACCAGACCATCGTCGCCGCCACCGCCGCCGTGCGCGAGGCCGAGGACGGCCCCGACTTCTGCGCCCGCATCGCCGCCGAGACCGGGCTTCAGGTCCGCGTCCTGAGCGGAGAGGAAGAAGCCCGCTATTCCGCCCTCGGCGTCCTGGCCGGCGCCCCGCGCTCGCACGGCGTGGCCGCCGACATGGGGGGCGCCAGTCTGGAGCTGACACGGCTCAGCAACGGCGGCTCGCAGCGGCATCTGGACAAGGGCGTGACCCTGCCCCTGGGGCCCTTCGCCCTGGCCGACGCCAAGGGGTTCGACGCCGACCGGCTGCGCGGCCGGATCGCCAAGCGCCTGGCCCCGGTCGCGACGGCCTTCGCGGCCGACGAACTGCATGCGGTCGGCGGCGCCTGGCGCAGCCTGGCCCAGATGCATATGGCCATGACCCATCATCCGCTGCGGATCGTCCACGAGTATGCGATGAACGCCGCCGATGTGCGCGACCTGTCTCGCCTGGTCGCGCGTCAGTCCAAGGCCTCGTTGGAAAAACTGCCGGGCGTGTCCAAACGCCGGGCTGAAACCCTGCCCTACGCCGCCCTGGTGCTGGACGGCCTGATCGACGCCCTGAACCTGAAGTCCGTGACCTTCTCCGCCTGGGGCGTGCGCGAGGGCCTGCTCTACGCCGGCCTGTCGCCCGAGATGGCGGCCGTCGATCCCTTGCTGGCCGGCTGCTCCGCCTGGGGCGGCCGTCAGGGCGTGGATCCGGCCCTGCCCCGCGCCCTGGACGGCTGGCTGCAGCCGGTCGTCTCGGCCATGCCCGAAGCCTTCGGCGAGGAGCGCGACGCCATGCTGACCGCCTCCGTCTGCCGCCTGGCCGACCTGGGCGCCCGACTGCATCCCGACCACCGTGTCGAGCTGGTCTTCGATCAGGTCCTGCGCTCGCCCATTCCCGGCCAGACCCATGCCGAGCGCGCCTTCATGGCCGTGGCGATGAACGCCCGATACGGCGGCGAGGCCAGGACGCCGGCGCCCGACACCGTCGCGCGCCTGCTGCCGGAACGCGCTCAACGCCGCGCCCGCGCCCTGGGCCTGGCCATGCGCCTGGCCTGCGACCTGTCGGGCCGCTCGCCGCAGCTCCTGGCCAACGCCGCCGCCACAGTGGAGAAGGGTTCGCTGCGGATCACGGCCGCCGAAGGCTACGCCGACATGCTGCTGGGCGAACAAACCAAGCGCCGCGCCAAGGCCCTGGCCGAAGCCATGGGAGTGGCGCTGAAAATCTAGAGGAATGATCCCATGCCCGTAACCGGAATCGGCGGCTTATTCTTCCGCTCAAAGGACGCCAAGGCCCTGGCCGACTGGTACCTGACCCACCTCGGCGTCGGCGCGCCGGAAAATCTCTGGGTCTGGAATCAGCAGGCGGGACCGACCGTCTTCGCCCCGTTCAAGGAAGACAGCGACTATTTCGCCGCCGACCGTCGCTGGATGCTGAACCTGCGGATCGAGGGTCTGGACGACCTGATCGCCTCGCTGAAGGCGGCCGGGATCGAGGTCGTAACCAAGGCGGAATGGGATGCGACCCCGGAGATCGGACGCTTCGCGCGCATCCATGACCCCGAGGGCAATCCGATCGAGCTGTGGGAGCCGGCGTCGCCGCCGGCTTAATCCCGACTAGCCTTCGATTTCGACGACTTCGACGCGCGAACCGTTCAGCACCAGTGCGATCTCGCCCTTCTTGAGCTTCAGGGCGTCCTCGCCGAACAGCTGTCGGCGCCAGCCCTTCATGGCCTCGACGTCCGCATTGTCGTCGATGGCGATCTTCTCCAGATCGGCGACGTTGGCGATCAGCTTGGTCGCCACGCCGGCGTTGTCGCTCTTGGCCTTCAGCAGCACCTTCAGCAGTTCGACCACCGAGGGCGGGGCCGGCTGGCTGTGCGCCGGGCGCTCCAGCTTGGGCGCATGGGCTTCCGGGTCGGCCAGAACGCGCTTCAGTTCAGCGGCCAGCTCCAGGCCCAGGCGCGAACCGCCGAAACCCTTGGGTACGGAGCGCAGGCGGTTGAAGGCGTCAGGGTCAGTCGGGGCCTGGACCGCGATCTCGTCGATGCCCTCGTCCTTCAGGATACGGCCGCGCGGCTGGTCGCGTTCCTGGGCCGCGCGCTCGCGCCAGACGGCGACGGCGACGAAGGCGGCCAGGTATTTGGCGCTGAACTTCTTGGGCTTCAGACGCTTCCACGCATTCTCGGGCGTGGTGTCATAGAGGGCCGGATCGGTCAGGGCGCCCATTTCGGACATGACCCAGTCCAGGCGGCCTTCCTTCTGCAGCCGGTCGCGCAGCTTGGGATAGAGGGCGGCCAGGTGGGTGACGTCGCCGAGCGCATAGGTCAGTTGCGCATCCGACAGCGGACGGCGCGCCCAGTCGGTGAAGCGGCTGCCCTTGTCCAGTTCCTGACGCAGCATCTGGCGGACCAGGGCTTCATAGCTGACCTGATCGCCGAAGCCGGCGGCCATGGCGGCGACCTGGGTGTCGAACATGGGCTTGGGCATGGCGCCCAGGCGGTTGAAGATTTCGACGTCCTGACGGGCGGCGTGGAAGACCTTGATGATCGATTCGTCGCGCAGCAGGTCGAGGAAGGGCTCGAGGTCCATATCTTCCGCCAGCGGATCGATGATCGCCGCATCCGTCGCGGAAGCCGCCTGGATCAGGCACAGCTTGGGCCAGTAGGTCGTCTCGCGCATGAATTCGGTGTCGACCGTGATGAACGGGGCCTTGGCCAAGCGTTCGCAGAACTCGATCAGCGCGTCAGTTGTGGTGATTGGCGTCATTCCGATGCTATAGCCCCGCGCGACGCCGTCGTGGCAAGAGCGCTGCGACATATTTTCGCCCCCGATTTCGAGCCGTGACCGATGAGCGACACCCCTGAGCCCCTGAAAAACGGCCTGACCTACGCCGACGCAGGCGTGGACATCGACGCCGGGGAAATGCTGGTCGACGCGATCAAGCCCCTGGCCAAGTCGACTCGCCGCCCGGGCGCGGAGGCCTCGCTGGGCGGATTCGGCGCCCTGTTCGACCTCAAGGCCGCCGGCTTCGAGGACCCGCTGATCGTCACCACCACGGACGGCGTCGGCACCAAGCTGAAGATCGCCATCGAGACCGGCCGTCACGACGGCGTGGGGATCGACCTAGTCGCCATGTGCGTCAACGACCTGCTGGCCCAGGGCGCCGAGCCCCTGATGTTCCTGGACTACTACGCGACCGGCAAGCTGGACGTGGACGCCGCGCGCCGCGTCGTCGCCGGCATCGCCGAGGGCTGCCGCCAGTCGGGCAGCGCCCTGGTCGGCGGCGAGACGGCCGAAATGCCGGGCATGTATTCCGGCGGCGACTACGACCTGGCCGGCTTCTCGGTCGGCGCGGTCGAGCGCGGCCAGGTCCTGCCCTATCTGGACCAGCAGAAGGCCGGCGACATCATCATCGGCCTGGCCTCCTCGGGTCCGCACTCCAACGGCTATTCCCTGATCCGCAAGGTGGTCGAGAAATCCGGCCTGGCCTGGGGCGACGACGCTCCCTTCGCCAAGGACTGCACCCTGGCCCAGGCCCTGATGGAGCCGACCCGCATCTATGTGAAGCCGGTCCTCCCCCTGATGAAGGCCGGTCTGGTCAAGGGTGCGGCCCACATCACGGGCGGCGGCCTGATCGAAAACCCGCCGCGCTGCATCGCCGAGGGCCTGCAGGCCGCGTTCGACTGGAACGCCTGGGCCCTGCCTCCGGTCTTCGAGTGGCTGGGTCAGGTCGGCGGCGTCTCCGACCATGAACTGCGCCGCACCTTCAACTGCGGCGTCGGCTTCATCCTGATCGTCTCGCCCGAGAACGCCGAGCCGGTCCTGGCCGCCCTGCTGAACGCCGGCGAGACCGCCTTCATCTGCGGCCAGTTGGAAGCCGCCTGAGCTTTCAGCGCCTGAAACGACAAAGGCCCCGGTCTCGCGACCGGGGCCTTTTTTCATGCCTGAAGCGTCAACCGATCAGCGACCGCTCTGCGAGCCGTCGTAGAAGCGCGCCATGTCGGTATAGAGCTGCTCCAGCGCCGGGCGGCTGGTGTACATCATGTGCCCGCCTTCATAGTAGGTGAAGGTCAGGTTGCCCCTCAGGTGCGGCTCCAGCATCATCTGCGCCAGATCATATTCCGTGCTGAAGAAGGGCGTGGCGGCGTCGTAATAGCCGTTCAGCGACAGGACCTTCAGATGCGGATTGCGCCGCATGGCCGTGGCCAGGTCGATCGCCGTGTTCGGCGTGGTCTGCGCCCCTCCGACCGGCGGACGGTGACGCCAGTCCCAGTCGAAGCCCGGCAGGCCCCGCGCCGACTGGCGATAGTCCATGTCGGTCCGATAGTTCAGCGTATTGGCCACATAGTCCCGGAAGATGCCGAAATAGGCCCCGGTGACGGCGCTGCTCGACGGGTCCTCCTCCGGCGAGCCGCCCACGGCGTCGGCGTCATAACCGGTGTAGCGCATGTCCAGACGACCCACGGTCTGGCGCCGGTCGCGCAACAGCTCCTTGCGGAAGGGGCTGAGCTCCAGACGAAGATTGGCCTGGTCGATCACCTCGGGCGAGATGCCGATCAGTGCGCTCATATGCTGGGCGATCTGGGTGCGCTCGGCGTCCGAGATCAGGTGCCCCTTCGACAGGGCCGCCGCGTAGGGACCGATGGCGAACTCGCGGGCGCGCTGGACGTGCGCCTCCAGGCTGGGCTTGTTCGCGATCTTGCCGTGATACCAGGCCGTCGCCGCATAGGTCGGCAGCAGGCTGATGAAATTCTGCGGATAGCCCGGCTGGCGCACGCCGTAGTTCAGGATGGACGACAGCAGGACGACGCCGTTCAGCGACATGCCCCGGTCCTCCAACTGATGCACCAGGGCGCCGGCGCGCAGGGTGCCGTAGCTTTCGCCCAGAACATATTTCGGGCTGGCCCAGCGATTGAACTTGGTCGTGTAGCGCATGATGGCGCGGGCGAAGGTGTCCGCGTCCTGGTCCACGCCCCAGAAGGTCGAGCCGGGGGTCTCGCCCAGCGGACGCGAATAGCCGGCGCCGACCATGTCGATGAAGACCAGGTCGGTCTTGTCCAACAAGGTCATGTCGTTGGGCGCCAGGTTGAAGGGCGCCGGACGCTCCACCACCGGCTGGTCGGTCTGGACCCGCATCGGGCCGAAGGCGCCCATGTGCAGCCAGATCGTCGGCGACCCAGGGCCGCCGTTGAACATATAGGTGACCGGCCGCTGTCCGACCGGCTGACCGTCCAGCGTATAGGCCACGTAGAAGAGGCTGGCCGTGGGCATGCCCGCGTCATTGCGCACCGTCAGCGTGCCGGCCGTCGCCTTGTAGCGCATGGCGCGACCGTGAGCGGTGATCGAATGGCTGGTCGTGACCTCCTGCTCGTCAGCGACGGCGCGGGCCCAATTCTTCTCGATCTGCTCCGCCGTCGAGTTACGCAGCCGATCCGCAGCCGACCGCACCGGGCCCGAGCCGCCGCTCGAGGCTTCCTGAGCCGAAGAAACGACCGGCGCGGCCAGAAGGGCCGCGGCGCAGGCGGCGGAAAGCAGATGACGCATGAATATTACTCCCCCCGGAGCCGGATGCCCCGACGGCAGGGACGCTATCGCCAAGGTCTCCGAAGAAGCAACGGAGTTCGCGACATTCCAGCGACAATCGTTCACGGTCTTATCGCGGTTGCAGGCCGCCGCTTGCCAAGCGGACGCAACCGCCGCATGGCTCCCGCCTTCGCTCATCCGCCGTCCCAGAGCCTCCATGCCCGCCGCACCGACTGCCCGGAAGACCCGCGTCGCCGTCCTGATCTCCGGTTCGGGCACCAATATGGTCAGCCTGATCGCGGAGGGGCGGTCGCCGGATTCGCCCTATGAAGTCGTCCTGGTGGTGAGCAACATCGCCATGGCCGCCGGGCTGGAAAAGGCTCGCGCGGCAGGCGTCGAGACCGCTGTCATCGAACATCGCCCCTTCGGCAAGGATCGAGAGGCGCATGAGCGGGCCCTGGACGCCCTGCTGGTCGAACACGAGGTCGAAGTCATCGCCCTGGCCGGCTACATGCGGCTGCTGACTCCCTGGCTGGTGCGCGAATGGGAGGGCCGGATGCTGAACATCCACCCGTCCCTGCTGCCCCTCTATCCTGGCCTGAACACCCACGCTCGCGCCCTGGAAGCCGGCGACGCGGAGGCCGGATGCACCGTCCACATCGTCACCGAAGGCGTGGATGAAGGCCCCGTCCTGGGCCAGGCCCGCGTGCCGATCCTGCCGGGCGACACGCCTGACGTCCTGGCCGAACGGGTCAAGGCGGCGGAACATATCCTGTACCCCCGCACCCTGTCCGACTTTGTCGGAAGATTACATTCTTAACGATTTTTAATGCGACAGGCGGTCGCAGGGGGGAGCAGTTTCCCCGCGATCCGGCGGACCGGCTTTCAGACGCGTCCGCCTGCCAGAATCCATATGGGAAGACCCTATGATCAAGACCCGTCTGATGGGCGCCGCCGGCCTCGCGCTCGCCCTGACGCTTTCCGCCCAAGCCGCCTCTGCTCAGAACGCCTCGGCCCCGCAGATCCATCCCTGGGGCTTTGACCTGAACGGTCGCGATCTGGCGGTGAAGCCGGGCGACGACTTCAACGCCTACGCCAACGGGACCTATCTGCGGAACACCGAGATCCCTTCGGACAAGGCCCGTTTCGGTCCGTTCGACGTCCTGTACGAGAACGCCCAGAGCCAGTTGAAGGCCATCATCGAGGCCAGCGCCGCCAACCCGACCAACGCCAATGCGCAAAAGGTCGGCGCCCTCTACGCCAGCTTCATGGACGAGGCCCGCGTCAACCAGCTGGGCGCCCAGCCCCTGGCCGCCGACCTGGCCGCCGTTCGCGCCGTGACGAACCACAGCGGCATGGCCCGCCTGATGGGTGAAAGCCACGCCGGTTTCGGCGGCTCCCTATTCGGCGTCGACGTGTTCGAAGACCTGCAGAACCCCGACCTCAACTCGGCCTACCTGGGCCAGGGCGGTCTCGGCCTGCCTGATCGCGACTACTACCTGAAAGCCGACTTCGCGCCTCAGCGTGAAGCCTATGTCGCCTATGTGACCCGCGCCCTGACCGCCGCAGGCTGGTCCAATCCCGCCCAGGCCGCCGCCGACATCCTGGCCTTCGAGACCAAGGTGGCGGAAAAGCACTGGACCACGGTCGAGCGCCGCCAGATCGACAAGATCTACAACCCGGCCGCGACCGCCGACCTGGCCCGCCTGGCGCCCGGCTTTGACTGGGCCGCCTTCCTGCAAGGCGCCCAGATCGCCAATGTGCCGACCATCGTCCTGATGGAAAACACCGCCATCCCCGGCATCGCCCAGGTCTTCGCCGACACCTCCCTGGACACGCTGAAGGCGTGGGAGGCCTTCCAGATCGTCGATCAGGCTGGCCCCTACCTGTCCGACGCCTTCGTGAACTCGCGCTTCGAATTCCGCGGCAAGACCCTGCGCGGCCAGCCCGAGAACCGTCCGCGCTGGAACCGCGGCGTCGCCCTGGTCGACGGCCAGTTGGGCGAGGTGCTGGGCCAGGAATACGTCCGCCTGCACTTCCCCGCCTCGTCCAAGACCCAGATGGAGGCCCTGGTCGCCAACCTCAGCGCCGCCATGACCGAGCGCCTGAAAAACCTCGACTGGATGAGCGAGGCCACGCGCGAGCAGGCCCTGCTCAAGATGTCCAAGTTCGGCGTGAAGATCGGCTATGCGGACAAGTGGCGCAGCTATGACGGCCTGGACCTGCGCGCCGACGACCTCTACGGCAACGTCGAACGCGCCTCGGCCTTCGACTGGGCCTGGAAGCGCGGCAAGATCGGCCAGCCGGTCGATCCGCTGGAATGGGGCATGACGCCCCAGACGGTGAACGCCTACTACAACCCGCCGCGCAACGAGATCGTCTTCCCGGCCGCCATCCTGCAGCCGCCCTTCTTCGATCCGAACGCCGATCCAGCGGTCAACTACGGCGGCATCGGCGCCGTGATCGGCCACGAGATCACCCACGGCTTCGACGACCAGGGCCGCAAGTCGGACGCCAACGGCGTCCTGCGCGACTGGTGGACGCCGGAAGACGCCGCCCGCTTCGAGGAACGCGCCAAGGTCCTGGGCGCCATCTACGACGCTCAGGAGCCCGTGCCCGGCATGCACATCAACGGCGAGCTGACCATGGGCGAGAACATCGCCGACCTGGGCGGCCTGCTGATGGCGCTGGACGCCTATCACCGCAGCCTGAACGGCCGTCCTGCGCCGGTCATCGACGGCCTGACGGGCGACCAGCGCGTCTTCCTCGGCTGGGCCCAGGTCTGGCGCGAGAAGTCGCGTGAGGCGGCGCTGAAGGAGCAACTGACCACGGACCCGCACTCGCCGGGCGCCGCACGCGCCTCGACCCCGCCGCGCAACATCGACGCCTGGTACGCGGCCTTCGGCGTCACGCCGGGTCAGGCCCAGTACATCGCCCCGGAAAGCCGCGCGCGCATCTGGTAAGGGCGTCTGGCGACGGACAAGCGAAAGGGCGTCGGCTTCGCGGCCGACGCCCTTTTTTATGCCTGGCGATGAAGTCCTAGTGGGGCTTCTTCGGCGTGGTGGCCGCGCCCGCGACCGCGCCGATGGCGGCTCCGGCCACGGTGGCGCCGGTGTTGCCGCCGATCGCCTGACCGGCGACAGCCCCGCCGATGGCGCCTGTAGCGGCCCGTTGTTCCGTGGTCGTGCCGCAGGCGGCCAACAGGCCCACGACGCCGACGACAGGAGCCAGTTTGAGGATCGTCTTCATGGCGGTCTTCCTTCGATGGCTGATCGGAAACAGGACCTTGAAAACGAAAACGGCCCGCCTCCGGTTCCGGAAACGGGCCGTCGTCATGCTTGCGCTAAGCTCGCAACGCAGTTGCTCGCGACTTGAGCGCTAGGCTGCGACGGGTCGAAAAGGCGGAGCCTTTTGACCGCAGCCCAACAAAAAAAGTCCTTAGCCGACGATGTCGGCGTCGGTGAAGAACTGGGCGATTTCGATGCCGGCGTTTTCCAGCGAGTCCGAACCGTGGACCGAGTTCTCGCCGATCGACAGGGCGAACAGCTTGCGGATGGTGCCTTCGGCGGCGTCGTTCGGGTTGGTGGCGCCCATGACTTCGCGGTACTTGGCGACGGCGCCTTCGGCTTCCAGAACCTGGACGACGACCGGCTCGGCGATCATCTGCGACACCAGTTCGCCGTAGAAGGGACGCTCGGCGTGCACTTCGTAGAACTTCTTGGCTTGGGCTTCCGTCAGCTTGACGCGGCGTTGGCCGACGATGCGCAGGCCGGCGCCTTCGATCACGGCGTTGATGGCGCCCGTCAGGTTGCGGCGGGTGGCGTCGGGCTTGATGATCGAGAAGGTGCGTTCGGTCATGGGAGTGACTTCTTGTTTGGGAGTTTGAGGGTCGCGGGCTTATAGCGAGCGCCCGTCCGCTTTCCAATACGCCCATGCAAAAGGCCGTAGACGCTTTCTCATGCTTCAGATTTCCAACCTGACCTACAACGCCTGGGGCCGCGAGTTCCTCGACGACGCCTCCGCCAGCCTGCCGCCGGGGGCCAAGGTCGGTCTGGTCGGTCGCAACGGCATCGGCAAGTCGACCCTGTTCAAGCTGATTCTGGGCGAACTGGCCGCCAACGGCGACGAGGTCTCCCTGCCCAAGAACGCCCGCGTGGGTTCGGTGGATCAGGAACACCCCGCCACCCCCGTCAGCGTCCTGGACACCATTCTGGAAGCCGACGTCGAGCGCCACACCCTGCTGACCCGGCTGGAAACCGCCGAGCCGGAAGAGATGGGCGAGATCTGGGGCCGCCTGATCGAGATCGACGCCGACAGCGCCCCGGCCCGCGCCTCTGAAATCCTGGTCGGCCTGGGCTTCAGTCAGGAAGACCTGCACCGCCCGATGGCCGAGTTCTCGGGCGGATGGCGCATGCGGGTGGCCCTGGCCGCCGCCCTGTTCGCCGAGCCGGACATGCTGCTGCTGGACGAACCGACCAACTACCTGGATCTGGAAGGCGCCCTGTGGCTGGAGCAGCGGCTCAAGAAATACCCCTACACCGCCCTGATCATCAGCCACGACCGGGAGCTGCTGAACGGAGTCTGCACTCACATCCTGCACCTGTCGAACCGCAAGCTGGACCTCTACACCGGCAACTACGACACCTTCGAAAAGACCCGCGCCGAAAAGCTGCGGCTGATGGAGGCCAACAAGGTCAAGCAGGACGCCGAGCGCGCCCACCTTCAGAAGTTCGTCGATCGCTTCAAGGCCAAGGCCTCCAAGGCCGCCCAGGCCCAGTCGCGCGTCAAGCGGCTGGAGAAGATGCAGCGCATCGAACTGCCGCCTGAGGAACGCGTCGCGCCCTTCGTCCTGCCCTCGCCCGAACGTCCCCTGCCCCCGCCCCTGATCCGGCTGGAGAAGGCCTATGTCGGCTATGAGCAGGGCAAGCCGATCCTGCGGAACTTGAACCTGCGGATGGACCTGGACGACCGCATCGGCCTTCTGGGCGTCAACGGCGCCGGCAAGTCGACCTTCGCCAAGCTGATCGCCAAGGCCCTGACCATCGAGACGGGCGAGTTCCATCGTGACGGCAAGATGCGCGTGGGCTGGTTCCACCAGCATCAGATCGAGGCCATGGATCCGACGGACACGCCGCTGGAAATCATCCGCCGCGCCATGCCCGAGGCCTCGGAAAGCAGCCGCCGCTCCAAGCTGGCCCAGTTCGGCCTGCCCTTCCAGAAACAGGAAACCACCGTCGGCTCCCTGTCGGGCGGCGAGCGGGCCCGCCTGCTGCTGAACCTGGTGGCCATGGATGCGCCGCACATCCTGATCCTGGACGAACCGACCAACCACCTGGACATCGACAGCCGCCGCGCCCTGCTGGACGCGCTGAACGAATATACGGGGGCGGTCATCCTGATCACCCACGACCGCTCGCTGATGGAGCTGGTGGCCGACCGCCTGTGGCTCGCCGCCGACGGCACGGTGAAGCCCTATGACGGCGACATGGACGACTACGCCAAATTCGTCCTCGACCGCGCCAAGCAGGCCGGAATGAAGCCCAGCCAGGTCAAGCACGAGGAAGCCGCCGCCTCATCCGCCTCCGCTCCTCAGGCAGCGAGCGCCCGCGCCACGAGCGATAAGAGCGCCAAGAAAGGCCCCTCGCCTTCGACCCTGCGTCATGCGGTGAAGAAGGCCGAGGAGAAAATGGCCCAGCTGACCGCCGATCTGGCTCGCCTTGACGACGACCTGGCCAACGCCGCCGTCAGCGATCCGAAAAAACTGGAAGGTCTGACCCGCGCCCGCGCCAAGACCCAGGCCGACCTGGATCAGGCCGAGGCCGACTGGCTGGCGGCCGAGGAAGCCCTGGCGGAGGTCGCATGACCCGGAAGGCTCAACCCGCCTCCGCCCTGACGCGCGAAGAGCTGCAGGACGCGGCCAATCGGCTGCGCGCCTATCTGCGCGATGAAATGGACATGGAGGTCGGGCAGTTGCCGGCCGAAATGCTGGTCGAGTTCATCGAGCGCGACATCGGGCGGCTGTTCTACAATCGGGGTCTACGGGACGCCGAAACCGTGGTCCGCCAGAAGGTAGAGGACGTCGCCGACGCCCTCTACGGTCTGGAACGCTAAGGCGCCGGATCAGCCGCAGCTGACGCGCGTCACCAGATTGGTGCTGTCGTCATAGGTGAAGTTCACGCGGTTATCGCGATAGTCCATGGTCGCGCCGCAGCTGCTGCACAGGACGCGGAAGATGCGGCCTGCCGGAGCGGTCGGAATGGTCGAGCGGTTGCGGCCGACATATTCCTGATAGTCGCTGGCCTTGCACGCCACGGGCGTCGCCTCGCCGCCGGGCGCGGGTGCTGCTTCCTGGGTGGGAGCACAGGCCGACAGGGCCAGGGCGGCGCCGAAGACGGCCAGCATCAGGGTGATTTTCATCGTTTGTATCTCCTTCCGACCTAGCCGCAGCTCACGCGCTCGATCAGGCCGGTTTGTTGATTATAGAAGATATTCAACCGGTAAGGCGAATAATCTTCAGTGACGGGACAGGTGGTGCAGGCGACGCGACGGTTCACTACGTCTACCGGAACGGGAATCTCCGATCTCCGTTTCCCGACCAGCCACTGAAGTTCGCCGGCCTTGCACATGTCGGCGTCCGTCTGGGGCATGCGGGTCCCCACGGGTTGGTTCTGACGCGCCTGCTCCACCACGGCGGGCGCCGTGGCGTGGGCGGGTCTGGGCGGTGAGGAAGAACAGCCGGCCGCAGCCAGCGCGCCGATCAGGATCAGGCCGCCTTTTCCCAGCGCCCTTCGTCCGTCTGCCGCCAATAGGCCAGGTTGGCGTCGGCCGCCTTCAGCGTCCGCCACCGCTCGCGTGCGTGCTGCAACGCCTGTTCGTTCCGACCGTCGAAAATAATGAAGCACCGTTCGTACGCCTCCACGGTTCCGAGGTCTGACTCATCGATGATGAACAGAGCCTGAGCGCCGTTAAGGTTGTCGCCCGATTCGCTCAGAAGTATGGGCTGACGCCCCGTGTGGGCGTCCGACGCCCGGCCATGCGGCAGGAAGCTCTCGTCGCGATAGGTCCACAGACGCGCGTCGATGTCGTCGAGACGGTGCGCCGCCGCGCCGCGCACCAGGGCGCGCCAGCCCCGCTGGAGAGTCTTCTCCAGCAGGCCCGGCAGCACCTGATCCAGCGTCGACCGCTCCAGGTGGTAGAACCAGATTTCCGGCTTGGCGTCAGACACCCGGCTCTACCCTTTCGAAGGCGTGTTTCAGCCTTCGTAGGCGTCGGCGACCATGCGGTCCAGCAGGCGCACGCCCCAGCCCACAGCGCCGTCCGGCACGGTCGGGTTCTTGGAATCCTTGACCCAGGCGGTCGGAGCGATGTCGATGTGGGCCCACGGCACGCCGTTGGTGAAGCGCTGCAGGAACAGGGCGGCGGTGATCGAACCGCCGGCGCGGCCGTTGCCCATGTTCTTCACATCGGCGATCGGGCTGTCGATGTGACGCTCGTACTCGGCCGGGATCGGCATGCGCCAGGTCTTCTCGCCCACCTTGGGACCGGCGGCGGCGATATTGTCGGCGACCTCGTCGCTGTTCGAGAAGACGCCTGCGTATTCCAGGCCCAAGGAGATGATCATGGCGCCGGTCAGAGTGGCCAGGTCGATCATGAACTTGGGCTTGAAGCGTTCCTGCGTGTACCAGAGGGCGTCAGCCAGCACGAGGCGGCCTTCGGCGTCGGTGTTCAGCACCTCGACCGTCTGGCCCGACATGGAGACGACCACGTCGCCCGGGCGCTGGGCGCGGCCATCGGGCATGTTCTCGACCAGGCCCAGTACGCCGACGGCGTTGACCTTGGCCTTGCGGCCCGCCAGAGCGTGCATCAGACCGGCCACGGCGGCGGCGCCGCCCATGTCCCACTTCATCTCTTCCATGCCGTCGGCCGGCTTCAGGCTGATGCCGCCGGTGTCGAAGCAGACGCCCTTGCCGACGAAGGCGATGGGAGCCTCGCCCGCCTTGCCGCCGTTCCACTGGATGACGGCCAGCTGGCTTTCACGTTCCGAACCCATGCCGACGGCCAGCAGGGTGTTCATCCCCAGCTTCTCCATCTCGGCCTCGCCCAGGATCTCGACCTTGGCGCCCAGGGCTTCCAGTTCCTTCACGCGGCGCGCGAACTCGGCCGGATAGAGGACGTTCGCCGGCTCGGCGACCAGATCGCGCGAGAACAGGACGGCGTCGGCTACGGCCGACAGCGGGCCGAAGGCGGCCTGGGCGGCGGCGACGTCGGAGGTGACGACGCGGACCGTCGTCACCGACGGAATCTTGTCGGCCTTCTGCTTGGTCAGATATTTGGCGAAACGATAGGCGGCCAGGCGCACGGCGAAACCGGCGCGCGCCGCCAGTTCCGGCGACAGATGGGCGGCGTCGATGGTCAGGACCTCGGCGCCCGACAGCTTGGCCGCCTGATAGGCGGCGCCCGCCGCCGTTTCGATCGCCAGATCGTCCAGCTTGTCCGCCGCGCCTGCGCCGACCAGCAGGACGGCGTTCGCCTCGATCCCGGCCGGAGCGGCGACGTTCAGGGTGCTGCCGGCGGCGCCGGTGAATCGGCTGTTCGCCATGGCCTTGGTCAGAGCGCCCGAAGCCGCCCCGTCCAGCGCGCCGCCCGTCCCGGCCAGGACGCGGCCCTCGTGTGCAAGGACGGCAAGAATTTCAGCAGCGCCTGCCGAAGCGACGAACTCGATTTTCATGAAACCTACTCCAGGCCAGGGTTCCATGCCCCGGTCGTGCTTGAATCGGACATGGACGCGCCAGCAGTTTCGCCGTCGCGTCCGGATGTGTATTACATGGCCCGCATCGTCCGCGCCTGCAACTCAGTCGCCAACTGAAACACCGCCTTTCCCGACCATGAAGCTGATTCAGGGCTATCTTTTCCGCCAGATCGGCCTGCCCGTCGTGGCGGCCTGCGCCGCCCTGGCCGGAATCGGCCTGCTGAGCCAAAGCCTGGATCAGCTCGAAGTCATCGTCGAACGCGGACAGAGCGTCTGGGTCATGGTCAAGCTGACCCTGCTGGCCCTGCCCCAACTGATCGCAGTCATCCTGCCCATCGGCCTGTTCGTCGGCGCCCTGATCGCCCTGACGCGCCTGCAGCGCGAACAGGAACTGACCGCCGCCTACGCCGCCGGCGTCAGCCGCTGGTCGCTGATCCGGCCCGCGCTTCGCATCGCCCTGATCGTCGCCGTGCTCAGCCTGATCACCAATGTCTTCATGCAGCCCTGGGCCCAGCGCGAAGGTCGACGCCAGGCCTTTGCGATTCGGACCGACCTGGCCGCCCTGCTGGTCGAGGAAGGCCGTTTCGTGCAGGGGCCGGAGGGCCTGACCGTCTACGTCCAGCAGATCGAGCAGAACGGCCTGCTCAAGAACCTCTTCGTCTATCTGGACAACGGCAAGACCGTCACGACCTGGGACGCCGAGACGGCCCGCTTCGGCCGCGTCGACGGCATCCCCGTGCTGACCATGCAGAACGGCTCCATGCAGCGCTATTCGTCGCGCCAGGTGCTGAACCAGCTTTCCTTCGACCAACAGGTGTTCGACCTGTCGCCCTACGCCAAGACCAGCGATCGGATTCGCTTCAAGCCTTCCGACCTGTGGCTGACCGAGTTGTTCAACCCCACGCCGGCCCTGCTGGAGATCGCGGGATCGCGCGGCGAACTGGCGGCCGAGGGGCATTCCCGGTTGTCGTCGCCGCTCTACGCCGTCGTCGCCATGGCCCTGGCTTTGACCGCCATCCTGGGCGGCGCCTTCAGCCGCGCCGGCTACAGCGCGCGAATCGCCAAGGCGGCCGGCGTCTTCCTGGTCGTTCGTGTGATCGGCTACGGCCTGGTCGCGGCCAGCGCCTGGAACGGAGCCCTGAACATCCTGCAATACCTGCTGCCCATCGGCGTGATCTTCATTGCCCTGCGTCTGCTGTTCCGGTCGCTCAAGCCGCATCGCCGACGCGTCTGGGCGCCCTATGAACGCCTCAAGGCGAGGTTCGCATGAAGCTCCGTCTCGGCCGCATCGAACGCTATGTCCTGATCCAGCAGCTTCGCGCCCTGGGCGTGGCCCTGGCCGTCATCTCGGCCCTGGTCATGCTGATCGACTTCGTCGAGGTCTCGCGCGGGTTGAACTCGTCCGGGGAATTGTCGGGCGGGCGCATCCTGGGCCTGGTTCTGGTCAAGTCGCCCTCGGTCATCATCCAACTCCTGCCCTTCGTCTTCCTGTTCGGCACCCTGGCCGCCTTCGTCGGCCTGAACCGACGCAGCGAACTGATCGCCATGCGGGCGGCGGGCGTTTCGGCCTGGCGCTTCGTCCTGCCCGCTGCGGGCGCGGCCCTGGTCCTGGGCGTGCTCAGCGTCACCGTCTTCGGTCCCATGGCGGCGGCGGGCGACGGCCTGTGGCAGCGCGAGCGCGGCCGGATTTCCGGCTCAGCCCCGGGCGCAGAGGCCGGACAGGCCGTCTGGCTGCGCGAAGGCGACGCCGCGCGACAGATGATCATTCGCGGCGGACGTCAGGATCCGGCCAGCGGCCGTCTGCTGGACGCCAGCTTCTTCATCTACGCCACCACGGCCGACGGTCGCCGCGCCTTCACGGAACGCATCGACGCCGCCACGGCCACCCTGACCGCCGGTCGCTGGCGCCTGACCGAGGCCACGGGCGCCCAGACGGGTCAGCGCGCGGTCCGCTACGCCACGCTCGACCTGCCGTCCAACCTGGCGGACAAAGAAGCCTTCCAACGCTTCGCCCGTCCTCAGTCGACGCCCTTCTGGTCCTTGCCGAACCAGATCCAGCGCATCGAGGACGCCGGATTCGCCTCGACCGCCTATCGCCTGCGCCTGCAGCAGTTGCTGGCCACGCCACTGCTCTACGCCGCCATGTCCATCCTGGCGGCGGCCTTCTCCCTGCGCCTCATGCGTCTGGGCGATCTGGCCAAGATGACGGTGGCGGCCGTGGTGCTCGGCTTCGCCTTCTTCTTCGTGAATCAGTTTTCCTCGGCCATGGGCTCCGCCGAGGTCGTGCCGCCCTTCCTCGCCGCCTGGCTGCCCCCTGTATTGACGGCGCTCGCGGCCTTTACCTTGCTGTTCTATACCGAAGACGGCTAATCGGGACGTTTCCGGCCGTCCGGCAATGAGTGGATTCCGCATGAGTGATCGCCGCATTCCCCGAGAGGGAGCCCTGCGTGTCCGGCTCCTGGCCGGAGCGGCCTTGATCGCCTGCGTCCCCGGCTTGCCTGCTCTGGCGCAAACCGCACCGCCGCAGACTGCATCCGCGACAGCCCCGACGACGCCCGGGCCGGACGGCCTGACGCCCGAAGCCGTCTACATCGACGCCGACGCCGCCCAGCGTCAGGGCGAGGTGATCACGGCCGAGGGCTCCGAACAGGACCGTGTCCTGGCCCGCTTCCAGCAGCACAACCTGCGCGCCCGCGAAGTGACATATGACATGCAGTCGGGCGTTGCGACGGCGACGGGTCAGGCCGAACTGACCGCGCCGGACGGCACGGTCGTCCACGCCAGCCGCATCGAACTCGATTCGGACCTCAAGGCCGGCGTCGCCGTCGATCTGGCCACCCGTCTGTCCAGCGGCGCCAGCCTGATGGCCGCCACCGCCGTGCGGCGCTCGGAAAAGGTCAGCGAGCTGAACCGGGTGATCTTCACCCCCTGCCCGATCTGCGACGTGGACGGCCCCAAGGAACCCAGCATCTCCATCTCCGCCGACAAGGCGGTCCAGGATGAAGACCTTCGCGCCATCCTTTATCGCGACGTCGTCTTCCGCGTGGGCGGCGTGCCGGTCTTCTACCTGCCCGCCTTCGCCCATCCCGACCCTTCGGTGGACCGCGCCTCGGGCTTCCTGGTGCCTCGCGTCGACTACGACAAGGGCCGCGGCGGCTCGGTCGAAATTCCCTATCTGTTCGTCGTCTCGCCGTCCGAAGACTGGCTGATCAGCCCCCAGTTCAACACCAAGGTCGCCCCTCTGCTGAACGCCCAGTGGCGTCGTCGCTTCAATGAGGGAAGCATCGTTGCGCGCGGCGGCTACACCTACAGCCGCAACTTCGGCGAGTTCGATCTGGACGGCGACGGCCATACGGAAAGCAATGTCCGCTTCGGCGACCGCACCCATCGCAGCTACCTGCTGGGTCACGGAAAGTTCGATCCGGCTGGTCCCTGGCGCTTCGGTTTCACGGCCGAACGAGTGTCGGACAAGACCCTGTTCGACCGCTACGACGTGGCCAATCCCTATCAGGACAACGGCCTCTACTACGGCGACCGTCGCCGCCTAATCAGCCAGATCTACGCCGAGCGCCAGACTCAGCGCTCCTATCTGTCGGTCGCGGCCTTCTCGATCCAGAGCCTGCGCCTGGACCCTCGCTTCGCCGACAACGACTTCCGCGATGCGGCGGGGTTCAAGGTGTTCGAACGTGAGAACACCCTGCCCCTGGTCGCCCCCATCATCGATGCGCGATGGGAACCGCAGGGCCCCGTCCTCGGCGGCCGCCTGCGTCTGCGCGGTTCCGCCGTGGCCCTGACGCGCGACGCCTATGTCGGCTTCCCGACCCTGTCCCCGGGGCTGATTCCCTCGGGACCGACGGACGGCCTGCCCGGCGTCGACAGCCGTCGGATCACCGGCCAAGTCGACTGGCGTCGCACCATGATCTCTCCCATCGGCTTGCGGTGGGAACCCTTCGTGGACCTGAGAGCCGACGTCTACTCCGTCGACGATCTGCCGCCGATGCTGGGCGTCGAGAACGACGCAGTCACACGCGGCCGCGCCAGCGCCGGCCTCGACCTGTCCTACCCTCTGTATCGTCGCCTGAGCGCCGCCGCCGATCTGGTGCTGGAGCCCATGGCTCAAATCTCGATCTCGAACGACGCCAAATACGATTCGCGCCTTCCGAACGAAGACAGCCAGACGCTGGAACTGGACGAAGCCGCCCTGTTCCGGATGGACCGCTTCCCCGGCTATGATCTGATGGAAGGCGGCCTGCGCTTCACCGCCGGGGCTCGCGCCACCATCCGCTGGGACGACAAGCGTTCGGCCAGCCTCTTCGTCGGCCGCAGCATGCGGGCCGACGACCAGAACGAGTTTCTGACCCCCGTCCCCGACGACGCCATGCGCCTGTACGACCCCTCGGGCCTGGCGTCGCGCACCTCGGACTGGGTGGTTCAGGCGACCTTCGCTCCGTCCGACCGCATCCAGGGCTGGGCGCACGCGACCATCGACGGCAACGGCGACGTCCGCCGCGCCGAAACCACGGTCAACGGCCGCTGGGGCCGCCGCAACCTGGCCAACCTCAGCTACATCATCGACCGCTCCAATCCGCTCGAAGGCCCGCTGAACCGCAATTATGAGTTCGTCCAGCTTTCCGGTCAGCAGTTCGTCCGCGGCTCCTGGGGATTCACCGTCAGCGGCGTGGCGGACCTGCAGCGGGACGTGATCACCCGCTCGGAAGTCGGCCTCCTGTTCGACGACGACTGCTTCCGTTTCGAGATCGGCTGGCGCCGCGACAACACCGAAGTGCGCCCCACCGGTCCGTCCGAGGGCATATATATCCGACTTAACCTCGCCACTTTTGGAGGTTCAGGCTATGATCGCGACGACATGCGGTAAGCATGGCGCGCAGGGGCGCGCGCCCACCGTATCCCGGACCGTTCCTTCGCGACGCCGGGGTCGGGTCGAGACCGCTTTAGGGAACCAGGACTGACGATGCGTTTGATGCGTTACACGACCGGCGTTGCAATGGCCGCGCTGATGGCCTGCACGAGTGTCGGACAGTCCGTGGCCCAGACCGCGCCCGCGCAGCAAGGCCCCGCCGCCGGCACGCTGAACCCCGCTGCGGAAGAAGCGCCGCGCGCCGCCGCGGCTGCGCAACCCCAGTTCCGCCTGTCCGACGGCATCGTCGCCACGGTCAACGACCGGATCATCACCGGCTTCGATCTGCGTCAACGGATGCTGGTCCTGCTCGCCATGACCCAGGTCCAGCCGACCGAGGAGAACATCGGCGCCATCCAGCAACAGGCGCTGAACGATCTTATCGAGCAACGCCTCCAGGCCGCTGAAATCGCCAAGTTCGAACAACTGAAGATCAGCGACGACGAAGTGAACCGCGAAATCGCGGGCATGGCTCGTGAGGCGGGCGCCTCGCCTGAAGCCTATATGGCCTTCCTCCAGCAGGGCGGCATCCGTCCCGAACCCTTCCGTGAGTTCCTCCGCACCGAAATCGGCTGGCGCGAACTGGTCGGGGGCCGCTTCCGCGACCGCGCCAAGGTCACGCGCGCCCAGGTCGACCAGGCCGTGCGCCAAGTCACCGAGTCCGCGACCAAGCCCCAGTACCTGGTCGGCGAAATCTACCTTGAAGCCGCTCGGGTCGGCGGCATGCAGGAGGCCATGAACGGCGCCCGCCAGTTGGTTCAGCAGATGGTGCAGGGCGCGCCCTTCATGGCTGTGGCCCGCCAGTTCTCGTCCGCGCCGTCCGCCGCGCGCGGCGGCGACGCCGGCTGGGTGGTCCAGGGCACGGTCCAACCTGCGCTTCAGACAGCGATGGAGGCTCTTGAAGTCGGCCAGTTGTCCAACCCCATTCCCGTCGATGGCGGCGTCTACATTCTCTACATGCGCGACAAGCGCTCGGGCGCGGCCACCAGCCTGGTCCAGATGAAGCAGGTCATGGCCGAACTGCCTGAAACCGCTTCGGAAGCCGATGTCGCCGCCGCGACCCGTCGTCTGGAATCGATCCGCGCAGGCCTGACCTGCGACAACATCCTGGAACGCGCCCGTTCGGAACAGGGTCTGCTGGGCGCCGATCTGGGCGAAAGCGACGTGGCCGACCTCCTGCCGCAGTTCCAGCAGGTCGCCCGTTCGGCCGAGATCGGTTCGGTCAGCAGCGTGGTCCGCAGTCCGCTGGGCGTCCATCTGCTGGCCGTCTGCGGCCGTCGTCTGGGCGGCCCCGAGGCGCCTTCGCCTCAGCAGGTCGAGTCGCGCCTTCAGAATCAGAACTACGCCATGCTGGGCCGCCGCTACCTGCGCGACCTGCGGGCCGACGCCCTGATCGAAATCAAGCAGCAATGACGATGAGGCCGCTCATCGTCACGATGGGCGACCCCGCCGGCGTGGGGCCGGAGATCATCGCCAAGGCATGGCCCATCCTGGCGCAGTCGCCCGGCCCCCTGGCCCCCGTCGTTCCCTTCGCCGTCGTCGGCGACGCGGACGTGATGGCGGCGCAAGGGGCGCCGGTTCAGCCGATCCTCAGCCCATCGGAAGCTGCCGGCGTCTTCGCCCGCGCCGTCCCCGTCCTGCACCAACCCGCGCCCGCCGCCGTGATCGCCGGACAGCCGGACCCGCGCAACGCCCCCGCCGTAGCCGACTGGATCGAACGCGCGGTCGACCTGACGCTTTCAGGCGAGGCCTGCGGGATCGTAACGGCCCCCATCGCCAAGGCGCCCATGTACGCCTCGGGTTTCCGCTTCCCCGGTCATACCGAGTTCATCGCCGAACTGACCGCCGATGCTCCTTTTTCAGGCACGCGCGGCCCGGTCATGATGCTGACGGCCAAGGACCTGCGCGCCTGCCTCGTCACCATCCATGTCCCCATCGACCAACTGCCCGAGCTCGTCACGGCCGACCGGATCATGCGCGTCGCCCGTGTCGTCCATGAATCGATGAAGCGCGACTTCGGCATAGCCGCCCCTCGCCTCGCCATGGCCGCCCTGAACCCCCACGCGGGCGAAGGCGGCGCCATCGGCCTTCAGGAAATCGAGGTCTTGCGTCCCGCCGCCGCCGCCCTGCGCGCCGAGGGGCTGAACATCACCGACCCTCTACCTGCCGACACCCTGTTCCACGATGAGGCCAGAGCTCATTACGACGCCACCGTCTGCCTCTATCACGATCAGGCCCTGATCCCGGTCAAGACGCTGGACTTCTGGGGCGGGGTGAACGCCACCCTCGGCCTGCCCATCGTCCGCACCTCGCCCGACCACGGCACCGGCTTCGACATCGCCGGCAAGGGAATCGCCCGCGCCGACAGCTTCATCGCCGCCGTACGCCTGGCTTCAGAGATGGCGGCGGCGCGCGCCACGCGCTAAGGCGTCCGTATGACGGACCTTCCCTCCCTTCGCGAAACGCTCGACGCCCACGGCCTGCTGGCCAAGAAGAGCTTCGGTCAGCACTTCCTGCTGGACCTGAACGTGACGCGAAAGATCGTCCGCTACGCCGGGCCGTTCGAGGGCCGCGCCGTGATCGAGGTCGGCCCCGGCCCCGGCGGCCTGACCCGCGCCATCCTGGAAAGCGACGCGGGCAAGGTGGTGCTGGTCGAGAAGGACCCGCGCTTCATCCCCCTGCTCAGCGAACTGGACGACGGCTCCGGCCGCCTGGCCATCGTCGAGGGCGATGCGCTCAAGGTGCGTGAGGCCGAACTGGTTGAAGGCCCCGCCCATCTGGTCTCCAACCTGCCCTACAACGTCGGCACCCCCCTGCTGATCAAGTGGCTGACCGGCCCCTGGCAACCCTGCGCCCTCACCCTGATGTTCCAGAAGGAGGTGGCCGAGCGCGTGGTGGCCGCGCCCGGCGACGACGCCTATGGCCGTCTGGCCGTCATCACCCAGGCCGTGGCTGACGCCCGCATCGTCATGCACCTGCCTGCCGCCGCCTTCACCCCGCCGCCCAAGGTGGCCTCGGCGGTCGTCCATGTGGTCCCGCGCGCCGAGCGCCCCTCGCCCGAGCGGCTCAAGAAGCTGGAGCGCGTCACCGCCGCCGCCTTCGGCCAGCGCCGCAAGATGCTGCGCTCCAGCCTGAAACAGCTCGGCGGCGCCGCCCTGTGCGAAGCCGCCGGCATCGAACCCGACGCCCGCGCCGAGGTCATCGACATCGCCGGCTTCCTCCGCCTGGCCGACGCCCTGAAGTGACCGCCTGACATGACTGTTGAAATCGACCCCTTCCGCGCCATCAGCGTCAGCCGTCTGGCCCATGAACTGAAGGCCCAGGGCCGCTCCATCATTCACATGGAGTTCGGCCAGCCCTCGACCGGCGCGCCGGCCGCCGCCATCGCCCAGGCCCACCGCATCCTCGACAGCGAGCCCGGCGGTTACTGGGAAAGCCCAGCCCTGCGCGCCCGCATCGCCAAACTGTATGACGACCGCTACGGCGTGACCGTCGATCCCGAGCGGGTGGTCATGACGGCGGGCGCCTCGCCCGCCCTGGTGCTGGCGCTAATGATGCGCTTTCAGCCCGGAGACCAGGTCGCCATCGCCCGCCCCGGCTATGTCGCCTATCGCAACACGCTGAAGGCCTTGCACATGGAGCCGGTCGAGATCGACTGCGGCGCCGAGGTTCGCTTCCAGCTGACCGCCGAGGCCCTGCGTACTCTGGACCCGGCCCCTGCGGGCGTCATCATCGCCAGCCCCGCCAACCCGACCGGCACGATCATCCCCGAGGCCGAGCTGAAGGCCATCGCCGAGATCTGCCGCGAGCGGAACATCTCGGTCATCTCGGACGAGATCTACCACGGCCTGTCCTACACCGGCCCGACCCCGTCCATGCTGCAGTTCGAGCCGAACGCCCTGATCGTCAACAGCTTCTCCAAATACTGGAGCATGGCGGGCTGGCGTCTGGGCTGGCTGATCCTGCCCGAGGCCGAGGTGCCGCAGGCCCGCGCCCGCGTCGGCAACATGTTCCTGACCCCCGCCACGCTCAGCCAGCACGCCGGCCTGATCGCCATGGACGAGGAAGAGGAACTGGAAGCCAATATCGACGTCTATCGCGCCAACCGCACCCTGATGCTCGACGCCCTGCCGGCCATGGGCCTGCGCTCCATCGCCCCGCCCGACGGCGCCTTCTACATCTACGCCGACATCGGCCACCTGACCGACGACAGCATCGGCTTCTGTGAGCTCCTGCTACGCGAAACCGGCGTGGCCACGGCGCCCGGCGTCGACTTCGACCCGATCAACGGCCACCGCTTCATCCGCTTCAGCTTCGCCGTCTCGACGGCGCAGGTCGAGGACGCCCTGGCCCGCATCAAGCCCTTCTTCGCTGAACGCAACGCAGCCTGACCCCTCAAGCCGCCGCGGCGTGATCCGCGGCGTGGGCTCTCAACAAAGCTTCGGCGAAGCCGTCCATGACACGCTGGGAGATGGCGGTGTTGTTCAGGATGACCACGGTCCCTTGCCGATCCAGGCGGTGGCCCAGGACCGAACGGAAGCCGGAACTGCTGCCTGTGTCCCAGGCGGCCTCCACTTCAACGCCCTGGATCGCAACCTTTCGCATGCGGCCGCCCAACGCATAGTTGTCTGACTTAACTTCGATAGCGGTCAGCTGATCACGCGACATCCGGCTCAGGAAATCCGTGTCATAAACCCGGTGCGCGAACCGCATCAGGTCGGCGGCCGTGCTGTAATAACCGCCGCCTGCGACCAGGAACGGGGGTCTTGGATTGGTCCATTCAACCGGTGGAGAGACGGTCCGATAGGAGGCTGCATCGTCCGGCTTGATGGGCGTCGTATGCCGCATTCCAAGCGGTTCAAGCACAAGGCTTCGCATGGCCCCGGCATAGGGGCGACCGGTCGCCGCCTCGATCACGCCCTGCACGATGACCCAGTTCACTAGGACATAGTCGAAACGCGCGCCGGGTTCGAAGATCAGGTCGCCGCTTGCAAACAGCCGTATCGCCTCCCCCGTGCTGATCCAGGGCTCGGCCAGCAAACCGGGGGCGGCCCGCACCGCCGGCATGAAGGCGTCGGCCAGGCCGCTGCAGTTGGAAAGAAGCCGGCGCAAGGTCAGGCGAGAGCCTGTATCGGCTCGATAATCCGGCAACCATCGCGTGATGGGTTCATCCAAGAACAGCAGGCCCTGATCAACCAGTCTCATGACCGCCGTCGCCGTCAAGCGTTTGGAGATCGAGGCCACGCCCATCTGGCGGTCGGGCTCCATCGGCATGTTTTGCGCGATATTCCAAAGGCCTGCGGAGCGCACATGCTCGATCCGGCCGTCGCGTCCCACCGCCGCCACGCCCTGGAATCCGTGATCCCGCACCATGCCGTCGATGACGGCCCCGACAGCCTCATGCCGGCCTAGGGCTCGAACACTCCCGGACGACAGGCCCACGAACCCTGCCCCCGCCACGGCGGACAGCATCATCCTTCGGCTCGGTCCCGAAATAGGTTTGTCGTTCATGCGATCCGTCCTTAACACTCGACCATGCAGGCTCTGACGAAGCGAGACGACCGTCGGTCCTGCGTCCGCCCCTTCGTCGCCGCGCCGGTTTCGAGCGAACGCCGCGACCGCGCCAACAGGATTTCGGTGAATGACGATGAGCGTCGGTGAACGCCTTCCATCGCTCTTGATCACTGTCGTCTCGGCCGTCCTGGGCCTGGCCGCCCTGTTCGGCCCGCAGGTCCTCGCCATGCTGTCCCCCCAGGCTCTAGCCCCGGACAGGATGGCCTGGAGCCTGTGCGACACGAGGGGGTGTCGTCCCGTCGATGTCTCGAATCTGCGGCTTGATGCGCCGACAACGACGCTGCGCGCCGCCTACAGGGCCGACGGCGCCTCCAGCGTGACGCCGCTTGCCGTCCATGTGGTCGCCACCGCCAGCGCCGATGTCTTCTGGAACGGCGCGCCGATCGGCGCCAACGGCCGCGTCGGCGCCGATCGGGCCCACGAGGTTCCCGGCAGCTTCAGCGCCGTCATCCCCGTTCCTCAAGGCCATGTGCGGCCTGGCCTCAATCTCGTCGAGGTGCGCCTGTCCGCCCATCACCTCTGGGCGCCCGTGGTTCGGCCCATTCATCGTCTGTCCGTCGAGCCCTACGCGGACCCTCTACGACGGACCTTGAGCCACTACCTGCCCATTCTGGCGCTGAGCGGCCTTCTGGCCTTCGCCTTCATCGCCGCCGCCGGACTGTGGATCGTCAGGCAGCGTCCCCAGGCCGCGATCCTCGCCTTCATGAGCGGCGCCGTTCTGGCTCAGGCCGCCGTCGAAGCTTCGAAGCTGGCGCTGACCTACGCCTATCCATGGCAACTGGCCCGTCTCATGGCGATCGCGGGTCTGACGGCGCTCGCCGCCTTCCTGCTGGGGCGCCTGGCGATAGGACGGCTATCCCGCCGCTCGTCGCGCATCTGGCTGACGGTCGGCCTGGCCCTGGCTCTCGTCGTCGCCCTGGCGACGCCGCCCTGGTGGGACGCCAAGGCCCTCTGGTGTTTCCGCGCCGGCCTCACGACCGTCTGGCTCGCCGCCGCCCTGGGTACGCGAAGCGACGCCAGACATCTCTATGGGGTTCAGGTCGGCTGCATCCTCTGGCTGGCGCTCTCATGGCTGCCAGGCTTCCTGGATCACCTCTATTACGCCTTCTACCTGCTTCTATTCTGCGGCCTCGGTCTTCGCGCCGTCAGGCAGCCCGCTTCTCAGACCGCCGAAGCGCCGCGTCTGCAGCAGAAGGTCATATCCGTCCCGAACGGCACCTCCAGGCATCTGATCGCCGCCGACGACATCCTGTCCGCGCGCGCCGCTGACGACTACAGCCTCGTCACCCTCACAGACGGGCGAGAGCTTCTGGCGACGATCAACCTGTCATCCCTGATTGATCTGGCGCCGACCTGTCTTCAGCGCATCCACCGCAGCCATGCCGTCAATCCGGCGCGCGTCACCGCCGTCCATCGCTCCGACCGAACCATGGAGATGCAGGGCGGCGGCCGCATTCCCGTCGGCCGCACCTATTGGACGAAGTTCAGCTCGATCTGAACCGAAGGTTCAGACCACTTCCTTCAGCAGGGCCTGCTTGTAGGCGTCGACCCACAGGTTGCGGTGACGGCGGCTGCGCTCGGCGTGGTAGATGTGTGCCAGTTCGGCGTAGGAACGGTCGAAATCCTCGTTGACCAGGACATAGTCGAAGTCGTCGCAGTGCTCGATCTCGCCCTTGGCGTTGGCGACGCGGCGTTCGATCACGTCCTCGGCGTCCTGCGAACGCGTCACCAGACGGCGACGCAGTTCCTCGAGGCTAGGCGGCAGGATGAAGACCCGAGCGGCGTCGCCGGGGCATTTGGCGGCCACGTCGCGGGCGCCCTGCCAGTCGATGTCGAACAGGACGTCGCGTCCCTCGGCCAGGGCCCGCTCGACCGGAGCGGCCGGGCTGCCGTAGCGATTGCCGTGCACGTCGGCCCATTCCAGGAAGGCGTCGGCGTCGATCAGACGCTGGAACTCCTCGTGGGTGACGAAGTGATAGTCGCGGCCGTCCACCTCGCCCGGGCGAATGCCGCGCGTGGTCATGGACACCGACAGCTCCAGCGCCTTGTGATCGGCCATCAGACGACGGCACAACGAGGTCTTTCCGGCCCCCGACGGACTGGCCACGATCAGCAGGACGCCACGGCGGGGAGTACGGTTATTCGACATTCTGAACTTGTTCTCGAAGCTGCTCGATGACGGCCTTCAGTTCGAGGCCGATTCCGGTGAGCGGCGTGGTAGCCGATTTCGAGCAGAGGGTGTTCGCCTCGCGCATGAATTCCTGCATCAGGAAGTCGAGTTTTCGTCCGGCGGGGGGTTGCTGCAACAGTGTGCGGGCCGAGGCGACGTGGGCGGTCAGGCGATCCAGTTCCTCGCGCACGTCCGCCTTGGTGGCGAGAGCGGCGGCTTCCAGGAAGATGCGTTCGTCCAGACCCGGCGCATCGGGCGCCAGCTCGTTGATCCGACGCGTGAATCGCTCCCGGATCGCCTCCACCTGGGCCGAGGCCTCCAGTTCGGCGCGCACGACCAGGGCTTCGATGGTCCCGACGAAGTCGTGGATGACCGGCGTCAGTTGCTCGCCCTCGCGCTGACGCGACAGCTTGAGCGCATCTAGCGCCTGTTCGACCGTGACGGCCATCGCGGCCTCCACGGCGGCGCGGCCCTCCGCGTCCTCATCCTCTTCGGCGACCTCGATGACGCCGCGCAGGGACAACAGACCGTCGGCCGAAGGCGGGGTCGCCCCCTCCTCCGCCAACTGGTTGGCCAGCCGCAGATAGGTCGCCAGCACGGCCTCGTTGACGCGCGGCGCGGGCTCTGAGCCCTCGGCCCGCTTGGCCTGCACCCCGACCGTCACCTGGCCCCGGTTCAGGCGAACCTGGGCCGCCGCCTTGGTCAGACGCTCCAGGCTGTCGAAGCCGTGCGGTCCGCGATAGCGCGTCTCCAGCGCCCGCCCGTTGACCGAGCGCGCCTCGACCGTCCAGGTCCAGCCGTCCAGGCCGCCGTCCGCCCGGCCGAAGCCGGTCATGCCCGAGATCGCGCTCATTGCGGCGTCGCCGTCGGCACGGTGATGACCTTGGCGCCCGGCGGAATGGCGACCGGCGGCGGCGAGGCGGCCTCCCCCTCCCCCATCGGCGTCGGCGCGGCCCCCGCGACGGGGGCGACCTGGCCGGGCGGCAGGCCCGCCTTGCGCCGCTCGATCTCGCGCCAGCGCGCCACGTTCAGCAGGTGTTCGGGATAGGTGCGGGCGAAGACGTGGCCGCCGGTGCCGTCGGCGACGAAGAAGACGTACTCCGAACGCGGCGGGTTCAGCACAGCCTTCAGCGCCTCCTCGCCCGGGTTGGCGATGGGCGTCGGCGGCAGGCCGTCGATCAGATAGGTGTTCCACGGCGTCTGGGCGCGCAGCTCCGAGGCGCGGATGCCCCGGCCCAGCGGACGGCCCTTGGTCACGCCGTAGACGATGGTCGGGTCGCTCTCCAGCCGCATCCCCAGCCGCAGACGGTTGGTGAAGACCGCGGCCACCTGGGGCCGTTCCGAGGCCAGTCCAGTCTCCTTCTCGACGATGGAGGCCAGGACCATGGCTTCTTCGGGCGTGGTCACGATGGTGTTGGGCGACCGGGCGGCCCACAGGGTCGCCAGCTTGCTCGTGGCCGCGCGCTGCATCCGCGCGACGACCGAGGCGCGGGATTCTCCGCGCGACACCTCATAGGTGTCGGGCCACAGACTGCCTTCGGCGGGGACCTCGACCTCGCCGGTCAGGACCGGCTGCTTCATCAGGATGTCGACCGCCTGGGCGCTGGACCAGCCTTCCGGCAGGGTCACGTAGTGGCGCACCGCCTTGCCGTCGACCAGCAGGCCGACCACGGTCGCCAGCGAGGCCCCCGACGGCACCTCGTACTCGCCCGCCCGGATCTTGCGATCGGCGCCGGTCAGGCTGACGGCGGCGCGGAACAGGTCGGTCGAGCGGATCACGCCCGATGATTTCAAGGTAGCGGCGATGGCCGGAACCCCGGCGCCGGACGGCAGGGCGACGACCGTCGCATCCCCCTCGGCCGCCTTGGGCCCCGGCCCCCAATAGACAGCCCACAGGGCGATCAGGGCCGCGACCAGGAACAGGCCCAGGGTCCCGGCGGCGGTGATCAGGCCGACGCCGAGACTGGATCCAGACGCTCCGCCGCCGCCCTTTTTCGGAACGCGCGACTTGGGGATGCGAACCTTGGGGGTGCGGGACGGAGCCTTGGCCAAGTCAGTCGACCTTCTTGAAGATCACGGCCGCATTGGTGCCGCCGAAGCCGAAGCTGTTCGACATGGCGACGTCGATCTTCATCGACTTGCCCTTGTGCGGAACCAGGTCGATCGGCGTCTCCATCTCCGGGTCGTCCAGGTTGATGGTCGGCGGCGCGATCTGGTCGCGAATGGCCAGGACGGAGAAGATGCTCTCGATGGCGCCCGCGGCGCCCAGCAGGTGGCCCGTCATCGACTTGGTCGAGGAGACCGCGACGTCCTTGGCGTGATCGCCGACCAGACGCTCGATGGCCTTCAGTTCGATCCAGTCGGCCATGGTCGAGGTGCCGTGGGCGTTGACGTAGTCGAGGTCCGAGGGTTGCAGGCCCGCGCGCTTCAGCGCCGCCTTCATGGCCCGCAGACCGCCGTCGCCGTCTTCCGACGGGGCGGTGATGTGATAGGCGTCGCCGCTCATGCCGTAGCCGACGACCTCGGCGTAGATCTTGGCGCCGCGCGCCTTGGCGTGTTCGTACTCTTCCAGCACCATGACGCCGGCGCCCTCGCCCATGATGAAGCCGGCGTGGCCGCGATCATAGGGGCGCGAGGCCTTCTCGGGCGTGTCGTTATAGGCGGTGCACAGGGCCTTGCAGGCCAGGAAGCCGGCGATGCCGATCGGCACGACCGAGCTTTCGGCCCCGCCCGCCACCATGACCTCGGCGTCGCCCAGGGCGATCATGCGGGCCGCGTCGCCGATGGCGTGGGCGCCGGTGGCGCAGGCGGTGACGACCGAGTGGTTCGGTCCCTTCAGGCCGTGACGGATCGAGATCTGGCCCGAGGCCAGGTTGATCAGGGCCGAAGGAATGAAGAAGGGGCTGACCCGGCGCACGCCCTGTTCCTTCAGGGTGATGGCCGTGTCGGCGATGGGGCCGAGGCCGCCGATGCCGGAGCCGACCATGACGCCGGTGGCTTCCTTGTCGTCCTCGGTTTCCGGCTTCCAGTTCGCGTCGGCCAGAGCCTCGTCGGCGGCGGCGATAGCGTACAGGATGAAGTCGTCGACGCGCTTGCGGTCCTTGGCCGACATCACCTGGTCGGGATCGAAGACGCCCGGCTGGTCCGGCGCGCCGCGCCCGCGACCGTCCACCGACGGCACCTCGCCTGCGATGGTGCAGCCATAGCCTTCGGTATCGAAGGCGGTGATCGGACCGATGCCCGAGCGACCCTCGACGATGCCCTTCCAGACGTGTTCCACGCCCGTGCCGAGCGGAGTGACAAGGCCGAGGCCCGTGATGACGACGCGGCGCATGGTTCGCGCTCCTTGCTTGGACAGAATCTTAGCCGAAAACATTAATGGCCGCCGGACGGTCCCGCTAGGGGCCCGTCACGGCGGCCATCAGGCTGTCAGTGCGACGAATCGCAGCCGGATCAGCCGGCCAGCTTCTCGTCGATGAACTTCACAGCGTCGCCGACGGTCTGGATGTGCTCGGCGGCGTCATCCGGGATCTCGACGTCGAATTCTTCTTCAAAGGCCATGACCAGTTCGACGTTGTCGAGCGAGTCGGCGCCCAGGTCGTCGATGAAGGAAGCCTTTTCCGTGACCTTGTCCGGATCGGCGTCCAGGTGGTCGATAACGATCTTGCGGACGCGTTCGAGGGTGTCGGACATGAGTGTCTCTCTGCCTGTTGTTTGTCGCCGTGAAGGCGGGGTCTCAGTGTTCGCCGTGTCACGGCAGCTCCGAGGAAGCAAGTCTCTAAAGGACTCACCGCCGCGAGGCGTTCCCGCCCTTTAGCACAGCCTTCGGGGCGGGAAATAGAGTGTTGCGCGTCGTGATCGCGACGCGCAACGCCTTAAATCATCGCCATGCCGCCGTTCACGTGCAGGGTCTGGCCCGTCACATAGGCGGCTTCGTCCGACGACAGATAGACGGCCGCGGCGGCGATTTCGTCGCCCGTGCCCAGACGGCCCGACGGAATCTTGGTCAGGATGGCCTCGCGCTGCTGGTCGTTCAGCACGTCGGTCATCGGCGAGGCGATGAAGCCCGGCGCGATGCAGTTCACCGTGATCCCGCGCGAACCGACTTCCTGGGCCAGCGACTTGGAGAAGCCGATCATGCCGGCCTTGGACGCCGAATAGTTGGTTTGGCCGGGATTGCCGGTCACGCCGACCACCGAGGTCACGCCGATGATGCGGCCCGAACGGCGCTTCATCATGCCCTTCACCGCCGCGCGGGTCAGGCGGAAATAGCTTTCCAGGTTGATCTGGACGACGGACTGGAAGTCCTCGTCCTTCATCCGCATCAGCAGACCGTCCTTGGTGATGCCGGCGTTGGCGACCAGAATGTCCAGCGGACCGCCGGCGGCTTCCTCAGCGCGCGCGACCAGGCCGTCGACCGATTCCGCGTCCGACAGGTTGGCGGCGGCGAAGAAGGCGCGCTCACCCAGTTCCTTGGCCAGATCGGCCAGAACCGCTTCACGCGTGCCCGACAGCACCACGGTCGCGCCCTGGGCGTGCAGCGAGCGCGCGATGGCCCCGCCGATGCCGCCGGTCGCGCCG
This sequence comes from Brevundimonas faecalis, assembly GCF_040549405.1. Lineage (NCBI taxonomy): Bacteria > Pseudomonadati > Pseudomonadota > Alphaproteobacteria > Caulobacterales > Caulobacteraceae > Brevundimonas > Brevundimonas faecalis. Next base: position 1,341,127 of record NZ_JBEPTF010000001.1, on the reverse strand, counting down.
GTCACCAGGGCGATCTTTCCCGAAAGATTGAACATTTAAGTCTCTCCGTAGTGGCGAGTGATTAGTGGCGAGTGGCGAGGAAAAGCAAAGCGAAGAGGCGAACGTCTCGTCACTCGCCACTCGTCACGGCCTTCGCGAACGCTTCCAGGTCTTCCGGCGTATTCAGCGCCAGGCTCTCGGCGTCCGGCGCGATGCGCTTGGCCATACCGGTCAGGACCTTGCCCGAGCCGATCTCGGCGAAGCGGGTGACGCCGCCTTCCGTGGCCATCCACTCCATGCTCTCGCGCCAGCGCACGCGGCCCGTGACCTGCTCGACCAGCAGGCGGCGGATGACCTCGGCGTCCGTTTCCGGGCGGGCGGTGACGTTGGCCACCACGGCGACCGACGGTGCGACGATCTTAGCGTCCGCCAGGGCGGCGGCCATTTCATCGGCGGCGGGCTGCATCAGCGGGCAGTGGAAGGGCGCCGAGACGTTCAGCGGAATGGCGCGCGCGCCCAGTTCCTTGGCCTTCTCGATGGCGCGGTCCACGGCGGCCTTGTCGCCCGAGATGACGACGTTGCCGTTGTTGTTGTCGTTGGCGACGACGCAGACGCCGACTTCCGAACCGGCCTTGGCCGCTTCTTCCGCCAGGGCCAGGTCGGTCTTCGGGCCGATCAGCGAGGCCATCGCCCCCTTGCCCACCGGCACGGCGCGCTGCATGGCCTGACCGCGCAGCTTCAGCAGGCGGGCCGTGTCCGACAGGCTGATCGCCCCGACCGCCGCCAGGGCCGAGTATTCGCCCAGCGAGTGACCGGCGACGAAGCCGGCCTTGGTCACGTCCACGCCGAATTCGACCTTCAGCACCCTTGCAGCCGCCGCCGAAACGGCCATCAGGGCCGGCTGGGCGTTCTCGGTCAGGGTCAACTGGTCTTCCGGGCCTTCGCGCATCAGGTCGAACAGCTTCTGGTTCAGCGCATCGTCGACCTCGGCGAAGACGTCGCGTGCGCTGGCGAAGGCCTCGGCCAGGGCTGCGCCCATGCCGACGCTCTGGCTGCCCTGACCGGGGAAGAGAAGCGCGAGGGTCATAGAGGAACGTTCCGTGGTCCGTTGATTCAAGGCGCCGAGGCGTAGGCGAAACCCGACCTTACGGCAAGAAGTCGCCCTCTCACGCCGACACCTTGTGCAAAACCGAACGCGCCAATCCCAAGGAATTTCAGGGATTGAACAACTCTTTCATCAATCGACCTGCGTCCGCTCAAACCTGTGCGACAATAACCTCATGACCCGCCGCCCTCCTGGACTCCTCCCCCGCTTCGAAAGGAAGGATCGCAGCCCGCCGATGGCGCCCATTGCACCAATTGCACTGTTTTTCTCGCCTTGCAGTGCAATCGCCGGGCGCCGGCCCTGGCTCAGAACAGCCCGATCAACTCCTTGCCCGCCAGCACGGCGAACAGGATGGCCGCCGCCGCCAGCAAGGCGTTGGACAGGCCGTGGCTGCGCCATTCCCTGGGCACGCGGTCGCTGTTCAGCAACCACAACAAGGTCCCCGCCAGGAAGGGCATGAACAGGCTGCCCAATACGCCATAGGCCACGATCAGACCGAACGGCCGATCGATGAACAGCAGGGCCATGGGCGGGAAGGTCAACCACAGGGCGTAGCCCCGGAACGCCCTGCTCCTGTCGCCCCGCACCGCCTCATCGTCCGCCCTGCCCCTTACATGGGCGGTGAAGTCCGCAAACATCAGGCTGACGCCCTGCCAGACGCCCAGCAGGCTCGAGAAGCTGGTGGCCCAGAAACCAACCAGGAACAGGATGGAAACCGGCCGGCCGAACCGCTCCCTCAACACCTGATCCAGGTCCAGCAGACCCCGGTCGCCGCTCTGAAGCGCGATGCCCGCCGCGTGCAGCAGTTCGGCGCCCACGATCAGCATGGCCACCACGAAGACCCCGGTGACCAGGTAGGCCACGCGGTTGTCCAACCGCATGATCGACATCCAGCCCGGCCCCTTCCAGCCCTTGGCGTTCAGCCAGTATCCATAGGCCGCCATGGTGATGGTGCCGCCCACCCCGCCGATCAGACCCAGGGTATAGAAGACCGACCCCTGCGGCAGGCTCGGCCACAGGCCGGTCAGCAGGGCCGGAAGATCCGGCGTCACGATCACGGCCAGACCGACGACGGTGACGAACATCACCCCGACGCAGGCCGTCATCACCTTCTCGAACAGGCCATAGCCCCCGAACCAGACGAAGATCAGCCCGGCGACCCCGCTCAGCATCCCCCAGGCCTTCAGGTCCAGGACCGGGAACAGCGCCGCCAGGGGCAAGGCCGTCGCCGTCATGGCCGCCGCGCCGTAGACGAAGCCCCAGACGACGACATAGAGGCCGAAATACAATCCCGCCCAGTTCAGCCGCCCGCCGACCGCGCCGGGCAGCAGCCCTCGACCCAGGCTGGACCAGCCATCGAAGATCGTCCTCTCGCTCGCCAGGGTCCAGCGCCCCACGGCCTCGGCCAGGGCGATCTTCAGCAAGGTTCCCACGACGGCCGCCCACAGCAGGGCGTAGCCGAAACGCGATCCGGCGATGAGAGTCGCCACCAGATCGCCCGCCCCGACGCCCGTCGCCGCCACCACTATGCCGGGCCCGATCAGGGACCAACGGTTCCTCGGCGTCGCGGCTTGGGTCATGATGATGGCTCCGACTGCGTGCCGCAGGAGCCTGACGCGGTTCGCCCGTCTCGCCAAGCCTGCCCGCCATGCCCGGCCGGTCGCCTGACGATCGGCGCTCAACCCTTGCCCTGACGCGTCTTTTCGCTTATAGGCGCGCCCTTTCCAGGGCTTCGGTCCTGTTGCGGAATGTCAAAGGGACGGGAGACACCCGGCCGCCGCTGCAGGAGCCATCGTGGACGAACTACCCGGTTCGCCCGCGCCGATGTCCGCCAAGGGAGACTGCCGCATGGCTCTTTACGAGCACACGGTCATGACGCGCCAAGATATCTCGGCGCAACAGGCCGAAGCGCTGAACGACACCATCAAGGCTCTGATCGAAGAAGGCGGCGGCAGCGTCGCCAAGATCGAGTACTGGGGTCTGCGCAACCTGACCTACCGGGTCAAGAAGAACCGCAAGGCTCACTATTCCCTGCTCGCCATCGACGCCCCGGCCGCGGCCGTGGCCGAAGTCGAGCGCCAGCTGTCGATCAACGAAGACGTTCTGCGTTGGCTGACCGTCCGCGTCGAAGAGCTGGACCTGGAGCTGTCGCCCCTGCTGGCCCGCCGCGAACGCGAGCGTGACCGCAACCGCGGCGACGAAGCTGCGGCCTCGGAATAAGGAACCGGATCATGACCGACACCATCGCTCCCATCCCGGGCGCCCCGGCCGGCTCCGGCTCGGCTGGCCGTCGCCCCTTCTATCGTCGCCGCAAGGTCTGCCCGTTCTCGGGCGCCAATGCGCCGAAGATCGACTACAAGGACGTGAAGCTGCTGCAGCGTTACGTTTCCGAACGCGGCAAGATCGTGCCTTCGCGCATCACCGCCGTTTCCGCCAAGAAGCAGCGTGAACTGGCCAAGGCCATCAAGCGCGCTCGCTACCTGGCCCTCCTGCCGTACGTGGTGAAGTAAGATGAAGGTCGTTCTGCTGGAACGCGTCGAGAACCTCGGCGCCATCGGCGACGTCGTCACTGTCAAGGACGGCTTCGCTCGTAACTTCCTGCTGCCGCGCGACAAGGCTCGTCGCGCCACGGCCGCCAACCTCAAGGCTTTCGAACTCGACCGCGTCGCCATCGAGGCCCGCAACGAGAAGAACAAGGCCGAGGCTCAGAAGATCGCCGACAAGATCGACGGTCAGACCTACGTCATGATCCGTCAGGCCGGTGAAACCGGTCACCTGTACGGTTCGGTCGCCGCCCGCGACGTCGCCGAGGCCGTTCAGGCCGAAGGCGGCAAGGTCGAGCGTTCGCAGGTCGTTCTGAACACCGCCATCAAGGCGCTGGGCGTCCACGAAGTGCCGGTTCGCCTGCACGCCGAGGTCACGGCCACGATCAAGATCAACATCGCTCGCTCGGCTGAAGAAGCCGAACGTCAGGCTCGCGGCGAAGACGTCATTCGCAGCCAGTTCGACGACGAGCGCCAGGCCGCCGAACAGGCCGCCCAGGAGCTGATCGAAGGCGGCGCCGGTCAACAGGAAGGCTTCGGCGACGAAGCCTGATCTGTCTGACGACGGTATCGATCAAGGGGCGCGTTCTTCGGGACGCGCCCCTTTTTCTTGGTCGAAAGCGTTAGCTTTTCTAATCAATCCATCAAATAATCTCGATATTCCGCGCCGTTTTCGCACCGCAATATCGCCACAGCTCATCCTCCCTCGATGGGCGGGAGATGACGATGCGAATGCGCTTCTATGTCGAGATCCATCGCCCGGTCGCCCGACCGCCGCGATGTCCGGCTTGCCGCTGACCCCTTGCAGGTCGGTCCGCCGCCGACCTTGACGACCACAGTTATCGACGCGCTCATGGACCGTCGCTGCTCAACGGCGCGGCGCGATTCCTTGCGTCCAATCAGAAAAGCAGACCTCTCGAGATGACCCGACCCTCCGTAACCCGTTCCGCCCTGTTCCTGGCCTCCTCCAGCGCCGCCCTTCTGGTCGCCGGCGCGGCCCTGGCCCAGGAAGCCCCCGGCCAGGCGACTTCCGTCGACGACATCGTCGTGACCGGAACCCGCGTCGCCAACCGTTCCCGTCTGGACACCGTCGCGCCCGTCGACGTCGTCACCGCCGAAACCCTCGAGCAACGCGGCTCGACCGAACTGGCCGCCCAGTTGGCGGCGACGGTTCCGGCCCTGAACTTCCCTCGCCCTTCGGCGACGGACGGCACGGATTCCATCCGTCCGGCCACGCTGCGCGGCCAGGGGCCTGACCAGACCCTGGTTCTGGTCAACGGCGTCCGTCGCCACCAGACAGCTCTGGTCAACCTGAACGGCTCGGTCGGGCGCGGCTCCTCGGCCGTGGATCTGAACGCCATCCCGTCGTCCGCCGTCGATCGGATCGAAGTCCTGAGAGACGGAGCCGCGGCCCAGTACGGCTCCGACGCCATCGCCGGCGTCGTGAACCTGCGCCTGCGCGAAGCCCGGAGCGGCGGCGGAGCGACCGTGACCTACGGCTCCTATGTCACCGACTACACGGGCTTCTACGGCCGCAAGGGCGATATCCGCGACGGCGACACCACCACCGTCGCGGCCTGGCAGGGCTTCGGCCTGGGCGCCGAAGGCTTCCTGACCGCGTCGGTCGAGTACCGCGATCGCGAACGCACGAATCGCTCGGACATCAATCCGGCCCTGGGCCGCATCACCGGCGGCCAGGGCGACGCCCAGACCGAGGACCTGTCAGTCTATCTGAATGCGGGTCTGCCCCTTGGCGGCGGCTGGGAGGCCTATGGCTGGGCCGGCTATCAGCAGCGCGACGCCTCGGCCGCCGCCTTCTATCGCACCCCGACCGACGCCACCCAGAACCCCGACTACGGCTCGGGCCGCAAGTATCCGAACGGCTACCTGCCCTACATCCTGACCGATACGACCGACTGGACGGCGGTGGGCGGCGTGCGTGGACAGTTCGGCGCCTGGAACCTGGACGTGAACCTCGGCTACGGCACGAACCGGATCGAGTTCGGCGTCGAGAACACCATGAACCCGACCTATGGCCTCAACGGCCCGACCTCCTTCGACGCGGGCTCGCTCGAGTACGGTCAACTGGTGTTCGGGATCGACGCCTCTCGCGAATACGACCTGGGCTGGGCCGGACCGCTGAACGTCGCCCTTGGCCTGGAAGCCCGGCGTGAAACCTATGAGATCGGCGCGGGCGAGGTCGCTTCATACGCGCGCGGGACTGTCCTGACCGCAGGCGGCAACACCCTGACCTGGGGCTCGCGCGGCTTCACCGGCTTCACCCCGAGCAACGAGGTGGACGAGGATCGCAACAACGTCGGCGTCTACCTGGACCTGGAAGGCGAGGTCATCGAGAACCTGACCCTGTCGGGCGCCGTCCGCTATGAGAACTATTCGGACTTCGGCGACAACGTCTCCGGCAAGTTCGCGGCGCGCTATGACTTCAACCCGCACTTCGCCGTCCGGGGCGCGATCTCGTCCGGCTTCCGCGCGCCCAGCCTGCAGCAGCAGTATTACACGCAGACGGCCGTCCTCTACATCAACAACATCCCCTATGAGACCGGCACCTATCCGTCGATCAGCAAGGTCGGCCTGGCTCTGGGCGGCACGGCGCTGAAGGCGGAAACAGCGCTCAACTATTCGCTGGGCTTCGTCGTGCGGAACGGACCGTTCGAACTGACGGCCGACGCCTATCGCATCGACGTCGACGACCGGATCATCCTTTCCGAGACCCTGACCGGCAGCAATACGGCGGCGGTCGGGACCAATGCCCGGACCATCTTCGATCTGCTGGCGCCCTATGGGGCGTCGGCCGCACGCTTCTTCATCAACGGCGTGGACACCGAGACGACGGGCCTGGACGTGGTCGCCCGCTACAGGACGGAAACGGCGGCAGGCCATCGACTGGACTTCACCCTGGCCGGCAACGTCAACGACTTCAAGGTGACCAAGACGCCGACCACCCAGAGCGGAATCCTGCCCGTGCCTACCTCGCTGTTCGGGCGCCAGGCCGTCTATCGCTTCGAAGAAGGCTCCCCGCCGTGGAAGGTCGTCTTCCAGACGGACTGGGAAGCGCAACGTCTGGGCGGAACCTTCCGCCTGACCGGCTACGGCGACGTTCTGGCGGCCGGCGCGTCGGAGGCGACGGATCTGCAACTGGGCGACGCCCTGGTGGCCGACGTCGAGGCTCGCTACCGCTTCTCCGATCGCGTGACCCTGTCTGTCGGCGCGGACAACCTGCTGGATCAGTACCCGCGCCAGAGCCTGCGCGAGAACAACACTACGGGGGCCTTCCCCTTCTCCAACTTCTCGCCCTACGGCTTCAACGGCCGCTTCGTTTACGGGCGACTGGCGGTGAAGTGGTGAACGAACCGGCGGAGGCCGCGGCGCAAGAGGAGACCCTCCCCTCTTCTGCGCGCCGAGCCCTGCTGCTGGGCGGGGGCGTGGCGGCTGCGGCGGCGAGCGCCGCCGCCGTCGCGCCCCAACCGGCCCGGGCGGCCGCTGTCGAGCTGGGCGACGAAAGCACGCTCAGCCCCTGGGGCGCCAACCCCAAGGGGCCGCCCCAGCCCCTGCCGCGCGGAACGGATCTGCCCGGCGCGCCCAGGCCCTATACGGAGATCAGCAGCTACCACGCCCACATCTACTTCAACGAGGACACCGCCTATCGGGCGGCGCGTCTGCGGGACTGGGTGATCGACCGTTTCCGGGTCGAACTGGGCGATTGGAACGAGGGACCGCGCGGACCGCACACCACGCCGTCCTTCTACTTCGGGTTCGCCACGGAGCAGGTTCCGACCGTCGTGCCCTGGCTGATGCTGAACCACCTGGGGCTGAAGATCCTGATCCACCCCAACACCGACGATCCATACGCCGACCATCTGATCAACGCCTTGTGGATCGGAGACACCCAGCCGGTGAACGCCTTCCGCATGGCCCGTTCGGCGACGGCGGCTGGCGGGGACATCGAAAGAATCTATCCCAACACCCTGCCGACTGTCTCGCTGGAGACCTGACGTCTTCGTCGGCGTTGTTCAGGCAAGTGCATCCGCCTAAGCTGGGTCGTTCCATCGGAGGGGTCCGCATGAAGAAGGCTGCGCTCTTTCTCGCCGTCGCCGCCAGCCTTTGGGCGACAAGCGCCAGCGCCATGACGGTGCAGGAATTCCTGACCGCCGCCAACCGCATCCCCCGTAATCCGACCGCCCTGCTGCGGTCGGACACGCGGCGGCTGATGAACGAGATGAAGACGGCCTTCAAGACGGTCGGAGACGAGCAGAAGACGGCCCAGGCGGCGGGCCGCCGACCCGCCACATGCGTGCCTGAAGGCGCCAGGATCAGCCTGTCGCCTGACATGATCATGGCCCGCTTCAACGCGATCCCGCCCGCTCGCCGCAACATCAGCGTGACCCAGGCGGTGCGGGAATGGATGGCGGCCGAACATCCTTGCCCCGCCTGACCCCTTCACGGACTTGCGTCATGGGACAGCGGGGCGCATCTAGCCCCGCATGTCGCAGTTTCGTCCGCTTACCCTCCTGGTTTTAAGCCTCGGCGCCTTGCTTCTGCTGGGTGCGCCGCCCCCCGCCGCCGCCCAGTCCTCGGGCATGACGGTGCAACAGTTCCTGGCCTCGGGCTCCAACATTCCGCGCAACCGCGCCGCCGCCATGCTGCGCCCCGAAACTCGTCGCCTGATCCGCGAGGTCACAGGCGCGGTCAGCACGGTGAAGGCCGAGCAGGCCTCGGCCCTATCGGCCGGACGGCGACCGGCGCACTGCATCCCGCCCTCTGGCACGGGCATCACGCCGGAAGCCCTGGTCGCCCGCTTCGAGACCATGCCTGAGGCGCGCCGCCGCATCACCGTGACCCAAGCGGTTCGCGAATGGATGGCCGAGCGCTATCCCTGCCGGAACTGATCCGCCGTCCACTGATCCGACAGCGGTTTTCGGGACGCTCCACAGCCGCCGACAGATGTTCCACCACCAGAGCGACGCCCGCGTCTGACGCAGGCGTCGCTTACGGCTATGGCTAGTCCAATGAACGCCCTCGCTCCCATGCCCTTCGGAAGCCCCGACCAGGTCTCCGTCCAGTCCATGCCCCACAACCTGGAGGCGGAGCAGGCGCTGCTGGGTTCGCTGATGTTCGACAACGCCGTGTTCGAGCGCCTGTCGGACCGACTGCGCGGCTCGCACATGTACGAGCCCTTCCATCAGCGACTGTTCGACGCCATCGAGGACCATATCCGCCAGGGACTGCTGGCCGAACCGACCATCCTGATGGAGCGCTTCAAACAGGACCCGGCGTTTCAGGAATTCGGCGGCCTGCGCTACCTCGCCGACCTGGTCGACCGCGCGCCGCCGGCAGCCAATGCGCCCGACTACGCCCGCGTCATCTACGACCTGGCTCTCCGCCGCGACCTGATCCGCATCGGCGGGGAGATGATCAAGGAGGCGCCCAATCCCGAGACGCCGGCCGACGAGCAGATCGAACAGGCGGAACAGACCCTCTACTCCCTGGCCGAGACGGGCAAGCCGTCGTCCGGCTTCGTCAGCTTCTCCCACGCCCTGGCCGGCGCCGTCGAAATGGCGGGCGAGGCCTATCAGCGCGAGGGCAAGCTGGCGGGTCTGGCCACCGGTCTGGTCGACCTGGATCGCAAGCTGGGCGGCCTGCACCCGTCCGACCTTCTGATCCTCGCCGGTCGTCCGTCGATGGGCAAGACGGCGCTCGCCACCAACATGGCCTTCAACGTGGCCCGCGGCTATCAATGGGAGCCGACGCCCGAGGGCCGCAAGACGGTCAACGGCGGGGTCGTCGCCTTCTACTCGCTGGAAATGAGCGCCGAGCAGTTGGCCATGCGTATCCTGGCCGACGCTTCCGGCGTGTCTTCGGACAAGCTGCGCAAGGGCGAGATCGACGCCAGCGACTTCGGCAAGCTGCGCGACGCGGCGGTCGAGATCGGCGAAAGCCCCCTCTATATCGACGCCACCGGCGGCATCTCCATCTCCAAGCTGGCGGCGCGCGCACGGCGTCTGAAGCGGATGGAGCACGGCCTGGACCTGATCATCGTCGACTACCTGCAGCTGGTGACCGTGGGCGAAGGCGGCGGCCAGAAGAACCGGGTGCAGGAAGTGTCCGAGATCACCGGCGGCCTGAAGGCCCTGGCCAAGGAACTGAACGTTCCCATCATCGCCCTGTCGCAGTTGTCGCGTCAGGTGGAGCAACGCGAGGACAAACGGCCCCAGTTGTCCGACTTGCGTGAATCCGGCTCGATCGAGCAGGACGCCGACTGCGTCATGTTCGTCTATCGCGAAAGCTACTACCTGGGTCGGGCCGAGCCGCGCGAAGGCACTGAGGAACACCTGCAATGGCAGCAGGACATGGACCGTCTGCAGGGCCAGGCCGAGGTCGTCATCGGCAAGCAGCGTCACGGCCCCATCGGCATCGTCAAGCTGGCCTTCGACGCCGACACCGTCCGCTTCGGCAACCTGGCGCACGACGGCCGCTACGGCGGCGCCTATGCGGATATTCCCGAGTAATTCGACCCAAAGGCCGTGGCGCCGCACGAAACTTGCGGCATAAGGCCTTCATGTCCCTCCCCGGCTCCCTCACTGTCGATCTCAGCGCCCTTGCGCGCAATTTCCACACCCTTCAGGGCCTGATCGGCGTGCCGGTCAACCCGGTCGTCAAGGCCGACGGCTACGGCCTGGGCGCCGCCGCCGTCGCTAGGCGGCTGATGGCCGAGGGGGCGCGAACCTTCTTCGTGGCGAGGGCGGCCGAGGGCGTGCTGCTGCGCGAGGCGATCGGGCCTGAGCCCGTCATCTATGTGCTGGACGGCTGCCACGGGTCGTCGGCGGCCATGATCAAGGCGGCGAACCTGCGCCCCGTCCTGAACCAGCCGGGCCAGATCGAGGCCTGGACGGCGGCGGGCGGCGGCGCCTGCGGCCTGCAGATCGACACCGGCATGAACCGCCTGGGCTTCCGCGTCGAGGACGCGCCCGAGCCGTTCGAGGGTCTGGAACTCGTCATGACCCACCTCGCCTGCGCCGATGAGCCGTCGAATCCGCTGAACCGCGCCCAGCGCGACGCCTATGCGGCGGCCGTGACCCGCTATCCCGGCGTGACGCGGTCCTTCGCCAATTCGGGCGGCTGCTTCCTGGGACCGGACTTCGCCTTCGACGTGGCCCGACCCGGGATCTGCCTCTACGGCGGCGGCCCCGAAGGCAAGCCGGACAGCCGCATCGCCCCAGTGGCCACGCTGAACGCCCAGATCATGCAGGTGCGTGACGTTCCGGCCGGTGAAACGGTCGGCTATTCGCAAGGCTATCGCGCCGAGGCGCCGATCCGCGTCGCGACCTGCGGGACCGGCTACGCCGACGGGGTCATGCGCAGCAACAGCCCGCGTGGACAGGTCTGGGTGGCGGGCGAGCTTCGCCCTGTCCTCGGCCGCGTCTCGATGGACGTCCTGGCGGTGGACGTCACCGGCCTGGATGTGGCGGCCGGCGACACGGTCGAGATCTTCGGCGCCAACCGCCTGGTGGACGACGCGGCGACGGCGGCGGGAACCATCAGCTACGAGATGCTGACCTCGATCACGCCGCGCGTGCCGCGCCTCTACGTCAGTTGACGGCCAGGGACGCCGCGCCCACGGCGCCCGCAACGAACATCGCGACCACGGAGGCCGCGATCATGCTGACCACGACCCACAGGACGATGGCGGCCAGGATGACCACGACGGTGTAGCCCAGGGCCTTGTCCTGCGGCGCCTTCATCAGGCTCGGCAGGCCGAGATACAGCAGATAGAGGCCGTACAGGCCGATCAGACCGCCGACCCAGGCCAGGACCGGGAAGAGGCTGAAGACGCCGCCGACCCAGGCCGCGGTCGAGGAATAGACGGCGACCTTCATCGCCTTCAGTTGATCCTTGGTTCCGTTGAAGGTCGGCGCCAGGGCGTCGATGATCAACGCGAGGACGAAGACCGACAGAAGCGACAGGCCCCAGGTGATGATGGCGCCCAGCAGGCCGCCGACCAGGGGCGTCCGCATGACCGTGCCGAAGATATGGATCGGGAACAGCTGGCCGCCGATCAGGCCCGCCAGCGGCCCGATGGCCGCCAGGATCATGGCGTAGCGGGCGAACAGGCTGCGGGTCGTGGCGGCTTCGGCGTCGATCACCGGCCATTCCAGCTTGGGCTGGAGCAGGATGTTCTTCACCCGGGCCACAAGGCCGGGATTGATGGCGGAGGAGTTTTCAGCGGTCATAAGAGGCCTCGGTTGGGGGAATCGAAACGGGGCGATAACACGGCAGGATGACGACCATATGAGGCGAAGCGCAACCTGAGCCTTAAATCTACGTCAATAACGGACGTAGACAAGCTTCCCGCCCCTCGCCAAGACGCCGATTCCTGCTAGGTCAGGATCATGGCGCGCGACACCCTTCTCTATGTCTGTCAGTCCTGCGGGGCGGTTCATTCCAAATGGGCGGGCCAATGCTCGGCCTGCGGCGAGTGGAACTGTCTGGCCGAGGAATCCAAGGCAGCGCCGCCCGGCGCGATGAAGCCCGCCTCGACCGCGCGCGGACGCGGTCTGCAGTTCGAAACCCTGCAGTCCGATACGCCCGAACCGCCGCGCATCGTCACCGGCGTGACCGAGTTCGACCGCGTCTGCGGCGGCGGCGTGGTGCCCGGCTCAGCCATCCTGCTGGGCGGCGACCCCGGCGTGGGCAAGTCGACCCTGCTGCTGGAGGTCACGGCCAAGGCGGCGCGCAACGGCGCCCGCGTAGCCTATATCTCGGGCGAAGAAGCCATCGAGCAGATCCGCGCGCGGGCCAAGCGTATGGGGGTGGCCGACGCCGCCGTCTCTCTCGCTTCGGCCACGGCCCTGCGCGAAATCCTGACGACGCTGAAGCGCGACAAGTTCGACATCGTCATCATCGACTCCATCCAGACCCTGTGGTCCGACGCGCACGAGGCCGGGCCCGGCTCCGTCACCCAGGTCCGCGCCTGCGCCGCCGAACTGGTGCGACTGGCCAAGGACGGCGGCCCGGCCATCGTCCTGGTCGGCCATGTCACCAAGGACGGTCAGATCGCAGGGCCGCGCGTGGTCGAACACATGGTCGACGCCGTCCTCAGCTTCGAGGGCGAGCGCGGCTATCCCTTCCGCATCCTGCGCGCAGGCAAGAACCGCTTCGGGGCGACGGACGAGATCGGCGTCTTCGAAATGGGCGACGCTGGTCTGCGCGAAGTGACCAACCCGTCCGCCCTCTTCCTCGGCGAAGGCAAGGACCGGGCGCCGGGCGCGGCCGTCTTCGCGGGCATCGAGGGATCTCGCCCCGTTCTGGTGGAGATTCAAGCACTTGTTGCGCCTTCCGCATACGGCACGCCAAGGCGCGCGGTCGTGGGTTGGGACAACGGACGCCTGGCCATGCTGCTGGCCGTGCTGGAGGCGCGCTGCGGCCTCGGCTTCGGAGACAAGGACGTCTATCTGAACGTGGCCGGGGGACTGCGGATCAACGAACCCGCCGCCGACCTGGCAGCCGCCGCCGCCCTGATCAGTTCCGCCCTGGACATGCCTTTGCCGCAGGGCTGCGTCGTCTTCGGCGAGATCGGCCTGTCGGGCGAGATCCGCGCCGTCAATCGCGCCGAGGCCCGATTGAGGGAAGCGAAGAAACTCGGCTTCGACCGCGCCCTGGCGCCGTCTCAGGCCAAGGACAAGGTCAAGAAGGGCGACGTCACCGTCACCGCCACCGGCTTGCTGACCGAGGTGGTCGAGCGAATCTCCCAAAACCGCTATTGAGGCGACCTCTTCTTCTCCAGCGATTGCAGCGCGCGTGACCGGCTACGACGTCTTCGTCATCCTTGTACTTCTGGCCTCCGGCGCCGCTGGCTGGTTCCGGGGCGGCATGCGCGAACTGACGGCCCTGCTCAGCTTCTTCTTGGCGGGCCTGCTGGCCCTGATCACCCTGCCCTGGACCGCGCCCTTTGGACGATCGCTGGTCAATCCCGACTGGGCGGGTTCGGTTCTGGCGGTCGGCCTGACCTTCCTGATTCTGTATTTCGGCATGCGGTTCATCGGCTCGGCCATTTCCAAGGGCGCGCGAGGAAACGCCCTGGGCGTGGTGGACCAGACGTTCGGCCTGGCCCTTGGCCTGGTGCGCGCCCTGGCCCTGATCGGGGCCGTGCATCTGATCCTGATGGGGGTCATGCCCGACAATCCCCCGCGCTGGCTGACCCAGGCTGCCCTGGCCCCTGTCAGCGAGGGCGCGGCCAAGGCCATCCAGACCGTCCTGCCGACCCTGGGCAAGGGCGCGGACGCCCTGACCCCCGTGGTCGGTTCTTCCGTCCGCGAAGGGTTTTCCGATCAATGAGCCTTGCCCTCGACGCAATGGCGGACTACGTGCGCGGCGCCGCCGCCTGAGTTATCCTGTCCCGGTCATCGGAGCCTGACGATGCGCCACCATATCGCCGACCCCCTCGTTCACCGCGAACACTGGCGCGAGCCGGAGGACGACCAGCTTCGGCTGGAATGCGGCGTCTGCGGCGTCTGGGGCGCGCCCGAGAACGAGGCCTCATCCATCGTCGCGCTCGGCCTGCACGCCCTGCAGCATCGCGGCCAGGAAGCCTGCGGCATCGCCAGCGTCAGCGCCGAACGCTTCTACACCGAGCGCCATCAGGGCCTCGTCGGCGAGGCCTTCGGCAACGCCGAACTGACCACCCGCCTGCCCGGCGGCGCCGCGGTCGGCCACACCCGCTACTCCACCGCCGGCGGCAGCTTCCTGCGCAACATCCAGCCGATGTTCGCCGATCTGGACCAGGGCGGAATCGCCATCGCCCACAACGGCAACCTGACGAATTTCAAATACTTGCACGCGCAGCTGGTCTCGGAAGGCGCGATCTTCCAGTCCACCTCGGATTCCGAGGCCATTCTTCACCTGATCGCCCGCAGCCGTAAGGCCAAGATCGTCGAGCGCTTCATCGACGCCCTGGGGCGGATCGAAGGCGGCTACGCCCTGGTGGCCCAGACGCGCTTCAAGATGATCGGCGCGCGCGATCCGCTGGGCATCCGACCTCTGGTGCTGGGCAAGGTCGGCGAGGCCTGGGTGCTGGCGTCCGAGACCTGCGCCCTGGACACTATCGGCGCCACCTTCATCCGCGACATCGAGCACGGCGAAGTCGTCGTCATCGACGAGGAAGGCCTGACCTCGATCAAGCCCTTCCCCGCCCGCGCCGCCCGCCCCTGCCTGTTCGAATATGTCTATTTCGCCCGCCCCGACAGCGTGGTGAACGGCCGTTCCGTCTATAACGTCCGCAAGGAAATGGGCCGCCGCCTGGCCCGCGAGTTCCAGGTCGACGCTGACATCATCGTGCCGGTGCCGGACTCGGGCGTGCCCGCGGCCCTTGGCTATGCCCAGGAAAGCGGCCTGCCCTACGAAGTGGGCATCATCCGCAGCCACTATCTGGGCCGCACCTTCATCCAGCCCAGCCAGGGCGCCCGTCAGAAGGGCGTGCGGATGAAGCACAGCCCCAACCGCGCCGCCCTGGAAGGCAAGCGCGTCGTCCTGATCGACGATTCCATCGTGCGCGGCACCACCTCGCTGAAGCTCGTCCGCGCCGTACGCGCGGCGGGCGCCAAAGAGGTGCACCTGCGCTCAGCCAGCCCGCAGATCCTCTTCCCCGACTTCTACGGCATCGACATGCCGGAACGGTCGCAGTTGATGGCCGCCACCCACACCATGGACGAGATGCGCGCCATCCTGGAGGTCGACTCCCTGGGCTTCCTGTCGATCGACGGCCTCTATGACGCCCTGGGCGCCGGACCGCGCAACGCGGCCCAGCCCCAGTTCACGGACCACTACTTCACCGGCGACTATCCGACCCGGCTGCTGGACCGTGAGATCGAGGAAGGCGGACGCGATTCCAAGGGCGGGCAACTTTCCCTGCTGGTGAACGCTTAAGTCGGCATGACCCGACTCGGCTACGTCACCATCGACACGCCCGACATCGCCAAGGCCCGCGTCTTCTATGCGGGTCTGTTCGGCTGGACCTTCGACGAAGCAGGCTCCCTCTCGACTTATTTGCACGTGGCGGGGTCGGACCCCGCCTTCGGCATCGTGCGCGGCGAGCAGAAGGCCTACGGCAACCTCTATTTCCGCGTGGAGAATATCCACGCCGCCTGCGAGCGCGTGAACGCCCTGGGCGGCCACGCCGCCATTCCGGCCGAGAGCGCGTCGGGCCTGTCGGTCCTGGTCAGCGATGATCAGGGCGTGACCTTCGGTCTGTGGCAGCCCGCAACCGGCTACTGAGCCTTTCGCCCGGCTCCGCGCCGCGCTATCAGCGGCCTATGTCCGAATACGCTTCACTCCCCCTTTCCGGCCGAATCGCCTTGGTCGTCGGCGCCTCGCGCGGCATCGGCTACGAGGCCGCCCTGGCCCTGGCCAAGGCCGGCGCCCACGTCGTGGCGACCGCCCGCACCCAGGGAGGACTGGAGGAACTGGACGACGCGATCTTCGCCGCCACGGGGCAACACGCCACCCTGGTTCCGTTCGACCTGGTGGACGGCGGCGCCGTCGATCGCCTGGGCGGCGCCCTGTTCGAGCGTTTCGGCAGGCTCGACATCTGGGTCCAGGCCGCCGCCACCATGGGGCCTTCGGGCCTGACCCCGGTCGCTCACGCCGAGCCGCGCGAGTTCGCCAAGGTCGAGAAGATCAACTTCACCGGCGTCTATCGCCTGATCCGCTCGTTGGAGCCGCTGCTGCGCGCCTCCACCGCGGGACGCGCCATCCACCTGACTACCAGCGTGGCGACCGCGCCGCGCGCCTTCTGGGGCATGTACGCCGCGACCAAGGCCGGCGCGGAAGCCTTGGTCAAATGCTGGGCCGATGAGGTGGAGAGCACGCCGATCCGCGTCGCCGTGGTCGATCCGGGCCGGATGCGCACCCAGATGCGAGCCCAGGCCTTCCCCGGCGAAGATCCCGAAACCCTGCCTCACCCGTCCGAGATCGGCCCGCTGATGGTCGAACTGGCGCGCGCCGACCTGACCCCGCCTCTGAGCGTCAGCTTCAAGGAATGGAATCAAGGCCTGTCGGTCGAGGCCCTGGTCTGATCGTGCAATGAACATGCGAGGGGCGATGGAGGCGGGAACGACTGCATCCACGAGCGCCGCTCGCCAGCCTTCGCGCACGCCGACCGTTCCCCTTGCCGACGCCGTCGCCCTGGCGGCTTCGGTCGCCCTGATCCTGATCTATTCGGACTTCTGGGGCTCTCCCCTCACGGGTTATGGAGAAAAGTCCGCCGACTTCCTCCGCAACTTCTACTACCCGGCCTACCCCCTGGCCCTGATGCTGGTCTGCATGAGGCCGGGACAGGCCGTGAAGGCTGTCCTGAAGTCGCCCTTCCTGATCGGTCTTCTGGTGCTGACGGCGGCGACCTATTTCTGGTCCATTGCTCCGGATCTGACGCTTCGCCGCATCCCGGCGCTGATCTTCACCACCCTGGCGGGCGTCGCTCTTGCATCACGATGGAGCTGGCGCAGCCTGGCCGAGATACTTGCGGGCTCACTGGGGGCGCTGGCGGTCCTGGCCCTGCTCTTGGGGCTGCTGCTGCCGGATATGGGGCGGATGCAGGAGTTGTTCCCCGGCGCCTGGCGCGGGCCCTGGCTGGAGAAGAACTCCCTCGGCAACATCATGGTCCAGACGACGGCCTGCCTCATCGCTGCTGGCGTCATGTCGCCCGAACGGCGCAAGCTGTGGTTCGCCCTCGCCTGCATCTCCATCGCCTTGGTGGTGCTGTCCACCTCGAAGACCGCCCTGGTCGTGTTGATCCTGTCATTGGGCTCCATCGGCTTCGTCGCCATGGTCAAGTCGGGTCCGATGCGGGCTGTGATCTCCACCTGGCTGGCGGTCTTCGGCGTGGTCGCCGTCGGCGTCTTCATGGTGACGCAGACAGACCTGTTCTTCGAACTGCTGGGCAAGGACGCCACCCTGACGGGGCGCACCAATATCTGGGCGGGCATCATGCACCAGATGGCGGATCATCCCTGGCGCGGCTTCGGCTATGGCGCCGTCTGGGACGACCCCGCCCTTTCAGGGCCCAAGGCCTGGGTCTCCTTCCAGGCCAATTTCACGCCGGCCAACGCCCACAGCGGCTGGCTGGAGCTCTACATCTCCCTGGGCCTGGGCGGCGTCATCCTGTTCGCCCTGTGGCTGTTGCAAGCCTGGATACAGGGCCTTTGGGCCGCCTATGTCAGTCCGGGCGGCTGGTTGGCCCTGCCCCTGCTGACCAGCTATTCCGTCACCTTGCTGACTGAAAGCGTCGCCATGAACTGGCATGAGTTGCGCTGGGTCATCATCATCGCCGTGAGCCTGAAGCTGGCGCTCGGCGACAAGGTTCGCATCAACCCCGCTCTGCGCACAACGCGACAGGCGCCAGGTCCCGCCGTTCCCTCAGGGCGACGGGACCGCCGATAGAAGGCGCCTTCCTACTTCTTCGGGGCGTGCTTCTGCCCGGTGCGCACGCGACCGGAACGGGAGACCTGACGGGCGCCGCCACGCGCGCCCTTCTGGACGGCGATGCTCTGCCCCGCCTTCTTGCCCGCGCTGGCCTTCAATCCGCCCAAGGCCTTGACCTTGGGTTTGGCGCCCGACTTCTTCTGCTCCAGCGCCTTGCCGGGCAGATTGGACAGGGCCTCGGCCTTTTCGGCCTTCAGCACCTTGCGCGGCGCGGTCTTGGCGTCGCCCTTGTAGCGTTCGGGGCCGGACTTGGCGCCGCCGTCGGCATAGGGGTTGGCCGAGCCTGACTTGACCGTCAGCCGGATCGGCGTGCCGGGCAGGTCGAAGCTCTCGCGCAGGCTGTTGACCAGATAGCGCTGATAATGTTCGGGCATGTCCGAGGCGCGGCTGGCCATCAGAACGAACGTCGGCGGGCGCGCCTTGGTCTGGGCCATGTATTTCGGCTTCACGCGCTTGCCGTTGACGGCGGGCGGCGGGTGCCTCTGGGTGGCCATGGACAGCCAGGTGTTCAGGTCCTTGGTCTTGACCTTCACCGACCAGGTTTCATAGGCCTTGATGACGGCTGGCATCAACCGGTCCACGCCGCGCCCGTTGTGCGACGACAGAGCCACGAAGGGCGAGCCCTTCAGTTGCGGCAGCTTGTCTTCGGCCAGGCGCTTCAGTTCGGCCAGCTTGGACTGAGGTTCTTCTTCCAGGTCCCACTTGGAGGCGACATAGACCAGGGCGCGGCCTTCGCGCTCGACTAGGTCGGCCAGTTGCAGGTCCTGAGTGTCGAAGGCGTCGTCCTTGTCCATCACCAGAACAACCACCTCGGCGAAGGTGATGGCGCGGATGGTGTCGGCGACCGACAGCTTCTCCAGCTTCTCCTGAACGCGGGCCTTGCGGCGCATCCCGGCGGTGTCGACGAAGCGGATCGCCCGGCCTTCGTATTCCCAGTCCACCGAGATGGAGTCGCGGGTGATACCGGCTTCGGGCCCGGTCAGCAGGCGGTCTTCGCCCAGCATCCGGTTGATCAGGGTCGACTTGCCCGCATTGGGACGACCAATGATGGCGATGCGGATCGGCTTGTCGGGTTCGTCGATCTCTTCGATGAAGATATCGGCCGAGGCCGCCAGCAGAGCCTGATACAGATCGGCCATGCCCTCGCCATGCTCGGCCGAGATGGCGACCGGCTCGCCGAAGCCCAGAGCGTGAGCTTCGCCGACGCCGCCGCCGCTCTCGCGGCTTTCGGACTTGTTGGCCAGAAGGATGATCGGCTTCTGCACCTTGCGCAGTCGGTCGGCGAAGATGCGGTCCAGCGACGTCACGCCCTCGCGGGCGTCCATCATGAACATGACCACTTCGGCGTCGTCCAGCGCGGCCTCGGTCTGCTCGCGCATCCGGGCTTCCAAGCTGTCGTCGGTGACGTCTTCGTAGCCGGCCGTGTCGATCAGCGTCAGATCCATGTCGCCGATATTGCCGTCGGCGTAGCGACGGTCGCGGGTCACGCCCGGGCGATCATCGACCAGCGCGAGACGCTTGCCGACGAGGCGATTGAACAGTGTCGACTTGCCCACATTGGGGCGGCCGACGATGGCGACCTTCAGAGCCATGTCGGCCTTCTAACCTAGATTCAGGAAAAGATCAGCGGATGCTGACCAGCTTGCCCTCGTCCGTCAGGACATAGAGGACGCCGTTATAGGCGGCCGGGGCGATATAGGCGGCCGAACCCAGCTTGACGCTGGTCGTCTGTTGACCGGTCTTCGGGTCGAAGGCCACGGCCTCGCCGTCGGAGTTGACCAGGACCAGACGGTTGGAGGCCAGGATCGGCCCCGACCAGGTCGGACGCACCGTGCGCTTGCCGAACCCAAGGAAGCCGCCTTCGCGACGGGCGCGGCCTTCGTTCAGGTCGCGGGTCCAATAGACCTGACCGTTCTCACGATTGACGACCGTCAGTTCGCCGGCCTTGGAGACGACATAGATCACGTCGCCGACCGGCAGGGGGGCGTTCACGCCCGCAACCGGCAGAGACCACTTGGCCTGGCCGGTGCGCAGATCCATCGATTGCAGGACGCCCGACTGGCTAACGGCGTAGACGGAGCCACGGCTGACGACGGGACGACCGGCGATGTCGCGAATCTCCGACAGGGCGCTGGTGCGGCTGGTGCGCGACAGGACTTCCTGCCAGACCGGCTGGCCGTTCGAGGCGCGCAGAGCCACCAGCTCGCCCGAAGAGAAGGGCGCCACCACGGTGTCGCCGCTGACCGCCGGGCTGGAGGCGCGCATGATGCGGGCCGGCTCGGTGATGCCGCGATAGGACCAGTCCTGCTGCCCTGTGGCGACATTGAAGGCCATCAACTGGTTGTCCACGTCCACGACGTAGACGCGCTGGCCCGATACGGTCGGGGCGCCATGGATCGGCAGATCCGTCTTGGACTGCCAGACGACCGCGCCGGTCGCGGCGTCCAGGGCCGTCATCGAGCGGTAGCCGGACGAGACGAAGACCTTGCCCCCGCCGACAGCTACGCCGCCGCCGAAACCACCGCCGCCGTCGCCTCCGCCGAAACCGATGCCCAGGAAGCGCGAGCCGCGATCCGTCTCAGCCGACTTGACGCTGGCCTTCCACAGGACGGCGCCCGAGCCGGCGTCGACGGCCGTGACGCCGGCCTCGCCGTCCAGGACGAAGACCTTGCCGCCGTCGGCGACGACCGGCGCCATGACCTGGCGAGTACGTCCCGAACCGACGCCGATGTCCCGGCGCCAGCCGACCGTGAACTCAGGCGCAGCGATGACGTGTTCGACGGCGTTTTCGGCTGTTCCGCCCGGCTGGGTCCAGGCCGTGGCGGCTTGAGGGCCCGGCAGGAAGAAATCGCGCCCCGACAGCGCGGCCGAGGGCGCCAGCTGCTGTTCGAACTCCAGGATCGAGATGCGCTGGCCCTCGGTCGCCTTGGCGACTTCTTCCTTCTGGCCGCCGAGACCGAAGGGCATGACCCGCCGCACGGTGCCGCACGAGGCGACGGTGACGGCCAGGCCGCAAAGCAGGGCGACTTTCAGCGTGCGATTCATAGAGTGGGTCCTGAAAGCGTCGATTACGGTTGGACGGCGGCCGGTTGCGCAACCGGCACGGCGGCCTGGGCCGCAGCCTGAGCCGGAGGTTGCGCCGCTTCGGGCGGCAGGGCGGCGGCGGCGCGAACGATGTCGGCCAGACCCGCGACGGCGCCGGAATCGATGGCTCCGACGGCGACCTGAGCGCGTTGGCGGATCGAATCAGGCACGTCCTGACCCAGTTGAAGCTGGACGAAGATCTGCCGAGCATCGGCGTTCTTGCCGTGTTGCAGCAGAGCCATGGCCTGGGCTTCCTGAGCAAAGGCGTGCAGCGGACGCTTGTCCTTGGCCAGGGGCTCCAAGCGCTTCTGAATTTCTTCCAGGGGCGCGGTGTCCATCTGCAGGAAGACGGCCTTGATCGCCGCCGCATCGGCGATGATCGGATCGCCGGCGGCCTTGGCGGCGTCGTCGAACAGCTTGACCGCATCCTGGGTCTTGTTCGCCGTGACGGCGATTCCGGCCTGCTGCATCAGGGCCAGGGCCTTATAGGCGCCGTTGCCCGACTTGGCCGCTTCGGCGAAGGCCGCGTCGGCGCCGGTCGGGTTATTGGCCTGAAGCGCCTCCATCCCCCGGTCATAGGCGGCCGAAGCCTTGTCGGCCTGACTGGTCTGCCAGCTCTGCCAGCCCCACCACGACAGGGCGGCGATCAGGGCGACCACCAGCACGCCGCCGATGACCGGCAGCCAGGTGCGCGCAAAACGCTTGTAGCGGTCGGAGCGAAGCTCCTCCTCGACCTGTTCGAAGACATCAACCACGAAAGTCGCCCCAAAAATGCAGCCAAGACCGGTCGTTAAACCGCCGCGACCCTAGAGGGTCGAGGTCGCGCCCGCAACGCAGGCGTTGATCCGCAACCAGCTTTTTCCAGCACTAGTGGGCGAGTTGGTCAGGAAAACGGCGATCAGATCTGTTGCGACAGCTTCACCGCTCCAGCCGCCAGCAGGGCCACGATGACCCCGGCCGCGACCCAGAACCCCTGGATTCCGCCCATCGCCGCCACATCCAGACCCGCCAGACCCGTCTTTTCCAGCAAGGATTGGACGGCTGTTCCGCCGTCCAGACTCGCCATGGCCAGGCTCTGCTCCACCGCGCCCGGCGCCCGGAAAAGATTGACGTCGACGCTCATCACCTCACGAACGGCGATAACGCCGCCGACGAGGCCCGCGAAAGACAGGGCGATCGCGCGGAATCGCGAGCCCTTGCTCAACCGACCCGCAACGCGAGCCTCGAACACCGCCGAATCGGCGAAGGCGGGCGGCGCTGCGAACAGGCGTTCGATCGCCGGATCGAATTCGTCAGCCGACATGGGAGACGCTCCTGTGAGGCGCCGGCGATTCGAGCCGGGCCCGAAGTTTATCCAGACCACGCTTGACATGAGATTTCACCGTTCCGAGCGGCAAATTCATGGCGCTCGCGATTTCCTGATGCGACAGCCCCGCTCCGTGACAAAGGGAGACACAGAGCCGCTCCGGCTCGGTCAGCCCCTTCAAGGCTTCATCCAGATCCATGCGCACTGCGCTGTCGACGGCAGGCGCCGCCTCGTCTTCATTCTGTTCAACTTCAGAAATGTAGCGCGCATTTTTAGTGCGATGCCTCAGATAGAGGCGCGCGGCGATGCGCTTGATCCAGGCGGCGAAGGTCCCCTCGCCCCGGAATTCCGCGCACTTCTCGAACGCCAGTAGAAAGGCGTCCTGAGCCACGTCGTCGGCGAGAGCGGGCTGGGCGCCCATACGGCGCAGCAGGCCCCGCACGGCTGAGCCGTGTCGACGCACCAACTCGCCGAACTCGCGCCGACCGCCCGCCGCCGACAGGGCGGCGAGCTCGACGTCGTGCAGGTCGCGTAAGGGTTTGGCCATGACGGTTGTCCCTGCGGCCGACCTCAACCCTTGTTCTTGTTGAAGAAACTCAGAACGATGAAGGCCAGGCCGATCATGCCCGGAACCGCAGCGCTGCCGGCGATGGGATAGAAGGCGTCCATCTCGGCGAAGCTGACCATGTAGCCGAAGAGCGCGACGCCCAGGCTGACCGACAGCAGGATGACGCCGACTCGCAGATCGCGTGACGCCGATGCGGGCGGCTTGATGTTGTCCTTGCTCAACGAGTCGATGACTTCCGGCGGCAGCGGTTGCCCTCTCTCGATGGCCGAGCGCAGGGTTGCCTGCATATCCTTGCGTTCCTTGCTCTTCAGCCAGGTCGGCACGAGCACGATCGCGCCGATCATGATGAAGAACGCTACGGGAATGAACTCTTCCATGGGTTTCGCCCCTTCTTGAACCTTGGAGCCGAGCGTGACGCTGCGGCCTTCTGACGACAAGAGGCATCGGCAGGCCCGAACAGATGCAGGTTCGCGCATGAACTCTTCGTAAGGTGCGAAATCCAGCCTCCGAGAGCAGCGCTGACGTCACCACAGCGTGACTCGACAGCCGCTCCATGCGGGTCAAGGTTAGCGGCACGGTATCTCTAAATCCGCGCGTGCAGTGGCTTTTCGTCTCCTCCTATCCCCGAGGTTCGCCATGCTGCCCCAACTGTCCGCCCTGGCCTGGTTTCATACGCTCGGCAGCCTGCCGGCCGTTCCCATAGGTCTGATCCTGTTGCTGATGCATGGGCGGATCAATCCCGCGACACGGCTGGGCAAGGCCTATCTGGCATTCATGTTCGTCGGCGCGATCTCTGCCGTCTTCGTCATCAAGAGCCCGCCAGGGGCCGCCATCGCGGCGCTAAGCCTGATCTCGCTGACCGTCGGCGCCAGCGTGGGTTACATCAGACCGCTGGCTCGCTATCGCTGGCCGATAGAGACCATCGCGCTGAGCATTTCCTATTTCACCCTGCTGTTGCCCAGCATCACCGAGACCCTGACACGGCTGCCCGCTGGCGACCCCATAGCCTCGGGCGTCGAGGATTCATTGGTCATAGGCTTCCAACTGTCCCTGCTGGTCCTGCTGGTTCTCGGCATCACCCTGCAGTTCTTGTCCCGCCGCCGTCGCCAGTCGGCGGCGGTTCTCGTCTGAAGGAGAAAGCGTGCCCCGCATCACCTATCGTATCGTCCCCCACGACGGCGGCTGGGCCTACAAGTTGGGCGACAGCTTCTCCGAGACCTTCAGGCGTCGCGAAGACGCCCATGCGGCGGCGGTCGCCGTCTCACGCGAACAGAAGGTGCCCGACGCCACCGCCTGGATCGAGTACGAGGCCGGCGACGGCCAATGGGTGACGGAACGCGCAGACGGCCATGACCGGCCGGAAACCGAGGTCGAGGACTAACCCCCGAAAGCCTGGGCGTAGAGATCAGGCTTGAAGCCGACCAGGGTGTGGCCGTCGCCCAGGTCCAGCACCGGCCGCTTGATCATCGACGGTTGGGCCAGCATCAGGGCGACGGCCTTGTCGGCGTTCAGGTCGGCCTTGTCCGCGTCCGGCAGCTTGCGAAAAGTGGTCCCGGCGCGGTTCAGCACCGTCTCCCAGCCATGCTCGGCGATCCAGCGCTCCAGATCGGCCTTGTTCGCCCCCGCGACCTTGTAGTCATGGAAGGCGTAGTCCACGCCCTGCCCGTCCAGCCAGACGCGCGCCTTCTTCATCGTGTCGCAGGCCTTGATGCCGTACAGGGTGATGGTCATGGAGCGCTTCCTCGCTTGCTGAGGACCGCGATCTGGCATCAGGAGGCGGAGGGGTCAAATTCCGGTGCCTGGGTTGAAGCGAATATCCGCTTTCGACCCATAGCGGACCTCGCCTACCGGGCGTAGGCTTCGCCTCATGCTGATCCGCGTCGCGAACATTATCGCCTTGGTCGTCCTACCTTCGGCAAGTTGCACTACGACACAAGCAGTCAGCAGTGCTGAAGCGGCCTGTGCTGTCGCGACGGCTCGGGTGACAGCACAAAGAGGCCTTGAACCCAGCCATGTAGCGTTCTGCGACGACATCTCCGAAGGGGACACCCCTGCCGGATACTACGTCACCGCTCTGCGCGCTCACTGCTCCGAGGACCTTTGTGGCAGCACGAATATGGGCTGGTTCGCCGTTCAGAAAGCCACTGGCGAGGTGTTCGAGGTGGAGGACGTTACCGACTGGAGGCTCGGGCGACGTGTGCCTGATGTCCGCTAACCGCCCATTGCCGACGCTTGGAACTTCCGCACGCAACCAACAAGGCCCTAAAGGAACCACGCATGAAGCTCTACGCCCACCCCTTCTCGTCCTACTGCCAGAAGGCGCTGATCGCGCTGTATGAGAACGACACGCCGTTCGAGTTCAAACTACTGGAGGACGAGGCGTCGATGGCCGAGTTGGCGGCCTTGTGGCCGCTGAAACGGTTTCCGGTGCTGGAGGACGACGGCCGCACGATCTTCGAGGCCACTTCGATCATCGAGCATCTGGCCGTCCATCACCCCGGCCCCGTGCGCCTGATCCCCGAAGATCCGGCCGCCGCTGTCGAGGTGCGGATGATGGACCGAGTGTTCGACAACTATATCTCGTCGCCGCAGCAGAAGGTCGTCTTCAACGCGATCCGTCCCGAGGCTGACCGCGATCCCTATGGCGTGGCTGAGGCCAAGCAGATGCTGGAAGCGACCTACGCCTGGCTGGACGAACGGCTGGCGGGGCGGGAATGGGCCACCGACCACGGTTTCAGCCTGGCCGACTGCGCCGCCGCGCCCGCGCTCTTCTACGCCGACTGGACCTATCCCATTGATACGCGCTTCAAGACGCTGAAAGCCTATCGCGCCCGGCTTCTGGCCCGGCCGTCGATGGCGCGGGCGGTAAACGAGGCCCGACCCTACCGCACCTATTTCCCCTTGGGCGCACCCGACCGGGATTAGGCCGCCTTCTGGCTCCAAAGGTCCAGGTCCGCCTCGCGCCCGATCAGGGCCAGGCCCGAGGCGATGGATTCGAACTCGCCGCCGGTCTCGATGCGGTCAGCGCCGAAGCGGCGGATGAAGATGTCGCGCACAGCCGGAACGAAGGAGGTGCCGCCGGTCAGGAAGACGCGGTCGATCTGCGTCCCGTCCAGACCCGACTGGCTCATGGCCTCGTTGACAGCGGCCTCCATGGCCTGAAGCTCAGGCGCGATCCAGTCCTCGAAGTCCACGCGCTTGACCGGCTTCTCGATCCGCACCGATCCGGCGATGAAGGAGAAGACCGCCTCCTCGTCGCACGACAGGGCCTCTTTCAGATTCGAAACGGCGCGATAGAGGGCGTAGCCATGGTTGTCGTCCAGCACCTCGATCAGGCGTTCGATCTTCTCGGGCTCCAGCGCCGTCGAGGCTAGGCCGCGAATGTCGCGCATGTCCTTGGACGCCCGCAGCAGGGCCAGTTGGTCCCAGCGGGCGAAGGCGCTGTAGTAACGCTGCGGGATCGGCAGGCGATTGTCGAAGGCGCGATAGAGGCTGCCCTTGCCCAGCTCCGGCGAGACCAACTGGTCGATGATCCGATAGTCGAAGGCGTCGCCCGCCACGCCCACGCCCGACCGGGCCAGCGGCGTGGACTTCAGCGCGCCGTCCTTCCGCTCGAACCGCACGATGGAAAAGTCGCTGGTGCCGCCGCCGAAGTCGGCGACCAGGACATTGGCGTCCTGCTTCAGCTCGCGCGCAAAGAAGAAGGCCGCGCCGACGGGTTCGTAGGCGTAGCGGATGTCGGTGAATCCGAGGCGGGCGAAAGCCGCCTCATACCGACCCAGCGCCAGGGCCTCGTTGGGATTGCCGCCTGCAAAGGTGACGGGCCGCCCCACGATGATGCGCGGCGGCAGGGCGTCCATCGCCCCGTCCGCGTGATGCTTCAAACGCAGCAGGAAGGCCGATAGCAGGTCCTCGAAACAATAGCGGCGGTTGTCGATGCGGGTTTCGGTGAAGGCGGCGCTGGCGGCGAAGGTCTTGAACGACTGGATGAAACGGGTCTCCAGCGGGTCTTCGACATAGGCCTCGATGGCCCAGGGGCCCGCCTCGATCACGCGCTCGGGCGCGCCGCCGTCGCGCGCCTCATGCAGTTGGAAACTCAGCGCCGAGCGAAAGGCGAACAGGTCGCGCCCCTCGGCCTCGAACCGCACCAGGGTCGCGGGGCCGTCGCCGTGGGTCAGGGACACCACCGTATTGGTCGTGCCGAAGTCGATGCCGATGGTGGCGGGCGTGGCGGAGGACATGAACGGCGACCTGACGGAGAAGGCGGCCGGGGTTCCTAGGCCCCTGCCCGTTCAGGTCAAGCCCAAGCGCGCATTTTCCGCCTCTGAACACCGTCGCGACGCCTTGACCCGACGACTTCCGCGCCGGTAGCTGACGACCGGTCCACGGGAGGGTTTCATGAGCCAGAGAGTCACAGTGATCACCGGCGCTTCGGGCGTCCTGGGACGCGCCGTCGCGGATGCGGCCCTGGCGCGGGGCGATCTGGTCGCGGCGATCGATTTCGGCGCGGTCGAGCGGCCGGACGACGCCGCCTGGATAGGCCTGGGCGGCGTGGACCTGACGGACCCGGCGGCGGCCCAGGCGGCCATGGACGCTGTGGCCGAGCGCTTCGGCCGGATCGACGGCCTGCTGAACATCGCCGGCGGCTTCGTCTGGCAGATGACCGAGGGGCCGCTGGACGGGTGGAACCGGATGCATCGGATGAACCTGGAGACGGCGCTGAACGCCTGCCGCGCCGCCCTGCCCCACCTCAGCCGCGTCTCGCAGGGCCGCATCGTCAACGTCGGCGCCTGGGGCGCGGTTCAGGCCCGCGCCGGCATGGGCGCCTATGCGGCCTCCAAGGCGAGCGTACACCGGCTGACGGAATCCCTGGCGGAAGAGACCAAGGGAACGGGCCTGACGGTCAACGCCGTCCTGCCCTCCATCATCGACACTCCAGCCAATCGCGCCGACATGCCCGACGCAGACGCCGCGACCTGGGTTCGACCGGCCGAACTGGCGGCCGTCATGCTGTTCCTGGCCAGCGACGCCGCATCCGCCGTGACCGGGGCCCTGGTTCCCGTGCGCGGGCGGGTCTAGTCCGCCGGCAAGAGACGCAACGGGAAAGCCACACGACGCGGCGCACAATTGATCCAATTATAGATCATTTGTTGACAGGCCATTCGGCTTGTGTCGCAATCATCTCGTATTCAAAAAGATACATGCCTTAGGGGAGGCATGGAGGGAGCTAGGATGAGACACCGCGCCTATGTCTTGGGGGGAACCGCCCTTGCCGCCAGCCTGTCGGTCCTGGCCGGCGGCGCTTTCGCGCAAGACGCCGTTCAGGTCGACGACATCATCGTCACAGCCCGCAAGACCAATGAACGTCTGCAGGAAGTTCCCCTGGCCATCACGGCTGTGAACGCCGAGGAAATGCAGCGGCGCGGCATTCGCGAGGTGACCGACCTGTCGTCCGTCGCACCGGGCCTGAACATCGAAAAGGACCAGGGTCGCCGCTTCGAACGCCCCGTAATCCGAGGCCAGGCCAACGTCTACGGCTCCCCCAACGCCGCCTCCTTCGTCGACGGCGTCTATATTCCGGACAGCCTGTTCGCGACCGAAATGGCCTTCGTGAACCAGGTCGAGGTGATCAAGGGGCCGCAGTCGGCCCTGTACGGCCGCCAGACCTTCTCCGGCGCCATCAGCTACACCACCCGCAAACCGTCAAACGAGGTCGAAGGCCTGATCCGCGCCACGGCGGCGGAGCATGACGAGTACAACTTCCTGATGGGCCTCAGCGGCCCGCTGGTGCGCGACGTCCTGTCGGCCCAGGCCTCGGTCAACTACTATACCTATGGCGGCGAGTACCGGAACAACGCCCCCGGCACGCCGAGCAACGGCAAGACCATCGGCCAGGAAAAGACCGTGGGCGGGACCCTGGCTCTGCTCTACACGCCGACGCCGGACCTCAGCTTCATGCTGCGCGGCTCCTACGCCTACAACGACGACGGTCATGAACCCATGGCCATCCAGCGGTCCACGGCCAACAACTGCTATCTGAGCGCCCGGACGCAATATTACTGCGGCGCGATCAAGGTCACGCCCGACATGATCGGTCTGAACCTGGACGAGATCGGCGGCGGCGGGGTCGAGCGCAAGACCGGCCGGCTGAGCCTGACCACGGAATACGACCACAACGGCTACACCCTGACCTCCATCAGCGCCTACAATGACTCCGAGGAGCATCGTAAGGCCGATCTGGACTTCCTGCCTCAGCGCCTGTTGGGCGGTTCGCTGCACGTCGATGATCGCGTGAACATCAAGGGCTTCAGCCAGGAACTGCGGCTGGCCTCGCCGCGCAGCGAGCGCCTGCACTGGTTGGCCGGCGCCTATTACTTCAACAGCGATCGTTGGGACGGCCGCTATCGCTACGTGTCCCGTACGCTTCAGAACAACGGCACGGTCGAAACGGAGAACCTGGCCGCCTTCGGCCTGGTCGGCTTCGACTTCACCGACAAGCTGTCGGGCACGGCCGAGGTGCGCGTGGCCGAGGAAAAGCTGCGCCTGACGGGCGGCGATTCCCACTTCAACTATGAAGCGACCTATCGCTCCACCAATCCCCGCTTCACCCTGTCCTACAAGGCCACAGATGATCTGATGATCTACGGCCTGGTAGCGCGCGGGAACAAGCCGGGCGGCTTCAACACCGACGTGCGCCTGGCGGCCGCGGACCGTTCCTACGGCGAAGAGACGGCATGGAACTATGAACTGGGCTTCAAGAGCGACCTGTTCGACCGCCGCGTTCGCCTGAACGTCGCCGGCTACTACATCGACTGGAGCAACCAGCAGATGACCCAGGTCGCCAATCTGTCGGCGACCGAGACCGTCTCCTTCATCCGCAATGTGGGCGAGGTCGAGGTCAAGGGCGTCGAGGTCGAGGCCCAGACCAAGATCACCTCCGACTGGAGCGTGCGCGGCACCTTCGCCTACGCCGACTCGGAATACACCAACGCCAAGGATCCCGATTTCGCCACCCTGTCGGGCGGCGACGGCGACGTGCGCGGCAAGGCCATCCCGAACGCGCCCAAGATCCAGTACTCCCTCGGCACCAACTATGCCTGGAACGTCGGCGAGAACCGCTTCTTCATCGACGGCACCTACGCCTTCCGCTCGAAGAAATACGATCAGGTCGCCAACCTGGCGTGGGTCGATGGACGCGACACCGCCAATCTCCAGCTGGGCTGGGAGCGCGGTCCGCACCGCGTGATCCTGTTCGGTCGCAACATCTTCGACAACATCGATCCGGTGGGCATCATCCGCTACTCGGACTTCACGACCAATCGTCGCGGCTTCGTCGGCTCCCTGCCGCGCGGCCGCCAGATCGGCCTGACCTACGAGGCCAACTTCTAGACATTCCCCGAACCCGCCCCCGAGCGGCGACTTCCCCAGGCCCGCAATGCTTCGTGCATTGCGGGCTTCTTTTCGTCCGATGTGCGCCCAAGGAAGAAGCCCCGATCCGATGGACCGGGGCTTCGGCGTTTCAATACGGACGCAACGTTAGGCGGCAGGCTTTTCTCCCAGGACGACGTACCAGGCCCGGGGGCCGTCGCGCATCCGCACCGTGGTCTCCAGGATCTGGTCCGGGGCGAAGCCGACCTCCTGCATGACCGAGGGCGCGTGGGTGGCCAGGAACTCGTCCCAGAAGGGTTCGTCGTTGTTCTTGGTCTGCCAGGCGAAGATGAACTTCTCGAACGGGCTGAAGTCCGCCCCCTTCATCGGCACGTCCTGGTGAACGACGATGCCGCCGGGCCGCAGGACTCGGCGCGCCTCACTGAAGATGCGTCCCAGGGACTCGCGGGAAACCTCGTGCATCATGTTGTGCGACACGACCAGATCGAAGCTCTCGTCCTCGAACGGCATGTCGCCTGCGTCCATCTGGCGGAAGTGGGCCTTCAGACCCATGGCCTCGGCGCGCAGGTGGGCGTAGCGCAGCAGCCCGGGCGCCACGTCGACGCCATAGACCTCGGCTTCGGGGAAGGAGGCGGCGTAGCCGACCGTGGCCCCGCCGGAGGAGCAGGCCAGATCCAGGATGCGGCGCGGCTTGAAGTCCGGATACCGCTCCGCCAGGAAGTCGATCACGGCGGCGGACTTGGAGTCCTTCGTGCCGATGCCGACCCCCAGGGAGTAGGCGTTGCCGCCGCTCTCATAGAGGGCGCCCGCCACGAAGTCCTCGGTCGATTCCTCGCCCCGCATATAGCCGCCGGGCTGGCCGTGGATATGGCCCGCATAGGCGTCGGCCGGCGCCGCGAAGTCAGGGCTGGTCTCGCAACTGCCGCCCGCCGGGGCGTTGTCGAGCCGAGCCGCAACGGCCTTCATGCGCGGCAGTTCGCGCTGGATGGTCTCGCCCACCGAGTTCCACATCACGTCCTGGGCGCTGCGGCTGAAGGCGCTCCAAATCTGGTAGAAGGGATCGCCGACCATGGCCTCGGTGATCTGCTCGACCGTTTCGGGCGACTTGCCCGTGGCGGCGGCGTAGGCCGGCGCTGCGCGGGCCTCCAGGGCGATACGGTTGCCTTCCTCGAAACGACGCAGGCGGTTCTTCAACTGGACGATGTATTGGGTGCGCGCCGCCTCGTCGTGCAGCGGACGCGCCAGAAGCTCGTGCGTGGCCGTTCGGTCGATGATCATGCGCTCTTCTCCAGGTTCGGCTGGCCTAGGGCCCCAGCGATGTATTATATCAAATACCTCTAATGCGAAAGCATCCGCCCGGGGTTTCGATCATGCCTTCAACGCCGTCTTCCGCCGCCGAAAGGCCCGACCTGGGCGCCGGCGGGATCGTCGCCCTGCTGACCCCGGCCGAGAACCCGACGGCGGAAGCCGAACTGTCGGTCCTCTTGCCGCCGGACGTCAATCTGTTGACCGCCCGCATGCATGTTCAGGCGGCCGGGATGCTCGACCGGCTGCGCGCCTATGAGACCCGCCTGCCCGACTGGCTGGCTCCGTTCGGAGACGCGCCGCTGGACGCCGTCGGCTTCGCCTGTACGGGTTCGACCTATCTGCTGGGCCCCTCGCGCCGGCACCCGCAGTCCTTGCAGCGCCGCTCCGGCCCCTGCCCCGTCGTCTGCGCCGCCGACGCCCTGAAGGACGGGCTTGCGTCGCTCGGCGCACGACGCATCGTCCTGGTCAGCCCCTATCCCGCCGAGTTGACGGAGCTCGCAGCCCGCCACTGGCGCGACATGGGCTTCGAGGTCGCGGCCGTGGTGCAATCCCCCCTGGCCGAAGGGGCCGTCCATCCCATCTACGGCCAGACCGCGACCACCCTGCTGACGGGCCTGCGCCAGGCCTTGACCACGCCCCCGGCCGAAGCCGTCATCGCCATGGGCACGGGCGCCCCCAGCCTGGCCGCCCTGGCGGTCGCCAGCCTGGAGACCGACACACCCATCCTGTCGTCCAACCTGGCCACGGCCTGGTCCCTGACCCGATCCTTGAATCCGTCCCTGAAACAGCCCATCGCCGACTGGCTGTCCGCCGACGCCCCCTGGCGGGAGCGGCTATGGAGTCGTTTCCCCACCGCGCGAAGCCGCCTGCTCGGCGCCTGATCCCAAACCCGTCCGTTTCCCGTAAGGAGTCGTCATGTCCTCCCCCAAGCCGCCCCGCCCGACCTTCTTTGAAGACACCGCCAATGATCGGCTGACCGCCATCATCACGGCCCTGACCACCGAGCTCGCCGGACTGACCGATCGGGTCGCGACGCTGGAGGCTCTGCTGAACGACGCCGGCGTCCTGGCGCCCGGCGCGGTGGACCATCATGTCCTGACCGACGAACAACAGGCCGCCCGCCGCGCCCGCCACGCCGCCCTGACCGACCGCGTCTTCTACGTGCTGCAGGAAGAGGTCCATTATCTGGCCGAGCAGGCCGGGGAGTAGGCCCAATTGAAACGGGCCGGGACGTGATCGCCCCGGCCCGTCGCCCCATCGCACGCACCGCAATCCCCTCGCGGTCCGGCGAAATCCCTCAAGTCAGGGTCGCCGCCTTGCGCAGGCCGTCGATCATCGAAGAGCGCATCACATAGGCCTTGTGCTGGACGGGGTCCGCCAGCATGGCCTGCATCTCGGCCATCATGACCTTGCGACGCTCCGGATCGCGCTCCTGCATCCGGCTGCGATTACGGTCGGACTGGGCCAGGATCTCGGCCTCGGCGATCGGGCGGCGCTGACGCGTATAAAGGTCCAGCAGACCGAGGTCGCCGCCGTCGAGCACGGCCTTGAGCTTCTCCGTCAGGTTGAAGGCGTCATGCACCCCGCCGTTCATGCCCATGCCGCCGGAGGGACTGTTGATGTGGGCCGCGTCTCCGGCCAGGACCACCCGCCCCTTCCGATAGTCGGGCGCGATGCGCATGTGGACGCGATAGGGACGGATCTCCAGCACCCGATAGGGCTCGTCCCGCGCCACGATCCCCTGCAACTTGCTCTCGATGCTCTGGGGCGTCAGGGCGTCCTCGATGGTCTCCTCGCCGCGCGGATAGAGGCTGCAGCGCCAGAAGTCCTTGAGCTTCAGCAGGGAGAAGGTGCCGCCGTCCGTCCAGACATAGTTGACGTTCGACAAGCCCTGCAGGTGATCCTCGAACGGGAAGTCGGTGATCGCCAGTATGGTGGTTTCGGGATAGGTCTTGCCCTCAAGCTCCCATCCCAGAAGGGTGCGGACCGCGCTGCGAGCGCCGTCCGCGCCGATCAGATAGAGGCATCGCAGGCTGCGCCGCTCGCCCTTTTCGTCAAAGGTCACGGTCACGCCGTCGTCATCCTGGACGACCTCCACGACCGTCGCCCCCATGCGGATGTCCACATGCCTGGCGTTCGACAGATGTTCGGCCAGGACCCGGCACAGGCGGAACTGTTCGCACTGCAGGCGGAAGGGATGATCGGTTTCACCCTGCAGATAGCGCAGGTCGAACACGGCGCGCTCGCCGGTTTCGTGATGGCGAATCTGCCACTCTTCGCACTTCAGACCTTGGGCGATGAGGGGTTCGGCCAGGCCGTACTGGGCCAGCATATCCAGCGTCGGCGGGTGGAAGGTGGAGGCGCGAAGATCTTCCGGCAGCTCGCTTTCCGCCTCGAGCACGATGGTCGAGACGCCGAAACTCTCCAGCCGCATGGCCGCGCTCAGCCCGACCGGACCGGCGCCGACGATGATGACCTGAGCATCTCGTTGCTGCATTCTGGGAGCCCCCACACGACTTGTATCCGATCTAATACATTTGTTCATGAGCGCAGCAAGAGGGCAAATCCATTGATCGTCACGCCATCGAGCTAATATGAAATGCCAAAGCCCTTGAAATCGAACCAGGGCAACGGGTTGCGATCCGCCGCTATCACGTATTAGTTTAGAAACAACACCCTTGTATCGCCTTTCCGGGCCAAGTCACAGGATGATCGCCATGTCCGCTCCCGCCTCGCCTTTCGACTGGGCGCCCAAGCTGGTGTCGAGCTTCATCGACGGCGCCTTTGTCGGCGAGGTCGGCGGCTATCGCATTCCGACCTTCTATCCCGGCGACGGCCGGATCATCTCCGAGCTTCAGGAAGCCGACGCCCTGGAAGTGGATCGCGCCGTCCGCTCCGCCCGCCGCGCCTTCAACGATCCGGCCTGGCGCGACATGGCCGTCGAGGCGCGCCAGTCGATTCTCTATCGTATCGCTGAGACCATCGAGGCCAACGCCCTTGAACTGGCGACGCTGGAGACGCTGAACGCCGGCATCGTCCGGCGCGACGTCCTGGGTCGGCAAGTGCTGCGCGCCGCCTACAACTTCCGCTTCTTCGCCGAGGCGATCAGCCAGCAACCGGGCCAGGTCTGGCAGCAGAACAAGGACTATCTGACCTTCGTCACGCGCCACCCGGTCGGAGTCGCCGCCCTGATCGCGCCCTGGAATTCTCCGCTCGCCCTGGCCTCGATGAAGGTCGCCTCGGCCATCGCCTTCGGCAACACCTGCGTGCTGAAGCCTTCGGAACAGACCCCTCTGTCGCTGGCCCGCCTGGTCGAACTGATCAACGACATCACGCCGCCGGGCGTGGTGAACCTGGTCAACGGACGCGGCGGCGTTACCGGCGCGGCCCTGACGGAACACCCCGACATCGACCTGATCGCCTTCACCGGCGGCACGGAGACCGGCCGCCAGATCATGCAGACGGCCGGCCGCCGCCTGAAGCCCGCAGCAGTCGAGTTGGGCGGCAAATCGGCCAACATCATCTTCGCCGACGCGGACCAGGAGCGAGCGCTGGACGGCGCCCTGATCTCCATCTTCTCCAACAACGGCCAGCAGTGCCTGGCCGGGTCGCGCATCCTGGTCGAGGATTCCATCTTCGACGACTTCGTCGGCCGCTTCGTGGAACGCGCGCAGAAGATTCGCGTCGGCGACCCGCTGGACGATGCGACCGAGATCGGCCCCATCGCCTCGGCCCGACACCGCGAGCACATCCTGTCCTATGTCGGCGTCGCCCAATCGCAGGGCGCCAGCCTGCTGACCGGCGGCCACGCCCTGGACCGGCCCGGCTATTTCGTTGAGCCGACGGCCGTCCTGGCCCCCAGCAACAGCGACCGGGTCTGCCAGGAGGAAATCTTCGGCCCCTTCGCCGCCTTCGTGAAGTTCAGGGACATGGAAGACGCGATCCGCATGGCCAACGAAAGCCAGTTCGGTCTGGTCGGCTATTGCTGGACGCAGAATCTCGACAAGGCCCTGCGCGTCAGCCAGGGCGTGCGGACCGGCCTGATGTGGGTCAACACCCCCATGGTGCGCGAACTGCGGGCGCCCTTCGGCGGAGTCAAGGATTCGGGCCTGGGCCGCGACGGCGCCGCCGCCTCCATGGCCTTCTTCACCGAGGAAAAGACCACCACTATCCCGATCGCCGACACGACCCTGCGCAAGTTCGGCGTCTGATAGGGCGGACAGGGCGGCCGCACGGACCGCCCTTCTTCATATCAGCCGATATGTCGCCACTGCGGCCGCGCCGAGCTGTTATCCCGGCTCAGCAGCATGTGGTATTCGTACTGGTCGGGGTTGTAGAGACCGACCTGATGCTCGAACGGGCGGCCGTCTGCATCGAAGACGGTCCGGCGCAGCCGCAGCAGCGGCATGCCGATGGCCACGTTCAGCTTGCGCGCCGCGTCGTCGTCAGCCGGAATGGCGCTGATGGTCTGTTCGGCGCGCTGGGCGCGAACGCCGCCGCCTTCCAGCAGACGGATGATCGGCCGATCGTCGATCGCCGCCTGGGGGACAAGACCCGCCACGTCTTCCGGCAGATAGACCTGGGTCACCGACAGCGGCTTGTCCTTGTAGAACCTGAGGCGCTCGATCCGCAGGACCCGTGCGCCGGCATCAAGTCCCAGCGCCTGGGCCACCGTGGTCGGGGCGACCGCATCCGCGTCATAGGACAACAGGCGCGCCGTCGTCTCGAGCCCCAGGGTGATCAGGTTCTCGACCAGGCCGGAAACCCGCCCCTCGCCCGCTCCGGGCTCAGCCGAGCGCGGGGCCACGAAGGTGCCGACCCCGTGTTTTCGAATGATCCACCCCTCGCGCCCCAGAAGCTCCAGCGCGCGGCGCACCGTGACGCGCGAAACGTCATAGGCGGCGGCCAGCTGCATTTCAGAAGGCATCAGGCTTTCTTTCGGAAAGACGCTGTCCTTGATCTGCTGCCGCAGGATGGTGGTGAGCTGATGATAGACGGGCAGGCTGCTGGCGCCGCCGTCCGCCTTCAGGCTGCGACGGCCGATCTCGCCGTCGTTGGT
The DNA here is from genome assembly GCF_040549405.1 of Brevundimonas faecalis. Lineage (NCBI taxonomy): Bacteria > Pseudomonadati > Pseudomonadota > Alphaproteobacteria > Caulobacterales > Caulobacteraceae > Brevundimonas > Brevundimonas faecalis. The sequence goes on along the minus strand of NZ_JBEPTF010000001.1, from coordinate 1,304,293 downwards.
CTTGTCCTTGGCCTTGCTGGTCAAGCTTCCTCTCTTGACGCCGACACCCTAGACTGCCGGGTCTATTGTCCAAGTTGCATCTAATATCAGACGACAGCGACTTGGCCACACTGGTCGCCTTCGTCGTCTTTCACTGAAGAGATCCAGATGTCTTCATCCTCGACCCCGGCCGAGATCGACGCCCTGGGCCTGACGCCCGCCCTGCTGGACGATCGCCTGCCGATCCCCCTGTATCATCAGGTTCGCCTGCTGCTGACCGAGCGGATTCGTCGCGGCGACCTGCCGGCCGGATCGGTCCTGCCCGGAGAACATCAGATCGCGGAACAACTCGGCGCCTCGCGAATCACCGTGAAGCGCGCCCTGAACGAATTGGCTGGCGCGGGCCTGGTCACGCGGCATCGCGGTCGGGGCACCATGGTGACGCCCCAGGTCGAACTTCCGGTCATCACCGGCTCCTTCTCGACCATGATGGATTCCCTGCGGACCATGGGTCACGAGACCCAGGTCGAACTGCTGGAAACCGGGATGGAGCCCGCAAGCGCGGAGGTCGCGCGGGCTCTGGGGCTGGCGCTCGGCGATCCGGTCCGACGCATCGTCCGCGTGCGTCGTCTGGGCGGAGCCCCCTTCTCCTATCTGATCTCCTGGCTGCCGGCGGCGGTAGCCGACAATTGCGAGGAAAGCGCCTTCGCCGAGCAGTCGATGCTGTCGCTGCTGGAACAGGCCGGCGCCCTGCCCCACGAGGCGGAGCTGTGGGTGTCGGCCGTGGGCGCCGTCCCGGCGGTGTCGGCGGCCCTGGAGGTCGCCGTGGGTTCGCCCCTGCTGCGGATCGAGCGGATCATGCGCAAGGCCGACGGCACGGCCGTTCAGTTCATCAACGCCCATTATCACGCCGAGCGCTTCCGCTATCACCTGCTCAGCCGCCGGGACGACAGTCAGGACTGGAAGGCGCAAGGGTAGCCCGAGGCCCCAGGGACGCGAATTGGACGAAACTATCCGCCCCGAAGACCAATCGCCTCTTGCGCCCTGCGACGGGACATAGGCAATATTGGTCTATCAATAGATCATTTAGGCGATGCGACCGTGAGCGACCTCTCCTTCGAGCCCACCATGATCCGTGAGAACAAGACAGCCCGCGAGTTGTTCGAGGCGGTGAAGGCCAATCCTGCACGCGCGCGCTTCGGCTTCGGTCAGAAACTGGCCGTCGTGAACGTCGACTTCCAGCAGGCCTATACGCGACCCGACCTCTTCCCCAAGACCGCCTACGTCACCCATCCGGACCAGATCGGCTTCACCAACCGCATTTCGGCGGCCGCCCGCGCCAAGGACATGCCGGTGATCTGGAGCCACGTGGCCTACAAGGCCGATGCGGCCGACGCCGGCGTCTGGGGCACGCGCACCGACACGCCGGACAGCCTTCAGAACATCAAGTACGATTCCGAACGCCACGCCTTCGACCCCCGCTGCGAGATCCATGAGACGACGGACCTGATCTACACCAAGCGGATGCCCTCGGCCTTCTTCGAGACCCCGCTGAATTCCTATCTGCGGTGGCACAAGGTGGATACGGTGCTGGTCACCGGCGGCTCGACCTCGGGCTGCGTGCGCGCCACGGCGGTCGACAGCCTGTCCTACGGCTTCCGCACCATCGTCGCGGAGGAATGCGTGGCCGACAAGCATGAGAGCTATCACTACGCCAACCTGACCGACCTGCAGTTGAAGTACGCCGACGTGGTGTCGGCCCAGGAGGTGCTGGACTGGCTCGCCGCCCGCTGACCTGATTTTCCCCTGCCGCTCAACCAATCCTCCTGATGTTCATTTCAAAGAGTCTGCGCGGCCTGAGGGACTTCGCCTTCGTCCTGGCCGCCACGATGACGGTGCTCTTCTTCCTGCTGCGCCTGACCGGCGATCCGGCCGTCGTGCTGGCGGGCGAAGGCGCGCGGCCGGAGCAGATCGAGGCCATTCGGGTCGAGTACGGCTTCGACCGGAGTTTGATCGTCCAGTACGGCTCGGTCATGCTGCGGCTGCTTCAGGGAGATTTCGGCAAGTCGCTGGTCGATGGAACGCCCGCCCTTGAAAAGGTGCTGGCCTCCCTGCCCGCCACGCTCTTCCTGGCCGCCATGGCCATCACCGTGAACCTGCTGATCTCCCTGCCGCTCGGCGCCTGGCTGGGACAGAAGCAGGAAGGCGCGCCGCGGCGGATCGTGCGCGGCGCCCTGACGGTGCTGCAGGGCTTCCCCGGTTTCGTCGTCGCCCTGTTGCTGATCAACCTGTTCGCGGCCGGATTGGAGTGGCTGCCTTCCATCGGATACGGCGGTCCGGCGACCTGGATCCTGCCGGTCGTCTCGGTCGTCTCCTTCCTGGCGCCCAAGCTGATCCGGGTGGTCGAGGCCAACACCCATGCCGCGCTCGCGGCCGACTTCGTGCGCACGGCGCGGTCCACGGGCGCGAGCGACGGCTGGATCCTGTGGCGTCACGTCCTGCCCAACGCCCTGCTGGGCGCCGTCGCCCTGATCGGCGCCGAACTGGCCTTCATGCTGACCGGCCTGGTGGTGATCGAAACCATCTTCGCCTGGCCCGGGATCGGCTGGCTGCTGGTCCAGTCCACGCTGAACCTCGACTTCAACGTGGTCCAGGCCGTGGTCTTCGTCATGGTGGTCAGCGTCTTCGTCAGCAACGCCGTGACCGAGGCCGTCCAGGCCCTGCTGGATCCGCGCATTCGCGTCGGCGGGAGGGCCGCGTCGTGAGCCGCCCCTTCCCGCTCAAGCCCGCCCTGGCCCTGCCCCTGCTGGTCGGCCTAGCCTGTCTGGCAGTGATGATCTTCGGCGATCGGCTGTCGGGATACGACCATCGCGCCATCGACCTGTCGGCGCGCTTGGCCGCCCCCCTGTCGCACGGTCATCTGATCGGCACGGACGAACTGGGCCGCGACGTCCTGGCCCGCCTGCTGAACGGTCTGCGCTGGTCGGTCGGCGCAGCCTTCTGCGCCACCCTGATCGCCTTCTGCATCGGCACGAGCTTTGGACTGGTGGCGGCGCATCGCGGCGCGGCCCTGGGCGCGGCGCTGAAGCTTCTGACAACCTTCACCCAGTCCTTCCCCTCCTTCGTCATGGCGGTGACGGTCATCGCCCTGCTCGGCGACAGCGGCTTCTGGGCCGTGACCCTGACCCTGGGTCTGGTGACGTGGCCGGTCTTCTCTCGCGTGGTCTATGCCGAGGCGCGCAGCCTGTTCCAGCGCGAGTACGTCCAGGCCGCCGAGATGACCGGCATGAGCGTCGTGCGCCTCTACGCCCGCCATGTCCTGCCCGCCCTGGTCCCGACCCTGTCGGTCCTGGTGGTCTTCCACTTCGCCGAGATGATCGTGGCCGAGGGCGCCCTGTCCTTCCTGGGCATCGGCGCGCCGCTGGGCGCCGCGACCTGGGGCGCCATGCTGAGCGAAGGCCGCGCCTTCATGCTGGAAGCGCCCTGGCTGACCTTGGGTCCGGCCTTCGCCATGGTGATCATCATCGTTTCCGCTCATAGCCTGGGCAAGCAGTTGCGGGACGCCGCCCGATGAGCGTTCAAACCGGCGAAACCGTCCTGGACGTGCGCGGCTTGCGGCTGGAAGCCATGGCCGACAACCGCGTCCTGATCCCCAACCTGAACCTGACCGTGCGGCGCGGAGAAATCCTGGGCCTGGTGGGGCAATCGGGATCGGGCAAGACCCTGACCTGTTTCGCTGTCGGGGGCCTGACGCCGCCGGGCGTTCGCGCCACGGCGGGCGAAATCCATCTGGAAGGCCGCAGGATCGACAACCTGGCCGAGGCTGACTGGCGCGCCGTTCGCGGCGGACGGATCGGGATGGTGTTCCAGGATCCCCTGTCCTCCTTCAACCCGGTGAAGACCATAGGTTCGATCCTGATCGAATCCGCCCGACGTCATCAGAATCTGGACAAGAAGGCCGCGCGCGATCTGGCCGTCCGCACCCTGAAGGCCATGCGCCTGCCGGGCGAGAACGCCTCCGTGGACGCCTATCCGCACATGCTGTCGGGCGGCCAGCGCCAGCGCGCCATGATTGGCCTGGCCCTGATCAACAATCCGGCCCTGATCCTGGCCGACGAACCGACCACGGCCCTGGACCCGACGATCCAGTTGCAGATCCTGGCTCTGTTGCGTCGACAGGCGGAAAAGGCGGCGGCCCTGATGATCACCCACGACATCGCCGCGGCCGGCGCCGTCTGCGACCGCATCGCCGTCATGCTGGAGGGAGAGATCGTGGAGGAAGGCCCCGTCGATCAGGTACTGTACGATCCGGTTCACGCCTTCACCCGCGACCTGCTGGCCTCGGCCCATCTGGGAAGCAAAAGATGAGCGCGCCCCTGCTGTCGATCCGCGACCTGGGCGTGGCCTATGGCGAAGGGGCGTCGCGTCGCTTCGTCCTTCAGGACGCCGGTTTCGATCTGGAAGCCGGTCATGTCATGGCCATCGTGGGGGAGTCCGGATCGGGCAAGTCCACCCTGGTGCGCGCCGTCGCCGGCCTGACCACGCCGGCGACTGGCCAAATCAGTTTCCAGGGCGTGCGCCTGCCCGCCCTGGGCAAACGGTCGAAGGCCATGCTGCACGGCATCCAGATGGTCTTCCAGGACCCCGGCGCCAGCCTGAATCCGCGCCATGCGATCCGCGCCGTGCTGGAAGAACCCCTGATCGTCGTCGGCAAGCTGGACAGCCCCGCGCGGCGGCGGCGCGTCGAGGAACTGATGGACCTGGTCCATCTGGATCACCGCCTGCTGGACCTGCGTCCCGCCGCCCTGTCCGGCGGCCAGAAACAGCGCGTCGCCATCGCCCGCGCCCTGGCCATGGAGCCAAGGCTGCTGATCGCGGACGAGGCCCTTTCGGCGTTGGACTTCGCCAATCAGGACAAGATCTCGGCCCTGCTTCTGGAACTGAAGTCCCGGCTGAACCTGGCCATGCTCTTCGTGTCCCATGACATGCGCAGCGTGCGCCGCATGGCCGATCAGGTCTGCGTCGTCCAGAACGGCAGGATCATCGAACAGGGACCGACCGCCGAGGTCCTGTACCACCCGCGCACCGCCTATACCCAGTTGCTGCTGGCCGCCGCCCTGAACCCCGCCGCCGCCTTGGCCGACGCGCGACTGAGCGCCGTTCTGGAAGCCGGCGGCGCCGTCACGGACGAGGTGCTGGCGGGGGTGATGGAGATCATCCGGGCCGACGCCCGGATGCCGGTTTAGGACTGTCAGCATGTCGCTTCGTCGCCTTATCGCCATCGCCTGCCTCGGCGCCGCCCTGCTGTCGGGATGCGACGACAAGGGCCGGCGAGCCGACGACCAGGTCCTGCGGATCGCGGCGGGCAGCCTGCCGGCCAGCCTGGGCAATCCGTTCAAGGGCAACGGCCGCCCCGGCTCCCTGGTTTGGCTCGCCATCTACGACGGCCTGACCGCCATCAACGACGAAGGCCGACTGGGGCCGGGCCTGGCCGTCGAATGGCGCGCTCTGGAACCCAATGTCTGGCGCTTCAAGCTGCGCGAGGGCGTGCGTTATTCCAACGGTCGACCGTTCGACGCGGAAGCGGCGGCCGAGGTCTTCGCCTACCTGGCCACCCCCGAGGGTCAGCGCACCACGATCGGCTCCGAAGCCCGCAACATCGCTGAGGCTCGTCCCGTCGGGCCGTATGAACTGGAACTGCGGACCAAGCGGCCCGATCCCATCCTGCCGCGCCGCCTCGCCGCCGTCATGATGATCGAGCCCAGGACCGTGGCCCGCATCGGCATGGACGCCTACGCCCAGAAGCCTGTGGGCACCGGCGCCTTCGTCATGACGGGCTGGGATCAGCGCTCTCGCCGCCTGACCCTGGCGCGGAACCCCGCTTCGTGGCGCCCTTCGTCCATCGACGGCGTGGTCTTCTATGAACTGCCCAGCGCGACCAGCCGAACCCAGGCCCTGCTGTCGGGAGACGTGGACTTCTCCCTGGTCGACCTGGAGGAGACCGAGCGGCTGGAGCGGAAGCGCTTCCATGTCGTCTACACGCCGTCGATGCAGGTGAAGGCCTATTCCTTCCGCAACGTGGGCGGCGATCCGGCCTCCCCGCTGAAGGACGTGCGCGTGCGGCAGGCCCTGAACTATGCCGTGGACAAGACCGCGATCGCCTCCCTGCTGCCCAAGGGCGCCAAGCCTTCCGGGCAACCGGCGCCGACGGGCGTCTTCGGCCATGATCCGTCCATCCCGCCCTATCCCTATGACCCGGCCAAGGCGCGGCGACTGCTGGCGGAGGCGGGCTATCCCAAGGGCTTCGACCTGACGATGGAGGTCCTGACCGACGCGGCGCCCGGCGACGACATGATGTCCCAGGCCGTGGCCGAATACTGGCGCGCCGTCGGGGTGAACACCCGGCTTCAGGTCATGACCATGCCTGACTTCCTGATGAAGTATCAGACCAACACCTGGGCGGGCGAGGCCCTGGCCCTGTCATGGAACAGCTTCCAGTACTACGACGTGACCCGCGCCATGGAGGACTTCTCCTGCACGCGACCGACGCCCTTCTTCTGCGATCAGGCCATCACCGAGCGGCTGAAGAAGGCGCGGGTGATCATGGACGACCATGAGCGGGAAGCCGCCTATCGCGATCTGGCGCGCCTGTATCGCGAAGCCGCCCCATCCGTCTTCCTGATCGAGCATCAGGACGTCTTCGCCTATTCGCCGCGGGTGGAGAACGTGAAGATCCGCCACCGTGTCCCGGTCTATGAGCAGATGAAGCTCCGATAGCTTCACCAGTCGATCGGCTGACCATTGAAGCGCTTGAACGTCCCGGAATCTTCCGGCGTCAGGGCGATGACGGCGTCGGCCAGACCCTGACCGCTTTCACGCGCCGATATGCGCGGCGGACCGCCGGCTGCGGCGCGCGTGAAGTCGGTATCGACAAAGCCTGGGCTCAACAGGGAGACGATGATCCCCCTTTCCTTCAGGTCTCCGGCCAGGCTGCGCATCGCCATGTTCAGGGCGGCCTTGCTGGTCCGATAGAAGTAGTTGCCGTTCGTCGCGGCCTTGATCGAGCCGAGGCTGCTGGAGATGGAGACGATCTTCCGATGCTCACTGGCGGCGACATGCTCAACGAAGGCCTCCGCCATCCGCATCGGCGCCATCAGGTTGACGTCCATGACCCTGCGCCAGGCCTCATAGTCCAGGGAGCCGAGGCGCGTGTCCCGCCAGGCGATCCCCGCATTATTGATCAGGGTGTCGATCGGACGCCCCGCCGTCCGGTCCGCCAGGGCGCCGACGGCCGCGAAATCCGACACGTCCAGGGGCTCGATCTCGATCAGACCCGCATGCGTCTTCGCCAGGGCTCGCAGGTCCTGCGCCGCGTCGGGCGAGCGGCAGGTCGCGGTGACGCTCCATCCACGCTCGGCGAACGCCTCGGTCAGGGCCAGACCGATGCCTCGGCTGGCGCCGGTGATCAGGGCATGGGGCATGAAAGGTCCTTTCTTGAACCGCGATCCTCGGACGGAAGCTTGGTCTAGCATGCAAAAGGACGCGGCCCAGCCGTTCCTGGCGGAACAGGCCGGACCGCGCCCCTTGTCGGCCGATCAGCGCGCGGCGACCTGATAGCGGCGCAGGGCGGCGAAGGCGCCGACCATGACCGCCGTCATCAGGGCCAGCAGGCCCAGGATGGACGGCGCCGACCGTCCCGCCAGGTCGCCGACCGCCTCTTCCCGGTACTGGAAGCTGGGGAAGGCGGCGTAGTCCGCCGAACGGAGCGGCGTCTGCGCGACGAAGCGTCGGGTGAAGTGATCCGTCCACACCTGGCGATAGGCCACGACCTGATCGATGAAGCCGGAATAGCGCGCCGCGCTGGCCCCGGAAGCGTCGTTCAGGACCCGCTGCATCATGATGGCGGGCGAGACGAACTGGACCTGAGCCACCATGTCGTCCTGCTTGGCCAACTGGCCGCGGAACTGGTTGAACAGGGGCGTCATGGCCTTCTCGACGGCCGCGTTCTTGGCCAGGGAGGTGGCAAGGAAGTCCGCCTCGCTCGCTGCGCCCTGGGGCGCGAACTCGGCGTGGTCGTAGAAGTACTTGTCCAGCGCCTTCATGTAGTCCTTCTCGACCTGGGTCTGGACTACGCGCGAGGCCGTGATGAACTCGAACCGCGACGGCGCCGGGTAGACGGTCGTGGCCAGGACCGACACCAGGGTCGGCGCCACCACCACCAGCACCAGCCAGGCGCCCGCCAGCACCACCCCGTTGGTGGCCGAGTTCTGGCTCAGCGCGTTCACCAGGACGGCCAGGCCGAACCAGAACAGGCTGTAGAGCAGGGTCGCGACCATCCACAGGCCGAACCGGGCCCAGGTGTCCGCGAGCCCCAGATCGCCGCCGACCGTCAGCAGAGCTCCGAAGCCCGCGATCACGATCACCGCCAGGATGATCATCGCCCGCGACGCCACCTTGCTGAGCATCAGCTTGCGCAGCGACACCGGGTGCGACAGGACCATGGCCAGGGTGCCCCGCTCCTTCTCGCTGGACAGCATGTCATAGCTGATGGCCAGGATGAAGATGGGCAGCAGGAAGATCACCACGAAGGACAGGTCGAAGGGACCGCGCTTCAGGTTGACCGGATTGCCGATCTCGGCGTCGCGCGTGGCGCTGATGATGCTGTTGGAGTTGACGGGGATGTAGGACAGCTGGATGTCCCCCTGCCCCACCGCGAAGGCGGCCAGACCCGTCGGCGGCAGGATGGCGGGCGAGACCAGGGTGCTGCCCACGGTGCCGGCGTTGGTGCCCGCGGGCACGGCTCCGCCGGCGTGGTTGAAGGCGGCGACCTCATAGGCCTGGCCGGTGGCGGCCGTCTTCTTTTCATAGGCGACGACGGCGCCGCGCATCTTTTCGCGTTGCTTGCTCGCCGCGACGACGACGGCCTGGGCCCCCGCCTCCTGGCGCGCGATGGACTGGGCCGCGGCCCAGGCGCCGAAGATCATGGCGGCCGCGAGCAGCCCCAGAATCCACACGAAGGCGGGCGTCCGCGTCAGGCTGCGGGTTTCATGACGGAAGATCAGATTGAACATGAGCGCCTCCGATCAGCGGGTTTGCGGGCGCAGACGCCCGACGGCGACCACGGCGACGACGATCGATCCCAACAGCCAGGCGATCAGGACGCCGAAGCTGAAGCCGTATTCGCGCATCACGTCGCCCAGGCTGGGCGGGTCGTAGTGGAAGGGGGGCACCATCTTGAACACCTCCTCCTTGGCGACCAGGACATTGGTCTCCAGGCTCACGTTGCCGGTCAGGGCCTGGTTGGCGTTGAAGCCGACGGCCATTTCCGAGAGGTAGTTGTTCACCTTGAAGACCATCATCCGGCGATGCTTTTCGGCCGCGGCGGTGAAGGCGTTCTGGTGGTTCAGATCCGTGCCCGACAGGCCCATGGAGATGGAGCTGAGCGGCAGGACCGGGGCCAGGGCGCCCAGGGTGTCCTGGGTCCGACGCTGGGCCAGATAGTCGTCCCTCAGGCCGTTGTAGAAGTGGTCGAAGACCTCGTGATCCATCTCCTCCAGCTTCTGCATCATGGTGGAAACCCAATAGATGGGCAGGTCCGCCGTGCGCTCCACGCCGTACTTCTTCAGCAGTTGCTTGCGGTAGATCTCAAGTCGGGCGCGCGGCGGGGGTCCGCCCAGTCCCTTGACGCGCGTCTCCTGCATCGAGGTCTGGAAGACACCCAGAGGAGGCGACGGATGCAGGGCCTTGGACACCTCGCCCGCCGCCTTGGGCATCAGGAAGACGCAGAAGGCCCAGAAGCCGACCATGATGATCAGGGCCGTGCGCGGACTTGACGCCAGGGCCGACACCGCCAGCGTCAGGAACAGGAAGATCAGGCCGTATCCGGCATAGGCTAGGGCCAGCAGGCCCAGGCGCGCGCCGAAGGCGTCGCCGCTAGGCGCGATCTGCAGGGCGGCGATGACCACCGCCCCGACCAGGATGCAGGGGATAAGGACCAGGGCGACGGCCGCGCCTATGCCCAGGGCCTTGCCCCACAACAGGGCCTGGCGACTGACGCCGATGCTCAGCAGCTGACGCAGCGTGCCCTTCTCGCGCTCTCCGGCGAAGGCCGCGAAGCCCAGGAAGATGATCAGAAGGGGCATCAGGATCTGCAGGATCATGGCCCCGTTCAGGTCGCCGAAACGCGAGATGGCGCTCAGGTCGCCGGCCGGCGGCGCGAGGGCCGCGTTCTGGCGGTGCGCCTCCATGAAGACGAAGCTGCCCGCATAGTTTTCAACTCCGCCGTCGAACAGGGACAGCGGCCCCTGCGACTTGAAGGCGTAGTTGCCGTAGTGGGCGCCCGAATGGGGGTTCTTGTCGCCCTGGGTATAGAACTGGTCGTTGGACTGGGCCTGCGCCGCCTCCTGCATGGCGCGATAGTCGGCGAAGCGCGCGGCGCCCGTCGTCAGGGCCGCGATCAGCAGAACGGCCACGATCGCCGCCGCCCAGGCGAAGCGCCCGTCGCGGAAGATCTCTCGCAGTTCCTTGACGGCGATGGTGCGGATCACCCCGACGCGTCTGGGTGATCCACCGCCCATGGTGGTGTCGGTCATGGCGCGTCCCCCTAGTGCATGTGTTCGAGGTAGATGCGCTCGACGTCGGCGTGGGACACTTCGTCCGTCGACATTTCACGCACCAGGCGGCCTTCGCGCATGATGCCGATCCGGGTCCCCGTCTCCTTGGCCCGGAACAGGTCGTGCGTGGCCATCAGGATGGCGGCGCCTTCCGATTGCAGTTGAGTCAGCAGTTCGGAGAACTCATTGCTGGCCTTGGGGTCCAGGCCGGACGTGGGTTCGTCCAGCAACAGGGCCTTGGCCTGCTTGGCCAGGGCGATGGCGATGCCGACCTTCTGACGCATGCCCTTGGAATAGCCCGCGACCCGCTTGTTGATCGCCGCCTCCTGCAGACCCACGCGCTTGAAGAAGCGCAGGTAGTCCGCCCGCGTATAACGGTCGTGGCCGCCCAGGCGCGCGAAATAGTCGAGGTTCTCGATCCCTGTCAGGCCGCCGTACAGCATGACCGTCTCGGGGATGTAGGCCAGGTATTTCTTGGTCTCCAGCCCGGCCTGGGAGGTGTCCAATCCATTGACCTTGGCCACGCCCGAAGTCGGGTCGATGAAGTTCAGGAACAGGTTGATGGTCGTCGTCTTGCCCGCGCCGTTCGCGCCCAGCAGACAGTATATTTCCCCAGCATCGACCTTGAGATTGAGACCTTTGAGGGCCTCGTAATCGCCGTAGGTCTTTCTGAGATCAATCGCCTCCAGCATAAGGCCTCCATTCAGATTGTGACGTCGTCGAACGCTTACTGGTTTCAGTCGGACACACAGGAAGGCGGGCGCACGGCCGCGATCCGCGTCGCAGGCGCGCCGAAACTCTTGGGCGCCTCTTCAGGGCGGGCGCCCTTTCGGAAGTGGAACCCGACCGCCTCGGCGACGGTCGGGTCGGCCGGCCTGGGCCGGCTGGGGTTCAGAACCTGACGTTGAACCGAACCCCGAAGCGACGCGGGTCCGGCAGGGTCGCGAGAACCGCCTGGGTCGAGGTCGTCAGTTGGGGCGTGAACAGAACCCGGTCGACGTCGCCCGTCTTCACGTCCGCGGAACGGACCGTGTCGTCGTCGAAGATGTTGTCGACATAGCCGATCAGATCCCAACGGTCGGCCGTCACGCCGAAGCGGATGTTGGCCAGGCTGTAGGCCTTCAACATCCGGTCGTTCGACTGATCGACCAGGCGCTCGGACTGATAGGTGGCGTCGCCCTCGATCAGCCATTCCAGGCCGGACATGCCCGGCACGGGCGCGGTGTAGTTGAACGAGCCGACCAGCGAATGCTTGGGCGCTTTCTCTAGCTCCGATCCGCTCAGATCCACGCCGCACAGCTTCTTGCCGCCGACCACGGCCGGCTCGCACATCTTGCCGTTGATGATGCCCGAACGGGTGTCGGTGTAGATGTAGAAGTCGGTGTATTCCGTATCCAGATAGGTATAGCCCACGCCCAGGCGCAGGTTGGACGTCACCGCCCACTGACCTTCGAACTCCACGCCCCGCACGATGGCGGCGCCGGCGTTCTCGATGATGGCGATCGGATAGCCCGAGGGGGTGCTGCTGGTCGAAACAACCTGCTTGTCGGTGTAGTCCTGATGGAAGACGGCGATATTGGTGCGCACCGCCCCGTCGAACCAGTCCAACTTGGCCCCGACCTCATAGGACCACAGGGTCTCCTTGCCGTAGGATAGCTCGTCGGTGTCGCCGTCCAGATCCGAGTCCATCCAGGCCCCGGCCGCCAGGGTCGAGGTGCCGCCCGGCTTCACGCCCTTGGCGGCGGTGACATAGAGCAAGGCGTCGCGTCGCGGCTTCCATTCGAAGGTGAAGCGCGGGGTGAAGAACTCGTCGCTGGTCTCGATCGTCACCGGCACGGCGAAGACAGAGGCCATGGTGACGCCGTCGCTGAGCACCGAGGTCGGCCCGAAGACCGGCGGCACGGCCGGAGACCGCGCATAGGGATCGCCGCAACGCACGCCGTAGCGGTTCACGCCCAGGCCGCAGTTGCTGCCCGTGACGGACTCCTCCTCCTTCGAGAAGCGCCCCTCCGCGCTGACCTTCAGGGTGTCGGACACGGCCCATTCCAGACCGCCGTAGACGGACCAGTGCTCGGTGTCGCGAATGGTCGGATCAACGGTGATATTGACCGCCCGCATCCGCTCGGCCACGCCCTGGGGGCAGGGCGCCGCCGCCGGGCAGGACAGGGTCACGACCCGCGACATGCGGTCCGCGTTTTCCTTCCAGTACAGGCCGCCGAACGTCATCTGGACGGGGAAGTCCCAACTGGAGGCGAAGCGGAGCTCCTGGCTGAACTGCTCGACCGTCGAGGTGCTGTCGTTGATGTTGCTGCGTGACGCGATGTCGACCCGATTGCCTTCGGGGCCGCTCAGGATCGCATCTTGGTCGTGATCCTGGCGGTTCCGACCGTCGCCGTGGGTGTAGCCGGTCCAGGAGGTGAAGCGGCCGAAGTCCGCTTCATAGGCCGACACCAGACTGGCCCGGAACACCTGGCGGTCGCCGCCGCGGAAGGGCTGGTTCGTGATCGGGTCCGGGCTGTGGCGCGGACGCCCCAGGACGCCCGCGTCCGGGATTTCCCCCGCATAGATGGCGTAGCCGCCCGCGCCGATGACCCCGGCGGCATAGGCGGCCGCCAGCGCCGCATTGTTCTTCTCGTTCAGCACCCCGCTGTTGGAGCGGATCAGGAACTGGGCTTCCGGCGCATACTTGTCGTCGAAATACTCGACCCGCGCCTTGAACGACAGGGCGGAGGTCGGCGTGTACAGCAGGCTTCCGGAAACGCCGACGCCTTCGCCTCCACCCAGCAGGGTGTCGCGGGCCCGCTCACGATAATAGCCGTCCTCGTGCCAGCGATTGGCCGTGGCGCGGAAGCCCAGGACGTCCGGGATGATCGGACCGCTGATCGCGAAGCGTGCGTCGTAACGGCCATGGCTGCCGAGTTCCACGCCGGCCGAAGCCTCCGGCTCGGCGCTGGGATCCTTGGTGACGTACTGCAGGGCGCCCGCGAAGGCGCTGCGGCCGTATTCCACGCTCTGCGGGCCACGCACCACCTCGATGCGCGCGACGTCCAGCAGGCGCGTCGAGATCAGCATGCCGCCCCCGGCCGAACCCAGGGCGGCGCCCGTCACGTCGATGCCGTCGACCAGGATGGCGGCGTTGCCGCGACCGCGCGTCGGCGACAGGCCGCGAATGGCGATGGTGGAGGCTTCCGGGTTGGCCGACTTGTCGAAGATGATCGACGGCGACAGGCTCGCCACATCGTCCATGTCCGTCAGGTTCATCCGTTCGATCTGCTCAGACGAGAAGGCCTGAATGCTCTGAGGCACGTCCTGCAGACGCTCTTCCCGTTTGCGCGCCGTGACGATCACATCGTCCAGTACGCTCGGTTCATCCGCGCCAGGGCGCGCCTGTTGCGCCAACGCCGGAGTAGCGAAGGTCGAAACCGCCAGCAGGGTCGCTGCCGTCAGGGCCGTGGTGGCGATCAGCCGGCCTTTCCGGTTTTCGTCACGGCCCAACCTCGGCATCCCATTATCGAATTCAGCCACGTCCCATCCCTCCTGGCTCATTCTCATGAAGCCCGGGAGCAGCGACCCAACCACCGATCTCGCCTTATTCAGCCGCCTCGCCCCTCAACAAGACGCGGCCTTCCTGGGCGGAAATCGGCGGCCCCTCAGCCGCCAACACCCGACGCACTCACTTGATATATTATTATGACATCATGATTTCGGTATCGCAACACCGATTTTTTACCAAACGGAAGCTTTCCGCTCGCAACAGCGCCCGTCTAACGCGCCTTCGGCTTGCGTTGGGGCAGGAAGGCCGTGGCGCAGATCAGCACCATGAAGACCAGGAAGACGCCCCACATCTGCAGGGAATATTTCTGCGGATTGATCCAGACGTCCTCGTAGAAACCCCAACGCGGACCGAACTCGCCGAAGGGAATCCAGAAGATGGCCTTGGTCGGAATGGCGAACCGGATGGCGGCCATGACCCGGCTGAACTTCGACAGTTTCCAGATCAGATAGATCGACCAGATCGCCAGCAGGGCGATGATCCCGTAGGTCGCCCAGTGGTGATAGCCCAGGAACCGGTTATCCCCCAGGAACAGCGAGAAGCCGTAGCAGAACCAGGTGACATAGAGGGTCTCCAGGAAGGTGATCCGGCAGAAGTTGCGCCCCTGTCCCGACGCGGCCTTGCCCAGGCTGAGCCGGCATTTGCGCTGCAACCAGCGGAAGGCGTCGCACTTGGTGTCCTTGTTGAAGACGAAGAACAGCAGGGTCGCCACGCAGATGCCGAACGATCCCTGGATGAACAGCAACATGGCCGGCCGGTCACGTCCGCCGACGTCCACCGCCGGCATCTGCAGGTCCATGGGGTTGAAGGCGAACAGGTAGGAAGCCCAGCCCAGCCAGATCAGAAGGCCGGCGGCGAAGCCCAGCAGCGTGCCCTGCACCTCCCCTTCTCGTCGGGTTCCGTACAGCAGCATGCCGAAGCCGATCAGGCCCAGCAGCAGGTGCGCCGCCCCGCCGAGTCCCGGCGGCAACAGCTCCTTCAGCGCCACCCCCAGGCTGTGCGCCACCGGATTGGCCAACAGCACGGCGACAAAGGCGAAAAGACCGATGAAGGGCGCGCGATAGAGACGCATCAACGCCTCGGATCCCGCGAACACCGGCTTATCCGGACTCGTTTCCTGACTCATCCCGCTCTCCCTTGCTCGCTTTCACAGCCCCTTCTCAGGTCGCCGCGCGCTTATTTCTTATTGTCATTATGTCATAACATTGCGATGTTTCTACCGCTTTTAGCGATCCAGCGGAACGCGCGGTCCAACCAGCCTGATCGCCCTGCCGTCCAATCAAAAGACAACAGGAATTCAATGACCTATATCGTCACCGATCCCTGCGTGAAGTGTAAGCTGATGGACTGTGTCGAGGTCTGTCCGGTCGATTGTTTCTACGAGGGCGAGAATTTCCTCGTGATCAATCCGGACGAATGCATCGACTGCGGCGTCTGCGAACCCGAATGTCCCGTCGACGCCATCAAGCCCCAGTCCGAAGACGAGGCCGACGGTCGCTGGCTGAAGGTCAACACCGCCTATTCCCGCGTCTGGCCGAATATCAACGTCCGGGGCCGCCCCCTGGCCGATTCCGACGCCTATCGCGGACAGGCCGACAAGTTCAATCGCTTCTTCTCCGAGGCCCCGGGCGACGGCTCCTGACTTCGGCCAAGAAAAAGCCCGACTGCCAGGCAGCGGTCGGGCGAGGTTGGGGGCATGCAGGTCGAAGTCACAGACCCAGTTCGTGCCGACCGAAGGCCGGCGCCTGGGCCGTCCAGTCCAGGCGCGGCGTGCTGGCCAGGGCGCGGAGATCGCGGAAGCGGCGCTGGACCGGATTGGTCTCGGCCAGGCCCATGGCCCCCATCTGACCGAGGAGACGATTGACGGCCTCGACCGCCTTGCGGGCGATATAGGCGCGGTCGCGATCGCATTCGGCGGTATCCGCCTGGCCGTCGGCCGTATGTCCGAGCACCTCGTCATAGAGAGCGTCGGCTGCCTTCAACTCCGCATGGGATTCCGCCAGACGCGCCTGTACCTGGGTGAACTGGGCCACGGCCTGACCGCCCACGCCGCTGATCCGGGCGCGGGTCGAGCCGACGTAGTCGGCGTAGGCGCCGTGGGCCACGCCGACCAGGGCGCCGAGCAACAGGGCCTGCCGACCGGGATCGCCCCGCCCTTCGTCGCCGACGGACAGCAGATGCACCGGCGCATCCGCCAACGCCACCCTGCGCCAGACCAGGCCGCGCAAGCCGCCGCGATGGGGATAGGCCGAAGCCGTCGCATCGCCGACCGAGACCAGGGCGCAGACCGGCGCCCCCTCCCAGCTCAGCCCCGACAGCAATATCCACTCAGCGTGATCCAGACCGCCGACGCTGGGCCAGACGCCGCTGAGCCGTATCTGCCCGTCGACCAAGTTCAACGTCTGCTCGTCTGGAACACCACCCAGGGTGACTCGCCCCGCACCCACGATCGTCGCCAGATCAGGGTCGCGCTGGACCGCCGCGGACGCCGACGCAAAGGCCGTGGCCAGCCAGGCCGAAGCCCCGCATCCCTGACCCAGGGCGCGGCCGACCTCCATCACCACGGCCGGATCGGCGGGCTCCAGCAAGCCCGCCTCGGCCAGGGCCATGACCTGCTCGGCGGACAGTCCGCCATCGTCGGTGGCGCGCGCCTGCGCCTTCAGTTCGACCGCCAGGGCCTGGGCGCGCGAAAGAATGTCTGTGCAGTTCATCGGCGCCGCCTAGTCCGCGTTCAGTTCGGGAATGTCGGTGTTCATGTCGAGCGAGGCCTTGGCGCAGTTGATCATATTGCGGTCCCAGTTGACCCCGATCTGCTGCATCATGCCCTGCAGGTCGCGGAACATGCGCTGGATCGGCGCGTCCTTGAGGACGCTGTCGGCGCTGAGCCCCGTCACCAACCGCGTCGCGCCGTTCAGGCACAGCCGAGCGGCATAGGTGCGGTCCCGCACCACGGCGATGCGCTCCGCCTTGGGTATGGGCAAGCCGACCGAGCCGTAACGCGTCTGGGTTCGGATCATGAGGTTGATCAGTTGTTCGGCCGCGCTGATCTCGGCCGCCGCTTCGGCATAAGTCAGCTGCCACTGGACATCGGAGGCGTCCACCCCCCCCTCGCCCGTCGCCATCATCCGCTCGAACTCGAACAGCACGGCCTCCGCCCCGCCCAGGATCGGCCCCATCAGATTGCTGCCCGAGAAGGGGCGGAAGGAGCCGCTGTACAGGTAATGGGCGTTGGCCTGGGCGCCCGGCGGCGACGGGGCCATCATATCGGCCATCGACAGCACGCGGTAATCAGGGATGAAGACGTCCTTGACCAGGACGCTCTTGGATCCGCTGCCGCTCATGGAACTGACGAACCAGTCGTCTTCTATGGCGAAGTCGGCGCGCGGTATCAGGAAGTAGGACTGGCGATGATCGCCGCTTGGCGAGGCGCGCAGCAGAGCCCAGCTGGCGTGGTCCACGCCGCTGCAGAAGCTCCAGCGGCCGCTTAGCCGGTATCCTCCCGCCAGGGTCTCGACAGTCACGTCGCGCATGACCGAGCCGGTCGAAACCAGGACGTTCGCGCCCGCCCCCCAGACATCGTCCTGGGCTCTGGGGTCCATGCGGCCGATGTAGAGGGCGTGAGAGCCCACCACGCCGCCGATCCAGGCCGTGGAGCCGCAGTGATGCGCCAGGGCCCGTCCGATATGGATCTGGGCGCCCCAGTCCAGTTCGGAGCCGCCGAACCGCGCCGGCACGAAATAACCGAGCAGGCCGTTTGCGAAGAGATCGGCCATCGTCTCCGGCGACAGACGGCGATTCAGCTCCGCGTCGCAGGCGCGCGCCTTCAGCACGTCCCCCAGGGACTCCGCCGCCTCGACCAGTTCGCCTTGCCTGCTGCGTATGGGAGCGTAATTCATCTGGAGCCCTGACATGCCGCGCCGGTCCGCCCTCATTTGGAATCCCCCGACGCCACTTAAGACGTACCATTAACATGACAACATGATAATGGGAAGAGATGATTGCCGAACAATCGGTTTTCACCTAGCGTCAGGTTCAACTCAGTGGAGTGGAGGGGTCATGTCGGATTTCAGCGTATCCATGCCGCGTCGGCGGCTGTTCACGGCTTCGGCCGTCATTCTGGGCGGCGTGGCCTTGGGCCCCTTGCTGGCCTCCTGCGGCGGCGGGGGCGCGGGGGCCGGCGGCCCGCCCATCCTGCGACGCGGCACCTCGGACGAGCCGCGCACCCTCGACCCCCACTATGTCCCGGGCAATGCGGGCGCCGCCCTGGTCTATGACCTGTTCGAGGGCCTGATGTCGGTCGATGCGGCCGGCAAGCTGATCCCCGGCCTGGCCGAATCCTTCACCGTCTCGGACGATCAGCTGACCTACAGCTTCCGCCTGCGGGACGGTCTGCGCTGGTCGGACGGTAAGGCCCTGACGGCCGAGGACTTCGTCTATTCCTTCCGTCGCTGCGTCGATCCCAAGTCGCCGACCCTGGGCGGGCGCACCCTGTCCTCGCTGAAGAATTTCCGGCCGATCCAGCGCGGCGCGGCGCCGATCGAGAGCCTGGGCGTCCGTGCGCCCGACGCGCGCACCGTGATCATCGAGGTCGAGAAGCCGACCCGCTATCTGCCCGACGCCATGGCCGCCTTCGCCAGCACCGTGGTGCCGCGCCACGCCATCGAAGCCCACGGCCAGCGCTGGACCACGCCCCAGAACATCGTGGTCAGCGGCGCCTACACCCTGAAGGAATGGGTGCCGAACACCTCGATCCAGCTGAAGAAGAACCCCAATCACTACGGCGCCGCCTCGGCGAAGATCGAGGAGGTCGTCTTCTATCCGGTGGAGCGTCAGGCGACGGCCGTCACCCGCTTCCGCGGCGGCGAACTGGACATCGTCTTCGGCGTGCCGACCGACCAGTTGGCGGCCCTGCGCAACAGCGAGTTCGCGCAGTCGCTGCACTCCTCCTCCGCCATCGGGGTCTTCTACGTGCTGCTGAACAACACCAAGGGGCCGACCCAGGATCGCCGGGTACGCGAGGCCCTGTCCCTGGCGACGGACCGCAACCTGATCGCCAACCAGTTGATGAAGGACGAGGGCGTGCCCGCCTATACGGTCGTCCCCAGCGCCATGCCGGACTACAAGTCTCCGGCCGTGCCGATGGCGTCCGAAGCCATGGCCGCCCGCCTGGACCGCGCTCGCGCCCTGCTGACCGAGGCCGGCTATTCGGCGGCCAAGCCGCTGGAGATCACCTACAAGTTCGGCGGCCAGGAATCGAACCGCCGCATCGCCGTCGCCCTTCAGTCCATGTGGGAGCAGATCGGCGCCAAGATCACGCTGGAGAACGTCGGCGCCGCCAATGTCGTGGCCGACAGCCGCTCGGGCGACTTCCAGGCCATCCGCTATCAGTATTACGCCCCCTTCCAGGATCCGGTCAGCTTCCTGATGCTGTTGCAGACGGGGGCGACGGAGAACCTGTCCCACTATTCCAACCCGGAGTACGACCGCGCCCTGGCCGAGGCCGACCGCATCATCGACCCCGCGCAACGCCTGCGCGCGCTGGAGGCGCTGGAACTGCAGGTCATGAACGACTTCCCGGTCATTCCGATCTACTTCAACGTGCGGAACTATCTGGTGAATCCGCGCGTCCAGGGCTGGGTGGACAATGTCCGCGGTCAGTATCTGTCGCGTCACCTGTCGCTCAAGGCCTGACGGCCTCAAAGGCCAAAAAGACAAACCCCCGGCGCGATCCGCCGGGGGTTTTTCATGACATCTTGCGCTCAGATCAGCGCGACAACGGCGCCCTCTCCCCCAGATGCCGACCGAAGGCCAGGGCCGGCGCCAGGCTCATGCCGCCCACGCTGCCCTTGCCCGACAGCAGGGAGCCGAGGATCTCGCCCACCGCGTAGAGGCCAGGAACCGGCCGGTCGTCGGCGTCCAGCACGCGGAAGTCCAGATCGACCTTCAACCCCGCATAGCCCCGCACCGTATAGGCCACGATCGGCAGGGCGTAGAAGGGACCGGCTTCGATGGCCCGCGGCATGTGCGTGCGCCCGAAATCCTCGTCCCGGCCGGCCTCGACCATGGCGTTGTAGCGCGCGACCGTCTCGGTCAGGCCGCCAGGAGCGATCCCGCACGCCTCGGCCAGGTCCGCCAGAGTCTCCGCCCGGACGATGCAGCCCTCGGGCTCGTAGAAACGCTCGGTGTTGTGGGGGAAGAAGGTGAAAAGGGTCGGCGCCGCGCCCCGGATCGCCTCGTCATAGATCACCCAGGCCTGACAGCCGTCCTGCTCCATCAGACGCACGGTGCGTTCATCGACGCTGTCGTTGTCTTCGCGATAGAAACGACGCCCCTGGCGATTGACGATGATTTCCCACGGCGGCCGATCCTGGGGCGTCAGCCCTCCCGGCGCCCGATAGCGGGGCGGATCCAGGGTGTGATCCAGAAAGCCGCCGAAGTTCGGCATGAAGGTGTCGGCCAGGATCACGGCCCCGCCGACCGCCTCGCCCATCTCGATCCCCTTGCCGCTGCAATGCTCATAGGCGCCGGACCACAGGGTGTAGCCGTCGTGCAGGCGGGAAAAGAGCCCCGCGTTCGCCGCATATCCGCCCGAGGCCAGAACCACGGCGTTACCGAGGATGCGCCGCCCGTCGCGGGTCTCCAGCCCGACGATCCGACCGTCTTCGGTCAAGAGGCGCTCGGCCTCCGTCTTCGTCATGACGTCGATCAATCCGGCGGCCGCGTGACGTTCGATCATGGGCGCCAGGACCTTGAGGATCGACAGCCCCTCCTCGCGCCCCCAGTAGGTGCGCGGGATGGAATAGGCCTCGTTGCCATGGATGGTGCGCGGCATGTCGGCCTCCATCTCGAAGCCGTTGTCCATCAGCCAGTCCACGAACGGTCCCTGCAGGCGCACGGCCAGGTCCAGGAAATCGGGGTCCGTCGTGCCGCGGCTGAGCCGCATGGCGTCGTCGAAGTGCGCCTGGGGCGTATCGACGATCCCGCGCTCGGCCTGAAGGCGCGTGCCCGCGCCGCTCAACTGGCCCCGGTTGATCAGCAGGGCGCCGCCGATCCGATCCGCCGTTTCCAACAGGGCGACGCGCGCCCCCCGGTCGGCGGCGGCGATGGCGGCGGTCAGCCCGGCGGGGCCGGCGCCCACGATGACGAAATCATAGGTCGGCTCTGACATGGTTCGCTCCAGGGGAAATCAGACGCCGCCGCGCGGCGCGAACTCGACCGCTGTGGTCAGGGCGCCGCCCAGGCCGGTCTTCAGCTCCGCCAGCACCTCTCCGGTCGCGACCGAGCGCTTTTCCAGCACTCCCTCGACGAAGTTGCTGAAGAAGAAGGCCGACGGGTCGACGCAGAAGGCGGCGCGGGTCCAGCCGCCGACGATCGGGCTGTCATAGCGACGGATCGTCTCTCCTTGCGGCGACAGCAGCCAGGCGCCCGTCCCCGTGGCCAACAGGACCCGACCGTCGGGCGCCACGTCGACGCCGTATGTGCCGCCCTCGCCTTCAGGCACGCGCAGGAAATCCTCCAGTTGGCGCCGGGTCTCGATGTCGTATCGCTTGACCACGCGTCCCGCCTCGGAAGTGTAGAAGACGGTCCGGCCGTCCGGCGCCAAGGCCGGGTTGCTGACGTAGTGCTTGCCGCCCCGCCCCCCGTCGGTCTCGACATCGAAGGACTCGGCGAAGCCCGTTTCCGGATCGAAGCGGACCAGCTTGCCGTCGCCCAGATCGTCGGTCGCGCCGACGCCCTCCGCATCGCCGTATCCGGAATGGACGCCGATCAGGACGCCGCCCCGGCCGTCCGCCGTCATATTGCCGTATCGACGGCTCGGCGGCAGACGCACGGCGCAGGCCGCCGTCGTCGCATCGAAACATTCCAGCTCATGCAACTGCGGCGAACTGACGAAGAAGCGCCCTGACGGGTCCAGCATCAGGCCGATGACCAGTCCGGGCCGCCCCGTGCGCCATTCGCCCTTCGCCTTCAGATCGGCGTCGCACAGCCACAGACGGCCCCAGCCCTTCAGCCCGGCGCGGAAATCCACCGGCTGCTCCGTGTCGTTGACGGCCACGACGACGTCGCCGGAACGCAGATCCAGGTCGCCGACGGCGCCTCTGACGGCGGATGGAGAATTGGGGTTGGACATGGCCGCCTCATTCTTGACGATCGCCAAGTCATACGAACATCATGACAATATATCAAATGGAGATCGCATGTGAGCGAACATGAGCGTCGCCCCGCACCGCACAAGGCCCCGGGCATGCGGATCGCCACCCTGCGCGCCCTTCTGGGCCGACGCGACTATGTGGTCTATTCAGCGGGCAACGCCGTCTCCCTGATCGGCACCTGGATTCAGGCCATCGCCTTCGGCTGGACCGCCTGGAGCATGACCGAGTCGCCTCTGTGGCTGGGCGTGGTCTCGGCCGCAGGCCTGATCCCGACCATATTGGCGGGCCTGGCCGGGGGCGTGCTGGCCGACAGCCTGGACCGGCTGAAGCTGACCCTCCTGACCCAGGGCGCCTCATTCCTTCTGACCATCACCCTCTTCGCCCTTTACCGAATGGAGGCTCTGAACATTGGGCTGCTAGTGGTGTTCAAGGGGTTGCTGGCGGGGATCACCGCCCTGTCACAACCGGCGCGCATGGCCCTGGTTCCGCAACTGGTCGGACCCGGCCTGATCGGGCCGGCGGTCTCCTTCTCCTCCATGACCTTCAACACGGCGCGCTTCATCGGTCCGGCGGTCGCGGGCCTCATACTGGTCGTCTGGGATGCGGGCGCCGCCTTCCTCATCAACGCCCTGACCTTCCTGGTGATGGCCGCCGCCATCCTGATGTTGCGCCTGCCCAAGGACGCGACCCGCCCGGCAGCACGCCCAGCCTCCGAAGAAGGCGTCGCGAATCGTCTGAAGGCCGGATGGCGCCACGTCGCCACCCACCCCGGCGCCCTGGCCCTGTTCCTGATGCTGGTCGTGGTGGTGCTGACGGTGCGTCCGGTGTCAGATTTCCTGCCGGCCCTGGTCAGCCGCATTCATGGACGCGGGGTGGAGGCCGTCGCCGCCCTGACCTCCAGCCTGGCCCTGGGCAGTCTGCTGGGCGGCCTCTGGACAGCGGGGCGACCGTTGAACGGCATGACCGCCTCGACCCTGAAGGCGGCCTTCCTCTACGCCCTGTGCGTCGCGGCCTTCATCCTGACGCCGAACTTCTGGATCGGCTGCCTGATCCTGACCGCCGCCGGCGCCTTCACCGCCGTCTTCTCCATCTCGGCCCAGACCTTGGTCCAGACCAGCACGCCCGACGCCATGCGCGGCCGCGTGATGAGCCTGTGGTTCATCCTGGTCCGAGGCGGGCCGGACCTGGGCGCCCTGCTGATCGGCCTGAGCGCGGCCCGTCTGGGGCTGCACGCGGCTTTTCTGGGCGGCGTCGCCCTGTGCCTGGGCGCGACCGCCTGGGCCTGGTTCCGCCTCTCGCGCCTCTCGCCGGAACTGGAGCAGGAGGCCCCGTCTCGCTAGGAAACGACCCAAGAGAAGATGTTGTTATAATCATATAACGTGTTATGTTTGAATCATGCCACACGCCGTTCACATCCATGACAGCCCGCCGCCCCAAGGGGTGGAGCCGTTGGTGCTGCGGCGCGTCAGCAGCGCCTTTCCCACGGGGGTGACGATCGTCTCGATCCTGACGCCCGACGGCGAGCCCTGCGGCCTGACGGTCAACTCCTTCACCAGCGTCTCCCTGGACCCGCCCCTGGTGTCATGGAGCCTGAAGAAGACCTCGCCCAGCCTGGAACATTTCGACCGGGCCACGGCAGGGATCATCAGCATCCTGTCCCAGGAACAGGCCGAGTTGGCGCTGCGCTTCGCCTCTCCCCTGCCCGACAAGTTCGCGGGCGTGGCTCACAGTCCGTGTCCGCGCGGGGCGCCGATCATCGACGGCAGCCTGGCCCATCTGGAATGCAGCCCCTGGAGCCGCGTCGAGGCCGGGGATCATGTCCTCTACATCTGGCGCGTCGAACACGCCCGCCTCAACACCCTGACCGCCCCGCTGACGTTTCACGCTGGCGGCTTCCGTCAGCTTTCGGCATGACCGGAATGAGCAGGTTCGGAATGGGGGATAGCCGATAAATGCTGACCATGATCCTGAGGCGATTGCTGATCGCCGTGCCGACCATACTCGTCATCATCGTGGTGTCGTTCCTGATCATCAAACTGGCGCCGGGCAGCCCGTTTGACAGCCTGGCCGATCTCGATCCCCAGCAACTGGCGAACCTCGAGGCGGCCTATAATCTGGACAAGCCGGTCCTGGTTCAGTTCTGGCTCTATTTCAGCGGCCTGCTGCAAGGCGACATGGGCCAGTCCTTCGTCTTCCGGGACCGCACGGTTTCCGAAATCATCGTCCAGGGTTTCCCCGTCAGCGCCCAGATCGGCCTGTCCGCCGTGGCGGTCGGAACCAGCCTTGGCATCGCGCTCGGCCTGATGGCCGCCCTGCGCAAGAACAGCGCCGTCGACTACGGCGTCATGTCCCTGACCATGTTCGGGGTGGCCGTGCCGACCTTCGTCACCGCGCCCCTGATGGTCCTGCTGTTCGGCCTGACCCTGGGCTGGCTGCCGATCGCGGGCTGGCAGGGCGGCGACATCCGCCACATGATCCTGCCCGTCGCGGCCCTGGCCCTGCCCAAGGCGGGGATCGTCGCCCGCATCACACGCGGCAGCATGCTGGAGGTCCTGCGGGCCAATCACGTACGCACCGCGCGGTCCAAGGGCCTGCCCGAACGCCTCGTCATCTGGCGCCACACCCTGCGCGCCGGCCTGATGCCGGTCGTCAGTTACCTGGGCCCGGCCATCGCCACCGTCATGACCGGCTCGGTCGTCATCGAGCAGATCTTCGGCCTGCCCGGCATCGGCCGCAGTTTCATCGAAGGCGCCGTGAACCGCGACTATCCGGTCGTGATGGGCATCACCATCCTCTACGCCGCCCTGATCATCCTGATGAACCTGCTGGTCGACATCGCCTACCGCTTCCTGGATCCCCGCGCGGAGCAGGCGTCATGACCGAACAGATCATCAACGCCCCCGCCCTGGACGCCGTTCCGCCCGGCAAGTCGCCGGGCCGCCGCGCGCTGGATCGTTTCATGCGCAACCGCATGGCCATGGGCGGGGTCGTGGTCATCGCGATCATCGCGATCCTGTCCTTCCTCGTACCGGCCCTCAGCCCTCACGACATCGTCGAGGTGAACTGGAGCCATGTCCTCAGCCCGCCGTCCTTCAGCAGCGGTTTCTGGTTCGGCACCGACGTGAACGGCCGCGACCTGATGGTCCGCACCTTCTACGCCGGGCGGATATCCTTGGCGATCGGCCTGCTGGCCACCGCCATCGCCTTCGTCATCGGCGTGGTCTACGGCTCGATTTCGGGTTTCTTCGGGGGGCGGGTCGATGCGGTCATGATGCGCATCTGCGACGTCATCTACGCCCTGCCGACCCTGTTCTTCATCGTCATCCTGGTCACGGTGTTCCGGGCCAAGAACATCTTCTTCGTCTTCATGTGCATCGGCGCCGTCGAATGGCTGACCATGGCGCGGATCGTGCGGGGCCAGACCCTGTCGGTGAAGCGCAAGGAGTATGTGGAATCCGCCTGGGCCATCGGCCTGCCGCGCTCGAAGATCCTGACCCGCTACATCATCCCCAATGTGACGGGGGCGGTGATCGTCTACGTCACCCTGCTGATCCCGGTGAACATCCTGATCGAAAGCTATCTGAGCTTCCTGGGCCTGGGCGTGCAGGAGCCGCTGACCAGTTGGGGCCTGCTGATCGCCCAGGGCAGCACGGAACTGGCCGGCGCGCCCTGGTTGCTGATCTTCCCAGCCTTCTTCCTGACTGTGACCCTGTTTGCCTTCAACTTCATCGGTGACGGACTGCGTGATGCCCTCGACCCCAGAGATCGCTAAGCCGGGCTCCGGCGCGCCGGTCCTGGAGACCCAGGATCTAACGGTGCGCTTTCACGCCGACGAAGGCGTGGTCGCCGCCGTCAACGGCCTGAACCTGCGCGTCGAACGCGGCGAGTGCTTCGGCGTCGTCGGCGAATCCGGCTCCGGCAAAAGCCAGGCCTTCATGTCCATCATGGGTCTGCTGGCCCAGAACGGCCACGCGACCGGCAGCGCCCGGCTGAACGGACGCGAGATCCTGAACGCCCCGCGCAAGGCGCTGGACACGATCCGCGGCTCGGAGATGGCCCTGATCTTCCAGGACCCGATGAGCGCCCTGACCCCCTTCATGCGCATCGGCGAACAGATGCGCGAAAGCCTGATGCAGCATCAGGGCGCCTCGGCCCAGGCCGCGCGCGAACGGGTTCTGGAAGTGCTGGAGATGGTCCGCATTCCCGACGCCAAGCGCCGCATCGGCCAGTATCCGCACGAACTGTCGGGCGGAATGCGTCAGCGCGTGATGATCGCCCAGGCCCTGCTGTGCAAGCCGTCCCTGCTGATCGCGGACGAGCCGACCACCGCCCTGGACGTGACGGTCCAGGCTGAAATCCTGAACATCTTCGCCGGGCTGAAGAAGCACACGGACACGGCCATCATCATCATCACCCACGACCTGGGCGTCATCGCCTCCGTCTGCGACCGCGCCGCCGTCATGTACGCCGGCCGGGTGGTCGAGGAAGGCGGGGTGCAGGACCTCTTCTATCGCCCGGCCCATCCCTACACCGCCGGTCTGCTGCGCTCCGTGCCGGCGATCGACGCCGATCCGGACGTCGACATGCCGGTGATCCCCGGCCAGCCGCCGAACCTGGCCCGCCTGGGCGCCGGCTGCGCCTTCCGGCCCCGTTGCGGCCAGTCCATGACGGTCTGCGCCGAAACCGCGCCCCCGCTGCGCCCCCGCGCCGGTCCGGCCCATCGCAGCGCCTGCCACGCCGAGACGGTCCTATGAGCGAAGTCCTGCTGCGCGTCGAAAACCTGAAGGTCGCCTATCCGGTCGCCAGGCGCATGTTCCAGCGGGGACCGACCCAGACGGTGAAGGCCGTCGACGACGTCTCCTTCGAGGTTCGCGCGGGCGAGGCCCTGGGCGTCGTCGGCGAGTCCGGCTGCGGCAAGTCCAGCCTGGGCCGCGCCATCGTCAATCTGATCAAGCCGAGCGAAGGTCGCGTCCTGTGGTTGGGCCGCGACATCGCGGGCCTGTCGGCGAACGAGATGCGCCCCCTGCGACGCGACATCCAGATCGTCTTCCAGGACCCCCTGTCCAGCCACAATCCGCGCATGTCGGTCGGCCGCATCATCGGCGAGCCTCTGGAACTGTTCTCACCGGAACTGACCTCGACCGAGCGCGAGGCGGCGGTGCGGGAGATGATGCGCAATGTCGGCCTGAACCCCGAATTCTACGACCGCTATCCGCACGAATTGTCCGGCGGCCAGAGCCAGCGCGTCAGCATCGCCCGCGCCATGATCCTGAAGCCCCGGATCGTGGTCTGCGACGAACCGGTCAGCGCCCTGGACGTCTCGACCCAGGCCCAGATCATCAACCTGATCCGCAGACTGAAGCGCGACTTCGGCGTGGCCGTCATCTTCATCAGCCACGACCTGTCCGTGGTGCGCCGCCTGTGCGAGCGGGTGATGGTCATGTACCTGGGCCGCGTCATGGAGATAGGCCCGCGCGAGACCCTCTTCGACCAGCCCCGCCATCCCTATACGCGCGCCCTGATCGCCGCGGTGCCGATTCCCGATCCGGCGCGGCAGGCGGCGCGTCCTCCGATCCGTCTGACGGGCGAGATCGCCAGCCCCATCGACCCGCCGTCGGGCTGCGTCTTCCGAACCCGCTGCCCGGACCAGGCGCCGCCCTGTCGGGCCCGCATTCCCCAGACCAGCATCCTCCAGACGCCTTTCGGCGACCACGCCGCCGCCTGTCACTTCGCGGTCCCGGCCGAGGACTGATCCCTCTCCAGGATCGCCGTCGAGAAAAGGAAAAGGCCGGTCCCGAAGGACCGGCCTTTTCGCGATCGCGCGTCCGAATGCGCCGGACGGACGCGCCCTCGCCTCAAGCGCGCCTCAACCCTGCCAGTAGCTGGTCCAGCGCACCTTGTCCTTCAGATAGGCCGCGGCCTCGGCCTTGGTGTTGGGCACGTGATCCAGCCACAGATTGGGATCGTGACGCTCACGATAGTCTTCATAAACATGACGATAGAGCGAGAAGTGCACGTCGGGGATGCGGTGCGCCTTGCGATATTCCGCCATGTCGATCAGGGCGCGCCGCTTGGTCTCGAAGATGCCCGCCTCGGCCAGGACGACCCCGCGCGGACCGAAGATGGACGACCGGCCGACCCAGTTGTTCTTCGGCGCCTGCTCGACGAAGTAATAGGGGTTGGTGCGCTCCACATCGATCGAGTTGTTCACGCTCGTGACGAAGGTGCCGTTGTGATAGGCCGTCAGGCGCATATCGTCCCATTCGCACCCGCCCGTGGCGGTGCGCAGGATCAGTTCCGCCCCCTTCAGCGCCATGCAGCGGAACAGCTCGGGCTCGAACTGGACCGAGGACATGGAGATGTTGCCGATGTCGGTGCGCTCGACCGGGATCACCCGATCCAGGCCATACATCTCCACATAGCGGTCGTAGACGTCGTAGATGGTGGTGGTGAACTGTTCGCCGCCCGGCGCCATGCCGCGCATGTTCCGCTGCTTCCAGTGGCGCGCGATCAGGTTCCCGTCCGGCCCAATCAATAGCTGGGTGTTCATGGTGTGGCCGGGCCAGTCGTCGTCCAGCATCTGGCAGCCCAGGGCGATATAGCAGCCGTACTGCTTGGCCTTGGCGCCGATGGCGGCGATCTCCGGTCCGTCCGGATGGCGCGAGACCCGCAGATACTGCTTCAGATCCCAGGGCGCGAAGCCGTGCAGCGGAAACTCGTGGAAGCACAGCAGGTCGCACCGGCCGCCGGTCTGCTGCGCCTTGTCGATGGCGTTCAGCAGATAGGCCAGGTTCTCCTTGATTCCCGGCTCGGGGTTGTCGGCGTCCACCGCGCGGACAGGGGTCTGCACCACGCCTATGGCCACCTTGTCGCGCCTCAGCGGCACGACCTCATAGCCGCCGTCATGGCGTACGAACGACGTTGCGTCGGACATTCAACCCTCCCTTAAAATCCCGGACCTTGATATTGCCGGGCGCGCCCTAATGCAATATCATCATAATAATATGATGTCTTAGGGTCGATTTTCCATGCTGATCAACAACTGGTACGTCGCCGCCACCTCCGACGCCGTCGAGGTCGGAAAGCCGATGGGCGTGCGCATGCTCGGCTTCGACTTCGTTCTTTATCGACTGGAAGACGGCGGCGTGGTCTGCCTGTCGGACGTCTGCGTCCACCGGGGCGCCTCCCTGTCGCGGGGCCAGTGCGTGGACGGCAAGGTCGCCTGCCCCTTCCACGGCTGGCAGTTCGACCCCAAGGGCGCCTGCGCCAAGATTCCGTCCATGGGCGACGACGCCCCGATCCCGCGCCGCGCCAAGATCGATTCCTATCCCACGGCCGAAAAATACGACCTGGTCTGGGTCTTCCTGGGCGACCTCCCGGAAGAGTTGCGCCCGCCCCTGCCCGATCTGCTGCCGGAATATCATCAGACCGACGCCTGGCGCACCACGCGCATGGTCTTCGAAGCCGACGCCAACTGGCAGAAGTTCGAGGAGAACTCCCTCGACACGGCCCACCTCTCCTTCGTCCACGCCACCTTCGGCAGCCGCATCAATCCCAAGGCGGTGGACGCCCCGCTGGAACGCACGGCCTTCGGCGCCCGCGTAAAACGCGAACGTCCCGCTCCCAAGGCGGCGCAGAAATCCGGCGTCCTGGGCGCCCTGCTGTCCGAGGAACGCGAAAAGACCTCGGTCGAACTGGAGTTCTCCATCCTGGGCGTCTGCCACCGGATCAATCCGACCTTCCGCCCGGGCATGAGCCAGGTCACCTTCTCGGCCTCGACCCCGATCGACGCCCGGAACACGCGCCAGTTCGGCCTGCAGGCCCGCAACTACGCCATCGAGCCCGAGCATGACGAAGAACGCCTGACGGGCCGCCGCAACGCCATCAACGAAGACATCGCCGTCATCCGCCACGTCCGCCCCGCCATCGGCCCGACCAGCTTCCGCGAGGAGGTCCTGGTCAAGTCGGACGAGATGGAAAGCAACTTCCGCCACATGGTGCTGCGGATGATCGACGCCGGCTGGCTGATCGACCACGAACAGGTCGAGAAGACCTGGGACCACAAGGTCTATGTCATTCCCAGCCCCGCCCGCCGCCAGGATCCGACCGGCTGGGCGCACGAGGCCGTCCCCACCACGCGCCCGCGCACCAAGGACGACATCTGGCGGACCCTGGCCGAAGAGGCCGGGCAGCCCCTGAACGAAGGAGTCGCCGCGGCATGAGTTCGCCCCGCCCCCTGCCCCACGCCATGTCGCCCATGCCCGACTTCGAGGAACAGGCGCGGCTGGACTTCGCCATGGCCCTGAAAGGCGTCCTGCGCGGCCCTATGCGCGAGACCCTGCCGGTCATCTATGAGAAGAAGGCCGCTCCCGCCTGGGCCGAAACCCATGGACGCCGCCCGCAGGTCTGGCGCGAAGCCGCCGACGCCATGGAGGACGACACCGCCTATCGCTGGTGGAGCGCCCTCGGCCGCGCCCAGCAGGAATTCTATGTCGACGTCACCTCGACCGTCTGCGAACGCCAGCACGAGGAACTGATCGAACGCTTCCGCAGGATCACCGGCGGCGAGACGAAGGGCTCCCTGCAACTGGGCCTGAACGAACCCCTGCCCGCCTATCAGGGCGAAGTCGACATCCACTGCGTGCCGGGCTCCTATTTCATCGAGCGCACTGAAGACGACGTCTGGTCCGGCGCCCGCAGCGACCTGGGCTCCTTCGTCTTCTCCATGGGCAAGCACGGCGCCCTGAACGAGGAAAAGGGGCTGGCCGGCGTCGCCTATGTCCAGAATCGCTTCCCCGATCTGAAGGTCGAGCGGGTTCTGGATCTGGGCTGCACCGTCGGTCTATCGACCCTGCCCTATTGCGACGGCTTCCCGGGGGCGGAGGTTCACGCCCTGGACCTGTCGGCGCCCTCGCTGCGCTACGGCCACGCCCGCGCCGAAGCCCTGGGGAAGGCGGTGCACTTCCGTCAGGGGAACGCCGAGCACGCCCCCTACCCCGACGGCCACTTCGATCTGATCGTGTCGCATATCCTGCTGCACGAAACCTCGCGCGCGGGCCTGGAGGCCATCGTGGCCGAGTGCTTCCGCCTGCTGAAGCCCGGCGGGGTCATGCTGCACGTCGAGGTGCCTGTGCGCCGCACCGACCCCTTCGACCAGTTCCTGTCCAACTGGGACGCCGCCCACAACAACGAACCCTTCTGGTCCACCCTGGGCGAAATGGATCTGATCGATCCCGCCGTCCGCGCCGGCTTCGATCCGAGCGACATCTTCGAGGAACCGCTGCGGACACACACTTCGCTGCGCGGCGCCTGGCTGGGTTACGGCGCCCGGAAATCCGCAGGAGCCGCCGCATGACCTCGATCCCTCCCCTGCCCAAGGCGTCGAAGGGCGGCCGCCCCTTCTCCCTGGAGAACGCCGACCACGAACGTCTGCTGACCATGATCATCGCCCTGGCGGCCGAGGTCAGCACCCTGCACGACAAGCTCGACAATCTGACCCAGGTGGCGGGTCGCGACGCGCCCTTCAGCGCCGCCGACGTCGAAGCCTACCAGCCCGAACCGGCCGAAGCCGAGGCCCGCGCCAGACGCCGCCAAGCCTTCGTCGGCCGCGTCCTGCGCATCATCCAGGCCGACTTCGAGCGGGCCCAGACGACCGACGACATGGCCTATGACGACATCCTCGCCATGGTCGCCAAGGAGCCCGAGCGCGCCTGACCCCTCAGCGCGGCTTTGGCGAAGCGGGCGGCGGCGCGGCCGTCGCCCGTGAAGCCAGGAAGACGTGGTGCGTGTACTTGTCCGCCCGATAATGGGCCAGCAACAGCTCCACCGGACGATTGTCCGCATCCATCACCAGCAGG
The DNA here is from genome assembly GCF_040549405.1 of Brevundimonas faecalis. NCBI lineage: Bacteria > Pseudomonadati > Pseudomonadota > Alphaproteobacteria > Caulobacterales > Caulobacteraceae > Brevundimonas > Brevundimonas faecalis. The sequence continues at coordinate 1,272,138 of NZ_JBEPTF010000001.1, read as the reverse complement.
CTCAGACGGACCAGGGGCGACCCGACCGGCACGTCCAGCTTGCTGGACAACTGGCTGTCGGCCAGGGTGGCGCCGATCAGCTGATGCGCGCCCAGGATGGCGATCCCCTTGGATTCCAGCAGGGTCGGCGACGGCGCGTGCAGGTCCTCGGGCGTGATCTCCACGTTCAGGCGCGCGGGCACATAGATGTCCGTCACCCCGATAGCCTCGCCGTCGCGCAGACGGATGTAGGAGGCGTGGACCACGTCTTCCGGACCGTCCAGCTGCAGGTCGCGCACCACCTGGTCGTCGGCGCTCTCGGTGCGGATCACCAGGTCGCCCAGCTTGGAGCGCCCATCCAGGGTCCGCAGACGCCGAACCAGTTCCGACAGGTCGCCCCGGTTCGGCGCATCCGCGGCCTGGCCGCTGACGAAGGTGCCGCGTCCCTGGATGCGCTCGACCATGCCTTCCTTTTCCAGCATCTCGACCGCCGAGCGGATGGTGATGCGGGACACGGAAAACAGATCGGACAGCTCGCTTTCCGACGGCAGGCGCTCGCCGTGGGCATAGACCCCCTGCAGGATCCAGTCGCGCAACACCGCATAGACCTGCGCGTAGCGGGGCGACCGGACATTGGGGTCGATGGTGATCGGGGGATGAGGCCGCATGGGGTCTCCTGGCCGCTTGCTTGTCGGGTTCAACAAAGCGTCCGGTACGATTCGGTCGCGTTGGTTATGATGTCCTAACGTCATAGGGCTTGGCTAGACCTTGGGAAACAGGGATGAATCATCCGCTCGCCCCTAGCTGTCACAGCGTATCTTCCGCGCACGGACGGCGATCTGGGCGATGAAGTCCCACGGCGGACGCCTTCTTCGCCGTGTTCGGGATTATCACTTGCATCTCAAGCCCTATTGTCATAACGATATGACATCTTAATCAGACAGATCAGGAGAGGGCGCGATGAAGATGGCGGCCGTCAATCCCCGGACGGGCGAGCGCGACTATGAGTTCGCCGCCGCGAGCGCCCAGGACGTGGCCGACGTCGCAGCCGCCCTGCGCCGCGCGCAACCGGAATGGCTGGCTCTGGGCGTCCAAGGCCGCGTCGCCGCCCTGTCGCGCTGGGCCGACGCCGTCGCCGCCCATCGCCTGCCGATCATCGCCGCCCTGGCCCAGGACACCGGCCGCTGGTTCCTGTCGGAGACCGAGGTGGACGGGGCTGTCCGCAACCTGCGCCGCTGGGCCGCCCTGGCGCCGGAAATGCTGGGCGACGACATGCGCGGGCCGGAAAAGGCTTCGGCTCTGATCCCCACGGTCCGATACCAGAACCAGTCCGTCCCCTATCCGCTGTCGGGCTTCATCTCGCCGTGGAACTTCCCGGTGACGCTCAGCCTGATCGACGCCGTTCCGGCCCTCGCCGCTGGCTCCGCCGCCCTGATCAAGCCGTCCGAGGTCACGCCCCGCTTCGTCGCTCCCCTGCTGGAAACCCTGGATGCCGTGCCGGAACTGAAGTCCGTCCTGGCCTTCGTCCTGGGCGACGGTGCCGTCGGCCAGGCCCTGATCGATCAGGTCGACCTGGTCTGCTTCACCGGCTCGGTCGCCACCGGCCGCAAGGTCGCCGAGGCCGCCGCCCGCCGCTTCATCCCCGCCTCCCTGGAACTGGGCGGCAAGGACCCCGTCGTCATCCTGGAAAGCGCCGACCTGGATCAGGCCGTGGACGCCGTCCTGCGTGGCGGCCTGTCCAACAGCGGTCAGGCCTGCCTGTCGATCGAGCGCGTCTACGTCCAGCGCGCGATCCACGACGCCTTCCTCGACAAGCTGGCCGACAAGGCCTCGCGACTGACGCTGAACTGGCCCGACATCCACAGCGGCCACCTGGGCCCGCTGATCCACGCCCCGCAGGCCGGCATCATCGAGCGTCAGTTGAAGGACGCCGTGGCCAAGGGCGCGCGCGTCCTGACCGGGGGAGAAATCCGCACGGACGGCGGCGGTCGCTGGTGCCCCGCCACGGTCCTGGCCGACGTGACCCACGACATGGAGATCATGCGCGAGGAAACTTTCGGCCCCGTCCTGCCGGTCATGGCCTTCGACACGGCGGACGAAGCCGTCGCCCTGGCCAACGACACGACCTTCGGCCTGTCGGGCGCCGTCATCGCCGGGACCGTCGAAGAAGCCTTGCCGGTCGCCGAACGGATCAACGCCGGCGGCATGTCGGTCAACGACTGCGCCCTGACCATCCTGACCTATGAGCCGGAAAAGAACTCATTCGGCCTGTCCGGCATGGGCGGATCGCGCATGGGACCAGCCTCCATCAACCGCTTCCTGCGCCGCAAGGCCCTGATCATGCAATCCGGCGTCCCCGCGCCGCTCGACGTGCTGGAGGAATCCCGCGCGCCGAGCCGGGCCTGACGTCGCCGCAACCCCATTCCACCAGGAGATGAAGACCATGCCGATGTTGAAAGAAGTCGCCTTCTACGCCGAGTTGGAGGACGCGCGCCGTCCTCGCGGCTCCGGCAAGCACCCGTTCAGCCAGGCCTGGTCCTCGGGCGGCCTGACGCGTGAACAACTGGGTCAGTGGGCCGTCCAGCACTACTACTACATCTCGGCCATCCCCCAGCAGTTCGCCGCCCTCTACGCCCGCATGCCCGATCCCCAGGGCCGCGAGATGCTGATGGAGAACCTGGCCGGCGAGGAGCCCCCGCACGAGCCCGAGAAGTCGCACCCGCGCCTGCTGCTGAAGTTCGCCCGCGCCTGCGGCCTGACCGACGAGGACGTCACCGGCGCCGAGATCCGCGGCGACATCCTGCCCGGCACGCGCGCCATGCGCGCCTGGATCTGGGAACTGGCCACCCTTCGCCCGATCAACGAGGCCTGCGCGGGCATCATGGTCGCCCTGGAAGGCCAGTTGCCGACCCTCTATCCGGGCTATATCTCGGCCATGGAGAAGCTGGGCTTCACCGACGACGAGTTGGAATTCTTCCACGTCCACGTCGAGAACGACGACGAGCACGCCGAGGTCGGGCTTCAGCTCTGCCACCGCTTCTCCGACACGCCGGACCGCCAGAAGATGGCCGTCCAGGCCGTGCGCGGTTCGGCCGGGCTGCGCTACGACATGCTGTCGGAAATCCAGGCCTCGCTGGAAACGAGCCAGGCCGCGTGACCCTGAACCTGCTCGACGCCGCTGGAAGGGTTCTGCTGCTCAGCGGGGCCTGGGGCGGCGTCGGGCGGGCCGTCATGGCGCGCTGGCTCGCCGCCGGGGGGACGGTCGTCGCCCTGGACCGGGCGTCGTCTCCGGCGCTTGACGGCGTCACGGTCCTGACCTGCGACGTGACGGATGAAGCGGCCGTCGAAACGGCCGTAATCCAGGCGTTGGAGGCCCACGGCCGCATCGACGCCTTCGTCCATGCGGCCGGGATCGTCGGCGGCGGACCTCTGGAAGACATGGCCCTGTCCGACTGGCGCGCCGTCATGGACGCCAATCTGACCTCCGCCTTCCTGCTGACCCGCGCCCTGCACGCGCCGCTGCACGCCTCGAAGGGGGCCGTGGTCCTGCTGGGCTCCACCAACGGCGCCAACGGCGGGTCGGCCCTGTCCGGCGCGGCCTATGCGGCGGCCAAGGCCGGCGTCGCCAACCTGGGCCGCCACCTGGCCAAGGCCTGGTCGCCTCAGGTGCGGGTCAACGTCGTGGCCCCCGGCCCTGTCTGCACCCCCATGCTCGACCGCCTGTCGCCCGAGGCCCTGCGCGACCTGAAGGCCTCCCTGCTGACCGGCGAACTGATCGAGGCGGACGAGGTCGCCGCCGCCGTCGCCTTCCTGCTCTCGGACCACGCCCGCTCCATCACCGGAACGACGTTGAACCTGTCGGGCGGCCTCATTCTGGATTGATCGCCATGACCAGCGTCCCCGCCTCCGCCGTCGATGACCGGATCGTCGTGATCGGCGCTGGACATGCGGGCGGCGCCGTGGCCGGCTTCCTGCGCCAATACGGCCATCAAGGACCGATCGCCCTGGTCGGCCATGAGCCTCTGCCCCCCTATCAACGCCCGCCGCTCAGCAAGGCCTGGCTCAAGGGCGAGGTCGAGGCCGACGACCTGCTGCTGAAACCCCTGTCCTGGTATGCCGAGAACCACGTCGATCTGATGGTCGATACGGGCGTCACGGCCATTGACCGCGCCGCCCGGACGGTCGTGACGACCGACGGCCAGCGACTTCCCTACGATCGGCTGATCCTGGCCATGGGCGCGCGGGCGCGGTCCCTGGCTGTTCCCGGCGCCAGCCTGCCCGGCGTCCTGTCCCTGCGCACGGCGGCCGATGCGGAAGCCTTGAAGCAAGCCCTGATCCCCGGCCGACGCCTGGTTGTGGTCGGCGGCGGCTATGTGGGGCTGGAGGCCGCCGCCTCCGCCCGCGCCCTGGGCGTCGACGTGGTTCTGATCGAGCGCGAGACACGCCTGCTCGCCAGGGTCGCTTCCGAACCCCTGTCTCGTTTCTTCCATGCACGCCACACGGCGGAAGGGGTCGAGATCCTGACCGGCGTCGAACTGGCCGCCGTCGAGGGCGACGGAAAGGTCGAGGCCGTGCTTCTGTCGGACGGTCGCCGCCTCGCCTGCGACGCCGTGCTGATCGGGGTCGGCGCCCTGCCCAACGACGACCTGGCCCGGGCCTGCGGCATGGCCTGCGCCGACGGCGTGATCGTGGACAGCCAGGCCCGCACCGACGACCCCGCCGTCTTCGCCATAGGCGACGTCACGCGCCGTCCCCTGCCCCACCATGATCTCCACGCCCGGCTGGAAAGCGTTCCCAGCGCCCTGGAACAGGCCAAGCAGGCCGCCGCCGCGATCCTGGGCCGTCCCGCCCCATCGCCCGAAACGCCCTGGTTCTGGTCCGATCAGTATGACCTGAAGCTGCAGATTGCCGGCCTGCCCCACGGCGCCGACCGACAGGTGACGCGCGGCGACCCGTCCAGCGGCGCCTTCGCCATCTTCCACCTGAAGGGCGACCGCATCCTGGCGGTGGAGGCCGTCAACTCGCCCGCCGCCTTCATGGGCGCCCGCGCCCTGATCGGCGCCCAGGCCGCCGTCGTCGCAGAGCGGCTGGCCGACCCCGACCATTCCATGAAGGCCGTCGCGGCCTGAAGTCGAGCATCCCCCATGATCCAGGTCACCTACCTCACCCACGACGGCGTCGCCCATTCCGTCGAGCTCAAGCCGGGGCAGTCGGTCATGGAAGGGGCGGTGCGCAACAACATCCCCGGCATCGACGCCGACTGCGGCGGCGCCTGCGCCTGCGCCACCTGCCACGTCTACGTCGATCCCGATTGGCTGGAGAAGACCGGCGGCCCATCGGCCATGGAGGAGTCCATGCTGGACTTCGCCGAGGGCGTTCAGCCCAACAGCCGCCTGTCCTGTCAGATCAAGGCGTCCGAGCCCCTGAACGGTCTGCTGGTCCGCCTGCCCGAAAGCCAGGGATAGCCCCAAAAGCAGTCCGGCCCGATCCGTGTGGAGGACCGGGCCGGTTCACGACGCCTGGGCGTTGGGGGCGACAGGCGGCGTCAGGCGCCGCTGTCGACCCAGGCGTCGATGATCTGATCCCCGCGCGCGAACCAGGCCTCCGGCCGGCCGGCCAGGTCCAGCAGCAACCGCTCAAAGGCGTCGATCCGATAAGGCAGACCCAGGATGTAGGGCGTGACGTTCAGCGGCAGCATCCGTCCTCCGCCCGTCTGCTTCGCTTCCCGCGCCAGCCAGTCGAAGGCGTCCTTCATCTGCTGGACATAGCTGTCGGCCGACTGCTGCTGGACGGTGATGATCTGCCGGTCCGACAGCTCGTGGTTCAGCGCCAGGTTGATCAGGCCGTTGTTGAAGCGCCAAGGCAGTTCGTCGTTGACCCAGTCGCAGCAGTAGTCGACCCCGGCCTCCTTCAGCAGCCGCACGGTGTTCCAGCTCTGCGAACGGGCGATGGACAGCCAGCCGCGCGGACGCACGCCGGAAACCCGCTCCAGCACGCCCAAGGCGCCGTCGATCAGGGCCTTCTCGTCCGCCTCGTCCAGACCGGTGGCGATAGTCCCGTTCATGTCGGTGGAGTGGGCGATGATCTCATGCCCCGCCGCCATGATGTCCGCGATCACCTCGGGATAGCGCTCTGCGACGGCCGAGTTGGCCGCGACCGAGGCCTTGACCCCGGCCTTGGCCAGGGCGTCCAGCAGGCGATAGAAGCCGACCCGCGTCCCGTACTCGCGCGACGTATAGTGGCGATAGTCCGGATAGGGCGTCTGCATATGCCCCGGCGCGCGGAAGGGCTTGTCCTCCGGCGTGATCGGGAACCACTCCAGATCGATGCAGACCCAGACGGCGACGCTCTTGCCGTCGGGCCAAGCGACCGGCTTGCGTTCGTGCAGCATGGTCCAGGGATAAAGATCGTGGTCGTAGCCGCGCTTGCGGTGCGGATATTCCAGATAGGCGGCGTCCAGGCTCATGCCGCGTCTCCCGTCTGTTGTACGCGCCAGGCGTCGACGATGTCGCCCGCGCGGCTGATCCAGGCGCGGCCGTCCGCCGCGATATGCTCCAGCACCCCCTCGAAGGCGGCGATCCGGTGCGGCTGGCCGATCAGATAGGCGTGCAGCGGAATGCACATGACCGTGCCCGATTTTTCGCCCTCGACGGCCAGCCGCTCGTACTGGCGGATCAGGGCGTCGGCGTATTCGCGCGGCGACATGTTGTAGACGAAAAAGCCGTAGTGGTCGTTGACCTCCAGGCTGTAGGGGATGGAGGCCAGCCGCCCGGCCCTGGTCTTCACCGGCTGCACCTGATCGTCATGATAGAGGTCGCAGGTATAGTCCAGGCCGTATTCGGCGATCAGATCCAGGGTGCGCGGCGTGTGCGTCAGGGCCGGGGCCAGCCAGCCGCGGATGGTCTGGTCGGTGGCGTCGCGGACGGTGCGGATCGAATCCTCGATGATCCGGCGCTCCTGCGCCTCGTCCATGCCGTAGCTGTAGCGCGTGTTGTAGATGCCGTGGCTGAAAAACTCCCAGCCGCGTTCGTTGGCGTCGGCGACCACCTCCGGATGGTGCTGACACAGGGCGATCGACAGCGAGACCGAACCGGGGAAGCCGTGACGGCTCATCGCCTCGGCCATGCGCCAGTGCGACACGCGGTTGGAGTGGTCGCGATGCCCGTATCCGACCACGTCCGGATGCGGCTTGGTCCAGCTCTTGCGGAAGGGGTTCGCGGGCGGATCGATCTCGTAATACTCGAGGTTCGGCGCCACCCAGACGGCCACCGTCTTGCCGCCCGGCCAGACGATCCTGGGCCGGTTCCGATAGGGCGAGAAGTCATAGAGGCCGGGATCGCCGGCGGGTCTTGCAACAGCCTCGGACATTCAGCGGACCTCCTCGGGAACGAAGTTGAGCGGCAAGCCCGCATCCGGCGTGAAGCCGTACAGCGGCTCGCCCGGCAAGGCTTCCTCCAGTATGGACCGCACCTTCAGCAGGGCCTCAAGGTCGATGCCGGTCTTCAGCCCCATGGCCTGGAGCATGAAGACCAGGTCCTCGGTGACGATATTGCCGCTGGCGCCGGGCGCGAAGGGACAGCCTCCGATGCCGCCCAGCGAGCTGTCGACCGTGGTCAGACCCGACTCCAGCGCCGCCAGAACATTGGCCAGGCCCAGCCCCCGCGTGTTGTGCAGATGGATTCCGGTCAGCCCCTTCTCCCCCACGACGCCGCGCACCAGGGCGATCAGACGTTTGACCGCCGACGGATCGGCATAGCCGGTCGTGTCCGACAGACCCACCTCGTCGCACCCCGCCGCCATCAGCGACTCGGCCAGACGCGCCACCTGGGCGTCAGGGATCGCGCCTTCGAGCGTGCAGCCGAAGACGGTGGACAGGGAGCCCTCGAAATGCGGCCGCTCGCCCTCCGGCAGGTCGCGGATCATGTCGGCGATGCGCTTCGCCTCGTCCAGGACCTGAACATGGGTGCGCCGCAGGTTGGCCAGGCTGTGAGTCTCCGACACCGACAGCGGCAGGGTCAGCTTGTCCGCTCCGGCGCGAATCGCCGCTTCGGCTCCACGTGCGTTGGGAACCAGGACCGCAACCTCCAGGCCCGGGATCGTCTTGGCGAAGGCGACCACCTCGGCCGTGTCGGCCAGTTGCGGCAGGACGCTGGCGGGAACGAAGCTGCCCACCTCGATCTCACGGACACCAGCGGCCGCTTCTGCGGCGATCCAGGCCTTCTTCGCCTCCAGCGGCATGATGCGGCGAATGCTCTGCAAGCCGTCACGCGGCCCCACTTCGCTGACCAGGACGTCCATCTGTCTCGTTCACGCCTCTTGCTTTGATCTATTGTTATGCCTCTATAACCATTATAGGGTTCTGTCGAGCGCGAAGACTGCAAATCTCCGCGCCGCCCGCAGTCGGTTTCGAGGATTGAGCACGCATGACCGCCCCAAACCCCGCCTCTGTCGGCCCTCTGGCCGGGCTCAAGATCGTCGAATTCACCCACATGGTGATGGGGCCCTCCATCGGGGTGATTCTGGGCGACCTGGGCGCGGAGGTGATCAAGATCGAGCCCGAGGGCGGCGACCACACCCGCAATCTGCTGGGCTCGGGCGCGGGCTATTTCCCCATGTTCAACCGCAACAAGCGCAGCATCTGCCTGAACCTAAAGTCGCCCGACGACCTGGCCAGCGCCCGTCGTCTGGTCGAGGACGCCGACGTCCTGATCGAGAACTTCCGTCCGGGCGCCCTCGAACGCCTGGGCCTGGGGCCGAACGACTTCGCCGAAACCAACCCCGGCCTGATCTACTGCTCGGCCAAGGGCTTCCTGACCGGCCCCTATCAGAACCGCACGGCCCTGGATGAAGTCACCCAGATGATGGGCGGCCTGGCCTATATGACCGGACCTCCGGGCAAGCCCTTGCGCGCCGGGACCAGCGTCGTCGACATCACCGGCGGCATGTTCGGGGTGATCGGCATCCTGGCCGCGCTGAACCAGCGCCACGCCACGGGCAAGGGCGCGGAGATCAAATGCTCACTGTTCGAAACCACCGCCTTCCTGGTCGGACAGCATATGGCCCAACAGGCCGTGACCGGCGTCGCCCCCAATCCCATGCCCGCCCGCATCTCGGCCTGGGCCGTCTATGACGTGTTCGAGACCGCGCAAGAGAATGAACAGTTGTTCGTCGGCGTGGTCAGCGACAGCCAGTGGGTCGCCTTCTGCAAGGCCATGGGGCTGGACGATCTGGGCGCCGATCCTTCGCTGGCGGCCAACAACGACCGGGTGAAGGCGCGCGACCGCATCCTGCCGCGCGTCCGCGAACTGTTCGCCGGCTATGCCCGCGCCGAACTGGTCACCCGCCTGGAGGCCATCGGCCTGCCCTTCGCCCCCGTCTCGCGGCCCCAGGACCTGTTCGACGACCCCCACCTGGCCGAGGGCGGCATGGTGGAGATCACCCTGTCCGACGGCTCCTCCGCCCGCCTGCCCGCCCTGCCGCTGGAATTCGACGGCCGCCGTCTGGGCCTGCGTCACGACGTGCCGAGGCCCGACGCCGACCGGGCGGCCATCCTGGCCGAAGCCTCGCAGGCGGCCCTCGCCGGATGAGCCGCACCCTCTTCGACAAGATCTGGGACCGCCATCTGGTCAGCGACATCGACGCCAGGACCGGCCTGCTGCTGGTCGACCGCGTCCTGCTGCATGAGCGCACGGGCGGCGTGGCGCTGAAAAGCGTGCTGTCGGCCGGGCGCACGGTCTTCGCGCCGAAACAGGCCTTCGCCGTCATGGACCACATCGTGGACACCCGTCCGGGCCGGACGGACCAGACCCTGATGCCGACCGGCGCCGACTTCATCCGCACCACGCGCCAGGCCGCCGCCGAGGCCGGAATCCGCCTGTTCGACCTGGGCGACCCGAACCAGGGCATCGTCCACGTCATGTCCCCCGAACTGGGCATCGTCCTGCCCGGCCTGACCCTGGTCTGCCCCGACAGCCACACCTGTTCACAGGGCGCGCTCGGCGCCCTGGCCTGGGGCATAGGCTCGACCCAGGCTGAGCACGCCCTGGCCACATCGACCCTGCGCGTCGAGAAGCCGCGCGCCATGCGCATCACCATCGACGGCCGTCTGTCGCCCGGCGTGACGGCCAAGGACCTGGCCCTTCACCTGCTGGGCCGCTTCGGCGTCGGCGGCGGCAAGGGCCATGTGGTCGAATATGCGGGCGAAGTCGTCCGCGCCATGGACGTCGAGGCGCGCCTGACCCTGTGCAACATGGCGACCGAGTTCGCCGCCTTCTCGGCCATCATCGCCCCGGACCAGACGACGTTCGACTACCTGGCCGGACGCCCCTTCGCCCCGACGGGCGAAACCTGGGATCAGGCAGTCGCGCAATGGAGCGAACTGGCCAGCGACCCCGACGCCGTCTTCGACGTGGAACTGTCGGTGAACGCCGCCGACGTCGCCCCCATGGTGACATGGGGCGTCAGTCCGCAGCAGGTCGTCCCCCTGGACGGCGCCGTCCCCGCCTTCGAAGACGGCGGCCTGGACACGCCCGAGGCTCACGCGCGCGCCCTGACCTATATGGACCTGACGCCGGGTCGACCGCTGGAAGGCCTGCCCGTCACCGGCGCCTTCATCGGCTCCTGCACCAACAGCCGCCTGTCCGACCTGCGCCGCGCCGCCGCCGTGCTCAAAGGCCGCAAGATCGCACCCGGCGTGCGGGCTATCTGCGTTCCCGGCTCCAGCCGCGTTCGCCGTGAAGCGGAGGCCGAGGGTCTGGATCAGGTCTTCCTCGACGCCGGCTTCGAATGGCGGGAATCCGGCTGCTCCATGTGCTTCTACGCCGGGGGCGAAAGCTTCGGCCCGCGCGAACGGGTCATCAGCTCGACCAATCGCAATTTCGAAAGCCGCCAGGGACCGGAGACCCGCACCCACCTGGCTTCGCCGGAAACCGTCGCCGCCTCGGCCCTGGCCGGCGCCATAGCCGATCCGCGAAAGGCGTTCTGATGCAGCCCTTCACCCGCCTGACGGCCACAGCCGCGCCCCTGATGCGCGACAATATCGACACCGACGCCATCATCCCCTCGCGTGAGATCAAGTCCGTGTCCAAGACCGGTCTGGCCGACGGCCTGTTCGCCGGCTGGCGCTATACGGCCCAGGGCGGTCGCGATCCCGATCCGGCCTTCATCCTGAACCAGCCGACCTACGCCGGGGCGCGCATCCTGGTGGCCGGCGCCAACTTCGGCTGCGGCTCCAGCCGCGAGCACGCCGCCTGGGCCATGGCCGAGTACGGTTTCCGCGTCGTCGTCGCCCCCTCCTTCAATCCCATCTTCCGCAACAACTGCATCCTCAACGGCATGGTCCCCGCCGTCGTCCCGGCCGAAGCCGCCGCCGCGATCGCCGAAGCCGTCTCCTCGGCGGACCCTACGCTTACCGTCGATCTGGCGGCCTGTGAGATCCGCCGCCCCGACGGCGCGACCTGGACCTTCGTCATCGACCCCGAAGCCCGCGAAATGCTTCTGGAAGGCCTGGACGCCATCGCCCTGACCCTGAAACAGGCCGACCGCATCCGCGCCCTGCGCGCGCAGGACGCTCTCGAGCGGCCTTGGGTCTACTGACGTCAAGCGAAGTCTATTCTCGCGTCGCGCATCGGCATCTCATTGCGTCGCTGATCCCTGCGATCCCCGACCGTTTCGCCATAGGCGTCGATGACATAAGGAACCCCTTCTGACCCGAGCAAGCCGGGGCCGTCGCTTACTTGGAAATGCAGATGCGGCCAGCGACTGTCGCCGGAGTTCCCGATGGCGGCCAGCACCTGCCCTCGCCGCACCCGATCGCCGACGCGAACCTCCACGCTTCCAGGTTGTAGATGCGCATAGGAGGCGAACAGGCCGTCCCCCAAGTCCAGGGTCACGACGTTTCCGCCCACCGACTGCAGGGTCAGTTCCACGGCAAGCGTGAAACCGTCGCGGGTTCGCGGCCTGTTGTCCGGAAAGCCGTCGTTCGCCATGACCACGATCGCATCCGCCACCGCGACCACCGGTTGACCATAGCAGTGATAGGCGCGCACGTCAGTCTCGTCGCCATCGAACCAGGCGCCGTCTCGTTGCCTCTTCCAATCGATCGCATAGCGGCGGGCGATACGGGCTGACCCGTCCATGGCGAGCAAGCCGACACGGTGATGGGCGTCCTCTCCCGCATTGTGCGTCGGCGCCCAATCGGCTCCTTTCAACGGGGGACCTAGCCGTCTGAGCGTCTCTTTCGGCAAGACATCGATTATGGGAGCCGTGATCGTGACGGCGCCCGAACTCATACGATGTTGCAGTTTCAAGGGAGCCGATCCGCTGCTGGCCAGGCGCATGAAGACCACGCAACTCCGCCCGCTCCCAAGCATAAGCCCATCTCCGATCGTCAGAGCATCCTGCCCGACCGGGCTGATCATGGATTCCAGGCTTGCCCCTTCAAAGCTCGCAACAACCGTATCTGAAACGGGATCGAGGACCTCCATCCGGCCTAACGACATAGGTCTGTGTCCGAAGTTGCGAAGGTGCAATTCGTAGACAAGATACTCGCGGCCGTCGCTTGGCACAGCCGTAGGCGGAACCGGCACGCGCATCTCTAGTTGCCCTGAAGGGAAGTCCGTCGCCGGTTCACTCGAAACCATCGCCGTAGGAACAAGCTTCATGCCGCAAACCGGACAGGTCCCCGGCGACGAAAACAGCCTTCCGCTCACGACACAGCCGCACGGCGGACAGGTGTAGCCGCCCGTCGGCGCCCCTTCATCGGCTCGAACAACAGAGGAAGCGCCCGAGAATAACGCGGCTCCCATAAGAATGGACCGCCTAGTGCTAGGTGCCATGGCTCATGCCCTCGTTTGGAAACCGCAAAAGAAAGCAAAATCCTGAAGGATAGAAGCCATCTCCTCAAGATCGCCGTCGCGTCTCCTCATCCCTGCCCGGGCCACAGCGGAGTCGAGAAGCGCTTGGCCAGATAGTCCATCAGGGCCGTGACCCGCGCCGGTCTGGGGCCGCCGCCCGGTGCGACCAGATGCAGGGAGATGGGCGGCAGGGCCCAGTCCGTCATGACCGTCTCCAGCCGTCCTTCGGCCACGTCGCGCCAGTAGATGAAGTCCGGCTGGACCGCGAGGCCGAGCCCTGCGCAGAGGGCGGCCGTCAGGGCGTCTGCGTTGTTGGCCCGCAGCGGCCCCACCGGACGCACCACCGCCTCCTGCCCGCTTTCCTCATGCACCAGGCGCCAGGCCTCGCCGCTGGGCAGGTAGGCGTAGCCGAGGCAGGCGTGCCGCGCGAGGTCGTCGGGGTGGGTCGGTCGGCCGCGCTGCTCCAGATAGCCCGGCGAGGCCACCAGATGCCGCTGCACCGGCCGCAACCGCCGCGCGGTCATGGACGAATCCGGCAGGGACGCGATCCGCAGGGCGCAGTCGAAGCCCTCTCCCACCAAATCCACCGTCGCGTCCGACAGGTGCAGATCCACCGACACGTCGGGGTGCCGGGCGAGGAACTCCGGCAGGGCCGGTGCCACATAGGCCATGCCGAAGGACATGGGCGCGGCCAGGCGCACCAGACCCCGCGGCGTAACCGCCTGATCCAGGGCCTCTCCCTCCGCCGCCTCGGCCTCGGCCACCATCTGAGCGGCGCGTGCGGCGAGGGAACGCCCGGAATCCGTCAGCGAGAAACGCCGCGACGTCCGGTGCAGCAGGGTCGTTCCCAGCCTCTGCTCCAGCCGGGACACCGCCTTGGACACCGTGGCCTTTGACAGGGCCAGGGCGTCGGCCGCGCCCGAAAAGGACTGGGTTTCAGCCACCTTGGCGAAGATGGCCAGGGCCTCGAGATCGGGCAGTTTCGACATCACTTCTCCGAAACGATGAGTTTCATTCGTTTCTATTTCTGAGTTCAGCCTGATCGCTATCTTGGCCTCATACAAGAGCGCCGGACGGTTCGGCCTCTGACAGACATTCGGGACCAAGACCATGATCGAACTGCGCCCCTTCGACACCCTCGGCGGTGAAAACCACGGCTGGCTGAACGCCAAGCATCACTTCTCCTTCGCCAACTACTATGATCCCAAGCGCATGAGCTGGGGCTCGCTGCGGGTTTGGAACGACGATGAAATCCAGGCCGGCACGGGCTTCCCGCCCCACCCCCACTCGGACATGGAGATCATCACCTATGTCCGTGACGGCGCCATCACCCATGAGGACAACCTGGGCAACCGGGGCCGCACCGAGGCGGGCGACGTCCAGGTCATGAGCGCGGGGACCGGCGTGCGCCACTCCGAGTTCAACCTGGAATCCGAGACGACCCGCATCTTCCAGATCTGGATCGAGCCGACCCGTCGTGGCGAAAAGGCCAGTTGGGGCGCCAAGCCCTTCCCCAAGGGGGAGCGCGCCGGACAGTTCGTGGTTCTGGCCTCGGGCTTCGAGGACGACACGGATGCCCTGCCGATCCGCACTGACGCCCGCGTCGTCGGCGCGACGCTGAAGGCGGGCGAAACGGTCGAATACCCCCTGGGCGCCCAGCGCCGCGCCTATCTGGTGCCGGCCAAGGGCTCGATCGAGGTCAACGGGGTGCGTGGGAACGCCCGTGACGGCCTGGCCGTTCGCGACGTCGAGACCCTGGTCGTCACCGCCCTGTCCGACAGCGAGATCGTCCTCGTCGACGCCGCCTGACCTTCATCGAAAGCTGAAGACACGCCTCCGACCGACCAGACATTTCCGATGTTTGATCGTTCGATCAGGCAGCGGCTCGGCTCCTATGCGCCTACAAGGGCCGCTCGGGCGTATCGTCCGGGCGGCTCGCCCACGTGACGCCGGAAGGCGGTGCTGAAGGTGCTGGCCGATCCGTAGCCGACCTGTTCGGCCACGGCGTCGATCGAGGCCTCGCGTCGCCGCAACAAACGCTTGGCGACCGCCATCCGCCAAGTCAGCAGATACTCCATCGGCGCCAGGCCGACCGCGCGGGTGAAGCGGTCGAAGAAGGCGGAGCGCGACATCCCCGCCTCCTGCGCCAGTTGCGACACCGTCCAGGCCTGGGCCGGCGCGCCGTGCATGCGCCTCATGGCTGCGGCGATGCGCCGGTCCGCCAGCCCGCGCAACAGGCCCGGCGCCGCGCCCTCCCCCGGCAGGGACCGCAGCGCCTCGACCAGCAGGATTTCGATCAGACGGAACATCACCAGGCTCTGGCCCGTCCGTTCGTCCTCGGCCTCTTCGCCCAGCATCCGCACCAGAGTCGTCAGCCGTTCGACGCCTCGGACGTGAACCAGTGCCGGCAAGAGGGCGACCAGCAGGGCCGCGTCCGGCGAGTCGAACAGAAAATAGCCCCCCAGCATCCGCACCTCGGCCGGCGCCTCGGGGTCGCCGTGGCGAACCTCCTCTGTCGGGGCCGTGGCGGCACGCGGATCGATCAGCCGCGGCGTCGCCGGCTCGAAGCCGCTCATGGTGAAGCCGGGCGTGGCGGGCAAGAGGACGAAATCCCCCTGCTCCAGAATGATCGGCGCCTGGCCGTCGACCGACAGCCTGCACCGTCCCTCCGTCACCGCGCAGAAGCTGGGATCGCCGAAATCGGAATAGCGCACGGCCCATGCGCCCGCCCCGCTGATGCCCTTGGTGAAGACCGCGCGCGGACGCAACAGGCGGATGACGTCTGACAAGGGATCGACCACATCCGGACTATGGCGAATATTTCCTGGACTTCAAGCCGCAGATCATCCTGACGCCAGCGCCTATCCTGGCTTCATCGAAACGCCCAGGAGGCTCTCATGAAGACCATTCTGATCACCGGCTGCTCCAGCGGCTACGGCCTGGAGACGGCTCGACACTTCCACGCCATGGGCTGGAACGTCGTCGCCGCCATGCGCACGCCGCGCGACGACGTCCTGCCCCGATCCCCCCGGATTCGCGTCGTGGCCATGGACGTCACCCGTCCCGACAGCATCGCCGCCGCCATCGATGAAGCCGGACCGATCGACGTCCTGGTCAACAATGCCGGGATCGGCCTGGTCGGCACCCTGGAAGGGGCCTCCCTGACCAAGGCGCGAGAGATCTTCGAGACCAACACCTTCGGCGTCATGGCCGTCTGCCAGGCGGTCCTTCCCCAGTTCCGTCGACGCGGCGCAGGGACCATCGTCAACGTGACCTCCAGCGTAGCCATCGCCGCCATGCCCCTGGCCTCCATCTACACGGCCAGCAAGACGGCAGTGGAAGGCTTCACCGGCTCCCTGGCCCATGAGTTGGGCGCCTTCGGCCTTCACGTGCGCCTGGTCCAGCCCGGCTACGGTCCGACCACCCGCTTCACCGCCAACTCGGACATCAGGCTGGAAGAGGCCATCCACCCGGCCTACGCCGACTTCGCGGCTCCGATCATCGCCGCCTTCGCTGCGCCGCCCCTGACCACCGCCCCGTCCGACGTGGCCGAGGCCGTCTGGGCCGCCGTCCACGAACCCGGCGACCATCTGCGCTTCCCAGCAGGTCCCGACGCCGTCGAGTTGGCCCTCCGGGCAGGCTGACCGGAAACTAGGTCCGCCGCATCCACGCCATGAACAGCCACAGCAGCCAGTCCTTGCGCTGCGGCTGCAGGCGGCGCGCATGACGCCCCTTGCCCACGAAGACCTCGAAGCCTGTCAGGCCGCCGAACTGGGCCATGAAGCCGACCTTTCCCGCGATGATTCCATTCATCCAGTTTGGCCCCGAACGCACCGCGCCGAAAGAGGCGCCGCCTCGGTCAAGCGCTCGATCCTCGCTCCGCCGTCGGCATCGATCCCGTACATGAAATGCGAGGTGAAGATCCGATACTACGGCCTGCCCGCCGGAGACTATCGTCAGGCGATCTCCGGCGACGCCCCCGACAGCGTCGCCGCGCTTGCACGGCGTGTCTGGGAGTGGATGAAGACTCGAGCCTGAAGACTCGACACGCCTCCTGGGCAAAAAGGAACGATCGGGGCCGCGCAGAGCACGGCCCCGACTTCATCAAGATTCAGCCTGCCTTAGAAAAGGTCGAACCCGATGCCGACGCCGCCGGAGCTCTCGTTGTTCCGGCCGAAGGCGCCGCCGACAGAGATCGACACCCCATTGCCGAAACGCCGACCATAGCCGACGGAAAGCGCCTCCTCGCCGTTCTGGAAACCGAGTCCGACCGCCAGGCGTCCACGTCCCGGCATGGCCGCGGCGGCGTTCATCGCCATGTTCAACTGGGCGCTGCTCATGGCGCCCAGGCGGTCGATTCGGCGATCCTGCCCGTCCAGCCGCGAGGCCACGCCGGTCAGCCGATCATCGAACGCCGCCAGCTTCTGATCCGTATAGGCCATGGCGGCGGTGAGCGTCCGGGCGTCGCCGGCGTCGGCATAGGCGCGGACCACGGCGTCTCCAGCATCCGCGTGCGCCCGGGCCGAGGCCAGGGTCGCCGCATCGCCCGCGTCGGCATGGGTCTGGGCGGACGCCAGGGTCGCCGCGTCGCCCGCTTCCATCTGGCGGCGATTGACGGCGTCCATCGGATCGACTCCATCGGCGACATTGGCCACGCGGGTGCCGCTCGCTCCTTCCAGGGTCAGGACATCCCGCGTGGCGTCGTCATACTCCGGCGCCAGAGGATTGCCCGGGCCTTGCGGACCTTGGGGCCCCTGGGGTCCCGTCGGTCCGACCTGGCCTTGCGGTCCGGCCGGTATGGCGGCGATCTGGGCCGCCAGACTGGTCAATCGCGTATCCACCGCGGTCAACGCGCCCCCGACGTTGGAATAGCCGGTCCCTGAATGGTGAAGGACGGATAGTTGATGATCGTGGACCCGATGGACCCGGTATAGGTCATCCCGCCGCCCATGATCTGCGCCAGGGTCGTACCCAGGAAGTTGTCCGCGTTCACCATCTGCCGCAGGTTCACCGCATCCGTCGCCGCCACGGCGTTGGCGACATGGATGATGTTGTGCTCGGCGCCGGAGGCCCCGACCGAGACGGCGTGCGCCCGGTCGGCGACCGCGCCCCAGCCGATGGCCGTCCCCTCCTCGGCGGTGACGACCGCGTTGACGCCGACGGCCGTGCCCCGATCCGCGCCCGCTTGAACCACCGCGCCGACGCCGAAAGCCGCGCTGTAGAGGCTGTTCGCCACGGCCCCGTTTCCGACCGCCACGCCGCCGCGAGCGCCTACGAGGGTGGTTTCGCCTGGGTCGACCACGCCGTCGAGATTGACATCGACCCAACCGCCGATCGCCAGGCCGCCGATCGCGCCGGTCAGGACTTCGGATCTGAAACCGATCGCCACGCTCTGCTCGGCCCGAGCCCAGTTCTGGGCGCCCATGGCCAGGCTTTGCGTGCCGAGCGCCCCGTTGTTGAAGCCGAAGGCGCTGGCTCCGGTCTCCGTCGCCCTGTTCATGCTGCCGACGGCCGTGGCGTCCGTCCCCGAGGCGGCGTTGCCTGCGCCCAAGGCGCTCGCCCGATACTCGCTTGCGTTGTTCGACGCCCCGACCGCCGCGCTCTCTTCACCGGAGGCCGTGTTGAAATAGCCGATCGCGCTGCTCTTCTCTCCGCCGAGAATCCTCACGCCGCCCAGGGTCCGGATGTTGTTGCCCACGCCGACCGACGTGCTGCTGGCCCCGTCCGCATAGCCGCCGACGCCCGCCGCGAAGCTGGTCCGGCCCAGGGCCTGGACCGTGACGCCCAAGGCGGCCGATCCTTCCCCCTCCGCGACCGTCTGCTCGTTCGCATCGACCACGCCGTCGCCGTTGCGATCCAGCCAACCGCCGACGGCCAAGGCCCCCTCAGCGAGCGAGCCGGTCCTGGAATAGTATCCGAACGCGCTGGATTTCACGCCGAGAGCCTGGTTGCCGTTCCCAAAGGCGCTGCTCCCGGACCCCGCTGCGGTGTTGAAATAGCCGAAGGCGGAGCCGGCGTAGCCGAGCGCGACGTTCGACCGTCCGACGGTCGTGCTGGCCACCCCGCTGGCGTTGTTGAACGCCCCGATGGCCGTCGCCCCGGCGCTGCAGGTCGTGTTGGCCGTTCCCTCCTCCACGCCCTGGTCCGTACTCGGGGCCGGAAGGATGAGGTTTCCGTTCGTATCCCGGCAGAAGGCGTCCTGCGCCGAAGCCTGCTCCGGCGCACCGATCACGGCGAGCGCGAGACAGGACGCTCCTGCGATCAGAACGGCTCTCAGGCCGCCGCGCCGCAGGGTCGTCGGCGCGCCGACAAGGCTGTTGGTCATGGTGTTCATCTATTCGCTCCCGCTCCCACCAAGGGTCGATGAAGGGATGCTGCGCGGGGCGCTCGACGGCGGCGTCCACCATTTGGTGGAGGCGCCTTTGCCGCAACGGGCGGAAAGACTACCGTGGGTATGCGACGGTGTTGTTCAGGATCCCAATGACCGATTGTATTTCAGCCGAACGCCTGTCGACGTTGATCGGACTGATCTACGACAGCGCGATAGACGTATCGCGCTGGTCAGCGGCGCTCGAGGCGATCCGGATCGAGATCGACGGCGCCAGCGCCACGCTCGACCTGGTCACGGTGCCGGACGCCCGCAGCGTTCTCAACATCATGACCAATATCCCCGCGCCCTATTGCGACACCATGCTGAACTACGCGGGAGAGGCCCTGGAACTGTGGGGCGGGATCGAGCGGCTGAGCCGCCTGCCGCTGCATCTCCCGATGACGCTCGTGCGGACGACGCCGGATATCGGCCTTCTGGACACGGCGCGTTTCTCTATCGAATGGGCCAGACCCCAGGGCCTGTGCGACGTCATGGGCGTCTGGCTGGCGCGCGATTCACAGGCCTTCGGCGTCCTGGGTTTCGGCCGCCTGGAGAAGCATGGCCCCTATGGCGATCGTGAATTGGCGATCATGACGCTGCTCGCCCCCCACCTTCAGCGCGCCGCGACCATCAATCGACTGCTCGACATCGCGGCGATCCAGCAATCGAACTTCGCCGCCCTGTTCGACGTCCTGTCCGTTCCGATCCTGCTTGTGGGAAGCGGCATGCGGCTGGCTCACGCCAATGCGGCGGCGCGTCGCTTGCTGGATGGAACGGAACCCTTCCGTCTGCGCGATGGGCTGTTGTCGCTCAGCGACATCGGTTCCGACCGCGCCCTGGCCGCCGCCATCACCCAGGCCACGGACGGCCGAACCTCGCTGGGGCGCAAGGGATTGGGCATCCCCATGCGCCTGAACGACGGCGAAGTCGGCGCCCTCCACGTCCTGCCCCTGGCTCCGAACGACGCCTTGCGCCGATCCGGCGCGCTGGCGGCGGTCTTCGTCGCCCGCTCCCTGGCGCCTTTCGTCGGGCCGACCGAGATCATCAGCGAACTGTTTGGATTGACCCCTAGCGAAGCCCGCGTGTTCCAGCATGTCGCGGATGGCCGAACCCTCGCTCAGATCGCCGTCGCGCTCGGGGTCGAGAACAGCACAGTAAAAACGCATCTGCTCCGGGTCTTCGACAAGACCGGCGTGCGCCGCCAGGCGGAGGTCGTCCAGATGGCGGCCACGCTGTCGATCCCCGTCGCCGGCTAGAGCACGACGAGCGGCAGGTGGATGTCGGTGCGCAATTCGTTCTGCGGCGTCGAGCTCGGATCGTTGAGATAGGCCTCGAAAATGGGCGCATCGTCGGGCTCGTACCCCGACGCCGGCAACCAGACGCCCAGAAGCCAGCGATAGGCCCCGCGCATGTCGGCGTAGGGGCCGGTATAGGCCAGCCTGGCGTAGACGCCGCCGCGCAGGACCGTTTCCACCAAGGGAGCGTCAATCATCGCCTCATCCGCGACCGGCAGACAGGCGCGCGAACGCAACGCCTCTTCGGGACCCAGGTCCGGGTCGTCGAAGAACACGGCCTTCATCGCCGGCTGGGCGGGCAGGACGCCGCGCGCGGCCAGTTCCCCGAAAAGCCGTCCCATGGCGTGGTCGATCCCCATATAGGACCCGACATGATCCATCCCTACACAACGCTGGGCCGGGATGGTCTCGATGGTCACGGGGAAGGCCCGCGCGTCTGCGGCGGCGCAGGCCGCCTTGAACGCCGCATGCGAACCTTGCGCACGATAAGCCGCCGGGCTCAGATCGAACGCCTCCTTGAACGCCCGCCTGAACGCATCGGCGGAGCCGTAACCGGCGCGCGACGCGACCGCGGCAATGTCGAGGTCCGTATTGGACAGGCGCTCCGCCGCGCGCTGAAGCCGCAGGCGGCGGATCGTCGCCACGACGGTCTCCCCCCGCATAGCCGAATAGATCCGGCTCCAATGATAAGGCGACAGACAGGCGACCTCGGCCAGTCGGTCGAAGGACAGGTCGTCTTCCAGATGGGCGTGGATATGGTCCAGGACGCGATCGAGACGGTCGCGGTACGGAACTTGGTTGATCATCCGGCTCTTCCTGACGTTGAAATCATGCGGAGCCTGGCACGTCTCGAGCCGACAAATCCTGCGATAGGCGACCCGTCTCGTCAGCTTCAGACGCTGGGACTCCCGTTCGCAACGACGTCGAACCAGTCTTCCAGTCGCTCGACAAAGGCCTCGGGCCGGTCCTCACTCGCTCTGCTGTCGGCGCATCGTCGTATCGATCCAGTCCGCGAAATGGGAGATGCGGACCTGATAGCTGGTTCGGCCGTAAACGCCGCCCTGGAAATCGGCGAGATCGCCGTCCCACCATTGCCAGGACGCCAGTCCGGCCAACCGCCACTCCCGCCCCTGACGGATCAGGACCGGCCCGCCGCTGTCGCCGTTGCCCAGCATGCCCTCGAGCGGTAGCGCCCCTCGCCCCTGATCGAAAACGTAGGTCAGCCAGGCGCCGTCAGCGCTGGCGATCCGGTTCTGCGCGCGACGAAGCGGCCCTCGATGCGGCGCATCGCCAGGCTGTCCGGCGACGCCGGCGCCGCTCGCGCCACGGCCGATGATCTCCACGATCTCGCCGCGCTCCCCCTGACCGCGATAGAGGCGCACGGGCTTCACGTCCCGCACCGGCTCCGCCAATCGGATCAGAGCGATGTCCGCCCTCTGTAGTTGGAACGCCATCAACGGAGCCGCGTCGCCTCGCAGCAGGAAAGCGTCCGGATCACGCGCCCCGGGGTGCAAGATGACGTCGGCCACGGCGTGGCTACGCCCGTTGATCACGACGCTTGAAAGCTTCTCATGCCTCCAGGTCAAGGCGTGGGCGGCTGTAACGACCCACTGGTCGGCGATCAGGACGCCATGCCCTTCAACCGGCAGATCGACAAGCGCGGGCAAGTAGCTGTCGGCCACTCGATAGCGGCCGTCCGCGACGTCGTGGCGGATGACGATCGCGCCGGCGGGCGTCGCCCCGATCAAGGCGAGAATCAGCCCGACAGCGCCCCCGACAGCGCCAAGGATCGTCGTGCTGCGACCGCCTGATCCGCTTCCCCTCAAACCGGCCTCCCGCTGCATCAACGCCCCTCCGAAGACCAGGATCGCGACATCCCTTCCGGGGCGTTTGTAAGGTCGGAAGCGCAGCATCACCAGAAGCGACGACATCCAACGAAGAGACCTGCTCCCTGGCTATGCCTTCCGGGCCACGGCGTCTCGACAGTCACGATGGAGCATCAAACCGGAGACGGCGCCCGACGCATCGCGCGTGAAGGTCAGCCGGGCGTTGCTTGCTCTCAGAGAGAAGACATCGCCCGACCCAGGATCCAACTCGACCTCCTTCTCCCCTGTGATCTGGCTCCGTAGCCGGCCGTTCACAAGCGATACGGTGACGGATGAAGTCGGCGTCAGATCATAGACGCCCACAAAGGTCTGCAAGGGTTCGACGGCAGTTACAGCTTGGACGGACGACTCCTCGCGCGCCAAGCCCAGCAGAGAAGCGCCCAGGGAATCCGGCGCCAGCCCGTTGAGATTGCCCAGGACAATCACCGTCGTACGGCGGACCGGATCATAGGCCATATAGGTATTGAAGCCGTCGAGCCCGCCCGAATGGGCTATGGTCGTATTCCCCGCCGCTTGAACGGCGAACACCCCAAAGGCGTACTGATCGCGAACGGGCGTCGTCAGAAGCGTCAGCGATGCGGGGCTCAGCAGTCGGCCGCCGTACAACCCCTGCTCCCATTTCAACAAGTCGTGCGTGGTGGAATAGAGACCGCCGGCGCCCTGCGGAATGCTCATGTCCCAATAGGCTGCGTTGACGACGCCATGGGCGCTCGGCGTGTATCCGGACGCGCGACGCGGCAGGATCTCGGCGTTCGTATCGTACCCGCTATCGGTCATGCCGAGCGGCTGAAGCAGGTTCTCGGCGACAAAGTCCGCATAGGAGCGGCCGCTCGCCTTCTCGATGACGGCCGTCAGCAGGACATAGCCTGAGTTGGAGTACTTCCGCCCTTCGCCCGGTTGGAAGTCCAGCGGACGATCCCGAAAGCGGGCGATCAGGCCGTCGACCGTATCCGGCAGCGCCTTTCGCGCCTGGAAATCGTCGAAGCTGGTGAAGTTCGGCACGCCGGCGGTGTGGGCCAGCAAGCGCCTCACCGTAACCTGATCCCATGCCGCGGGCGCATCCGGAAGCCAGGTCTTCACGGGCGCGTCCAGATCGACCAGGCCGCGCTCGTTCAGGATCATGACGGCGACGGCGGTGAACTGTTTGGTGATCGACCCCAGGCGGAACTTGGTGTCTCCGTCATTGGGAATGAGCCATTCACGATTGGCGAAGCCATAGCCTCTGTCGAGCAAGACTTCGCCGTCGCGGGCCACCAGGACGGATCCCGAAAACTCGTTCGCCTCGACCGACGTCCTCACGATCCGATCCATGCGCTCAGGGACATGAGCCAGGGCCGGAGCGGCGGACAGGATGGCGGCGGTCAGGCAGATGAAGGCGATACGCACGCCGACAGGCTTATTGGCTTTTGACAAATCTAGTCCCCCTACGCGGCATGCTCGTCACGCCACGACAAGGAAGAGCTATCCGACTGCATTGGCGGATGCAGCGCCCATCCTTAAATCTTCGCAACATGGCGCGGCTTGCCAGATAATCTCTTCTGGGCGCTTCCTCTTGCGTGGCCTTCAAAATCTCAAAATATCAGCGATTTTGAATCACTCAGAAGGGGCAGATCACGCTCAGTGGAGTGAACACCGCACGGGCCATCTTGACCCCGCTCTCGTAGCTCTGCCCCTCACGGACGACTGACTCACACACGAAGTCACGTGGGTCGAGGTGCTGAGCGAGGCGATCCCGCAACATCTCGTCCGTGTCCAATTCACTCCCTTGAACGGTTACTCCAGTAAACTCCGCCCAACCTGACGCGGAGAAGGGCACATCCTGGCCGTAATCGTCGTCCCAGAACACGTCGCAAACTCCGTCCCACTCGAACCGGAATTTCACGCCGTCTCGCTCCGGGAAGCGGAGACGAGCACGGGAAATGTCCCCGTGCTCGAAGACGTAGAACCCCCCATTATGCTCGTTCGCCTCTTCGTCATACGGCTCTGACCACTCGGCCGCTTGGCCGACCACGTCCTTCCACCGGCGGATCGGGAAGTGCAGGTTCTCATGGTACGCTCGCGGCTCCCACATCTCGCCGCCGGTCTTCTGCTCGGCTTCCACGTCCAGCGACCAAAAGAGGCGTGCGTCGCCGGCGGGGTGGTACGTGCGTAGCCAGTACGGGTCGGGGATAGCTGCCGATATCTCGGCGCTCTTGATGGCGAACGTCTTGTCTTTGAGAACCAGAAGCATCGTTCTTTCCTCCGCAGCCGACCTGAACGCAAATACACCGCGCTTTCGAAGGACGTGAACTCACACGTTCCATTCCGAGGAACTCAGCCCACGTTCGCTGCTGACCCGCTCTGCCTGCCCCCAGTCAGATCGCCCCTCCGCCGTCCGACAGGGATGTTCATCCGTCATGCCAGCAGGTTCGCACCTTGTCCGAAAGGACGATGACACTCCCCCAGAGACACGCAATCGTCCAGTTCACAGCTGCAGACGGACCGCCCAAGGCTTCAGCCGCAAACGCCCTGGGAAATCGAGTTCTCAGTCAGGTCCGTCTTGATCCTGCTCTTTCACGGCCTGACCAACAATCAAGGCCAACTCCTCGAGCAGACTGGAAAGCCGATCCCTGTCCTTGGCGGATAGGCCGGAAATGAGCGCCCGCTCGACAAGCATGTCCTCGCGAAAAGCAGCTTCGACCAAGGCCCGTCCCTCGGCGGTCAATTCGACCGGCAGGCTGCGCTTGTCGCTGCTCTCCGCCGCACGCCTGATCAAGCCTCGGTTGGTGAGACGATCCAGCCTGGGCGTCAGTCCGCCGGAAGTGATCATCAGCGACCGAAAAAGCTCTGTCGGTCGCAACCGGTAGGGCGGCCCCGCTCTCAGCAAGGTCGAAAGAACGTCGAACTCGCCAGTGTCGAGGCCGTGCCGGGCGAACACCGCCTCGATACCCGGTCTGACCTGCAAGGTGATCCATCGCATGCGTCCAAGGACGGCCATTCCGACCGTGTCCACATCCGGCAATTCCCGACGCCACTGCTCGATACGAGATGATACGTGATCCATGAAATTCTCTTGACGAAAAGATAAATCCGCTCATTATCTTTCCAGAAAGATAAATACATCCGCCCAGAAACACCAGAGAAGGAAGCCGCTTTGCAAACGCTCTCAGCACAAGAATCTTATCTATCCGGAAAACCCGGCATAGGCCCCAAGCTCGTCATCGCAGGGCGAGCCATGTCCGCGCTCGTCGTGCTGTTTCTTCTGGGCGCCTCTGTCGCGCCCAAGCTCTCAGGCGCGGCGGTGGCTACGGAGTCCCTGCGGTCGGTCGGTTGGGATCCACGCCACACGCTGCTGATCGGCCTGATCGAACTGGTCTGCGTGATCCTGTACGCCCTTCCTCGGACCAGCGTGTTGGGCGCAATCCTCACCACGGGACTTTTGGGCGGCGCGATCGCAACCCAGTTCAGGGTCGACAGCCCCCTCTTCAGCCACGTCTTGTTCGGGCTCTATCTTGGCCTGTTGTTGTGGGGCGGCCTCTGGCTCCGGAACCCTGCTCTCAGAGCGATATTCCCCTTTGGAAGCCGGGCGCGCACATCGTCGCCCTCCTCTGAAGATTGAAAGAGGAAACCGCCATGGCTGACGACGTTGTGAAGGGGCCGGCCTCCTACTTTCCCTCCATCGAGGAAAAATACGGACGCCCCATCGGCGAATGGCAGGAGCTGGTGCGCTAGCAGCTTCCCGCCAAACACATGGAATTGGTCGCGATGCTGAAGAACGACCACAAGATGGGCCACGGCCATGCCAACGCCATTGTGGCGTACACGCTGGCCAAAGGATAAATGAGCAAGCTTACTGACCACACGCATCGATCCCAACGGTGAACGACGTGGTTAAGAAGAAAGCCTATCGGATCGTCAGCCTCGCTTGACCCGGTCACGGCCGCGCGGACCCAGTGCATGGTCAACAGCTGACGATACCGTCAGAAACGACGGCGTTACAAATGAAACGCCCCTTAGAAAGGCTTCGAAGGGTCTCGAATAAATTCACTTTTATGTCAGCAACTTATTGGCGCTTCCGGAAGCGACGCCGAAAGCTTCCGAAAGGCCTGAATTACTCCCACTCGATGGTGCCGGGGGGCTTGGAGGTCACGTCGTAGACGACGCGGTTGACGCCGCGGACCTCGTTGATGATGCGCGTGGCGGTCTTGGCCAGGACGTCCCAGGGGAACTGGTAGAAGTCGGCGGTCATGCCGTCCGTCGAGGTGACGGCGCGCAGGGCCAGGACCTTTTCATAGGTCCGGGCGTCGCCCATGACGCCGACCGTCTTGACTGGCAGCAGGACGGCGAAGGCCTGCCAGATGTCGTCGTAGAGACCGGCCTTGCGGATTTCCTCAAGGTAGATGGCGTCGGCGTCCTGCAAGGTGGCGACCGCATCCGGCGTGATCTCGCCGGGGATGCGGATGGCCAGGCCCGGCCCCGGGAAGGGATGGCGTCCGACAAAGGCGTCGGTCAGGCCCAGTTCGCGGCCCAGGGCGCGAACCTCGTCCTTGAACAGCTCACGCAGCGGCTCGACCAGCTTCAGCTTCATGAAGTCCGGCAGGCCGCCGACGTTGTGGTGGCTCTTGATCACCGCCGAGGGGCCGCCCGAGGCCGAAACGCTCTCGATCACGTCGGGATAGAGGGTGCCCTGGGCCAGGAACTCGGCGCCTTCGATCTTGCCCGCCTCGCGGTCGAAGATCTCGATGAAGACGCGGCCGATGGTCTTGCGCTTGGTCTCCGGGTCCGAAATCCCGGCCAGCTCTCCGAGGAATTCCTTCGACGCATCAACGTGCACCAGCGGGATGTTGTAGTGCTCACGGAACAGGGTCGTGACCTGGGTCGCCTCGTCCTTGCGCAGCAGGCCGGTGTCCACGAAGACGCAGGTCAGCTGATCGCCGATGGCTTCATGGATCAGGACGGCGGCGACGGAGCTGTCCACCCCGCCCGACAGGCCGCAGATGACCTTGGCGTCGCCGACCTGTTCGCGGATCTTGGCGATCTGCTCGTCGCGATAGGCGGCCATGGTCCAGTCGCCGCTCAGGCCGACGATACCGTGGGTGAAGTTCTTCAGGATGACGGCGCCGCGCGGGGTGTGCATCACCTCCGGGTGGAACTGCACGCCGTAGATCTTCTTCTCTTCGTTGGCGATAGCGGCGAAGGGCGCGCCTTCCGAGGTGGCGATGACGTGGAAGCCTTCGGGGATGGCGGTGACGCGGTCGCCGTGGCTCATCCACACGGTCTCGCGGTGATCGACGCCGCCGATGCCGGCGAACAGCGGGCTTTCGCGGGTGATGACGATCTCGGCGCGGCCGAACTCGCGATGGTGGCCGCTCTCGACCTTACCACCCAGCTCGGCGCAGATGGTCTGCTCGCCGTAGCAGATGCCCAGCACCGGCACGCTGGCCTCGAACAGGGCGGGGTCAGCCTTAGGGCTCTCCGCCTCGGTCGTGGAGGCCGGACCGCCCGACAGGATGATGGCCTTGGGCGCGACCGTCTTCAGCGCCTCGCCCGCCTTGTTGAACGGGTGGATCTCGCAATAGACGCCGGCTTCGCGCAGGCGGCGCGCGATCAGTTGCGTCACCTGACTGCCGAAATCGACAATCAGTACGGCTTCATGCGTGTGGGGCGCGGTCATGAGGGCTCAGAATCCGAAGCGGGCGTTGATGGGGCGGGTTCTTGACGGGTGAAGACGTCGGGATCAAGTCGCGAGGCGGGCACATCGGCCAATGCGGCCAGGCCTTGCGTCGTCAGCACCTCGGACAGGCGATCCCAGGCCTCGGCCAGGTGGACGTCGACCAGATGCAGATACTCGGTCCAGTCTTCCAGTTTCGACAGCTCGCTCTTGCCGTCGCTGACGCCGCGCAGGGCGATCAGAGGCACGCCGAAGGTCTGGGCCACACGCAGAAGGGCGAAGGTCTCCATGTCCACCATCTCGGCGTCGATGGCGTCATAGGCGGCGCCCGAGACCACGTTCGCGCCGGTCGACAGGGTCGCGGTCGGCACGCCGGGGATGGGGCAAGGCAGAGGCAGGACGGCGGGCAGGTCCAGCAGCGGCGTCCTGCCCTTCTCGAACCCCAGAGGGCTGGCGTCCATGTCGCGATAGCTGACCGAGGAAGCCTGATAGACCGCCGCATGTTCCAGGTCGCGCGACCCGCACGAGCCCAGGGACACGATCAGGTCCGGCAGGGCGTCGTCCGCCTCCAGCCGCGTCAGCGCCGCCGTCAGGGCGATGGCCGCCTCGACCGGACCGATCCCGGTCATCAGGGGCGTGAGCCGCGCCTGAAGAGCGGCGCCGTATTCAGCCGGCGCCGCCATGACGGGCAGGACCGTCAGGCCGTAGATGTCCTCTGACCGCCCGTCGCTCATGCCGTCCGCTCATAGACGGCGGCGAAGAAGCCGTCCGTGCCGGTAGAGGCGGGCGACAGGCGCAGGCGATGCCCGTCGGCGACGGCGCCCAGACGCTCGCGCGCCGCCTCGGTCAGGTTCGCCGCCTTCAGGGCTTCCGTCATGGGAACGGGCCGGAAGTCGGGACAGGCCGCCTCGAAGGCCTCGGCGGAGGCTTCGTTCTCGGCCCGCAGCATGGAGCAGGTGATGAAGACCAGACGCCCGCCCGGCTTCACCAGGAGAGAGGCCTGCTTCAGGATGCGCGTCTGCAAGTCGTGCAGGCGCTCGACCTCATCGGTCTTCAGACGCCACGCGTCCTCGGGACGGCGACGCCAGGTGCCGGAACCGCTGCACGGTGCATCGACCAGGACCACGTCCGCCTGACCGTTCAGATCCTCGACCCCGCCGCCGTTCTGACCCAGCAGGCGAAGATCGGCCTTCACGCCCGCGCGCGTCAGTCGGGGCCGGATGTTGTCCAGACGCTTCTGCACCACGTCGCAGGCGATCAGGCGGATGCCCATCTCGGCGTTCTCGACCGGCTTGGCTTTGGCCTTGGGCTGGACCACGGCCCCCTGCCCGTCCCCGCCGACCGGCGACCAGACGGCCACCGGGGCGGCGGGCGTCTCGACCATGGCGGCCTGGGTCGCCGCCGACTGACCCAGCATGGCCAGACCCAGGGTCTTGCCGCCGCCGCCGGCGCAGTAATCAACGACGGTCATGCCGGGCTGAACGCCCGTCAGCCAGCAGGCGACCTGGCTGCCTTCGTCCTGAATTTCGATATGGCCCTGCTTGAAGGCCTCCAGCGCCTGGACGTTCGGCGGCGGCTCGGCCGACAGGCGCAGGCCCGCGGCCGACCAGGGCGTGCGCTCGGGCGACAGACCGGCCTCGGTCAATTCCGCCTCGACGCCCTCGACCGTGGTCTTGGCCAGGTTGACGCGCAGGTCGATCGGCGCGCGCGGCGCCATCAGCTCGTGGGCTTCCTCGGTCCAGCGGTCGCCGAAGACGGCCTTGAAGTCCTCGACCACGAACTCGGGCAGGCCGGCGGCGACCCAGCCCGGCAGTTCGCCCGGCGCGGCGGTGATGCGACCGCGCTCCTGCTTGGACAGCGGACGCGGGCCGTATCCCTCGCCAGAGTGCAGGGCTTCGATCTCGTCCAGCGGCAGGCCGTCGATCAGCGACAGCGAGCCGATGACCAAGGCGCGGCCGTCCTCACGACCGCCCATGGCCCAGACCAGACGTCCCCGTGCGCGGATGACCTTGTAGACGCAGTCGGCGATGGCGCGGCGGTCCTTGGAGCCCGCATAGCGGTTGGCGGCGCCCCAGGCCTTCAACACCACCTCGGCCGGCTGGCGGCTGTGGGCGATGCTGTCGAGGACGGAGGCGGCGGCGGCGAGGCGGGCTGCAGGGGTCAATCGGGTCTCGGATCAGATGAAAAGGGCCGCGAAGATCATGATCAGTCCCGCAAGCGAGACCAGCCAAACCAGCGACCGGACATAGGGCACGCCCAGGGCGTAGAACGGAACATAGGCGACGCGCGCCCAGAAATAGAGGGCGGCGCCCCACAGGGTCAGGGCGCTCTCCGCGCCCGTGACGTGGGCGATCAGGACAGCGCCGATGAACAGCGGCAGGGTTTCGTAGAGGTTGGCCTTGGCCCTTTCGAGGCGGCCGACGACAAGGTTCTTCGATTCGGGAGTGTGATCGCGCGTCCCCCCGCCCCAGGCCAGACCGAACTCCATATCCCGGACCACGGCCGGGATCAGAACCTGCACCAGGGCCAGGATCAGCGTCGCCGCCAGATAGATCAGCTCCGTCGTCACGTCCCGCCCCGCCTCTGTTCAATACGAAACCGCTCCCGATCCGAGGACCGGGAGCGGACCAGGGGATCAGCCCTGACGATAGTTCGGCGCCTCACGCGTGATCATCACGTCGTGGACATGGCTTTCGCGCAAGCCCGCATTGGTGATGCGCACGAAGCGGGCGCGGTCCTGGAAGTCGGGAATGGTCGCCCCGCCGACATAGCCCATGGAGGCGCGCAGGCCGCCGACCATCTGGTGGATGACCGGGGCGATCGGCCCCTTGTAGGCGGTCTGGCCCTCGATGCCTTCAGGCACCAGCTTCTCGGACGAGACCTCCTTCTGGAAGTAGCGGTCCGCCGAGCCCGCGCCCATGGCGCCGACCGAGCCCATGCCGCGATACGACTTGTAGCTGCGGCCCTGATACAGGAAGACGTCGCCCGGCGATTCATCCGTCCCGGCGAACATCGAGCCCATCATGGCGGCGCTGGCGCCGGCCGCGATGGCCTTGGCCATGTCGCCCGAATACTTGATGCCGCCGTCGGCGATGACCGTGGCGCCCGTGCCCTTGGCGGCCCGAGCAGAATCCATGATGGCGGTCAGCTGCGGTACGCCCACCCCGGCGACGATCCGGGTGGTGCAGATGCTGCCCGGGCCGATGCCGACCTTGATCGCGTCGGCGCCCGCGTCGATCAGGGCGCGGGTGGCGTCATAGGTGGCGACGTTGCCGGCGATGATCTGCAGACGGTTGTTCTCGCGCTTGATGCGCTCGACCACCTGAGCCACCGAGGCCGAGTGGCCGTGGGCGGTGTCGATCACCACCACGTCGGCGCCGGCCTCCGCCAGGGCCATGGCGCGCTCGTAACCGGCGTCGCCGACGGTCGAGGCGGCGCCGACCAGCAGGCGGCCCTGCTCGTCCTTGGCGGCGTTCGGGAAGGCCTGGGCCTTCTCGATGTCCTTCATGGTGATCAGGCCGATGGCGCGGTTCTGATCGTCGACGACGATGACGCGTTCGATCTTGCGCGTGCGCAGCAGGTTCCACGCCTCTTCACGACCGGCGCCTTCGCGCACGGTGATCAGGTCACCCGTGGTCATCAGGGCCGAGGCCTTGATCGAAGGATCGCTCTCGAAACGCATGTCGCGGTTGGTCAGCATGCCGACCAGACGCCCCGTCGCCGGATCGACCACCGGGAAGCCGGTGATCTTCTTGGCGGCGACGATCTGGCGAACCTCGCCCAGGGTCGTGTCGGGCGAGACCGTCACCGGGTTGATGACCATGCCGCTTTCATAGCGCTTGACGGTGCGGACCTGCTCGGCCTGCTCCTCGATGGTCATGTTGCGGTGAAGCACGCCCAGACCGCCGGCCTGGGCCATGGCGATGGCCAGACGGCTTTCGGTCACCGTGTCCATGGCGGACGACAGCAGCGGGATGTTCAGTTTGATGTCGCGCGTCAGTCGGGTCGAGACGTCGGCCATGGCCGGCATGATCTCGGACGGACCGGGTTCGAGCAAAACATCGTCGAAGGTGAGGCCTTCGCGTATCTCCATGGGGGAGTCTCCGTTTTGCGGGCCGCGTATAACGCCCGTTGGCTCGGAACCGCAACCCCAAGCGGGAGCTATAAGGGGAATAAAAGGAATTGGCTTGAACCCGCGCCCTGGCCGCCACATGTTCCGATAATGGTTCGCATCTTGATCAGCACAGCCCGTCGCCTCGCGCTCAAGATCGCGAGCTACGGCGCCATGCACCTGATCGTGGCCGTCCTGGTCGCCTTCGCCCTGACCCGGGACTGGCGCATCGCCCTGGCGGTCGGCGTGGTCGAACCCGTCTTCCAGACCATCGCCTATTCCATCCACGACCGCGTCTGGCACCGCGTTGAGCGTCGCCGCATGCTGTCCGGCGTCGAGGAAACGGCCGAGGCCTTCACCGCCCGCCTGGAACTGATGGACGCCCACGAACAGAACCGGGCGCACAATCACCACGGCCATCACGGCCACAGCCACGCCCTGCCCCGCAACCTGAAGCAGATCGCGCTGAAGACCGTGACCTACGGCGTCATGCACTTCACCGTGGCCGTTCTGGTCGCCTTCGCCCTGACGCGCGACATCCGCATCGCCCTGGCCATCGGCACGGTCGAGCCCCTCGTGCAGACGGTCTTCTTCACCCTGCACGACCGCATCTGGACCCGTATCGAAGCCAGAAAAGCCGCCCGCCGCGCCGCCGAGGCTGCGGCCTGAACTCCTCCCCCGTGTAACGGGGGAGGGGGACCGCGCGTAGCGTGGTGGAGGGGGCGAAGCGTCGAGCTGCGGTTTCCCGGTTCGAGCGAGCGTCGGTGGGAACTTGGCCGAGGCTGCGGCTATGGTCGCCCCCTCCACCGCTTCGCGGTCCCCCTCCCCCGCTGCGCAGCGGGGGAGGAGTTAGCGCCCTAACGCTTGTTCAGCGCCACCAGAAACACCTCGGCGCTGCCCTTGCGGCTCGATTCCGGCTTCACATACTTCACCGTCTCGAACTCCTCGCGCAGCCGCGCCAGCACTCCGCCGGCGTCGCCGCCCTGGAAGTTCTTGGAGACGAAATTACCCCCCGGCCTCAGCGTGCGGATGGCGAAGTCGGCGGCGATCTCGATCAGGGCGATGATCTTCAGGTGGTCCGTCTGTCGATGGCCCACGGTGTTGTGCGCCATGTCCGACAGCACCAGGTCCGCCCGTCCGCCGATGGCGTCGATCAACTGCTGGTCCACGCCCGGATGGGTGAAGTCGGCCTGGATCAGGGTCGCGCCGGGAATCGGCTCGATCATCAACAGGTCCACGCCCGCCACCGCCGCAGCGCCGCGATCCAGCGCCACCTGGATCCAACCGCCCGGCGCCGCGCCCAGGTCGATGACCCGCGAGCCCTTCTTGATCAGGCGGAATCGGTCGTCGATCTCGATCAGCTTGAAGGCCGCGCGGCTGCGCCAGCCCTCGGCCCGCGCGCGCTCGGACCACTTGTCGGCCAACTGGCGCTTGATCCACTGCTGGCTCGACATCGACTTGGTGTCGGCCGTCTTCATCTTCTGGCCCAGGCCTCGCCCGGCGGCGGTGCCGCCCGTGGGCGGGCGCACCATCCGGCGGCGTTCCGGCGGCTTGTCTTGGGGCTTTTCGTCGTCGCTCATGCTTCCCACATAGCCGCGACGGCGTTCAGCCGCTATGACCCGCGCACAATTCCGGCTCGCATGGACTTAAAAGGAGCGCCAGATGACCGACCAAACCCTGACCTTCACCCTGGACACCGGCGACGGCGAAGAACGCGCCGTCGTGATCAAGCTGCGTCCCGACCTGGCGCCCAACCACGTCAAGCAGATCACCGACCTGGCGTCGGAAGGCTTCTATGACGGCGTCGTCTTCCACCGCGTGATTCCGGGCTTCATGGCCCAGGGCGGCGACCCGACCGGCACCGGCACCTCGGGCTCCAAGAAGCCGAACCTGAAGCAGGAGTTCTCGAAGGAGCCGCACGTGCGCGGCGTCTGCTCCATGGCCCGCACCGCCAACCCCGACAGCGCCAACTCGCAGTTCTTCATCTGCTTCGACGACGCCCGCTTCCTGGACGGCCAGTACACCGTCTGGGGCGAAGTGATCGAGGGCATGGACCACGTCGACGCCCTGCCGAAGGGCGAGCCGCCGCGCGCGCCGGGCAAGATCGTCAAGGCGACCGTGGCCTAACCGCCTCCCCGACCCTTCTCGCTCTCGGGCGAGAAGGGTCCTCGCCCTTCCTGATCAGGGCAAACGGATCAGGGCGGCCAGCCAGCCGATGTCCTGCAGGCGCTCGACCGACTCGAACAGAGGCACGGCCAGCAGGAAGACCAGGCCGTCGCGCAGGGTCGTCAGGAAGAACTGGGGCTTCACCTCCAGGCTCTCCGCATCCCGCCATTTCGAGAAGTCCGGCCCGAAGCGCGGCGTCCGCGCGCAATAGTCCCGGTAGGTCCAGCCGAAGGCGTCCGCCAGCCAGGCCTCCTCGCGCTTCACCGTGGCGTAGAAGACGGCGACCGTCAGCAGCAGGAAGACGGACGCCAGGGTCACGCTCCCCGTCTGCGCTCCGACGCCGAAGGCGCCCATGAAGCTGAAGAGATAGAGCGGGTTGCGGCTGATCGAATAGGGACCGCGATCGACGATCTCCGCCTTCTTGCGCCCGCCGATGTAGAGCGAGCACCAGGCCCGGCCGACGATGCAGACCACGATCAGGCCCAGGCCGAAGGCCTCCAGCCCTTCATGCAGCGCCGTCTCGCCGCCCATCGATCGGGTGACGAAGGCCAGGGCGATCGCCCCGACCAGACCCGCCAGCAAGGCCAGCTTGCGCAGTTTCTGCACCCGCTGCAGATCAAATCCCTGAACCGTCGACATCACATGCCCTCGACCGAATTGAGGGTGCGACAGAACGCCGCGCAAGCGGCGCTTTCAAGGCCTATGTTTGCGAACGCATCGCGCCTCTACTGATCCAGCCACTGGTCCAGGGCGCGGAAGCCGCCCACGGCCAGTTCAGTCGCGTCCTGGAACACCGCCGGATTGATTTTCTCGAAGTCGTCGCTGGGGCGGTGATAGTCGGGGTGATAGTTCACGCCGAAATAGAGGAAGGGCAGGCCCGCGCGGTGGAAGGCGGCGTGGTCCGACGCTTCGACCCAGTTGTCGGCGCCCTTGTCCTCGGGCGTGTCCTTGCCGAAGGCCAGGGCCACGGTCTGACGCGCCGGCAGGCGCTCCAGCACCGGCCGGAAATAGGGGTGCTGATAGGTGCCCGTCACCCACAGCTTGCCGTCGCTGTCGGCCCGCGCCGTCATGTCGAAGTTCAGATTCATCGAGATCGACGACAGAGGCACGGGCGGCGCCTCGACGAAGTGCTTGGCGCCCAGCAGGCCCCGCTCTTCACCGTCCAGGGCGACGATCAGCACGCTGTGCTCCGGCGGGTTCGCCTTCAGCCGCCTGGCCAGCTCCAGCATGGTCGCCACGCCCGAGGCGTTGTCGTCGGCGCCGTTGTAGACTTGGCCGTCGTTGACGCCGACATGGTCGTAGTGGGCGGTCACGACGATGTATTTGTCGGCCACGCGCGTGCCGGGAATGACGCCGATGATGTTGGTCCCGCGGAAGGTCTTGTTCCCTTCCCGCGTCCGCCCCTGCATCTCCCAGGGCTGCAGCCGTCCCATCGGCGACGCCTGGACGCCCAGGGCCTCCAGCCGGCCGACGATATAGTCCCGCGCCTTGGCCCCGCCTTCGGACCCCGTGTCGCGACCCTGCATGTCGTCCGCCGACAGGATGCGCACATCCTCCATCAACTGGCCGTAGTCGGTGGAGTTGGCGATCACCGGAACCACGGAGTCCGACACCCCCTGGGTTTCACAGGCGGCCAGCGTCAGGGCGGCGGCGATCACGGACAGGCTGGCGAGAACAGGACGCATGGAAGGCTCCGGCGAAATCAGTCGGCGGACGCTAGCGGGCGTCGCGGCCTTCGTCAGATTACGTTTCTGTCATGGACGCTGCGATCCCGCCGCCGCCGGTGCTAAACAGCGCGTCGAACAAGGCTGACCGCGCGATTCCCATGCCCCACACCCCCGTCGATGCTCTGACCGAAGACCAGGCCCGCGAGGAGCTGGACCGCCTGTCGGCCGAACTGGCGCGCCACGACGCCCTCTACTACGCCGACGCCGCGCCCGAAATTTCCGACGCCGACTACGACGACCTGAAGCGCCGCGCCCTCGACATCGAGACCCGCTTCCCGGCCCTCTCCAGCCCCGTCTCCCCGTCGCAACGCGTCGGCGCCCCCGTCTCCAGCCAATTCGCAGAGGTCCGGCACGGCGTGCCCATGCTGTCGCTGGACAACGCCTTCGACGACGGCGAGGTGCGCGACTTCGTGGCCCGCATCGCCCGCTTCCTGAAACTGCCGGGCGACGAACCCGTCGCCTTCGTCGCCGAGCCCAAGATCGACGGCCTGTCCGCCAGCCTGCGCTACGAAAAGGGCGTCCTGGTCCAGGGCGCCACGCGCGGCGACGGCAAGACGGGCGAGGACGTGACCGCCAACCTGCGCACCCTGGACAGCATCCCCCAGACCCTGACCGGCTCCGGCTGGCCGGACGTCATCGAGATCCGGGGCGAGGTCTACGCCCCCAACGCCGCCTTCGACGCCTTCAACGCGGCGGCCGAGGCCGAGGGCAAACGCACCTACGCCAACCCGCGCAACTTCGCCGCCGGGTCCCTGCGCCAGAAGGACCCGAAGATCACGGCCCAGCGCCCCCTGACCTTCTTCGCCTACGCCTGGGGCGAGACCTCCGCCCCCTTCGCCGACACCCAACACGGCGCGCTAGAGGCCTTCCGCGCCTGGGGGTTCCAGGTCAACGACCGCTCGGCCCGGGTCGAGGGCGCGGAAGGGTTGATCGGCGTCTATCAGTCGCTTGAGGCCGACCGCAGCCGCCTCGGCTACGACATCGACGGCGTGGTCTACAAGGTCGACCGTCTGGACTGGCAGCAACGCCTCGGCTTCATCGCCAGAAGCCCTAGATGGGCCATCGCCCACAAGTTCCCGGCGCAGCAGGCGACCACAGTTCTGGAAGGCATCGACATCCAGGTCGGCCGCACCGGCTCCCTGACCCCCGTCGCCCGCCTGCATCCCGTCACCGTCGGCGGCGTCGTGGTTCGCAACGCCACCCTGCACAACGAGGACGAGATCGCCCGCAAGGACGTCCGCATCGGCGACACCGTCGTCCTGCAACGCGCCGGCGACGTCATCCCCCAGATCGTCGGCGTGGTCGAAACCCTGCGCCCCGACGACGCCGTCCCTTACGTCTTCCCCACCACCTGCCCCGTCTGCGGCTCCGAAGCCGTGCGCGAGGGGGACGAGGTCAAGCGCCGCTGCACCGGCGGCCTGATCTGCGACGCCCAGATCGTCGAGCGCCTCAAGCACTTCGTCAGCCGCCGCGCCTTCGACATTGAAGGGCTGGGCGAAAAGCAGCTGATCGCCTTCCACGCGCGCGGCTGGATCAAGGAGCCCGCCGACATCTTCCGCCTGGCCCGCGACGAGGAGAAGCTGACCCTCCTGCGCGCGGAGGACGGCTATGGCGAGACCAGCGTCCGCAATCTGATCGCCGGGATCGACGCGCGCCGCGTCATCTCCCTCGACCGCCTGATCTTCGGCCTGGGCGTGCGCGAAATCGGCGAGCAGACCTCCCTGGTCCTGTCGCGCGCCTTCGGCAACTGGACCGCCTTCCGCGAGGCCTGCATGGCCGCAGCGAACGGCCTCGCCGGCGACGACTGGAAGGCCTTGGCCGCGACCCACGCCATTTCCACCCGCGTCCTCGGCCTGATGGCCGAGGCGACGCCGCCCGCCGACGATCCCTGGCCCGAGGCGCCGATGGATCAGAAGATCGCCCTCGCCTTCCCCGGCATGGCCGCGCCCGCCCGCCGCTCGCTGGCGGAAATCTCCGACGGCTGGAGCGACCTGACCCGGTGGGCCGCCGTCGCGCGCGATGAAGGCCCCTCCGACATCCTGAACCAGATCGCGGGCGTCTCCGGCGTCGGCCCCGTCGCCGCCGAGGCCCTGGCTCACTTCTTCCATGAACCGCACAATCTTCAGGTCGTCGACGCCCTTCTGGCCGAGCTTGAGCGCGTCGAGGATGTCGCCGCCCCGACCACCGACAGCCCTGTGGCGGGCAAGACCGTCGTCTTCACCGGCTCCCTCGAACGCTTCACCCGCGACGAGGCCAAGGCCCGCGCCGAAAGCCTGGGCGCCAAGGTCTCGGGCTCGGTGTCGAAGAAGACCGACTACGTCGTCGCCGGCCCAGGCGCAGGGTCCAAGCTGAAGGACGCCGAAAAGCACGGCGTGACCGTCCTGACCGAGGACGAGTGGCTGGCCCTGATCTCGTAATGCACGCCGTCGCCATCGACTTTGAAACCGCCAACGAGCAGCGGGCCAGCCCCTGTTCCATCGGCCTGGCCTGGATCGACGACGGCGTCATCGCCTCAGTCGAGCACCACTACATCCGTCCGCCGGGCATGCGCTTCGCCGGGTTCAACATCGCCTTCCACGGCATCGGCCCAGAACAGGTCGAGGACGCAGAGGAGTTTCCGGCGGTGCTCGCCGCCATCGCCCCGCGCCTCGAAGGCCGCACGGTGCTGGCCCACAACGCCGCCTTCGACGTCAGCGTCATCCGCAACACCTGCGACCACTACGGCCTGGCCTATCCGGCCTTCGACTATCTGTGCACCGTCAAGCTGGCCCAGGCCTGCTGGCCCGACATGGTCTCGCACAAGTTGAACCAGGTCTGCGCCGAACTGGGCGTCGCCTTCCGCCACCACGACGCGGCCGAGGACGCCTTCGCCTGCGCCTCCGTCGCCCTGGAGGCCGCGCGCATGCACCGGGTCGAAAGCTTCCCCGCCCTGGCCGACGCCGGCCGCCTGAGCCTCGGCCGTGTCTGGAGCGACGGCTACAGCCCCTGCTCCTCGGCCGCCCCGCGCCCTCGCCGCTCCCGCTGGGGCTGAGGCCCTGGCGCGCGAAAAGGCGTCGAAATCCATCGCCTTAGGCCGAGACGGCGATCACAACTTGACCTAAGGTCATGTAATCATTGAACGAAGTTCACAAATTCGGCCTTGTTTCAGACCGAAACCCGGATCACCCTTCGTCCAAGGGATCGGCTCAACGATCCGTCAGAAGGAAAACGCCGATGAAGACCTCCGTCCTGGCGGCCCTCGCCGTCGCGGCCGCCGCCCTCGCTTCCCCGGCTCTCGCCGGCGATCCGACCGGCCTGTGGCAGACCCCGACCAACGGCGGTCAGGTCCGCATCGAGCGCTGCGGCCAGGCCCTGTGCGGCACGCTCGTGACCTCCAGCCATATCCGCGCCGACCCGAACGTGCGCGACCAGCGCAACAAGGACGAGTCCCAGCGCAACCGCCCCCTGCGCGGCCTGCGGATGCTGTCGGGCTTCACCGGCGGCCCGACCGAATGGCGCGGCGGCTCGGTCTACAACCCCGAGGACGGCGGCA
Source organism: Brevundimonas faecalis (assembly GCF_040549405.1). Taxonomy (NCBI): domain Bacteria; kingdom Pseudomonadati; phylum Pseudomonadota; class Alphaproteobacteria; order Caulobacterales; family Caulobacteraceae; genus Brevundimonas; species Brevundimonas faecalis. The sequence goes on along the minus strand of NZ_JBEPTF010000001.1, from coordinate 1,232,568 downwards.
CCTATCGCGGCACCATCACCCTGACGAACGACAACACCCTGCGCCTGCGCGGCTGCATCGTCGCCCCCCTGTGCAAGACGCAGACCTGGACCCGCGTCCAGTAGTCCGTCCTCACAGACCAAATGAAAGACGCCTCCCCCGCGATCGCGAGGGAGGCGTTTTCACGTCAGCGGTTGACCGAGGTCATGCCGCCGGGCGCATAGCGCTCGCCCGCCGCCGCCCCGCGCGGGAAGACGGCCTCGATCCGCGCCAGATCATCGGCCGACAGCACGATGTCCGCCGCCGCCGCGTTCTGTTCCAGAGTCGTGATCCGGCGCGTGCCGGGGATCGGAACCAGGTCCTCGCCCTGGGCCAGCACCCAGGCCAGGGCCAGTTGCGCCGCCGTCACGCCCTTGTCCGCCGCAATGGCGCCGACCGCATCGACCAGATCCAGGTTCTTCTGGAAGTTGTCGCCGGCGAAGCGCGGATTGGTGCGGCGGAAGTCGTCGGGCGCCAGGTCGTCGACCGACTTGATCTCGCCCGACAGGAAGCCTCGGCCCAACGGGCTGTAGGGCACGAAACCGATGCCCAGTTCGCGCACCACGCCCAGCAGTTCGTCCTCCGGGTCGCGGCTCCACAGCGAATATTCGGTCTGCAACGCCGTGATCGGATGCTCGGCGTGGGCGCGGCGCAGAGTGGCGGGCGCCGCCTCCGACAGGCCCAGGAAGCGGACCTTGCCCTCCTTCACCAGCTCGGCCATGGCCCCGACCGTCTCCTCGATCGGCGTATTGGGGTCGATGCGGTGCTGGTAATAGAGGTCGATGTGATCGACGCCCAGGCGGCTCAGGCTGCCCTCGACCGCGCGACGCACGTTGGCGGGCGAGCCGTCGGTGACGGCCGAGCCGTCCGGCTGGCGGTTGATGCCGAACTTGGTGGCGATGAAGGCCTCGTCCCTGCGCCCCTTCAGCGCCTTGCCCAGCAGGACTTCATTGGTGTGGGGGCCGTACATCTCGGCCGTGTCGAACAGGGTGACGCCCAGGTCGAGCGCGCGGTGGATCACCGCGATGGATTGGGCTTCGTCGGCGCCGCCGTAAAAGGCGCTCATGCCCATGCAGCCCAGACCGACGGCCGAGACCTCAGGGCCGCCATGGCCCAGCTTGCGCATCTTCATCCGCGCATTCCTTCTGATGTGTGGGGGTCGACGGCGCATCCGCCGACACCCCTCAGATGGGCGCCGTACGGCCTTATTTCAAGGGCGCCGTCTGGACCTTCAGCCACGCCAGCGCCGCCTCGTCCTTCTGCACGCCCTCGGCCAGCAGAGGCCCGACCTTGCCCAGGACCTCGGCGTGATAGGCGTCCACGTAGGCCCGCTCCTCCGCTGTCAGCAGATCGACGTCGATCAGACGGCGATCCAGCGGCGCCAGGGTCAGTTGCTCGAAGCCGTGCATCGGCCGCTCGCCGCTCGGAACCTGGGTCGGCGCCGTCACGACCTGCAGGGTCTCGATACGGATGCCCCACTCGCCTTCGCGATAATAGCCCGGCTCGTTCGACAGGATCATCCCGGTCAGCAGCGGCTGAGCGTTGATCGCCGTGGCGATGCGCTGCGGTCCCTCGTGCACGCCCAGATAGGAGCCGACGCCGTGCCCCGTCCCGTGGTCATAGTCGAAGCCCGCGTTCCACAGCGGCTGGCGCGCGACGGCGTCGAGCTGATGCCCCGTCGTCCCGGCGGGGAAGCGGATCACGGCCATGGCGATGTGGCCCTTCAGAACCAGGGTGAACATGCGGCGCTGGTCCGCCGTACCCTCGCCGATGGCCATGGTGCGGGTCACGTCCGTGGTCCCGTCCAGATACTGACCGCCGCCGTCCACCAGCAGAAGCGAGCCCGCCTCCATCTTCCTGATCTTGGCGCCGACCGGCTTGTAGTGCGGCAGGGCGCCGTTCGGCCCGACCCCGGCGATGGTGTCGAAGGACAGGTCCTTCAGCATCCCCGTCGCCTCGCGGAAGCCCTCCAGCGCCTCGACGACCGCCCGCTCGTCGGGCAGGTCCTTCTGCGCGACCGTATCGACCCAGTGCAGGAAGCGGGTCAGGGCCGCGCCGTCGCGGATGTGGGCCCGACGGCTGCCCTCGATCTCGACCTCGTTCTTCTGGGCGCGCGGCAGGGCGCAGGGGTCCATGCCCCGCACGATGGTCGCGCCCGCCGCGTCCAGACGGTCGAAATACCAGGCCGAAGAGACCGCCGGATCGATCAGCACCTTCTGCCCCGACAGGGCGTCCAGCGCGCCCGGCAGCGCCTCCGGCGCCTCCAGAGTCACGGCGTCGCCCAGCCAGCCGGGCAGTTCGTTGGTGACCTTGGCGGGGTCGAGGAAGACCTTGGCCGTCCCGTCGGCCCTCACCACCGCCTGTCCCAGCGGCAGTGGCGTGCGGATCACGTCGCCGCCGCGAATATTGAACAGCCAGGCCAGCGACGACGGCGAGGTCAGAACCGCTACGTCCGCACCCTTGGCGGTGACCGCCTTGCCGATACGGGCGCGCTTCGACGCGGCGTTCTCGCCGGTGTAGCTGTTGTCGTGCGGGACCACCGGCGCCTGCGGCTGGGCCGGACGCGCGTCGCCCCAGGCCAGATCAATGGGGTTGGGCTCGACCGCCTTGAGCGTCGCCCCAGCCTTCTCGACCGCGGCGCGCAGGGTCGCCAGCGCATCGGGGCTGTGCAGGCGCGGATCATAGCCGATGACCGAACCGGCGCTCAGGCCTTCCAGCCAGGCGGCCAGCCTGCCCAGTTCAACCCGCTCGAACAGGGCTGCGTCGGTCTGGGCCTTGGCCTGCACCGTATAGCGGCCGTCGACGAAGACCGCCGCCCGGTCCATCAGCACCACGCCCGCCCCGGCCGAGCCGGTGAAGCCGCTGACCCAGGCTAGACGCTCGCTGGCGTCGGGCAGATACTCGTTCTGGTGCTCGTCCTCGTGCGGGACCAGCAGGCCGTCCAGGCCCTGCTCGGCCATCTTCGCCCGCAACAGGGGCAGGTGCTTCGCCCCGAAGGACGGATCGGTGGTTTCGTCGAATGTCTGGCGCATGCCCCCCTCTTATCCCTTCTCCCCTTGCGGGAGAAGGTGGCCCGAAGGGCCGGATGAGGGGTGAAACACCGTCACTTCATCTGTCGCGCCACCGCTTGCCGAACGGCGTCGAACACCACGGCGGGATTGTTCAGAACGGCCTCGTTTCCAAACCGCAACACGGTGAACCCCTGCGCCGTCAGCCAGGCGTCTCGCTCGGCGTCGGACTCGACCCGCAGGACATGAACTCCGCCGTCTAGTTCAATGATCAGCCGCAACGCCGGACAGCAGAAATCCGCGATGTAACGGCCGATCGGCGTCTGACGGCGAAACTTCACGTCCTCCAATCGACGATCCCGCAACAGCTTCCACATGGCGGCTTCCGCCATGGTCGGTTCCCGGCGGGATCGGCGGGCGTTGGCGCGGGTGCGATCCGTGGGCTTCAACATGGCGGAAGCCTATCATCGAACGACGGTTTTCACCCCTCATCCGTCTCGCTGCGCGAGCCACCTTCTCCCGCAAGGGGAGAAGGATCAGGATTTGCGCAACTGCAGCGCCGTCCACGCGTCATGATGGATCGTCTGCTCCACCGTGAAGCCCAGCGGCAGATAGGCCTCCAGCACCCGCTCCTCCTGGGTTCGCAGCAGGCCCGACAGGATGGCGACCCCGCCCGACTTCAGCGCCGCGCCGATCTCGGGCGCCAGGAACACCAGGGGCGCGGCCAAGATGTTGGCGAACACCAGGTCATAGGGTGCATGCCGGGCGATGCGCGCATCGCTCAGGCCGTCGGCGAAGTAGAACTCGCACCTGGCGTCGTTGATCTGGGCGTTCTCGTTGGCGATGCGGGCCGAGGGCTCGTCGATGTCGGTGCCGACGGCGATGGGCGAGCCGGTCTTGGCGGCCGCGATGGCCAGCACGCCCGTGCCGCAGCCGACGTCCAGCACCTTCTCGAAGGTCTCGGTCGCCAGCAGATTGTCGAAGGCCTCCAGGCAGCCGACCGTGGTGCCGTGGTGGCCGGTGCCGAAGGCGGCGCCGGCGTCGATCTTCAGATTGACCCGCCCCTCGGGAATCTTGCCTTGGTCGTGCGCGCCGTAGACGAAGAAGCGCCCGGCCTCGACCGGCGGCAGGCCCGACAGGCTCATGGCCAGCCAGTCGGCGTCGGCCAGCTTCTCGACGATCACCTCCAGACCCGGCGTGGCGCGCAGGATGGCGGCTATGCCCTCGGCCTCCTCGTCGGTCGTTGGGAAGGCGTCGATGCGCCAGACCTGCTTGTCCTCGTCCTCTTCCAGGATGGAATAGGTCGCGTTTTCCAGCATGGGATCGGCGTCGATGGCAGCGGCGGCGGCCTCGGCCGGGGCGCGATCGCCGCGTGCGATCACCTGAACTGCGGATTCGGACATTTCTTAAACACCGTTATAATAACGAATCGCCGTGCGGGCTGTGGTATGTAGCGCCCGCGTCCATCGAGGGGTCGGGGAGTTTATGGCCAAAGCACCGTCTGAAACGAAACCAGTCGCCGCCAAGGCGGCTTCCACTGCTTCCAAGCCGAAACCGGCGGCAAAGTCGAGCGCTGCGGCGCCCAAGACTGCGGCAAAACCGAAGGCCGCGCCGAAAACCGCCGCGCCCAAGGCGGCGGCCAAGCCCGCCGTAAAGGCGGCGGCGCCAAAGGCTGCGGCCAAGCCCGCTGCGAAAGCCGCGCCCAAGGCCGCCGCAAAGCCTGCTGCGAAACCCGCCGCCAAGGCTCCGGCTGCAAAGGCCGCCGCACCCAAGGCCCCGGCCAAGGCAGCCGCAAAACCGGCCGCCAAGGCTGCGGCTCCGAAGGCTGCGGCTCCGAAGACCGCTGCGCCCAAGGCTGCTGCCGCCAAGGCCGCCGCTCCGAAGAAGGCTGCAGCCCCGAAGGCCGCTGCGCCCAAGGCCGCCGTTCCGAAGCCCGCGGCCAAGCCTGCTGTCGCTCCGGCTCCGGCCCCCGCTGCTCCGGTCGCCGCCGCGCCCGCCCCGGCTCCCAAGCCGGTCGAAGCGCCCGCGCCCGCTCCAGCCGCTGCTCCGGCTCAGGCTCAGGCTCAGGCTCCGCAACCAGCGCCCGCCGCCGCTGCGCCCCAGCCTGAAAAGAAGAAGGGCTTCTTCGCCCGCCTGTTCGGCCTCTAGGCCGACCACAGGTCCGAAACGACAAAAGGCCGGAGGGTTCGCCCCTCCGGCCTTTTTCGTAGCTCGCCTTCCAGAGAAACCCTCCGGAGGCTCGACCTCAGTCCTGCGGCAGGTCTTCGGCCAGGATCGCCATCTCGAACATGAACGAGCCGGCCTCGTCCTCGTCCTCGAAGATGACGCCGATGAACTCGTCATCGACATAGACCTCGGCGGAGTCGGCGACCTTGCGGGCCTTCACCTTGATGCCGCCGTGGTTGAAGGTGCGCTTCAGGTGCGTCTCGACGCGCTTCAGATCAGATTCTTTCACGGGGGTAGCCTCGTTGGTGTCGTTGACGTGTCGTAGGCGGGGGAACCTAGAGAAGCCGCCCTCACATGGGAAGCCCGCGCGTCAGGCGTCCACAGGCGGCGAGATCAGATCACATAGTCATAGGCGATGTCGGCCAGGGTGTGGTCCATCGTCCGCGCGGGCGTCGCGTCGGTCGGACAGGCCACGACCTTGGCCGGCACCCCGGCCACGGTGCAGCCCGCCGGCACCGGCTTCAGCACCACCGAGCCCGAAGCCACCTTGGCGTAGTCGCCGATCACGATGTTGCCCAGCACCTTGGCCCCGGCGCCCAACAGGACGCCGCGCCCGATCTTGGGATGGCGGTCGCCGCGCTCCGCCCCGGTCCCGCCCAGGGTCACGGCGTGCAGCATCGACACCTCGTCCCCGACCACCGCCGTCTCGCCGATGACGATGCCGGTGCCGTGGTCGACGAAGACGCCCGATCCGATCCGCGCCGCCGGATGGATGTCCAGTTGGAACAGTTCGGAAATCCGGCTCTGGAAGTGGAAGGCCAGGGTGTCGCGCCCCTGCCCCCACAGCCAATGGGCCACACGCCAGGCCTGCAGCGCCTGGAAGCCCTTGAAATACATGAAGGGCTGCAACAGCGACCGGATCGCCGGGTCGCGGTCCTGCACCGCCTTCAGATCGGCCTCGGCCGCCGTCAGGATGCCGGGATCGGCCGCAAAGGCCGCCAGCGCCACCTCGCGCAGCGACATGGCACCCAGCTCAGCGTCGCCCAGCTTGCGCGCGATCTGGAAGCTCAAGGCCCCCGCCAGATCGTCATGCGCCAGCACCACGGCGTTCAGTTGCGAGGCCAGGCGCGGCTCCTCGCGCGCGGCCTCGTCGGCTGCGGCCCGCAACTGCGCCCACAGGTCCGGCTCTTGCGGCACGATTTCCAGCTTGGCCATCGGGCCTCCCGTTTCCTTGCAGGCGATCCTACGCCCCCAGCATGGCCTGCGCCAGCGCGGCGGGCAGTTCGCCTTCCCGCGCCATATGGTAGGCCTTGTAGGCCGTCGCCACCGTCAAGCTGTCCCGCACCGCGCCCCGCTCGATCTCGGCCAGCAGATCACGGAAGGGCACGCGCGCCGTCACGATCACCTCGGTCGGGTCCGGGTCGACCGGAACCGCGCTCAGCCCCCAGGCCACCCAGGTCATGACCCGCTCGTCGGTGATGGAGTTCGACAGGTCCATGTCCAGGGCCGCGCGCCAGTGCTCCGCCGCCAGCCCCGCCTCCTCGGCCAGTTCGCGGCGCACCGCGTCGAACGGGTCCTCGTCCATCGGCGCCCCGCCCTCGGGCATCTCCCAGGAATAGCGCATCAGGGCGAAGCGGTGCTGCCCCACCATCGTCACCGTCCCGTCCTCATGCAGCGGCAGGACCCCCGTCCCCACATTCTTGGGCCGCACCACCTGATAGTCGGCCGCCGCCCCCGTCGGCGCCGTCGCCGGATGCCGCGTCACCTGCATCCACGGCGTGTCGATCATGAGGCTGTCGCCATGGCTCGCCCATTTCGGCGGCTCGGGCAGGTCATGGGCCCAGCGGGGCTTGATCTCGGGAATATCGTGCATCCCTCCGCTATGGCGCCGGGCGCTGCAAAATCCTAGCTAGACGGCATGACCGATCTCAACGCCGCCCTGCCCCTGCCCGTCCGTTCGGATGCGCTTCTGTCCCGTCTGGCGACCCGTCGCTCGGCGTCGGCCCAGCTTCTGGCCGCCCCCGGCCCGTCCGAGGCCGAGATCGAGCAGATCCTGACCCTCGGCGCCCGCACTCCCGACCACGGCAAGCTCTTCCCCTGGCGCTTCGTCGTCCTGGGCCCCCAGAGCCGCGCCGACCTGTCCGAGGCCCTGGCCGCCCTGGCCGAAACCCAGGGCCGCAGCGAAAAGGACCTGGCCGTCCTGGCTAAACTGGCCAATCCGCCCCTGACCGTCATGGTCGTCTCGACCCCGATCCAGGGCCACAAGGTCCCGGTCTGGGAGCAGCAATTGTCCGCCGGCGCCGTCTGCATGAACCTGGAACACGCCGCCGACGCCCTGGGCTATTCGGCCAGTTGGATCACCGACTGGTATTCCTACGACCCCGCCGCCGTCGCCCTGTTCGGCGTCCAGGACGGCGAGACCATCGCCGGCTTCATCCACCTCGGAACCCTGACCGAAGCGCCCCTGGAACGCCCCCGCCCCGTCATGGCGCACAAGGTCGAACGGCGAGCGTAGGAATAAAGATCGGCGGCGAGGCCTGTCGCCGCCCGTTCCTGATCAGGTCTGTGAGTCCCGCAGGCTGGCATCTGCACGGTTTCTGCATCCGACCTGGTCCAAATCTCGAACGGACGGCCATCAGCATTCGACACGCACAGACGACAAGGACCTCCTCATGAAGAGGAGCGCCGTCCGGCCGTGTTCAAGTCATCCCTTAGATCGTCGTTCTGGCTAAAGATCGGGATCGCGCTGCTGCTGGTCGGCCTGGCCGACCGGCTGTTCTTCATGCAGCGACCCGGCGCCACGCTCGGCCTGTTCGCCCTGCTGTGGTTGGCGGCGACCGCCCTGTTCCGAAAGGGATGGGCGCGCGATCGGCGCGGTCTCCTGGCCGCGGCAGGCGCCGCGGCTCTGGCGGTGATCCTGATCGATCAACCCAGCCTCCTGACCTGGGTCCTGTTCGGTCTCGCCTTGATGATCGCCGCACAGTCGGCCCGGGTGCGCGGCGGCGAGGACGCCTGGCGTTGGGCGCAGCGGTTGATCATCCATGCGGCGACGGCCGTGGTCGGGCCGTGGATCGACCTGATCCGTCTCAACCGAACCAACCGGCGACGCCAGGCGATGAATCTGCCGGGAACGGTGCGGCTGCTGATCCTGCCCGTGCTCGGCGGCGCCGTCTTCCTGACCCTGTTCGCCAACGCCAATCCGGTGATCGGCGATCTGGCGGCGCAGCTGCGATTGCCGCCCCTGTCCGAAGACACGACGGCGAGGCTCGTCTTCTGGGGCGTCGTTCTGATCGCCGTCGGCGGCATTCTGCGTCCGCGCTGGCGCCGTCGCCTGATCGCTCTGCCGTCGCGGGAGGCGCGGACGACCCCACGCGTAGCCGCCGCTTCGGTCACGCTGTCCTTGATCGTGTTCAACCTGCTGTTCGCGATGCAGAACGGCCTGGACCTGGCCTTCCTGTGGAGCGGCGCGCCCTTGCCCGAAGGCGTGACCCTGGCCGAGTACGCCCATCGCGGCGCCTATCCCCTGATCGTCACGGCCCTGCTGGCGGGCCTGTTCGTCCTGATCTTCCTGCGACCGGGATCAGAAACGGCGGCGCGGCCCCTGGTTCGAAGACTGGTCGTTCTGTGGGTCGGACAGAACCTGTTTCTGGTCGCCTCCAGCCTGTTGCGGACCGCCGACTATATCGAGGCCTATTCCCTGACCCGGTTCCGCATCGCCGCCATGATCTGGATGGTGCTGGTCGGCGTCGGCCTGGGACTGATCTGCTGGCGTATGCTGAAGAACAAGAGCGCAAGCTGGCTGATCAACGCCAACGTCGGCGCGGCCCTGGCGGTGCTGGCGGTGGTCAGCGTGATCGACCTGGGCGCGATCGCGGCCCATTGGAACGTGCGTCATGCGCGCGAGATCGACGGCCAGGGGTCACGGCTGGACCTCTGCTATCTCGACGGCCTGAACGGCGCGGCCCTGGTGTCGCTCGTCGAGTTGGAACAGCGAACGACGGACCCGGCGCTGCAGGATCGCGTCGCGGCGGTTCGCGACCGCCAGTTGACGGCGATGCGGGAGCATCAATCGAAATGGCGGGGCTGGCGCTGGCGTGACGCCCGGCGGCTTGATCGGGTCGAGCGACTGACCGCCGGCCGGCCTCTGACCGCCCCGCTACCCGGTCCGCGCGACTGCGACGGGCGTTTGTTCCCGCCGCCCGCGCACGCCTCGGCGTCCCCGCCCCCGTCTCCCGTCGCTCCCCCGTTGACCTCTGAAGCCGGAACCTGAACATGGCGATCATGCAGAGCACCGTCCTGGTCGTCGATGACGACCCGCATATCCGCGACCTCCTGACCTTCGCCCTGGACAAGGCCGGGTTGGCGACGCGCGAGGCGGGCGACGGCGAAGCGGCCCTGGCCGCCATCGCCGCACAGCGGCCGGACCTGGTCATCCTGGACATCAACATGCCCCGCATGGACGGAATCGAGGTCTGTCGTCGTATCCGCGCCCAGAGCGACCTGCCCGTGCTGTTCCTGTCGTCCCGCGACGACGAGATCGATCGGATTCTGGGCATCGAACTGGGCGCCGACGACTATGTGGTCAAACCGTTCAGTCCGCGCGAAGTGGTGGCCCGCGTCGCCGCCATCCTGCGGCGGGTGAACATGTCCCCGCCCCCGCCGCCCCCGGGCATGGTCCGCATCGGCAGACTGTCCCTGGATACGGACGGCTGGCGCGCACGCTGGAACGAGGCCGACGTGCCGCTGACCATCACCGAGTTCGGCATTGTCCGCGCCCTGGCCTCGGCTCCGCAAAAGGTCTTCACCCGCGACGCCATCATCGACCGCATCCACGGGCCGGGATTCGCTCTGACCGATCGGACCATCGACAGTCATGTGCGCAACCTGCGCGCCAAGTTCGCCTCTATCGGCGGGGCCGACGTGGTCGAGACGCGCGCAGGCGTCGGCTACCAGATAGGCCCCTGTCGCGGCGGCGAGGCGTGATCGGAAGCGCGATCCAGCGTCTGAGAGGCTTCGTGCGGGCGCACTGGCCCGCTCTGCGCCTACGCACCATCCTGTTGTCCGTGCTGTTTTTCGCAGCCGTCCTGCCCGGCCTCAGCGCCATCTTCCTGCGGGTCTATGAGAACACCCTGGTCCGTCAGACCGAGGCGGAGCTGATCGCCCAGACAGCGACGCTTGCCGCGACGGCCGAGGCGACCTGGCCGGGCGCGCGCATCCTTCCCCCGACCGAGGTCCAGCGCCGAACGCCCGGCTATTTTCAACCGGAACCGGCCGGCATCGACCTGCGCTCCGATCCGGTCCTGCCGCCCCGTCCGCCCGCGCACGCCGCGACGACGCCGGCCGATCCGGCAGCCGTTCTCACGGCGCATCGCCTCGAGCCGGTGATGGAGGAGACCAGCCGCACCACCCTGGCCTCCTTCGTCCTGCTGGACCGCGACGGCGTGGTCGTACGCGGCCTCGGCATGGGCGGAAGCTGGCGTGACCTCCCTGAAGTCCGGACCGCGCTCGCAGGCGCTCCGGCGACCGTGCTGCGCCGCAACGCCGCCTATCGGCCGCGCTATGCGATGGAGTGGCTCAGCCGGGCCTCAGGCCTGCGTATCCATCATGCGCGGCCTATCGTGGTGAACGGACAGGTCGAGGGCGTCATCCTGACCTCGCGCTCGCCGCGCGCCCTGTTCAAGGGGATCTATCAGGACCGGGGCAAGATCCTGTTCGGGATCGTCGCGGTTCTGGGCCTGCTCAGCGTATTGGCGGTGCTGATCTCTCGCGGCATCGCCCGTCCGATCGAGGTTCTTCGCCGCGCGACACGCGACGTGATGCACGGCGGCGGCGCGGTGCCGCCGCCCCCCTCGACGGCCGCGGTCGAAATCCGCGACCTCTACGAAGACTTCGGTCAGATGGCCGAGGCCGTGGAACGCCGCTCGCGCTACCTGCGCGACTTCGCCGCCGCCGTCAGTCACGAGTTCAAGACGCCCCTGGCCGGGATTCAGGGCGCCGTCGAACTGCTCCGCGACCACGGCGACGACATGGACCCCGATCAGCGCCGCCGCTTCCTCGACAACATCGACGCCGACGCGCGGCGCCTGTCTGATCTGGTGAAGCGACTGCTGGACCTGGCGCGGGCCGACATGGCGCGACCAGAGGCCGGAGCGGCGGTCGATCTGCGCCCCGTCACGGCCCGCGTCGCCGACGCCCTGGGCGCCGGCCTGGCGATCGAGGTCGATCTGCCGGGCGACCTGCCCCTGGTCGCCGTGCCCGAGGCCAGCCTGGAGATGGCGCTGACCATCCTGCTGGAAAACAGCCGACAACTGGGCGCGACGGTGGTGCGGATCACCGCTCACGCCGCCCCCGATCAGGTGCGTCTCACGGTGTCCGACAACGGTCCGGGCGTGGCCGAAGGCGACGCCGAACGCATCTTCGAGCCCTTCTTCACGACACGCCGCAGCGAAGGCGGGGCGGGACTCGGCCTGTCCATCGCCCAGGCCCTCCTGCGCGCGAACCGGGCCGACCTGGCCTTGGTGGAAAGACGAGGCGGCGCGACGTTCGAACTACGGCTGCCGCAATCCGCCGACTAGCCGCCGGGTCGCAGACACGGTCAGGGGATCAGCCATCCTTCTTCACGCAGGGCGCCGACCCGCGCGCGCGACACCGGCGCTTCCAGCCCGCCGGTCAGGCGCAACCGCATGTTGCGGCCGTCCTCGACCACGCCCACGACGCCCGCGCGCGCCACCCACCAGGAGCGATGGGTCTGCGTCCCGTCCACGTCCTTCAGCCCCGCCATGGCCTGCGACAGCGACATCAGCACCAGGGCCGATCCCTGCGGCGTATGCACCCGGACATAGTGATCCTCCATCTGCAGGCACAGCACCGTCCGCCCCAGCCTGGCCGGCAGGCGATCGCGCGGATCGGCGGATTCGGCGTCCGGCTTGCCCGTCGCATTCTCGCGCGGCCGGGTCGCCCAGGTCATGCCCACGGTGGCCAGGGCGCTGATCACCAGCCCCTGCCCGTACCATTCCAGCCAGCCCACCTGCTCGACCACCGGCCACAGCCGCACCGCCAGCGACCGGCTCAGCACCACGGGCAGCAGGGTCAGCACCGCCACCGCGGGCGGCGTCCAGATCCAGGCCGAAATCCTTCGCGCCTCGGCCCAGCGCGCCAGGAACGGCAGGCTGACGCCGAAGGCCAGCCATCCGGCCCACAGACAGACCACCCAATAGGCCGTCCGCACCGGCAGGGTCCCGCTCAGATAGCTGCCGAACGGACCGATGATCCCCAGCGCCAGCCCCACGGCGGTCGAGACGGCGAAGCCCACGGCCGCCGCCCGCCATCGCCTGTCCTTCAGTCCCCTCGATTCCATGACGCCAGATTAGCAAGCGCCGCCGCCGATGACAGCCGTTCGCCGGGCCGCGAACCCATTCGCCCATTCGCCCATATCCGCTGGCGCGGCGGCGTTCCGAGGCCTCACACAGCCTCATCACTCGTCGCCTGAAGGCCTGATACATGAACACCGCCGCCCTGATCGCCGCCGCCTCCGTCCTGCTGGGCGCCTGCGCCGCGACCGCCGCTCCCGCCTCCGCGCCCCTGGTCCAGTCCAAGGCCGCCGCCCCCGTGGTCCGCGACGGCGTGCTCTCCATGGGCCTGACCGTTCCCGACGGCGATCATCCCGCCATCGAGGCTGGCGTCTGGGTTCCGACCGAGGCGGCCGCCGACGGCCCCTACCCCCTGATCGTCATCTCCCACGGCAACGGCGGCGACTTCCGCAGCCACCACGACACCGCCGCGGCCCTGGCCAAGGCCGGCTTCGTCGTCGCCGCCCTGACCCACACCGGCGACAACTGGCGCGATCAGAGCCGCGCCACCGACCTCGTCGACCGTACACGCCAGTTGTCGGTGCTGATCGACTACATGACCCGGGACTGGAGCGCCCGTGACGGGATCGACGCGAACCGCATCGGCGCCTTCGGCTTTTCCGCCGGCGGTTTCACGGTCCTGGCGGCGGCGGGCGGCGATCCCGACCTGGGCCGGCTGGCCGACCACTGCCGCGACAACCCCGGCTTCTACGACTGCCGCCTGATCGGCGAGCATGCGGGAACCATGAAGGCGGGCGCCGCCGCCCCTCGCCTGCCGCACGACGCCCGCATCAAGGCCCTGGCCGTCGCCGCCCCGGCCCTGGGCTTCACCTTCGCCAAAGAGGGCCTGAGCAAGGTCACGCAGCCGGTCCAGTTGTGGCAGGCCGGCGCCGACCAGATCCTGCCCGCCCCCTTCTATGTCGAGCCGGTCCGCGACGCCCTGCCCACGCCGCCCGAATACCGCCGCGTCGAGGGCGCCGCCCACTTCGACTTCTTGCCGCCCTGCTCGCCGCAACTGGCGGCCGCCGCCCCGATGATCTGCGCCCCCACGCCCGGCTTCGACCGCGCGGCCTTCCACGAAACCCTGAACCGGGAGGTGGTCCGCTTCTTCAGGGAGACGCTGTAACCGGACCCGGCGTCGGCTCGTCTGTTTTCAGAGCCGACGCCTTTTCATCAAGGCGCGGCCTTCGCCGCGACCTCGTCCGCGATGCGCGCGAACAGCCGCCCGGCGCGGGCCCTGCGGCTCTCGTTCTGCGTCTGGCGAAGCGGAAGGTCCGGGCTCAGGCCCGCGACCTCGTCCTCTCCGTTCGAGCGCAGGCGAACGCAGGTCGGGAAGTTGAACACCAGGCCCGTGGCCGGCAGGCTGACCTTCCCGTCCGGCCCCATCGCACCGCAGCCCGCTCCCGCGCTCTCGACCCCGGCCAGGCGGGCGACGCCGTTGTTCTGCAAGGTCGCCGCGAACATCTCGGCCGAGGACGCCGTGCGACCGTCCATCAGGACATAGACCGGACCTGACCAGGCGCCCCAGTGGTCGCGCGCGTCAATTGACCACGACACCCGCCGAGCGATGCGCGGCTGTGGAATCGCCTCCGCCGGCAGGTTTTCCAGCGGCCCGCCGGCCGTTCCGATCTGGACCAGGTCGCTGCACGCACCGAACGGAGTCCACGCGCGCTGTTCCCGCCAGACCCACGACAGGTCGCACCCCGCAGGCAGGGACGGATTCACGTTCTGCAATTGTGTGAGCGCCTGCGACAGGATGCGCTCGCCGCCTGCGTCGGGCTCCAGGCTCAGACCGCGTTCGACTTCCTCCACCTGTTCCGTGCGATAGGCCTCCGCCGCCGCCCCCTTCTTGATGAGCAGGGGCGAGGATTTGATGAGCCGGTCGGTGAACAGACGGGCGGCGATGTCGCCTGAATCGTCCCCGCCGCCGTTGCCGCCGATGTCGACCAGAACCGCATCGACCTTGCGATCCGCAAAGCCGCGCAGAATACCGGCCAGTTCCCTGTACCAGCCTGCCGTCATGGCCCGTTCCAGCGCGCTCAGATTGACGTCTCCGCCCTTGTCCACGCCCTCGGCCGTCCAGTTCTGACGACAAAGGGAGACATATCGATCCATCGAGAAGCTGGGGATGCGGACCACGCCGACACGGCGCCCGTTCACGGTCATGACGCCCGAACGGAACGCCCCCTCCTCCCCGTCCGTCTCCAGTTCAAACCCGGCCAGGGTCTCGATCGGCAGGGAAAACGGCGCCTGCGTCCCGCCGTACCCCAGGGCCGGACAGGCGCGGTTGGCCGGGTCGGCGGACTTGATGTCTGGCTCCTCCGGCTCCTTCGTCTCCGGCAGGGCGGGCGCGAGCGCGGGCCGCCCTACCAGGTGCGCGTCGCGGAAGGCGCCGAGAAAGGCCATCAAGGCCGCGCGCGCCTCGTCCTCGGTCGTCGCCGCCTCCAAGGCCGCGCGCGTCCGACGGTCCAGGGCGGGCAGGTCCCGCCCGCTCTCAGGCGACGCGAACCAGGTCAGGTTGGCGTACTGCGCCTCCATCCCCTGCTTCAACGCCAGATAGTCCGCGGACCAGGCTCCGCGCGCGTCGGGCGCAGGCGCGCCGGCCGTCAGCAGCGCGATCGCCGCCGCACCGCGGATCAGGGATGAATGCAAGGACATGGACGCCTCAAAAATCGTGAGAAGGCCATGAAGCTAGCGAAGCGGCGTCGACCCGTATTGAACGTCAGGCCGGTTTTGAACGCGGCGCGGGCAAGATTTTCGTCCGCCTGAAGCCGCCCGGCGTCACGCCGTAGGCCGCCTTGAAGGCGCGCGTCAGATGCGCCTGATCGCTGAACCCGCAATCCAGCGCGATCGCCCAGATCGGCACCTCGTCAGCCGCCAGCATCCTGGCGGCGTTCTCCAGCCGGCAACGACGCGCCAACCCGGCCAGCGACAGGCCGTAGGCCTTCCTGAGCGCCGGACCGATCTCTTCCGCCCGGCACGCCACGGCGCGGGCCACCTCGTCGACAGTGAAAGGCTCCGACGCCCGGCTCAGGACATAGTCATGGACGTCCGACAACCATTTCGACGGCCCGCGCAGGGCGGTCGACGTACGCGCGAACAGAGTGACCGCCTCGAGAACCAACCCCTCCAGCGCCAAGGGCGTGAACCGGTCGTTCCGGCGCGCCTCGACCGCCATGCGCCGTCCCAGGGCGCTGAACCCCGCGCCCCCGGTGAACGAGGCCGCGGACAGGTCCAGGGCGTCGCCCAGAAAATCCAGGCCCTCCGCGGTCAAATTGATCTGCGCTTGCCGGGCGCCGTCGCGGTCGAACACCTGGGCGTGCTCGGCGTCGGCGGGGCAGTACAGCATGTGGCCGCTGACATGGGCCGCGTCCCGTCCCTGGATATGCTCGCAATAGCCGCCGCCTATGATCAGGCTCAGGCTCGCGTCCCTGTGGGCATGGGCGTCGATCCGTGCGCCCGCCCCATAGTCGACCAATCTTACCTTGCCGAACCAGGCCATAGGTTTCCACACGCCCCGAACCGATACTGAACGGTCCCTGTCACATCATCCCGTCGAGCGAAACCGCCCCGTCGGCCCTCACCCCCGCCCGCGATAGGTCGCCACGCCCTGATCCGGCAGCCAGACGCCCTCGATGGGCGCGCCCGTCTGCCAGAAGACGTCGATGGGGATGCCGCCGCGCGGATACCAATAGCCGCCGATGCGCAGCCATTTCGGCTGCAACAGATCGGCCAGGCGCTTGCCGATGGCCACGGTGCAGTCCTCGTGGAAGGCGCCGTGGTTGCGGAAACTGGTCAGGTACAGCTTCAGGCTCTTCGACTCGACCAGCCAGTCGCCCGGCACATAGTCGATCACGATATGGGCGAAGTCGGGCTGGCCCGTCACCGGGCACAGGCTGGTGAACTCCGGCGCGGTGAAGCGCGCCACATAAAGCGTGTCGGCGTGCGGATTGGGCACCCGCTCCAGCACCGCCTCTTCCGGGTTCGTCGGGGCGGCGGTCTGAACGCCGAGTTGGGACAGGCTGTCGGTATAGTGCGTCATACCCGCCATTTAGTCGCTCGGCCCGCCAAAGAAAATCCTGGCCCGACGACCGGGCGACGGCAATCGGCGTTTTGTCCCTACGCCTCTTGAGGGAGAAGGAAGCTGAGTGATTGCCTTCCCCGGCGACAGCCGGTTAGCGTCCCTAAAAGCAACCCGCATGATCCGAGGAAACGACCCGTGGCCATTCCCGCCTCCCTGCAGTCCGGCCTGAAGCTGCCGGTCATCGCCTCGCCCATGTTCCTCGTGTCCGGTCCGGACCTAGTGGTCGAGGCCTGCAATGCGGGCGTGATCGGCACCTTCCCCTCGCTGAACCAGCGCACGACCGAGGGCTATCGGGACTGGGTTCAGGAGATCAAGTCGCGACTGACGCCCGACGCCGCCGCCTTCGGCGTCAACCACATCGTCCACCCGACCAATCCGCGCCTGATGGCCGACATGATGGTCTCGGTCGAGGAAAAGGTGCCGCTGATCATCACCTCCCTGGGTGCGGTGCGCGACGTGGTGGATGCGGTCCACGGCTACGGCGGCGTCGTCTTCCACGACATCGCCAACGTCCGTCACGCCCGGAAGGCGGCGGAGGCGGGCGTCGACGGCCTGATCCTGGTCGCTAACGGCGCGGGCGGGCACGCCGGCGTGGTCAATCCCTTCGCCCTGATCAACGAGGTTCGCAGCTTCTATGACGGGACCATCATCCTGGCGGGCTGCATCTCCACCGGCCAGGACGTGGCGGCGGCCCTGATGATGGGCGCCGACTTCGCCTATATGGGCACCCGTTTCATCGCGACCCAGGAGAGCGAGGCCCAGTCCCATTACAAGGACCTGATCGTGGCCTCCGGCTCGGCCGACATCACCTACACCCCCGCCGTCTCGGGCATTCCGGCCAACTTCCTGACCCCGTCCCTGATCGAGAACAAGATCGATCCCAAGTCCCTGCCCGAGCACAAGCTGGACATGGGCGAGGAGGCCAAGGCCTGGAAGACCATCTGGTCGGCGGGCCAGGGATCGGGATCGATCCACGACGCCCCCTCCACGGCCCAGCTTGTCGCTCGGCTGACGGACGAGTTTTCACAGGCCTGTGATAAATTCGACAAGAAGCGCCTCTAGAGGCGACCTCGTCCCTAAACGAGGCTCGCCATGATCCGCACCCTGACGAACGCCGCCCTCCTCGCCGCCGCCCCGGCGCTCCTTCTGGCTTCCGGAGCCCAGGCCCAGGATGCGGGCCAGAGCGCGGGCCAGAGCGCAGGCAAGTGGTCCTTCACCCTCGGCGCGGCGACCGACAACCGCTCCAAGGACGCCTCCAAGTCGGACGGTGATCCCTATGTCTACGGCGTGGCGGAATGGGAAAGCGCCAGCGGCCTCTTCTACGGCTCGGGTGGTCTGGAGACCATCGACGGCGGCGGCTCCAAGCTGGAGTCGGAACTGGTGGTCGGCGTCCGGCCCGAACTCGCGGGTTTCGACTTCGACCTGAACGTCGCGCACAAGTATCGTTTCGACGCCAACCCCGGCTATGACGACGACGCCTGGGAGTTCACCGCCGACATGAAGCGGTCGATCGGCCCGGCCAGCGCCCGCCTGCGTCTGCAACATTCGCCCGACGGCACGGGCTCGACCAAGGCCTGGACCTGGGTCGCCCTGCGCGGCGGCTGGGACTTCACGGACAAGCTGAACGTCTCGGCCGAGGTCGGACGTCGCGATCAGGATAACAGCGTCGACTACACGGGCTGGAACATCGGCGCCTCCTACGCCCTGACCCGCAACCTGGAAGCCCATCTGCGCTGGCACGACACCGACGCCGACGTTCCGGGCGAGCAGTACAAAGGCGCCCTGGTCGCCGGGATCAGCGTCTCCTTCTGATCCGGCGCCGTCGCGGGTGGCGGTCGGGTCGCCAAGGTCGTAAGCTTGGGCATGATCGACCGCCCGACGACCCTGGAACGCGCCTATCAACTGGCTGAAAGCGGCGCCTGCCGCACCGTGGGCGAGGTCAAGCAGGCCCTCGCGCAGGAAGGCTACGACCGCGTTCGCGACGCCCTCTACGGCGGCTCCATCACCTCCGCCCTGCGCAAGCTGTGCCAGGCCAACTTCGTCGCGAGCCCGCCCTCGCCCGCGAAATCCGACGGCTGACCGCATCGCGTCTTGCCTTTGGCGCGTTCAACGTCCATTTTAGCGACGTCGATCTCTCTGCGTAACGCTGCTGCCCCTTTGCTCTGCGCACCGAGGACCAAGCCGATCCTTTCAGACCCGACAGGCCTTCAGGGATGTCCCCTAAGGCTAATATCCAACGGAGGTCCTGAAAATGGCTACCGGCACTGTCAAATGGTTCAACTCCACCAAGGGCTACGGCTTCATCCAACCCGATGACGGCGGCAAGGACGTCTTCGTCCACATCTCGGCCGTCGAACAAGCCGGCCTGCGCGGCCTCGACGAGAACCAAAAGGTTTCCTACGAAATCGAGCGCGACCGTCGCTCGGGCAAGGAATCGGCCGGTCAACTGAAGACCGAAGGCTGATTTCGGCCTCGCCAGGGCTCTAGCCCCGGCGAAGACATCGAAGGGGCGCTCCGGCTGGCCGGAGCGCCCCTTTTTCGTGCCTGATCAGGAAAGCGCCTGATCCAGATCGGCGATCAGGTCGTCCACATCCTCGACCCCGACCGACAGGCGGATCAGGTTGTCGGTGACCCCGCCCGCCTCGCGCACCTCCTTGGGCACGCTGGCGTGGGTCATGATGGCCGGGTGGTTCACCAGGCTTTCGACGCCGCCCAGGGACTCGGCCAGGGTGAAGACCTGCACCCGCTCCAGCACGCGCCTGGTGCGTTCCAGATCGCCGTCGATCAGCACCGTCACCATGCCGCCGAAGCGACCGTTCATCTGGCGCGCCGCCAACTCGTGCTGCGGATGGCTGACCAAGCCCGGATAGATGACCTTGGCTGCGCCTGCCCGGCCTTCCAGCCAGCGGGCCACAGCCATGGCGTTCTCATTGTGCGCCTTCATGCGCAGGCCCAGGGTTTTCAGGCCGCGGTTGGCCAGGAAGGCGTCGAACGGCCCCATGACGCCGCCGATGGAGTTCTGCAGGAACTTCAGCTGCGCCGCCGTCTCGGCGTCCTTGGCCACCAAAACCCCGCCGACGATGTCGGAGTGGCCGTTCAGATACTTGGTCGCCGAGTGCATGACCACGTCGGCGCCCAAGGCCAACGGCTGCTGGCTCCACGGCGTGGCGAAGGTGTTGTCGACCACCAGGATTAGCCTGTGCGCCTTGGCGATCTTCGACAGGGCCTCGATGTCGGCCAGCTTCATCAGCGGGTTGGTGGGCGTCTCGACCCACAGCATCCGCGTCTTTTCCGTGATAGACGCCTCGACCGCGCTCAGGTCGCTGAGATCCACATAGCTGAAGTCCAGCCCCATGGACCGCCGCCTCACACGCTCGAACAGCCGCCACGAGCCGCCATACAGGTCGTCGCCGGTGACGATGTGCGACCCCGCGTCCAGCAGCTCCAGCGCCGTCGAGGTCGCCGCCATGCCCGAGCCGAAGCCGAAGGCCTGAACCCCGCCCTCCAGATCGGCGATGCAGGCCTCGAAGGCCTCGCGCGTCGGATTCTTGCCGCGCGCATACTCATAGCCCTTGTTCACGCCCGGGCTTTCCTGGGCGTAGGTCGAGGTGGCGTAGATCGGCGTCATCACTGCGCCCGTGGTCGGATCGGGCTTCTGTCCCGCATGGATGGCGCGGGTCGAAAATCCCTGGCTGTTCTTCAGTTCCGACATAGGCTTACCGGTTCAGGCTGAGGTGGTTGATCAGGTCGGTGCGGGCGATCAGACCGACGAAGGTCTCGCCGTCCAGAACAATAGCCACCCGGTCGCGGTCGAAGATCGGGATCAGGGCGTCCAGCGTCTCGCTGACCTGAAGCGTATCCAGATCGCGCGTCATGGCCGAGGACACCGGCTTGGCGAAGCGTTCCTTACGCGTGATCTCGTCAGTGTTCATGATGTGGACGATGTCGCTCTCGTCCAGGATGCCGACCAGGCGTCCATCCTGAATGACCGGCAGTTGCGACACCCCGTCGCCCTTCATCCGCTTGAAGGCGGTGTCCAGGGTGTCGTCGGGGCCGATGACCACCACGTCGCCGGCGACGTATTTCCGGTTGATCAGGTCCGACAGGTCGCCCTGGATCTCGCGCTGCGACAATCCCTGATCCGCCAGCCAGGCGTCGTTGTAGACCTTGGACAGATACTTGGCGCCCGTGTCGCAGACAAAGGTCACCACCCGCTTAGGCTCGGTCTGCTCGCGGCACCAGCGCAGGGCCGTGGCGATCAGGGTGCCGGACGACGAGCCCGCCAGAATGCCTTCCTTCAGCAGCAACTCGCGCACCGTGGCGATCGCCTCGGCGTCGGGAATGGAATAGGCGACGTCGATCAGGTCGGGATCGGTCGTCTCGGGCATGAAGTTCTGCCCGATGCCCTCAACGGTATAGCTGCCGTCCGGCCCCGCCACGCCGTCGTTGATCAGGCCCGCCAGGGCTGAGCCGACCGGATCGGCCAGAACGATCTTCGCCTTCGAACCCTGCGACTTGAAGTACTGGGCGTTGCCCGTGATCGTCCCGCCCGAGCCGATGCCGGCGACGAAGGCGTCGATGTCGCCCTCCATCTGTTCCCAGATCTCCGGCCCGGTCGTCTTGAAGTGGGCCTCGGAGTTGGCGTCGTTGGCGAACTGGTTGACGAAATAGCCGCCCGGAATCTGCTGGGCCAGGCGCTCGGCCATGTCGGTGTAGTACTCGGGATGTCCATGCGGCACGTCCGAGCGGGTCAGGCGCACGTCGGCGCCCATGGCGCGCAGGTGCTGAATCTTCTCCTTCGACATCTTGTCGGGGATGACCAGCAGGACATTGTAACCCTTCTGCTTGCCGACCAGGGTCAGGGCCAGACCGGTGTTGCCCGCCGTCGCCTCGACGATGGTGCCGCCCGGCTTCAGCCAGCCCGCCTTCTCGGCAGCCTCGATCATCGACAGGGCGATGCGGTCCTTGATCGAACCGCCGGGGTTCTGGCTCTCCAGCTTCAGGAACAGGCGGCAGGGGCCGGTGTCGATCCGCGTCACCTCGACCATCGGCGTCTTGCCGATCAGGTCCAGCAAGGATTTGGCGGGGCGGGACAGGACGGGGGCGTCGGACATCGACATTCAGGCGGGCTCCGTATGGGGCGATTTCCAATGAAGCTGGGCCTCGCCCCCTTCACGGTCAACTCACGCAAGTTTTCACCCTTTCGCCGCGAAGCGCGTTACAGAGGGCGCAATGGTCAAGACACCGAAACGCCCCCCGGCGGGCCTGCCCGACAAAGAATCCCTCATCGCCTTCCTGCGCGAGGCCGGCGAGGCCCAGAAGGCCGACATCGCCCGCGCCTTCGGGCTCAAGGGCGCCGAACGCCGCGCCCTGCGCGAAATGCTGCGCGAGCTGGAGGCTGACGGCAGCCTGGGCAAACGCGGCCGCGGCGGCTTCACCGAGGCCGGCGCCCTGCCGCCCGTCGGCGTGGCCGACGTGGTCGATCGCGACGCGGACGGCGAACTGTACGTCGAACTGGTCAAGGGCGGCGACGACGCCCCTCGCGCCCTCCTCATGCCCGACCGCCAGGCGCGCGGCCCCGCTCCCGGCATGGGCGACCGCCTGCTGGTCAAGTTCAGCCGCGGCGTCGACGGCTGGGAGGCGCGTCTGGTCAAGCGGCTGGACACGGGCGCCGACCGTCTGCTGGGCGTGATCCGCAAGTCCGCGCGCGAAACCCGGGTCGAGCCGGTGGATCGCCGGTCCAAGGATGTCCTGCTGATCCCCTCGGCCCTGGCCGGCGATCTGCGCGACGGCGACCTCGTCCTGGCCGCCGTCGAAAAGGGCGAGCACCGCTACGGACCCAAGCGCGGCAAGATCCTCGAGAATATCGGCCGCGAGGACGACCCCCGCGCCGCCTCCCTGATCGCCATCTACAGCCACGGCGTCCCCGTCGGCTTCTCCGAGGCGGTGGAGAGCGAGGCCGCCGATCAGGCCCTGCCCAGCCTCAGGGGGCGCGAGGACCTGCGCGACATCCCCTTCATCACCATCGATCCGGCCGACGCCCGCGACCATGACGACGCCGTCTACGCCCAGCGCGACGAAGACTCCAAGAACCCGGACGGCTGGATCGTCTGGGTCGCCATCGCCGACGTCGCGGCCTATGTCCGCCCCAATACGGCCCTGGACCGCGAGGCGCGGGCCAAGGGCAACTCGACCTACTTCCCCGACCGGGTCGAGCCCATGCTGCCCGAAATCCTGTCCAACGGCCTGTGCAGCCTGAAGCAGGGCGAGAACCGCGCCTGCATGGCCGTGCGCATGGTCTTCGACAGGGACGGCCGGAAGACCGGCCACCGCTTCGTGCGCGGCCTGATGCGATCCCAGGCCAAGCTGTCCTACGAACAGGCTCAGGCCGCCGTCGACGGCCAGACCGACGACGCGACCGGCCCCATCATGGACGCCGTCCTGCATCCGCTGTGGAACGCCTATGCGACCATGCTGAAAGGTCGCCGCAAGCGCAGCCCCCTGGCCATCGAAAGCCCGGAACGTCGCGTCATCATGTCCCCCGACGGCGGCATCGCCGCCATCGAGCCGCGCAAGTCGCTGGAGGCCCACCGCCTGATCGAGGAGATGATGATCCAGGCGAACGTCTGCGCCGCCGAGACCCTGGAAAAGACGCGCACGCCCCTGATCTATCGCGTCCACGAAGCGCCCAGCCAGGAAAAGATCTTCAACCTGGCGGACTTCCTGCACACCATCGGCAAGCCGTGGAACAAGGGCGAACCGGCCAACACCAAGCGGTTCAACAAGCTGTTGGAAGAGACCCGCGACGGCCCCCACGCCGAGGTGGTGAACGAGGTGGTCCTGCGCACCCAGATGCAGGCCATCTATTCGCCGGACAACGTCGGTCACTTCGGCCTGAACCTGGACCGCTACGCCCACTTCACCTCGCCGATCCGGCGCTATTCCGACCTGATCGTCCACCGCGGCCTGATCCGGGGCCTCAACCTGGGCTCGGACGGGCTGACGGACCGCGAGATCGCCGAAATGGGCGGCATCGCCGAACACGTCACCGAGACCGAACGTCGCTCCATGGCCGCCGAACGCGACGCCATGGACCGCTACATCGCCGCCTTCCTGGAAGACCATGTCGGCGCGACCTTCAGCGGCCGGATCACCGGCGTCACCCGCTTCGGCCTCTTCGTGCGCCTGGATGAGACCGGCGCTGACGGCCTGGTTCCCGTCTCCTCTCTGGGCGAGGAATACTTCACCCACGACGACCGCGCCCACGCCCTGGTCGGGGATCGGACCGGACAGCGCTACGTCCTCGGCCGCCGCGTCGAGGTCCGCCTGCGCGAAGCCACCCCCGTCACCGGCGGCCTGGTGCTGGAAATGCTATCCGATCCCGATCCGCGCGACCCCAACGCTCCGGCCCCGCGCTACGGCGTCCGCGGACGCGGCGGCGACCGCCCGCCGATGCGCGGAAAAAACCGCCCCGGCGGCCCCAAGCCCCGCAACGGCGGCAAACCCTCGGGCGGTCTCAAAGGCGTCCGAAAGGGCAAGCGGCGGTGACCCCCCAGCCCTTCGACGCCGCTCAGGATCTGGCCGACGCCCCGCGTATCGGCGGCGCCCAGCGGCCCAAGGACGCCGCCACCCTGATTTTGACGCGCGGCTCCGACCAGCCCGAGGTCCTGATGGGCCGCCGTGCTCCGGGCCATGTCTTCATGGCGTCGAAATGGGTCTTTCCCGGGGGCCGCATCGACCGGTCGGACTTCGCCGCCGCCTCGATCGCCGACCTGTCCGCCGACGCCGCCCGGCGCCTGGCGGCCGAACTGCCCGCCCGCCGCGCCCGCGCCCTGGCCCTGACCGCCGTGCGCGAAACCTTCGAGGAGACGGGCCTGATCCTCGGCCGCCCGGCCCCCTCCGCCTCGGTCGCCGGTCCCTGGCGCGAATATCGCCAGGCGGGCGCCCTGCCCGACCTTTCGGTCCTGTCCTATGTCGCCCGCGCCATCACCCCGCCGGGCCGCACCCGCCGCTTCGACGCCCGCTTCTTCATGGCCCCGGTCGAGGCCCTGCGTGATCCGGACCGGATCGAAGGCTCCGGCGAACTGGACGAGATCGCCTGGCTGCCCCTGGACGAGGCCCAGGGGCTGGACCTGCCCGCCATCACCCGTTTCGTCCTGGGCGAGGTCGCCGAGCGCCTGCGTCGCCCTGACCGTCCCCTGCCCTTCGTCCGTATGGTCCGGGGCCGCCACGTCGTCGAACACCGGGACTGAAATGGCCAGGACCGACATCCGCCTCCGCCTGACGATCCAGGACCCCGTCCCCGGCGTCCGCTACAGCCTGCAAGGCAAGGAGGGCGAGCCGGTCGACGCCGCGACCGCCTCGGACGCGCCCCTGTCCTTCGAGGCGCCCGTCACGCTCAACGACGACGGCCGCCTGACCGGCCCCTTCGTCCGTCGCGAGGGCGCGACCCGTCGTTTCGTCTACATCGCCATAGGCAAGCACGCCGGCGATCCCGACAGTCCCTGGGACCGACGCGCCAAGATCGACATCCACGACATCCCCGCCGACCTGCTCCAGGCCGCCCGCGACGGCCGCCCCCTGGAGCTCCGCCTGCCCGGTCGCGGTCGCGACGGCTCCCCCGTCTGCGCCACCGTCCGCCCTCTCGCCCCTTGGGCTGGAATCTGAGGGCCCGCCCTCCTATTTCGACGCGCCGATCCCTGACATCGATTGGGATTGCGCCGCCGACACGCCTTTTCGCCAGCCTGACCCGCGACCTGGATCATCATGGTCTTCCACGAACCAGGGGGGGATTTCAGACGATTCAGACCCGTTTTCCGAAAGACGAACGCCTCGTCGAAGCGGACCCTCGTTTCAGACGATTCAGACCTTTCAGACTCGGTTTTCTTCACCGCCCGCCTTCATCGCCGCCGGTTTCAGACCTTTCAGACGATTCAGACCCGTTTCGCCCGTCGCCGACCGTCGCCCTTGCGCCTTCCACAGGTGACAAGCCGCCCCATCCGTGTTTCAGCACCGCCCAGAAACCAGCCAGAAGCCGGCCGCCCTCGCGGCCCCACCGGACCCCCGCCTCCCCGCGGGGTCAACGGAGTATCCCTTGCCCTTCCCGTTTGAAATCTCCGCCGTCGAAGGCCGCGCCCGCACCGGGGTGCTGAAGACCACGCGCGGCGACATCCGCACCCCGGCCTTCATGCCCGTCGGC
The DNA here is from genome assembly GCF_040549405.1 of Brevundimonas faecalis. Classification (NCBI taxonomy): domain Bacteria; kingdom Pseudomonadati; phylum Pseudomonadota; class Alphaproteobacteria; order Caulobacterales; family Caulobacteraceae; genus Brevundimonas; species Brevundimonas faecalis. The sequence goes on along the minus strand of NZ_JBEPTF010000001.1, from coordinate 1,206,744 downwards.
ACCGCCGCCACGGTCAAGGCCATGACGGTGGATCAGGTCCAGCAGACCGGCGCGGACATCATCCTGGGCAACACCTACCACCTGATGCTGCGTCCCGGCCCGGAGCGGATGGAGCGCCTGGGCGGGCTGCACAACTTCATGCGCTGGGACAAACCGATCCTGACGGACTCGGGCGGCTTCCAGGTCATGAGCCTGTCGGGCATCTCCAAGCTGACCGAGGAGGCCGTGACCTTCTCCAGCCACATCGACGGCTCCAAGCACGTCCTTACCCCGGAACGCTCGATCCAGATCCAGGCCGACCGTCTGGGCTCCGACATCGTCATGCAGTTGGACGAATGCGTCGCCTGGCCTGCCGAGGAAAAACGCGCTCGTCAGGGCATGGAGCTCTCCGCCCGCTGGGCCTTGCGCTCCAAGAACGCCTTCGGCGCCCGCGATGCGCAGGCCCTGTTCGGCATCCAGCAGGGCTCGACCTATGAGAACCTGCGCCGCGAATCCTCGGAACGCCTGCAGGAGATCGGCTTCGACGGCTACGCCATCGGCGGCCTCGCCGTCGGCGAGGGCCACGAGGCCATGTGCGAGGTCCTGGACTTCGCCCCCGAGTTCCTGCCGAAGGACCGCCCCCGCTATCTGATGGGCGTCGGCAAGCCGATCGATCTGGTGGAAGCCGTCTATCGCGGCGTCGACATGTTCGACTGCGTCCTGCCGACCCGCGCCGGCCGCCACGGCCAGGCCTGGACCTGGGACGGCCCGATCAACATCAAGAACGCCCGTTTCGCCGAGGACCAGGACCCTCTGGACATGGGCGTGCCCTGCCCCGCATCCAACGACTATTCAAAGGCCTACCTGCATCACCTGATCCGCGCCGACGAAATCCTCGGCAAGGTCCTGCTGAGCTGGCACAACATCGCCTTCTTCCAGGCCCTGACCGCCGCCATGCGCGCCGCCATCGCCGAAGGCCGATTCGAGCAGTTCCGCCGCGATTTCCGCGCCCGACACCTGAAGGCCTAGCGCCCCCGACCTGTCCCTTTCAAAAGCCTCCGTAGGCGGTAGGGAGGTCTTCCGTCAGGCCGTATAGCGGCGGGGCGCTGCCGACCGTCTGGTCCGAACAGCGCCTTCAGCACTCGGCCCAGCGGCGAAGAAGATTGTGATAAACGCCCGTCAGCTTGATGACTTGAGGGTCGTCGTTGCCCAAAACTGGAACAAGGCCCTGAATGGCGTTGTCCATCTCATAAAGAATACGTCGCGCTCCCTCATCCCGCACCATGCTCTGCGTCCAGAAGAACGAAGCGACACGTGTTCCGCGCGTCACCGGCGTCACCAGGTGTTCGCTCGACGCGGGATAGAGGATGAGATCGCCCGCAGGCAGTTTGACCCTCTGTTCGCCAAAGGTGTCCTGAATGATCAGTTCGCCTCCGTCGTACTCGTCTGGATCCGACAGGAACAGGGTCGAAGACAGGTCTCCGCGAATGCGAAAATCCGTGCCGCGAAGAATCCGTATGGAGTTGTCTATGTGCACGCCGAACGACTGCTCGCCCTGATAGCGGTTGAACAGGGGCGGAAAGACCTTGAGCGGCAAGGCGGCCGAAACGAACTGCGGCGAGGCTCCGATGGCGTCCAGAATGATTGAGCCCAGTTGCTTGGCCAGGGGCGAACCTTCCGGCAACTGGGCATTGTTCTTGGCGAGGGCGGACTGGGCGCCCGACGTCTGGTTGCCGTCCGTCCATTCGGCAGCGTCCATCAGCGCACGAAACTGTTTGACCTGATCACGGCTCAGGACGTTCCGGATTTGCAGCAACATGGCTGAATGTCTCTCAGAATGCGGGGACGACGCTCGACACGGAAAACGCCCGCCCGTTCGCGATCCACTCGCATTCTCACGCATACGGGTCAAAGGAAAACCCCGCCCCCTTGCGGGGACGGGGCTTGCCTAGACCGGGATCAGAAGTTGAAGTTCAACGTCACGAAACCGGAGCGGCCGGCGCCTACGTTGGCGAAGAGACCCACGTGAGAGCCTTCGTAGATGGTCTCGTCGGTCAGGTTCTGGATGTTGACGCGGACGTTGACGTTCTCGTCGATGGCGTAGGAGCCCATCAGGTCGTAGCGCCAGTAGGACGGCACGCCGAGGGTGTTGGCGTCGTTCATCCAGCGGTCTGACATGTAGGTGGCGCCGCCGCCCACGGTGAACTTGCGGATCGTATAGGTGCTCCAGACGCTGAAGCTGTTCTGGGCGATGAACTTCAGGCGCTTGCCGTCGTTCGTACCGGCGCCGTCGTCCAGCATTTCCGGATCGAGGTAGGTGTAGCCGCCGTAGACGGCCCAGGCGTCCGTCACATTGCCGGAGAAGCCCAGTTCGAAGCCGCGCGTGCGGTTGTTGCCGATCAGGGCGACCTCGCCAGTGACGGGATCGGTGGCGCGCTGGTTGGTCTTCTCGGTCTCGAAGATCGCCGCGGTCAGCGACAGACGGTTGTTGAACACGTCCCACTTGGTGCCCAGCTCGAAGCTGCGGTTCTCTTCCGGATCCAGGTTCGGGCGCGAGCCGCCCAGGCCGCCGCCCGCCGAGCCGTCGGCGCCGCCCGACTGTCCCGCGGTTTCGCCGGACGGGTTCGAGGAGGTGCCGTAGGACAGATAGATGCTGCCGTTCTCGCGCGGCTTGTAGACCAGGCCCGCCTGATAGTTCCAGAACTTGGAGCGGTTGGAGACGACGCCGTCGGTGACGTCATAGTCGTCGTAGCGCAGGCCGAGGTTCAGCGACCACTTGTCATTGAAGTCGGTGGTGTTGAAGATATAGGCCGCCTGGGTGCGGGTCCGGTTGCTCAGCGCGTCATAACGGTCGCTGAAGTCCTTCAGCGTCGGTCCCCGATAGACGGGATCGTTCGCGTTCGGGTTCGCCAGGCTGGTGCGGCCGACGGCGAACAGCGCGCTCGCAGGCGTGGCGCCGGTCAGCAGCTTTTCTTCCGAGAAGTCCAGACCGGCCACGAACTGGTTGCGCGTGCCCGCCAGGTTGAAGCCGCCACGCAGGGCCGACTGGTTGGCCCAGGTCTCGCTGCGGCGATTGCCGGTCCGGACGTCGCGGTTCACCATGCCCGAAGCGGCGTGGATGGTCGGCCGGCTCATGATGTACTGGCTGGTCGATTCCGCCAGGCGAGTGACGTTGGTGAACTGGAAGCCGTTGGAGAATTCATGCTCCAGGGTCAGGGTGCCGATGTCGGCGTTGTTGCGACGCGCGTCGCGGCCCACGACCCCGTAGAAGTTGTCACGGCGCACCTTGGCCGGTTCGGCGTTGGCGCCCAGGGCGAACGGATGGCCGAGGTCCGGCACATCCTTGGCGCGCAGCATGTAGTAGCCGAGGTGGATGCTCGTGCTGTCCGACAGGCGATAGGCGATCGACGGAGCGAGACCGTAGCGGTCCGCGTCGACATGGTCGCGGCCGGGCGTGTCCGCCTGGTGGCTCATGAGGTTCAAGCGCACGGCGACCTTGTCCGTGATCATCCGGTTCAGGTCGAGCGTGGATCGCAGATATTGATCCGTGCCGGCGCCGACCGATCCCGAGATGAAGTTCTCGGCGCGCGGGCGCTTGCTGACCATGTTGATGCTGCCGCCGGTCGAGCCGCGGCCGCTGTAGGCCGAACCCGGCCCCTTGATGATCTCGACCTGCTCGATGTTGAAGGCTTCGTGAGCGAAACGGCCCAGGTCGCGGACGCCGTCGATGAAGATGTCGGTGCTGGCTTCGTAGCCGCGGATGAAGGGTCGGTCGCCGACCGGCGTGCCGCCTTCGCCGGAGCCGAGAGAAATGCCGGGCGTGGTGCGCAGGACATCCGACAGCGAGGCCGCGCCACGCTGTTCGATCAGTTCACGGCTGATGACGGTGACGCTCTTGGGCGTATCCAGCAGGGCGGCTGTGAATTGCGGCCCGGTCGGCTCGCCGGCCCGGCGTCCAATCACCTCGACCTCATCGACCTCATGGGCCTTGGCGGCTCCCGACGTCTGGGACTGGGCCATGGCCGCGCCGGGGACAGCGAGCAACAGGGCGGCGGACATGGGCGGCAACAGACTGGACAAATCGGGACTCCGGTTCCTGGGGGAGGAAGCGCCCGCCCCTCAATCTGAGAACGGATCGCAACGCACGGTCAAGTTGGGAGCGTGTTAGTGAGAAGGACTTGCAATATCAAAACGGCAAATTGTCACATTGACGCCTTCTCGCGGCCCAGGCGGCGACCAGGCCTCGCCGTCATGGACAGAAGGCCATGCGAGCGCCTCGACCCCGTTGATGCGTTCGGCGGTTCGCAGCAGGATCAGGCCGTTGTTGAAGCTCTGCACGTCGCCGAAGTCCGAGGTCGTGCGGAAGGCCGCGATCGATGTCGACAGGCGGTCGTACCGGCCGCGCCACCCCCGTTCATAACTGTCGATCACCTCCCAAGTGGCGCCGGCGTTGAAGATCCAGGCGTCGAAGTCGATCGTCCCGCCTTGCACGACATAGGTCGTCGCCATCGCCGAGGGTCATTTCGAGCAGTTCCGTCGCGACTCCCGCGCCTGGCATCTGAAGGCCTAGCGCCCTCGCCCCGAGCCGAACCCCGCCGGAGCCGCCGGCGGGGTTTTTCAATCACCTGACTCCGGGCGCGACAGTCCGCCCGGAAAGAGTGAGACTGGGTTGAGAGTTGTTTGCAGCTACAAATCCATGGCTCAGGCCGTCGTGCTGTCTGTGATCAACCCCAGCGCCGCAAGACCGGCCAACAGGCTGGCGAGAGCGGCATTACCGCCTCGTGATCCTGTAACGACAGGCTTGGCTGCCGGCGCCGTTGCGAAGAAGCCGAGTCCGGTGTTGTTGACCGCGACCTTGCTCGTCCCATCGCCAGAAATCAGCCGATTTGCGCCCCCTCCCTTGGCGCGAATGTCGATACCCGCGTTAGCGTCTGTCCCGGCGGCGATCAGGTAGGGGTTCCCGCCACTCACAACAGCCGTCGCGGAAATATAGTTCGTGGCCGCGGCGGTCGTCGGGCCGGCGACGCGCAACCCCTCGCTGGCTCCTCCCTGCGTTCTAAAGGACAGGATGCCCGCGCCCTTGGTTTGGACCACGCCATGGACGTCTGCATCAGACCCGATGAAGCTCAACAAAGGCCCACTGCCCGTCGTGGCGTTCTGCACCACCATATAGTTGACGCCGTTTGGCGTGTGCCGCGCGCGGAACACTGGAACTTCGGCGCTGCCGACGAAGGTCGAGACGCTGTCTGTAAAGATAAGGCCCGTGGCCGCAGCAGTTCCGCCGGTCACATCGGATCTGATCGTGGCGCCGCGCTGGGTGGCGTTGACCTCCCAAACCAACTCATGGCCGATCGCCATGCTGACAGCCTTTGCCGTGCCCGTCAGTCCATCCACGCCTCGGTAAAGGCCGCCGTTACGGAAGGTCAGCCCAGTGACCCATCGCTGAACCGCCAAGCCTTCCTCCCCGCCCGCCACGTCAATGGCGGTGCCGCTAGGCTGCGTGGGAACCGGGATCGGCGTGTTCGCATTGCCGACGACATAACCCACGCCGCCCTGCACGGCCAAATAGAGACCATGATAGCCTTTTCCGACGCCATAGGCGCTGGGCGTCGGTCGAACCGTCGTGAAATTGCCGCCTTGAACTTCGATCCCTGCGCTGGCTCCTCCCTCCGCGTAATGCAAAGCCTCGAAGTATCCGGCTCGGCCGAAGGAAGCGCCGGCGCCTTCGTTCAGCGTCACCGCCCCAAAGCCCATATTGATATTGGCGGCGACGCCGGGCGGCGTCCAAGAGCCGTACAGCGCGCCGATGCGATTGGTTGTCAGACCCATGACCTGAGCGTTTTTCGCGAAGTAGTTCGCGCCGCGCGTCGTCAGCCAGTCCGTCCCCAGCCCTGCCCCGGCGCCGAAACGGCCGCCTGTGTACTGAACGGCGTCGCCAAAGAGAAACCGATCCTGAACACGCCAGACAACAGCGCCCGGACCTTCATCGGTCCAGAACCCGCCCTTCGAGACCTGCAGGGCGCCGATGAACGCCGCCTTGTCGCCGTCGCTCAGATTGCCGCCGTCTACATCCGCCTTCTCGGTAACCGCTTCAATTCGCGGATCATCGCTGACGGCCAAAGTTCCAGTATCAGCCTCATTGATGGTCATCATCGTCTCCTGCGTGAACCTTGCTAAGGTTAGCGCGGCGCTACGCCAGGATCGGACACACCCCTTCGTTTCCCATCAGACAGCGTACTAAAATGTAGGCGCGATCGCCGCAGTGGGTTTCGGCGAGGACAAGGCCAGCGACACACCCAAGTCCGCAGCCGGACCGAACTCAAAACATGCGGTGACGAGTGCAACTGCACATGACTTTTCACGGATTGCGGAAATACACGCCGATCCATTGGAAAAGGGAGTGGTACGCCCCCTCGGGCTCGAACCGAGGACCCTCTGATTAAAAGTCAGATGCTCTAACCAACTGAGCTAGGGGCGCACATCGCTCTTGCGAAGCGGCGCGGAACATAGGGGCGGAATTTCACGGCGGCAAGCCGGTTTTTTAGGAAAATGTCGCATGCTTTCCGAGCCCTGTTCATCACACGCCGTTCCGGTCTAGCCTGCCCTCATGGGACCTCTCTCCGGGCTGCGCATCATCGAAATCGACGGGCTGGGCCCCGTCACCTTCGCGGGCATGGTTCTGGCCGACATGGGGGCCGACGTGCTGCGGCTGACGCGCGGCGGCGCGGCTCCCGCGGCCGTCTTCGACGAGGTCGGCGGCGAGGTCTTGCATCGGGGCCGCGCCGCCGTCCCCGTGGACCTGAAATCCCTCCAGGACCGAGGGCAGGTGCTGGACCTGATCGCTGACGCCGACGCCCTGATCGAGGGCTTCCGGCCCGGCGTCATGGAAAGGCTGGGCCTGGGTCCCGACGCCTGCGCCGCCCGCAACCCGCGCCTCGTCTACGGTCGGGTCACCGGCTGGGGCCAGACTGGACCGATGGCGGATCAGGTCGGCCACGACATCAACTACCTGGCCCTGTCCGGCGCCCTGCACCCCATGGGCGAGGCCGACCGACCGCCCGCCCCGCCCCTGAACCTTGTCGGCGACTACGGCGGCGGGGCCATGATGCTGGTCACGGGCGTCCTGGCCGCCCTGCTGGAGGCGAAGACCACCGGGCGCGGCCGGGTGGTGGACGCCGCCATGACCGACGGCTCGGCCCTGCTGACCGGCCTGTTCCACGCCTTGAAGGCGCGAGGCCTGTGGGACGGCGCGGCGCGCGGCGCCAACCTGCTGGACGGCGGCACGCCCTTCTATCGCTGCTACGCCTGTCGCGACGGGCGCTTCGTCGCCGTAGGCGCGCTTGAGCCGCGCTTCTACGCCGCCCTGATCGCGGGCCTGGACCTGACGCCGGAAGAGGCGCCCCAGTTCGACCGCTCGGCCTGGCCCGCCCTGCACGACCGCTTCGCCGCCGTCTTCGCCACACGCGACCGCAACGACTGGGCCGCCCGTTTCGTGGGAACCGAGGCCTGCGTCACTCCGGTCCTCAGCCTGGAGGAGGCGCCGCTTCATCCGCACAATCAGGCGCGCGGAACCTTCGTCGAATCGGGCGTCGTCCAGCCGGCTCCCGCGCCCCGTTTCGACGGCGCAGCCGCCTCTGTCGCCCCCGACCGGCCGTTCCTGTCGCTGGACCAGGCCCTGAAGGACTGGCGTCGCCCCTGATCCGATCGTTCGGCGAAAGGTTCAGTTGCGGTTCACATGGCTTCGGGCAACAAAAGGACAGGAACCCGGCCCCTTAAGCGGCGTTTGCCACCCACAGGGGGAATTTGAAGACAGATGAAGACCTTGAACGCGAAACCTTTGCTGCTGGCGGCCGTCCTCGGCGTCGCCGCCACCGCCCTCGCCGCCTGCGGAGAGCCCAGCCACGACCAGAACGACGGCGCCGTCGAGGTTCAGGTCGAGGAAGACGCGGCGCCTGCCGCTGAGGACTCCGCCGCACCCGCCGTGGCCGAGGTTCCGGCTATCCCCACCGACGCCCCGCCGCCGGTCGAAACCCTGCCGCCCGAGAAACGCACCTCCGAGGAATCGGTACAGCCTGAAAGCGAAACCCTCTTCTACTGATTTCGCTGATCGCGAAGTCGCCTGAAGCCCGCGGCCCCGCCGTCCTGACCCAAGGCTCTCGTTTGACGTCCAGGCTCCATATCCTACTCGCCGGAGCGGCGCTCTGGGTTCTCGCCGGCCAGGCCGCCCATGCGGCCGAGCCCAAGGCCCAGATCCGCGGCGAGATCGACGCCGAGTTGCGCCGCAAGCTGGAACAGGCCGTGGGTCAGGTCGACGCTGCCCCCTCCTCCCGCTTCGAGGCGCGCCGTCGCGCCCGCGGCGCCATGGAGGCGGCCGAAGCCCTGCTTCGTTCGGAAGGCTATTACCAGTCCGCCCTGCAGGATGAGGTGGAAGGGGAAGACAAGCCGGTCGCGATCATCACGGTCACGCCCGGCCGGCGCTTCATGCTGTCCGACGTCCATATCAACTGGAGCGCCCCGCCGCCCGACGCCGACACGGCCCGCGCGACCTTCGAGGACATCCAGTTGAAGCCGGGCGAACCCGGTCGCGCCGCCGACGTCCTGGCAGCCGAGGGTCGGATCGTCGCCACCCTGACCCGCGAAGGCTACGCCGACGCCCGGGCCGAACCCCGTCGCGTCGTGGTCGATCACGCCAGTTTCACGGTCCAGCCGAATTTCAACATCGCCTCGGGCGCCCTGGTGCGGCTGGACGGCATCCAGGTCCGCACGCGCGGACCGACGAATCCGGACTGGGTCGCAAACCTGGCCCCATGGACCAAGGGCGACCGCTATGATCCCGAGGACGTGGCCGAACTTGAGCGCCGCCTGCTGGACACCGGCGTCTATGACGGCGTCGGCGTCTCCCTGGCTCCGATCGAGGAGACGGACGCCGAAGGCCTGCGTCCCGTCGTCGTCTCCCTGGCTGACCGGCCGCGCAGCCTGCTCGAGGCCGGCGCCACCTATTCGACCGCCGAGGGCGCGGGCGTGGACGTCTTCCAGACGCGCTACAACCGCTTCGGTCGCGCCGCCACGCTGAAATACGGCGGCCGTTTCGCCAGCATCGACAGTCGTCTGGGCGGCGAGGCCAGCTTCCCGCACTGGCGCAGACCGGGACGGACGCTGAAGCTGTCCTCCTACCTCGTCAACGAACAGACCGACGCCTACGACCGCAGCGCGATCACCGTGTCGGCCGACCTGTCCCAGCGCATCGGCAAGACCTCCTATTTCACCTACGGCCTGGGCGTCGACGCGGGCCAGTACACCGAATACCGCTTTGATCCGGTCACCCAGGCGCCGATCACCTTCGACCGCGACCTGGCCATACTGACGGGTCGCGCCATCGCCTTCATGGATCGCTCGAACGATCCGCTGGATCCGACGCGGGGCTTCCGCCTCTATGTCTCGGCCCAACCGACCGCCGTGGCGGGCGAGGACACGGTCCTGTTCCTGAAGACCGAAGGCCAGGCCACCGCCTATCTGCCCTTGCAGGATGGGGCCAAGACCGTCCTGGCCGGCCGCGCCCGCATCGGCTCCATCATCGGCGGCGAGGAACTGACGGTGCCGTCGGATCGCCTCTTCTATTCCGGCGGCGGCGGTTCGGTGCGCGGCTATTCCTATCAGAGCATCAACCCCCGTCTGCCCAACAACAAGCCGCGCGGCGGCCTGTCCCTGTTCGAAACCTCGCTCGAGGTGCGGCGCGACATCGGCGAGAAGTTCCAGGCCGTGGCCTTCGTCGACGCCGGGGCGATCGGCTTCCAGGAAACGCCGAACCTGACCAACATGCGTTACGGCGCGGGCGTCGGGGTGCGTTACAAGCTGCCGTTCGGCCCCGTCCGCGCCGACGTGGCCTTCCCGCTGAACAAGCGCGAGGGCGACTCCGGCTTCCAACTCTACATCAGCATCGGCCAGGCGTTTTGACCGACCTCCCTCCGCCTCAGGACCCCGAAGCGGAAGCCCCCGCCGACACGCCCGCGAAGAAGGCGAAGCGCAAGCGCACGCGCCTGCAATGGCTAGCCTTCATCTCCGGGATCGTGGTCGCCTCCCTGGTCGCCCTGATCGTCATCGGCGCCGTCGGCGGCCGCATGTACCTGGTGTCCGATTCCGGCCGCGACCTGATCACCAGCTTCGTCGCCGGCAAGAAGATCAGCCGCTACGGCCGCATCAATGTCGAGGGACTGAAGGGCGACCTGTTCGACGACTTCACCCTGGGCCGTGTCACGGTCACGGATGAAAAGGGCGTCTGGCTGGAGGCGAAGAACGTCCGCGTCGACTGGTCCTACTGGCCCCTGCTGCTGCGCCGCTTCCATGCGACCGAGATCACCGCTGACCAGATTCGCCTGATCCGCCAGCCGGTGCTGGAGCCGCCGACCGAGCCAGGCGGTCCCCAGGCCCTGTCCATCGACATCGACCGCTTCAGCGCCAACGTCGAATTGATGGAGAACTTCTCCAAGGAATACGGCCGCTGGACCCTCAGCGGCGACGCCGCAATTCCGCGCAAGGGTCCCAAGTCGGCCAACGTCAACGCCTACAGCCTCAGCCGCAAAGGCGACTATCTGCGGCTCGCCGCCGTCATGGGCGAAAAGCCGGAGGACCTGCGCCTCAACCTGCGCGCCAATGAGGCCCAGGGCGGACCCATCGCCGGCTCCCTGGGCTATTCGCCGAACCAGCCCTTCTCGGCCGTCGCCGTCGTCAACGGCGAGATCGTGGACGTCGTCGTCCGCACCGGCCAGTTCACGCCCCTGTCGGTCAAGGGCCGCTACGGCAAGGACGAGGGCGCCCGCATCGCCGGCTACGCCGACTTCTCGGGCTCCGAGCTCCTGGCCCCCTTCGTGGAGCGCATCGGCCGCACCGCTCGCTTCGGTTTCGCCGCCGTGCCGGACCGCACGCGCGAAGACTGGCAGGGCGTGGCCTGGAAGCTGACGGCCGACAACATCCAGTCCAGCGCCCAGGGCATGATCCGCATGAAGGATCGCACCGCCCCCGACGGGATCAGCCTGGAGCTGACCACGCCGTCGCTCAGCCGCCTGATCGGCAGCCCCGTCGCCGGCGCCTCGGCCTATACCGGCGTGTTCAAGGGCGACGCCCAGACCTGGACTCTGCAGGGCTCGGCCAGCTTGCTGGCCGCCGACATCGCCAGCTATCGCGCCACGCGCATCTCCGGCCCGGTCGGCGTCGCGGCGAACAAGGGCCGCTATGACGTCACGGCCGACATCCGCGCCGTCGGCGGTTCCAGCGCCGGCATCATCGGCGCCCTGCTGGGCGCCCAGCCGCGCGTCCAACTGGAAGGTTCGCGCGCCGCGGACGGCGCCTATCTGCTGAAAAAGGTCGATGCGCGTGGCCAGGGCCTGACCCTGACCGGCTCCGGCGGGCGCAGCATCACAGGCGGGCTCAACTTCGCCGGCCGCGCCGAACTGACCGATCTGGGCCGCATCCACCCCGGGGCGCGCGGCGCCTTCGGCGGTCCGATCCGCGCGGCCTCGGCCCGTCCCGGCGCGCCCTGGACCCTGACCTTCGACGGTCGGGGCTCGCGCATGGCCGTCGGCATGGACGAACTGGACCGCCTGCTGGGCCAGACGCCGCGCCTGCAACTGGCGGGCTCGCTGAACAAGGGCGTGGTCGCCGTCGATCGCGGCGAACTGACCGGCGCGGCCGGACGCATGGGCGCCAAGGGCCTGATCGAGGGGCCGAAACTGCGCCTGGCGCTGAACTGGAACGCCCAGGGTCCCTTCGGCGTCGGACCTGTCGCCATCGACGGCGCCATGAGCGGCGACGGCGCCCTAACCGGCACCCTGGCCCAGCCGCGCGCCGACCTGCGCGCCGCCTTCGACAAGGTCTCGGCCGCCGGCCTGATCCTGACGAACGCCGACATGATCCTCAGCTTCCGCAAGGGGACCGACGCCTCCGACGGGCGGATCGTCATCAACTCCGGCTCCAACTACGGTCCCGCGCGCGCGGCCGGGAACTTCTTCCTGGGCGGCGACCGCATCCGTCTGACCGAGGTGGACCTGAACGCCGGCGGGATCACGGCCCAGGGGGCCGTCGCCCTGTCCAACAACTTCCCCTCCAGCGCCGACCTGACCTTCACCGCGCGTCAGGGCGCCTTCCTGGCCTCCGGCCAGGCCGACGGCCGGGTGCGCCTGACCGATGGAGGCGGCGATCAGAGCGCCGTGCTGGACGTGACGGGCCGCGACATCCGCCTGGTCAATTCGACCTGGACCATTCGCAACCTGGCGCTCAAGGGCCAGGGCACGCTGGACCGCCTGCCCTTCACCCTGGCCGCCGACGTGGGCGGCGCCACCCCGGTTCAGTTCAACGGCTCGGGCGAATATTCCCGTCAGGGGCCGGCGCAGAGCCTGACCCTGCGCGGCGGCGGCCGCGTGCGCGAGGTCGCCTTCACCACCCGTACTCCGGCTGTCCTGGCCCTGAACGGCGACGGCCGCGTGGTCCGGGTCGACCTGGGTCTCGGCGGCGGCGTCCTGACCGGCGAACTGCGCCAGGACAGCAAGGGCAGCGTCATCCAGGCCGACCTGACCAATGTCGAAATGGGCTCCCTGGCTCCCGATCTGCGCGGTCAGGTCACGGGCCGCGTCTCGCTCCAGGGCGCGGGCGACCGCCTGACCGGCTCGGCCGACGTCGATCTGAAGCAACTTCGCAGCGTGGACGCCCCGCGCGGCCTGGCGGTGGACGGCTCGCTCAACGCCGTGCTGGACGACAATGTCCTGCGGCTTCAGGCCCGCGCCAACGACGGCACGGCGGTCCAGGCCTCCGCCGACGTCGCCCTGCCGGTCGAGGCCTCGGCCGCGCCGCTACGCCTGGCCGTGGCCCGAACCCGCGACATGTCAGGCCAGGTCGCGATCAACGGCCAGATCCAGCCCATCTGGGACCTGTTCCTGGGCGGCGCCCAATCCCTGTCGGGCCAGGTCAACGCCCGCGCGACCCTGGGCGGCAGCCTGAACGCCCCGCGCCTGAACGGCCGCCTGGACCTGGCTCAAGGCGCCTTCCGCGACACCATCACGGGCCTGCGCCTGGAAAACGTGACCCTGGCCGGCCGCTTCGACGACAGCCAGGCCGTGATCGAGAGATTCGAAGCCGCCGACGGCGTCAAGGGAACCGTGACCGGCAACGGCAACCTGGGCCTGCGTCAGGGCTCCGGCTCGACCCTGCGGCTGGAGCTGACCCGCTTCCGCCTCATCGACAACGACATCGCCGAAGCTAGGGCGAACGGAACCCTGACCGCCGTGCGCGGCGCGGACGGCAATATCCAGCTGACCGGTAATCTGGACATCGACGACGCCCAGATCTCGCCCAACCTGCCCGGCTCCAACGGGGTGGTGAAGATGGATGTGGTCGAGATCAACCGCCCCGGCGGCGACCCTGTCGAAACCGAGCAGAAGGCGCGCGGCGGCCCCAGCATCGGCCTGAATCTGAACCTGACCGGACGTGAAATCCACGTGCGCGGCCGGGGGCTGAACGTCGAGCTGGTCGCCAACGCCCGGGTGCGCGGCACCATCGCCGAACCTCAACTGACCGGCACGGCCAATGTCGTCCGCGGCGACTATGAGTTCGCAGGCAAGCGCTTCGTCTTCGACGACACCGGCTCCGTCAGCCTGTCGACCGATCCGGCCCGCATCCGCCTGAACCTGGCGGCGGTGCGCGAGGACCCCGCCCTGACGGCTGTGATCAAGGTCACGGGCACGGCCGCCGCGCCCAAGATCGAGCTGACCTCCACCCCCGCCCTGCCCCAGGACGAGATCCTGTCGCAGGTGCTGTTCGGCCGCTCCGCGGCCCAGTTGTCTCCGTTCGAGGCGGCCCAGCTAGCCTCGGCTGTGGCCTCGCTCGCGGGCGGCGGCGGCTTCGACGTCATCGGCAACCTGCGCGAACTGGCCGGGCTGGATCGCCTGTCCTTCAGCGGCGAGGCCTCCAGCCTGACGGTCGCGGGCGGCCGCTACATCACCGACGACGTCTATCTGGAAGTCATCGGCGGCGGCGAAGGCGGGGCGGCGGTCAATGTCGAATGGCAGGTTCGCCGCAACCTGGCCGTCAGCTCCAAGTTCGGCGGCGAAGGCGACGCCAGCCTGTCCATCCGCTGGCGTCGCGAAGGCGCGCGCCCCGGCGGCGAACCCGGCGAACGACGCAGACGCTAGACCCTCTCCCGACAGGAGAGGGTCATACTCAGGCTACAGGACTTCCAGCACCGCCTCGACCGGACGGCCGATCCGCGCGCCCTTGTCGGTCTCGACGATCGGCCGCTCGACTAGCACCGGCTCGGCGATCATGGCCGCACGGATGACATCGTCCGACGCACCGCTTTCCAGCAGTTCGCCCGTCTTCGCCTCGCGCTTGCGCAACAGGCCCGACAGGCCGACGCCCGTTTCCTTCGCCAGCCGATCCAGCGTCGCCGCGTCCCAGCCGGTCTTCAGGTACTCGACCACCACCGGCTGAACGCCCTTCTCCTGCAGCAACTCCAGCGCCTTGCGCGAGGTCGAGCATTTCGGGTTGTGGAAGAGGGTGACGGTCATGGAAGGCTCCTGTTCTTCAACCTCGGCATCTAGGACTTCAGGTCGCCACGCGCCAGCGCCGCCGCGCCGCGCAGACCGCCGACGTGCAGAACCGCGCAAACCAGCATGGCCGTCACCGCGATCGCACTGCCCCAGACCGGCACGCCGGCCACGCCCAGGGGCGCCCCGACCATCAGACTGACGCCCGTCGAACTCAACTCATAGAGCGCCCAGGCCAGTCCGAAGACCGGCAGGATGCGGTTGGACTTTCGCCACTGCGCCCATCCCAGGCCAGCGGCGACCAGGGCGAAGAAGATCGCGAATCCCGTCGTCGCGCCCCGAAACTCGGCATAGGCCGCGTCCGACGCGTACCAGACCAATCCCGCCTGCAGCATGCCCACCGCTCCCCACAGCCAGAAAGCCGCGGCGCTGAGGCGCGCCATGGCGTGCGCCGTCGCCCCCGAATCGACAGGCCCGAACGGATTGGGAAGGCGGAAACGACGGTTCATGCGCGACTCCTCGAATACGGCGGCAAACCTATCCTGCGCGTCGCCGTTTTCCCAAGAGCGAGAGAGAGAAACCGCCTCGCCTTCACCTTTGATCCGACAGGGATTAGTGTCCCGGCCATGCGGATCGAACCTCAAGATCAGGCCGTGCTCGACCACGTCGCGGCCCAGGGCGACGCCATCGTCGCGCGGACCATCGACTGGGCCAACATCAACTCCGGCAGCCGCAACGCCGCCGGGCTGGCGCGCATGCTCGACGTGCTGGAGGCCCAGGCCCGTCGCCTGCCCGACGCCGCCGTCGAACGCCTGGCGACCCAGGGCGCGACCACCGTGGCCGACAACGGCGCCGTCATCCCTGCATCCTATGCCGACGCCCTGAAGATCGGCATCAGGCCCGAAGCGCCGATCCAGGTGATCCTGACCGGCCATTACGACACCGTCTTCCCCGCCGACAGCGCCTTCCAGACCGTCGAGACGCGTCCCGACGGCGCCCTGAACGGCCCCGGCGTCGCCGACATGAAGGGCGGCATCAGCGTCATGCTGGCCGCGCTGGAAGCCTTCGAGACCCACCCGGACAAGGCCCGCGTCGGCTGGACCGTGCTTTTATCCCCCGACGAAGAAATCGGCTCCCCCGCCTCGGCCCCCCTGCTGGCCGAACTGGGCGCGCGCGGCCATGTCGGCCTGACCTATGAGCCGGCCCTGTCCGACGGGACCCTGGCGGGCGAGCGCAAGGGCAGCGGCAACTTTCACCTGATCGTCACGGGCAAGGCCGCCCACGCCGGCCGCGCCTTCCACGAAGGCGCCAACGCCGTCGCAGGCGCCGCCATGATCGCCGCGCGCCTGCACGGTCTGAACGGCCAGCGCGAGGGCGTCACCGTCAATGT
Source organism: Brevundimonas faecalis (assembly GCF_040549405.1). NCBI lineage: Bacteria > Pseudomonadati > Pseudomonadota > Alphaproteobacteria > Caulobacterales > Caulobacteraceae > Brevundimonas > Brevundimonas faecalis. The sequence continues at coordinate 1,190,841 of NZ_JBEPTF010000001.1, read as the reverse complement.
GGCCAAGATCGCGGGCGGCGGCCCGCTGAACGTCGTGGCCGACAACGCCGTGGTCCGCTTCAATGTCCGCGTGCCGGACGCCCAGGCCTCCGCCTGGATCGACGAGACGGTGCGCGCCATCGCCGCCGAGCCCCCCTTCCCCGGCCTGACGCTGGACCTGCACGGCGGCATGACCCGCGCGCCCAAGCCGATGGACGCGTCGCAAACCGCTCTGTTCCACGCCGTCCGCGACACGGGCGAGTTGCTGGGCCAGACCATCGCCTGGAAGCCGTCCGGCGGCGTCTGCGAGGGCAACAACCTGCACGCCGCGGGCCTGCCCAATGTCGACACCCTCGGCGTCGTCGGCGGCGAGATCCACTCGGATCAGGAGTTCGCCTGGCCCGCCAGCTTCGTCGAACGCGCCCAGTTGTCCGCCCTGATCCTGTGCAAGATCGCCTCGGGCGAGATCGACGCCCTCAAACTGAAACAGCTCCGACTGGAGACGATGTAACCGCATGCTCGTTGTTCGCCCCGCCGGCCCCGCCGACCTCCATCACCTGCTCGAACTGGCCATCCTGTCCGGCCCCGGCTTCACCAGCCTGCCCGAGGACGCCGACGTCCTGAGCGAGCGCCTGGAACTGAGCCAGGCCAGCTTCGAGGGTCGCGTGCCGCCGCAAGAGGCCTGGTACACCCTGATGCTGGAGGACAGCGACACCGGCGACATCGACGGCGTGGGCTCGGTCAAGGCGACGGTGGGGCTGAAGCGGCCCTTCTTCTCGTTCCGCGTGGTGAACAACACGGTCCAGTCGCCCTCGCTGGGCGTCAAGCTGGACCACCAGACCCTGGTCCTGGTCAACGAATGCACCGGCTGGACCGAGGTCGGCTCCCTCTTCCTCAAGGCCGACCGGCGCAAGGGCGGCGCCGGGCGCCTGCTGGCCCAGTCGCGCTACATGCTGATCGGCGCCCAGCCGGAACTGTTCGCGGAAAACGTCCTGGCGGAACTGCGCGGCGTCTTCACGCCCGACGGCTACTGCCCCTTCTGGGACCATGTGGCGCACAAGTTCTTCCCCATGGACTTTGACGACGCCGACCGCATGAGCGGCTCGACCGACAAGCAGTTCATCCTCGACCTGGCCCCGCGCCATCCCATCTACGTCGAACTCCTGCCAGAACCGGCCCGCGCCGTGATCGGCAAGGTCCACCCGCAGGGCGTTCCCGCCATGGCTCTGCTGGAAAGCGAGGGCTTCCGCCCCAACGGCCTGGTCGACATCTTCGACGCTGGTCCGACCGTGGCCTGCGGCCGCGACAACATCCGCACCGTCCGCGACGCCCGCCTGTTGACCGCCCGCATCGAGAAGGAAGTCGAGGTCGAGTTGCCCAGCCTGGTCTCGACCGACAACATCGCCGCCTTCCGCGCCGTCCGCGCCCGCGTCCTGGTCGACGGCGACGCGGTCCGCATGACCCCCGACGTCGCCGCCGCCCTGAAGATCAAGGACGGCGCGACCGTCCGTGTGAAATCCTGAGCCGAGTACCCGCCATGACCCGTTTCGTCTCCACCAATCCCGCCACCGGCGAAACCGTCTGGGAAGGCGAGGCCGCCTCTGTCGAACAGGTCGGCGCCGCCGTCGAGGCCGCCCGCACCGCCTTCCCCGACTGGGCCGACCGCCCGCGTCAGGACCGCATCGACGCGGTCAAACGCTATCAGGCCGTGCTCAAGGAACGCGCCCCGGAAATGGCCGAGGCCATCAGCCGCGAAACCGGCAAGGCCCTGTGGGAGACGAAGACCGAATTGGCCTCGATGGCGGGCAAGGTCGACATCTCGATCCGCGCCTACGACGAGCGCACCGGCGAGCGCAGCACCGACACCGCCTTCGGCCGCGCGACCCTGCGCCACCGTCCGCACGGCGTCTCGGCGGTGCTCGGCCCGTTCAACTTCCCCGGCCACCTGCCCAACGGCCACATCGTCCCGGCCCTGCTCGCGGGCGACACAGTCGTGTTCAAGCCGTCCGAGGAAACGCCCCTGACCGGCCAGTTGATGGCCGAATGCCTGGACGCCGCCGACCTGCCCCAGGGCGTGTTCAACATGGTCCAGGGCGGACGCGAGACCGGCGCGGCCCTGCTGGACCAGCCCATCGACGCCCTGATGTTCACCGGTTCGGGCGCGGCCGGCGCGCACTTCCGCAAGAAGTTCGCCGACGATCCCCACGTCATCCTGGCGCTGGAGCTGGGCGGCAACAACCCGCTGGTCGTCTGGGACGCCGCCGACGCCGAAGCCGTCGCTGGCATCGTGGTTCAGTCCGCCTTCGTCACCACCGGCCAGCGCTGCTCGTGCGCGCGCCGCCTGATCGTGCCGGAAGGCGCGCAGGGCGATGCGATCATAGAAGCGGTCGCCGCCATGTCCGACCGCCTCAACTTCGCCCCTTGGGACAGCGACCCTGAGCCCTACGCTGGCCCCCTGATCTCGGAAAAGGCCGCTCAAGCCGCCCTGCAGGCCCTGCAGCAACGCATCGACCTGGGCGCCAAGGTCATCCGCTCCTCGGGTCCGGTCGACAACCTGTCTGGCGCCTTTGTGCGCCCGGCGATCATCGACGTGACCGGCCTGAACGTCCTGGACGAAGAGATGTTCGCCCCCTTCCTCCAGGTCATCCGCGTCCCATCCTTCGACGCCGCCATCGCCGCCGCCAACGCCACCAAATACGGCCTGTCCGCCGGTCTGGTCAGCCACGATACGAAGAACTGGGACCGCTTCATCAACCGCATCCGCGCGGGCGTAGTGAACTTCAACCGCCCGACCACGGGCGCGGCCGGCGACATGCCCTTCGGCGGCCTCGGCGCCAGCGGCAACCACCGCCCCAGCGCCTACTACGCCGCCGACTACTGCGCCTACCCGGTCGCCAGCTTCGAGGCCGGCGCGGTCAAGAACATCGAAAGCGAGATCAAGGGGCTGCGCTGATTTCCTCTCACCGCGCCACCTTCCACACACAAAAGCCCTCCCCCTCGAGGGGGAAGGCTCATGAGCACGCACATGAAGGCCATCGAAGCCAACGCCGACGGCCTGATCGGGCCGACCCACTCCTACGCGGGCCTGTCGCCCGGCAACCTCGCCTCCAGCCTGAACAAGGGCGAGGCCTCGAACCCGCGCGCGGCGGTGCTTCAGGGCCTCGACAAGATGAAGCGGCTGGCCGACCTGGGCCTGCCCCAGTTGGTCCTGCCGCCGCACGAACGGCCCAACATCCCCTTCCTACGGTCGCTCGGTTTTTCGGGCGATGACAAAACGGTGCTGGCGAAGGCTTGGCGCGACGCCCCGGCCTTCGCCGCCGCCGCCTGTTCGGCTTCGCCCATGTGGGCCGCCAACGCCGCGACGGTGACGCCCAGCGCCGACGCCGCCGACGGTCGAGTGCATTTCACGCCCGCCAACCTGCACACCAACCTGCACCGCTCGCTGGAGCACGCCCAGACCAAGCGGGCGCTGAACGCCCTCTTCCCCGACGCACGCAAGTTCGCCGTTCATGACGCCCTTCCCGCCGTCGCCCATCTGGCCGACGAGGGCGCCGCCAACCACGTCCGCCTGTGCGCCGAGCACGGCGGTCGCGGAGTCAATCTTCTGGTCTGGGGTCGCGAGGCCTTCGAACCCTGGGCAGGCCGCTTCCCCGCCCGCCAGACCCGCGAGGCCTCCGAGGCCATTGTCCGCCGCCATGAGGCCGGCCGTCCAGTTCTGGCCCAGCAGTCGCGTGCTGCCATTGACGGTGGGACCTTCCACAACGACGTGGTCTGCGTCGGCGCCCTGGACACCCTCTTCTTCCACGAGCTGGCGTTTGAGGACACGGACGCCACCAAGGCCGCCATCCGCCGCGCCGCCGACGGCTTGTTCGAGCCGCAGTTCGTCGAGGTCTCAAACGCCGACCTGCCGCTGGCCGACGCGATCAGCAGCTACCTGTTTAACTCCATGCTGATTCAAGTTCCGGGCGAGGATCGTCTGACCCTGATCTGCCCAACTGAGACGCGCGACAACGCCCGCAGCCATGCGGTCGCCGAACGCATCGCCGCCTCCAACGGCCCCATCGGTCGGGTCGAGTACGTCGACGTACGCCAGTCTATGCGCAACGGCGGCGGCCCCGCCTGCCTGCGTCTGCGCGTCGTCCTGACCGAGGACGAACTGGCCGCAACCAACCCGTCCATGCGCATCACCGACGAACTGCATGGCGCCCTCAGCGTCTGGGGCGCGCGCTGGTATCGCGACAGCCTGACCGCCCAGGACCTCGCCGACCCCGCCCTGCTGGACGAAACGCTCGGCGCCCTGGACGAGTTGACGGGGATCCTGGGATTGGGAACCGACTTCTACCCCTTCCAACGCGGTTGATCCCCATCTCCTCCCTCGCTTGCAGAGAGGGAAAACCACGCCGCCCGCCTAATCTCGCAAAGCAATCCCTTTGAAACCAAGGGATTGCTCGTCGGCGGTTCCGATCTCCCAGCCTGGGTCGTCGCCCGTGATAGCCTGAGCGCGCCCAGATCAAGCCGACCCCAAGCGCCCATTTCAGACTTTTCAGACGATTCAGACCCTGTTTTTCACACCCAAACCCCTCCCCCGTTCACGGGGGAGGGAGACCACCGAAGGTGGTGGTGGGGGCGACCGCAGCCGCCGACATTGAATGAGGTTCACCGCCGTCCTGCCCGAACCCGGAAAACAGCACCCGACCCTTCGCCCCCTCCACCACGCTACGCGCGGTCCCCCTCCCCCGCTTCGCAGGGGAGGAGAAAGACCCTGTTTTCACGCCGCGAACCGGCCGCCCTTGCGCGCATAGGCCTGGGTGCCGTGGGTGAAGACCACATCCTCGGGCAGGACGGTCTCGATCGGCAGGTCGTCCGCGCCCTTCAGGCGCTCATACAGCGGGCCGAAGTCCTGCAAGGTCGCCTGCTTCAGCGGCTCCAGGCCGTCGATGACGAAATAGACCTGCTGGAAGTCGTCGATCCGGTACAGGGTCTTCATGACCCGCTCCAGGTCGAAGCCGAGGCGATTGGGCGACGGGTCCTCCAGGCTGAAGACGCTCTCGGTCGCCGAAGAGACGATGCCCGCCCCATAGATGCGCAGGCCGTCAGCCTCCTTCATCAGACCGAACTCGACCGTGTACCAGTAGAGGCGCGCCAGGTTCTTCAGCATGCCCAGGGACTGCGCCCTCTGCCCGCCCTTGCCGTAGGCCTCCATATAGGCGGCGAAGTCAGGGTCGGTCAGCATCGGCACATGACCGAAGACGTCGTGGAAGATGTCGGGTTCCTGCAGGTAGTCCAGCTGATCCGGCTTGCGGATGAACTGGCCCGAGACGAAGCGTCGGTTGGCCAAGTGATCGAAGAAGACCTCGTCCGGCACCAGGCCCGGCACGCAGACCACGGTCCAGCCGGTCAGGGCCTGCAACTTGGGGTTCATCACCTCGAAGTCGGGGATGCCGCCGGTGTTCAGGTCCAGGGCGTCCAGCCCGCGCATATAGGCCTCGCAGGCCCGCCCCGGCAGGATCTTCATCTGCCGGGCGTAGAGTGTGTTCCAGGTCTCGTGTTCGACCTCGGTATAGGCCCCCCAGTTCTGCGGGATGGTCCAGTCGGCGGCGGCGCCTTCCGGCGGCTGCTCGAAGACGTGCTCGAAGTCGGACATGGGAACGCTCCTCTCGGCTCTGACGGCCGTTGAGGGCAGATTAGCGCGCGTCCCGGCCCTCGTCACGCACGGCCTTTGCGCGCCGCCATCCTGGCGACGCCTCTTCCGTCAGGATGCGACAGAATGTCTTGGCTTGGCGGCGGCCTCCGGTCTAACCTGACGGGGACGGGCGCCGGTTCGGACCGCCCACATGAAAGCATGCCCATGCCGGAGACCCCTGGCGCGCCCCGACGGCGCGACGCGAGGTCCCAGCCCACGAGGTCCCGGAATACAGGGACTTCCGGTCGCGATGCGCCTCTCTATGGCGCGCTCGACCTGGGGACCAATAATTGCCGCCTGCTGATCGCGCGCCCCGCGCGTGACGGTTTCCGGGTGGTCGACAGCTTCAGTCGAATCGTCCGTCTGGGCGAAGGCCTCACCCGAACCGGGCGGCTGGACGACCGCGCCATGGACCGGGCCTACGACGCCCTGGCCCTGTGCGCCGAACGCGTGGCCCGCAAGGGGCTGGAGCCCGCCCGCCTGACCGCCGTCGCCACCCAGGCCTGCCGCGCCGCCGAGAACGGCCCGGCCTTCGTCGACCGCGTCCGTCGCGGCACGGGACTGAAGCTCAAGATCATCGACCCGGCCGAGGAGGCCCGGCTGTCTGTCGCTGGCTGTCTGAACCTGTTCGACCCTCAGGCGGAGGCCGTCCTGGTCATCGACGTGGGCGGGGGCTCGACCGAGTTGTCCTGGCTGACCCGGGGGTCCCAGGGCTTCGACAATCGCGGCTGGATGTCCGCTCCCCTGGGCGTCGTCACCCTGGCCGAACGCCACCCGGAACCGGCCGAGGGAGTCGAAGCCTGGTATGAGGCCATGGTCGCCGACGTCGGCGCCGTCCTGGCCCAGGGCGGTCCGAACGATGATCGCGTCCGCCCCCTGTTCGAAAGCGGCCAGGTCCACATGGTCGGCACCTCGGGCGCCATCACCAGCCTGGCCGGCATCCACCTGGGCTTGCGCCGCTACCAGAGGGATCTGGTCGACGGCCTGTGGATGACGCGCGCCGACTGCGAGGCGGCGGCCGAACGGCTCAAGGCCCTCGGCCCCGCCGGACGCGCGGCCGAAAGCTGTATCGGGCCGGATCGCGCCGACCTGGTGCTGGCGGGCGCCGCCATCCTCGAGGCGGTTCAGCGCGCCTGGCCCTGCGACCGCGTCCGCGTCGCCGACCGGGGCCTGCGCGAAGGTCTGCTGCTGCAGCGCATGCGTGAGGATCGCCAGAAGCCCCGGCGTCGGCGCCGCCGGCGCAGAGGCGGCGGCGGAAACGGCGCGGGAACTCCAGCCTGACGGCTAGTTCGTCTCGACCGGCAGGTCGATGTCGCACACCGAGAAGTCCGCGCCCCGCGCCTGACGCACCGTCTCGGCCAGGGTCTTGAACCGCTCCGAGCGCGTATCCAGCACCCGCACGCGCGGCCGCTCGCCTTCAGGCAGGTCCGAGGCGATGCGGACGCGGGTCATGCGGTCAGGCTCGGCCACGATCCCGTCGGCGTTGGCGCTGAACTTCAGCGCCCGCACCACGTCCAGGCCGGACACCACGCGCCCCCAGATGGTGTAGCGCTTTTCCAGGGCCGGATAGGGCTGGCGCATCAGGAAGAACTGGCTGTTGGCGCTGTCCGGCGCCTCATCCCGCGCCATGCCCGCCACGCCGGGGCAGTACAGGCCCCAGGCATGGACCTTGCCGTCCCCGGTCGACGCCATCAGGGCGTCCGGCTGGGTCTGGACCGGCAGGGAGTGGATGAAGCCCACCACCGATCCAGCCGGCGCCGCCACGGCCGTGAACGGGGTCGAGGCGTCGCGACGGAAGGTGAACTCCGCCTTCAGGTCCGGATAGGGGCTCTGTCCCTCGCCCGTGCCCAGGGGATCGCCGGTCTGGGCCATGAAGTAGTCGATGACCCGGTGCCAGGGCAGGTTGTCGAAGAAGCCGCGCCCCGACAGCAGGCGGATGCGCGCGACATGGCCCGGCGCCGCCTCGGGCGCCAGCTCGACCAGGATGCGGCCCTTGCCGGTGTCGATCACCATCAGGTTCTCGGGCGCCACCGTTCGCCATTCGGAAGGCGCGGCGACGGCGGGGGCGGGCGCCGGACCGGCCGGCGTCTCCTGCGCCGCAGCGACGCCGCTTACAGCCAAAGCCAGGACGGACGCGGCCGCCCACGCGATTGAAAAGCGCATCCCTCTTCCCTCCCCTGCCAGAAAGATCAGCCGCCGGTGATCTGGACGACCGGTTGCACGTCGCAGATGCCGAACTGGGCGCCGCGCGCCGTGCGGGCCGCCTCCACGGCGGCGTTGAAGGGCGCCGAGCCGGGCACGGCCACGCGCGCCGTCGGCCGCTGTCCCTCCGGCATGGCCGAGGCCAGTTGCACCTTGGTCATGACGTCGGGGTCGGCCACCTTGCCGTCCTCGGCCTCGCTGCCCGCCTTCAGCGCCTTGACTGCGTCCAGCCCCTGCAGCACCCGGCCGAAGACGGTGTAGCCGCCGTTGAGCATGTCGTTCTGGCCCGTCATCAGGAAGAACTGGCTGTTGGCGCTGTCCGGCGATCCGGCGCGGGCCATGCCCGCCACGCCGGGACAGAACAGACCCTGGGCCGTGGTCTTGAAGTCCGCCGTCACGAACATCTGGGCGTCAGGCTGGGTCGTGATCGGAATGGAGCCCATGATCCCCCGCAGTCCGGGGCCGCTGTTCTCGACCGGAGCGAAGCCGCTGTCGCGCCCGCGCCGGAAGGCGAACTCGCCCTTGACGTCCGGCAGGTCGCTGCCGCCCGCGCCGGTCCCCTGGGGGTCGCCGGTCTGGGCCATGAAGTTCGGGATCACCCGGTGGAACTTCAGCCCGTCGTAGAAGCCCCGGTTGGTCAGGGTGCGGATGCGCTCCACATGGTTCGGCGCGGCGCGCGGCTCCAGCTCGACCAGGACCCGGCCCTTGGCCGTATCGATCACCAGCAGGTTCTCGGGCGATACGGTGCGCCAGTCCGAAGCCGACTGGGCCGCCGCCGCGCCGGCGAGCATGGAAACGGCCGCAGCGGCCAGAAGCGTCTTCAAGGTCATGGAATATCCTAGGGAATGTCTAGCGCAGCACCTTGGCCCGCACCTGGGCGGCCACCGCGGGGCTGACGAAGCTTTCGATCGCGCCGTCCAACCTGGCGATCTCCTTCACCAGGCGCGAGGCGATGGCCTGATGACGCGGATCGGCCATCAGGAAGACCGTCTCGATCTCGCTGTTCAGGCGCTGGTTCATCGCCGTCATCTGGAACTCGTACTCGAAGTCCGCGACGGCCCGCAGCCCCCGAATGATGACGCTGGCGTCCAGTTCCTCGGCGAAATGCATCAGCAGGCTGGAGAAGGGCTGCACCTCGATGTCCGCCCCGAACCGCGCCACCTCGGCCTTCAGCATCTCGACCCGCTCGTCGGTCGAGAACAAGGGGCCCTTGTCGTCGTTCTTGGCCACGCCGATGACCAGGCGGTCGACTAGCTTGATCGCCCGCCCGATGATATCGAGATGGCCGTTGGTGACCGGGTCGAAGGTGCCCGGGTACAAGCCGATGCGCATGGTTTTCGCCTCCCTGCGTTTGATCCCGTTTAGCAGGTGCGAAATCAACGGCCTAGATCGGCTGAAGCGGGTTTGACCGCCAAAGCGCGCCGATCCGCGCCACGCCCTCCGCTGCGCCGCTGAAGACATGGCTGTCGATCGCGGCGATTTCCGCCGCCGGCGTCGCGCTGTTGCACAGGAAGGCGCCGTCGAAGCGCGACAGATCCGACAGGGCGACAGGCTCGATCCGCTGCAAGGCCCCTGCCCGATCCAGGGCGTTGCGGATCAAGCCCTGAGCTACTCCCTCCAGCATGAGCGCCCTCGGCCAGACCACCGCCTCGCCCTCGATGAAACCGATGTTCCAGAGAGACCCTTCGGAAATCCGCCCCTCCACGCCGGTGAACAGGGCGTCGTCGAAACCCGCCAGCCGCGCCGTGCGGCGGGCCCGCAACAGCCCCATGGTCGCGACATGCTTCAGGTGCGGCGCCTCGCGCCCATAGGCCTGACTCTGCAGCCGCACTCCGCCCGGCAAGGGCGAAAGCGGCTCGGAAACGCTGATCATGACGCGCGGCGTCCCGATCCAGTCCGGACGTCGCAGGGACAGTTCGTCGGAGAACAGGCTGATCCTCAGCCAGGCGTCAGACCGCCCCGCCAGGGCCACCCGCATCTGATCGCGCAAGCTCTCTGCCGAGGGCGCTGCGCCGAACAACTCGACGGCCGAATGCTTCAGGCGCTCCATGTGGCGATCCAGCCCCCGCACGCCGCCGTCTTCCACGACAAGCGACGTCAAGGCGCCGTAGTTGAACAGAGCCTGATGCGCCAACGCTTCGAAAGAAGCTGGAACTCCGTCGACCCACAGCCGAAACACGCCCGCCATTGCTCACCTATACTTGACATATTTGTCAATATAACTTATAGTATACATGATTTCAACTTAACGATGTGCGACATGGGCGTTTATACTCCACTCCAGACTTACCTCTCCCAGCGCACCGAAGACATCGTCGAACTTTCCTACGAAGAGATCGAGCGCATTCTGCACCGCCCTCTTCCGCCCACCGCCTACGGCGACAACAAGCGTCAATGGTGGGCCAACAGCACATCGGTGAATCAAGCGCGCGCCTGGCTTCAGGCCAAGCGTCGCGTGCGACTGGACCCGCTTCACAACACGGTCGCCTTCATTCGCGACGAGTCCCTCGCCGATGTAGCGAGCGAAGACGAAGCCTCGCTCATGGGCCTGCTGGAACCCTGCGCCCGACGCCTGGTTCAGGATGTGGCCGAGGAACAGGACATCAGCGCCTCGGACGCCATCGCCCTGATGATCAATCAGGCGGCGCGAGCCCGTCGGCGCGACACGCTGGACTGGTTCGCCGCAAACACTGCGCCCTCCGCCGTCAGCAGCGCCGAACTGATCCGAGCCGATCGTGACGCCCGATAGATTCGTCGTCGACGCCTCGGTCCTGGGCGCAGCCTTCTTCAACGAGGCGGATTCGGAAAAGGCTCGCGCCTTTCTCCGGCGCGGGCCGTCCTTGATCGCGCCGGATTTGTTGCAACTCCAAATCGCCGAGATCGCCGCCGGCAAGATTCGCCGTCAGGAGGCCTCGATCGAAGTCGCGCGAAGGGCGACGGACATGGTCACGGAGTTCGTGCAGCGGCTGGCTCCCACGGGCGTACTGACAACGCAGGCCTTCGACCTGGTCGCCCGACATCAGATGCCGATCCAGGACGCCGTCTATCTGGCCCTGGCCGAAGCCGAGGGCTGCACCCTGGTCACCCTGGATCAGAGCCTGGCGCGCGCGGCGTCGGCGGCTGGACTGGGAGCCCTGGTCCAGCCGCTGGAAGAGTGACGAGGATCAGGCCTCGCCGCCCTCCTCCGTAGCGGTTTCGTCCGCATCGTCATCGCCGCCCGAGTCGGGCAGACGCTCGACCGAGACCACCTTCTCGTCCTTGCCTGTGCGGAAGATGGTCACGCCCTGGCTGGAACGGCCGACGATGCGGACCTGGCCGACCGGGGTGCGGATCATCTGGCCGCCGTCCGTGACCAGCATCAGGTCATCCGACTCTTCGACCGGGAAGGCCGCGGCCAGACGCACACCCGCGCGACCGCCCAGACCGTGGGCCGTCAACCCCTGCCCGCCGCGACCGGTGCGGCGATATTCATAGGCCGAAGACCGCTTGCCGAAGCCGGTTTCCGTGACCGTCAGAATGAACTGCTCGGCCGCGCCCAATTCCGCAATGCGCTCGACCGACAAGGCCGCGTCGCCCGCGTCCTCGTCGTCGACCTCGACCGCGACGACGTCTTCTTCTGCGTCAGCGCCGGCCAGCGCCTTGCGCATGGCGTTGGCGTGCTTGACGTAGGCCGCGCGCTCTTCGGGCGAGGCGTCCACGCGGCCCAGGATGGCCATGGAGATGACCTCATCGCCGTCCTGCAGGCGAATGCCGCGCACGCCGGTCGAATCCCGCCCCTTGAAGACGCGTACGTCGTCCGCCTTGAAGCGAATGGCGCGGCCCAGGGCCGTGGTCAGCAGGACGTCGTCCTCGGCGTTGCAGATGGCCACGCCGACCATCCGGTCGCCGTCTTCCAGCTTCATGGCGATCTTGCCGGCGCGGTTCACCGTGGCGAAGTCGCTGAGCTTGTTGCGCCGCACGTCGCCCGACTTGGTGGCGAACATGATGTCGTAGTTGTCCCACTCCGACTCGTTCTCGGGCAGGGGCAATACGTTCATGATGCTGTCGCCCGGCTCGATGGGCAGCAGGTTGACGAAGGCCTTTCCGCGCGACTGCGGATTGCCCAGCGGCAGGCGCCAGGTCTTCAGCTTGTAGGCCTTGCCGTTGGTGGCGAAGAACAGGACCGGGGTGTGGGTCGAGGCCGAGAAGACCCCCGTGATGGCGTCCTCGTCCTTCATCGCCATGCCGCTACGGCCCTTGCCGCCGCGATGCTGGGTCCGATAGGCGTTCAGGGCGACGCGCTTGACGTAGCCGCCGTGGGTGACGGTGACGACCATGTCCTCACGCGGGATCAGGTCCTCGTCCTCCATCTCCGCATCGCCCTCGCCGATCAGGGTGCGGCGCGGCACGGCGAACTGATCCTTCACCGCCAGCAGGTCCTCGCGGATGATGGCCAGGACGTTGGCGCGGTCCGACAGGATGGTCAGGTGTCCCTGGATGGTGTCGGCCAGGCTGCGCGCCTCGCCGAAGATGTCGTCGCGGCCCAGGCCGGTCAGACGCGACAGGGTCAGGGCCAGGATGGCCCGAGCCTGTTCGTCGGTCAGGCGGATCTTCTCGCCCTCGACCAGGACCGTGCGCGGGTCAGCGATCAGCTCGACCAAGGCCATCATGTCCCCGACCGGCCAGGCCTTGGCCTGCAGCCGCTCGCGCGCCTCTGCCGGGTCGGCCGAGCTGCGGATGATGTGGATGACCTCGTCAATGTTGGCCACGGCCACAGCCAGACCGACCAGGACGTGGCCCCGGTCGCGAGCCTTGGCCAGCTCGAACTTGACGCGGCGGACGACCACTTCCTCACGGAACTCGAGGAAGAGCTCCAGCAGCTTCCGCAGGCCCATCTGTTCGGGACGTCCCCGGTTCAGGGCCAGCATGTTGACGCCGAACGAGGACTGCAGCGCCGTATAGCGGAACAGCTGGTTCAGGATGACGTCGCCCGAAGCGTCGCGCTTCAGCTCGATGACGATCCGCATGCCCAGGCGGTCGGATTCGTCGCGAACGTCGGCGATGCCTTCCAGACGCTTCTCGCGCACCATTTCGGCGATGCGTTCGATCAAGGTCTGCTTGTTCACCTGGAACGGCAGCTCGGTGATGACGATGGCTTCGCGGTCCTTGCGGATCTCCTCGATCGAGGCGCGACCGCGCACGATGACCGAACCGCGACCGTCGCGCAGGGCGTTGCGCGGGGCCGTGCGGCCCATGATCTCGCCGCCGGTCGGGAAGTCGGGACCCGGCACGATGTCCAGTAGGGCTTCGTCGCCCATGTCCGGATTGTCCAGCAGCGCCACGGCCGCATCGACGATCTCGCCCAGGTTGTGCGGCGGGATATTGGTCGCCATGCCGACGGCGATGCCGCCCGCGCCGTTGACCAGCAGGTTCGGAATCCGCGCCGGCAGGACGACGGGCTCCTGTTCCTTCTCGTCGTAGTTCGGCTGGAAATCGACGGTGTCCTTGTCGATGTCGGTCAGCAGGGCCACCGCCGCCGGAGACATCCGGGCCTCGGTGTAACGCATGGAGGCCGGCATATCGCCGTCGACCGAGCCGAAGTTCCCCTGGCCGTCGACCAGCATCAGTCCCATGGAGAAGGGCTGCGCCATCCGCACCAGGGCCATGTAGACCGAGGCGTCGCCGTGCGGGTGGAAACGGCCCAGCACGTCGCCGACCACGCGGGCGCACTTCGAATAGGCCCGCTCGGGCGTCATGTTCAGGTCGTGCATCGAATAGAGGATGCGACGGTGAACGGGCTTCAGACCGTCGCGCGCGTCCGGCAGGGCGCGGCTGACGATCACGCTCATGGCGTAGTCGAGGTAGGAGCGTCTAAGCTCGTCTTCGATCGTGATGACGGAGATGTCGCCGGGCGCCGAAGGTGCGGCGTTGTCGTAGCTGTCGTCGGTCAAGGAAATCGGGCTTTAAATGGCCGGAATCGGAACGTGATCCGCTATTCCGGTTTCTAGCATCCAGGGGTCGTTGTGGCAAAGAAACGCCGCTGATATCCCCATGCCTAAAAGGACAGGAAAACCATGCGTCTGACCCTCGCCTCCCTTGCCGCCCTCGCCGCCGCTTCCGCCGTCGCCGCCGGGGCCTCGGCGCAGAGCTCCAGCCCGTCTCATGATCACGCCGCCATGGGCCACGCCGCGCATGCTCAGGCCGCCGCCGTCGATCATTCCGCCATGATTCCGCGCGCCACGCCCGGCCAGACGGCCCAGGCCGCGATCATCAACGGCCAGGGCGCGGAAATCGGCAAGGCGACCCTGACGCAAGGCGCCACCGGCCTGTTGATCAAGGTCGAGACCACGGGCCTGACGCCCGGCTGGCACGGCATCCACATCCACGCCACGGGCCAGTGCGCCGCCCCCTTCACCTCGGCGGGCGCCCACATCAACCATACGGATCCGAAGACCCCGCACGGCCTGCTGAACGCTCAAGGCCCGGACGACGGCGACCTGCCCAACCTCTACGCCGCCGCCGACGGCTCGGCCCGCGGCGAGTTCTTCACCACCAAGGCCCGCATCAGCCAGGACGGCGCCGGCCAGTGGCTGTGGGACGCCGACGGCTCGGCCCTGGTGATCCACGCCAACCCCGACGATCACAGCAGCCAGCCTATCGGCGGCGCGGGCGATCGCGTGGCCTGCGCGGTGCTGTCGGCTCGCTAAGAATCGGGCGTCAGGCCGGCCTTTCGTCGGCCTGACGCTTCACCAGTTGGGTCAGGATCTCGATCTGCTCCTGCTGACGCAGGATCAGGTCCTGCATCTGACGGTCACGCATTTCGTCCAGCTTCTCATGCAGGGCCATGATCTCGATCTCGGCCTTCAGATTGACCTCATAGTCGTTGGCGGCGTCCAGACGATCGCGAGCCGCCTGACGATTCTGGCTCATCATGATGATCGGCGCCTGCACCGCCGCCAGCATCGACAGCACCAGGTTCAGGAAGATGAACGGATAGGGGTCGAACGCCTCTTTTCGCAGCGCCAGGTTCAGTCCGGTCCAGGCCAGCAGACTCAGGGCGAACAGGCTGATGAAGGCCCACGAGCCTCCGAACGAGGCGACACGGTCCGCCAGCCTCTCTCCAAAGGTCGACGCGGTGCTGATCCCCGCGTTGACGTCGCGCGACACAGGCTGTCGGGCGCTGGCCCGTTCGATGACGCGCCGTTCCGCCTCCGCCAGTTCCCTGGACGACTTTCCGAACCAGCGGCGCGACAGATGCTCGGGATCGTGGGCGTGGCTCATGCTCAAACTCCGACGTTGAGCCGGTAGTTCAAGCCTTGGCGGCCCCGGCGCGCAAGCCGCGTTCGGCCAGGGCGACGGTCACCACCCCGCCCAGGGCGATGGCCACACCTGTGACGATCTGCGGCGTCAGGACGTCGCCCATCCACAGCCAGCCGATCAGGATGGAGACCAAGGGCGACCCCAGAAGATAGGGCGTCACCCGTCCCGCCTCGCGCCGCTGCACCAGCCAGAAGACCAGGCTGGTGGCGAAGACGGACGAGACCAGCCCCGCCCACAACAGCGTCCCCCAGACCAGGGGCGGCGCCGTCTGGGCCGCCTCCCACTGTCCGGTCTCGAACAGGGCGGACCCCAGGGCCAGGGTCGGAAACGCCATCAGGGCCAGCAGCCCCTGCATCTTCAACGGCGGGATGGAGGTCGTACGCCGTGCGATCACCGTCGTCAGCGCCCAGGCCGACGCCCCCAGCGCTCCGACCAGGATGGCCCTCCAATCCTGCAGAGCATGGGCGTCCAGGGTCATCCAGGCCACGCCGACGAAGGCGATGACCAGGCCGACCGCCGCCCCGCGCGACAGACGCTCGCCCAGCATCAAGAAGGCGAACAGGGAGGTCAGGGGAATCCACAACTGGGTCGCCACAGTCACCGGACTGACGTCATTGGCCAGCCAATAGGCCAGATAGATCAGGCCATAGTGGATCGGACCGCCCACCACGGCGATGATCAGCAGGCTCTTCCAGTTCGGAAAGGGCGGCCGCACGAACCAGACAAGGCAGGCGGCGGCTATGCCGAAACGCAGGGCGCCGACCATCAGGGGCGGCATGAACTCGGTCGCGACCTTGGCCGCGGCGTTGTTCACCCCCCAGATCAGCATGACCGCGACGATGGCGGCGATCTCGAGCAGGCTAAGCGGGGAATGGCGTTGGCTGGTCACGCTCCTCTGATGCCACAGGCGACGTCACTTGGCCCCTCACGTTCGATGACCGCTCTTTTCCGTTAGGCCTGCCTGCCCTTTGCGATCAGGAATGCTATGCCCCCGAAGGTTGAAGATGGGACTGAACCGATGCCGAAAACCCTGGTCGCGCTGACCCTGGCCGTCGCCGCTCTGGCGGCGCCTGCCCTCGCCCAGACGCCGCGCACCGGTCCGACCGTCGTGACCTCGCCCCAGCCCCTGCCCATCGACGCCCCGCGCCCGCGCGTCTTCCTGGGCGGCAGCATCGACATGGGCGGCGCGCCCGACTGGCAGGCCGCGATGACCTCGGCCCTGTCCGACATGGACGTGACCATCCTGAATCCTCGCCGCCCGGACTGGAATCCCGACTGGCGGCCCGAAGCCGACGAACCCGAGTTCCGCCGTCAGGTCGAATGGGAGTTGGCGGCCCTGGAATCCGCCGACGTCATCGTCATGTACTTTGCACCGGGCACGCAAAGTCCCATCAGCCTGCTGGAAATGGGCCTGCACGCGCGCGGCGGAAAACTGGTCGTCCTGGCTCCCGAGGGCTTCTGGCGAAAGGGCAATGTCGACATCACGGCCCAGGCCTATGGCGTCAGGCAGGTGCGGACCATGGCGGAACTGACCGCCGCCGTGCGTGAACGCTTGGCCAAGGCCGCGACCGAAGGCCGGTTCGCCCGCTAGAAGACAGGCTTGGCCACCATCAGGGCGTAGACCGCGATCACGCCCGCGAAGGCCGGCCAGCCCAGGGCGAACCAGGCCATGAACAGGCGGTGATACAGGGGCGGCAGGGACGCTCCGTCCCGCGCCGCCTGCTCGGCCAGCCGCGTCATCCGCCACTGGATCCACACCACCGGCAACCAGCAGACGCCGATCAGGACGTAGAGAACATAGGCCGCGACCAGCCACGGCTCCGTCAGGGCGTAACCCTGCAGATGGATCAGGGCCAGACCGCTGAGCGGCTGGATCACGACGGCGGTCGAGGTGAAGACGAAGTCGGCCAGCACCACCATCCGCCCGACCGAGGCTATGGTGCGCGGGTCCTTGGTCATGTGGGCGCGCAGCATGAAGAAGGCGATGCCCGCCCCCGTGCCGAACAGGACCGCGCCCGACAGGATGTGGGCGATCTTCAGGATCAGATGGGCCGTCATCGCCGCGCATCCGTCGCCGCCACGAACAGGCACAGGGCCATCATAGGCAGCACCTTCAGCCACGGCCCCAGCGGATCGACCCAGTAGTGCGGCAGACTGAGCGTCCCCGCGATCAGGTAGCCGATGGTCGACAGGAACATGATGACGGCCACGCGCGCCGTCCATGGGCGCACGAACAGGGCCAGTCCCAACACCACGTCCAGCAACGCGCCCCACCAGGCGATCGGCACAGCCCAGCGCCCGAGGCCGCCCTCGTGCAGAACGGCCAGGGCGTCGTTCCAGCCCGGCCCGAAGCTGATCAGGCCGGTGATCAGCCAGAACAGACCCAGGGTCAGGATCGACACCGGCCGCACGAACCACAGCCGCGCGTGCCAGACATCCTGAACCGAGGCCGGCGTCTCGGCCAGAAAGCGCGAGAAGCCGCTCGCCTGAACGCCCAGACGTTCCACCCAGCCGCTGTCCCGACCGGACACGTCATGATCCATCTGACGGATCGCCGTGGTGCGGATCGGCGAGGACCAGCCCAGCCGGCCCAACAGGTCGCCGATCACCAGGGCCGGCGCCGCAAGCATGCGAGGAACGCGGAGCACCGGAGCGGGGGCCAAGCCCAACCAGCCGCGGTAAAGGCGCACGGTCTCGACCATGGTCACAGCCTCGGGTCCCGGCATGTCGAAGGTCTCGCGGTTCGGCGCGTCCGGCTTCAGCGCCGCGATGACGGCGGCGCCGAGCTCGCCCAGGGCGATGGGCCGGAAGATCTGGTCGCCGCCGACCACGGGGCTGAACAGAGGAAAGGCCGCCAAGGCCCGGATCAGGCCCGTTCCGCCAAAGGCCGTGCGGTCCACCACCAGCGACGGCCGCAGGATCAACCAGTCCAGGGCGCTGCCCTCGACCAGACGCTCGGTCTCGGCCTTGGTGCGGGCGTAGGCCGTACCCGCCGCGTCGTCCGCGCCCACGGCTGAAATGTGGATCAGACGCCGCACTCCCGCGCGTTCGCAGGCGGCGATAAGCGCGCGCGGACCGTCGACATGGGCCAGGCGGGTGCTGTCCCCTGCTCCGTCCTGCAAGACGCCGACGCAGTTGATCACGGCGTCCACGCCGTCCAGCAAGGGCGCCCAGGCCTCGACCGTCGTCAGTCGGGCGAAATCAGCGGAGACCCAGTCGAACGCCGGCGCCCGTCGCGCGGCCTCGGCGGGACGGCGGGCGCCGGCGCGAACCGACCAGCCCTCGCGCGACAAGGCGGCGGCCAGATGCGAGCCGATGAATCCATTGGCTCCCAGAACGAGAACCCGTCGCCCTTCGGTCATTCGCTCATCCCAGAATTCGGTCTTTGATACCCGCCCCCGAGGGCGGCAGGGCGCACCAGGCCTGGCCCGGAAACCGCCGCCGGTACCGCGCGACCAGGCCATAGGCGAAGTCGCGGATCGGTCGACGGATCAGCCGAGCCGCCACGGCGGCGCGATAAGGAAACGGCAACGACGCCGCCAGATGCAGCACCCCGTCCGAGCGGCTGATCGCGCGTCCGTCCTCGATCACCAGCATGGTCGAGGGATCGTCGGGCGACAGGCCGTAGTGGAGCAGCAGGGCCTGGCCCAGGTCCGACTGCGTCGGCGCCAGACGAAAACGCGGACCATGCTTCAGCAGGGTCCGCGCGGAATGGGAGCAGAGGGCGCACTCGCCGTCGAACAGGACCAGCGGCCGGTCGTCCGGAAAGGACGGCACGGCCGGGTCGTCGCGGTAACTGTAAGCCCCCCGGCCCACGTCGTTCAGAAGGCTCTTAGAACGGAATGTCGTCGTTCAGGTCGTAGCTTTCCTTAGGCCCCGACGGCTTGTTGGCGCCGCCGCCGGTCGAGAAGCCCGAGGAGTAGTCGTCGTCGCGACCGCCGCCGCCGCTGTAACCACCGCGATCGCCGCCGCCGTAACCACCGCCTTGGCCGCCGTCGTTACGACCGCCCAGCATGGTCAGGGTGCCGTTGAAGCGCTGCAGCACGATCTCGGTCGAATACTTCTCGACGCCCTGCTGGTCGGTCCATTTGCGGGTCTGGAGCGAGCCCTCGATGTAGACCGTCGAGCCCTTCTTCAGATAGTTCTCGGCCACCTTGACGATGTTCTCGTTGAAGATGACGACCGAGTGCCACTCGGTCTTCTCCTTGCGCTCGCCTGTGCTCTTGTCGCGCCACTGCTCCGAAGTCGCGATACGCAGGGAGGCCACGCGGTCGCCGTTGTTCAGCGAGCGGATTTCCGGGTCGCGACCCAGATTGCCGATGAGGATGACCTTGTTGACGCTGCCGGCCATGACCGATGTCCTTTATCTTGTTCTTCTTGCCGCTGATCCCTAGCCGAGATTAACGGAACGTTCCAGTTTTGTTCACACCCAAACGGGCGAGACGTCTAGTTGGGGGCCACAGCCACGGGGCGGCCGTCGATCTGGCGTTGGATGGCGCCGGGAATGGCCAGACGACCGTCGCCCGTTCGAGCCAGGGCGAAATAGCGCTGGCCTGTCAGGGACTTGCCGAACTGCACGCCCTTGCGGTCGATGAAGATGAACTGCCCCTGATAGGCGCCGATCATGTCCTGAGCGCTGCCGCCCAGACGCAGGAAGCGCAGGCGCATCTCCTCCAGGCGGGCGGCGCAGAATTCGATCTGCGGCTGTTCGCGCGCCAGGACATTGATGCGCGGCGGCGACTTGCCGTCCTCGGCCGGGACCACGTGGTAGCAGACGCCCTCGTCGCGCGGCGCCTCGACCGCATTGGAACTGCAGCCTGCGGCGAGCACGGCGGTCAGACTCAGGGCGGCGACGGCGAAAAACTTGCGGCTCATCGGCCCAGCTCCGGGAACTGACAGCTCCGATCCTGTTGCGCCAGGGTGCGGAAGCGGGTGTTGTCGCCCGACTGCTCCACCCGACGCGGGACCAGGCGCAGGGTCACGTCGCCCCAGCGGCCGTACAGAGCCTCGCCCGGACGGACGCAGGTGCCGGCGTACAGGGCCTGGACGCAGGCGTTCAGGCTCATGCCGTTGGACACGGCGCGCCATTCCGAGCCCGTATGACGCAGGCAGGCCGTGGCTGACGCCTGGCTGGGCGCGGGTGCGCTTTCCACGGGTTCCGCGCCCCTGTCTGAAGGCGGCGCGACCTCGATCGGAGGCGATGCCGGAAGCTCGGGCGGAGGGGCGAAGGCGGCGGTCGGCGCGGCGGCCAGGGCCCCCGTCGCGTCCAGCCCCACGTCCAGGGCGCTGGTGGCCACGCCGTTGCGGCGGGCGCAATCGGCCAAGGTCGCCATGCCGACGAACTGACCGTTGACGAAGCAGCGCAGTTCGCGCGCCGGCTCCAGGGTCGGCGCCTCGGCCAGGTCGATGGTCAGGCCGCCCTTGGAGGCGGGCGGAGCCTCGACCGGCGCGTCTCCACGCCCGCCGCTGAAGACCATGGCCGCTGCGACGGCCGCCACGACGGCCACCCCGCCGCCGGCGATCAGGACGATGCGATTGTCTTTCGGAAAGGCCATTCGGGACTCAACGCCGGTGAAGCCCCCAATAACCCCGGCGGCCCGCCATGCGTCAACCGAAAGCGCGGCCCGCCGCCCTTTCAGCCTGATCGGCTGGGGAGAAGTCGCCTCGCGCCGGCGTCAGCCCGTCAATCGAGCCAGGGCGGCCTGGTAGTTGGCCAGTTGCGCCTTGAGATAGGCCGGCGCCTGTCCGGTCGGCTTGGGCTTGCTGCTGTCGGGGTCCAGGGCCTTGTAGGCGTCGCGCAAAGCCTTGATCGCCAACTGGATGGTGCTGGTCGCCGCCTTGGCCGCCTCGGCGTCCTTCAGGCTCAGGCTCTTGGGCAGGTCCACGCCGAAGGTCTTCAACTCGCTCTTGCTGGGGCCGATATAGCCGGGCGTCAGTCCCAGACCGGCCAGGGCGTCGCGCCCCGCCTCCCCCGCCCGCAGGACCGCGCCTTCGCGGCCGTCGGCATAGGTGATGGACAGGCGCTGCACGCCGCCCGCCGTGATCTTGGTGTCGCCGTCCAGGCCCGTGACATGGTCCTTGTCGGTCTTGATCGTGACCTTGAGGGTCCGGCCCGACGCCGTTTCGATCTTGCGCGCCAGGGTCTGCAGGGTCTCCTTGGCGTCGATGGTCACGGCGACCGAACGCCCGGTCGTGCCGGAGGTGACATAGAAGCGATCACCGGCCCGCAGCGAGGTGGCGTCCACCAGTTGCTTGGAATCCGACTGCGGAATCTCGCCCTGCGGCAGACCCAGCCGATCCAGGACGCTGGCCCCGCCCGAGGCCACGGCGATGGTCGTCGGCGCGGCCTGACGATCCGCGCCCGTCCAGGTCTGGCTCCATTCCACCGCGCCCGTCGTGGGGTTGAGGCGCGCCAGATAGCCCGAGGTCGGGTCCTCGGCTTTGGCCCCGACCGCGCGATCCGAAATCCCGGTCAGCCAGACCTTGCCGTCGACGATCTTCACATCGGCGGCGGTGTCGTCGCCCGCCCCGCCGTAATAGGTCAGCCGGTCGTTGGCCGAGGCGCTCAGGTCGCTGTTGATCACGGCGACGAAGGCGTCCGTGCCGCCGGAATGGGCCTTGTTGACCTGGCCGATGTCCAGGGCGCCGTTGCGCGTCGTTCCGGCCAAGACCACCTGGCCGTTGACCACCGAAATGCCCGCGACCTCGCCGCTGGCGTGGCCCAGATCCCGGCTGGATAGAAGCGTCGGCGACCCCGTGGCGTCGACCTGGAACTGGCGCACCACCATGCGGCCGTTCTCGACCCCGGCGGTATAGAGCTTGTCTCCGACCGTGGTCATGGCCTGGACGCTGTCGTCCCCGGCCGTGCCGAACTGGTTGATCCCCGTGGCCGAGGCGGTGATCGGCGCCAGGCTGTGAATCTGGTTCTCGCTGAAGGCCTGGACATAGCCGTCCCAACCGCCTGATCCGAGCGCGCCCGGCATGGAGGACTGCGAGCGCCCGGCGACATAGACGCGACCATCGGCGCCGAACGACACGGCCGTGGCCTCATCCGCGGCCTTGGCGCCGCGACGCTGGGTCCATTGCTCCACGCCCTTGGCGTCGAACACGGTTACGAAACTGTCGGCCAGATTGGCGTCCGCGCCCGCCGCGCCGGGAACCAGCGCGCCCGTCACGGACCCCGCCACGGCCACCCGGCCGTCAGCGCCCACGGCTATGGCGTAGCCGCTGGCCTTCGAGGCGGCGCCCAGGGCCCGGCTGAGCACGACCTTGCCCGCCGAATCCAGCTTCATCAGGACCACGTCGCCCTGCCCCTTGATCGGCTGGGTCGAGGTTCCGGCGCTGATGTCGGCGACGATCCACATGGACCCGTCCGGCCCCGTGGCGCTGGCGCGCACGGTCTCCACCCCGTCCGGCAGACCCGACTGACCGATCTGTCCGTCGACCCAGAAAGCCTGCCCACTGGTCTGGCCCGCGCCTTCCTGGAATTTCAGGACCTCATGGCCGCCGCTCTTGCCGACGCCCTGCACCACATAGACGGCGTCGGACGAGGTCACCGGCGTGAAGCTGACCTTTTCATAGGACACGCCCTGAAGGTTCAGCGCCCATTTGTCGGGACCGGCCGGCAGGGTGATGGTCTTGTCGCCGCTCTTGATGACCCGAGGCTCGGACGGCAGTTGTTCGCGACCCATGCGGGTCTCGACCCCGGCCGCTTCCAGCTTGCCGTTTATGAAGGCCGTCACCGACTGCAGCGTGCGAGGCTCGCTTCCCATCTCGGTCAGGTCGACGGCGACGACCTTGTCCCCGCCCGCCCTCTTGATGGTGATGTTGAACTTCACGTCGCCCTGGAAGGCGGCCACCTCGTCCGTGACGGCGCCCGTGTGGATCGCCCCGGTGACGTACTTGGCCGTATCGCGCGGCACGGCGGCGCCGGTCTGTGCCTTGGTTTCCGACTTGCCCTGGACGATCCGCACGCCGTCGAACTTGGCCTCGCCCAGATAGGCGGCGATTTCCGCCAGGCCGGCGTCCATGCGCGTCGTCAGCTGCGACCGCTCCAGGGCGGTCAGATTCTTTTGCCCGGCGCGATCCGCGACCGCCTCCAGCATGGAGAGGCCCTGATACATGGCGAAGATCTTGCGATAGTCGCCGGCCGAGGCGTTCTTCACGTCGAGGGTCGTATTGCCCTCGTTGACGAGACGTCGGCCGCTAAGCGCCGCGCGCAGCAGGTCGGACTGGCTCTGCGGCTTGACCGAAGTGGACCAGGGCGCGGTCGGTTGCTTCTTCACGGCGGTCGGCGTCGAGCCCAACCCTCCGGAGAAGGTCGAAGTCCCGCCGTACAAACCCAGAAGATAGCTGTTGTTGATCACAGTCCGACGCTCCTGCGTTCAGTCTGCCGCCAAGCTGGTAACGAAGTGTTTAAGATTGCATCCGGAACAGCGAGGATTAACCTCCCGTTCCAAGGAACCACTGGCAAGGGGATCATACGCCCATGTCGTACGTGCGTTGGTTGCTTCTGAGACTGGCCAGCCTTTACGGGCTGATGCCGCGCCCGGTGAAGCGCAAGCCGCCGCCGATTTCCCTCGGCCACGGCCTGCCCCGATCCCTCAGATAGGTCAGCCCTTGAACAGGGACAGGATGATCTGCGGCGCCTGGTTGGCGATCGACAGAGCCTGGGCGCCGAGCTGCTGCTGGACCTGAAGCGCCTGCAGGCGGGCGCTTTCCTTGGCCATGTCGGCGTCCACCAGGTTGCCGATGCCGACCTCGAGCGAATCCATCAGCTTGCTGACGAAGATATTGTGCTTTTCGATCTGCTTGGACTGAGCGCCCAGTTCAGCGAGGCGGGCGTTGGCGGTGTCCAGGGCGGCGACGACGGCCGTGAAGGCCTCCTGCGCGTTTTCCTGCGTGTCCAGCAGAGGCGGGCCGGCCGGGCGAGCCGTAACCACCGGCGGGCCAGCGCTGGCGGCCCGCGCCGCCAGTTGCAGGCCGACGCCGTTCAGCGTCAGGTTCTGGCGGTTCATCGAAATGGTTTCCGTGGCGCTGACGTTGGCCAGGAAGTCCAACGGCGTGGTGCTGAGGCCGTTCAGGATGTTCTCGCCGTCGAAGGTGGCGTTCTTCGCGAAGGAATCCAGCGACTTCAGCAGCGACTGGAACTCGTCGTTATAGGCCTTGCGCGATGCGGCGGTGGCGGAAGGGTCGGCGGCCGCCGTCGCCTTTTCACGAAGTTCGATCAGCAGGTCGGAGATCTGCGCCCCGGCGGCCAGCGACACGTCGGCCAGGGAGGTGGCCCGGTTCATGCTGGTCTTGACGGATTCAAGCGCACCCGTGTCGGCGCGCTGGTTCTGGGCGATGGCCCAGGTGGCGGCGTTGTCCTTGGCGCCCTGGACCTTCAGGCCCGTGTTCACACGCCCCTGGGTCGCGGCCAGCTTGCTGTTTGTCGAATTGAGGTTCTGGAGCGCGACGAGCGCGGAGGCATTGGTGAGAACGCTGTTAGACATGGCTTCTAGCCCCAGTTCAAATTCTGGTGGCCAGAATGCGCATGATTCCTGAGCGTATGGTTAACGGCGCGGAAACCAAGATATCGCCGCCCGGCGAGCCGGCGGCGTGAAAAGTTCGAACTGGCCACGCGATCAGACCTTGGTCTTGATCACTTCGCCCGCGCCATAGGTCGGGCTGGCGCTCATCTTCACGACCTCTTCGCGCGGCAGTTGTCGGATGACTTCACCCGTGACGCGATCCAAGGTCTTGTAAACAAAGCCGTTCGGCCCTTCTTCGATCGTCAGCCGATAGCGCCCGGCGTCAGGCTCGGCCTGCACTGGCTTCGGCTGCGCCTCGACGCCCTGACCATAGGCGTCGGGCTGAACAAGGGTCACGCTCGGCAATCTTGCGACATTATCCGCCATTTCTCCTCAACGCGGCGACGCCGCGCCTCCTGTCTCCAGCGTGCGAGCGGGGGCGAGCCCGAAGACCCGCCCCCGACCACATTATTAACGGAACAGGCCGAGCAGGACCGAGCTCGACTGGTTCGCGATCGACAGCGCCTGCACGCCCAGCTGTTGCTTGGTCTGCAGGGCGGTCAGCTTGGCGCTTTCCTTGGCCAGGTCGGCGTCCACCAGATTGCCGACGCCGACTTCAAGCGCGTCCTGCATCTTGCTGGTGAAGCTGAGCGAGCGCTCCAGCGACTTCGACTTGGTGCCCAGGGAGCCCAGTTCGGCCGTGAAGGCCTTCAGAGCCGTATCCACGGCCGCAGCCGTGGCGCCTGCGCGGGCAATCCCGCCGCCGGCCGTCGCCACCGTAGTGGCCGCACCGGTAGCCTTCAGGGTGAACAGGTCGGTCGAACCCGTGCCCGTCTTCACCTGAATGTCCGCGGCCGCGACCGAGAACAGGTTGACGCCGTCGAAGCTGGCGCCGCCCAGCGCCTTGGTGATTTCATTGCCGAGGGCGTTGAAGTCAGCCAGGTAGGCGGTTTCGGCGGCCGAACCGGCGACCGAGGATTCAATCGCCACCGCCAGGCTCTTCTGCTCTTCAAGCGCCTTGGTGATGGTTTCGCCGGCGGCCAGGGCCACGTCGACGATCGATTGGCCGCGCTGCATCGACTGCTTCACGGCGTCCAGGGCGCCCATTTCGGCGCGCTGGTTGGTGGCGATGGCGAAGATGGCGCCGTTGTCCTTGGCGGACGACACCTTCTGGCCGGTGTTCACACGATTTTGCGTCACCGCGAGGTCACGGCTCGTGTTGTTCAGGTTTTGCAGAGCAATCAGAGCGCCTGCGTTGGTATTGATGCTGTTGGCCATTTTGGCTTTTCCTTCTTTGTCTTTGACAGGTCCGACGCCGTTTTGGCGCTCGGGAGCGTTCTGCTCGGGGTCGTCTCATCAGGGGCGGAGCCGAGGCCCCGCCCCTAATCGGGTTAGCGGAACAGGCCGAGCAGGATCGAGCTCGACTGGTTCGCGATCGACAGCGCCTGCACGCCCAGTTGTTGCTTGGTCTGCAGGGCCGTCAGCTTGGCGCTTTCCTTGGCCAGGTCGGCGTCCACCAGGTTGCCGACGCCCACTTCAAGCGCGTCCTGCATCTTGCTGGTGAAGTTGAGCGACCGCTCCAACGACTTGGATTTGGTGCCCAGGGCGCCCAGTTCAGCCGTGAAAGCCTTCAGAGCCGTATCGACGATAGCCGCCGTGGCGCCGGCCCGAAGGACCGAACCACCCGCCGTCGTCACCGCCGTAGCGGCGGTCGAGGCCGCCTTCAGGGTGAAGATGTCGCCCGCAGCGGTGCCCGTCTTGACGCTGATGGCGTCAGCCGTCGTCGCCGAGAACAGGTTGACGCCGTCGAAGGTGGCGCCGGCCAGGGCCTTGGTGATTTCATTGCCCAGGGCGTTGAAGTCAGCCAGGTAGGCTTTCTCGGCGTCGGAACCGGCGACCGAGGATTCAATCGCCACCGCCAGGCTCTTCTGCTCTTCAAGCGCCTTGGTGATGGTTTCGCCGGCAGCCAGGGCCACGTCGACGATCGATTGGCCGCGTTGCATCGACTGCTTCACGGCGTCCAGGGCGCCCATCTCGGCGCGCTGGTTGGTGGCGATGGCGAAGATGGCGCCGTTGTCCTTGGCGGACGACACCTTCTGGCCGGTGTTCACACGATTTTGCGTCACCGCGAGGTCACGGCTCGTGTTGTTCAGGTTTTGCAGGGCGATCAGGGCGCCTGCGTTGGTATTGATGCTGTTGGCCATTTTGGCTTTTCCTTCTTTGTCTTTGACAGGTCCGACGCCGTTTTGGCGGTCGGGAGCGTTCTGCTCGGGGTCGTCTCATCAGGGGCGGAGCCGAGGCCCCGCCCCTAATCGGGTTAACGGAACAGGCCGAGCAGGATCGAGCTCGACTGGTTCGCGATCGACAGCGCCTGCACGCCCAGCTGTTGCTTGGTCTGCAGGGCCGTCAGCTTGGCGCTTTCCTTGGCCAGATCGGCATCCACCAGGTTGCCGACGCCGACTTCAAGCGCGTCCTGCATCTTGCTGGTGAAGTTGAGCGACCGCTCCAACGACTTCGACTTGGTGCCCAGGGCGCCCAGTTCAGCCGTGAAGGTCTTGATGGCTCCGTCGACGGCGGCCGTCAGACCCGTCAGGGTCGTCCTTTCACCGACGGTCGGCGCACTATAGTCAGCCACGGTGACGGCCGTGGTGGTGGCCACGGTGGTCGCTGCAGCCGCCGCGGCGCCGCCCTTCAGGTTGAAGCTGTCGGTCGCGCCCGTGCCGGTCTTGACGCTGATAGGGGCGCCGGCGGCCGTCGCGTCCGTGAACAGGTTCACGCCGTCGAAGGTCGCTCCGGCCAGGGCCTTGGTGATTTCAGCGCCCAGGGCGTTGTAATCGGTGACATAGGCCTTCAGGGCGTCGCCGCTCGCATTGGAGATGGCGACCGCCAGGCTCTTCTGCTCCTCCAGCGCCTTGACCACAGTCTCGCCGGCGGCCAGGGCCACGTCGACGATGGATTGACCGCGCTGCATCGAGTTCTTCACAGCGTCCAGAGCGCCCATTTCGGCGCGCTGGTTGGTGGCGATGGCGAAGATGGCGCCGTTATCCTTGGCGGACGACACCTTCTGACCTGTATTCACACGATTTTGCGTGATCGCGAGATCACGGCTCGTGTTGTTCAGGTTTTGCAGAGCAATAAGCGCGCCCGCATTGGTGTTGATGCTGTTTGCCATTTTGGCTTTTCCTTTGTTTTTTACATTTCCGACGTCGTTTTGGCGTCGCGAGCGTTCTGCTCAGGGTGGTCTCCTTCATCAAAAACGGGCCCGAAGGCCCGCTTTCAATTCTTATCCGCGGAACAGGCCCAGCAGGACCGAGCTCGACTGGTTCGCGATGCCCAGCGCCTGGACGCCGAGTTGTTGTTTGGTCTGCAGCGCCGTCAGCTTGGCGCTTTCCTTGGCCAGGTCGGCGTCCACCAGATTGCCGATGCCGACCTCGATCGAGTCCTGGATCTTGCCGGTGAAGGTCAGCGAGCGCTCCAGAGACTTGGACTTGGTGCCCAGGGCGCCCAGTTCAGCCGTGAAGGCTTTCAGCGCCGTATCCACGGCGGTGGCTGTGGCGCCTGCACGAGCGACTGCGCCGCCCGCCGTGGCGACAGTGGTGGCGCCCGCCGCCACGGTCTTAAGGACGAACTTGTCGGTCGACCCCGTACCGGTCTTGACCTCAGCATCCACGGTTTGGAGCGCATACAGGTTGACGCCGTCGAAGGTGGCGCCGGCCAGGGCCTTGGTGATTTCATTGCCCAGGGCGTTGAAGTCGGCCAGGTAGGCGGTTTCGGCGGCCGAACCGGCGACGGAGGATTCAATCGCCACCGCCAGGCTCTTCTGCTCTTCAAGCGCCTTGGTGATGGTCTCGCCGGCGGCCAGGGCCACGTCGACGATCGATTGGCCGCGTTGCATCGACTGCTTCACGGCGTCCAGGGCGCCCATTTCGGCGCGCTGGTTGGTGGCGATGGCGAAGATCGCGCCGTTGTCCTTGGCGGATGACACCTTCATGCCCGTGTTCACGCGGTTCTGCGTGACGCTCAGATCGCGGCTCGTGTTGTTCAGGTTCTGAAGGGCAACGAGAGCGCCGGCGTTGGTGTTGATGCTGTTGGCCATTTTGGCTTTCCTTGTCTTTTGACTGTGTTCGGCGTCGTTCTGATCGCCGCGAGCTTTCTGCTCTGGGGAGTGATGAAATCAGGCGGCCTCAGCCGCGGAACAGGCCCAACAGGATCGAACTGGACTGGTTGGCGATGCCCAGCGCCTGGACGCCGAGTTGCTGCTTGGTCTGCAGGGCCGTCAGCTTGGCGCTTTCCTTGGCCAGGTCCGCGTCCACCAGATTGCCGATTCCGACCTCGACCGCGTCCTGGATCTTGTTGGTGAAGATCAGCGAGCGCTCCAGCGACTTGGACTTGGTGCCCATGGCGCCCAGTTCGGCCGTGAAAGCCTTGATGGCGCCGTCCACCACGCCGGTCAGGCCCTGCATGGCCGTGATGTCGGCGGCGACAGGCGCGGCGTAGTTGGAGATGACCAGGGCGGTGGCGCTGGCGGGGGCCGTGGCGGTCGTGGCGGTCGCGCCGCCCTTCAGCACGAAGTTGTCGGTGGCGCCGGTGCCGGTCTTGACGCTGATGGTGGCGCCGGCGGCCGTGGTGTCGGTCCACAGGTTGACGCCGTCGAAGGTCGCGCCGGCCAGGGCCTTGGTGATTTCCGCGCCCAGGGCGTTGTAGTCGGTGACGTAGGCCTTCAGGGCGTCGCCCGTGGCGTTCGAAATGGCGACAGCCAGGCTCTTCTGCTCTTCCAGCGCCTTGACCACGGTCTCGCCGGCGGCCAGGGCCACGTCGACGATCGACTGGCCGCGCTGCATGGAATTCTTGACGGCGTCCAAGGCGCCCATCTCGGCGCGCTGATTGGTGGCGATCGCGAAGATCGCGCCGTTGTCCTTGGCCGAGGAAACCTTCAGGCCTGTGTTCACGCGGTTTTGCGTGACGTTGAGGTCACGGCTGGTCGCATTGAGATTTTGCAGCGCGATGAGCGCGCCAGCATTCGTGTTGATGCTGTTAGCCATTTTGGCCGTCCTTGTGTCTTCGACATGTCCGACGCCATTTTGGCTGCCGGGAGCTTTCTGCTCGGAGACACAAGAAGCAAGGACGAGGCCAGACACGCCCCGAAGGTCAATCAAGATAAGATACTGAAATAACTGACTTTAAATACCCCCATCAGGCTGCAGAACCTGCCTAGCGCTTGATGTGGGGCAAAAACTGCCGAGCTAGTCGGTAAATTTTACCCACCACTCTACAAAGACCTGACCAACTACGCCCACCCCGCTGACCCATCCTGAAACGACGAAGGCCCGCCCTCCGTAGAGAGCGGGCCTCGATAGCGGAATCTAAGGGCTCGACGGTGGGCAAGCTCGCCAGCTTTGCTTTCAACAGGCTTGCGTCAGGTTCTAAATAGCAGTTCCACGACCAAGCCCTTTAAGAGCCGCAGCCGTGAAGCCGCCAGTTACAACGAAGAAAGGCCCGCCCCGGCGAACCGGAGCGGACTTATTGGTGGAGCTTGAGGACGAATCCACTCGCTCTCTGACATCCTGAGTACGACATTTTACTTCTGGGAAGCAGGTCGTTCCACCGCAGACGGAGAAGCAGCTTGCGCATTTGAAGCCAGCGTCCAGCTCCGCTTGTTGGCCGGGTCTATTACTAGCGTGACCTGGCGAATTACAGGCAGGCCTATATTGGCAAGTTCGCCAAGAAAGGTGACCTCGGGGCTCTCAAGCACGACGGGACCTATACGAATATTCCCCCGGATTTGGCCGCCGTAGACTTCGCCTTCCGTATTGATCGATTTGAAGCGACCGACGACGCGTGCAGGCTCGACCAGTGAGACCTTGTCCATCATGCTGATCGGCAGGCTGAGGGAAGCATTGTAGCCGGAGTCGAAATGCGCTGGCAGGGTTGTTCCGTCAGGCATTTGGATATCAATTGTCGCGATGTCGCGGACGTAGGGCACCGGCGGTGCCTCTGGAAGCGGCGTCGTTTCACGAGGCAATAGTCGGACGCGGTTTTTACCTAGCTCTAGATAGACAAGGCTGTGGGTGAACATTTCTGGCGTGATGATGCCCATGGCATCCGTTCGATCATAATCGAGTGCTGATGCTTCAATAGAGCCCACTTTGAGGCCGCCGAGCGAGACGTTGTTGATCGCTACGAGCGGCAATAGGCGCTCCTTGCCAGTCGTGCCGTCGACCTCGATTACGTCGCCGACGCGTGGAAGGTTGTGACGAGCAACAAGCAACTGATCGACTGAGTGCCCATCAGAACCGGTATCGAACACCATAGGTACCAGTTCGCCATCGCCGATCTGCATCATAACCAGCACGCGATTATCTGATTGATAGAGGGAGATAACCCCTTCAGCGGGCAGTTCGCCCTGGGCAGTTTGCGCGTTTGCAATGCCAGCGGAACTCAAGACGAGGCTGAATGCTGCGATCGGCGCCGGGTTGAGCAGCTTGGAAATAGATGCGGACTTCATGGATTCATCCTCTGGCTGTTTTGTCGCGACAGAGGCGAATTCATTGCAATCCATGACCTCAACGCACGGCGAGACTGGACTGCGATCTTCAAGTGGCGCCAGTTAAACTCCTGTTAGATGGGGGAACGAACCTCCGCTGGGCAATCGAGCCCCTTCATCCCCATCGTCCGATAGAACCCGCACAGCCGCGCCACCGCCGCCCAGCCGCGCTCTCCCCAGGTCTCCAGGGCGATGTCGTGGGCGTCCAGAGCGGCTTCGCTCTGCAGGGCGGCGGGGTCTAGGCGCGGCTTGGGCTCAACCGCCAGATCGGCACTCGGCGGGTAGATCGGCGTCACGCGCTCCCTGATGGCGCAACCTGGCGCAAGCAAGAGCGAGGCGGCGAGCAGAAGGGCGGGCGTCCGGCAGAGGAGAAACCGCATTGATCAGATCCTTTTCAAGCTGGGTGTTGGTCTTCAGGTCGGTCAACCGTTTGTCGGCCGCGTGATCGCGAGCCGTGGCGTCCGCGGCTCGGGCCTGGGCGTTGGCCGCCTCGACGGCGCGATCCTGTTTCGCCCGCTCGCGGCCGGGGGCCGTGACGGCGCACCAGGCCAGCAGGATCAGCGACAAAGCGAGACAGGCCAACGCCAGCCAGCCGGTCGCCGTCAGGGTTCGCAGCCACCTCACGGATAGGCCCTCCGATCCAGTTCGAAGTGCGGGCCGTCCCTCAACCTCATCCAGTCGCCGCCCCAGGTCAGAGCCACGCCCCGCTTCTTCGCCGCCGCCTTGAAGGCCGCCGCGATCCGGCCATAGAGGGGCCAATCCCAGCGCACCTGACCATCGACCAGGGCGGCCTGACGCTCCTTCGAACGCAGCCCTTCGGTGACGGCGAAGTCCACCTCGGTCAGCCTGATCGCCTCTTCGACGACGCCGACGAGATCGGGGTGAACCCCCTTCAAATTGGCGCGCGACCGCGCACCGAGGGCAAAGCCCATGATGTCTCCAGTTCAGGTTGTGAGGAGGGATCAGCCCGCGAGGGCGGAAATCGCAGCCTTCAGGCCGCCGGCTTCAACTCGTCCAAGCTGTCAGCAATCCGCTCCATCGTGGCCATCCTGACCGCTGCGTCGGGTTCTAGGCATGGGGCGTTCGGAAGGCGGCGGGGTCTGTCGATCATCTAGCCTCAGGCCCACGCCCAGGCCGCTTGGCCCTGCGAAATAGCCATCCCGTTGGTTGTTAGGTTCGGAACGCCAACCGTCACATTGAAGGACGAAACGGGGCTGTATGGACCCGACGCGAAATCGCACTCGATCAGTTGCGAAGCTCGCCGCGTCCGACCAGTCTTGGCCATGGCGAGCACCTCAGCAGCGGGCTTGGCGGTGTTCCATACGGATATCCCGCTGTACTCCCAACCTGTACCCAGGAAGCCTGGCGCCGCCCCGAAAGTCATTTGCCTGACGCCATCGGTGTAGAGGTTGGAGAGCGTCTGCGAACCGATGAGCGCGCCATCAATGTAGAGCGAGATGAGGCCTGTGCTGGGGTCACCCGGTGTCCGACGAAGCGTGACTACGTATTCATGCACGAGGTTGTCGGCGTTGGGCGCTACCGTGCTGCCCACAGCCACGACACCCCCATCGCGAACCAACTCGATCACAGCAGTCGGGCCGCAGCGGACGCGTAGCCATTGGTCGCCGCCGGTCGTTTGAGCATCAACGCCCCAAACCCCCGCTGGCCAAATAGCCCCTGGCGCAGCGCGTGCTCTCACTCTGACCGTGAAGTCCATGGGTTTGTTGATGATCCCTCCACTCGCGTCGAGGAACATCCCGCCTCCGCTAGATCCGACGATCTGCCAAGAGCCTTTCGCGTCCTGAAGCGATGGTTTTGCCGCAGCGAAGAGGAAAAGCGACAGATCGATCGTATTATAGAAGAGCCGTTGGCCCACATCCGTCAGGTGCAAGCCGTCCGTCGTGGTCAGTCCGCTGTCCTTGAAGTGGCCGGCTCCGTCATCCAGAACCGACATGTGATCGATACGGTGATATCCGCACTGATCCAACACGGCGTTGAGCATGAGCAAGTCTTTGTAGGTCTTGTCAGTGATGTCTGGATACGGGTAGCCGCCCCGGATAATCGGGATCGCGCCGATGCTTTCGCACATAACTGCAAACGCCAAGGTGGCTTGGCGCGTGGCCTGCACATTGAATCCATCATTTCCTGGGTGATTGCACAGCAGCACATGCGTTGGTTTATGAGGCGCAACATCCGCGAAGAAGCGCGCGACCGAGTTGGCCGTGCCTGCACCGCTTATCGATCGGTTGAACACCTGCCATGTCGGATCAGCAGCCTTGAGGGCAGCCGTCAGCAGCCCAGCCCAGGACGTCGATGGCGAGTCCCAAAGCGGTCCAACCGGGTCACCGGTATAGGTCGATGCACCCATCCCCGCGCCATTAGACGACCCGATAATGACGAGCGTCTTGCGAGGAGCTTCCGTTGCGTTACAATTCATGTGGGCTCCATAAAAAACCGCCCGCCGAAGCGAGCCTTTAGATGTTTTCCCAGGTTCCCTAGGAGAACGATTTTCTCTGAATTATTTTCAGATCAACACACTGAATTTCCAGCGAGTTCCCCCTTCGCCGATGCGACAGGAGGAATGCAGCGTCGTTCGCTGAAATGTCGATTACAGGAATATTATCCTACATCCTTACGTCAAATTCGGACAGAGGAAAGCGCCCCCTCTAGTTGGTCCGAAGGCTCTGCCGGCAGGGCAGCCGGTGAAACAGACTCAGTCCACCCGGCTGGGATCAGAGCGGAACACGGCGCACTGTGGATCACGATAGTCGGAGAACTGGCACACGCTCCGGCGAGCAGCATCAGCGGCAGCATTGCGGTCATGCGCATGGCGGATTTCCTTTTCGGCCTGGGTGATGATGGTGGTGGTGGATTGGTCGCGTGCGTCCGCCTTGTCGCGGATGGCGCCGGCGTCCTGGGCCGCGGCGGTGCGGCCATCAGCCAAGGCCTTGTCCGCCTGCGTACGTCTCAGGGTCTCGGCCGCGTCCTGACGATCGCTCGACGCACACCAGGTCAGCAGGGTCAGCAACAGGACGAGGCAGGCCAGCGCCAGCCAACCCGTCGCCGTCAGGGTTCGGAGCCACCTCACGGATACTTGCTCCGATCCAGTTCGAAGTGCGGCCCATCCCGAAGCTTCGTCCAGTCGCCGCCCCAGATCAGAGGCGTTCCTCGCTTCTTCGCCGCCGCCTTGAAGGCCGCCGCGATCCGGCCATAGAGGGGCCAATCCCAGCGCACCTGACCCTCGATCAGAGCCGCCACATCCACGGCGTGGCCGGTCAGGTGACGGCTGTTCAAGGTCCGGCTGGCGCCCGCCTTGACCAGAGCGGCCTGACGCTCTTTCGAGCGCAGCCCTTCGGTGACGGTGAAATCCACCTCGGTCAGCCTGATCGCCTCTTCGACGACGCCGACGAGATCCGGGTGAACCCCTTTCAAATTGGCGCGCGACCGCGCACCGAGGGCAAAGCCCATGATGTCTCCAGTTCAGTTTGTATGGCGGATCAGGCTTCAGCTTCGCCGGGCT
Source organism: Brevundimonas faecalis (assembly GCF_040549405.1). Classification (NCBI taxonomy): domain Bacteria; kingdom Pseudomonadati; phylum Pseudomonadota; class Alphaproteobacteria; order Caulobacterales; family Caulobacteraceae; genus Brevundimonas; species Brevundimonas faecalis. The sequence goes on along the minus strand of NZ_JBEPTF010000001.1, from coordinate 1,156,102 downwards.
GATTGCGCCCGAAGTAGAAGCCCAGGATCAACAGCATGCCGTCCTTGAACAAGCTCGTGACCGTCAGGACGGCAGGCTCGTAGGGCGCCGGCACATGGCGTCCGATCAGGGCGATGACCGGCAGAAGCAAGACATTGCCGGCCAGAAACCCCAACGCGAGGATGGTTGTGGTGCGCGGCAGGTTGATCACCTCCGGCCACCAGACGGGCGGTCTACGCCCCATGTCGTCGCCTCCTTTTCTCCCGTAACGTGACGGGTTTCCTCACCCGATCGGCCATGACGACGAGGAGCGCAGATCCTGTCGTTCATGCCGTAACACGTGATCGTTGATAGGAATATTATCTTACAATCTTGCTTCAAATTCGGTCGCAACAACGGCTGTACGACCCTGCTCATTCCTCGGTTTCTTGGTCTCGAGAATGAAACGGACGCCGCCAGTCGCGCCCTAGCTGTTCGAAACAATCGTCAGCGGTCAGTCGTCCGGGGTTGTCCCAGACCTCCTCGTCCGGAACTTCGGAGTCGAGGTCGGGCTCGATGATACGGTCAAGATAACGGGTCATGGCGGCTCACCCGATCGCCGTCAGTAGGACTACGCCCGCCGCGCCCGATCCGCCGAGGCCTCCCGCTGTCAGGCCCGCGCCTCCGCCCCCTCCGCCCGCGCCGTAAAGGCCGCCGTCGCCGCCCCTGTGTCCCGCGCCTGACCCCGAGGCCCCGCCTCCCGCTCCGCCGCCGCCCGCGAAGCCGATGTCCACGGCGGGCGCATCCCGGCCATCGCCGCCTGCGCCCGCGGAACCTGCCCCGCCCTCGGCGCGCAGATGCAGCAGGCCGCCGATCCCTCCTGCGCCGCCGGCATGGGCCGCGTCAGCGGCGCTGACGCCGCCGCCCGCTCCGCCGCCGCCCGATCCGTCAGGACGGTCCTCAGCCTGTCCCGCGCCCGCGATGCCGCCGACCGAAGCCGTTCCGCCTGCATTGGCGCGAACCAGCCCGCCCCCGCCTGCGCCGCCTGCCCCCAAAGCCGAACCGGCCGCTCCGGCCTGCCCGCCTTCACCAGTCAGGAAACGCACGCCCCCGACCGTGATCGTGCTCTCGCCGCCCGCCGTACCGCTCGCGCCGCCCTGGCCGATGACGACGGACAGGCCGTCGGCCACGGCCGCGATGGGCCAGACCGCCGCCGTCACGCCTCCGGCTCCGCCGCCCCCGCCGCCATGGCGCGCCGTCCCGGACGGCCCATGCGCGCCGACCCCTCCGCCGCCGCCGCCGCCGCCGCATGTCGCCTGAACCCACTGCGCCCAGACCGGAGGGACCCAGTCGCCGTTCCAGGTCATGACGACCGCCTCGCGTCGCATGGCGCCCTGGGGCAGCCACATGCGCCCCGTGGTTCGGTCGACGGCGAAGACGTCACGCCAGGTTCCTCCGTCGGCGCTGACCTTCAATTTCAGGTCGTCGTCGCCGATCAGACCCAACTCGGCCCGCCCGCCCCAGCCGCTCTGGAACAGCAGGGACAGGACATCGCCCGCCCCCTGCTTGTTGAAGGTGAAGCGCAGATCGCCGTCGCCGCCGCTCTCGCTCTCCAGCGCCGTCCACAGCGCCTTGTTCAGTCGCGCGGCAAACACATTGGTGGCGTCCGCGTCCGTATTGAGCCCCAGTCGGGTCAACTGCTGCAGGACCTTTTCACCCAGAGGCAGAGGCGCCCATGCCCCGCCGCGCTGGACCAGCACCTCCTGGCTGTCCAGAACCACGGCCAGCAGGCCCTCGGGCGCCTCCACCGACCGCCAGCCGCCCGCCTCGGCGCGCATCAGGGTTCCGGCGGCGCGACCGGCCCAGTCCGCGCCCGTCGCGCCTTCGGGCAGGATATAGAGGGCGCCGTCGTCGGCAGCCGTCGGCTCGACCGCCAGGGTGCGGCTGACCACCGCGGTCTGGATCAGGGCGTCCAGTCGCGTCAGGGCCTCGTTCAACGTCACATGCTTCTGCAGTTGGCCCGCCGCCAGATAGGGCAGGTTCAACCGGGCGCTGGCGTCATCGCTCATCTCAGGATCTCCAGGGTTTGGACATCCAGTCTGTTCGCCCCAACGACCTTGGCTGGCGAAAAGCCTCGAACGCGCGCCAATCCCTGAAAATCCTTGGGATTGGCGCATGCGATTATGCAAGACGTTCGCCTCATGCCTCGCATGACCGCCCCTCGACACCCCGCCCTCCAGTCGGATAGGCCTAGCCTTGGAAGCCGCTAAGGACGCCTGCTTGTCGCCTGACTTTAAGACCCTGATCCGCGCCCTGCTTCACCTCGGCGCCCTGGCTGTTTTGGCTGCGCCCCTGGCCGTCGCCCTCGCGGGGCTCAGCGGTATCGGCCATCGCTGGGTCGACATCCTGGCCCAGTTTCCGGCGCCCGCCTTGGCGGGAACCCTGGTCGCGACCCTGATCTTCGCCCTCTTGCGATTGAGGCCCGCCGTGATTGCAGGCCTGATCGTCACGGCTCTGTTGGTGCTGGCCCTGTGGCCCCAGTGGTTTCCGCGCGGCGGCGCCCGCCCAGCGCCCGGCGCGCCGACCGTCAGCCTCTATTCCGCCAACCTGTGGGCCTGGAACCGCGATGTGGACGCCATCGCCCGTTCCATCGCGGAAGCGGATGCGGACATCGTCGTCCTGGTCGAACTGGGCGACGCGCCTTCGGCGGAGCTGGACCGGGTGCTGAAGGCCTATCCGCACCGTGTCCTGAACGCCCGGGTCGACAGGCCCAGCGGCGCGGCCCGCGCGGCCGTCGCCTCACGCTGGCCGCTGACGGCCATACCGGATCGCGCGGATGGACTAGTCTCGGTCGGCGCCGTGGTCCGCACGCCCCTGGGACCCGTCAATGTCCTGGGCGTTCACCTGACGCGCCCTTGGCCCTTCCAGTATCAGTGGGGTCAGATCAACCAGGCTGCGGCTCTGGCCGACATCCGTCGCGACTTGACCGGCCCGGTCATCGCCGCCGGCGATTTCAACAGCGTCTCCAGCGCCCGCATCGGCAAGCAGATCAAGGCCGAGACCGGCCTGATCCCCGCGCCCGCCTGGCCAGGCACCTGGCCTGCCGCCCTGCCCTCCGGCATGGGCATGACCATCGATCAGGTCTGGCGCTCGCCGGACCTCGCCCTTCTGGAGCGTCGCCTGGGCCGAAAGACCGGCTCGGATCACAGGCCGGTCGTCACCCGGTTCACCCGTGCGGCGCCGCCAGCGCCCTGAGCCGCGCCTCATGGCCGTCCGTCGGGAAATCGTCGGCGATCCAGCCCTCTTCAAAGGCCTTGAGCAGCCGCCCCGTCTCCGGTCCCGGCTTCACCCCCAGTCGCGCCAGGTCGCGCCCGCCGACCGGCAATGCGGGCCGCTCCCATCCCTCGGCCAGGGCCAGCAACCGCTGCCCCTCCGCCGGATCGCCTCCGGCCGCCCAGGCTCGCATGACGCGGTCCGAAAACGCCTGGACGCCGTCGCGATAGAGCGCCGCCCTCGCCTCTCGATCCGACATGTCGGTCTTCGCCTTTGTCGTCGTCGCGGCGACCAGGCGATCGCGCTGTGCGTTGGATAAACGCAGAGCCCGCGCCGCTTCATTCACGGCCGTCGGATCATCGGGCAACAGGGCCGACAATCTCAGGACGGGATCGGCGCTCCGCTCGACCATAACCTCGAACAGGAACAGGCTCTCCGGCTGCGGAATGGTCTGGGCCAGCACGCCGGCCTGATCCATCAATCGAACCGCGGGCCTGGGGTCGGGGGCGGCCAACAGCTTCAGCAACTCCTTCGACACGCGCTCCGCCGACAATCGGCCCACGCCCTCGGCCAGGGCCGCACAGGCGGCGACCGCCTCCGCATCCGGCGCCCCGCGTCCATACCAGGCGTGAAAGCGATAGAAGCGCAGGATGCGCAGATAGTCCTCGCGTATCCGCTGCTCCGCTTCGCCGACGAAGACGATGCGGCCGGCCAGAGCGTCGTCATATCCGCGTCCCGTGGGGTCCAGGATCACGCCCTGCGCGTCGGCGTAGAGGGCGTTCAGGCGAAAATCGCGCCGCCCGGCGTCCTCGGCCCAGTCGTCCGTGAAGGCCACCGTGGCCCGACGCCCGTCTGTCGAGACATCCCGCCTCAGGGTGGTGATCTCGAACGGCTCCCGGTCGGATATGGCCGTCACCGTGCCATGCTCGATCCCCGTCGGAACCGAGCGCAGGCCCGCCGCCTTCAGCGCCTCCACCACGGCCTCGGGCCGCAGGACAGTGGCGATGTCCACGTCATCGATCGGCGCTCCGATCAGAGCGTTCCGAACGCAACCGCCGACAAAGCGGGCGCAATCCGGCCCGCCTGCGACCGCCAGGGCCTCCATGACCGCGCGCGTCGCGGGCGCGGTCAGCCATTCCTGCCCCTCCAGCCTGCGGCTCACGCGGCGTCCTCGGCCGCCGCCGCCAGGGGCGCGGCCTGGTCCCCGTACAGCCGATGGAACAGGTCGCGCAGGATGCCCGCCGTCACGCCCCAGATGTAGCGCTCGCGATAGGGCATGGCCCAGAACCAGCGCCGAGGCCCGCTCTCGGGATCATAATAGTCACGCCTGTGGTTGGCCGGATCCATCAGGAAGTCCCACGGCGCCTCGAACACCTCGGCCACCTCGGCCGGAGACGGCGTCACCGAAGGCGGCGCGGTCAGCCAGCCGACCACCGGCGTGACGAGAAAGCCCGTCCCCGTCTCATACGGATCCCCCAGGCCGATCAGTTCGACCACGGCGGGATCCAGCGCCACCTCCTCGAAGGCTTCGCGCAGGGCCGCCTGCCCGGCGGTCTCGCCCGGGTCCAACCGACCGCCGGGAAAGGCGATCTGTCCGGTATGGCTGGCCAGGGTGTCCGACCGCCGCGTCATCAACACCATGGGCCCGTCGGCGTGCATGATGATCGGGATCAGGACCGCCGCCGGACGCAGGCTCCGTTCCGGCCGCTCCAGCTCCGGATTCAGGTCATAGTCCGACCGCCTGGCCTTCCGCTCCGGCGACCAGGATTCGACAGGCTCCAGCCGGGCTTCCAGCCGCTTCCTCAGACTGTCGCAACTCATTCCAGACCCGCCCCTTCCGGCCCGAGTGCGAAGACGGCGTCCCCCGACCGCACCGCCAGCCGCCCGTCGACGACCTCGGCGCGCTCGACCAGTTCGTAGAAGACCGGACGCGCGATCCGCGCCCACAGATCGGCCCGCACATGAACGCGCGGCGCGGGCTCGCCGGTCGCCGGATCGGTCTCCACCACGATCGGATGATCCGGTCCGGCCGTGACCTCATCGCCCACGTCGGTCGTAAAGCTCAACCCGTCCTCGGACGCCCGCACCGTCGTCGCACGAAACGGCAGATCCTCGACGCCAATCTTCAGCTTCTCGACCGGCGTCACCAGATGATAGCCGTCCGGGTCCTTGCGCAGCACCGTCGAGAACAGGCGCACCAGTTCGGTCCGGCCGATGGGCGAGCCTTCATGCATCCAGGTTCCGTCAGCCCGGATCAGGATGTCGATATCGCCGCAATGAGCCGGGTTCCACAGGTGGACGGGCGGCAAGCCGCGCCCCGGCGCCTGTCGCGCGGCCTCGGCGACGCCGGACAGGCCGGACGATGTCGCTTGGTTCGTCATCTGCGAACTATGGGGCGCGCCGCCCTCTGGGGAAAGGGGTCAGCCCGCCGCCCGCACCGGCCCGACAGGGAACACATCCGAGATCGGCAACCACATCACCCGCCGCTGATCCACCGGCCCGGGCAGGATCGCCTCGGGCGCGGACACGAAGCCGAAACGCGAGAAATAGGGCGGGTCGCCCACCAGCAGCACGCCGCCCAACCCCATCCTGCGCGCTTCCTCGATACAGGCCCGCACCAGGTCCGCGCCCAGGCCCCCGCGACGGCTGGACGCCTCGACCGCTATGGGTCCCAGGAAGACCGAACGCGCCGCGCCGACCGTGATGGACCACAGCCGCACCGACCCGATCAGCCGCTCGCCCTCGAAGGCGGAAAAGCCCGCAGCCAAGGCCGCCGCCTCACGCAAACGCTCGGCTGTCTTGGCGAACCGGCCCGGCCCGAAGGCTGCCAGAACCAGGGCGTCGATCGCACGCGCATCCCCGGCCGTCTCTCGCAGAATGCGGACAGGCGGGACGGTTTCAGCCAGGACAGGGGCGGCGACGGCGTTCATGCGCGGCGCCTAGCCCCCCTGCCCCTGCGAATCAATCGTGATTCCGTGATTTCAGCCCAGTTTGGAGAAATCCGGCGCCCGCTTCTGGCTGAAGGCCATGAAGGCCTCCATGGCTTCGGGGCTGCGCATCTGCGCGCCGAAGGCTTGGGCCTCGCGCTGCATCAGGCCCCACAGGGTTTCGGCGTCGCGCATCAGGGCCTTGGTCTTGCGGATCGAATTGGGCGCGCGCGCCGCCAGCCTGTCCGCCAGTTCCCGCGCCGTCGCCTCGACCTGATCCGCCGGCGTCGCGCGATTGGCGATGCCCCAGGCCAGGGCGGTCCGGCCGTCGATGGCCTCGCCCAGGGCGAACAGTTCGAACGCTCGCTGATGGCCGATGGTCGCCGGCAACAGCAGGGAGGACGCGGCCTCCGGCGCCAGGGCCAGGTTGACGAAGGGCACGGACAGCAGCGCATCCTCGGCCACGATCACCATGTCGCAATGCAGCAGCAGGGTCAGGCCGATGCCCACCGCCCGCCCGCGCACCGCCGCCACGGCCGGCTTGTCCAGATCCGCCAGGGCCTTCAGGAAGCGGAACACCCCCATCTGGACCAGATCGCCCTCGTTCTGCGAGCCTAGGGAGATGAAGTCTGCGATGTCGTTGCCCGCAGAGAACGAGTCACCCTCGCTGCGGAACAGGATGACCCGCACCGCGTCGTCGGTCTTGGCCCGCTCGGTCGCGTCGGCCAGGGCCGAATACATGGCCTGGGTGATGGCGTTCTTCTTGTCCGCCCGATTGAAGGCGACGGTCAGGACGCCGCCGTCCAGGTCGATCTTGATGTATTCGCTCATTGGCCTGCCTCCGTCAGTGTCCACCAGTCGACGCCCGCTTCGTCGCGGTTGCGTCGGACCCGCCCTTCGCGGGCCAGATAGTTCAGATGCGCCACGGCCTCGCCGGTCGCCATGCTCAGCACCTCGTCGCCCACCGGGCGCGCGAACAGGGCCGAAAACACATCGACGGCCCTGCACGGCGCCTTCAGCGTCCGTTCCAGCCGCTTCAGCGCCACCTCATGCCCACGGATCAGGGCCTCCAACCGCGTCGTGACGCCATAGAAGGGCTCGCCGTGCGACGGCAGGACGAGCAGGTCGCTCGGCAGCCGCTCCTTCAGCGCCGCCAACGACCGCAACCATTCGCCCAAGGGGTCGCCCTCCGGCTCGGTCGGCCAGACGGAGACATTCGAGGAAATACGCGGCAGAATCTGATCGCCCGCCAGGATGACGCCGTCGCTCTCGCGCCACAGGCAGACATGTTCCGGGCAATGCCCCTCGCCGATCACCACCCGCCAGTCGTCGTCGCCGATACGCAGGACGTCGTTTTCCGACAGGCGCAGATAGGCCGAGGGCATGGCCGCCACCGCCTTGCCGAAGCCGCCGTATCCGGTTCGCCAGCGCGCGATCTGTTCATCGTTCCAGCCGGCCGCGCGGTAGAAGACCTCGCCCTCGTCCGGCGCCGGCCGGCCTTCGTCGGCGATCAGCATCCGCGCCGTCACATATTCCAGTCGCGACATCAGCAGCGGCGCATCGAACCGCGCGCACAGCCAGCCCGCCAGCCCGATATGGTCCGGATGCATGTGGGTGCAGATCACGCGCTTGACCGGCTTGCCGCCCAAAGGCCCGGCCAGCGCCGCCTCCCAACCCTCGCGAGAGGCGCTGGTCTTCAGCCCCGTATCCACCAGGGTCCAGCCGTCGCCGTCCGCCAGGGCATAGACGTTGATATGGTTCAGCGTCATCGGCAGCGGCAGACGCAGCCACAGAACGCCCGGCGCGGCCTCGACCGCCTCGCCCGCCGCAGGAATATCCGCGAACGGATAGGTCAGCCCCCGCTCCACGCGACCTTCTTCCATTGCGACGCCGTCCGCCAAGTCCGTCTCCTATCGAAACCATCTCTTTATGGGGCGAACCTCATTCCGTCCATCGCCTTGACCCGGCCCCGGATGAACGGCAGGAGATTTCCTCCCTTTGACAGGAGCGTCACCCGTGGCTCTGTACCCTCGTTTCCTGGCCGTGCTCGCTGCGGTCGCCCTGACCTCGACCCTTGCTCCGCCGGCCTTCGCTCAACGTAGCCAGAACCCCAACGAACCACAGGCGACTGAAGGTTCAGGCGGCCGCGCCAATCGCGGACGTAGCGAACGCGCCCCCCGCGGTCCTAGCCCTGAACGGGTCCGCGCCGACGTTCAAGGCCACCTGACCGCCTTGGGCAATACCTGCCAGATTTCCGAGGCCAAGCTGCTGGGTCAGTCGGCCGACGCCAACAAGACCTCGATGTACGAAATCGCCTGCGCCACAGGTCCCGGCTATATTCTACTGGGTTCCACGCCCCCGTCGGCGACCGACTGCCTCGTCCTCGCCGCCTCGGCCCAACAGACCCGCGCTCGCGATCCCGAAGCCGACGTCGGCACGCAATGCACCCTGCCGGCCAATGACAATGCTCAGGCCGTCTTCGCCTCCTACGCCAAGGAAGCGGGCATGGACTGCGCCATCGACGGCGCGGCTATCGTCGGCGCGGCCTCGGACGGCGCCATCGTCTATGAAATCGGCTGCGCCGGAACCGAGGGCGCTCGTATCCAGAAATCCGCCACGGGCTGGACGCGCTCGTCCTGCTTCGAGCTGGCCTCGGTCAACACCGCCTGCCGGTTCACCACGCCCGCCGAGCTGGCCGCGACTCTGAAGGGTTGGCTGGCCGGAAGCGAAGCCGCGAACTGCGATGTTCAGCAATCCCGCTTCATGGGCCAGAACGCCAACGGCGTCTTCTACGAAGCGAGCTGCGCCGGCGCCGATGGCGTCATCGTCCGCTTCAACGCCGAAAAGGCCGTGCAGCAAGTCTATCCCTGCGCCACAGCTCAACCGATCGGCGGCGGCTGCAAGCTGACAACCACGCCTCCGGCCGCGACGCCGGAAGCCTGATCGACATCTGATCATCAAACGAAGCGCCGCCGGAGCGATCCGGCGGCGTCTTTGTTTTCAGCGCCCCCTTCACGGTGAACGCGGCTCGCCTTAGCCTTGCGGTCATGCGCATCGCCACTTGGAACGTGAATTCGGTCAACGCCCGCCTGCCCACCGTGCTGGCCTGGCTGGAATCGGCCCATCCCGACGTCGTCTGCTTCCAGGAAATCAAATGCGTGGACGAGAAATTCCCGCGCGAAGCCTTCGAAAGCCTGGGCTACAACGTCGAGACCCATGGTCAGAAGACCTATAACGGCGTCGCCATCCTTTCGAAATTTCCCTTGTCCGACATCCGTCGCGGCCTGCCCGGCGACGATACGGACGAACAGGCCCGCTATCTGGAAGCCTTGATCGAGGCTCCGATCCCGGTGCGCGTGGCGTCCATCTATCTGCCCAACGGCAATCCCGTCGGCACCAAGAAATTTCCCTACAAGTTGGCCTGGTTCCAGCGCCTGCACGACCACGCCAAGGCTCTGCTGGCCTTTGAGGAGCCTCTGGCCCTGTGCGGCGACTACAACTGCATCCTGACCCCGGATGACGCGGCCAAGCCCGAGGAGTGGGCCAACGACGCCCTATTCCAACCGGAAACCCGTGCGGCCCTGAACGCCATGAAGTGGCTGGGCCTGGCCGACGCCCATGAGTTGGGCCGCGAGCCCAAGGGAACCTACACCTTCTGGGACTATCAGGCCGGCGCCTGGCAGCGAAACAACGGCATCCGCATCGACTACGCCCTGCTGTCGCCCCAGGCGACAGACCGCTTCCGGGGTATCGAGACCCACCGCGACGCCCGCGACATGGAAAAACCCAGCGACCACGTCCCCGTGGTGGTCGATCTGGATCTGGAGGCCTGACCCATGGGCGAGACGTTCAGGGTCATCCTGCTGATCGCCCTGACCGCCGCCTTCCTGACCACCGGCGCCCTGCTGCTGTCCTGGTGGATGGAGCCGGAACGGCGACTGAAACGGGCCATGCTGAAGGCGCTGGGCGTCAAGGCCGACACCGACGCCCTGTCGACCGCCGAGGGCCGCGGGGCCGGACTGGACTTCGACGGCGGGCAGGTCGTCGTCCTGTGGAAGCGCGGCGCCCAGGGCCTTGTCTACGCCTTTGACGAGGTCGAAGGCGGCGAGATCATCGTCGACGGCCATGTCGTGGCCCGCGCCCGTCGCGGCGCTGCGCGCAAGGATCTCGACGTCGTCGTACCCGAGGCCGAACAGGTGGTGCTGCGGCTGATGTTCGCAGACCCGCGCCATCCCGAGTTCGAACTTTCCCTGTGGAACGCTGAACTGCCCGCCTCGGCCGGTTCACCCACCGAAGCCCTGCGGCTGGGGCGTCGCTGGTTGTCGCACGTCGAAGCCCTGATGAAGCGCTGATCGCCCTTCCCGGCTGCGCCCCGGAAGGCTAGAACCCCCGCCTCTACTGTTTACCGTGTTCTCAGGAGCCCGCCGTGGCCCGTCTCTTCGACGCCTACATCATCGCCGACTGGACCGCCGCCGAAGGCAAGAAACTGGGCGAGCAGACCCTGTGGGTCGGCGTGGCCAAGCGCGACGTGCGCTTCCGCCTCTATACCGAGACTCACAACGTCGCCACGCGCGCCGAGGGCGAGACCCTGCTCGCCGACCTGCTGGCGGAACACCGCAAGCGCGGCGACCGCGTCCTGGTCGGCTTCGACTTCGACTTCGGCTTCCCCGCCGGCACGGCTGAACGGCTCAAGCTGGACGGCCGTCCGTGGGACGCCATGGGCAAGTTCCTGGCCGCCAACATCGTCGACAAGGCCGACAACACCAACAACCGCTATCAGGTCGCGGCCAAGATGAACCGACTGATGACGGATCAGCCCTGGCCCTTCTGGGGCGCGCCCGCCAGCCAAGCCCAACGCTGGCTGACCACGACCAAGCCGCCCGAAGGCGCCGGCGCCGACATCCCCGAGTTCCGCGCCACCGAACTGGCCGCGCGCAAGGACAAGCTGCCGCCCAAGAGCGTCTGGCAGATGCACGGCGCGGGCGCCGTCGGCGGCCTGACCCTGCTGGGCGTGCCCATGCTGCGCCGCCTGCTGGACAAGCTGGGCGCCTCGGCCGCCGTCTGGCCCTTCAACACCGGCTGGCGTGAACTGACTGAAGCCGACGTCGAGCCCTTGTCGGCCGTCGTGGTCGAGGTCTGGCCCGCCCTGTTCGACGCCAAGCGTCAGGTCAGCGCCGAGGGCGTCAAGGAATACAAGACCCAGGCCCAGGTCCGCGCCGCCGCCGAAGCCTTCGCCCAGATGGACGACGCCGGCGACCTGCAGAAAGCGTTTGCGCCGCCGAAGACCTCGGACGAAGTCCTGGTGGCCCAGGTCGAAAACGAAGAAGGCTGGATTCTAGGAGTCTGAGCCTTTCCTTCTCCCCTTGTGGGAGAAGGTGGCAGGCGTAGCCTGACGGATGAGGGGTGCAGGCTTTTCAGCCATCGCGCTGCCCCTCATTCATCCGAACCCTTCGGCCTCACCTTCTCCCATAGGGGAGACAGACAACGCTCTACCCGATCAGAACCCGCGCCGCCGCCCGCGCCTCGTCGGTGATTTCCGCTCCCGACAGCATTCGAGCGATCTCTTCCTGACGCGGGTGCGGCTCCAGCACGTCGATGGAGGTGCGGGTATGGCCGTCCACGTCGGCCTTGCGAACCTTCCAGTGGGCGTGCCCGCGCGCCGCGACCTGCGGACTGTGGGTCACGACCAGGACCTGGGCGCCGTTCGACAGGCGTTGCAGGCGACCGCCCACGGCCTCGGCCACGGCGCCGCCTACGCCCTGATCGACCTCATCGAAGATCATGACCGGTTGGCGCTGATCCTCGCGGCCGGCCAGGGCCGCCTTCATGGCCAGGGCGAAGCGCGCCAGCTCGCCGCCGGACGCCACGGTGTCCAGCGGTCCGAAAGGCGTGCCGACGTTGGTCGCCACCTCGAACCGCACCGTCTCGACGCCCAGGGGCCCACGACGGCCCTCGATCGGCTCCAGTGTCACGCGGAAACGGGCGCGGTCCAGCTTGAGCGGCCCCAGTTCGTCCATGACGGCCGCGACCAGACGATCCCCCGCAGCCTCGCGCGCCGAGGTCAGCAGCATGGCGGCGACGTCATAGGCCTCGATCGCCACGGCCACGTCGCGACGGGCGTTGGTCAGGGCCTCCTCCCCGTCCTCGATCAGGCGAAGCTGCTCGCGCAGACGCACGCGCAGGGACGGCAGGGCGTCCACCGTGGTGTTCAGTTTGCGAGCCGCGGCGCGCAAGGCGAACAGCCGCTCCTCCGCCTTGTCCAGACGACCGGGCTCGAAGTCGAAGGCGTCCGCGGCGGCGTCGACGGCGGCCACGGCCTCGGTCGCCTCGACCAGGGCCCGATCCACGGCCTCCGCCGCAAGGCCGAGCTTGACGATGATGGGGTTGTCGCCTTCGGCGCCCGCCTGCGCGGCCCTCTGACGGGCGTGCTCGACGGCGCGCAAGGCCGAGGCCAAGCGCTGGCTCAACTTGTCCCCGCCCAGCAGGTTGCGCGCGTCGGCCAGGTCCGCCACGGCCTTTTCCGCCGCTCCCAGGATGGCGCGCTCGCCCGCCAGTTCCGTCTCTTCGTCCGGCTGCGGGTCCAGGGCGTCCAGTTCCGCCAGGTTCAGCGCGATCTCTTCGGCCCTGGCGGCCGCTTCGGCGGCCGAGGCTTCCAGCTCTTCCAGCCGTGACTGAACCGCCTTCAACCGCTCGGCCGCAGCGGCCACGCCGCCAAGCTGAGGTTGCAGGCCGCCGTAATTGTCCAGCAGGGCGCGATGGGTCTTCCAGTCGAGCAGGCCGACTGTCTCATGCTGGCCGTGCACCTCGACCAGCAGGGCGCCGATCTCGCGCAGGGCCGTCACCCCTGCCGCCTGGTCGTTGACATAGGCCCGGCTGCGGCCGTCGGCGGAAACCACCCGGCGCAGAATCAGATCCTCGCCCGGCGAGACCTCGAAGCCGCGCTCCGCCAGGAGTTCGATCAGGTTCGGATCATCCGGCGCGGTGAAGACCGCCGTGGCCACCGCCTGCTTGGCGCCGCTGCGCACCAGGCCGGCGTCGCTCCGCGCGCCAAGCGCCAGACCTAGGGCGTCCAGAATGATGGACTTGCCGGCGCCGGTTTCCCCGGTCAGCACGGTCAAGCCCTGACCGACCTCCAGGTCGAGGGCGTCGACAAGGACGACGTCACGGATCGAGAGAGTGGTCAGCATGGCCCGCGTGATTCGACGTTACGCCCCAATCTAGCTGGAAACAGAAGGGGAACGCAGCGCCTTTCCGCAACCAATCCGCGAAAGGATCAGGCGCCGCCGGGAATCAGACGTTGCAGCCAGCTCTCGCGCTTGCCTTCCGGCTTGACCTCAGGCTGCTGCCCGCGCTCGCCCAGCAGGGCGTAGGCCTCGGCGTACCAGGGGCTGCCCGGGAAGTTGTGGCCCAGGACGGCGGCGTTGCGCGTCGCCTCCTCGGTCAGGCCCAGGGCGACGTTGACCTCGACCAGACGATACAAGGCCTCGGGCGTATGCGAACTGCGCTGGAAGGCCTCGTTGCCGATGACCGTCTTATAGCGGTTCAGGGCCGCCAGCGGCTGGTTGGCGCGCTGATAGAAGCGGCCCACGGCCATTTCCTTGCCCGCCAACTGGTCGTTGACCATGTCGATCTTGACGCGGGCGTCGGTGGCGTAGGACGTGCCCGGATAGCGGCGCGCCACGTCGCGCAGACCCACCAGAGCGGCCTCGGCATAGGCCTGGTCCCGGCCGACGTCCACGATCTGCTCGAAGTTGCAGACGGCCCGCATATAGAAGGCGTAGGCCGCGGACGGATTGCCGGGGAACAGGGCGATGAAGCGGTCGGCCGCAGCGATGGCGTCCTGATAATTGCCGTTCTGATAATAGGCGTAGACCTGCATCAGGATCGCCCGGCGCGACCATTCCGAATAGGGGTGCTGGCGCTCCACCTCCTGGAAATAGTCGACGGCGTCGGTCCAGCGCTTGGACTGCAGGCGCTGATAGCCGGTGTTGTAGAGAGCCTCGACAGGACGCTCTTCATAGGCCAGCCGCTGGCGCGGCTTGTTCCCGGCGCAGGCGGAAACCGTCAAGGCGGCGACGGCGACCGTCATGAGGATCAGGCCGGAACGGGACTTCGAAGCAGGCAAGGGCGACCTCTCATGATGCCTTACGGGACGCGCACGCCCAAAGCGCCGCATCTGCAGATGCGTTCTCTATAACAGCGACCGCGCCCAAGCCAATCCGCCGAAATCTGCGATCCGACAGGAACACGGCTGGACGCCGTCGTTTTCGCCGCCTAGAGAGCGCGTCCAGAAACGCGCCCGCGATTAATGGCGGAGCGATGACGGCGAAAGGATGACCGGTCAATGAAGCTGCTCGCAGGCAATTCGAACCGGACGTTGGCTCAGTCCATCGCCACCCACCTGGATACTCCCCTGACCAAGGCCCAGGTCAAACGCTTCGCCGACAACGAAGTCTTCGCCGTCGTCGAGGAGAACGTCCGCGGCGAGGATGTCTTCATCATCCAGTCGACCTCCTATCCGGCGAACGACAATCTGATGGAAATGCTGATCATGACCGATGCGCTGGTGCGCGCCTCGGCCAAGCGGATCACGGCCGTCATGCCCTATTTCGGCTATGCCCGTCAGGACCGGAAAACCGGCGGACGCACGCCGATCTCGGCCAAGTTGGTCGCCAACCTGATCACCCGCGCCGGCGCGAACCGGGTTCTGACCATGGACCTGCACGCCGGCCAGATTCAGGGCTTCTTCGACATTCCGACCGACAATCTGGTCGCCACCCCTGTCCTGGCTCAGGACATCAAGGAAAACTATCCGCGCGGCGACGACCTGATGATCGTCTCGCCTGACGTCGGCGGCGTGGTGCGCGCCCGCTCGCTGGCCAGCCGTCTGGACGCCGACCTGGCCATTGTCGACAAGCGCCGCCCCAAGGCGGGCGAGAGCGAGGTCATGAACATCATCGGCGACGTCGAAGGCCGCCGTTGCATCCTGTTCGACGACATCGTCGATTCGGGCGGCACCCTGGTGAACGCCGCTCAGGCCCTGATCGACCGCGGCGCAACGGAAGTCTCGGCCTACATCAGCCACGGCGTCCTGTCGGGCCCGGCCGTCCAGCGCGTCACCAACGGCCCGTTGAAGGAGTTGGTGATCACCGACTCCATCGAACAGCCTGACGAAGTTTTGAACTGCAAGAAGATCCGCACGGTTTCCGTGGCGCCTCTGATCGGCGAAGCTATCCGCCGCATCGCAAACGAGGAATCGGTCTCGAAGCTCTTCGATTAACCTTCGAATAACCATTCCCTCAGCGATATAATCCGCTTCCAGTTCCTGGGACGCCTGCGGGCGTCCCGCGTCCGACACGAGGGAATCCGCCGATGTTCCAGGCCTTCTCGCGCCGCGGCCTGTCCGTCGCCGCCATCGCCGCCGCCGCCGTCCTGGCCAGTTGCTCGACGCCGGAGCCCGCCGCTCCGCCGCCCGCGCCGCCTCCGCCTCCGCCGCCCGCCGTCGCCCTGAACGAGAGCGTGGCCCAGGCGGCCTCGGTCTATGTGGCCTTCGTGCGTGACGTCGGTTCGATCCAGGCCGGCTTCCCCGACGCGGAATCCATCCAGGCCGCGATTCGCAAGGGCGCCGCCTATGAACCCGCTCAGCTGTCGCGCGCCATGATCGCCTACGGCTCCATCCTGGCCCTGCAGTCGCCGGAATACGTGGCCGGCGTTCGTCAATTCGCCGCCGATCCGGCCCAGCGTCAGCAGATGGTCGCCCGGATCATCGCCGACCCGGCCTACGCCGCCACCTTGCCCGGCGCCGATTCGGCCGCCGGCCTGATCACCTCGACCATGGGCAAGGACATCGCCTCTCTGACCGCCATCGCCGAGGCGGTCGAAGGCGACGCCTATACCATCCAGGAACGCCGCGATCCGCGCCGCCGCTGGGCCGTTCAGCCCGTGGCCGACCGCGTAGGCCGTCTCGAAGGCGCCAAGACCCTGTCGGTCGCACGCCTGCCTTCGGCCGAGGAAAGCTCCCGTCTCTTCGCCGCCGCCAACAGCGGCTCGGGCCTGGGCCTGGCGCCGGCTCAGCGCGGCGCGCCCTTCACCCCGGCGGTGGTCAACTCCCTGGCCATCGCAGCCCTGGCGGCCCTGGGCGCGGCGGGCGAGGACGCCAAGGTCAATACGGACGCCCTGACGACCGAATCGAACAACGAATTCTGCCTGAACATGTCCAAGCTGATGCTGTTCCAGTGCCTGGCGGCTTCGCGCCCCAGCTATGAGGACATGTTCTGCACCGGCCGCCACATCGTGCGCGACCTGGCGACCTGCACGGCCCAGTACACCGGCCCCGTGCCCGTGGCGACGCCGGTTCCGGAAACCCCGCCGGTCGCGGTCGCATCGACCACGCCGCCGTCCGGAACCGCGATGAACTGAAGCCGAAGCGGGCGGATCAGGCCGGATCAAGCCGGTTTGGGTCCGGGAGCGGTTGCACACCGTCCCCGATCCGTGTAATAGCCCGCGCTCTTGAATTCGAGGGTTCATGACCCCGCCGCGCGGGCCCTTTAAGTTGGCGCGGCGTTACTGTTGTTGTTGAGGCGAGCCCGATGGCCGAGATCATTCTGAACGTTGACGTCCGCGAAGGCGCAGGCACCGGCAGCGCGCGCGCTGTCCGTCGCTCGGGCGCCGTGCCCGGCATCCTGTACGGCGGCGACAAGGCCCCCGTCTCGATCTCGGTGAACGAGAAGGACTTCCGCAAGTCGCTCTACACCGGCAAGCTGCTGGGCCACCTGGTGACCCTGAAGTATGGCGACGAGACCCAGCCGGTCATCGCCAAGACGGTTCAGTTCGACCCGGTTTCGGATCGCCCGCTGCACTTCGACCTGATGCGCGTCGACGAAACTGCTCCGGTGAAGATCGAAATCCCGGTCCACTTCAAGAACGCCGACGAAGCTCCCTACTCGCGTCAGGGCGGCATGCTGGAAGTCGTCCGTCACTCGGTCGAAATCCTGGTCCGCGCCGACCGTATCCCGGAAGAGCTGGTCGTCGACCTGAAGGGCCGTGAGATCGGCGACAACATCCGCATCTCGGACATCCAACTGCCGGAAGGCGCGACCCCGACCATCGGCGACCGCGACTTCATGATCGCCTCGATCAAGAACTCGGCCGCGGCCCAGTCGGACGCCGGCGACACCACCGCCGAAGCCTAAGGCTCTCCGCCTCCCCTCGCCCGCACGGCGGCCTGAAGGGAAGCGAAGACAGGAAATCAGCCCCGCCGGGTTCGCTCGGCGGGGCTTTTCTTTGCCCTCGACGCGGGGCATGAGGTCCGCATGATCATCATCGCAGGGCTCGGCAATCCGGGCGCCAAATACGAAAAGAACCGCCACAACATCGGCTTCATGGCCGCCGACGAGATCGCGCGCCGCTGGTCCTTCGGTCCCGAGCGGGCCAAGTATCAGTCCATCGTCAGCGAGGGCGAGGTCGAGGGGGTCAAGGTCCTGCTGATGAAGCCCCAGACCTATATGAACGAGAGCGGCCGAGCCGTCGGCGAGGCGGCGCGCTTCTACAAGGTGAAGCCCGAGCACGTCATCGTCTTCCACGACGAGATCGACCTGGCGCCCGGTCGCTTCCGCATGAAGAAGGGCGGCGGCGCAGCGGGCCAGAACGGCGTCCGCAGCCTGATCAGCCATCTGGGCGCCGACTTCCGCCGCGCCCGCATGGGCGTCGGCCACCCCGGCGAGCCCCAACTGGTCCACGCCCACGTCCTGGGCGACTTCCACAAGGCCGACAAACCCTGGTTGGACGCCATGCTGCAAGCCTGCGCCGACGCCCTGCCGTTCGCTGTGAACGGCGACGACGAACGCTACCAGGGCGAAGTCATGCGTCTGGCTCCCGCGCCCAAGTTCAGCCCGAGGCAGGCGGCGCGGGGCGAATAGCCCTCTCCCATCGGGAGAGGGTGGATCAATCCGTCGTCGTCCAGGCCGCCTTCAGCGTCGCCGCGCCGTTCGCGGGCACGCTCAGGGTCCAGACCGGATAACCGGTGTCGTCGATGCGGCTGCGGATCGACTGGCTGCGAATGCGGAAACCGCGCGACATGGCCTCGTCAGCGACCAGTTCGACGGTGACCGGTTCAGAGCGGGCGTTGGTGATCGTGGCCTCAACCTCCGTGCGTTCGGTGGTGACGGCGCCCCGTGTCGAACTGTCGGACTTCACCAGCCGGGTCTGCACCCGCACGTCAGGCGATTCGCCGAAGGACAGACGCACGGGTAGGCCCACGCCCTTGTCCACGAAGCGGTCCTGACCGGCCAGCAGGACGCCGCCCGCTCCATCCGGCTGCATCACCGCCACCGACCCGCCCGGCAGGGCCACGCCCAATCCAGCGGCCTCTTCGTTCCTCAACTTCATGACGATCGCCGTCGAGCGCGATTCATCGTCGTCGTTCAGGACGTTCGCCCGATAGACTCGCTGATAGGCCACGCCTTCCCTCTCCAGGAAGCGCACCTGCTTGGTCTGACGCGCGGCGACGGTCGTCGGCTCGGGCAGGGTGTAGATCTTGTAGTCGCCCAATTCGCCCTGACGCGCGACGCGGCTGCCGGTGACGACGATCTCGTCCACGGCCATCCGAGCCATTTCGGCGACCGGCCCCGCCATCATCGGTGGAGGCGGCGGTGCAGGCGGAGGCGGCGGCGGAATTCCATAGCTCTCGCCCGAACCGAGGGTCGTCGTGCCCTGCGGCCAGCACTCGTTCTGCTGATAACGGATCAGGGGTTCCACCGGCACGGTCCCCCCATCCTTGCGCAGCGTCCCGGCCACCACCTGGACCGGCGCATCGGGGAAGCCCGTCCCGCCGAAGTTCGCCAGGGTCAGCCAGCCCGTCAGGTCCAGCGTCCCGTCCGTCGGGTCCAGGCGCGCCACATAGTCCGCCGACCATTGCAGCCCCGTGGTCAGATAGGCCAGGGTGACGGTGTGGCGTCCCGCCCGCTCCGCCCGGGTGCGGACCGACAGGACCGGCTGATCGCCCAGCCCCTCCGGGATCCGGTCGAAGATGACGCGCTCGGTCTGGCCCGAACAGTCCAGGGCCTCGAACCGGCCGTCGATCTCCAGCACAGTCCCCTGCGCGCCCGAACGGATCACCGCGGCCTTCTCGACCTGCTCGCCCGTCGCCGGGTTGGTGCGGACGACCCGCACCACCTCCCCCGCCGACTTCTCCA
This sequence comes from Brevundimonas faecalis, assembly GCF_040549405.1. NCBI lineage: Bacteria > Pseudomonadati > Pseudomonadota > Alphaproteobacteria > Caulobacterales > Caulobacteraceae > Brevundimonas > Brevundimonas faecalis. The sequence goes on along the minus strand of NZ_JBEPTF010000001.1, from coordinate 1,136,751 downwards.
TCAGGGCGGCCGGGGTCAGCAGGTCGAAGTCGGCGTTCCGTTCGACCACATGGGCGGGCAGGCCTTCCAGCACCGCGCTCTGCGGCACGACGCCGGTGGCCAGGCCGCGAAAACGGATGACGCCTTCGCCCGCCGGAAGATCCACGGTCCGGGTTTCGATGATCAGGGCCAGACCCTCGCGGTCCAGACGGCTCCACGACTGCCGGGACCGCTCCATCAGATCGACGGTGTCGACCGGTTGGTCGCGATAGATGACCACCGTCGCCTTGTCGGGGCGGGCGGACACGCTTTCCGTCTGCGCCCAGGCGGAAGGCGCCAGGAGCGTCAGGGCCGTGGTGATCGCCAGCAGGCGGCGCATGGGATCAGCCGCCCGTGGTGATGGTCGCGGTCAGCTTGGTCTCGCCGTTGGCCGGCACAGGCACGCGCCAGACCACAGTGCGGGCGTCGCGCATCTCGCCCTCGATGCTCTGGTCCGACAACTCGGTGTCGCGGCCCAGGCCCCGCTGGCGCAGTTCGACCGTGACCGGCTGCGGCCGGGCGTTCCGCACCGTGTACTCCATGACATGGCGGGTGCGGAAATAGTCCACCAGCCGCTTCGACACGCGCTCGGACGACACCAGGCGGGGCTGGACCGTCACGTCAAAGGCCTCGCCCGTGGTGATGACGATCTCGGAACCGGCGGGCGAATGGTCCACCTGATCCTCGCCGATGAAGCGGGGCTCACCCGCCTCGTCCTTGACGTAGACCCGCATCACCCCGGCCGGCAGGGCGCGCGCCGCGTTTCCGGAGCCGTTGGAGAAGATCACCCCCACCTCGGCCGCGATGGGCTCCTCGGCCGTATAGAAGCCGTCGAAGACGTTGAGGTAGCGCTTGGTCGCCGGCACGCCCGCCGCATCAATCAGGCCGACCTGCTTGGTCTGGGCGTTGGCCACGGTGACGGCTTCCGGCAGGGGATAGACATAGACGTCGGCCAAGGCGCCTTCTCCCCCCGTCTGGGTTCCGTTCCCGCGCGTCGAACGCTGCGGCTGGCCATAGGCGTTATAGCCGCCCTGGTTGAGCAGATTGACGTCGCCCGCCACCACCCGGGTCTGGGCGTTGCTGAAGGTCGCGCCCGAGTTGTTGGTGATCGTCACCCAGCCGGTCAGGTCCAGCTTGCCCGCCTTCTCATCGAAGCGGGCGACATAGTCCGCCTTCCAGGCCAGACCGCTGGTCAGATAAGACAGGATCGTCTCGCGCCGTCCCGCCCCTTCGGCGTCCAGGGTGACGCTGAGCGTCGGGCGCGGGCGCAGGTTCTGCGGCACCCGGTCGAAGATAACCCGCGTCGGCACGCCGTCGTCGCGCAGCACCTCGATCCGGTCGCCGATCTGCAGCACCACGCCCTGATTCGCCGCCAGGACGCGGGCGCGCTCCGTCGTCTGGGTCCCCGAACCGGGATTGGTGCGGACGATGCCGATCTCATTGCCGACAGCGCTTTCCATCAGCTTGCCCGGCGTCAGCAGGTCGTAGTCGAAGTTCTGCTCCACCACCGACAGCCCGCGCCCCGACAGGCCGACCGTCTCGGGCCGGATGCTGGCCGAGACGCCCGGGAACTCCTGCCGTGAACGGCCCGCCGGCACGTTCAGGTTCCGCATGTCCTCCACCAGGGCGATGTTCTGGTTGTAGATGGTCAAGGAGACGCGGTCGGGACCGCCCGGCCCCTCCTCCACCTGCTGGGCGACCGCAGGGGCGGCGAAGAACAAGGCGAGTGCGAAGGGGCCGAGTGCGCGGATCATGAAGTCCCTCGAGTGGCTGTCCGACCGCCACGCTGGCATGGAAAAACAGGCCTTGTCGAGGCCGCGCGGCCGCATGTCGCTCTGGCGGGCGGCCCGCGAACCGGCTAAGCCCCGGTCGTGACCCGGTCCCAGAGCGAAAACTGGTCGCTGACGCGATCGCTGGCCTTCCTGGCCGCGGTCTTCGCCATCGTGATCGGCAGCCTGATGCCCTTCGCGGCCATGGCGGCGGTCCAGCCCGGCCAACCCATCGTCCTGTGCTCGGCCGAGGGCCTGCAGACCATCCAGACCGGCGGCCTGGACGGCCCGATCAAGGAACACGTGGGGGCCAAGTGCGCCGCCTGCGTCATGCCGCTTCTGGCCGCCCTGCCGGAGCCGTCCGCGCCGGAACCCGCGCCCGTCCTGCGCACGACCCAGGCCGTGGTCTACGCTCCCTTCGTCGCCAGTCCCCCGCCGCCCGCCCGGGCGCCGCCGCGACCGCCGTCCCGCGCGCCTCCCCACGCCTGAAAACCAGACCCTGCCCTGATCGCGCCGACGCCGGACGTCGCGTGCGACCGCACATCTGTTTTCAGGATTGATATCCATGTCATTGAAATTCCATGCGGCGCCTCAGGCGCTGCTGATCGGCGCCTGCCTTCTGGCGCCCTCCCTCGCCCATGCTGGCGACCTGACCGCCGCTTCGCCTGACGATCCCGTCGTGGTCGACAGCATCATCGTCACCGGCCGCCGCAACCCCGAAGACCCGGCCGTCGTCGCCGAAGCGCGCGACCGCCTCAGCCGGACGCCCGGCGCCGTGGCGGTGGTGTCGGCCGAAAGCTATTCCGACCGCTTCGTTCAGGGCTTCTCCGACACCCTGCGCAACGTCCCCGGCGTCCTGGCCCAGAAACGCTATGGCGAGGAAAGCCGCCTCTCCATTCGCGGCTCGGGCATAGCCCAGGGCTTCCACCAGCGCGGCGTCCTGTTCGCCCAGGACGGCGTGCCCTTCGCCGACGCCGACGGCTTCTCCGACTTCCAGAGCCTGGACGCGCTCAGCGCCCGCTATGTCGAGGTATGGAAGGGCGCCAACACCCTGCGCTTCGGCGGGGCGCAACTGGGCGGGGCGATCAACCTCGTCACCCCTACCGGCCGCACGGCCCGTCAGCGCGCCCTGATGCAGGTCGAGGGCGGCGGCTACGGCTTCGTGCGCGGCCATGCCGCCGTGGCCGGGACGCACGGCGATTGGGACCTCTACGCCGCCGCCACCGCCATGCAGGGCGACGGCTGGCGCGACCATAGCGAGCAGTCGCAGGGCCGCCTGACCGTCAATGCGGGCCGTTCCTTCGGCGAGGATCGCGAGGTGCGACTGATCGCCCAGGCGGCGGACATCAAGCAGGACATCCCAGGCTCCCTGACCCTGGATCAGGCCCTGAAGACGCCGCGCATGGCCTCAGGCAGCGCCCTGTCCGGCGATCAGGCTCGCGACCTGACGGTCAAGCGGCTGACGCTCCAGACCCGCTGGCGTTTCAACCCGTCGACCCTGTTCGAGGGCGCCGTCTGGGGCTGGGAGAAGTCGCTCTATCACCCGATCTTCCAGGTGATGGATCAGGACAGCACGACGCGCGGCGCCTTCGCCCGCATCGACTGGACCGGACAGGTCGGCGGTCTGCGCGCCGACGCCTTCTACGGCTTTTCCTGGCGAGACGGAGAGGTCGAGGCCCTGCGCTATGTGAACCTAGCGGGCCGACGCGGCGCCAGGACCGCCGACGCTCGGCAGCAAGCCTCCGGCCTGGACGTCTTCGCTGAGGGGCGGCTGTTCGTCACCGACTGCATGGCCGTCGTCGCGGGCGGGTCGTGGGGTCGGGCCACGCGCGACTATCTGGACCGCATGACCCCGGCCAACGACGCCAGCCAGGACTATGACTGGTTCTCGCCGCGTCTGGGTCTGCTGTGGGAGGCCGAGGACGGCGCCCAGGTCTTCGCCAACCTGACCCGCTCGGTCGAGCCGCCGACCTATGGCGCCCTGGTGCAGGCGCCGCTGACCGGCTTCACCCCGGTCGAGGTCCAGGACGCCTGGACCGGCGAGATCGGCGCGCGCGGCCGTCGCGGGCCCCTGGCCTGGGATGTTGTCGCCTATCGCAGCCGGATCGACGGCGAGATGCTGAACTTCATCACCGGCCCTGACATCCCCGCCGCCACCTTCAACGCCAAGAAGACCATCCACCAGGGAATCGAGGCCGGGCTGGACTGGACCCTCCCCCTCGAACTGGCGGACGGGTCGCTGATGCTGCGTCAGGTCTATAACTGGAGCGACTTCCGCTTCGACGGCGACGCCCGCTGGGGCGACAACCGCCTGCCAGTCGTGCCTCAACATCAGTACCGGGCCGAGTTGACCTGGCGTCATCCGACGGGCGTCTTCGTCACGCCGTCGGTCGAGTGGCGGATATCCAGCCCCTATGTCGACTACGCCAACACCCTGAAGGCGCCGGACTACGCCGTCCTGGGCCTGACCGGCGGCTTCAACATCGGCCCGAACACTTCGGTCTATGTCGACGCGCGCAACCTGACCGACAAGCGCTACGTCGGCGAGTTCTCGGCCGTGACCGACGCCCGCGCGGCGCAGACGGCCGTCTTCCTCCCCGGCGAGGGCCGTTCGGTCTTCGTCGGCCTGCGGCTGGCCTACTGATGACCGCCCCCCTCAAGAACAAGGCGCCGGACGTGATGTCCGGCGCCTATCGGGCCGTCTGGCGCTGGCACTTCTACGCCGGGGTGCTGGTCATGCCCTTCCTGATGCTGCTGACGCTGACGGGCGGCCTCTATCTGTTCAAGGACGAGATCGACCACGCCGTCTATCGCTCCATGATCGAGGTTCCTGCCCGTTCTCGCCAGGCCGATCCCGACCAGTGGCTGACCGCCGCCGCTCGCGCGGGCGAAGGCCGCGCCGCGAACATCACCATCCCCGCCCGCGCCGATCAGGCCGTGCGCATCCGCGTCGATCGGCCCGACGGCGCCCAGCGCACCGTCTTCGTCGATCCTCACACGGCCGCCGTCACCGGCGTCACCGCCCATGGCGGCGTGACCGAGACGATCAAGAAGCTGCACTCCCTGACCCTGTTCGGCGGGCCGGTCGGAACGGCGCTGAACATCCTGGTCGAGATCGTCGCGGGCTGGGCCGTCATCCTGTGCGCCACCGGCCTCTACCTCTGGTGGCCGCGCCGCCGCTCCGGCGCCGTGCTGCTGCCGAAGGAGACGGACGCGCGCCGCCGCCCCTTCTGGCGCGACCTGCACGCCCTGACCGGCTTCTATGTCGGCGGCGTGATCGTCTTCCTGGCGGTCACCGGCATGCCCTGGTCGGCCGTCTGGGGCGATCGGTTCATGGGCGTCATGCGCGGCACGGGTCTGGGCCGCCCGCCCGCGCCCGCCGCCGCCGGCCCCTGGAGCCACGCCAAGCCCCACGACGCCCCGGCGGGCGTCGGCTGGACATTGGAGAACGCCGTCCTGCCCGTGCATGGACACGGCGTCGCCAGCCTGACTCGCGTTCTCGAAACCGCCCAGACGGAAGACCTGCCCCGCCCCTTCATCGTCAGCATCCCCCAGTCCCCCGACCTGGCCTGGACCGTGGCCCGCCAGACCCGCAAGGCCGAGGACGCCCGCAGCCTCTATGTCGACGGCGTCAGCGGCGCGGTGAAGGCCGACCTTCGCTGGGAACAGTTCGGCGCCATGGCCAAGGGCTTCGAATGGGGCATCGCCGTCCACCAGGGGATGCAGTACGGCTGGATCAACCGCATCCTCATGCTGACCGGCTGCATCGCCGTCTGGCTTCTGGCGCTCAGCGGCCTGGTCATGTGGTGGAAGCGCCGCCCGCCCAGCCTGTCGTCCCGCCGCACCGGCGCCCCGCCCGCACCGCCCGGTCCCCGTGCGCGAATTGCCGTGCTGTGCATCGTCATCCCCCTGTCCATCCTCTATCCCTTGACGGGACTGAGCCTCGTGGCCGCCCTGCTGCTCGATCGAGCCGTACGGGCGTTCGCCGGGTCCAAGACCGTCGCAGCCTCTTGAAAAAGGAGACTCTCATGAAAACCCTGCTCACCCTGACCGGTCTGTCCGCCGCGACCCTCGTCCTCGCCGCCTGCGGCCAGCCTGCGGAAAAACCCGCCGAGGCCGTCGCCGCGCCGGGGACCGTGACGGTCGCCGACGCCTGGTGTCGCCCCACGCCGAACGGCGCCAAGGTCGGCGGCTGCTACGTCACCCTGACCGCCGGGTCCGACGACCGTCTGCTCAGCGTCTCCACCGCCCTGGCCGAGAGCGCCCAGATCCACGAGATGAAGATGGAGAACGGCGTCATGAGCATGGGCGAGCTGAAGGACGGCCTGCCCCTGCCCGCCGGTCAGAAGGTCGAGCTGAAGCCGGGCTCGACCCACGTCATGCTGATGGGCCTGCGCGATCCGCTGGTCGACGGCGGCGTCGCCTCCTTCACCCTGACCTTTGAAAAGGCCCCGGCCATCGGCGTCCACGCGGCTGTGAAACAGCCGCCGGTGGTGGATTCAGAAGAGTAGTCGAACCGCATCTTTCCTCCCCACTCGTGGGGAGGGGGACCGCGTAGCGGTGGAGGGGGCGACGCAGACGTAAGCCGTCGAGTCGCCCCCTCCGTCACGTCGGCTGCGCCGCCGCGCCACCTCCCCATGGAATGGGGAGGAAAGCTCGATATGCCCTCGCACCTGACAAACCGACCCGAACCCGCTAAAGGCTCGCGCTCACGAGGAATCCCATGGCTCTTAAAGTCGCGATCGTCGGCCTGCCCAACGTCGGCAAGTCCACCCTGTTCAACGCCCTGACCAAGACGGCGGCGGCCCAGGCCGCCAACTATCCGTTCTGCACCATCGAGCCGAACACCGGCGACGTGGCCGTGCCGGAAGAGCGCCTGAACATCCTGGCCGGCATCGCCGGGTCCAAGGAGATCATCCCCGCGCGGATCACCTTCGTCGACGTGGCCGGCCTGGTGCGCGGCGCGTCCAAGGGCGAGGGTCTGGGCAACCAGTTCCTGGCCAACATCCGCGACTGCGACGCCGTGGCCTTCGTCGCCCGCTGCTTCGTCGATGACGACATCACCCACGTCGAGAACCGCATCGATCCCATCTCGGACCTCGAAATCATTGAGACCGAGCTGATGCTGGCCGACCTCGAAAGCCTGGAGCGCCGTCGCGTTCAGGTCGAGAAGCGCGCCAAGGGCGGCGACAAGGAATCCCAACTGACGCTGAAGCTGATCGACGCCGCGCTGGAGAAGCTGCGCGACGGCAAGCCCGCGCGTCTGGCCGAGGTGTCCAAGGAGGACAAGAAGGCCTGGGACATGCTGCAGCTGCTGACCGCCCTGCCCGCCCTCTACGTCGCCAACGTCGAGGAAGGCTCGGCCGACAAGGGCAACGACCTGTCGGATCTGGTCGCCAAGCGCGCCGCCGAGGACAACGCCAACTCGGTGGTCATCTCGGCCCAGATCGAGTCGGAAATCGCTGTCCTGGACGACGAGGAGCAGAAGGAGTTCCTCGAGACCCTGGGTCTGGAAGAGCCCGGCCTGAACCGCCTGATCCGCGAAGCCTACAAGCTGCTGGGTCTGCAGACCTATTTCACCGTGGGTCCCAAGGAAGCCCGCGCCTGGACCATCCCGGTCGGCGCCACCGCGCCCCAGGCCGCCGGCGTCATCCACACCGACTTCGAAAAGGGCTTCATCCGTGGCGAAACCATCGCCTTCGACGACTATGTCGCGCTGAAGGGCGAAGCGGGCGCCAAGGAAGCCGGCAAGATGCGGGCTGAAGGCAAGGCCTATGTCGTCAAGGACGGCGACGTGATGCACTTCCTGTTCAACAACTGACCCGGTGACTGGGCCAGGTTAGAAAATCTGACCCGACCTGCAGAAAATCTGAAATCCCATTGCCGAGCGGCTTTTGCTAAGCCTCGGGAAAGTCAGGCGTGATCGACGCGCCTGCTTTCCCGGGGGAAACGCATGAAGTTCGATACGCTCGCCGTCCACGCCGGCTATTCGCCTGACCCGACCACCCGTTCGGTGGCCGTGCCCATCTATCAGACGACCAGCTACGCCTTCGACGACACCCAGCATGGCGCAGACCTGTTCGACCTGAAGGTGTCGGGCAATATCTACACCCGCATCATGAACCCGACTTCGGACGTTCTGGAACAGCGTCTGGCGGCCCTGGAAGGCGGGATCGCCGCCCTGGCGGTCGCCTCGGGCATGGCGGCCATCACCTATGCGATCCTGACCCTCGCCGAGGCCGGCGACAACATCATCGCCACCAGCACCCTGTACGGCGGCACCTATAACCTGTTCGCGCATACCCTGCCCCAGTACGGGATCGAGGTGCGCTTCATCGACGCCGACGACCTTTCAGCCGTGGCGGCCAATACGGACGACCGAACCAAGGCGGTCTTCTGCGAGTCCATCGGCAACCCCCTGGGCAATGTGGTGGACTTCGCCGCCCTGGCCGACGCGGCCCACGCGCAGGGCCTGCCGCTGATCGTCGACAACACCGTGCCGACCCCCTACCTGACGCGCCCGATCGAACACGGCGCCGACATCGTCGTACACGCCCTGACCAAATACATAGGCGGCCACGGCACCAGCATCGGCGGCGCCATCGTGGACGGCGGCAAGTTCCCCTGGGCCGAGCACAAGGCCCGCTTCCGTCGCCTGAACGAGCCGGAGGTCAGCTACCACGGCGTGGTCTACACCGAGGCCCTGGGCCCGGCGGCCTTCATCGGTCGGGCGCGCACCGTCCTGCTGCGCAACACCGGCGCCGCCCTCTCGCCGTTCAACAGCTTCCTGATCCTTCAAGGGCTGGAGACGCTAGCCCTTCGCATGGACCGGCACGTGGAGAACGCCACGGCCGTCGCCCAATGGCTGAAAGCCCACCCCAAGGTCGCCTGGATCAACTATTCCGGACTGGAAGATCATCCTTCCAACCCACTGATTCAGAAATACTTCGGTGGGAAGGCATCCGGTCTCCTGACCTTCGGCGTCAAGGGCGGTCGCGAAGCCGGCGCCCGGTTCCAGGACGCGGTCGCCCTGTTCACCCGCCTGGTCAATATCGGCGACGCCAAGTCCCTGGTCTGCCACCCGGCCTCGACCACCCACCGCCAACTTTCGCCTGAAGAACTGCAGAAGGCGGGCGTCACCGAGGACACCGTCCGCCTGTCGGTCGGCATCGAGCACATCGACGACCTGATCGCCGACTTGGACCAGGCCCTGGCCGCCGCCTAACCCTAGCCCGCCAGGGTCGAGCACCGCAGCAGCCGCACCGGCCGGTCGCTGCTGCGGTCCATCCATGTGATGTCCAAGGTCCGGTCGCCGGCGGCCAGGCGGATGCGCTCATAGCGCGACCTGCCCTCCCCATCGCATTTCAGCGCCGCCTCATAGCCCGTGCTGATCTGAGTGATCCGCTGGATGTCGCAACGGTTCTCATAGCCGCGCAATTCCGTGGTGGTGATCTCGATCGGCACGCGATCCCCGCGCGGCTCGAAGCACCACTCCGCCTCCGCCGCCCATCGGCCCACGAAGTTCGGCGGCCCGGCTCCCGGCAGCGCGGCCTCTACGCCGGGCGGCTTTTCTCCAGGCGGCGGCAGGACCGCCGTCCCCTCGACCGGCCGTCCTGGTTCAGTCGGCGGATTCACGCCCCCGTCCCGGTCGCAACCGGCCGTCGCCAGACACAGCAGACTGAGCAGGATCACGGTTCTCATGCCTGGGAAACGCCCGCGCGGACGCCCAGGTTCAAAGACCACGCCAAGGTTGCGGTTGATTCTAATAATCGTTCGCAGTAATTGCGCAGCCCTCTCTCAATCGGGGCCGTACCCATGCGCTCAATCCTCCTCCTCTCCGCCGGGCTGACCGCCCTTTCGGCCGCCGCCTTCCCCGCCGCCGCCGAAGAGGTCGTCGATCTTCAGCAACCGGTGCGCGTGGCCCCGATCACCGTCGTCGGCACCCGCACCGAGCGCCGCGTGGACGAAGTCCCCGCCAGCGTCAGCGTCATCACCGCCGAAACCATCGAGACCAATCTGGTCACCGACATCAAGGACCTGATCCGGTTCGAGCCGGGCGTCAGCGTTCCCACCAGCCCCGCCCGCTTCTCCGCCGCCCTGTCGGGCGCCGGCCGCGACGGCAATTCGGGCTTCACCATTCGCGGGATGGGCGGCAATCGCGTCCTGATCGTCCAGGACGGGGTACGCGTGCCCGACGGCTTCGCTTTCGGCGCCCAGGCCGTGGGTCGCGGCGGCTACAATGACCTGGACCTGGTCAAGTCCGTCGAGATCCTGCGCGGCCCCGCTTCGGCGCTCTATGGATCGGACGGCATCGCCGGCGCCGTCAGCTTCACCTCCAAGGACCCGGTCGACTTCCTTTCGGCGGGCCGCGACTTCGGCGCCCGCGCCCGCGTGGCCTATAACTCGGCCGACGAGGGCTGGAGCGAGGGCGTGGCCTTCGCCGGCCGCCGCGGCTCCCTGTCAGGCCTGCTGGCCTACACCCGCCGCGATGCCCAGGAAACGGAGAACATGGCCAAGACGGGCGGCGTAGGCGCAGCCCGCACCCTGCCTAATCCTCAGGACTTCTCCAGCAACGCCGTCCTCGGCAAGCTGGTCTGGGACGTGAACGACAATCATACCCTCCGCCTGACCTATGATCACTTCGACCAGGACATGGAAGGCGAGGCGCTCAGCAGCTATTCCGCCACCGTGATCGGTCTGACGGCTCAGGACGAGACCCAACGCGACCGGGTCAGCCTGGACTGGCGCTTCACCGACTTCCTGGGTCTCGATTCGGGCTCCGTCGCCGCCTATTGGCAGGATTCGACCACCCGCCAGTTCACCTATGAAGACCGCACTCCGGCTGTTGATCGCACCCGCGACGTGACCTTCGACAACTCTATCTGGGGTCTCTCCGCTCAGGGCTCCAAGAGCTTTGGCGGCGAAGCTCTTCGGCATCGCGTCACCATCGGCGGCGACTGGTCGCACACCAATCAGGAAGGCATCCGCAACGGCACGGTCCCCCCGATGGGCGAGCCCTTCCCCGCTCGTCCCTTCCCCAAGACCGAGTTCAGCCTGGCCGGCCTGTTCATTCAGGACGAAATCTCCATGCTGAACGGCCGCCTCAGCATCATCCCCGCTCTACGCTACGACTGGTATGAACTGACGCCGAAGAAGGACGCTCTCTTCCCCGCCCCGGCCGAAGGCCAGAGCGACAGCCACCTGTCGCCCAAGATCGGCGCCATCTACTGGGTCGAGGACCATTTCGGCCTCTTCGCCAACTACGCCCAGGGCTTCAAAGCGCCCTCGCCGATGCAGGTGAACAACTTCTTCGCCAACCCGGTGTTCGGCTATGAGTCCATTCCCAACCCGAACCTGAAGCCCGAGACCAGCTCCAGCTTCGAGGGCGGCCTGCGCTTCCGCAACCTGAACGCCTTCGGCGGCCGCATGACGGCCCAGGCCACGGCCTTCCATACCGACTACGACGACTTCATCGATCAGATCGTCGTACGCGGTACGGGCGTGCCGGGCGTCGACCCGCTGATCTATCAGTACGTCAACCGCACCAAGGTGAGGATTCGCGGGCTGGAAGCACGCGGCGACATTCGCTGGGACAACGGCTTCTCGACCATCGTCGCCGCCTCCTACGCCGAGGGCGAGCAGGAGACGAACGGTCGAACCGGCGCCCTGACCAGCATTGATCCGGTCAAGCTGGTTGCAGGCCTGAACTATGCCGCCCCCTCGGGCGTCTGGGGCGGAGGCGCCACCGTCACCTGGTCCGGTGAAAAGTCGAACTACGACTGCGGCGGCGGCCAGTGCTGGCCAGGCGAATCCTTCGCCATCATGGACGTCACCGCCTTCTGGAACGTGACCGAGCGCGCCACCCTGCGCGCCGGCGCCTTCAACCTCTTCGACGAGAAGTACGCCTGGTGGAGCGACGTGCGCGGCCTGAACCGGTCGACGGCGGGCGGGCCGCCGGCGACGCTGGACGCCTTCACCCAGCCAGGTCGCAATTTCGGCGTCTCCCTGAGCTTGCGCCTGTAAGGGGAAGCGCCTTTAATGCAAACGACTCTCATTATGGATAAGCCCATGCGCGCCATCCTCATCGCCGCCGCCCTTCTGACGGGTGTGGCCCCTGCGGCCACGGCGGCCGCCCAGTCGGTCGCGCCTTCGACCGCCCCCGCCCGCGACGCCCAGTTCGAGCGGGATCGCCAGTCCATCCTGGCCCAGGCCGGCCAGTACCGCGTTCGTTTCGACATGCGTGAAAACGCCGTCTTCCGCGCCGGCTACGAGGCCCTGGACGAGAAGCTGTCCGGCGGCAACGAGATCGTCCGCATCGTCTACGATCACGGCGACCGCATCAGCCTGCAGCACATCCTGGTGATGGAGCACGACGGCAAGTCGATGGTCATCAAGCACTGGCGTCAGGACTGGGTCTATCAGCCGACCCAGGTCCTGACCTATGCCGGTCCGGACGAATGGACCCTGACGTCGGTCTCGGACGCGGATCGCACCGGCGCCTGGTCCCAGACCGTCTGGCAGACCGATGACTCGCCCCGCTACGGCGGCGTGGGCCGCTGGAACTACGACAACGGCATGGCCGAGTGGACGTCCAACGTCACCTGGCGGCCGCTGGCCCGCCGCGACGCCGTGCGCAACCCTGTCTACGACCGCTACCTGGGCTCGAACCGCCACGCCCTGACCCCGGCGGGCTGGGTGCACATCCAGGACAATCTGAAGATGGCGCCGGCCCAGGGCGACGGGGGCGAACCCACCGCCGTGGTCCATGAGGACGTCACCAACACCTACAGCCGCTGGGACGGCTATTCGGCCAAGCCGGGCGACGACTACTGGGCCGCGACCAAGGACTACTGGGCCGCGATCCGCGACGCCTGGGACGCCGCCATCGCGCGCGGAAACGGCGTTCATGTCGAAGAAGAAGCGGATACGGGCGTCGTCACCGGCATGCCGCTGATGGACCTGGCGCAGAAGATCCAGGACGGCGAGATCACCCAGGATGCGGCCATCGCCCAGGGTCGCCGCATCATCGAGGACGCCACGAAACGCTGAGGCGCGCGCCCATCCCCTGCGCGCTTCCGCGAAAGGCCCTCCGTCCACCCTCGGACGGAGGGCCTTCTTCGTTTCAGTCCCGCCGCCGCGCGGCCTCGCTGCGGGCGCGCACCGGACCGAACTCCGAGGTCGGCTTCCAGGTCGGCCATTCGTCGCCGTTGGCCAGTTGCAGGCCCAGGCGGTACAGCAGGGTCAGGTTCTCGACCGCCGAACGCAGGTCCCAGTCGGCTGACCACTCGTCGCTGGGGCGGTGGTAGTCGGCGCCGAACTTGGCCTTCCACGCCGCCAGACCGGCTTCACGCCCGCCCTCGACCCAATCCACCCCGTGCCAGGGCATCAGGGCCGGAACCCCCGCGCGCGCGAAGGGGAAGTGGTCCGAGCGATAGTAGAAGCCCTGCTCCGGCTGACCGTCGTCGGAGACATAGCGGCCTTCCTTCTCGGCCAGGGCCTGCAGGTCGTCCTCCAGACTGTTCTGCCCCTTGCCGAAGATCGGCACGTCGCGGGTCGGGCCCGACAGGGGCAGCATGTCGATGTTGATGTCGGCCACCGTGGTTTCCAGCGGATAGACCGGATCGGCGGCATAGGCGTAGGCGCCCAGCAGGCCCATCTCCTCGGCGGCCATATGGGCGAAGACGATAGTACGGTCCGGCGCGGGCGCGGCCTTCAGCTGGCGCGCCATCTCCAGCACGCCGATAGTGCCCGAGGCGTTGTCCCAAGCGCCGTTGAAGATCTTGTCGTCGCCCGCCGCATGCTCGTTGACGCCGACATGATCCCAGTGCGCTGAATAGATGATGGTCTCGTTCGGCCGCTTGGCCCCCGGAATCCGGGCCAGCAGGTTGTGGGTGCGCAGGGTGTCGATGGTCTCGGCCGTCTCGACCGACATCGTCACGTTCGGCACGACGAAGGCGCGGAAGTCGCCCGTGCCGATGCGCGAGGCCAGATCGGCGACGTCCAGCCCCAGGGCCTTGGCCGTATCCGCATTGATCGCGCCCGAGAACTCCAGATCCGCCGCGCCGGGCGTCAGGGTGCGGGTGCGAGCATTGCCCTGGGTCATGCGGGTCCAGCCGGCGTCGGTCGCAGCCGTCCTGGACACCGAAATGACCCCCAGCGCGCCGCGGCGCTTGGCCTCGTCCGCCTTGTAGGCGCCCGACTGGTAGTTGGTCGCATAAGGCCCGTTGAACAGGTCGCCGTCCGGCTCTCCGCCCACGACCAGAACGATCTTGCCCGTCACGTCGAGGTCGCCGTAGTCGTCCCAGCCGCGCTCCGGTGCGTGGATGCCGTAACCGACGAAGACCAGACCCGCATTGGTGATCGCCACCTTGCCGTCGTTGCTGACCGCCCGAAGGGCGATGTCGGCTCCCAGCGTCAGGACATGAACCTGACCGTCCGCCCCCGTCCAACTGGCTCGGGTCGCATCGGCGACGGGCGTGTAGCGCTTCAGATCGATCACCTGCAGCCATTGGCCGTTCGGCCCGCCGGGCTCCAGCCCCATGGCTTCATACTGGGCTTGCAGCCAGTCCAGCGTCTTCTTCTCGCCTTCCGTGCCGGGATAGCGCCCCTGGAAGTCGTCGCTGCTGATATGCCGGATCTCTTCCGACAGGCGCTGGGCCGAAAAGTCCTGGGCCGACGCCAGGCCCGCTCCGAACAGGATGGCGGCTGCGGCGACGCCGCTGATGAGCCGACGATGCATGGCTTGTACTCCTTCGCCCTCCCCCTCGGGGCGTCTCGCCAAAAACATAGGGCGGCCCCGCATGGGACCGCCCCTTACATTTTTGTCATGTTGCGCCGAAGCGGGTCAGACGAGCCTCACTTGCGCTGGGCGTCGCTGACCGTACGGGCCGGACCGAACTCCGAGCCTTGCTTCCACTGCGGCCAGTCGCGGCTGTTCGCCAGGGCCTCGCCCGCCTTGAAGACGACCTCCAGGTCCTGGATCATGCCACGATAGTCCCAGTTCGGCTCCCACTCGTCGGCCGCCTGGTGATAGCGGTTTGCGCCGTATTCGGCAGCCGCCGCCTGACGGGGCGCGATCGGCTCGTCCACATATTCGCCGGTCGAGGACAGGTAGCCCATGGGCACGCCGCGCTTCGCCAGAGGGAAGTGGTCCGAGCGGAAGTAGATGCCGGCGGCCGCGCCCGCATCGCCGACGAAGCCACGGCCCTGGGCCGCGGCCAGAGCCACCACCCGTTCATCCAGATCCGAATGGCCGTAGCCGGTCACGCCCAGCTTGCTCATCCGGCCCAGGACATTGCTGGCGTCCAGGTTGAAGCCCGCGACCGTGGTCTCCAGCGGGTACAGGGGATTGGCGGCGTAGAATTCCGAGCCCAGAAGGCCGCTTTCCTCGCCGGTGAAGCTGATCATGACGATGCTGCGCTGCGGGCGCGGACCGGCCGACCACTGACGCGCCAGCTCCAACAGGCCCGCCGTGCCCGAGGCGTTGTCCACCGCGCCGTTGAAGATGCGGTCGCCGGTCGCGTCGGGCGCGCCCACGCCGATGTGGTCCCAATGGCCGGTGTAGAGGATGGTCTCGTCCGGGTGGGTCGCCCCTTCCAGCCTGGCCACCACATTGTGGGTCGTGATGCCGTCCGTCTTGACGTCGAAGTCGACGTCGATGGTCGCTCCCTTCAGTTCGACCGGCTGGAAGTCGCGGCTGCGGGCCTTCAGCTTCTCCTGGTCGAAGTCGAGACCGGCTTGGCGGAACAGCTCCACCGTCACGTCGCGCTGCAGCCAGGCCTCCATCGGCACGCGCTCGGCCGTCGGGTTCTGGCGCACGATGTCAAACTGCGGCGCTCCCCAGGAATTGGCCACCGTGGTCCAGCCGTAGGAGGCGGGCTTGGTCTCGTGGACGATCAGCACGCCCGCCGCGCCCTGACGCGCCGCCTCCTCGTACTTGTAGGTCCAGCGGCCGTAGTAGGTCATGGCCGAACCGCCGAAGGTGTTCAGCGAGGGATCCTCGAAATCGGCGTCATTGACCAGGACGACGATGACCTTGCCCTTCACGTCGGTCTTGAAGTCGTTCCACTGACGCTCGGGCGCATTGATCCCGTAGCCGACGAAGACCAGGGGCAGGCCTGCCAGATGGACGGCTTCGCCCGGCAGGCGGGTGGTGATGGTCGCCTGCTGACCCTGGGCCAGGGCCTGGGTCCAGTCGCCGACCTTCAGCCGTCCCGAGACATTGGAGACGGAGAATCGGTTCAGGCTCACCGCCTGGGTCCAGCCGCCGTTCTCGCCGCCCGGCGCAAAGCCCGCCGCCGCATACTGACGGCTGAGGTAGTCGATGACCTTCTGCTCGGCCGGGGTGGCGATGCCGCGTCCCTCGAAGCTGTCGTCCGCCAGGACGCGGATGTCCTCGGAAATCCGGGCGGCGTCGAAGGTCTGGGCCGTGGCGACGGTGGACAGGGAGGCCGCGACCAGCAGGGCGGCGGCGGAGGTCGTCAGACGCATGGTTTACAGATCCCCTCAGGAAAACAACGCCCGGGACCGTAGAGGCCGCTTTCCCGCGAGTCGATGGCGGAACCTGGCGCCCGACGCACGAAAAAACCCGCCGGATCGCTCCGGCGGGTCATCTCTTTTTCCGATCTGGATACGAAGCCCTAGTGGGCGACGCCCTTCCAGATGCGGCGGTAGCTGGCGTAGGTCAGGCCCGCGAACAGCACCAGGAAGATCAGCACGCCGAAACCGGTCTGCTTGCGCTCGGTGGCCTTGGGCTCCGAGGTCCAGGCGATGAAGGCGGCCACGTCCTTGGCCATCTGGTCGACGGAGGCCTTGGTGCCGTCGTCATAGGTCACCTGGCCTTCGCGCAGCGGCGCGGGCATGGCGATGAAGCCGCCCTTGGGCGCATGGCCCTCGCCTTCCCAGAACGGGGTCAGATCGCCCGCCATATAGGGGTTGTAGTGCTGAGCCGAGGTCATCTTCAGACCCTTGGGCGGCGTCACATAACCCGACAGCAGCGAGTAGATGTAGTTGGCGCCGTCGTGACGGGCCTTGGCCATGACCGACAGGTCCGGCGGGGCCGCGCCGCCGTTGGCCGCGGCCGCGGCCGTGGCGTTCGGATAGGGCGACGGGAACTTGTCGGCGGTGGTGGCGTCGCGCATCAGCGCCTCGCCCGTCTCGCTGTCGATGTCCGGAACCTGGGATTCCTTGGCCAAGGCCTTCACGACCGGGTTGTCGTTCGGGTTCGGATATTCCGGGTTCCAGAACGGCCCGTGCTTGTCGCCCAGGTTACGGAAGTGCACCAGGTTCATGCTGTGGCACGAGGCGCAGACTTCCTTGTAGACCTTGTAGCCGCGCTGCAGCTGACCCTGGTCATAGGTGCCGAACGGCCCCTCGAAGCTGAAGCCGCCGCTGCGCGGGTGCTTGGCGCCGCCGGCGGCCATCGCCGGAGCGGCGACGGCGACCAGGCCCAGGGCGGCCGTCAGAACGACCAAGGTCTTGCGGAAGGACACGGTTTTCTTCTCGTTGGAAATCATCGCGCTCAGCCCTTCTGCTCGGCGTCGCCCGACAGGACCGGCTCGGAAATCGTCGCCGGGATCGGCAGCGGCTTCTCGCGCAGGCCGATGATCGGCATCAGCACCAGGAAGAAGATGAAGTAGTAGGCCGTCAGGAAACGCGTCAGCCACAGATAGGAGTTCAGGTCGCCATCGATCAGGGTGAAGGTCTTGAAGCTGCCGATGACCGGGGCGTCCGGAAGTTGCGCGCCGCACCAGCCGAGACCGAAGCAGACGAACAGGAAGATGATGAAGAAGGTCTTCATCGTCGGGCGGTAGCGCATGGAGCGCACCTTGGACGTGTCCAGCCAGGGCAGGACGAACAGGACGCCGATCGCCGCGAACATGGCCACCACGCCGCCGAACTTGTCGGGGATGGCGCGCAGGATGGCGTAGAAGGGCAGCATGTACCACTCAGGCACGATGTGCGCCGGGGTCTGCAGCGGGTTGGCCGGGATGTAGTTGTCGGCGTGGCCCAGGGCGTTCGGCTGATAGAAGACGAAGACCGCGAACAGGATCAGGAAGAGGATGATCGCAAAGCCGTCCTTGACCGTGAAGTACGGGTGGAAGGGCAGCATGTCCTTCTTCTGGCGATCCTTGGGGATCAGGATGCCGACCGGGTTGTTCTGACCGGCGGCGTGCAGGGCCCACAGGTGCAGCACCACGCAGCCGGCGATGACGAACGGCAGCAGGTAGTGCAGCGAGAAGAAGCGATTCAGCGTGGCGTTGTCGATCGCCGGGCCGCCGCGCAGCCAGATCAGGATCGGCTCGCCGACGACCGGGATGGCGCCGATCAGGTTGGTGATGACCTCAGCGCCCCAGAAGGACATCTGGCCCCAGGGCAGGACGTAGCCCAGGAAGGCGGTGGCGATCATCAGGAAGAAGATCAGGCAGCCGACGATCCAGATCAT
This sequence comes from Brevundimonas faecalis, assembly GCF_040549405.1. Taxonomy (NCBI): domain Bacteria; kingdom Pseudomonadati; phylum Pseudomonadota; class Alphaproteobacteria; order Caulobacterales; family Caulobacteraceae; genus Brevundimonas; species Brevundimonas faecalis. The sequence continues at coordinate 1,118,520 of NZ_JBEPTF010000001.1, read as the reverse complement.
CTCGCGCGGCGCCTTGTAGGAGCCGTAGTAGAGGCCGCGCAGCATGTGCAGGTAGACGGCGATGAAGAACATCGACGCGCCGTTGGCGTGGACGTAGCGGATCAGCCAGCCGCCGTTGACGTCGCGCATGATGCGCTCGACCGACTCGAAGGCCAGGGCCGTGTTCGGCGTATAATGCATGGCCAGGACGACGCCGGTGATGATCTGGGTCATCAGGCACAGGGCCAGGATGCCGCCGAAGGTCCACCAGTAGTTCAGGTTACGGGGGGTCGGCAGGTTGGCGTAGTCCATGCCGAAGCGGATGATCGGCAGGCGGGTGTCCATCCACCGCTCGATGGCGGTCTTCGGGACGTAGGTGGATTCGTGATCGCTCATGGGTCCTCTGTCCGTCCTCAGCCGATCTTCACGCGGGTGTCGGACATGTATTCGTAGTTCGGCACCACCAAGTTCTTGGGCGCCGGTCCCTTACGGATACGGCCCGAGGCGTCGTAGTGCGAGCCGTGGCAGGGGCAGAACCAGCCGCCGTAGTCCCCGGCGTTGAAGGTCGGAACGCAACCCAGGTGGGTGCAGGAGCCGATGACGACGAGATACTTCTCGTGGCCGGGCTTGGTGCGTTCGGCGTCGGTTTGCGGTTCCTTCAGGTCCGAGGCGTGGTCGTCGGCGATGACGCGCTTCAGCTCGGCCGGAGTGCGATAGCGCACGAAGACCGGCTTGCCCTGCCACTTGATGACGACCTGCTGGCCTTCCTGAACCTTGGTCAGATCGAATTCGATCGACGCCAGAGCCAGGGTGTCGGCGGCGGGGTTCATCTGGTTGATCAGGGGCCAGGCCACCATCACGCCCGCACCGACCGCGGCGGCGCCGGCGGCGATGTGGATGAAATCGCGGCGGGTGGCGTCGTCGCCCCCGTGTTGGCCCTCGGGCCCTTCAGCATTCACGACCGATTCGGCCACGCTCTCACCTCTGCACTCCCGATCGCCCGCCCCGAAAGGGGTTAGTCGTCGGCATGGATCGTCCCTACGGAACGGCAGAAGACGCCTACGGCCCTTGTTTTACCGCAATCGCCGCAAGTCGCTGACACAACTTGCGAAACAGTCGCAACAAAGACCGCGACAAGACCCCGCCCCGCGCGTATGACGGCCTTAGAATGCGTCTCGCCCTTTTTCAACCTGACATCCCGCAGAATGTGGGCGCCTGCATCCGTCAGAGCGCCTGTTTCGGCGTCGAACTGCATGTGATCGAGCCCACGGGCTTTCGATTCGACGACCGCGCCATGAAGCGCGCCGCCCTCGACTACGGGCCCCTGTCCCACATGACGCGCCACGCCGACTGGGACGCTTTCCAGCGTGATCGCGGTCCCGGCCGCCTGGTCCTGTTCACCACGCACGGCGCCACGCCCCTGCCCGATTTCGAATTCCGCCCCGACGACATCCTTCTGTTCGGAAAGGAAAGCGCCGGGGCGCCGGATCACGTCCACGCCGCCGCCGATGCACGCGTCTTCATCCCGATCCGCGCCGAGACCCGCTCGCTAAACCTGTCGGTCAGCGCCGGCATCGCCCTGTGGGAAGGCCTGCGGCAACTGGGCGACCTGCCCCGACGCTGACTACCGCTTCTCTCATGCGCCCAAGATTCATGGCCCCCAGGGATCAGACAGGCTATGGCGGGGCCATGTCCCTGCGCCCCCTCTTCCCCACCCAGGTCTACGAAGCCTCCCTGGCCGCCGCGCGCGGCTGGACCGAACTGCACGAAGAGATTCTGGATCTCTGCCTGGTGATGGCCGAGGAGGACGAGGCCGGAATCGAATGGTGCCGGACCAACCACTATCCCGGCTACACCTCCTACGGCTCGATCAACGACCTGCCGCAGCGCTTTCCCGAGTTCGCCGAGTTGAAGAAGTTGCTGGACCGGCACGCCGCGGACTACGCTCGGGCGCTGAACTTCGATCTGGCGCGCAAGCCCCGGCTGGACAATCTGTGGGTCAACGTCCTGATGCCCGGCGGCGGCCACACCGGCCACATCCACCCGCACGCGATCATCTCCGGCACCCTCTACATCCATGTTCCCGACGGCGCCTCCTCGCTGAAGATCGAGGACCCGCGACTGGCCATGATGATGGCGCGTCCCGGCCTGACGGAGGCGGCGGGCGAGGACGAACGGCCCTTCGTCTATCTGACGCCCGCGCCGGGCGCAGTGCTGATGTGGGAAAGCTGGCTGCGCCACGAAGTCCCGGCCAACCGCGCCGAGGAGCAGCGCATCTCCATCAGCTTCAACTACGCCTGACCTCCAGTCTCGCCCTTCCTTCGCCGCATTCACCCCGGAACCCTTGCCGCTCGTAAAAGCAGAGCTTGGAGGGCGTGATGCGGGTTTTCGGTTCGGCGACAGTGGTCGCGATGGCGATGGCGGCGGTTCTGGGCGGCTGCGGCCAGAAGGCCGACGCCCAGACAACAGGCTCTCAGACGACCGACGCGCCGCTAGCCGAAGGCGCCCCCTATGTGCTGAAGGGAACCCAGGTCTGGAACGTGCCCGACCCTGTCTCCGGACGCCGCTACCAGGTTTTCGTCAGCCTGCCCGCCAGCTATGAGGCCGACAGCGGCCGCCGCTATCCGGTGCTCTACGTCACCGACGCCGACTACGCCTTCCCCATCATCCGCCAGATCGCTCGCCGGGTGAATCTGGACGGCCCGGTGATCGAGGAGTTCATCCTGGTCGGCCTGTCCTATGCGGAGGGCGACCACGGCGCCGACAGCCGCCGTCGCGACTACACCCCCACGCCAAACGGACCGCGCAACTCCCGCGACGCCGTCCACGGCGGCGGCTCCGCCTATCAGACCTATCTGAAGTGCCAGGTCCTGCCCTTCATCGAAGAGAAGTTCCGCGCCGACCCGACCCGCCGCGTTCTGCTGGGTCATTCCTACGGCGGCCTGCTGGGCGCCCAGATCCTGTTCACCGACCCGGCCATGTTCCACGGCTATGTCCTGGGCAGCCCCTCCCTTTGGTTCGACAAGCACCACATGACGGGCGTGGAAGCGGCCTACGCCCGCACGCACCGCGACCTGGACGCCGACGTCTTTATGTACGTGGGCGGACACGAGGTTCCCGGCCCCACTCGCCGCAACAGCGAGGCCGACATGGTCGGGGACATGCGGAACCTGCAACGCACCCTGGAATCGCGCGGCTATCCCAGTCTGAAGGTTCGCTCGGTCGTGTTGGAGGACGAGGATCACCTGACGGTTGCGCCCGTGGGCTTCACCCGGGCGCTGCAGGCCGTGCTGCCGGCCCGCTGACCCGCGCCGGAACGCCGCCCCGGCTTCCGAAGATTTGCCCAAAGCCGCCCCAGTCGCTACATCCCCCGTCAACTCCCCTCATCCGCACTTGAATCAAAGGCGCGACGCGACGCATGGCGCAGCAATATATTTTCCAGATGCAGGGTCTGACCAAGACCTTCCCCGGCGGCAAGAAGATCTTCGAGAACATCTGGCTGAGCTTCTACAACGACGCCAAGATCGGCGTCGTCGGCGTCAACGGCTCGGGTAAGTCCACCCTGCTGAAGATCATGGCCGGCCTGGACAGCGAGTTCCAGGGCGAAGCCCGCGCGGCCGACGGCGTCAAGCGCGGCTACCTGGAGCAAGAGCCCCAGTTGGATCCCGCCCTGAACGTTCGCCAGAACGTCGAGGCCTGGTGCGAAGAGAAGCAGTGGGTCAACCGCTTCAACGAAGTCGCCAACGAACTGGGCGAAAACTATACCGACGAATTGATGGAGGAGATGACCGCCCTCCAGGAGAAGATCGACGCCGGCGACGTCTGGGACATCGACAGCCGCATCGACCAGGCCATGGGCGCCCTGCGCTGCCCGCCGGACGACTGGGAAGTCACCAACCTGTCGGGCGGTGAAAAGCGCCGCGTGGCCCTGGCCCGCCTGCTGCTCAGCAAGCCCGACATGCTGCTGATGGACGAACCGACCAACCACCTGGACGCCGAATCCGTCGCCTGGCTGCAGCATCACCTGGAGAACTTCCCGGGTTGCGTCATCCTGGTCACCCACGACCGCTACTTCCTGGATCAGGTGACGAAGTGGACGCTGGAACTGGACCGCGGCAAGGGCCACCCGCACGAGGGCAACTACTCCTCGTGGCTGGAAGCCAAGCAGAAGCGTGTCGTCCAGGAGCAGTCGGAATCCGAAGCCCGTCAGCGCGCCCTCACCCGCGAACTGGAATGGGTCCGTTCGGGCGCCAAGGCCCGTCAAGCCAAATCCAAGGCCCGTCTGGCCGCCTATGAGCGGATGGTGGACGAGCAGGAATCGATGCGCGGCGCGCAAACCCACGCCCACATCCAGATCCCGCCCGGCCCGCGCCTGGGCAATGTCGTTCTGGAAGTCGAGGGTCTGAAGAAGTCGTTCGGCGACAAGACCCTGTTCGACAACCTGACCTTCAAGCTGCCGCCCAACGGCATCGTCGGCGTCATCGGCCCCAACGGCGCCGGCAAGTCGACCATGTTCAAGCTGATCACCGGCCAGGAAACCCCTGACGGCGGCACGATCAAGGTCGGCGAGACCGTCAAGCTGGCCTATGTCGACCAGTCGCGCGACGACCTGAAGCCGGATGAAACCATCTGGCAGGCGATCTCCGGCGGCACCGACGTGATGATGGTCGGCAAGCGCGAAATCAACACTCGCGCCTATGTCGGCAGCTTCAACTTCAAGGGCGGCGACCAACAGAAGAAGGTCGGCCAACTGTCCGGCGGTGAGCGCAACCGCGTCCACCTGGCCAAGACCCTGGCTTCAGGCGGCAACCTGATCCTGCTCGACGAACCGACCAACGACCTGGACATCGAAACCCTGCAGAACCTCGAAGAGGCCCTGGAAGAGTTCGCCGGCTGCGCCGTGGTCATCTCCCACGACCGCTGGTTCCTGGACCGTCTGGCCACCCACATCCTCGCTTTCGAGGGCGACGGCCACGTGGAATGGTTCGAGGGCAATTTCGAAGCCTACGAACAGGACAAGATGCGCCGCCTGGGCGCGGACAGCATCATTCCGAAGCGCATCCAGCACCAGAAGTTCGGCCGCTGATTCAGCGATCATTCTGAACAGGAAACGGCCTCCCGATCCGCTCGGGAGGCCGTTTTTCTTTGCGCTGGCGCCGTCTTCGATCCGGGTTAGTCTGCCTTCCATGACCCAGCGCCCCGCCATCCTGATCATGCAGCGGCACCTCGCGCCGCTCAGCGTCTTTCTCGAAAGCGCCTACGACGTCTATCGCTTCTGGGAAGGACCGCCGATCGAGGCTGCCCACGACATTCGGGCCCTGGTCGTGGCGGGCGAGTTCGAACTGGACAAGGATCTGATCCAGCGCCTGCCCAACCTGTCGCTGATCGCCTGCTTCACCTCGGGCTACGACGGGATCGACGTCGAATGGTGCCGGGCGCGCGGCCTGCCCGTCACCCACGCCCCCGCCGTCAATCATGAGGACGTGGCCGACCACGCCATCGGTCTGATCCTGGCCGCGCGTCGCCAGATCGCCGAGGGCGACCGGCAGTTGCGCGCCGGGGGCTGGACGCCCGATTCCAAGACCATCACCCCCTCCCTCGGCGGACAGACCCTGGGGATCATCGGCCTGGGCGCCATAGGCGAGGCCATAGCCCGCCGCGCCGAGGCCATGCGGATGACCATCCGGTGGTGGGCGCCCCGCGCCAAGGAGGCCGCCTGGCCTCGCGCCGACAGCCTGGTCGACCTGGCGCGCGCCTCGGACGTCATGGTCGTGGCCTGCCGCGCCGACGAGACCAATCGCGGCCTGATCTCGGCCGAGGTGATCGAGGCCCTGGGTCCCAACGGCCTTCTGGTCAATGTGGCGCGCGGCCAACTGGTGGATGAAGACGCCCTGATCGCCGCCCTGCGCGACGGCCGCCTGGGCGGCGCCGCCCTGGACGTCTTCGCGACCGAGCCGACCGATCCTGTCCGCTGGACCAGCGTCCCCAACACGGTGCTGACGCCCCACACCGCCGGCGCCACGACCGAGGCCGTGCAGGGCATGCTGATGCTTCTGTTGCAGAACCTGTCGGCCCATTTCGCGGGCGAGTCGCTGAAGACGCCTGTCACGACCTGAGCACGTCTCCTTCCTCCTATTCCAGAGGGAGGAAAGCAGACCGCCGCCCGACTTCGCCCACGTTGTGGACAATCCGTGCACCGTGATAGGCGATCGCGCCTGCTTGCGGTCAGTTTTCGCTTGCATAATCGTATAAGGATATCTTTATACGACGCATGACACTGACTGCCGACCAAACCGTCGAAGCCCTCCGCGCCGTCGGCGAACCGACCCGCTTACGCGTCCTGTCGCTGCTGGCCGCCGAGGAACTGTCGGTCATGGAGTTGTCGCGGGTTCTGGATCAGAGCCAGCCCCGCGTCTCGCGTCACCTGAAGCTGATGGCGGACGCCGGCCTTATCGAGCGATTCCCCGACGGCGCCCGCGTCTTCTATCGCCTGTCGCATGACGCCCTGTCGCGCCGTCTGATCGACACCGTCCTGGACCTGCTGGACGACGCCGAGGGCGAAGCGGATCATCGCCGCCTGGACGAGGTGCGCAAGGAGCGCGCCGCCGACGCCGCCCGCTATTTCGAACAGGTCGCGCCCCAGTGGGATCAGATGCGCAGCCTCTATGTCTGCGAAAGCGCGGTTGAGTCGGCGATTGAAAAGGCGGCCGGTCCAGGCCCCTTCGAACGCGTCGTCGATCTGGGCACCGGCTCGGGTCGGATGCTGACCCTGTTCGGCAAGAAGGCGAAGATGTCGGTCGGTCTCGACCTGTCGCAGAACATGCTGAACATCGCCCGCGCCAATGTCGCCAAGGCGGGGCTGGACAAGGTCGAACTGCGCCACGGCGATATCTTCTCGACCCGCCTGCCGCACGGCAGCGCCGATCTGGTGATCGTGCATCAAGTCCTGCACTATCTGGCCGACCCCGCCGCCGCCGTGGCCGAGGCCGCGCGTCTGGTCATGCCCGGCGGACGACTGCTGATCGTCGACTTCGCCCCTCACAAGTTGGAACAGCTGCGCGAGGCGCACCAACACCGTCGCCTGGGCTTCCCCGACGCCGAGATCCGCGAATGGCTGCACGAGGCGGGCCTGACGCCGTCCGCCCCCGTCGCCCTGCCGCCGGACACCGAAGGCCTGACCGTCCACATCTGGACCGGCGAACGCGCCGCCCAGCCCGCCAGAAAGATCGCCTGATGGCCTCCTCCGCCTCTCTCAATCTCGCCGAAGCCCGCGCCCTGCTGCTGTCGCCGCTGGGTCCCGTGGCGCGCGCGGGTTCGAACCGCAACGCCGTCAACGTCTCCTTCGAGTTCTTTCCGCCCAAGACGGACGAGGCCGAGGCCAACCTGTGGAAGGCGATCCGTCGGCTGGAGCCGCTGAACCCCGCCTTCGTCTCCGTCACCTATGGCGCGGGCGGCTCGACGCGCGAGCGGACCCACCGCACGGTTCATCGCATCATCAGCGAGACCTCCCTGCGTCCCGCCGCTCACCTGACCTGCGTCGAGGCCGGCCGGGACGAAGTTGATGAGGTAATCGCGGGCTACAAGGCCATCGGCGTCGATCACATCGTGGCCCTGCGCGGCGACCCGCCGGGTTCGGCCGGCATCGGCGGCGCCTATACGCCCCGAGCCGACGGCTACGCCAACGCAACCGAACTGACCGCCGCCATCGGCCGCATCGGCGGGTTCGAGGTCACGGTCGGCGCCTATCCGGAAAAGCACCCCGAAAGCCCGTCCATCGACCACGACATCGACGTGCTGAAGGCCAAGGTGGACGCGGGCGCGACCCGCGCCGTGACCCAGTTCTTCTTCGACATCGAGGCCTTCCTGCGCTTCCGCGACCGGGTGCGGGCGGCGGGCGTGACCATTCCCCTGATCCCGGGGATCATGCCCGTGTCCAACTTCGCCGGACTGAAGCGAATGACGGCGGCCTGCGGTGCGGCCCTGCCCGACTGGCTGGCGTCCCACTTCGACGGCCTGGACGACGATCCTGAGACCCGCAAGCTGTTGGCCGCCTCCATCGCCGCCGAGACCTGCGCCCGCCTGCAGGAGGAAGGTTTCTCGGACTTCCACTTCTACACCCTGAACCGCGCCGAGCTGGTCTATGCGATCTGTCGGGTGCTGGGCGTGCGCGAAACCAAGGCTGTTGCGTAAATGACCACTCCCCTGTCTCGCCCTGAACGCATCGCCGCCCTGCATGCGGCGGCCAAGGAACGCATCCTGGTCCTCGACGGCTCCTGGGGCGTCATGATCCAGCGACGGGGCCTGACCGAGGCCGATTTCCGTGGCGACCGCTTCGTCACGGCGAACGGTTACAACGAAAAGGAGCAGATGAAGGGGAACAACGACATCCTCTGCATCACCCGCCCCGACATCATCTCCGACCTGCACGACCAGTATTACGGCGCTGGCGCGGACATCTCGGAAACCAACACCTTCTCGGCCACCGTCATCGCCCAGGACGACTACAGACTGGACGCCCAGGCTGTGTGGGACATCAATCTGGAAGGCGCCAAGCTGGCCCGCGCCGCCGCCGACCGCTGGACGGCGAAGGAACCGCACAAGCCGCGTTTCGCCGCCGGCTCCATCGGCCCGCTGAACAAGATGCTGTCCATGTCGTCGGACGTGAACGACCCCGGCGCGCGACTGGTGACCTTCGACGAGGTCTATGAGGCCTATCGCCATCAGGTGAAGGCGCTGAACGAGGGCGGCGTCGACCTCTATCTGATCGAGACCATCACCGACACGCTCAACTGCAAGGCCTGCATAAAGGCCATCAAGGACCTGGAGGACGAGGGTCTGGAGCCCCTGCCCATCTGGATCAGCGGCACCATCACCGACCGTTCGGGCCGCACCCTCAGCGGCCAGACAGCCGAGGCCTTCTGGAACTCCGTGCGTCACGCCAAGCCGTTCGCCGTCGGCTTCAACTGCGCCCTGGGCGCCGACCTGATGCGCCCCTTCATCGCCGAACTGAGCCGCGTCGCCGACACCCTGGTCGCCGCCTACCCCAACGCCGGCCTGCCCAACGCCATGGGCCAGTACGACGAGCAGCCGCACGAAACCGCCCACTTCATCGAGGAATGGGCCGCCTCCGGCCTGGTCAACATCGTCGGCGGCTGCTGCGGCACCACGCCCGACCACATCAGGCACGTCGCCGAAGAAGTCGCTCCGTTGAAGCCCCGCGAGATCCCGCAACGTCCGGTGGCCATGCGTCTGGCCGGCCTGGAACCGTTCGAACTGGTGGCCTGAGGACGAGACGATGACCGACAAGATGGCCGAGTTGTTCAAGGACCCTGAACACGCCAGAACCTATGCCGAGCGCCCGAAGAAGATCGTTCCCGGCTTCGACGGACTGCATCGCATCATGGCGCAACTGATCGCCGAAGCATCGCCGGCGAACACCCTGGTGGTCGGCGGAGGCGGCGGTCTCGAGCTGAAAACCCTGATCGACGCCCTACCCGAAGGCCGGTTCTGCGCTGTCGATCCGTCTGCGGAAATGGTCGCCCAGGGCAAGGCCTATCTTGGCGACCCAGCCTCCGTGGATTGGATCGAAGGCTATGTCTTCGATGCGCCGGAAACGCGCTTCGACGCCGCGACCTGCATGTTGACGCTGCATTTCGTACCCGACGACGGCGCAAAGCTGGAAACCCTGAAGGCCATCCATAGCCGCCTGAAGCCGGGCGCGCCCTTCGTCATGGCCCATATCAGCATCGACAAGAACGACCCCGCTTCCGACCGCCAATTCGACCGCTACATTCGCTTCTCCAGCGACAGCGGCCTCGACCCCGAAATTCTTGAAAAGGCCCACCAACGCGTGCGCACCCAACTCAACTGCGTCGGCCCCGCGCGCGATGAACAACTCCTGCATGAGGCCGGCTTCAGCGGAATCGAAGCCGTGTTCCAGGGCCTTTCGTGGCGCGGCTGGGCGGCCTACGCCTGATGCGCCCCGTCTTCATCAACGTCGGCGAGCGGACCAATGTCACCGGCTCGGCCAAGTTCCGTAAGCTGGTCGTCGATGGCGATTATACCGCTGCGCTCGACGTCGCCCGCCAGCAGGTCGAGGCGGGCGCCGCCGTCATCGACATCAACATGGACGAGGGCCTGCTGGACGGCGCCGTCGCCATGCGCACCTTCCTCAACCTGATCGCGGCCGAGCCCGACATCGCCCGCGTCCCGGTCATGATCGACTCCTCCAAGTGGGAGGTCATCGAGGCGGGCCTGAAGTGCGTTCAGGGCAAGCCGATCGTCAACTCGATCTCGATGAAGGAGGGCGAGGCCGCCTTCCGCGAGCATGCGGTCAAATGCCTGCGCTACGGCGCCGCCGTCGTGGTCATGGCCTTCGATGAGGTCGGCCAGGCCGACACCGCCGCGCGCAAGATCGAGATCTGCACCCGCGCCTACAATATCCTGGTGAACGAGGTCGGTTTCCCGCCCGAGGACATCATCTTCGACCCCAATATCTTCGCTGTGGCGACGGGGATCGAGGAGCATGACAACTACGCCGTCGACTTCATCGAGGCGGTCAAGGTCATCAAGACCACCCTGCCCTACGCCCGCGTCTCGGGCGGGGTGTCCAACGTCTCGTTCAGCTTCCGCGGCAACGAGCCGGTGCGCCGGGCCATCCACAGCGTCTTCCTGTACCACGCCATCAACGCCGGCATGGACATGGGCATCGTCAACGCCGGAGACCTGCCGGTCTACGACGACATCGACCCGGTCCTGCGCGAGGCGGTCGAGGACGTGATCCTGAACCGGCCGCAGCGGACAAACGTGTCCAACACCGAGCGGCTGGTGGACATGGCCCCGTCCTACAAGGGCGAAAAGGGCGCAGCCAAGGTCGTGGACCTGAAGTGGCGGGAAGCCCCGGTCGCCAAGCGGATCGAACACGCCCTGGTCCACGGCATCACCGAGTTCATCGAGGCGGACGCCGAAGAGGCCCGCGCGGCCTCCGAGCGGCCCCTGCACGTCATCGAAGGTCCGCTGATGGACGGGATGAACGTGGTCGGCGACCTGTTCGGCTCGGGCAAGATGTTCCTCCCGCAGGTGGTGAAGTCCGCCCGGGTGATGAAGCAGGCCGTGGCCTATCTGGAACCCTATATGGAGGCCGAAAAGGCGGGCCAGCCCCGTTCCTCCAACGGCCGCATCCTGATGGCGACGGTCAAGGGCGACGTCCACGACATCGGCAAGAACATCGTCGGCGTCGTGCTCCAGTGCAACAACTACGAGGTCGTGGACCTGGGCGTCATGGTCCCGGCCGACCGCATCCTGGACGAGGCCAAGGCCAGCGACTGCGACATCATCGGCCTGTCGGGCCTGATCACGCCGTCGCTGGACGAGATGGTCTTCGTCGCCGCCGAGATGGAACGGCGCGGCTTCGACATCCCGCTGCTGATCGGGGGCGCCACCACCAGCCGCACCCATACGGCGGTCAAGATCGAACCGGCCTATCGTCGCGGCTCAACCACCTATGTCATCGACGCCAGCCGCGCCGTCGGCGTGGTCTCCGGCCTCCTGTCCTCCACCGACAAGGCCAAGAACGAGCAGGCGACGCGCGACGAGTACATCCGCATCCGCGAACAGTACGCCCGTGGGCAGGAGGTGAAGGCCCGCGCCTCCCTCCAGCAGGCCCGCGACAACCGCTGGCGGCCCGAGAACGGGCAGTCCCCCCCTTCCACCCCTTCCTTCCTGGGCGTGCGCGCCTTCGACGCCTGGGACCTGCAGGATTTGGCCGACCACATCGACTGGACCCCCTTCTTCGCCAGTTGGGAACTGATCGGCCGCTATCCCCTGATCCTGGAGGACGAGATCGTCGGCGAGGCCGCCCGCGACCTGTTCGCCGACGCGCAAGGAATGCTGAAGCGGATCATCGACGAGAAGTGGTTCACGGCGAAGGGCGTGGTCGGCTTCTGGCCCGCCAACGCCGTCGGCGACGACGTGGTGGTGTTCGGGGACGAGAGCCGCACCGCCGAGATCGCCCGCTTCCACACCCTGCGCCAGCAGATCGCCAAGTCCAACGGCAAGCCCAACCTGGCCCTATCCGACTTCGTGGCCGAGGACGGAAAGGACTATATCGGCGCCTTCGCCGTCACCGCCGGTCACGGCGAGCTGGAAAAGGCGGCGGAGTTCAAGGCCAAGGGCGACGACTATTCGGCCATCCTGGCCACCGCCCTGGCCGACCGCCTGGCCGAGGCCTTCGCCGAGCGCCTACACAAGGAGGTGCGCACCCAGCTCTGGGGCTACGCCGCCGACGAACAGGCCTCGGTTCAGGACCTGATCGAAGAGAAGTATCAGGGCATCCGCCCCGCCCCCGGCTATCCGGCTCAGCCCGACCATACGGAAAAGGCGACCCTGTTCCGCCTGCTGAACGCAGGCGAGAACGCCGGCATGGCCCTGACCGAAAGCTTCGCCATGACGCCCCCGGCCTCGGTCAGCGGCCTCTACTTCGGTCATCCGGGCAGCCACTATTTCGGCGTCGGCAAGATCGACCGCGATCAAGTCGAGGACTACGCCGTCCGCAAGGGCATGGAGGTCGCCGCGGTCGAACGCTGGCTGGCCCCCATCCTCAACTACGACCCCTACGCAGCCGCGCGCGACAGCGCCGCTTGAGTCGATTCAGGCGGCGGGTCGCATCGTCGCCTGGACCTCGGCTTTCGCCTTCAGTTCGGCCTCCTTTGGCGTCACGGGCGGCGTGACAACGACCTCGCGGCGCCGAGCCACATGTTCGCCTCCGCTCGGCAGATCGAACAAGAAGCCGAACGTCTCGCTGCACGCTTCTGAACCTGGTTCAGCCAACAAGGACGCCCGCTGGGCTGTCGCACGCCCAGTCGAAACCTTGATCCCCGCCGGCTAGCACCGCCGCAGTGCGCTTGGATCACCAGAATTTCAGCAGGGCTGATGAGCGCGGGCGGGCGCCGCAAGCATGGCGTCCTTGCGAGCATGGCATATCGTCCACTGCATTTCTATGGCTGCATCGAGCAAAGAAAAAGGGCGACGAAGCCGAAGCCTCGTCGCCCTTCGTCTAACGATCTGAGTGTCTTAGTACTTCAGACGCGCGCCGACGAAGAAGTAACGGCCGACCACGTCATAGGCGTTCGGGTCGGTGTTTCCGTCCGGCGAGTTATCGAACACCGGCGGCTCTTTGTCCGTCAGGTTACGAATTCCGCCGAAGAACTGAACATTATCGTTCAGGTCATAGGAGGCGCTGATGTCGTGGTACCAGTAGGAATCGACTCCGCTGTAACCGCTGTCGTCTCCCATGGCCGGGATATTGCCCTGGTTGTCCATCGAGCCGATGTAGGTGCCCGAATAGTTCACACGCACCGGACCCAGGTCGTAACCCAGGGTCAGGTTGGCCTTGTACTCAGGCAGGGTGGCGCTGATGTTGTAAGCGCCGGCCGTACCCTTGTAGTCGATGCCGTCCAGCTCATAGCTGTCCAGGTAGGTCAGGTTGAGGCCGACATCCAGCTTGTCGCCGAAGAAGTCGCTGCTCCACGGCACATTCCAGCCATAGCGCGCCGAGAAGTCGACGCCCGAGGTCTTCAGCTCCGACACGTTGCCCAAGGGCGCGCGCGCCTTCAGGTTGCCCGCAGCATCACGATAGATGAGCGCGCCGACCGTCGGGTCCTTACAGGCCGCCGAGTTCAGATCCGCCGCATCGAAGCAGGCCGCGACGATGCCCGACACGCCGCCTTCGATGGTGCCGATGTAGCCGTCGACGCTGATGTCATAGTAGTCGAGCGTCAGGGTCAGGCCCGGCACGAAGGTCGGACGCCAAACAGCGCCGAGCGTGATCGTGTCGGATTCTTCTTCCGACAGATTCGGGTTGCCGTAGAAGAAGGACTCCGTCTGCGAGTTCAGAGCCACGAAGCCCGACGTGACGGGGTCTGCACCGAGCTGCAGGGTGCAGAACGCCCGCGTCTTGGCCGACAGCGTGATCGGGTTACCCGTGCTGAGGCTGCGCGTCGAGCAGGGGTCGACGACCTGCGGGAAGCCCTGGTCATTGGCCTGGAACAGCTCGAAGACGTTCGGGGCGCGAACGGCGCGCTGATACAGACCGCGCAGGCGCAGGCTTTCAACCGGCTCCCACGAACCGCCGGCCTTGTAGGCCCAGACCTTGCCCACGGTGTCGTAGTCCGACATGCGGACGCCCAGTTCCAGTTCCAGGGACTTGGCGAAGGCCACGTCGCGAACCAAAGGCACCACGGCTTCGGCGTACAGTTCCTTCGACGTGGTCGAACCGCTGACCGGACGTTCGGCGTTGAAGCCGTAGATGTCGCCCGTGCGCTTGGCTTCGTCCGGCGTGAAGGACAGGGTGTCCTCACGATACTCGGCGCCGAAGGCGACGCCCAGCGGACCAGCCGGCAGTTGCATGGCCGTACCGGTGACGTTCAGGGTGAAGTTCTGACGCTCGAAGATGCTGAGGTCCGAGAAGTCCAGACGGACGAAGGCGGCCGCTTCAGGCGTGATGGTGCCGGCGCCGAACAGGTTGATCGGCTTGCAACCCGGCATGAGTTGCAGAGACGACGGGGCGCAGGCCGTCGCCGTGCCGCCGGCCGCCAGGGCCGCGGCCATACGCGAACGCGACACGTCGTTGCGGATCGAGGTGCGCAGCTCGGTACGGCCATAGGCGTAGACGCCTTCGACCTTCCAGTCGCCGCCCAGATCATACCGCAGGCCGGTGTTGACCTGCGCGACGTGGGTGTCGTGGTTCTCGACGCGGGCGCCGACCTCGGCCATACGGCGGTCGAAGTTCAGCGGCGCGTTCGGGTTGGCGCGCGTGTTGATGTAGTTCAGCAGATCCGGCGAGTTCTGGACGAAGTAGTTGCCGGCCGGAATCTCGATGCCCGTCGCCGGGGTCGGCGCGAGTTGGATGTTGTTGCGGGTGGTCGTGTAGAAGACCTCGCCGAACGCCTCAAGGCGGTCGCTGATGTCATAGCGACCCAGCAGAGCGGTGTTGAAGCGCTCCGACGGCGACTGCAGCAGGTTGACCGGAGCGAAGTCGTAGCGATCGCTGGTCGGGCCCAGGCCGAAACCGTTGTTGAAGACGCCCGGAACGCCCGCCGTGCGGAACGAGCGACGGCAAGGGTTGGCCGACGGGCAGCCGGCGGCGGTGTACGGGTTGGTGACGATGTTGTTCAGGCCGCCGTAGATGCCGGTGCCGGAACCGCCGTTGTTGGCGACCAGCGACCAAGCGCGGTCTTCGTTAGGCAGGAAACCGTCGCGATCGGCGTAGCCGATGAAGCCCGTCACATTGCCGCGGCCGTCGCCGGTGTTGGCGCCGAAGGTCAGCGAGGCGTTGAACTGTTCACCATCGCCGAAGCCGGAGATGCCGTACTGGGTGTTGAAGGCCAGACCTTCAAAATTCTGCTTGAAGATGAAGTTCACCACGCCGGCCAGGGCGTCCGAACCATAGGTCGCCGAGGCGCCGCCGGTCATCACTTCGACACGCTCGATCAGCGGCGCGGGGATGCTGTTCAGGTCGACGGCGTTGGACTTGTCATAGGGGACGAAGCGACGACCATTGACCAGCACCAGGGTGCGGCTCGGCCCGATGCCGCGCAGGTCGACCGTGGCGGCGCCGTTCGCCGGGTTGTTGGAGTTGGCCGAAAGGCCCGGAACCACCTGCGGCAGTTGGTTCAGGATCTGCTCGACGTTGACGTCGCCGCGTGCCTGGATCTGCTCGACGCCGATGGTCGAGACCGGGCTGTTGGCGACATAGTCCTGGCGCACGATGCGCGAACCGGTCACGACGATGTCTTCCACCTGACTCGCCGATTCCTGGCCAGCGGATTGGGCCATCGCCGGGGCGGCCATGCCGGCGAACGCCAGCCCCGCCATCACCGTCGACGCCAGCAACCGCTCACGTTTGATTTTGAATTTCAAATTCTTACCCTCCAAGTGTTGTGCTCGACAACGGCGAAGCATCGCCCCGCCTGCCGACCACAGCCTTATCGATGCGACTTATGCGCTCGATAAACCGGCGCGAAGTTACTCGTGCGTCGCGGGATACGAACAGCGAAAATACAGAACCGAAACAAAGTCGCCCCCAGTCTGTCGCAAAATCGCCACGCCATACCTGCGAACGGGCGCCTTAGGGCCCATTTTCGCCATAAAAAATATTCCACCGTCAGAAAACAAAGGCGAAAAACTACCGAAACACATTCAATGGATTGACAATTTTCACCTCAAAATGAGGAAATGAATGGAAGGAAAACGATCCACGATCCTACTAGGGCCGGCACACGCGCGAACCGACCGCTCGACCTTCACAACAGATAAAACGATACTGCTCTGGAGCGTCTTTTGACGGATTGGGTATGCGAGGGATGCAACCCTGACGACATATTCATCAGTGCGGTCTTGGTCGTGGACTGAGTCGCTCCGCCATTTAGAAAGCCGCTCCATGCCCCTCCCGATCGCTCTTAATCCAACCGTCTGGCTGTCCGGCCAGATCAACCCGAACGACCTCCCGGCGCTGGCGGCGGAGCTCGGCCTTCGCCGCATCGTCAACAACCGCCCGGACCGCGAAGAACCTGGCCAGCCGACCGGCGAGGACGTCCGCGCCGCGGCCGAGGCCGCCGGGCTGGACTATGTCGCAGCGCCCGTCAGCGGCTTTCCCGACGAGGTCGCCGTGGCGCGAGTGCATGAAGCCCTGATCGACGACGCCCCGACCCTGCTGTTCTGCCGCTCGGGCATGCGCTCGGCCGCGACCTGGGCCCTGGCCCAGCGCCTGCGCGGCGTCGATGCCGAGACCCTGCGCGCCCAGGCTCACGCGGCGGGCTATGATCTCAGCCGTCTGCCTCTCTGAACGTCGCGAGAGCCGCGCGTCGTGATCCCCTATGTCCGTCAGTTCGACTTCACCTACGGGCGCCGCGATCAGGTTTCGCCCCTGATCCAGCGGGTCATCGCCGATAATCCCGGTCCCTTCACTTTCACGGGCACCGGAACCTACATCGTGGGCCGCGATGTTCCGGGCGCGGGCGTCGCCGTCATCGACCCAGGCCCGGCGGACGACAGCCACCTGCACGCCCTGCTGCGGGCGCTGAAGGGGCGGACCGTCAGCCACATCCTGGTCACGCACACCCACAGGGACCACGCCCCCCTCTCCCGCCCCCTGGGCGAGGCGGTCGGCGGCGCGCCCGTCCTGGCCGCTGCTCCGCCCAGCCACGAGACCCACGCCTCCGGCGCCCTGGACGAGGATGACGACCACGCCTTCGTTCCCGACGTCGTCCTGACGGACGGCCAACTGATCGCGGGCGACGGCTGGACCATCGAGGCCATGGCTACCCCTGGCCATGCCTCCAACCACATGGCCTTCGTCCTGCGCGACGAGAACGCCCTGTTCAGCGGCGACCACGTCATGGGCTGGTCCACCACCGTCGTCGCCCCGCCCGACGGAGACATGAACGCCTATATGGACAGCCTGGACCGGGTGCTTCAGCGCGGTTTCTCGACCCTCTGGCCCACGCACGGCCCGGCGATCACCCAGGTCGCCCCCTTCCTCAGGGCCTATCGCGACCACCGTCTGGAGCGCGAGGCGCAGATCATGGCCCGCCTCGCCGCTGGAGATGAAACCATCGCCGAGATGGTGCCCGCCCTCTACGCCGCGGTCGACCGGCGCCTATGGCCGGCGGCCAGCCTGTCCGTCCTGTCCCACCTGATCGCCCTGGTGCGACGCGGCCTTGTCGCGGCCGCCCCCGAACCGGTTCTTGAGGCGCGTTACCGGATCCTCTGACCCCGCGCCGCAACTGGCCCGCACGGCGGTCCAGGCGCCAGGCGACAGGGCTGCCGCGCCCGGTTTTTCCCGCTCCCGGGCGCGCTGAGCCCGACGCGCGGAATCGGGATGGGTGGAGATGAACTCCTCGGCGGAGGCCACCCGCCCGTCCTTTTCGACGGCGCCGTGCATCCGCTCAAAGAAGGGCGCCATCCCCCGGGACGACAACCCGGCCTCCGCCAACAAGGCCTGGCCTCGCGCATCGGCCTCCAGTTCGGCGTCGCGTCCGTATCTCAGGTCCGTGGCCTGCCCCGCAAGGATCACGGCCTGCTGACCGGCCCCCGTCCCGCCGCCGACGACGGCGTCCAGCAAGAGGCCGACGCCCAGGCTGCGCCAAACGGCCTGCATCACATGGCGACGCTCGATATGGGCCACTTCGTGGGCGACCACGGCCGCCAGTTCATCCGGCGTCTCAGCCTCGCGGATCAGGTCGTCCGTCACCAGGACCGGGCCGCCCGGCAGGGCGAAGGCGTTGACGAAGGGCGCCTGCACCGCCCGCACCCGCACCTCGAACGGCGTATCGGCGCGGGCCGCGAGCCGCGCGCCCAGATCCTGCAGGGCCTGCTGACCCGCCTCTCCCTCGCAGGCATGGAACAGAGTCCCCATCTGGGCGTCGAAATTCTCGCCCATCCGCCTTTCCATATCGACCGGCGTCGCCCGCGCCAGCGGCCCGGACAGCAGGGGCACGCCCCAGAAGACGAAGGCCGTGACCGACAGGCCCGCTGCCGTTAGACCGATCACCAGCCGCGTCTCCCGGACGCGTCCGCGCCTTTCGACGACGGCGACGCTCGTCCCGCCCATGGCGACCCAATCCGCCTCGTCCAGCACCAGTCGAGCGTCCGGCGAGGAGGGGTGAGACAGCCGCGTCTGACCGCCTTCGCGCACGACCTTCAGGCCCTCGTCGGACCAGACCAGCGCCTTTCCATCGGCCTGAACGAAGCGAACACCCCCGTCCGCCCACTTGACCTCGACCGGGATCGGCCTCGCGCTCAACCCGTCGTGGAAACGTCCCGCGGCCATCAGATCAGCGAGAAACCGAAGGCGTCGGCCAGGCCCTCGCCAGCGCCCGGCCCCGTGCCCGCCTGACGGGCCAGGTCAAGATGCGCCGTTCCCGCCGCGCTCAGGCGCGTCACCAGATAGTGCGCCGTCCGCGCCTGCACCCAGGGCGCCAGGAAGCCTAGGGTGATCAGCAGCAGGAACAGGTTGGACACCGTCAGCCACCACAGCCCCATGGGCTTGACGTCCAGGAAGAAACCGGCCCCGTCCAGCGTCACCCCGGCGCTGATCGCGCGCATCATGGCCGCATGATAGGGCGCCCAGACCAGGAAATAGAGCGGCGCCAGCACCAGCATCCCGCCATAGAGGGCGAGCGTCGTCGTCAGGCTCGGCGAGGCCGTCGAATTATCGAACGCCTTCGTCGCAAACATGACCGCGAACATGACGGCGATCAGCAGGACGTACAGGACGCCCGTCCCGAACCAGCCCAGGGCGAACCAGCCATAGACGCCGACCTTGTCCGCCCGTCCCATGCGGAAGCGGATGCGCCGATCGCCGAAACGCAGTTCATCCCACAGCTTTTCGGCCAAGCCTTTTTGCGCGACGGGCCAGTACCAGCCCATCGTCAGACCGCTCAGGAAGACCGCGCCCAGGTATTTCAGACCATAGGCCTTGGCCGAACCGCCCAGCCGAAACCGGATTCCGCGCCAGGTCGTGCGGCTGGCCATGTAGCGGAAGGCCGTGAAGACGCCGAACCCCCATAGCCAGAACAGACCCAGATACAGCAGGGGGTACAGAAGCAGGATCAGGCCCGGATGACCGAACTGGACGCCGAAGACGATCAGCAGGAAGGGCAGACCCAAGGCGACCAGGGCCAGCAGGAAGCCGATGAAGAGCTCCACGCCCCTGCCCGTGTATTCGAAGGCGTCGCCGTTCAGCCGCACGCCCTGCCAGACCCGTCGCCGCACCTCCGTCTTTCCCCAGAACCGATACAGGGTCAGGGTGACGATGTTCAGCAAGCCGTTGCGAAGGCTCAGTCCCAGGAAGCGTTTGGGTTCGATCGTCGACGAGAAGCGCAGAACCTCCCCCTCCTCGCCCGCGCCGCCGTAGCGCCCATGAAGCGGCCCCAGGCCGTCGTCAGGCGCGCCGTCGTCCAGAACTGAATCTGTCATCGAAATCCCCCGTTTTCATGACCTTAACGCCAGATCAGAAAACGCGACAATCCGAAATGGAGAGGGTTTACGGTTTCAACCCTTCCGCCACCGCCTTGGCCAGGCGGCAAGCCTCGTCGCCGACCTTGACGTCCCGGCGCGCGGCGACACGGACATCAGTGCGCCCCGGACGGATGCGCACGGCGGCGTCATGGGTCAGGCCGAACCAGAAACCTTCCTTCGACCCGTCGGCGCGGAAGGCCGCCGCCCCCCGCACGGTGAAGCCCGCAGCCTCCAGGGCGGCCGAGGCCGTCTCCGGCGCTACCTGATGCGGAACGGAGACCAGACCCTCGCAACCGACGGACGCCGTCCTGTCCGCCCCTATCCTCAGGGCCTGCATGGCGCGGGAAAAGGCCGGCGGCTCGGCCGGATCGGAAGTCACGTCGTTGTCGCCCGGAACGGCGAAACGACGCTCCTGCACCTGGAACGTCGCCACGGTCGCTCCCGCGACGACCAGGGCCGCCGCCGCATAGAGGCCGCGCCGCTTCATGTCCTTGAGGGCCAAAAGCACGGCGACCAGGGCCGCCGCCAATCCCGCGAAGGCCAGGATGCGCCCGATCTTCAGCGTCAGCACCTCCAGGCCGAAGTTCGCGCTCCACAGACCGAACCGCGTCCCGAACACCGCGACCAGAACCAGCAACGGCGCAGCCAGGGCGGCCAGCAGGAGAAGCCGCATCAGACCTTCCGGCCGGCGGCCGGCGCGCGTCGACGACGAAGACGGTTCAGCCATGCGGCCCTCCTGAAGTCTCTCAACCTGCGGTGGGCAGACGATAGTCCTTCATCTGCTCGCGCAGCAGCTTCTTGTCGATCTTGCCCGTGGCGCCCAGCGGAATATCGGCCAGGAAGACCACGTCGTCGGGCATCCACCACTTGGCGATCTTGCCCTGCAGGAAGTCCAGATGCTCCTGCTTGTCCTCGGTTTCGCCGTCCTTCAGCTTGATCAGCAGGACCGGGCGCTCGTCCCATTTGGGGTGTGCCGCGCCGATGACGGCGGCCAGGGCGACCTTCGGGTGGCCCACGGCCAGGTTCTCGATCTCGATGGAGCTGATCCACTCCCCGCCCGACTTGATCACGTCCTTGGCCCGGTCGGTGATCTGCATGAAGCCCTGGCCGTCGATGGTCGAGACGTCGCCGGTGTCGAAGAAGCCCTCGTTGTCCAGGATCTCGCCGCCCTCGTCGCGGAAGTAGGCGCGAGCGATGGTCGGCCCCTTGATCATCAGCCGGCCATAGGTCGAACCGTCGTGCGGCATCTCCTGACCGGCGTAGTTCTTCAGCTTCAGCTCGACGCCCAGCGGCGGCGTGCCCTGCTTGACCCGCCACTTCAACTGCTCCTCGAACGGCAGGGCGGCCAGTTCCGGCGTCATGTTCGACAGGGTGCCGATGGGCGAGGTCTCGGTCATGCCCCAGCCCTGCAGCACCTCGATCCCGAACTCGTCGTTGAAGGCGCGGATCAGGCTTTCCGGCACGGCGGCGCCGCCGATCAGCACCCGCTTCACGGTCGACAGCTTCAGCCTGTTCTCGCGCAGGTGGGCCAGCAGCCCCTGCCAGACTGTCGGCACGGCGGCCGAGAAGGTCACGCCCTCGGTCTCCAGCAGTTCATAGATGGAGGCCCCGTCCATCTTGGCGCCCGGCATGACCAGCTTGGACCCCGCCGCCGGCCCGCCGAAGGCGATGCCCCAGGCGTTGGCGTGGAACATGGGCACCACCGGCAGGATCACCTCCTTCGGCGTCGCGCCCAGGACCGTCGACTGCAGGCCCAGCAGGGTGTGGATGAAGTTCGAGCGGTGCGAATAGAGCACCCCCTTCGGGTTCCCCGTCGTGCCCGAGGTGTAACACAGGCCGCAGGCCGTCTGTTCGTCGAAGCCGCCCCATTCGACGTCTTCCGACGACTGCTCCAGCACCGTCTCGTAGCAGTCGACCACCGGCAGCTTGGTCTGCGGCATGTGGTCAGGATCGGTCATGATCACCACCCGCTCGACCGACGGACAGTGAGCCAGAATGGCGTCCAGCAGCGGCACGAAGGTCAGGTCGACGAAGATGATCCGGTCGCCCGCGTGATTGATGATATAGACCAGTTGTTCCGGGAACAGACGCGGGTTCAAGGTGTGGCACACCGCGCCGATACCCATGATGCCGTACCAGGTCTCGATGTGGTCGGCCGTGTTCCAGGCCAGGGTGGCGATGCGGTCGCCGGGCTGCACGCCCCAGGCCTTCAGCGCATTGGACACCCGCTTGGCCCGGCCATGGATCGCGCCGTAGGTGGTGCGCTCGATCGGCCCCTCGACCGACCGGGTCACGACCTCCCGGTTCGGGTGCCAGTTCTTCGCATGGTCCAGAATCTTGTCGACCGTCAGCGGCCAGTCCTGCATCAAACCCAGCATCGCATTTCCTCGTCCGGCGCCGTCTGACATGCGGCGCTCTATGGGACGACGCTATCCTAGGAAAACGGCGATAAGCAACGTGACGCAGGGGAAAGATGGTCGCATCCATGGGCGGTGAAATGGTCGCACCCGACGCGCGGAAACCACGTCGGGCGAATGGTCAATCGTCTCTCCCGGGCCTAGAAGGCCGTCGAACGCACGGAGACCTCGCATGACCATCCTGATCGCCATCACCGGAGGCTCCGGCTCGGGCAAGAGCACCCTGGCCGAAGCCCTGGTCGCCTCCCTGCCCGCCGGGACGGCGACCCTGATGCGCGAGGATTCCTACTACCGCGACGCCGCCGGCGTGCCGGGCTTCGACGCCGACACCCACGACTTCGACGACGTGGCCGCCCGCGATCACGACCTTCTGATCGCTCACCTGACCGATCTCAAGGCCGGTCGGCCGATCATGGCGCCCCTCTATTCCTTCATCCATCACGGCCGCGATCCGGGCGGCGAACCCGTTCCCGCCGCCGAGGTCGTGGTGGTCGAGGGCACCCATGTTCTGTGCACCTCCGCCCTGACCGCCCTGTTCGACATCAAGGTCTTCGTCGACACCCCGGCCGACATCCGCTTCATCCGACGCCTGCTTCGTGATCAGACGGAGCGTGGACGAACGGCGGATTCCGTGATCCACCAGTATCTGCTGACCGTCCGCCCCGGCCACGAACGGCTGACCGAACCTTCGCGTGTCCATGCGGACTTCATCGTCGCCGACGCCACCGCCGCCGTGCGGCTGGAGGACCCGCAGGCCGTGATCCGGCTGGCGGCGCCTGTTTTGTCTCACCCGCTTCTAAGCCAATGGCGTAAATAAGCGATTTGGGCGTGAGGGAACTTTGTTCCCCGTTGCAAACATGGCGATTCCAAGGCAGATTCAGTCACCCTGAATCCTTGGGTGATGCCCGCCTATGACGACTTATGTGCACGACCTCGATGACCCACGTCGGGACGCCATCGTGCGACAGGCGCGGCAGCACTTCATAACCGAAGGTTACGCCGGCACGCGAATGGAGCCCATCGCGCGAGAGGCGGGCGTCTCCACCGCCACCCTCTACGCCTTCTTCGACAGCAAGGCCGTGCTGTTCGAGGCCGTGATCGAGAACGCCTCGGTCGATTTCGATCGCCACATCTCGGCCGTCCACGCCGACGTCGGCGCCCCGCGCGAGCAGTTGACCGCCTTCATCGCCGCCTACGCCGAGTTCATGGGCGACAGCTTCGTCCGCTCGGTCTTCCGTCTGGTCCTGGCCGAGCGCCACCGCTTCGAGGCCCTGGCCGCGCGCTTCTTCGAACGCGGCCGCAGCGACTTCGGCGCCGTCCTGATGCGAATGCTGACGGAAATGACCGCAGCCGGCCTGCTGAAGGTCGAAAAGCCGTCCTGGGCCGCCGGTCAGTTGATGGGGATGATCGAACACCCCGTCTTCTTCGTCCCCCTGGTCACCGGCGACGAGGTCCTCGCCTCCCGCAGCGTCCGCCAGATCGCGGAAGACGCCGTCGAGACATTCCTGGCCCGCTACGGCGCCTGAAGCTTCAGAATCCGAAGCTCGGCCTCAGGGCCAGAGGCGCGTCCGCGTCCAGCCCTCGCCCGCGCGGTCGAACCTCAGCCGGTCGTGCAGGCGGAACGGACGGTCGCGCCAGAATTCCACCTGCTCCGGGACGATCCGCCAGCCGGTCCAGCGACCGGGGCGCGGCACCTCCTGCCCGTCGAAGCGCTCCGCCTGGGCCGCCACCTCGGCCTCCAGGGTCGCGCGGCTGGCCAAGGGACGCGACTGGTCCGAGGCCCAGGCGCCGATGCGGCTTTCCCGCGCGCGACTGGCGAAATAGGCGTCGGCCTCGGCCTCGCTGACCGGTTCGACCCGGCCGCGCACCCGCACCTGGCGGCGCAGCGACTTCCAGTGGAACAGCAGGGCCGCCGCCGGGTTGGACCACAGCTCCTGTCCCTTGGCACTCTCGCGGTTCGAATAGAAGGTGAAGCCGCGGCCGTCGACGTCCTTCAGCAGCACCATGCGGGCGTCCGGCAGGCCGTCGTCGTCCACCGTGGCCAGGGTCATGGCGTTGGCGTCGTTCGGCTCCGAGGCCTTGGCCGCCTCCAGCCACTCGACGAACAGGGCGAAAGGATCGTCCCGCTCGAAGATGGTCTCGTCTCCATTGGCCGCCAGTTGGGCGGCGTAATCTTGCGCGGAAGGACTGGGCGGGATCACGGACTGGGTCATGGCGCGCCAGCTATAGCCCCCCTCCCGCTCCACGTCATCAGCCGTGGACAAGATGCGACATCCGATCGCTTCTGCGCGTCCGGATCGCCGTCACGGTTAACCCGGTATTGACCATATGCCCCCGACTGTTCGCCCCCATGAGCGCGGACATCCTGACCCTCGACAACGCCCGGTCGCTGCTGGGCCTCTCCGGCCCCGTGGGCGCCGACGGCCTGACCACGGCCTTCCGCGCGGCGGTCAAGGCGGCCCGCCCCGACCATCCGGGCGGCGACGCCGAGCGGTTCCGGCGCGTCATCGCCGCCTACCGTCTGCTGCAAGCCCAGACCCTGGCCCTGCCGGCCCCGCGCGCCAGACCCTTCGTCGCCCCGCCGATCCCCGCCCCTCTCCTCGTGGTCACCCCTATGCAGGCCGTCAGCGGCGGCTGCATGCAGGTGAAGCTGGGCGCACGCGTCCTGCTGGTCCACATCCCGCCGGGCCTGCGCACCAGCGACCGCATCCGCCTGGCGCAGGGCGGCCCCGACGGCGCGGACGTGCTTCTGCCCGTGCTGATCCGCCCGGCCGACGGTCTGTCCGTCCTGGGCGGCGACCTGTTCATGACCTGCGCCGCCCCGCGCCGCACCATGGAGGACGGCGGCCGGGTCGAGATCCTGACCCACGCCGGGCCGCAGACGGCCTGGGTCGTTCCCGGCATGGCCGATCCGGTGCGCGTGCGCCTCAAGGGACTGGGCCTGCCGGCGCGCGGCCGACGCCCGGCCGGCGATCTCTTCGTCAAGCTGGAAGCCTCCGCCGACCTGCCCTCCGCGGCCGAAGACCTGCTGCTGCGCTTCACTCGGGTCTGGACGCCGGAGCGCATCGCGGCCTAAGCGTCGCTATCATGTCGCACAACACCTTCGGTCATCTGTTCCGTATCACCACCTGGGGCGAAAGCCACGGCCCGGCCATCGGCTGCGTCGTCGACGGCTGCCCCCCGCTGGTCCCCCTGACCGAGGCCGACATCCAGCCCTGGCTCGACCTGCGCAAGCCCGGCGGCAGCCGCTTCGTCACCCAGCGGCAGGAGGCCGACCGGGTCCGCATCCTGTCCGGGGTCTTCGACGACGGAAACGGACCGGTCACGACCGGCACCCCGATCAGTCTGATGATCGAGAACACCGACCAGCGCTCCAAGGACTATGGCGAGATCGCCCGCGCCTTCCGTCCCGGCCACGCCGACTACGCCTATCAGGCCAAGTACGGCGTCCGCGATCACCGTGGCGGCGGCCGCTCCTCGGCCCGCGAAACGGCCAGCCGCGTCGCGGCCGGCGCCGTGGCGAGAAAAGTTCTGGGCGACGGCGTCCGCATCCGCGCCGGCGTGGTCCAGCTCGGCCCGCACCGCATCCCGGACGAGGCGATCGACTTCGACGCCGTCTACGACAACCCCCTGTTCGCCGCCTCAGCTGAAGTCGTCCCGGCGTGGGAGGCCTATCTGGACGGCGTGCGCAAGGCCGGCTCCTCCATCGGCGCCGTCGTGGCGCTGGAGGTCACGGGCGTTCCCGCCGGATGGGGCGCCCCCCTCTACGCCAAGCTGGACGCCGAACTGGCCTCGGGCCTGATGTCCATCAACGCGGTCAAGGGCGTCGAGATCGGCGCGGGCTTCGCCGCCGCCGAACTGTCAGGCGAGGACAACGCAGACGAAATGCGTCTGGGCGACGACGGCCTGCCGGTCTTCCTGTCCAACAGGGCGGGCGGCGTCCTGGGCGGCGTCTCCACCGGCCAGCCCGTCACGGCCCGCGTGGCGTTCAAACCCACCTCCTCCATCCTGACCCTGCGCCAGACCATCGACCGCGACGGCCAGGAGGTCGACCTGCGCACCAAGGGCCGCCACGACCCCTGCGTCGCCCTGCGCGGCGTCCCGGTGGTCGAGGCCATGGCCGCCATCGTCCTGGCCGACGCCAAGCTGCGCCACCGCGCCCAGATCGGCTAGGCCGCCCCCCCCCCCCGCCTCACAATCGCCCGCCCCGTCAGTCTCTGTTCACCTCCGCCTGCCAGACTGAAGGTCAGGAGACGCCCATGATCAGACCCTTCGCGCGGTCCGCCGCCCTTCTCGCCGTCCTCAGCGGTTCGCTCATGCTTCAGGGCTGCGTCGTCGGCGCCGCTGTCGGCGCCGGCGCAGCCGTGGTCGGCGGCACGGCCAAGGCGACCGGCGCGGTCATCGGCGCCGGCGTCGACGCCGTCACCACCTCGGACGAGGAAACCCGCGCCAAGCGCGAGCGCGAACAGCGCGAATACGAGCGCGAGCAACGCCGCTGCGAACGCCTCCAGCGCCAGGGCAAGGCCTGCTGATTTCAGGCCGCTTGTCGCCGACCGGCCCTGTCGAAACATCGCGCGATCAACCTAGGCTGCTGCCCTCTCCCCTCGCCTGCCGGAGCCCGCCATGCAGATCGCCATCCTCACCCTCGACGGCTTCAACGAGTTGGACAGCTTCATCGCGGCGGGCATCCTGAACCGGATGAAGGCCAAGGGCTGGGCCGCGCACATCACCTGCCCCACGCCCGAGGTCACCTCCATGGCCGGCGTGACGATCCAGCGCCAGAAGCCGCTGGACTTCCTGGCCGAAGCAGACGCCGTCCTGATCGGCAGCGGGATCAAGACCCCTGACTACGCCGCCGATCCCGCCTTCCTGTCGCAACTGGAACTGGATCCGTCGCGCCAACTGATCGGCGCCCAGTGCTCGGGAACCCTGCTGCTGGCCAAACTGGGCCTGATCGGCGACCTGCCTGCCTGCACCGACCTGACGACGAAGCCCTGGGTGATAGAAGCCGGCGTCAACGTCGTGGACGCCCCCTTCGTCGCCCACGGCGACGTGGCCACGGCGGGCGGCTGCCTCGCCTCGCAATACCTCGCCGCCTGGATGATCGCTCGCATGGCGACGGTTCAGGACGCCGAAGACGCCATCCACTACGTCGCCCCGGTCGGCGAGAAGGCCGAATACGTCGCGCGGGCGATGGCGGCGGTGGAGCCTTATCTGGCGGATGGGAAAACGCTGGCGGCTTAGGTCCGCTTTCGACCCTTAGATGACATTGGCGTTCCTGGACGGAAACGACCGCTTCGGGCTCATTGTAGACGCTCGAAATAACGGCACATGGCGGAACTTCATCACGCGGTTGATAGTCGAACGTGCCTAGATCAAATCGCGATCTTCAGCTCTTCGAAGATGCTCAATCCGGTAGCCGGCTCCATCTCCCGCATGACCAGATTGTTCAGCACGTCGATTGCGCTGATCTTCCCCATGTTCATTTCGTCCCGCGTGACAGTCTCCGGCCACCATTTCACATCTTGCAGGATCACCTCGATCTCGGCGGCGCGTTCCTGGTGTGCGGGCATCGTGTGGATCGGCAATCCGCTCCAAACGATGCCGCAGTAGAGCAAGGCACCGTAGAAGCTGTTGAACGCGTTATAGTAGTCGGCGAGGTTGGTGGACGAGAACCCGACCGGGCCTTCTTCCGGCGACCATGCCGTGATGAAAAGCGTCCTGATGTTGTGGTGCACATGGTTGGACGTCGCGAAATACAGGAAC
This sequence comes from Brevundimonas faecalis, assembly GCF_040549405.1. Lineage (NCBI taxonomy): Bacteria > Pseudomonadati > Pseudomonadota > Alphaproteobacteria > Caulobacterales > Caulobacteraceae > Brevundimonas > Brevundimonas faecalis. The sequence continues at coordinate 1,090,339 of NZ_JBEPTF010000001.1, read as the reverse complement.
GAATAGAGACGTTCCAAGCTAGTCGCTTCCGCCATGGCCTTGATGGTCGGGCGATCCTTCAAACCAGCTTTATGCCAAGCCGCTTTGAGCCTCGCCTTCGCTGATTTCACATTCGCGAGCACGGTCGTACCAGACCGGTTTGCTCCGACGAAGAGTTGGGTCGGGCTGTTGCGGTAGATGAAATCTCGCTGGCGTTCGACGCCCGTGTGTACCTCCACCATGGAGGCCGAGAGCACGATCTCGTTTGCGACGGTGGGATCAAATCGCTTGAGGTATTTGAGGGCGATCAAATCCTCACATATCCCCCGAAGTCCTGCGCTGAGGATGGCGTGGGAGATGGGGAGGGCCCCCTCGTGGTTGGCCGCGACGTTATACTCGATGCACTTGGCCAGCATCGCCGTACACGCCATCGAGAACGTGTGATCGGTGAAGGTCTGCAATGTCAGCGGGGCCGTGACCGGTTCGGTCGCGATACTTGCAAACTGCGCCCGAAGCTTTCCGACGTGATCTAGCCTGTCATTCATTCTGTTTCCCCCGAGTGAACGATGATCTGGCCGGGCATCATGCGCTTCATCGGCTAGGTATCAATGTCCGCAAATTGCGCACACCGGACCGACACGATGTTCCGGCCGAGTGCCCCCTTTCCACCCATGGCGGACATCCAGAACGCCCGCTCCGCCCCTATCGCACCCCGATATACTTGTGCGTCTGAACGCTCAGCCGCCATTGCGGGTGGGTCAGGCAGTATTCGATGGCGGCGGCGGTGTTGGCGGCTTGGTCGGGACCGTCCATGGGTTGCAGCCAGAAGCGTTCGAAGTCCAGGCTCTCGAACCGCTCGGGCATGGCCAGCGGCTGAGGGAAGACCAGCTTCAGTTCCTGTCCCGAGGTCTGGACCACCGGGGCGTCGGCCTTGGGGCTGATGCAGATCCAGTCGATCCCCTCGGGCGCCGCCAGGGTTCCGTTGCTCTCGATGGCGATCTCGAAGCCACGCGCATGCAGGGCCTCGATCAGGAGCGCGTCCAGTTGCAGCAGAGGCTCCCCCCCGGTGCAGACCACCAGTCTCGGATCGCCGTCTCGGCCCCGCCACAGGCCCGCGACGTGATCGGCCAGCAGGTCGGCGGTCTTGAACTTGCCGCCGCCGTCGCCGTTGGTTCCCACGAAGTCCGTGTCGCAGAAGGTGCAGACGGCCGTGGCGCGGTCCCGCTCCAGCCCGCTCCACAGGTTGCAGCCGGCGAAGCGCAGGAAGACGGCCGGCCGCCCAGCCTGTCCGCCCTCGCCCTGCACCGTCAGAAAGACTTCCTTGGCGGAATAGGTCACGGCCGGGCGACCCATTCGCCATAGCCCGTCGCACGCAGTTCGCACGCCGGGCAGGTTCCGCAGCCGTAACCCCAGTCGTGGCGGTGCGTCCGGTCGCCCAGGTAGCAGGTGTGGCTGGCCTCCACGATCGCCTCGACCAGGGCGCGTCCGCCGATCCGCTCGGCCATCTCCCAGGTCTGCGCCTTGGTCAGGAACATCAGCGGCGTCTCGACCGGAACCGGCTTGTCCAGGCCCAGGGACAGGGCCCGCGCCATGGTCTGGATCGTCTCGTTGCGGCAGTCGGGATAGCCGGAATAGTCCGTCTCGCACATGCCGGCGACCAGGACCTCCAGCCCTCTCCGATCGGCTAGGGCGGCCGCCGCGACCAGAAAGATCAGATTGCGCCCCGGCACGAAGGTGTTGGGCAGGCCCCGGGCGTCCGCCTCGATCGCCCGCTCGGTGGTCATCGCCGTCTCGCCGATGGCGCCGAAACCGGTCAGATCGACCACATGATCGGCTCCCAGCCGATCCGCCCATTGCGGCAGGACCTTAACCAGTTCGTCCCTCACCGTCTGGCGCGCCTGCATTTCGACCGCATGCCTCTGGCCGTAGTCGAAACCCACGGTCTCGACCCGATCGAACCTTTCCAGCGCCCAGGCCAGGCAGGTGGCGCTGTCCTGCCCGCCCGAAAAGAGGACAAGGGCCGATTTTTCAGAAACTTGCGACGTTACGCTCATGACAAACCTGCGGTCGGCCGGCGGCCGCGCGCATCCAAAAGGGGTCTCGAAGGAATGGAACCTTAATCCCTATACGCCAGACTTGGCCCCGTCGCAAAACACGACCTGCGGCGCGATTCGGCCGAACTGCGTAATTTCACGAGGTTATTAACGCTTTCGCAAACAGCCTGGTCTGATTGTAAAAAACCATAGTGGAGTGCCGGCCGTATGCCGACCATCGAAGTGCTGACTGAGCGCGTTGAGCCCGTGGCCGCATCGGCCATGGCGAACGAGGTCTTTGCGCGCTTCGAACGCGAGCCCGACGCCCTGGTCATCCCCGTCGTCGACGGCGACCGCCCCATCGGCTTGATCGAACGCGGCGACTTCCTGATGAAGCTGGCCGGCCCCCTGGGGCAGAGCCTGTACGGATCGCGCGAGATCAGCCACCTGATGGACCCAGAGCCGGCGGTGGTCGAGGCCGGCGTCCGCATCGACGCCTTCTCCGACATCATCCTGAAAAGCGGTCCAGGCGCCCTGATGCGGGGCTTCATCGTCACCCGCAACGGCGCCTATCGCGGCGTCGGCACGGCCGTCGCCCTGCTCCGCGCGGTCAACGACGGCCAGCGCAGCCAGAACCACGACCTGGCCGAACAGGTCCGCGCCCTCAGCGACCAGAAGACCCAGAACCTCTCGACCGCCCGCGCCATGAGCCGCTTCGTCGACGCCATGGGCCTTGAAATGCGCACGCCGATGAACGGCGTCCTGGCCGTGGCCGAACTGCTGCGCCGTCAGCCCTTGAACGACGCCGCCCTGGCTCATGTCCAGACCATCATCGATTCTTCCGAAACCCTGCTGAGCACTCTTCGCGACGCGGTCGACCTGGCCCATGCAGAGGCTGGCGAGTTGGACATTCGTCCCTCGCCCACGCCCCTTCGCGCCGTCATGGACGACATTCAGTCCGCCTGGGCGCCGCGCGCCCTGCAGGATGGAGTCACCCTTCTGGTCGGCTACGAGGGCGACACCGAACTGGCCGGCGTCCTGGACGGCGCCCGCCTGACCCAGGTGTTCAACAACCTGATCGGTCATGCCCTCAAATACGCCCGCACCGGCATGGTCGAGGCGGGACTGAAGACCCAGGTCGTCGGCGATCAGGTCCGCCTGGAGGCCCGCATCCGCGACGACGGCCCGGGCCTGGATCCGGACCGTATCGCCAGCCTGTTCGACCGGGAGTCGGCCCAGGACGGCGGCATGGCCCTGGCCGTGTCGCGCCACCTGATTCAGGGCATGGGCGGCCGCATCTGGGCCGAGAACAACGCCGGCCGCGGCGCCACCTTCGCCTTCGACCTGACCGCGCCCCGCGCCATCGTCGAACAGGAAGAGCCCTCCAACATCGCCGCCCTGGTCGACCTGGACCTGGCGGCCCAGCCGCATGTCCTGATCGCCGACGACAACGCCACCAACCGCGTCGTCGCCCAGGCCCTGTGCGAGATGTTCGGCTGCACCTCCGAAACCGTGGACGACGGCCAGGAAGCGCTGGAAGCGGTCCAGACCCGCCCCTTCGACCTGATCCTGATGGACATCAAGATGCCGCGGATGGACGGGGTCCAGGCGACCCAGGCGATCCGCGCCCTGCCCGGCGATGTCCGCAACATCCCCATCATCGCCCTGACGGCCAACGCCGATCCGGACGACGCCAAGCACTATCTGTCGGTCGGCATGGCCGCCGTAGTCGAAAAGCCGATCAAGCCGGAACGCCTGCGCATGGCGATGAACGCCGCCCTGTCGAAGGACGCCGCCGCCGCGCCTGACGCCGCACGCCGGAAACAGCGCCGCGCCGGTTGAGCCTGCGGGACGTTCGTCCCGTCCCGCCTATGGACAAGTCGCCGCCGCACGGGCCACCAAGATATCCCGCGCCGCGCCCAGTTTCCTGGATCGCGCCGCCCAACCGAAGGATGCGCGATGCCGGATCAGTTCCTGACGGCCCTCCTGCCCCAACTCGCCTCGGGCGCGGCCCACACCCACGCCCTGGGTTTCCAGTATGAAGGCCTCGACGGCGATCGGGTGCGGCTGCGCGTTCCCTATCGCGACGATCTGGTCGGCGATCCGGAAACCGGCGTCCTGGCCGGCGGCCTCGTGACCACCCTGCTCGACCACGTGGGCGGCCTGGCGGTCTGGGTCGGACTGAACGCCTATCAGCCGATCGCCACCCTGGATCTGCGCGTCGACTACATGCGCGCCGCCGTGCCGGGCAAGGATCTGATCGCGGAGGCTCGCTGCTATCGCCTGACCCGCAGCATCGGCTTCGTCCGGGCCTGGGCCTTCGAAACCGACCCGACCGACCCTGTCGCCGCCGCCCAGGCCGCCTATGTCGTCAGCGCCGAGGGCGATCATCGCGCCGGCGCCAACCTGCGCCCCCGCAAGACGCTCGCTGAAGGAGGCCCTGCGTGAGCCTGCCCCTTCTCGACAACCTGCCCTATGCCCGCTTCCTGGGCCTGCGGACGCAGTTGAATGGCGACGACCTGACCGTGGTCATGCCCTTCGCCGACCGCCTGATCGGCAACCCCATGCTGCCCGCCCTGCACGGCGGCTCGACCGCGGCCCTGCTGGAAATGACGGCGATCGCCCAAGTGTCGCTCAGCTATCCGCGCCTGCGCCTGCCCCGGCCGATCAACGTCACCACCGCCTATCTGCGTTCCGGCCGCCCCGTGGACGTCTACGCCCAGGCCCGCATCAAGAAGGCCGGCCGTCGCGTCGCCTATGTCCTGGCCGAAGCCTGGCAGGAGAACCGCGACCAACCGATCGCCTCCCTGACGGCTCATTTCCTTCTGGATGAGGAGACCTCAACCTAGGCGCGAAAAGTAACCTTCGTAAACAAATCCCTACCGAATAGCCTTAACATGCGTTAAGGATATGGCTCATTTCTTTGTAATGAGGGGTAAGCCATGGATCGCACCGAAGTCATCGCCGGCGTCGCCGGTGACCTGAACGCCGCTGAAAAGGCGGTGGATGAAGCCATCATCCGCGCCACCACCCTGGTGCAGTCCATGATCGGCGCCCGCACCGCCCTCTCGATCTCGCCGGTCGCCGCCGCCGGATCCCAGGCCAAGGCGATGGAGGCCATCGCCGCTCTCAGCGCCGCCCGCGAAGCCGTCGTGGCCTGCCACGCCGAGCTGGAAAAAGACCACCGTCGCCTGGGCTACGGCGTCTACGCAGCCGGCATCCTCAACAAGCCGGACGAATGGGACAACCGCCCCATGGGCCGCAAAGCCGATCATCTTCGGGTTGCATGAAATTCCGGTAAGGGTCGGAAACAGCTCTCCAATATCGTATAATTTTACGTTATAGTCGCCCCCATTACCGCTCTGGTGATGGGGGCTTTCGTGATCGAAACCATTGCGGCCTATGTCGGCGCAGCCTTCATGCTGCTTTTCGGCCTTTTCGCCCTTTTCAAGGGGGGACAGGCGGAACGCATCGGCGCCGGCGCCTATCTCCTCGGCTGGTTCGCCTCTCTGATCCTGCAGAGCACCGCGGGCATGCTCAATGTGCAGTGGGGCGTCTTCCTCATAGACATCATGCTTGTGCTGGTTTTCGCCGCCTTGGTGTGGAAGAGCAAGCGCGCCTGGCCAGTCTGGGCCTGCGCCTTGCAGTTCCTGACCGTGATCAGCCACATCATGATCATTCTGAAGCTCAAGACGCCGATTTCAGCCTTCTATACCGTGCTTAACATGGCCGGATACGGCATCGTCCTGGCCATGGCCATCGGCGCCTTCTGGGCCTGGCAAGAACGCAAGGCTATAGGCGCCGAAACGGATGAATAGGTGGATATTCCTATAGACACCCTCTATACCTAGCCGTCCGTTCCATCGGATGCATCCATGCCCCTGTCCCACGCCAAGCTCTGGAAAGCTCTGGACGCCCTGGCCCAACACCAGGGGACCTCGCCCTCCGGCCTCGCGCGTCGCGCCGGTCTGGACGCCACCAGCTTCAATCCGTCCAAGCGCTTCGGCCCCGGCGACCCGCCGCGTCCCCGCTGGCCGTCGACCGAGAGCCTGACCCGGGTTCTGGAGACCACGGGCCTGTCCCTGGCGGCCTTCGCCGCCCTGGCCGACGACGCCCCGCCCGCGCCGAACGCCATTCCCCTGCTCGGCCTGGCCCAGGCCGGATCCGACGGTTTCTTCGACGACGCGGGCCTGCCCCTGGCCGAAGGCTGGGAGCAGACCCAGCTCCCCCGCCCCAAGGACAGTCTCTTCAGCCTGGAGATCGCCGGCGACTCCATGGCCCCCCTCTATCGCCAGGGCGACAAGGTCATCGTCGATCTTGAATCGACCCAGGTGCGCAAGGGCGACCGCGTCGTGGTCCGCACCGTCGGCGGAGAAACCATGGCCAAGGAGATCGCCGCCCTGACCCCTCGTCAGGTCGTCCTGGCCTCGATCAATCCCGCCTATCCGCCGCGCACCCTGCCCCGCGCCGACATCCGCTGGATGGCCCGCATCCTCTGGGTCAGCCAATAGAGCCGCACGCAAAAAAGCCGCCCCGAAGGGCGGCTTTCCAGGCCTGAACCGTAAAGGGCTCAGTTCGGCGCGACGTAGTGGGCGTTGACCCAGCCGCCGCCCGCGATCTGCACCCACTCGCCCTGCGAGCCGACGGCCGTGAAGGGCTGGCCGGCCGACAGGCTGCCCGCCTGGCGGTACTGGGTGCCCGGGCCTGTGCGGATACGGATGTTCGACGTCGCGCGATAGGAGTTGGAGGCCGCCTGGTTGGCTGCACGCGCGCGCTGCTGGTTGCAGCCGATGTAGGAACCGGCCGCGGCGCCCGCCGCCGCGCCGACCACGGCGCCCAGGGCTCGCTCGTTCTTGGACACCTGGCTGCCGGCCAGGCCGCCCAGCACGGCGCCGATGCCTGCGCCCGCTTGCTGACGACCGCCCGGGGCGTCGCAGTTGGTGACGCCGTTGGCTTGCGGCATAGCGCTGGCGGTCATCGGCACGGCGGCCGAACCCAGGGCGGCGATCATAGCGGTGGCGGCCAGACCCGCCTTGAAGATTTTCGACATGTCTCTCTCCTGTCATCGAGTGTCGTGAGGAGACAATGCGCCAGCGAAGCTGAAGGCTCCCCCCGCCGCGTCGTTATCTTCCGTTCATATTGATTGAGACGTTCAAGCTCCGCGCGCCGCCCGGCGACGCTCGATCAGGCTCCGAGCCGCCGCCACGTCGCGCACCACCAGATGCTTGCGCCGCACGAACTGAAAATCCATCACCTTGGCCCAGAGATAAAGAAAGGGATCGGGCGTGACGAAGACCGTCACCGCCTCGACCGCCGGCGGCGGTCCCCAGGCCTCGGACAGCCGGGCCAGATGATCGTGACGGGCGTCGTCCGGCAAGGGGTCGCCCAGGGCGATCCAGTCCCACCCGCACAAATCGGGCCGTTCCCCGATCAGCATCAGGACGGTCGCCAACACCTTGTCGGCGGAATTGACGGACGCCATGTCGAACTGGAGGATTTGCGCCTCCTCGTCGATCTCATAGTCCACCGGGCTTCTCCCTTTCAGGAGAGCGCAGTTCGCTACAGGCGCCCGTTCACGTCAACACCCGTGCGCAGGGGGTCAGGCCTTGGCCAGATCCCCGTTCGCGCCGGCCTCGATCAGGGCGATGGTCTGGGGCAGGCCGTAGATGGCCGCGAACGACCCGAAGCGCGGCCCCTGCGAGGCGCCCAGCAGCACCTCGTAGAGCGCCTGGAACCAGGCCCGCAGCGGCTCGAACTCATGCGCCTTGCCCACGGCGTAGACCTCGCCCTGGATGATCTCGCCGTCGGTCGTGTCGGCCGGCAGGGCCTTCAGACGTTCCGCCAGGTCCAGCAGCGCCGCCTTCTCCTTGTCGTCGGGCAGACGATAGGTCTTCGAGGGCCTGACGAAGTCCTCGTAGTAGTTCAGCGCATAGCCCATCAGCCGGTCCAGCACGGGCTCGTTCGTCGGCGTGGCCTCGGGCAGGTATTTGGCGAAATAGGCCCACAGTTGATCCTTGCTGGAGGCGTTGGCCACGCCCACCAGGTTCAGCAGCAGGGCGAAGGACACCGGCGAGGCGCTTTCGGGCGGTTGACCCGAATGGATGTGCCAGACGGCGTTGTCCATCCGCTTGGCCGGTTCCTGCGTCTTGTACTGCTCGATGAAGGACAGGTAGTCGTCCGTCGCGCGCGGGATGACGTTGAAGTGCAGGCTCTTGGCCGACTTCGGCGACTGGAACATGTACCAGGACAGGGATTCCGGCGTGCCGTAGCGCAGCCACTCGTCCATCGTCAGGCCGTTGCCCTTGGACTTGGAGATCTTCTTGCCCTCGATATCGAGGAACAACTCGTAGTTGAAGCCTTCCGGCGGCGTGCCGCCCAGGGCGCGACAGATCTTGCCGCTCTCGCGCACGCTCTCGATCAGGTCCTTGCCCGACATCTCGTAGTCGACGTCCAGCGCCGTCCAGCGCATGGCCCAGTCGGGCTTCCACTGCAGCTTCACATGGCCGCCGGTGACGGGAACCTCGGTGCGGCCGCCGGCGGGGTCGTCGAAGACGATGGTCCCGCGCTCGACGTTGCGCTCCAGCGTCGGCACCTGCAGCACATGGCCGGTGATCGGGCTGATCGGCAGGAAGGGCGAATAGGTGGCGCGGCGCTCCTCGCCCAGGGTCGGCAGCATGACGCCCATGACCTTGTCGAAACGCTCCAGCAGGATCAGCAGGGTCGCGTCGAACCGGCCCGACCGATAGGTCTCGGTCGAGGACATGAACTCATACTCAAAGCCGAAGCTGTCGAGGAAGGCGCGCAAACGGGCGTTGTTGTGCGCGCCGAAGCTGTCGTGCGTGCCGAACGGATCGCGCACCTTGGTCAACGGCAGGTGCAGGTCCTCGCGCAGCATCTCCGGGTTCGGCACCCCCTCGGGCACCTTGCGCAGGCCGTCCATGTCGTCGCTGAAGGCGATCAGACGCGTGCGCCAGTGATCGCCGGTCAGGGCGCGGAACGCATTGCGCACCATGGTCGTGCGGGCGACCTCGCCGAAGGTGCCCATGTGCGGCAGGCCCGACGGGCCGTAACCCGTCTCCAGGATCACCGGCCGGTTCAGCGCCTCGAAGGTCGCCAGGGCCTCGTCCGTCTTGCCCGCGTCGATCAGAAGCTTGGCCGCGTCCCGCTCCGCGTCCGACAGCCGTTTCTTGAGCACATGGGCCAACAGGTTGCGGGCTTGCTCAAACGGCCACGAACGGGCCTCGCGGGACAGGGTTTCAAGGTTCTGAAGCATCACAGGGCTTTGACGCCTCGCAGGCGCGGGGTCAACCGCCGCACCGGTTTCGCCGCCTTAAAGCCTGGCGGCGGCGTTTCTCGGCAACTGCATCTGGTTCTCGAAACTCATGGCCAGGTCGCCGTCCTGATTGGTGACCCAGGTCTTGGTGCGCACCACGCCGCGGTCAGGCTGGCTCTTCGACGGGCGGATTTCCATGATCTCGCGCCGGACGGTCAGGACGTCGCCCGGCCGCACCGGCCGCACCCACCACAGGGCGTCGACGTTCATGCCCAGCAGCGGCGTCTGGCCGAAATAGGCCTCGTCCACGAACTGGCGCATGACGCGCGAACAGACATGCCAGCCGCTGGCGATCAGGCCCCCGAACCGCCCCGCCTCGGCCGCCGCCTTGTCCACGTGCATGGGCTGGGGGTCGAACTGGATCGCGAAGGCGACGATCTCCTCCTCCGTCATGACGAAGGGCTCCCCCGTCCAGCTTTCGCCGACGGTCAGGTCGTCCAGATAGCGATCGGTCATGCGTTCAAACTCCACGGCTGGCCCAGACATAGCGGCCGGGACGGTTTTCGCCAGTCGCGTCGCTTGACCCCGAGGCCGGGCCGTGCGCTTTGCCCCACCTCATGCTGACCGCCGACTTCGACTTCGACCTGCCCGAGGACCGCATCGCCCTGCGTCCCGTGGACCCGCGCGATTCCGCGCGCTTGCTGGTGGTCAGGGACGGCGCCCTGGACGACCGGATCATCCGCGACCTGCCCGGCTTCCTTCAGTCCGGCGACGCCCTGGTCTTCAACGACACCCGCGTCATCCCCGCCCGCCTGTCGGGCGTGCGCCATCGCACGGGACCGGAGGGCGAGCTTCTGTCGGTCCCGGTCGAGGCCACCCTGCACCACCGCGACGCCCCTGACGTCTGGTCCGCCTTCATGAAGCCGGGCAAGCGGCTGAAGGTCGGCGATCGGGTCCGTTTCGGGCATGAGGAAGACAACGCCTGCCTCCTGGGCCTGGTCGACGCCGAGATCGTCGCCAAGGGCGAGGACGGCCTCGTCACCCTGCGCTTCGACCTGGCCGGCCCCGCGCTGGACGACGCCATTCGCGACGTCGGGGTCATGCCCCTGCCCCCCTATATCGCGGCCAAGCGGGCCGAGGACGATCAGGACCTCAAGGACTATCAGACCGTCTTCGCCGAACACGACGGCTCGGTCGCCGCGCCGACGGCGGGACTGCACTTCACCCCCGCCCTGCTGGACGCCATCCGCGCACGCGGCGTGACGACCCACGCCGTGACCCTGCACGTCGGCGCCGGCACCTTCCTGCCGGTCAAGGCCGACGACACCGCCGACCACAGGATGCACTCCGAGTGGGGCGAGGTCTCGGCCGAGACCGCCGCCGCCCTGAACGCCGTGCGCGCCGCGGGCGGCCGCATCGTCTGCGTCGGCACCACCAGCTTGCGCCTGCTGGAAAGCGCCACGACCGAGGACGGCGTGGTCCAGCCCTTCCACGGCGACACCGCCATCTTCATCACCCCCGGCTACCGCTTCCGCGCCGCCGACGTGCTGATGACCAACTTCCACCTGCCGAAGTCGACCCTCTTCATGCTGGTCAGCGCCTTCGCGGGGCTGGAGACCATGAAGGCCGCCTACGCCCACGCCATCGACAGCGGCTATCGTTTCTATTCCTATGGCGACGGCAGCCTGCTGTTCAGGAAGGACGCATGACCGACGATCTACCCGACGACATCGTCTCGGCCCTCGACATCCTGGTCTCCACGACCACAGCGTTGCAGGATCCGTGGTGGGTGTTCGGCGGGGCGGCCATGTGCCTGTGGGGCCTGCGAGACTGGCACGTGCCGGACATCGACGTCATGTGCAGCCCGCGCGACGCCCGTCGCCTGATCGAATCCCTTCACGGCCAGGTGGCCCAGGACCCTGGCGAGGGCCTGTTCCGCTCCCAGGTCTTCGGCCAGATCCTGACCACCCCCGTGCCGCTCGACGTCATGGCCGGCATGGACGTGCGCGCCGGCGGCGACTGGACGCCCGTGACCTTCTCCACCCGGGTCCCGGTGGCGGTCGAGGACTTCACCGTCTTCACCCCCTCCGTCGCCGAACAGATCGAGACCTGCCGCCTGTTCGGCCGCCCCAAGGATCTTCAGCGCGCCGAAATGCTGGAAAAGCTGCGGGCCTGACGCCCCTCGCCATCCGAACCGCCCGCCCCAATCCCTGAAATTCGTTGGGATTGCAGCCTGGAACCGGCATTTCGCTAGCCTGGGCTCAACCGCATGGGATCATGCCTCCCTCCGTGAAGCGGAAGGAGGCTTTCAGACCATTCAGACGATTCAGACCCTGTTTTCGCCCTCCGACGCGCCGAACGCGGCCGCGGCTTTCGCCGGCGCGAATTCGGAGGTTTCAGACGATTCAGACTGTCTTTTCGCTTCTCAGCGCCCGACCGGCCGCGTCAGATCGAACTCCACCCGGAAGTGGCGATTGGGACGGCGCAGCTCATAGGCGAACATCCTCGCCGGATGGACCTCCATGGCCCAGACGTTGGTGATCGAGACCGAGGCGTCGTTGGCGTTGAACAGGTCGATGGATTCCTGATCCACCGGAAACTCCTGGCGCTCCGCCGTCCCCGTGCCCGCCGTGTCGCCGCCGTACCAGTGCAGGACGTCCGGCGTCCCGTCGTCATGGCGATGGTCGTGCTTCAGCCTCAGACCCGTAGCCGTGCGCGTCACCACCCAGGTCCGCGACCGGTCGGCGCCGACCCAGAAGGGAATGCGAATCTCCTCGGCCGTGCAGTCGCGCACATGCATCAGCAGCCTCTGGCTGGCGAAGTCGGAATCGGCGGCGTCGGTCGTGACCACCTTCCCTTCGAATCTCTGGCCGCACAGGGCCGACAGATTGCGGAAGAAGGCGTCCTGGGTCGTCCCGGCCTGCGCCGAGGCGGCCGGAGCGAACAGGGTCAGGGCGGCGGCCGCGAGGGCTGTGGAGATCATGGTTTTCATGCCCGCAGCCTAGCCGTTCCAATGGTTTGCTCAACGCGACATCGCAGGCGTTGACTTTGGGCCGCGCCTGAGTATGTTCCGCGCCTCTTGTTTCATGCGGCTTTCGCCGTCGCAAAGGTAATTCCGATGGCCAAACCGGCTTCCATCAAGATCCGCCTGAACTCCACCGCCGACACCGGCTTCTTCTACGTGACCAAGAAGAACGCCCGTACGATGACCGAGAAGATGGTCGTCAAGAAGTACGACCCGGTCGTCCGCAAGCACGTCGAGTTCAAGGAAGGCAAGATCAAGTAAGGCCTTCCGCCCTACCTGACTGCAGGATTTGAAACGCCCGGCCTCGGCCGGGCGTTTTTCGTTGTCTTACAGCAGCTTGAGGATAGTCAGGCCGCCCGGGCCACGACCTTGTTCCGGCCGGAAGCCTTGGCCTCGTAGACCCCTTCGTCCGCCCGCTTCAGCAAGGCCTCGGGCGTGTCCTGCCAGCCGCTGGGCGTGGAGGCGACACCGACCGAGACGGTGATGTTCAGCTGCGCCTGGCCGCCCATGATGCGGAACGGGGCCGCACCCACATCGCGCCGGATGCGCTCGGCGATTCTGTAGGCGTCCTCCAGGCTGGTGCCCGGCATGACCACCACGAACTCCTCGCCGCCGAATCGGCAGGGCAGGTCCACGGCCCGCACATTGGTCGCCAGCCGCACCGAGAATTCGCGCAGGACCTCGTCCCCGGCGTCGTGGCCGAAGCCGTCGTTGACCGCCTTGAAGTGGTCGATGTCCAGCACCAGCACCGCCACCGGCTCTCCGCCGTTGTTGGCCCGGCCCACCATGGACTGCAACTGGGTCGACATGTAGCGGCGGTTGTGCAGCCCGGTCAGGGCGTCGGTGACGGCCATCTCCAGACTGTAGTCCAGCTTTTCCCGCAGGAAGTCGCCATAACGCTTGCGCTTCACCTGGGTCCGCACCCGCGCCGCCAGCTCCTCCGGATCGATCGGCCGGGTCAGGATGTCGCTGGCCCCCAGGTCCAGGGCCTTCAGCAGGCGGGGCCGATCCTGCGGGTCCACCAGGGCCAGCAGAGGCAGGCGCCGCGTCGGCTCCTTCGACCGCGCCCGCGCGATCAGCCTCAGGCCGTCGAACCCGTCCGAAGCGACGTTGACGATCATCAGGTCCACGGCCCCGCGCGCCGCCTCCAGCGCCCGCGCCGGGTCCGCCTCGATCAGGGGCCGATGCTCGACCGCCAGTTCCTGGGCGATCCGCGCGGCCTGCAGCTCGTTGTCGTCGACGACCAGGACGCGCCCGCCCGAGCCCTTCAGCCGTGCCACGCCCGCCGTGTCCACCCCGACGCGCCGCCCGCTCTCCTCGCGCTCGCGCAGCTCGTCCATGACCATCTTCAGGCGCGTCAGGCTCTTGACCCGCGCCATCAGGATGACGTCGTCCAAGGGCTTGGTCAGGAAGTCGTCGGCGCCGGCCTCCAGCCCGCGAATCCGGTCCTGCCGCCCGTCCAGCGCCGTCACCAGCACCACCGGGATATGCCGGGTCCGCGGCTCATTCTTCAGGCGGCGGCAGGTCTCGAACCCGTCCACCCCCGGCATCATGACGTCCAGCAGGATCAGGTCCGGCTGCTCCGTCTTGGCCAGGGCCAGGGCCGTCAGCCCGTCGTTGCAGGTCAGGACGTCGTAGTATTCGATCGTCAGCTTGGCTTCGAGCAGTCGGACATTGGTCTCGACGTCGTCCACCACCAGGATGCGCGCGCTCATGCCGCCCTACCCCAGATGCTTGCGGATCGTCTCGAGGAAGGACACCACGGAGATCGGCTTGGAGATATAGGCCTCGCAACCACCTTGCCTGATCCGCTCCTCATCACCCTTCATGGCGAAGGCTGTAACAGCGATGACCGGGATATGGTTCAATTCTTCGTCGTCTTTCAGCCACTTCGTGACTTCCAGCCCGGAAATCTCCGGCAACTGAATATCCATCAGGATCAGATCGGGCCGATGCTGGCGCGCGATCGCCAGCGCCTGCAGCCCTTCGCGGGTCTGCAGGGTCTCATAGCCCTGGGAATCGAGCAGATCATGAAAAAGCTTCATGTTTAGCTCGTTATCCTCAACGATGAGGACTTTCTTGGACATCCGCCACCCGGCCGTTTCGCCTTAAAATCGCGCTCCCGCGCAGGGCATTTCGCCTTCTTCTGATGCACTATGAACCGCCCAGTCTTAAGCTGGGGTGAAGCTCGCCGGCCGGAGTTCTGCTTGTCGTCCAAGACTGTCCCGTGAAGAGCGTCTGCCGCGACTGCCTGTGGACCGGCGCGGACAAGGTCGCGCGCTGTCAGGCCTGCGGGTCGCGCCGCGTCGTCGCCCATGACGAACTGGGCGACCTGACCATCGCCCATCTGGACTGCGACGCCTTCTACGCCTCGGTCGAGAAGCGCGACCGGCCCGAACTGCGCGACAGGCCCGTCATCGTCGGCGGGGGCAAGCGCGGCGTAGTCTCCACCGCCTGCTACGTCGCCCGCCTGCACGGCGTCGGCTCGGCCATGCCCATGTTCAAGGCGCTGAAGGCCTGCCCCGACGCCGTCGTCATCAAGCCCGACTTCCGCAAGTACGTGACCGAGAGCCGCCGCATCTTCGCGGCGGTGGAACGGCTGACGCCCCTCGTCCAGACCCTGTCCCTGGACGAGGCCTGGATCGACCTGACCGGCACCGAGCGCCTGAACGGCGGCTCGCCGGCCTTCCAGTTGATCCGCCTGCAGAAGTGGATCGAGACCGAGGTCGGCCTGACCGTCTCCATCGGTCTGGCCCCCAACCGCTTCCTGGCCAAGGTCGCCTCGGAGATGGACAAGCCGCGCGGCTTTTCCGTCATCGGCGCGGCCGAGGCCAAGGGCCTGCTGGCGCCCCGCCCCGTCAACATCCTGCCCGGCGTCGGCCCGGTGTTCGGCCGCACCCTGCGCTCCGACGGCTTCGCCACGGTCGGCGATTTGGCTGCCGCCGACGTCAAGGATCTGGTCCGGCGGTACGGTGAGACGGGCCTGCGCCTCTACGACCTCAGCCACGCCCGCGACGCCCGCCCCGTGCGGCCCGACCACGACCGGCGCGGCATGAGCGCCGAGACCACCTTCAACGACGATCTGATCATGGCCGAGGCCCTGGAGGCCGAACTCTGGCCCCTGTGCGAGAAGCTAGCCTCAAAGGCCCGCCGCGACGGCGTATCCAGCCGCGTCGTGGTGCTGAAGCTGCGCAAGACCGACTTCAGGATCGTGACCCGCCGCATCACCCTGGCCGAGCCGGTTCAGACGGCGCGGGCCCTGTTCGCCGCCGGCCGCGACCTGCTGAAACCCGAACTGGGCGTCCCCTATCGCCTGATCGGCGTCGGCCTGGCCGACGTGGCCGAGGCCGGCGACGCCCCGGCCGGCCTGTTCGACACGGCCGAGACCCGCGCCCTGAAGACCGAGACCGCCATCGACGCCCTGCGCGAAAAGTTCGGGGCCGCCGCCGTCGTGGCGGGACGGGCGCTCAAGAAGCCCGGATGACGCGGCACGTTCGGCGCGCTAAACCCCCGCTCGAACCCCTCAACGGAGTCCCGACATGAGCATCGAAGCCCGCCTCGCCGAACTCGGCGTCACCCTGCCTGAGCCCGCCAAGCCGGTCGCCAGCTACGTCTCCTACGTCCGCTCGGGCGACCAGCTGTTCATCTCGGGCCAGCTGTCGAACGACGCCAACGGCGGAATCAAGGGCACGGTCGGCGTGGACGTGACGCCGGAGCAGGCCGCCGAGGCCGCCCGTCTGTGCGGCGTCAACCTGCTGGCCCAGATCAAGGCCGCCCTCGACGGCGACCTGGAGCGCGTGGTCCGCATCGTCAAGCTGGGCGCCTTCGTCCAGGCCGGCCCGGACTTCGAGGCCATCCCCGCCGTCGTCAACGGCTGCTCGGACCTGATGGTCCAGGTCTTCGGCGACGCGGGCAAGCACTCGCGCTCGGCCGTCGGCGTGTACAAGCTGCCCCTGGGCTTCGCCGTCGAGATCGACGCCATCGTCGAGGTGAAGTGAGCTTCACCCTTCAGGTCAACGACGGGATCGCCTCAATAGGCCGGGACGCGTGGGACGCCTGCGTGGCCCCGAGCGGCGATCCCTTCGTCTCCTACGACTTCCTCGACGCCTGTGAGGCGTCCGGCAGCGCCGTCCCGTCCCAGGGCTGGGCGGCGCGCCACCTCTCCCTGCATGACGAAGACGGCGCCGTGATCGGCGTCATGCCCCTCTATCTGAAGGGCCACAGCCAGGGCGAATACGTCTTCGACCACAGCTGGGCCGACGCCTATCAGCGCGCCGGCGGACGCTACTACCCCAAACTTCTGGGCGCCGTGCCCTTCACGCCCGCAACCGGGCCGCGTTTCCTGAACGCGCCGGGAACGGACGCCGCCACGGTGCGCGAGGCCCTGCTGCAGGGCGCCCTGACCCTGACCGATCGGCTGGGCGTCTCGTCCCTGCACGTCAACTTCCCGACCGAGGACGAATGGCGCGCCATGACCCAGGCGGGCCTGTCGCCACGCCGCGACATCCAGTTCATCTGGCGCAACCAGGGCTACCAGAGCTTCGACGACTTCCTGACCGCCCTGTCGTCCAACCGGCGCAAGACCATCCGGCGCGAACGACGTGAGGCCCAGGCCGGGCTCGACATCCGCGTCCTGACCGGCGCCGACATCACCGAGGCCTGCTGGGACGCCTTCTTCGCCTTCTACATGGACACCGGCGACCGCAAGTGGGGTCGCCCCTATCTGACCCGCGACTTCTTCGCCCGCGTCGGCGCAAGCATGGCCGACCGCATCGCCCTGGTCATGGCTTTCCGCAACGATACGCCCATCGCCGGGGCCCTGAACTTCATCGGCCGCGACGCCCTCTATGGCCGCCAGTGGGGCGCGCTGGAGGACATCCCCTTCCTCCATTTCGAGCTCTGCTATTACCAGGCCATAGACTTCGCCATTGCGCGCGGCCTCTCCCGCGTCGAGGCAGGCGCCCAGGGCGAGCACAAGATCGCGCGCGGCTACCTGCCCTCCCCCGTCTATTCCGCCCACTTCATCGCCGACCCGGCTCTGCGCGAACCGGTCGCCCGCTATCTCGACCAGGAACGCCCGGCCGTGGAGGCCGAGATGATCGCCATGGCCGACGAGATGTCGCCCTATCGCCAGGGCTGACAATTCGTCGCGACGACCGGATGCCGAGGAACCGCCCGCCCGCGCACGCGCTTGAAACAGGCGTTCCTCCCCTCC
Organism: Brevundimonas faecalis; assembly: GCF_040549405.1. Lineage (NCBI taxonomy): Bacteria > Pseudomonadati > Pseudomonadota > Alphaproteobacteria > Caulobacterales > Caulobacteraceae > Brevundimonas > Brevundimonas faecalis. The sequence goes on along the minus strand of NZ_JBEPTF010000001.1, from coordinate 1,072,814 downwards.
TCAATCGCATAGGGTTCGACATGACCGATCAACGTATCGAAGGCGCCGCGACCGAAGTCGGCGGCAAGCTCCAGAACGGCCTGGGCCGCCTGACCGGCGACAGCAAGCTGCAGGTCGAAGGCAAGCTGAACGAATTCAAGGGCAAGGCCCAGAACGCCTACGGCCGGGTCATCGACGGTCTGGACGGCATGGTCGACAAGGCCCCGGCCGACCTGCGCGACCCCGCCCGTCGCGGCCTCGACTTCGCCCGCCGCAAGCCCCTGCTGACCACCGGCATCCTCGCCGGCGCGGCGGTGCTGCTCAGCGCGCTCGGCCGCAAGCGCTGACTCTTTCCTTTCCTCCCCATTCATGGGGAGGGGGACCACGAAGTGGTGGAGGGGGCGGCGCTAACATCAACCGTGGAGTCGCCCCCTCCGTCTCGTCCGCTTCGCGTCCGATCCACCTCCCCATTCGCTCCGCAAACAGGGAGGAAAGACCGTCACCCATTTTCAGCCGCCTGTGCGAGCAGGCGGCTGATTTCGGCGTCCACCCGATCGGCGGCGTCCAGTTCGATGGTCGCCGTCAGTCGTTCGGACCAGGATTCCCGCCGCACCGAGAGCGACAGGCGCGGCGAGTTCTCAACCGCCAGCTTCAATCCCAACAGAGCCCGACCGCCTTTCAGCGGCCGCATGGCCGCGAACTGAACGCTGCGCGAAAACGACGTGTAGCCCTTCCTCTGACCCGAGATGACGCCTTCGACGTTGTTCGCGACCAGCTCGACCGCCTCAAGGATCGCTAACGAAGCCGCATCCTTCCACAGCGCCGCGCGCAGGGCCTCGGGATCGTCCCAGCCGGGGCCGTCGGTGGGGCGGCAAGCATCCAGAATCTGCGCCGCATGGTTCTGACCCACGCCATGCTCCGCCTTCAGCCAAGCCGCCTGAGCGCGCGGCGCGGTCTCGGGACAGGTCTTCATGATGGCGATCCAGTCGGCCAGCGGCTTACCGGTGTTCTTCTCCAGATTGGCCTGGACCGTGGCGAACCACTTCTTCTGCCGCTCGGTCAGCACTGCGGTCATGATGAGTCCTCTTCGCTCGCACGGACCATGCCGCGTCACCTGGCAAAGAAAAAGGCCCGGGCGTTTCCGCCCGGGCCTCAAGCTTTCGAAGACGCCGCCCGGAATCAGGCCGTCTCTTCTTCCTCTTCCTTCACCGCCGCGCCCTTGGCCGGGGTGATGTCGAAGGCGATCTTGCCGTCCTTCAGCTCGACCTTGACGTGTCCGCCGCGCGTCAGACGGCCGAACAGGATGTCGTCGGCCAGCGGCTTCTTGATGTGCTCCTGAATGACGCGGGCCAGAGGCCGTGCGCCATACAGTTCGTCGAAGCCGTTCTTGGCCAGCCAGTCGGTCGCCTCGTCCGTCAGTTCGATGGTGATGTTGCGATCCGCAAGCTGGGCTTCCAGTTGCAGCACGAACTTGGTCACCACTGAGCGGATCGTCTCGGCGGCCAGCGGCTTGAAGGCCACGATGGCGTCCAGGCGGTTGCGGAACTCCGGCGCGAACAGGCGCTGGATGGCCTTGTCGTCCTCGCCCTCGACCTTGCCGCGACCGAAGCCGATGGCCGCGCGGGCGTTGTCGGCGGCCCCGGCGTTGGTGGTCATGATCAGGATGACATTCCGGAAGTCGACCTTCTTGCCGACAGCGTCGGTCAGGGTCCCGTTGTCCATCACCTGCAGCAGGATGTTGTAGACGTCGGGGTGGGCCTTCTCGATCTCGTCCAGCAAGACCACGGAGTGCGGATGCTGATCGACGGCGTCGGTCAGCAGGCCGCCCTGGTCATGGCCGACATAGCCCGGAGGCGCGCCGATCAGGCGGCTGACCGTGTGGCGCTCCATGTATTCCGACATGTCGAAGCGCTGCATCTCGATGCCGAGCGTGGACGCAAGCTGCTTGGCCACCTCCGTCTTGCCGACCCCGGTCGGGCCGCTAAACAGGAAGGCGCCGATGGGCTTGTTCGGATCGCGCAGACCCGCCCGCGCCAGCTTCATCGCCGCCGAGACCTGCTCGATCGCCTGCTCCTGGCCGAAGACGACGCGTTTCAGATCGGTCTCCAGCTCGCGCAGGGATTCCGTGTCCGACTTGCTGACCGACTTCGGCGGGATGCGGGCCATCTTGGCGATGACGGCCTCGACCTCCTTCTGACCGATGACCTTCTTGCGCTTAGATTCCGGCAGCAGCATCTGCGACGCTCCCGCCTCGTCGATCACGTCGATGGCCTTGTCCGGCAACTTGCGGTCGGTGATGTAGCGGGCCGACAGCTCGACCGCCGTGCGGATGGCCGTGTCCGTGAAGCGCAGCCTGTGGTGCGTCTCATAGGTGGTCTTCAGACCCTTGAGGATCTTCACCGTGTCCTCGACCGTCGGCTCGTTGACGTCGATCTTCTGGAAGCGACGCACCAGGGCGCGGTCCTTCTCGAAGTGCTGGCGATACTCCTTGTAGGTCGTCGATCCCATGCAGCGCAGGCTGCCCGAAGCCAGGGCCGGCTTCAGCAGGTTCGACGCGTCCATGGCCCCGCCAGAGGTGGCGCCCGCGCCGATCACCGTGTGGATCTCGTCGATGAAGAGGACCGCGTTGTCGTGGTTCTCCAGTTCCTTGACGACCTGCTTCAGCCTCTCCTCGAAGTCGCCGCGATAGCGGGTGCCGGCCAGCAGCGCCCCCATGTCGAGGCTGTAGATGGTGGCGTCCTTCAGGACCTCCGGCACCTCGCCGTTGACGATCTTGCGGGCCAGGCCTTCGGCGATGGCGGTCTTGCCGACGCCCGGATCGCCGACCAGCAGCGGATTGTTCTTGGTCCGGCGGCACAGGATCTGGATCGAGCGCTCGACCTCGGCCTGACGACCGATCAGGGGATCGATCTTGCCGTTGCGGGCCTTCTCGTTCAGGTCGATGCAATAGGCTTCCAGCGCCTCGCCGCCGGTCTTGGCGGCGGCCGCGTCCTCGGCGTCCTCCGGGCTGGCGCCGCGCGCCGGACGCGTCTCTCCAGCGCCGGGCTTCTTGGCGATGCCGTGGGCGATGAAGTTGACCGCGTCATAGCGCGTCATGTCCTGCTCCTGCAGGAAGTAGGCGGCGTGGCTTTCGCGCTCGGAGAAGATGGCGACCAGGACATTGGCGCCCGTCACCTCTTCGCGGCCCGACGACTGGACATGGATGACCGCGCGCTGGATCACGCGCTGGAAACCCGCCGTGGGCTTGGCGTCGTCGCCGTCCGCCGTGGCCAGGGCGGCCAGGTCGTTGTCGACATAGAGGGTCAGGGCCGTCTTCAACGCGCCGAGATCGACATTGCAGGCCGACATCACGGCCGAGGCGTCGACGTCGTCGATCAGGGCCAGAAGCAGGTGTTCGAGCGTGGCGTATTCGTGCCGGCGCTCATTGGCGTAGTGGACCGCGCGGTGCAGGGTCTCTTCGAGAGGACGGGAAAACGAGGGCATGGGGGGTTCCTCTCAGTCCTTTTCCATCGTGCATTGCAGGGGGTGCTGGTGACGGCGCGCCGTCTCCACGACCTGGGCGACCTTGGTCTCGGCCACTTCATAGGTGTAGACGCCGCACACCCCGACGCCATGCTGGTGCACATGCAGCATGATGCGGGTCGCGTCCTCGCGGCTCTTCTGGAAGAACCGCTCCAGCACATAGATGACGAACTCCATCGGCGTGTAGTCGTCATTCAGGATCAGCACTCGATAAAGCGAGGGCCGCTGAAGCTTCGGCTTTGTTTCGGCGACGACGGCGGCGCCTGCGCCTCCGCCTTGTTCACCTGGCCGTCTGGTTGGCATTCGTCGTCCGTCTTGGGAGGGGGAGTTGTCCCTGTATCAGATAGGTGATGATGGCCTGATTTGTAGGTCCGTCCAGTCACGCGTTGCGTGAGCAGGCTCGGGTGACCAAAGATTCACGGGACATGACGCCGCAACCGTCGCACCCATGAGGCCCCGTTTCGCCCCTGGACGCGCCCATGCCCTTCGTCGCCGGACTGATCGCCGCTCTCGCCCTGCATCAGTCGCCCGCCTCCCCGCCCGTCGCACTTCCCGACCAGACCGCGCTGGAGGCGGCGATCGCCGAGCGCGACGCGACCCTGTTCTCCGTCATGTTCGACGGGTGCGATCCCGCCGCCCTGGCCGATCTGGTGACGGAAGACGTCGAATTCTATCACGACAAGGGCGGGCTGATCGCGACCCGCGCCGCCTTCATCGCGGACTATCGCAAGAACTGCGAGGCCCGCCGCGCCCCCGACGCCTGGCGGTCGCGCCGCGAACTCGTCACCGGCACGATGCGGGTCTACCCCATTCCCGGCGTCGGCGCCGTCGAGGAAGGCGGGCACGTCTTCTACGAACGCCAGGGCGACGGGCCCGAAACCCTGGTCGGGCGGGCGCGCTTTTCCGTCCTGTGGCGATGGGAGGACGGCCGTTGGCGGCTGGCCCGCGCCTTCAGCATCGACCACGCGCCCGTTTCCGCCGACGGCCGTTGACACCGGACGCGAAAAGGCCCCGGCGTCTCCGCCGGGGCCTGATCGTACGCTACTGTACGCTTACTGAAACTCAGGTCAGCCTTAGCGGGCGGCCTGGAAGCTCTCGACGGTCGCGGCGACGCGCTCGTTGATCGGCTTGAAGCTGTCCTTCACCGAGGCGGTCAGGATTTCGGTCGTCTTGCCGAACTGGGCCAGATAGGCCTCGGCGGCCGACTTGGCCCACGAGGTCTGCAGTTCGACCACTTCCTGAACCGAACGGGCCTGGCTCAGCGACTGGGCGGCGGCCACGCCGTCTTCCCAGGACTTCTTCGAGAAGGCGATGGCTTCCTGCGACAGGGCCTCGACGCCCTTCTGGGCGGCGGCGGCCGACTCGACCACGGCTTCGAGGTTCTTCTTGCCGTGAGCGTTCAGCTCAGTCAGCGAGGCGACGGACTTGTCCACGCCTTCGCGGAACGCCTTGGCGCCAGCGGCCTGGAAGGTCTCGGCCTGGGCCTTGGCCTTGGCGGCGGTTTGTTCAACGGTCTTCTTCACGGTCTCGGCGGCGTCGGCCATTGGGACTCTCCTGAAGCGATAAAAGGGTTCGCGACGGGGGAGGTCCATCGCGACGACCGGCATATGGTGCATCTGCGAAATGACTTCAAGTGAAATTTGTGCGATGCACAATATTAACGTCGATCACCTGCCCCTCCGCCGCGATCACAACCTCGTTGACGGCTTGTTAACCCTCCCGAAACCCGCGAGTCGGATGTTAGCCTTTGTAACGCGCGGTGATCTTAGGTCGTCTTCGCGCCATAGTGACGAGGCTAGTAACTGCCCATGAACGCCGTATTCGCCCGACGCTTCCTGGCCGCCCTCGTAGTGGGGGGCGTCGTGCTGACGCCCGCCGTCGGCGTCGCGCCGCCGGTCGCCCAGTCTTCCGACAACTCGCGCTACGCCGCCATCGTGGTCGACGCCGCCTCGGGCGAGGTGCTGTTCTCGCGCTTCGCCGACGCCCGCCGCTATCCGGCCTCGATCACCAAGGTCATGACCCTCTATCTGGCGTTCGAGGCGCTGGAGTCCGGCAAGGTCAAGCTGACCGACAACCTGACCGTCTCCCCCCGCGCGGCCTCGCAGCCGCCGTCGAAGCTGGGCCTGGCCGCCGGTCAGACCATCAGCCTGGATGACGCCATGCGCGCCACCGCCGTGCGCAGCGCCAACGACATGGCCGTGGTCATCGCCGAGCATATCGGCGGCTCCGAGGGCCGCTTCACCCAGATGATGACGGACAAGGCGCGCGAACTGGGGATGGAGCAGACCCGCTTCACCACCGCCAACGGCCTGCCCGACACGCGCCAGGCGACGACCGCCCGCGACCTGTCGATCCTGAGCCGCGCGGTCATGCGCGACTATCCGCAATACTATCGCTACCTGGGCCTGCACGACTGGTTCTACAACGGCCGCGACTACCGCAACACCAACGGCCTGCTGGCCACGGGCCGCGGCTATGACGGCATCAAGACCGGCTTCACCAACGCCTCGGGCTACAACCTCGCCGCCTCCTCGGTGCGGGACGGCAAGCGGATCATCACCATCGTCATGGGCGGCCGTTCGACGGCCAGTCGCAACGCCCATGTGGCGGAACTGATGGACACCGGCTTCGAGGTCCAGCGTCGTCGCGGCCAGGGCGAGCGGATCCAGGTGGCCCAGGCCTTCTTCGAGCAACGCGGCTACGGCGTCAGCGTCGATCCCAATCCGCCGGTCGCCTACGCTTCCCTTTCGGACGAAGACGGCGAAGGCGTCGGCTCCTCGACCGCCGTCGCCTATGTCGCGGGCCCGCCGCCGGCCGCCCTGCCGACCGAAATCACTCCGCCCCCGTCGGCCCGCGCCGCGCCGCCCCCTCCCGCGCCCCGCGCGCCCGCCTCGGCCCAGCGCGCCGAGGCCCGCACGCCAGAGGGCATGACGGCCGCCCTGAACGGCGGTTCGGGCGCGACGACGACCGCCGCGCCTCGCCGCAACGCCACACCCCCCGCCCCGACCCGCGCCGCGGCTCGACAGCCCGCCGGTCGCTGGACCGTCCAGGTCGGCGCCTTCCGCGAGGAAACCGTGGCCCGCAACTGGCTGAACGAAGTCAGCCGCCGCTTCCGCACCCAGTTCACCGACGCCCAGCGCGACGTTCAGAACGCCGACGGCTGGTATCGCTCACGCTTCACCGGCATGACGGAAGCCTCCGCCCAGGCCGCCTGCGAAACCCTGAGCGCGCGGCGCGTCACCTGCATGGTCATCCGGCCGAGCTGACCTCGCCCCCGTCACGCCTCTCTTCCACGCGCCCTTGGCCGTTGCGCCACGACGCTTCCGACAGCCGCCGGGCGTAGTCGCGCACATCCTCGGGCCAGGCCTCGATCGCCGCGTCGAAGGCCGCCCAGTCGCCGGCGAACAGCATCCGCGTCGCCTCCTCGTAATGGGGCAGGTCGCCGGCCATGGCGGTCATGAAACGATAGGCCGCCTCCCGGCTGCGACGGACGCGGTCGGGCCCCTCGGCCTCGCGCAGGGCGCTCTCCACCAGCTTGCGCAAAGCGACCGAGGCCCCGCCCGGCTGGGAAGCCAGCCAATCCCAGTGACGCGGCAGCAGGGTCACTTCCCGCGCCGTCACCCCCAGCTTCGGCCGTCCAGGCCCCCGCTTCTCGACCGGCGCGGCGGGTAATCGCGCGACGACCTCGTCCAGGGTCCCGCGCAGGTCGAACTCCACCGGTCGCGCGTCGGCGTCGTTGAACACCAGAACCTGCTCGCCCGCGTCATGGGCCGGCTTGATCGCGGCGGCGACGACCGACGGCGCGCCCGCGGCGATCATGCGGCGTCCCGCGAAGGCGGTGCAGGTCTGGGTCATCATCCTCTCCTCTTTCAGGATGAAGATGATTTATCCGGGTAAAATAAGAAGGTCAATCCGACCGATCAGCCTCGCTCGCCTTCGCCGAACAGTGAGCCCGCGATCCAGCTGACCACGCCCGTCACGATAGCCGCTCCGATTCCGGCCCACAGGCCGTTCACCGCAAACCCGCCCAGGAACCAGGCCGTCAGCCCGATCATGGCGGCGTTCACCACCAGCAGGAACAGGCCGAAGGTCACCAGGGTCAGCGGCAGGGTCAGGATCACCATGATCGGCCGCACGACGGCGTTGACCAGGCCCAGGACGACGGCCGCCGCGACCAGGGAGCCGGTGGAGGTGAAGTCCACGCCAGGCACGACCTTGGCCGACAGCCACAGACCCGCGGCCGTGACCAGGGCCTGGATGATGAAACGCAGCATGGAAACCTCCGAACGGCTGACCTTGACCATATAGCGCACGGCGCCGTGTTCCGCTCCCGTGCGAAACGCGTTCCGCCCTGCTAGCTTGAGCCGAACTCAGATGGAGCCTCCCCATGAGCCTGCACGACGCCTACGACCCGGACAACATCTTCGCCAAGATCCTGCGCGGCGACATGCCCAGCGTGAAGGTGTGGGAAGACGACGACGTCATGGCCTTCATGGACGTCTTTCCTCAGTCGGAAGGCCACGTCCTGGTCGTGTCCAAGACCTCCCAGGCCCGCAACATCCTGGAGATCGAGCCCGAGGCCCTGGCCAGGCTGACCGCCGCCGTCCAGCGCACCGCCCGCGCGGTGGAGAAGGCGCTGAAGCCCGACGGCCTCAGCCTGATGCAGTTCAACGGCGACGCCGGCGGTCAGACCGTCTTCCACCTGCATTTCCACATCGTGCCGCGCTGGGCTGACCGCGCGATGAAGGGCCACGGCCACGCCCCCATGGCCGACGCCGATCACCTGAAGGACCTGGCCGCCCGCATCGCAGCCGAACTGGACTGAGCCTCTACAGCGGTCCCTTGAAGATGAAGAAGGCGCCGCCCGCGATCAGGGAGAAGCCGATCAGGTGATTCACCGTCAGCTTCTCGCCCAGATACAAAACCGAGAAGACGGCAAAGACCAGCAGGGTGATCACCTCCTGCATGGTCTTCAGCTCGGCGGCCGAATAGACCTGATGGCCGATGCGGTTGGCCGGCACGGCCAGCCAGTACTCGAAGAAGGCGATCCCCCAGCTGACCAGGACCACGATCCACAGGGGCTTGGCGCCGAATTTCAGATGGCCGTACCAGGCGAAGGTCATGAAGACGTTCGAGGCCAGAAGCATCAGTATGGGCGCGAGATAGGGCGTCGTCGGCATGGGCGAACCATGCTTGCGTTCGAGAGATTCCACCAGCATAAGGCGGGCTGCGCCGGATTAGCACAGTGGTAGTGCAGCGGTTTTGTAAACCGAAGGTCGCGGGTTCAAATCCTGCATCCGGCACCATCTTTTCCCTTACATTTCAACACCATTTGCCGCCTCTACGGAGAGGGTGGTGAACGGAACAAATGCAGGACATGGTGGACGATTTCGCTCCTATTCCCGAAATCGCCCCGAACTAGAATCAATCGTCGTTCTCTTTTCGTTCTCGTGCATGAGTCCGCTCCGGGTCGGGCAACGGAGGATGGATATGGACGATCAATCTGACGGCCCTGATGAGGCCTTCGCCCGCGATCTGGAACAACTCGACCGCGACCTAGAACAGCGCCAGCGGCCTAATGTGCCGGCAAAGACGGTCGATCTGATCACCGGGCTGCTCGCTGGGATGCGCTTGGTCGGACGGCCGCAATGACTGCGCTACCTATCGAAGCTGATGCGGCGCTCGCGCGCCTGGTGTCGGTCTGGCGTTGCGGCGAGGCCGGGCGCCGTGATCCTCTGCTGATCAGCATGCAGGCACGGGCTACGGCCGAACTGCAACGGCTGGCGCCAGGCGCCGCGGCCAGGGCTCGGCAGACCTTCGAGGCCCTGAGCGATCCAGGCAGTTAGGGCCGCGCGCAACTACGATGATGATGCGACAATCGACGACAAGCTAACCTGCGACCAGTTCGAAATCATCTGCAGCTGCGGTCACAAGTCGACGCCTTCCTGGGGTCTATGGCCTCAAGCGATGAAGCTGACGCCGCTGCGCCGTCTCAGGACGCGAATGATCAGAGCGCATCCTGACAACCGCCCGCTGGGGCATGCCATCGTCTGCCAAGGCCATTTTCGACGCGGCGACCAAGCGCGCCGACAAGCTCCGCGCCAAGGGGAAGGAGGTGGATTTCGACCACCTTCTGAAGATGGGGCCTGACGGCGGGACGACGAATGTCTGCAACACCACCTCGAAACTCGCGGCGATTCGAAAGGACGCGGTGTAGTCGGTGAAATCCAGCCTGCCGGTCTGGTCGATGTACGACCGCACGAAATCAGCCGTGCGGATCGCTTCCGCTCCGTTGCAGCTCATGGAGCCTCCATAGAAAACGGCCCACCAGCGGTGCTGGGGGCCTGAAGGGTTGAAGGGCGCAAAGAAAAAGGCCCGCCGAAGCGAGCCATGTTCGAATTCTGTTCAGGGTGACACTGACAAGTGATCCAGGCAGCCTGCCCTCTCAACCTTCACCGTAGGGCGGAATGAGTTTTCTTAACCAGCGCATCAATCGCGCCACATACTGGCTGTTCATCGCCTTAATCATGGCGTTTGCGTTTGTTATAAGCTTTTTCAATGCAGCGGGCGGCGGCACGTGGGTAGTTGTTGCGATGGCCTACATCATGCGCTTGCATGACTTGGGCAGGACTGGAAAATGGGTGCTACTGGTATTCGCTGTCCAGTTTGCAGCCGGGATTGCAGTTATTTTCGCTGACGCGAGCCTACACCAGATCGGGTTCGGCCTAGTGACGCTGGCTTCGCTCGCGTTCACGATTTGGCTGGGAAGTATCAAAGGACAGCCTCACGCTAACCTGTACGGGCAAGCTCCGGGACCAGGCATCCGCATGAAGGCAAACGCCAAGGCACCAGCGTAGGCCGGCACCTGGCTACGGGCGCCTGATAGAGCCGCCTGCCCTGCATGGGCCGCCATCGGAGCAGAACGACCGTCCACGTAGGCGTTGAAGCGATCATCGTTCACGCCGACCTCGACATAGACTCGCTGGGGCTTGGCCACGCTTCCTCCGCCTCCCGGCAAGCTCAGCGCCGGCAGAGACAGGCCCACAAGGCCCCCAGATGAGAAGCCCTCGCTGTTGTGATCTTCATGGTCTTCCTCGCCATGGGTGTGTTCGCAGCGAAGAAGATCACCTAGGATCGATGAGCTCGTGAAAAAGGGCGGCCCGAGAGCCGCCCCACAGTTTCAATGCAGGGTCGCGTCTGCCTGTCGTTTCGGCTTCAATCCGAGGTCTTCAGCTGACAAGCTGGCCACCTCGTTCCACCTATCCGCTGGCGGACGGCCCCGAAGAAGTAGGTTCTCACCCTTGCCTGGAACGAGCTTATTCGCTCGACATCCTTTGCTTAGCTCAGACACTGGGATCGCCGTGGACAATTCAATAAAATTGATCCGCGCGCTGATCTCTGATGCATCCCTATTGGATCAAATCTGGCAGTTCTACGAACTGGAATCTTCTTTTTGGTCAGGAAACGACACTGACGACGCAGGCAGGTTCACATCTCTATCGGGATTTCTCAGCAGATTAGGCCAGCCCGATCCCTTCGACTGGGCCTATATTATTCGCTACGAAGGGAAATTGGCCGGACTTCTGATTGTCGGACATCAGAATTTTGGAGGCCGTTCGATCATGGAGTTCGCAGACCTCTATGTTCTTCCAAAATATCGAGGCAAGGGCGTCGCATCTGAGGCGATCCGCCAGACCATGCTGAGTTCGAACGAGCCATGGCTGGTCTGCGTCTTTCGCGAGGACAGGCAGGCTCTGGCCTTCTGGCGCGCCGCGTTTGAGCGCCTGGCCTTCACATCCGTGCGAGAGGTCCTTCAACCGAAAGACCCCGAGTTGCACGAGTTCATCGTCAATGAAGAGCATTTCACCTGAATTGCGCCGCGCTTGTTTGAAGCGAATACCTCCTCAACTCGGGTGAGAGGATCGAGATTTGGCCCCCACCCCGCCGCCCCGTTGACTCCCGTTATATTTACATAAAAGTTCATTGTGCATCCGCTAGGGATAGCTATGGGGTCGGGAGGCCGGTGGTGATGCGTAACCTAATTGGCGCGAGTCTGATCACAGCGATCACAATGATTAGCACTGGTGTAGAGGCACAGACTTTTACACCTACGGGGCCAACTTCTGGCTCTGGTACAATTACGCAAGGGCCTGGAACCTGCGTGGTAAATGTCTCCGGATTCGTTTCATCAACATCAGTTTCACTTCCATCCGCATCCCTTTCGCCAGGTCATATTATTTGCGGACACGCAATGATAACGACTGGAAGCTGGTCAATTAGTCGAATTTCAGGATCAACGACATCCGTATTCCTGAACATTGGAATCGCCCATCTCATTGCAAACTGCGATGGCACCATTGTCGCCAATTGGGACAACTCGACTGAAACGCTATCCTTCGACAACATGCTGATTGGACCGCCCTATCCTGAATGCATCTTTTCCGGGAGCATTCATTTCCCAGGGTTACAGCTTCTATAGACAGCACGAAGGAAGGCCCGCCCATCGAAGAGCCGGGCCTTCAGATGCCGCCACGTTCACCGCCTAGAGGTTCGCCCGCTGCGGTCGTTCTACTCGCTCGACATCCGCGCCGTCCCCTGGCCAAGAGTGGCCATCGGCCGCAAGGCGCGTTGCGCGCAAGCGTTGCAATATGTCGCCGCCTGCACGGTCGCGGGCGCTTCATCGGCCTGCCGCCATGTCTTCCGAACGTGAAATCACCTTCCGCCGCATCACCTCGGAAAACGTGTCCGAAGTCTGCGAACTCAGCGAGACCCTGTCGCCCGGGCAACGCGGCAAGGTGGCCGACAACGGCGTCTCCATCGCCGAAGGCTTCTGTTCCGAAGCCGCCTGGTTCCGGGCGATCTACCTGGATGAAACCCTGGTCGGCTTCGTCATGGTCAACGACGGCGATGAATGGGACGACGGCATCGAATGCGACGGGCCCTATCTGTGGCGGCTGATGATCGCCGGTCCCCATCAGGGCGCGGGCGTCGGTCGCCGCGTAGTCGAGATGGTGAAGCAGAGACTGCGTCGACGCGGCTACGACGCCCTCTACACCAGCTACGGCCTGGGCGAAGGCAGTCCTGAAGCCTTCTACAAGGCGCTCGGCTTCATTCCGACCGGCGGCTGTTTCGGCGACGAGGTCGAGGTCCGCGTCGCCCTCTAGACCAGCTCTCGGCCAAGCTGCGCTTGTGACCGACAAGGGAAGCGACTAGGCCTTGGCCCTCCCCTTCCCCTCGCCCTTCCGCCGATGTCCGAGACGACCAACAAGCTAGGCCATAAGATCGGCGCGCGCGGGGCGCGGACCCGCCGGGCGATCCTCGACGCCCTGCGCGAACTGCTGAACCAGAGGCATCTGGGCGAGATCCGCGCGGCGGACGTGGCCCAGGCCGCAGGGGTCTCGGCGCCGACCTTCTACACCTATTTCAAGTCCGTCGAAGAGGGCCTGCTGCTCCTGTGCGAAGAGGCCGGCGAAGACTTCCAGCGCCTGGCCCGGCATATCCACGCTGACTGGACCGCCGATCGCGCCTTCGAATCCGTCCGGGCCTATGTGCTGGAAGTCCTGTCCCTGTGGAACGACCACGGCCCGGTGCTGCGGGTCGAGCACATGCTGGCGGACAAGGGCGAGCCCGGCTTCGCCGAGAGCCGGATCAAACGGATGCGACGTCTGCACCTGGCCCTGGAGCGCCGCATCGCCCAGGCCAAGGCGGGCGGCTATCACCCCGAAGGCCTGTCGCCCCGTCTGACTTCCTATGAAACCGCCAACCTGGTCGAGTCGGTCGCCGCCGGCTTCGCCCTGATGCGCCGCGCCGATACGGCCGAAGCCATCATCGACACCACGGCGCACATCGTCGTGAAGCTGACCACAGGGCGGTGAGCCCCGGCCTTTCCTCCCCGCACAGCAGGAAGGAAGCATCTGCCCCCTACCCCGCGCCCAGCGCCACGGCGACGTGGTAGACGATGAAGGCGGCCAGATAGGCCAGGCCGAACAGATAGCCGACCATGATCATGGTCCACTTCATCGACCCCGTCTCGCGCCGCACCACACCCAGCGTCGGCAAGCATTGCGGCGCGAAGACGTACCAGGCCAGAAAGGCCAGGCCGGTGGCCAGCGACCAGTCCGCCGACAGGATCGAGGCCAGGGCGCCGACGTTCTCCTCCGCGCCTGCGACCGAGTAGACAGTGCCCAGGACGGCCACCGCCACCTCGCGCGCCGCCATGCCGGGCACCAGGGCCACCACCATCTGCCAACTGAAGCCGATGGGGGCGAAGACCGGCTCCAGCGCCTTGCCGATCATGCCGGCGAAGGAATAGTCGATGGCCGGTCCCGTCGCCCCTTCCGGCGGATAGGGGAAGGTCGCCAGGGCCCAGACGATGATCATCAGCGGCAGGATGATCTTGCCCGCGCGGCGGATGAAGATCTTGGCCCGCAGCCACAGATTGAACAGGACGCTCTTCACATCCGGCAGCTTGTAGGCCGGCAACTCCATCATGAAGGGCTCGACCGCCCCGCGCCAGAAGACGCGGCGGATCACCAGCGAGACCAGAAGGGCGCTGACAATGCCCGCCGTATAGAGGCCGAACATGACCAGGCCCTGCAGGCTGGCCCAGCCCCAGACCGTCTCGTTCGGAATGAAGGCCGCGATGATCAGGGTGTAGACGGGAATGCGCGCCGAACAGGTCATCAGCGGCGCGATCAGTATGGTGGTCAGACGGTCGCGCTTCGCCTCGATCACCCGCGTCGCCATGATGCCCGGAATGGCGCAGGCGAAACTGGACAACAGAGGGATGAAGGCGCGGCCGTGCAGCCCCGCCCCGCCCATGATCTTGTCCATCAGGAAAGCCGCCCGGGCCATGTAGCCGAAGTCTTCCAGAACGATGATGAACAGGAAGATGATCAGGATCTGAGGCAGGAAGACCAGGACGCTGCCGACCCCGCCGATCAGACCGTCGACGATCAGGCTCTGCACCAGGCCCATGACGCCTGTGTCGGGAAGGACGCCGGCGATCCAGCCGCCGATCATGGCGAAGACCGCCTCGATCCCGTCCATCGCCGGCGTGGCCCAGGTGAAGACAGCCTGGAACATGACGAACAGCACGGCCAGCAGGATGGCCAGGCCGGCGACCGGATGCAGCAGGACGCTGTCGATCCTGCCGGTCAGGGTGTCCGGCCGCTCGGGCGGGCGGACGCAGGCCTTCATGATGCGCTCGGCCTCGCGGTGGGCGGCGCGGATTTCAGCCGCCGACGGCGCGTGCCACTCGCTGCGGGTCTCGCCGACCGCCAGGTCCGCCTGGGCCTGGACGGCCTCGACCAGTTCGCCGATCCCGCGCTTGCGGGTCGCGACCGTGGTGACGACCGGAGCACCGATCTCGGCCGACAGCTTCTCCAGGTCGATGCGCAGGCCCTGCCGTTGGGCGATGTCGTACATGTTGAGGGCCAGGACCATGGGCCGCCCGACCTGCTTCAGCTCCAGCGCCAGCTTCAGGACAAGACGCAGATTGGTGGCGTCGGCCACGCAGACCACCACGTCCGGCGGGGTCTCGCCCGGCAGGGCGCCCAGGACGGCGTCGCGCGTGACTTCCTCGTCCAGGCTGCGCGCCCGCAGGGAATAGGTGCCCGGCAGGTCCAGCACCGACAGGGTGCGACCGTCGGCGGCGTGAACCCGCCCCTCCTTCCGCTCGACCGTGACCCCGGCGTAGTTGGCGACCTTCTGATGGGCGCCGGTCAGGGCGTTGAACAGGGCGGTCTTGCCGCTGTTGGGATTGCCGACCAGAGCAAAACGAGCCACGTCAAGGCGAGCGGGGCGCACGGCCATGTCCATCAGCCGGCCCTCCCGTCCAGTCGAACCGTCAGGCTGGCCGCCTCGTGCCGACGCAGGGCCACGCGCATGTCGTCCACCTTCACCGCGATGGGATCGCGGCCGAACAGACCTTCGTGCAGCAGTTCCACTCGCGCGCCCTCGACGAAGCCCAGCTCCAGCAGGCGGCGCTCCAGCTCGACCTCGTGCTCCATGTGATGGCGGTGGTCGCCGACCTGGGTGATGACGCCGCAGTCGCCGCGTCGGGCCTGGCTCAGTTTGATGGTGTCGGTCATGGCGCTCGTTACGACGGCGCCCGGCGCCGCTCATACTGTTCTTGACAGCGATTATCAGGCGCGAAGACCCTGCGTCCAGTAATGATAACCGTCGATGCTGAGACCAAATGCCCATCGGCGATCCAGGCGGCATGGCCTATGAAGGCCGTCATGCGCAGCCTTCTCGTCCTGACCGCCGCCCTGATCGCTCCCCTGGCCCTCGCCGCCTGCGGAGACGCCTCTACGCCCGCCGCCGACGAAGCGCCCAAGGCCCCGCCGCCTCCGGCCCTGACGGATGCGGAAAAGGCGGCTCTGCTGGCTGCCCTGCCCGCCCCCTATGACGCCGGAGATCTGGAGAATGGGCGGCGCGCCTTCGCCCGCTGCCGGTCATGCCACACCATCACGCCGAACGGACCGCACATGGCCGGCCCCAACCTCTACGGCGTCTTCGGCCGTCAGGCCGGATCGGACCCCAAGTACAGCTATTCCCACGCCGTGCGGAACGCCGGCTTCGCCTGGGACGCCGAGAAGCTGGATCACTGGCTCCAGAATCCCAAGTCCTTCCTGCCGGGCAACAAGATGACCTTCGCCGGCCTGCGCGACGCCACGGACCGCCGCGACGTCATCGCCTTCCTGAAGGTGGAGACGGGCTACAGGGCGGAGCCGTAACCGCCCCGCCCCGCTCCATTCCTACTCCGCCGGGCTCATGTCCGGCGTCTTGCCGTCCGCCATTTCCTGGGCCTCCCACGCCTCGATCCTGCGGGCGGTCCATTCCGGCGACTTGGTGAAGCGCGCCAGCACGCCATAGATCACCGGCACCACGAACAGGGTCAGCATGGTGGCGAACATGGCGCCGGTGAAGATGACCACGCCGATCGTCTGACGGCTGCCCGCCCCCGCGCCCTGCCACAGCACCAGCGGTAGCGCGCCGAAGGCCGTGGCGATGGAGGTCATGATGATCGGCCGCAGACGCAGGCTCGACGACTCGATGATGGCCTCGCGGATCGTTCGACCCTGGTCGCGCAACTGGTTGGCGAACTCGACGATCAGGATGCCGTTCTTCGCGGCGACGCCGATCAGGATGATCAGGCCGATCTGGCTGTAGATGTTCAGGCTGGACCCCGCCATCAGCAGGCCGAACAGGCCGCCCGCGGCCGCCAGGGGCACGGTCAGCATGATGACCGCCGGGGTGATCCAGCTTTCGAACTGGGCCGCCAGCACCAGGAAGACCAGCAGCAGAGCCAGGGCGAAGGCCCAGCCCACGGCGCTGCCCGCCTCCTGCTGATCGCGCGCCGCCCCGCCCCAGCGGATCGTGGCCAGGCCTTGCGGCTGCTTGGCGACCTCGGCGTTCAGGAATGCGACGGCGTCGTCGATGGTGGTGCCCGGGCTCAGGTCGGCCTGAAGCGTGATGGCACGCTGACGGTCCAGACGACGACGATCAGGCGTGTCGCCCGAGGTCTGGGTCGTGACCACGGCCGACAACGGCACCAGTTGACCCGCGCCGGTCGAGACATAGAGCGCCTCCAGGTCGGACACGCCGCGACGGTTGTCGCGGTTCGTCTGCAGGATGACGTCGTATTCCTGACCGCCCTTGATGTAGGTGGTGGCGCGACGCGAGCCGAACATGGTCTCGAGCGCCCGGCCGATCTGTTGCGACGAGACGCCCAGGGCGGCCGCCTTCTGCGGATCGACATCGACCAGCAGGCGCGGCGCGTTCGGCTCATAGTTCAGACGAGGACGCGAGAAGCCCGGATACTCCTGCGCCGCGGCCAGGATGGGCTGCAACCAGTTGTAGATGGGGCCGTATTCGGACCCCGTCACGATCATCTCGACCGAGTTGGAATTGCCGCCGCCGCGCTGGAAGGCGCCGGGGGTCGAGGCGTTGACCTGGGCGTCCGTCTGGCTGCGCAGCTTGCCGTTCAGCTCCTGCGCGATCTCATCGGCCGAGCGATTGCGTTCGGACCAGTCGGCCAGGTTCAGGACCGCGCTGCCCGAGCTGAAGCCCGAACCGCCGAAGCCGGGCGCGGAAATCAGGAAGTTGCTGGCCTCGCCGCTGTCGCGATACTCGGCCAGGATGGGCTCCAGCCCCAACATGATCTTGCGGGTGTAGTCGAAGCCCGCCCCTTCCGGCCCGGCGATCCGCAGGGTTACGCGCCCCCGGTCTTCGTTCGGCACCAGTTCGTTGGGCAGGGTCAGGAAGATGCCCGTCGCCCCCGCCGCCACCAGGACGATCAGGGCGACCACGCCGCCGACGGCGACGCGACGCCCCAACAGGGCGTCCAGCGTGTTGGCGTAGGAGGTCTTCAGCGCGTCCATGGCCCGATCGACCCGGTGCGCCAGCCAGCCGTTGCTCTCGGCCGGCTTCAGGATCTTGGACGCCAGCATGGGCGACAGGCTCAGCGCCAGGAAGGCCGAGAAGGCCACGGCCGCCGCGATGGCCGCCGCCAGTTCGACGAACAGCCGCCCGACGTATCCGGGCAGGAACAGCAGGGGCGCGAACACCGACAGGAGCACCACCGTCGTCGCCACGACGGCGAAGAAGACCTGGCGCGCGCCGCGTTCGGCGGCCACCAGCGGCGGCTCGCCGTGGTCCAGACGGCGCTGGATGTTCTCGACCACCACGATGGCGTCGTCCACCACCAGGCCGATGGCCAGCACCAGGGCCAGCAGCGTCAGCAGGTTCAGCGAAAAGCCGAGCGGCGCCAGGACGATGAAGGTCGCCAGCAGGCAGATGGGCGCCACCACCGAGGGGATGATCGCCGCCCGCAGGCTGCCCAGGAAGATGAAGTTCACCAGGGCCACCAGGGCCATGGAGATGCCGATGGTGATCCAGACCTCGTCGATGGCGTGAGAGGTGAAGACCGAGTTGTCGGATCCGACTTCCAGCGTGGTGCCGGGCGGCAGGGTCGGCTTGATCTGCTCCATCAGGGCGCGCGCCCCTTCGGAAATGGCCAGGTCGTTGGACTGGGCCTGGCGGGTGACGGCCAGGCCGATCTGGTCGATGCCGTTGCCGCGGAACAGGCGGCGGTCCTCCGCCGGCGCCTCCTCGATCCGGGCGATGTCGCCCAGGCGAGTGACATAGGCGGCGTTGCCCAGCAGGGCGCCGGTCACGCCGTTGGTCATGGCGGCGGATGCGGCGCCGAGCGTGCCCGACGACTGGGCGCCGGTCGCGGTCGAGGCCGAACCGCGCGTGCCGATCGGCAGTTGGGCGAAGTCGGCCGGCCGCGCATAGGTACGGGCCACGCGGACGGTGTAGTCCTTCTGCGTCGACTCCAGCGAGCCGGCGGGCAGTTCGACGTTCTGGTTGGTCAGGGCCGTCTCGACGTCGTTGACGGTCAGGCCGCGCGCGGCCATGGCGGCGGCGTCCAGCCAGATGCGCATGGCGTAGCGCTGCTCGCCGTAGATCTGCACCTGGGCCACGCCCGGCACGGTCGCGAAGCGATCCACCAGATAGCGGTCGGCGTAGTCGGTCAGTTCCAGACGGTTCATCGTCGTGGAGCGCAGGAACATGACCATGATCGGCTGGCTGTCGGAATCGGCCTTGGCCACTTCCGGCGGGTCCGCCTGGTCCGGCAGACGGCCCTGAACCCGCGAGACCCGGTCGCGCACATCGTTGGCGGCGTCGTCGATGTTGCGGTCCAGCGAGAACTCGATGTTGACGCTGGATCGGCCGTCGCGGCTGGTCGAGTTGATGCGCTGGACGCCCTGGATGCCGGCGATCTGCTGCTCGATCGGCTCCGTGATCCGGCTCTCGATCACCTCGGCCGAGGCGCCGGAATAGGTGGTGTTGACCGAAACAATGGGCGGATCGACGTCCGGCAGTTCCCGGACAGGCAGGAAGAAGAAGGCCGCCAGGCCGATGACGCACAGGACGATGGCCCCGACCGCCGCGAAGACGGGACGGCGGACCGAAACATCGGACAGCATCATCAGCGCGCCGCCTGAGCCGCGCGCGCGCCGCCCTTCTTGTCGCTGTCGCCGCCGCCCACGGTGACGGGGGCGCCGGGCTGGATGCGGTTCAGGCCGGAAGCGACCACATGGTCGTTGTTGCTCAGGCCCGACAGGATTTCGACGAAGCCGCCTTCGACTGCGCCAGCCTGGACCTCCACCCGCTGGGCGGTCGAACCGTTCTCGCCGCGCGCGATGCGATAGACGAAGGCGCCCTGCCCCTCGTACTGGACGGCGGCCTCGGGCACCGACAGGCTCTGGCGGCGTCCTTGCTGAACGGCGACACGCATCATCATGCCGGGGCGGATGCGATTGCCCGGATTGGCGAACTCGGCGCGGGCGATGACGGCGCGGGTCTGTTCATTGACCCGCGTATCCAGCAGGGCGATCCGACCGTTGAACGTCTCCCCGGCGAATGCGTCGGCCGTGGCGATCAGGGGCGTGCCCACCTGCAGAACGCCCAGATAGCGTTCGGGCAGCGGGAAATCGACGCGAATGGCGCTGGTGTCGTCCAGGGTGGTGATGACCGATCCTGGCGAGATCAGGGTGCCCGGCGTCACCGTCGTCAGGCCCAGGACCCCGGCGAAGGGCGCGCGCAGGACGCGATCCCCGCGACGGGCTTCCGACGCGGCCACGGCGGCGCGGGCGGTCTGAAGGGAAGTCTCGGCCTGCTCCGCCGTGACGCGCGGCGCCACGCCCCGCTCGGCCAGCAGCTTGTAGCGGTCGTACTCGCGCTGGGCCTGGGCCAGTTGGGCCCGCGCCTGGATCAGGTCCGCGTCCTCTTCCCGCGCCTGTAGCTCGACGAGGGGCGCGCCCGCCGCGACCCGCTGGCCGTCGACGAACATGACCCGCGTGATCAGTTCGGTCGTATTGGAGGTGATGTTGACCGAGCGCTTGCTGCGCGCCACGCCCAGTACCCGGATCTGATCGGCGAATTCACGCGGGGCCGCCACCGCCTCGGCCACGGCCTGGCCGCGTCCGCCGCCCGGCCCCCGGCCCGGTCCGCCCTGACCGCCCTTGTCGTCGGCGAAGGCGATCTTCAGCACCGCGGCGACGACCATGAGCCCGACCAGACAGGCCGCTGCGATAATGAAAAAATGGCGCTTGAGCACGCGACGCAATCTCCCCGACTTACAGCGGCCCCGCTTAGCGGGTCACGGGCGATAGGCAAATAAAGTATCTGTAACGCGCCGAACTTTGGTTTCCGTCGCGGAAAATCGCGTCAAAAACGTCGCCAAATTCCGATGACTGGCCCGCCGGCCGCAGGAGTTTCACGTCCCGCCACGGACTGCCGCCAACCGGCCTGAAGGCTCCAGTCGCCGAAGTCGCGCACGACCGAGGTTTCAAGCGAAAGCCAGCGCGCCCCGTCGCCGTCCGTCAGGCCGCCGAAAGCCTGGGTCATGAAGGTCCAATCCTGGTTCATGCGCGTCCCCATGGTCAGATCCAGGCGCACCTCGTCCGGCAGACCCTGACGCCAGCGCCGCGCGACCTGGGCCTCGACGAAGCCTCCCTGGATCAAACCGCCCAAGGCCCTGTCCATCGAACGACCGGCCATGAGGCGAGCCTCCCAGTCGGCGTTCCCGGCGCCCGGCGGGGCGTAGCCGGCGTTGCGCCCCTCGCCGCCGTCGGCATAGCCGCCATAGACGGCCACGACGCTTCTTTCGTCGCGCCAGACCTGCCAGCGCGCCCCGATCTCCACCGGACCTCTTCCCTCGAAATCGACGAAGGAGTCGCGTCCCCTCTGCCACTCGCCCTTGAACTGCAGCGTCAGGCGATCCGTCAGGCCGTATTCGGCGTAGACGGAGGCCGTCTGGTCCCGCCGCTCGACGGACAGATCGACGCGGTCGCCGTTCGGGTCGAACCCCTGATCGGCGCGCATGTCCTCGTATTTGACGATCGCCTGCCCCTGCCCCTTCGGCAGGTTCCAGGCTCCGGCGAAGGCGGGC
Organism: Brevundimonas faecalis; assembly: GCF_040549405.1. Lineage (NCBI taxonomy): Bacteria > Pseudomonadati > Pseudomonadota > Alphaproteobacteria > Caulobacterales > Caulobacteraceae > Brevundimonas > Brevundimonas faecalis. The sequence goes on along the minus strand of NZ_JBEPTF010000001.1, from coordinate 1,051,348 downwards.
GCGGCGCCCGCCGTCGTTCCCCCCAGGAAACCCAGTGCGATCAGCAGCCCCCCGACCGCTCTCACATGCCTGCCCCTTTACCTTTAGACGTCGTAGCCGGGCGACTTGCGCGCGAGCTGGCGCAGGGCGCCGGGCCAGGCCAGGGCGGAGACGAAGCCGATGCCTCGGCCCTGCTCCCTGGTCTCGGCCTGGGCCGCATCGGGCGCGATCAGGACATTGTCCCGCCCCGCCGACAGGGCCGCCGTCTGCTGGGCGCAGGCCCGTTCCAGGAAGAAGATCCCGACCCAGGCCTGGGCCGCCGTCTCGCCGACCGCCAGGGTGCCGTGATTGCGCAGCAGCATCAGCGGCTTGTCGCCCAGATCGGCGACCAGGCGCTCGCGCTCGTCGTGGTTCAGGGCCAGGCCTTCATAGCCGTGATAGGCGACCTGATGCTGCAACAGGCAGGCGTTCTGACTGATGGGCAGCAGGCCGTCCCTCTGCGCCGCCACGCCCACCCCGTTCACCGTATGCAGGTGAATGACGAACTTGGCGTCCTCGCGCGCGGCGTGGACGGCCGAATGAATGGTGAAGCCCGCCGGATTGATGAAGTTGGTCGTTTCCTGAACCACATTGCCGTCCAGATCGACCTTCACCAGGGAAGAGGCTGTAATTTCATCGAAATACCAGCCGTAAGGATTGATCAGGAAGTGGTGTTCCGGCCCCGGGACGCGGGCCGAGATATGGGTGAAGATCATGTCGTCCCACCCGTGCAGCGCCACCAGTCGATAGAGGGCGGCCAGCTCGACGCGGGTGTTCCACTCCGCCTCGGACACCCGCGATTTCAGCGACGCAACCGATCCGTCCGCCATCTCCGCCTCCCTTATCATTGTTCTCTTATCGCCGAAGGTCGCCCCGTCGGCGCTTCGCGTCAAGCGGCGGCGAAATGCGGTCGGAAGGTTTCGTTAACCCTGTTTTCACGTCCCACGACCATGATGCCCTGCGCGGCCGAGTCGCCGCCTCCATGATGCGCGGAGCCGCCGGTGCCCACAGTCGTCGCACCAGAACCGATCCCGGAGCAGAACCCCCTGCCCCAGGGGCTGGACCAGCTCCTGAACCTGGCGCGCGCCCGGACGCCCCAGGATCGGGGCCGGCTGATCCTGGGCGTGGCCGACCTCTATCGCACGGCGGCCCAGGCTGTCGGCGGCGCGCCCTCCGCCCTGGCCGACGTCTTCATCGCCCTGACCCGCGACGCCGAGCATGAGATTCGACGCGTCCTGGCCGTACGTCTGTCCGAGGCCGACTGGGCGCCCGCCGACCTCGTGAAGATGCTGGCTGCGGACGAGATCGAGATCGCCCGCCCCGTGATCGCCTCCAGCCCCCTGTTGCAGGATCAGGATTTGCTGCAACTCCTGGCCGACTGCTCGCTGGATCATCAAATCCAGGTGGCGCTGCGTCCCGGCCTGGGCGCCGCCGTCGCCCGCCGCATCGTCGAGCGCCGCGACCCCACGGTGATGACCGCCCTGGCCACGAACCGCAGCGCCCGCATCGCCGACGACGACTTCGCCGCGCTGGTCGAGCACTCCCGACACGCCGCCGCCCTGCGCGCGCCCCTGGCCCGTCACCCGGCCCTGGACGAAGCCCTAGCCCTGCGCCTCTATCACTGGGTCGGCGACGCCCTGCGCCAGGCCATCGGCGAACGCTTCGACATCAATCCTGTACGCCTGACCGAGGCCGCCGTGGCCGCCGCCCGGCAGGTCGCGGGTCTGGATGGAAGCGCCCCCGCCGATCCCGCCGCCGACGAGGCCGACGCCCGCCTGACGGCCAAGCTGCATTCGGCCGGTCAGTTGCGCCCTGCTTACCTGATCCGCGCCCTTCGCGAGGAGAAGCTGGGCGTCTTCATCCACGGCATGGCGACCCTGGGCGGGTTCGACGTGATCCATGTACGCCGCGCCTTGTCGGGCGCCACGGCCCGGCCCCTGTTCCTGGCCTGCCTGGCCGTCGGACTGGATCGCGCGGCCTTCCCGGCGCTTCTGACTGAAATCCGCAAGCTGAACAAAGGCTTCCCTCTCGATCCCGACGGAACGGCCTGGCGTCTGGCCGATCGTTCCGCCGATCAGGCCGCCTATGAGTTCCGCCTGTTGATGATCGACGACGATCAGCCCTCCGTCTGACGCTTCCTGTTTGACACGCGGCCTCTGCTCCGCTTGCCTAGCGTCGTGACCCGCGCCGCCTCCGCCTCCCTTTCCCTGGCCTTCGTCGCCAGCGACCGCCCCGAAGCCGAAGAGGCGCGGGCGCGGCTCAGCGAGCGCTATGGCGCGGTCCCGGTGGCCCAGGCCGACGTGGTCGTGGCCCTGGGCGGCGACGGTTTCATGCTGGAGACCCTGCACAACAACCTGCAGTTGCGAACGCCCGTCTACGGCATGAACCGGGGTTCGGTCGGCTTCCTGATGAACGACTACGAGGAGGACGACCTGCCGCAACGACTGGCCGAGGCGGACCGCACCGTCATCCATCCGCTGCAGATGGACGCCTGGACCGACAGCGGCCAGGTGCACAGCGGCCTGGCCATCAACGAAATCTCCCTGCTGCGCCAGACGCGGCAGAGCGCCAAGCTGCGCATCAGCATCAATGACAAGGTGCGGATGGAGGAACTGACCTGCGACGGCTGCATGGTGGCGACCCCCGCCGGCTCCACGGCCTACAACCTGTCCGCGCATGGCCCCATCATTCCCCTGGACGCGCCCAGCCTGGCCCTGACGCCGATCAGCGCCTTCCGTCCGCGTCGCTGGCGCGGTGCCCTGCTGTCCCACACGGCCAAGGTCCGCTTCGACATCCTGGAGCCGGACAAGCGGCCCGTCAGCGCCACCGCTGACAATTTCGAGGTCCGACGCGTCAGCCGGGTCGACGTGCGCGAACGGCGCGATATCAGCCTGGTCATGCTGTTCGACGCCAACCGCTCCTACGAGGAACGGGTCATGGCCGAACAATTCGCCAGTTGAACGTCACGGGTTTTTAAACCTCGCCCGTCTAGGCTGGGTCGGTATTCAGGAGTCCCCAGTGAGCAATCCTCCTCAAGTGATCCGCCCGCCCAATCCCCTCCGCGCCAAGGTCGGCGGCGGTTTCGGGGGCATCAACGCCGACGCCGTGGCCAAGGCTGAAGAAGCCCTGAAGGCCATGTCCGCCCAGTTCGGCCAGTGGCTTCAGGATGAAATCGTCAAGCTGGACGCCGCCCAGGCGGACATCCGCGCCAAGGGCTACACCCCCGAAACGGCCGAGGCCCTGTATTTTCGCGCGCACGACCTGAAGGGGCTGGGCGCCACCTACCAATACCCGCTGGTGACGCGCATCGCCGGCTCCCTGTGCCGCATCCTCGACGACGCCGACAAGCGGATGAAGGCGCCCCTCTCCCTGATCGACGCCCATGTGGACGCCATCCGCGCCGTGGTCCGCGACCAGATCCAGACCGACGACCATCCCGTCGGCCGCTCCCTGGCCGAGGAACTGGAAGCCCGCGTGACCGAACATCTGGGCTAGAAATCGAACAGGCCGAAAGCGAAAGGGGCGCCCCGCACGGGACGCCCCTTTTTTCATTTCAGCGGATAGCGATGAACCCGATCAGGCGGCGTGGATCGCCGCCTCGCCCTCGTCCTTCGGCGCACGGTCCAGCCGCTCCATCAGGTAGTTCAGGTCCTCGCGCGCCGCATTGGGCCGCTGGCTCAGGAAACGCTCCAGCATGCGCTGGCGGAAGACGTCGCCGCCGACGTCGCCGCCCTCGGCCTGAAGGGCGCGCCAGGTGTCCACCCCGGCGCGGAAGGCCTGGAACAGGCGCGGCGGCAGGCCCGCGCGGTCATAGATGGCCTTCAGCCCCAGAGGGCCGGCGTCATGGACCATCAGCCAGGCGCGATGATGCGGCGTGCCCGCCAACTCGGCCAGGGCGTGCTCGAACAGGGCCATCTGCCCCCGCGCCAGGGCCCGCAGCAGCAGGGAGCCGTTCAGCGCCTTGCGCGCCCGCAGTCCGACGACGAAGGCCGGCAGATCATTGCTGACCCTCGCCTGGTCGATCAGGTCGATCGTCGCCCGCTCGCGCGCGAAATCGGCGAACTGGATGGCGACTTCCGGCGCCAGGGCGTGGCGCGTCACCAAGTGCTCGCGCACCGCGTCGCTGGCCAGGGCCACCAGGCGCTCGGTGATCGAAAGAGGCAGGACCTGACGATAGGCGACGGCGGCCACCACCTCCGCCGACTGGCCGAACCGGTCGACGACCACGCCCAGCGCGGCCTCGGAGATATCGGCGTTGTCGTTGGCCGCCAGGGTGCGGACGGCGGACTCGCAGCCCTCGGCCGCCAGGACGGTCGCCACGTCGCGCGGCACGTTGGGCCGGGCCGCCACGGCGTTCTGGCGCACGGCCGATCCAGCGCGGACGATCTCGATCAGGTCTTCATCGGTGAAGGCCGGCGAACTGGCGATGATCGGCAGGGCCACGCTGTCCGCATCCGCGATCAGGCGACGCGCGATGTCGCGCGGCATCAGGTCCGAGGCCTTCAGCGTCACCGCCAGGGCCCGGCGCACCAACTCCGCCGCGTCGGCGGCCATCAGGGCCAGAATCTTTTGCGCCGCCGCCCGGTCAGCGTCGTCCAGAGGCATGCGGTCGATGCTGCGGCACAGCTTGTGCGCCACGGCCGCGCGCTCGTCCTCGGCGTCGGACTTGATCAGTCGCCTGATGTCGCTTTCCGTCAATCGGGCGCGGTAGGCGGTCATGGAGGGCTCGTGCGGCTAGGCGGGGCGAAGAATCAATCGTCACGCTTAACGTTACACAGTTAACGCCGCGTTAGGAGTGCGGCGAAACCATGTTCATTCACGATGTCGTTTCGGACGGCGGCGCGAAGGCCCCGCCGAAGCCGCCGCCGGACCCCTGCCCGTCCTGGCCGAGCAGCAGGGCCAGCAAACTCTGGTCCTGTTTCAGCCGATCCAGCCGCGCCGCCAGCATCCTGTCCTTCTCGCTCATGTCCGGCGCCGCATTGGCCGTCATGAAGCTTCCCGCACTGGCCGCCGGCGCGCCCTCGCCTGCCGTTCTTTGCAGATTGGCGTGGACCTCGGCCACCGTGGCGTGGCGGCCGTTGCGATAGAAGATGGATCGGTTGGCCGAGGCCGCCTCAGGGAAAAGCGCCGCCGCGCTGGCGCCCGGCCGCGACTGCATGGCCTCCATCAGCTTGGCCGCCCCCGCCGGTCCCAGGAAGTGGGCGGCGTAGAGATCGCCCGCGCCCGGCTCCCGCCCCGTCCGGCCGCGCAGATAGGCGGCGTTGGACGCCGTCAGCTCCGCCGCCATGGTCGAGGCCGCCTGCGGGTCGAACCGCAGGTCCAGCACCACGTTGCGGGCCGAGCCGCGCACGCGCCACCGCCCGTCGTCGCCGCGCTGGATCAGGTCGGCGTACTGGCCATAGCCGTGCTTGGCGCCGTGCTGCTTCACCGTGGCCAGCCAGGTCTGCTCGATGAACTGGAACAGGCCCGAGGCGCTGGACGTCGGCGCCCGCGCCGAAGGGTTCAGCGCGCTCTCGCGGCGCGCCGTCTTCATCAGGAAATCAAAGTCCACGCCCGTGGTGTTGGAGGCGCGCCGGATGGCGGCCTCTACCCCGTTCGACGATGGAATCGCTCCGACGCTCATAAGGTTGACGGTCGCTAACCAAGGTAAACGAAACCCTAACACAGGAGATCGGCGTTAAGAATTCCAAGCGCCACAATAAGGCCGCAAGGCGAGCGCGAACTTCGTTCCGTGGGTGCTGGGGAGGGCCTGCGACAGGAGGCGCGTAAGTCATGATGATGCGTATCGCCGGGGGACACGGCGTCGTCAGTTCCCTAGACTTCAGTCAGCGTAAGAAACCCATGCCGCGCTGGATGTGGGCGGCCATCGGGGTCTCGGCCCTGGTCCATGTCGGCGCCGGGATCTGGCTCTATCAGCAGAAGTTCCAGTTGGCGGATATTCCTGCCCCGCCGGTGGAAAGTCGGCCCACGATCATCGAGCTGATCCCGCGCCCGAAACCCAAGCCGCTTGAGACGCCCAGGGTCCCGCCCGCCGCCACGGCGCCGATTCATCGGCCGACGACGGTCATCCCGTCCGACGTGCCGCCGCTGCTGGCGCCCGAGGCGCCCGTGACCACCACCGACCCGGGCCCGGCGATCAACATCACCGCTCCGGCCGATACGCCGTCGACCGGGACGGCGGTCGCCGCCGATCCTCCGCGGTCCCCGCCGGTGATCACCGATCCCGACTGGGTTCGTCGGCCGACGGCGGAGCAGTTGATGCGCGCCTATCCCTCCGCCGCCGAGTCGCGCGGCGTCAGCGGCGTCGCCAACATCAGTTGCCTGGTCAAGGTGGACGGCGGCCTGACCAGCTGCTCGGTCGTTTCCGAGACGCCGGGCAATCAAGGCTTCGGCCGGGCGGCCGTCAGTCTCAGCCGCTACTTCCGCATGAGCCCCCGCACCGTGGACGGACAGGCCGTCGACGGCGGCCGGGTCTCCATCGCCATTCGCTTCAATCTGCCCGAGGACTAAGAGACTCGCGCGAAGCGACGGGGCGCGAGGGCCGGCTCTTTCGAGGGCCGGCCCTCGATCTCGTCCGCGACCGTCGCCGCGACCAGCGGCCCCAGCAACCAGCCGTTGCGACGCGGCCCCACGGCCAGGTGCAACCCCCGCCCGACCGATCCGGCCATCGGCAGGCCGTCCGGCGTCGTCCCGCGCACGCCCGCGCGCCAGTCTATCCGCAGCGGCCGCGGCGTCTCGCCCAGCACCGCCCAGGCGGCCTCCAGCATCCGCGCGCATCGCTCCGGATCCGGAACCAGGGACCGCTCGCCCGGCTCCATCGTCGCTCCGATGACCGAGCCCGCTCCCATGGGCGCGACATAGGCGCCGGGGCCGCGCAGCACCCGATCCGTCAACCGTTCCTGCACCAGGCCGATCTGCCCCCGGATCGGCGTCACCAGGTCCAGCAGGCGCCCGACCTCCTCCGGCAGGCCGGCCAGGGGCGCGGCCGCCCCCGTCGCCAGCACGACCTGATCCCCACGGACCGGTCCGGCCGTCGTCTCCAGGCGAAGACCGTCTTCCTCGAACCACAGGGCCTCGGCGCGGGCCTCGATCCGGCGGACCCCGCGCGACAGGGCGGCCAGGGCCTGGGTCGGATCGACCTTCCAGTCCTCGTCCGTCGTCACGCGGTTGCGGACGGGATCGAAGTCCCGGCGAAAGCCCAGCGCGGCCAGCCGCGCGGCCATGCCTGCGGCGTCCCCGCCCCGCCATTCGGCCGGATCGCGATCCAGCGCCACGCCCGCCGCCTGCGCGAACGCGGGCCAGAGATCGCGGCCGCGCCGCAGCAGTTCGGCCTGATCCGGCGACAGGGCGTCGACGGCGCTTTCCATGGCCGGGGCGATCATCCCCGCCGCGACGGCCGAGGCGTTCGTCCCGCCCGGATCGACCACGGTCACGCCGTGGCCGCGCCGGGCCAGTTCCGCCGCCGTGCACAGGCCCAGCGCGCCTGCGCCGACCACCAGGATGTCTTGGGAATTGAAAAGGGACACGGACCGTCCTTCGACCGCCCGCGCCCCGATTTCAACCCGGCTTTTGTCCTACTCGGCCGCCAGCTTGGCCGCACGCGCCTCTTCCAGACGCTTGGTCAGGGCCGCGTGCTGGCCCCACAGGGCCTTGGGCAGGCGATCACCGAACTTCTCGTAGAAGGCGGGGATCAGAGCGGCTTCCTCGGTCCAGACCTCGGCGTCGACCTCCAGCAGGGTCTTCAGATCGGCGTCCGACAGCGTCAGGCCCGACAGGTCCAGAGCGGCCTTGGACGGCACGCGGCCGACCGGGGTGTCCACGGCCTCGACCTTGTCGTCCAGGCGCTCGACGATCCACTTCAGGACGCGGGCGTTGTCGCCGAAGCCCGGCCAGACGAACTTGCCGTCTTCGCCCTTGCGGAACCAGTTGACGAAGAAGAGACGCGGCAGCTTCGACGCCTCGGCCTTCTCGCCCATCTTCAGCCAGTGACCGAAATAGTCGCCCATGTTGTAGCCGCAGAAGGGCAGCATGGCGAAGGGGTCGCGGCGCAGCTCGCCGACCTTGTTCTCCGCGGCGGCGGTGCCTTCCGAGGCCACGGTCGAGCCCATGAAGACGCCGTGCTCCCAGTCGAAGGCTTCCGTCACCAGCGGCACGGCCGAGGCGCGGCGGCCGCCGAACAGGATGGCGTCGATCGGCACGCCCTTGGGGTCTTCCCACTCGGGCGCGATGGACGGGCACTGACCGGCGTGAACGGCGAAGCGGGCGTTCGGGTGGGCGGCGGGCTCGCCAGAGGCCGGATCGTGCGGCTGACCCTTCCAGTTGGTCAGACCTTCCGGCGCCTCCTTCGTCAGGCCTTCCCACCAGACGTCGCCGTCTGCGGTCAGGGCGACGTTGGTGAAGACGGTGTTCGTCGCCAGGGTCTCGAGCGCGTTCTTGTTGGTGTTGCGGCTGGTGCCCGGCGCCACGCCGAAGAAGCCCGCTTCCGGGTTCACGGCGTACAGGCGACCGTCGTCGCCGAAGCGCATCCAGGCGATGTCGTCGCCGACCGTCTCGGCCTTCCAGCCGTCCAGCGCCGGTTGCAGCATGGCCAGGTTGGTCTTGCCGCAAGCCGAGGGGAAGGCGGCGGCCACATACTTGGACACGCCCTCGGGGCTGGTCAGCTTGAGGATCAGCATGTGCTCGGCCAGCCAGCCCTCGTCGCGGGCCATGATCGAGGCGATGCGCAGGGCGTAGCACTTCTTGCCCAGCAGGGCGTTGCCGCCGTAGCCCGAGCCGTAGGACCAGATTTCGCGCGTTTCGGGGAAGTGGACGATCCACTTGTCGTCGTTGCAGGGCCACGGCACATCGGCCTGACCTTCGGCCAGCGGCGCGCCCAGGGTGTGCACGGCCGGAACGAAGACGCCGTCGGCGCCCAGCATGTCCAGCGCGCCCTTGCCCATGCGGGTCATGACGCCCATCGACACGGCGACATAGCCGCTGTCGGTGATCTCGACGCCCAGAGCGGAGATCCTGGAGCCCAGCGGACCCATGCAGAACGGGACGACATACATCGTCCGGCCCTTCATGCAGCCGTCGAACAGGCCGTCCAGGCGGTCGCGCATCTCGACCGGGTCGGACCAGTTGTTGGTCGGGCCGGCGTCGGCTTCGTCTTCCGAGCAGATGAAGGTGCGGCTCTCGACGCGGGCCACGTCCTTGGGATCAGAGGCGGCGTAGTAGCAGCCGGGGCGCTTGACCTGATCCAGCTCCTTCAGCGTGCCCTTGGCGATCAGGTCGGCGATGATGGCCGACTTCTCGGCTTCGGAACCGTCGCACCAGTGGACGCGATCCGGCTTGGTCAGGGCGGCGATCTGTTCGACCCAGGCGATCAGGCCCTGGTGGTCGGTCGGCGCCGGACGTAGTCCGGGAATCGATACGTCTGCAGTCACTACTCTTGGTCTCCTGAAACCGGATCGTCCGCCGATCTGCCGCCGTCGTGACGAGTCGGGCGGCGTTCACGCCCTGTTACAGGCGCAATGCCCCGGAGACGACGCTAGGTCAACCATTGCTTAAATTCACTTCTGCCTGAATAAATTTGGTGCGGCGCAATAGATAATGCGGTCGCCGTCCTCGTCTCCAGGCGGTATCGGAAAGGCGTGAAGACGATGGACGCTCAAGCTGAACGCCCTTCCGGGGCCCTGGTCTCGCCTGCGGCCGCCCGCAATGTCGAGCCCATCCTGACGCGACTGCGGGCCCATCTGCCGCGCACGGGCCGCGTGCTTGAAATCGCCGCCGGATCGGGCCAGCACGCGGTCGCCTTCTCCACCGCCCTGCCCGGCCTGGAATGGACGCCCAGCGACCCCAGCCCCGAAGCCCGCGCCAGCATCGCCGCCTGGGCCGCCGAGGCCGGCCCGACCAATCTGCGGCCGCCGCTGGCCCTGGATTGCCTGGATCAGGGCTCCTGGCCGACGCAGGACTTCGACGCCCTGGTCTGCATCAACATGATCCACATCAGCCCCTGGACCGCGACCGAGGGACTGATGGGCCTGGCCGAACGCGTCCTGCCCGCCCCCGGCGGCCTGCTCTATCTCTATGGTCCCTATCGCGAAGCAGATCGGCCCCTGGCGCCGTCGAACGCCGCCTTCGACGACAGCCTGAAGGCCCGCGATCCGGCCTGGGGCCTGCGCGACCGTGACGAAGTCGTCGCCCTGGCCCGCGCCCACGGTCTGGCCCTGACGCTGCGGGCCGAAATGCCGGCCCAGAACCTCAGCCTGGTCTTCCGCCGCGTGTGAGGCTTGCCCGCCGCCCGCCCGGCCCTCTACAGAGCCGCATGGCTTTCACCCGCACCTATGACGGCCCCGAGCCGGTCCGCATCAACAAATGGCTGGGCCAGACCGGCGTCTGCTCGCGCCGCGAGGCCGAAGCCTTGATCGCCGCCGGCATGGTCAGCATCGACGGCGAGAGTGTCACAGACGCGGGCCGGAAGATCGAGCCGGGCCAGACCCTGACCCTGAACGACAAGGCCGAGGCCGCCCTGGCCTCCGGCGTCACCATCCTGATCCACAAGCCGCTGGGCTATGTCTCGGGCCAGCCCGAGCCGGACAAGATCCCGGCCGTCCGCCTGCTGACCGAGGCCGCCCGCGTCGGCGAGGGCGCCGTCCCCGACGAGGACGCCTCCCTGCCCCCCATCGGCCGCCTGGACGAGGATTCACGCGGCCTGCTGTTGCTGTCCTCGGACGGCGTGGTGGCCAAGGCCGTGATCGGACCCCAGTCGCACCTGGACAAGGAATACCTGGTCCGCGTCGCCGGCGACGTGACCGAGAAGAAGCTGGCCCTGCTGCGCCGCGGCCTGATGCTGGACGGACGGGTGCTGAAATACGCCAAGGTCTCGCGCATGGAGCAGAACCGTCTGCGCTTCATCCTGACCGAAGGCCGCAACCGCCAGATCCGCCGCATGTGCGAAATGGTCGACCTGGAGGTCACGGACCTGCTGCGCATCCGCGTCGGCCCCATCCGCCTGGACAACCTGCCCGAAGGCAGATGGCGCATGATCACGGCCGAAGAGCGAGAAGCCCTGATCAAGGGGTAAGGCCAGCGCCCAAACTCCTCCCCCGCCTGCGGGGGAGGGGGACCGCGAAGCGGTGGAGGGGGCGACCACATCCGCCACGCCAGCCAGCTTCCACCGACCTCCTGCTCCAACCCGGACACCGCAGGTCCGCCCCTTCGCCCCCTCCACCACGCTGCGCGCGGCCCCCCTCCCCCGCTCCGCAGGGGAGGAGCGAGTTTCTCTAAAGCGCCTCGAACCAGAGTTGCAGCAAGGCCGCCTCGGCGCGGTGGGCCGCAACGCGGGCGGCGGCTTCCTCGTCCACGCCCCAGCGTTCCTCGGTGAAGGCCTCGTCGAGGCGCGACAGGTCCAGGGCCGCCTCGCCGCCCAGGGCGCCGCGCTGCACCGCCAGACCCAGCACCGCCGACCCGAACAGGGGCACGGCCGTGGCCAAGCCGGTCAGGCTGAAATCGTCCAGCTCCAACGCCAGGGCCTTCACCCGCTCCAGGGCCTCGGCCGACTGCGGCCGATGCACGATCCCCTCGGCCGTGTGCAGGGCCACGCCCAGCTCCCTGGCCGCCCAGTCCCGCCACGGTCCCCACTCGGCCTGCTGGCGCGCGACCAGCGAGGCCGGGGTCTCGGCCAGATAGCAGGTGACGTCCGACCCGGCGTAGGCGGCGATCTCGGCCGCCACGGGCTCGCGGGTCTGGCTGACCCGGTCGATGGCGGTCGAGGCCAGGCGCGTGGCCGGCATGGTCCCCAGCGACAGGAACGCCTCCTGTGCCGCCCATTCGTCGGCGACAAGCTGCGCAGCGGCCTCGGTCGGCAGGGTCAGGGTGTTTCCAGCCGGCGTCTTGGGCGCACGGCCGTCCAGGCGCACGGTCCAGCCGCCCTCGTCCTGCGTGACCTCGACCGTCTTCCAGAAGCGCTTGATGCGCTCCTCGGATTCACGAAAGCCCTTGCGGGCGGCGACATTGGGATCAAGCGGAGGGATATGGGACATGGCGGGCTTCTAAGCGAGAACGGCGGCGGAGGCGAAGCGGTCCAGCGCCGCCTCCAGGTCGGGAAAGTCGCGGGCGACGTGGCGGGCGCCCGCCGACATCTGCTCCTCATGGGTATGAAAGCCCCAGCCGACGCCCTGGGCGTGGACCCCGGCGTTCACGGCCATGGCCATGTCGTGGCTGGTGTCGCCGATCATGACGGTCGAGGCCGCATCCGCCCCGCAGGCGGCCATGGCGGCGAACAGCATGGCCGGATCGGGCTTGCCCGGCCCGTCCGCCGCGCAGTGGCTGGACATGAACAGGGCGCTCCATTCCGGCCGGGCAAGGTTGCGGGCCACGCCGCGCCGGTTCTGACCCGTCGCCAGCGACAGACGCCAGCCGTCGCGCTTCAGCCGTCGCAGGCTCTCCATCACGCCGGGATAGAGGGGCTCCTCGTGGCCCGCCTCGTACATGGCGCGGAAGCTGGCCTGAAAGGCGGCGACGAAATCCGCCAGCTCGGCCGTCGTCAGACCGGGCTCCAACACGTGCAGGGCCTTGTCCAGGGTCAGGCCGACGATCTGGCGCACCCGGTCATAGCTGGGTTCGGGCAGGCCCAGGGCGCGGGCCGCCTCCCCCGCCGCGCGGTGTATCGAGGCCCGGCTGTCCACCAGGGTTCCATCGATGTCGAAGACTGCGAGCGGTCGGGTCATGTGGGAATCAGGTCGAAGGCGATGGTCAGACGGTCGTCCGGCCCGGCGAAGGGAAGCGTCTGATGCCACATATAGGAGGGGAAGAGCACCAGCCGACCCGGCTCGGGCCGCTCATGCCGCTCGGGCGGGGTCGGAACGGCGTAGGCGCCGGGCGGCGATCCCAGGGCCAGCCATCCCTCTCGCCCGCCCGCCTGCGTCGCCTCTGGCAGCTCGATGTGACAGGCCGAGGACAGCCAGCCTTGCGGGTGGACGTGCGAGGCGTGAAAGCCGCCGGGCGACAACAGCACCGACCAGCAGCCGATGATGCGATAATCCCCGGTGTTGCGACGCCTCAAGGGGTCCGTCCCGGCGCCCAGCCGCGCCATATAGCGCCGGATCGGCCCGTCCACGGCCGTGAAGAAGGCCTGGACCGCCGGATCGTCCACCTGGGTCAGGTTGACCGGAGTCTGGGAGCCGTGCCTCAGGCTCTGACCGATCGGATGGGTCCGCAGGCGGTGCATGGCGCGCAGGGCCGTCGCCAGATCGCGCAGATAGGCGGCTAGGTCGGACCAGCCGGGCGGCGCGTCGATCGGCGCCCCCTGCACGAAGGCGTCGTAGTCGTTCAACCCGGCGCCGGTCGGCGCGCCCGCCAGCCGCTCCAGCGTCGCCCGATGGGCCAGCAGGTTCTGATCCTCAGGCGGCAAGCGGACGTCGGCCAGGACGGTCGCCGCCCGCTCGAGGTCGCCGCGCATCATCAGGACCTCCGCCAGCTTCAGCGCGATCACCGGATGATCCGGCGCCCCGGCGAAGGCGGCCAGGGCGTGACGCAGCGCCAGGTCGCGGTCGAAGCCCAGGGCTGCGCCGACCGCCGACAGATGCAACTGCGGGTCCTGGATCGGCCCGCCCTCGGCCAGGACACGCCATATCTCGCGTGGATCGGCCCCCGCGAACTCCATCACCAGGCCCAGCAGACGCTTCAGGCCAGCATCGCCCGGCGCCTGATCCAGGGCCGCGCGGACGGGGGCGGTCGCCGCCTCCGCATCCGCCGTCCGCATCCAGATCAACTGGGCCAGTTCGCGCAGGGCCTCGCCATAGGTCGGCCGCCGCGCGATCGCCCCGCGCAGGGCCTGCTCCGCCGCGTCGAAACCATACTGATTGACCAGAGCGCGACCCAGAACCAGCCAGGTCTCCGGCGCATCCCCGCCCTTGGCGAAGGCCCGTCGCGCGGCGCCTTCCGACGCCGCATGCAGACCCTGATCGCCCAGGAAGGCCGCCAGATTGTGTTCGGCCACGCTGCTGGCCGGTCGCGCCTCGACCTGGGCCAGATACGCGACCAGGGCTTGCTCCTGCGCGCCCGACGCGGACGACAGCCGACGCTGCGCCTCCTGATACCGACCCGCGGCGATCAGGCCGTCCACAACGGCGCGGTCATGACGCAGGTCGCCCGACCGGGTCATCTCAGGCGCTTCACGCCCAGGAAGGGGTCTTCCTCCGCCTCGTCCTCGGAGAAGCCGAAGTGGGCGAATCCGGCCTTCATCTCGGGACTCAACGGCGCCTCGACGATCAGCTTGCCGCCGCGCGGATGGTCCAGCTCGATCCGGCGGGCGTGCAATTGCAGCTTCAGCACGCCGGACAGTTCGCGCGACTTCTCGTCGCCGTACTTGGGATCGCCCAGGATGGGGTGGCCGATGGCCGCCATGTGGGCGCGCAACTGGTGCGTCCGGCCGGTGAAGGGACGCAGCGCCATCCAGGCCGCGCGATGGGCGGCGCGGCTGACGGTGGCGAAGGCGGTTTCGGCCGGTTCGCCCTTGGGGTCCTTGGGATCGGCGGGACGCATCATCTCGAAGTCGTTGATGCCGGTCTTCTTCAGCGCCATGTCGATCTGGCCCGCCGAGGGCTTGGGGTTGCCGATGACGATGGCCCAATAGGTCTTCTTGGCCTGACGCCGGGCGAAGGCGCCGGCCAGACGCTTGGCCGCCTCCGGCCCCTTGCCCAGCAGCAGGACGCCCGAGGTATCGCGGTCCAGGCGGTGGACCAGACGCGGCCGGTCCAGCCCCTCGCCCCAGGCCGACAGCAGGCGATCGACGTGCTTGGTCGTCTTGGTGCCGCCCTGCACGGCCAGGCCGTGCGGCTTGTTCAGGGCGATGACCATCTCGTCTTCATAGAGGACCAGGGACTTGGCGTAGGCCACGTCGCGTTCCGACAGTTCGTGCGCGTCGCCGGGCTTGCGCGGATTGGCCTCCGGCAGCGGCGGCACGCGCACGGCGGCGCCGGCGGTCAGGCGATCCTGCGGCTTGACCCGCGAACCGTCGACGCGGATCTGGCCGCTGCGGGCCATCTTCTCGACCTGGATGTGCGACAGGTGCGGCCAGCGGCGCTTGAACCACCGGTCCAGGCGGATGTCGTGCTCATCCTCGGCGACATAGAGGGTCTGGACTTCGCGGCTCATAGGCCCGCTCCGATAAACAGTTTACGCGCGACGATCAGGCCGACGAACAGTGCCCCGACCGCCAGGACGACCGACCCCAGGGCATAGGCCAAGGCCAGACCCAGTTCGCGTCGCTCGATCATCAGGGCCGTCTCCAGCGAGAAGGCCGAAAAGGTAGTGAAGCCGCCCAGGACGCCGACGGCGGCGAACAGGCGGATGCTCTCCTGCTGGGCGCCGGCCTTCAGCGCCAGCCAGCCGGCCAGCAGACCCATCAGCAGCCCGCCCGCCGTATTGGCCGTCAGGGTCGCCCAGGGCCAGGCCGAGCCGGGGGCCAGCCGTCCGACGGCCAGCCCCAGGCCATAGCGCGCCATCGCCCCAAGGGCGCCGCCGCTCGCAACCAGCAGGAAACGTGTCATGATGCGGGGACATATACTGTTCCGCATCCGATTGCGAAGGGACGCCTGATGCTCGACCTGATCCTGGCCGTGGCGCATCACCTGCTCTTCGCGGGCCTGATCGCCATGCTAGCGATGGAACTGGCCCTGCTGCGCCTGCCCGCGCCGCCGACGGCGCGTCTGGCCGGACTGGACGCCGGATACGGGACCACGGCCCTGCTGATCCTGGCCGTGGGCGCCGCCCGCGTCCTGTGGGGCGGCAAGGGCTGGGCCTTCTACGAAGCCAATCCCTTCTTCTGGGCCAAGATCGCGACCTTCTCCCTGATCGGCCTGATCTCGATCCGACCGACCTTGCTCATCCTGAAATGGCGCAAGGCCGGGCGCGATGCGCCCGCCTACGTCCCGCCCGAAGGCGAACGCGCGGCCGCTCGGCGCGCCGTGGGGATCGAGATCCTGCTGCTGCTTCCGCTGCTGGGCTTCGCCGCCGCCATGGCGCGCTGGCCCTTCTAGAGCCTAGAGACGAGGCCGGACGGCGTCCTGAACCCCGCGCGCGTCATAGGCGCCCGGGCGATCCGGGCGCTGGCCCCGACCCATGACGATCTCCAGGGTGGTGGAGGTCGGCTGCGGCCCGCTGAGGTCCAGACCCAGGCCGACCCCGACGCCGGACGCGCGATAGCCGCCGTAGCGACCGGAACCGGCGCCGATCGAGACGCTGGGGCGCACGCCGCCCGCGCTGTCGGGACGGCCGTCGATCCAGCGCTGCGTCACCTCGAACCAGTCATAGCCCTGATCGACCGTCAGCTGAGCCGCGCGGAACAGGGCGCGATCGACCACCGGTCCGGGCGCGCCGACGCCGTTATAGGTGACGCGGAAACGGTCCCCCTCGATCCGCTGCTCGGAAAAACCCTGCCCGCGCGCCGACTGCTGCGGGCCATAGGGGGCCAGGCTGGCGCAGGCGCCCAGGGTCAGGGCCGAAAAGGCGATCAGTCCGACGGCGAAAGGTTTCATCGCATCTCTCCCACGCCCGAAAAGCGCGCGGGCGGCCCCTATCGTTCCCCGACGAAGCTGAACCGGAGATGAAGCGACGTTCTACGAAGCCCTAGAGGCCCGCCGCCGCCTTCAAGGCCGCGAAGTCCTCGGGCGGGGGCGCCTCCAGCGTCACGCGCTCCCCGCCTTCGGGGTGCGGGAAGGACAGCTTGGCGGCGTGCAGCATCAGGCGCGGCGCGGCGCGGCCGGCGAAGGTCAGCGCCCCGCCGTAGCGCACGTCGCCGACCAGAGGCCGACCGATGGAGGCCATGTGGACCCGCAACTGGTGCATCCGTCCCGTCTCGGGCGACAGCTCGACCAGGGCGCCGTCCTCGCTCGCCGCCAGGGTGCGATAGCCGCTAACGGCGCCTTGCGCGCCCGGCGCATCGAACTCGACCACCCGCATATAGCTTTCACGGCCGATCTCTTCGCGGCGCAGAGCGGCGGTGATGCGGCCCGACTTCGGCTCGGGCGCGGCGGAAACCAGGGCCAGATAGGTTTTCTGGAACCGCCGCATCTGCATGGCCTTGCCCAGGAAGCCCGCCGCCGGCTTGGTCTTGGCCGCCAGGATGACGCCCGAGGTGTCCCGGTCCAGCCGATGCACCAGCTCCGGCCGCTTGCCGTTTGAACGGGCGAAGGCCCACAAAAGGTCGTCCAGGGTATGGGCCTGGATGCGGCCGCCCTGGCTCGACAGGCCCGACGGCTTGTTGAAGGCGATGATGTGCGCGTCCTCGTGGATGACCCACGAACGGACGGCGGCGATGTCTTCTTCGGTCAGGGAAGCGGGCTGGCGGGTTTTCACCCGCCGAGCCTTTAGCGGAGGACCGCCTTCTTCGCTATGGCCCAAGCGTACCAGAGCAGGAAGGCTGCGATGGCGGTGATGACGTAGGGCATCCACTCCATCATCGCCATTTCGGGCGGCAGGGCCGGCGGCGGGCTGATGAACTTGGAGTAGACCAGGCTGACCACCGCCCCTAGCAACGACAGGGCGAAGGCGTGAACCGCCCAGCGGCTGCGCGCCAGAAGCAACAGGGATCCGATCACCCCGCCCCAGACGCCCAGGGTCCAGGGCACGTACATCCACGTCGGCATGGCGTTGAAATAGGCGATCATCTCGTCGCCGAAGCCGGACTCGCGCATGTAGGTTTCCCCGCGCGTCGTGGTCTGGATGAAGTCATAGCCGCCGAAGCCGTTCCACAGCAGCGACAGGACGCCGACCAGCCACAGATGCCAGGGCGTCGGCTGACGCCTTGCGATATCGGTCATTTTTCCCTCCCCAGGTTGCCGATGGCAGGGAGGCTAAACCCGAACGGACGTCCTTAACAATGATCGCCGATCAGGCGCTCAGCGGATCACGCCCTTGCGCCGCGCCCAATGGGAATAGGCGATCTGGGCCGCGAAGATCAGGATGATCAGGACGCCGAACAGGACGCCCGCCGTTCCCATGACCTCGCGCCCGTTGCTGAGGACATGGACATAGACGCTGTCCGCCAGCATGGCGATCAGGCCCGCGACGAAGGCGTTGAAGGCCAGCCGTCGCCGCAGCAGCAACATCAGCGCGCCCAGGAGACCGCACCAGACCGCCACGCCGAAGGCCACGTCGGTCCACAAGGGCGCGCCGCGCAGATAGACGACCTGCTGCATCGTCAGGGCGTCCCAATAGGCCGGGGAACCCGTGACCTTCTGATACCATTGCCAGACGCCGATCCCGTTCCAGACGACCGAGACCACGGCGACCGCCCACAGATGCCAGGGCGTCCCGCGCTTGACGATGTCGGTCATTGATTCCTCCCGAGGATTGCTCCGCGCGAACCTAGGCGTGAACAGCCGCGCTGGACAGACCCCTCCCTCTCCTCCCCTGCAAAGCGGGGGAGGGGACCGCGCGAAGCGTGGTGGAGGGGGCGAAAACTCGGGCTGCGATTTCCGGATCAGGGCGGGACGGCGGTCCAAACCAGGCAAACGGTCGCGCCTGTGGTCGCCCCCTCCACCGCTTCGCGGTCCCCCTCCCCCGTAAACGGGGGAGGAGAAGAAGGGACTACCCCTTCTCGCCCTGCACGCGGTCGCGCATCGCCGCCCAGCGTTCCAGCCGCGCCTTGACCTTCTCCTCATGCCCTTCGCCCTTGGGCTGGTAGAAGGTGCGACGCTCCATCTCGTCGGGGAAAAAGTTCGCGCCGGAAAAGCCCTCAGGCGTCGAGGGATCGTACTGATAGCCCTTGCCGTAGCCGAGTTGCTTCATCAGCTTCGTCGGGGCGTTGCGGATATGGGCGGGGGGCATCAGGGAGCCGGTCTCGTGCGCCGCGCGCTTGGCCGCCTTGAAGGCTTCGTAGACCCCCACCGACTTGGGCGCGGTCGCCAGATGAACCACCGCCTGGGCCAGGGCCAGTTCGCCCTCGGGCGATCCCAGGAAGTCATAGGTGTCCTTGGCCGCATTGGCGACCAGCAGGGACAGGGGGTCGGCTTGGCCGATGTCCTCGACCGCCATCCGCACGATGCGCCGCGCCAGATAGAGCGGGTCCTCGCCCCCGTTCAGCATCCGCGCCAGCCAGTAGAGGGCCGCGTCCGGGTCCGATCCGCGCACCGACTTATGCAGGGCGGAGATGAGGTTGTAGTGCTCTTCCCGGCTCTTGTCGTAGGCGGGGGCCCGCTTCTGCAGCACGCCCGCCAGGGCCTGAACGTCCAGGGGCTCGCTCTGCGGCAGGTCGAACAGCACCTCCGACATGGTCAGCAGATAGCGGCCGTCGCCGTCGGCCAGGGCCAGCATGGCCTGGCGCGCCTCCGGCGTCAGCGGCAGCGAACGCTCCATCAGGGTTTCCGCGCGGGACAGCAACTGGTCCAGCGAGGCGTCGTCCAGCCGCTTCAGCACATAGACCTGCGACCGGGACAGCAGTGCGCCGTTCAGTTCGAAGCTGGGATTTTCGGTCGTGGCCCCCACCAGGGTGACGATCCCCTCCTCCACGAAGGGCAGGAAGCCGTCCTGCTGGGCGCGGTTGAAGCGATGGATCTCGTCCACGAACAACAGGGTCTGCTGCCCCGCCGACCGTCGCATCCTTGCAGCCTCGAACGCCTTCTTCAGGTCGGCGACGCCGGAAAAGACCGCGCTGATCGACTGGTATTCATAGCCCGCCGCCTTGGCCAGCAGGCGGGCGATCGTGGTCTTGCCCGTACCGGGCGGCCCCCACAGGATCATGGAGCCCAGGCGCCCGGCCTCGATCATGCGGCGGATCGGCCCGCCGGGTCCCAGCAGGTGATCCTGGCCCACGACCTGATCCAGCGCCTGCGGGCGCAGGCGATCGGCCAGGGGCGCGTCGGGCGGATGAATGCCGGAAGCTTCGAACAAATCAGTCATGGAACACTCTAGATAGGCGTTCGTTCGAGCGACTGCACCCGATACTAGGGCGTCCCCAGGAGGAATCTCATGACCCAGGCCAAGTCGGAGCAGGGGCCGCGCGGCGGGCTGACGCCGCACCTGACCATTCCTTCGCGCGGGGGCGCCGCCGCCGTCGACTTCTACGCCCGCGCCTTCGGCGCCGAGGAGGTGATGCGCATGCCCGCCGAGGACGGCGAGCGGCTGATGCACGCCCATCTGCGCATCAACGGCGCCAGCCTGATGCTGGCCGACGAATTCCCCGAATGGACCGGCGAGGCCGACATCACGCCCAAGGGCGTCAGCCTGCATCTTCAAGTCGACGACGCC
The DNA here is from genome assembly GCF_040549405.1 of Brevundimonas faecalis. NCBI lineage: Bacteria > Pseudomonadati > Pseudomonadota > Alphaproteobacteria > Caulobacterales > Caulobacteraceae > Brevundimonas > Brevundimonas faecalis. The sequence continues at coordinate 1,031,098 of NZ_JBEPTF010000001.1, read as the reverse complement.
GACGAATGGTGGAACCGCGCCCTGGCGAACGGCGCCGTCCCCGTCATGCCGCTGGAGAACCAGTTCTGGGGCGACCGCTACGGCCAGGTCCGCGACCCCTTCGGCCACACCTGGTCCATCGGCGGCCCGATCAAGGCCTAGGACGCTTCGCGATCCAGTCGCGCCTGAAGCCGTTGCCGCGCTCTTTCGGCATAGGCGCGACAGGCTGACGGATCGAGGAAGGGATTGGGCGTCGCCCCAGCCTGCAAGGCCGCAATCTTGACATCGCCGCCCGAGTTGTCGGGATGGGCCGAGATCAGCAGGTCGCACGGCAGCCTCTCCATCCGGTCGATGGAAGCCCGCAGCGTCGCCGTCACATCCTGATGCGCCCTGTAGGTGAAGGTCCCGCTGGCCACCGCATTGAGGCTGGACGCGAACACCACGTCCGCGCAGGCCGCGCCTTCGCAGGACTTCCAGGTCCAGCTGACGCTTCCGGGCGTATGACCGGGCGTGAAGACCGCCGTCACAACCGTATCGCCCAGACGCACGGTCTCGCCGTCTCCGATCCCTCGCGCATTGGGAACAGGCGGGTGCGCGGCGACGCTGGCGGCCTGGGGATCATGGGCGTCGGCCTGACCCGTCCGCAGCGCCGCTGCGCCGACGGGACTGGTGATCACCTCGGCCCCGCTGTCGCGCGCCAGAGCCGCCAGCCCCCCGGAATGATCGTAGTGGGCCTCCGTGTTCAGGATGTAGCGGATGTCTTCGACCCGGTATCCCAGCTGGCGAATGTTCGCCTCCGTCGTCGCCACCGTCTGAGGCAGGGCGCCGTCGATCAGGATCAGACCGTCTCCGGTGTCGATCAGCACCAGGCTGAGGCCGCCAGTACCGACGAAATAGGTGTTCCCGTAGAGCTTCAGCGGCGCCTGCGGTTTCACCCAGTCGGCATTGCCGGGGATCGGCTGCGTCAGCGGGTCATCATGAACGACGCCCCCGACGGACATCAAGGCGAGAGCGGCGGCGAACGGCGTGAAGGTCATCCCGCCATTCGACATGAGGCGCCGCCGTCCGCAAACAGAAAGGCGATGCTATCCCCAGGATAGACTACGGCAACCGGCCCGTCAGGCGGCGGCCGCCGCGGACGATCACCAGTTCCGAACCCCGCTGCGCCCGGCCCAGATTCGCGACCGAATTGGCCGGCCGGCCGTCCAGTTGGACGATCAGGTCGTTGGGACGCAGGCCGATGCGGGCGGCGATGCTGTTGCGCTGCAGGCCCGTCACCACCACCCCGCTGGTGAAGGGGTCTCCGCCCAGCCGGTCGGCCAGCGCCGGGTTCAGGGCCACGCCCTGGACCCCGGTCAGGGCGCCCTGCCCCACCACGGTTCCCTGCCCGGGATCGGCGTCGCCCGGCAGGGCCGCGATGCGGGCGTTGACGGTCTGGCTGCGGCCGTCGCGCAGGATGGTCACGGCCACCGTGTCGTTCGGCGACCGGGTGCCGATGCGGAAGTTCAGCCCGCCCTGATCATTGATCTCGGCCCCGTCCACGGCGGTGATGACGTCGCCCTGCTCCAGTCCGGCGCGAGCGCCCGGCCCCTGAGGATAGACCTCGGTGATGATCAGGCCCTGGGGCCGCGACAGACCCAGGCTGCGGGCGATGTCGGCGCTGACGGTGTCGCCCTTCACGCCCAGCCAGGGCCGCACCACCGACTTGGCCCCGCCGACCGCTGAATCCACCACTCGCTTGACCATGGCCGCCGGCACGGCGAACCCCACCCCGGTCGAGGAGCCGGTGCGCGAGAAGATGGCGGTGTTGATGCCGATCAGATCGCCGTCCATGTCCACCAGGGCTCCGCCCGAGTTGCCGGGATTGATCGCCGCGTCGGTCTGGATGAAGGAGCCGGAATCGCTGATCCCCGTCTCGGTCCGGTTCAGGGCCGAGATGATGCCGTTGGTCACGGTCTGGCCCACGCCGAAGGGGTTGCCGATGGCCAGGACCAGGTCCCCGACCTGCTGCTGCTCCTGGTCGTCGATGCGCAGCGTCGGCAGGGAGCCGTCGACCTGTTCCAGCTGAAGCACGGCGATGTCCGACCGCTCGTCGGCCAGCAGGACCCTTGCGGGGAACTCGCGCCGGTCGTTCAGGGTGACGCGGATCTCCTGCATGTTCTGGATGACGTGGTTGTTCGTCACCACCACCCCGTCGGGCCGCACGATGACGCCCGAGCCGATGGAGCCCGTCACGCGCGACTGCGGGCCGCCGCCGAACAGTTCGAAGAAGGGATCGCGCACCTGCTGCACGCCCCGCGCCGAGATGTTGACCACGGCCGGCGCCGCCTCGCGCACCACGGGGGCGAAGCTGGACTTCATGGCGGCGGCGTCGCGCGGCGCGGCGCGCGGCTGCTCTGAAAAGACGCCTTCCTGCGCCTTGGACGGTTGCGGCTGCCCGCAGGCGGACAGCATCAGGGCGGCGGCGATGGCCAGTCTGGAAGTCTTCATCTCGTCCCGGTTCTACAAGCTTGGGCGTTCATCCCATTCCGCCCCGGCTTTTCGACAGGATCAAGGCCGTCGAGCGCCCCGGGGCGTCGCCGCGATCAAACGGACGTGACCTCGTCCCGTTCCGCCTTGCGCGCCGTGATCCAGCCGATCAGCGCGGCCAGGGCCAGGACGACGGCGGCCATGTAGAAGGCCAGGCCGGGATCAGAAAGCGCCGCATCAACTGTTGTAGCGAAAGCGTTCAGGCCGTGCGTGGCCAACCAGCTCGCCGCCGCGCCGCCTCCCTCGCCCACCGACACCGAGTAGACCCAGCCGAAGAAGAGAGGCGACGCCACCCCTGCGATGGAGGCGACGCTCATGTTCGCGCCCTGCAGTTGCCCCTGCTCGCTCTCGCTGACCCGGCGCGTCATCAGGGACTGCAGGGTCGGCATGGCCAGACCCCACAGGGCGTTGGGCAGCATGGCGGCGATAAAGGCGACGCCCGTCGGCGCCCACCCCATCAGGGCGATGCCGACCGTCCCTCCGCACAGGCCCAGGATCATGGTCATCCGGTCGCCCAGCTTCTTGGAAATCGGCCCGACCAGGCCGCCCTGGACGACCATGTCCAGCACGCCCACCAAGGCCAGCAGGGCGCCGACCTGCCACGGTCCCCAGTCGTACCTCAGTCCCGCATAGAGGACGAAGACCGCCGAGAAGACGTGGTGGGCGAAGTAGAGCAGGAAGTTCACGACCGCGAGGCCGGTCAGCTCCGCGTGCCGCTTCAACAGGATCATGGCCCCGACCGGATTGGCGCGCCGCCAGCTGAACTTCATCCGCTTCTCCGGCGTCAGGCTCTCGGGCAGGATGAACAGGCCGTAGAGGAAGGCCACGCCCGACAGGCCGGCGGCGACCCAGAAGGGCACGCGCGGCCCGAACTCGCCCAGGAAGCCCCCCAGCACCGGCCCCAGGACGAACCCGCCCGAGAAGGCCGCGCCGATCAGGCCATAGGCGCGGGCGCGTTTCTCAGGCTCGGTGATGTCCGCCATATAGGCGTAGATGGTGGTGAAGCTGGACGAGGTCACGCCCGCGATCAGCCGCCCGGCCGCCAACCACCACAGGTTGGGCGCCAGGGCCATCAGCACATAGTCCGCTGCCAGGCCCGCGCAGCTGATCAGGATGACCGGCCGACGCCCGTACTGGTCCGACAGGGAGCCGATCACCGGCGAGGCCAGGAACTGCATCCCCGCCCACAGCGCCACGAAGACCCCGTTCAACAGGCCCGCCCGCGCGTTCGATCCGACGAACTCCTCGATCAGGTGCGGCAGGACGGGAATGACGATCCCCATGGCCACGATGTCCAGCACCGCGGTCACAAGAATGAAGGCGATCGCCGCGCGACGAACCTTGGGCTGATGCAGGGACATGGGGCGCTCGCGAAAGGGGTCCGTCGTTCTAGACGCAGGCGCGCGCAGGCGCGACGATTAGTTTTGAACCGACGTCGCCCCTTCGGGTCAGCGCCGGGTCACGGCCTCGGTGTCCTTCGGACGGCCGTCGCCGCGCGGCGCCTGCACGCCCAGCAGGCGGGCCAGGAAGGGCTGGACGTCCACGCTGTCCAGGTCGCGCAGGCGCCGCCCCCGGACCACCCCCGGCCCGTGGGCGATGAAGATCGCCTGCATCTCGGGCGCCTGGTTGTCGTAACCATGCGCCCCGCCCGGCTTGGTCACGGGCCAGTCGCGGGTCGCCAACAGCCAGCCCGGCTCGGCCGCGCAGAGGATGGCCGGAACCCGGGGGTTCGAGCCCAGGACGAAACGCGCCGGAATCTCGCTCTTGCGCCAGCAGTCCAGGTGCGGTCGCGAGCCCAGCAGGGCCCGCTCGACCTCGGCCTCACGGCCTTCGACCGGGTTCAGGAAGGTCACGGCCCCGCCGTAGACGATCTGCACCGCCGCCGGATCGAGGATGTCGTCCAGAACCAGAACCCGCTCCGGCGAGGTCGCCGCCATGCCGTGGTCGGACACCACGACGATCACCGTCCGCTCGTACAGGCCCCGCGCCTTCAGCCCTTCGCCCAGGCGGCCGATGGAGGCGTCGACGGAGCGGATCGCCTCGGCGGTTTCCGGCGCATCGGGACCGTTGTGGTGACCCGCCGTATCGACGATGTCGAAATAGAGGGTGGTCAGCTGCGGCCGCCGATCCTGCGGCAGGTCCATCCAGGCCAGGACCTGGTCCACGCGCGCGTCGCCCGTCATGGACTTGTCGAAGGGCGCCCACAGGCTGGGCCGGACGCCGCGAATGTCGGCCTCCGAGCCCGGCCAGAACATGGTGGCCGTCTTCACGCCCTGACGCTCGGCCGTGACCCAGATGGGCTCGCCCTGGTCCCACCAGCGCCGATCCGTGACCGCCTGCTGGTTCCCCAGACTGAAGCGGCCCAACTCGGCGTCGATCATGGTGTTGCCGACGATGCCGTGGTGGTCGGGATGCAGGCCCGTGACCAGGGTGTAGTGGTTGGGGAAGGTCACGCTGGGAAAGGACGGCCGCATCGGCCCCGTCGCCCCCTCCGCCGCCAGGCGCGACAGGTTGGGCGTGATCCCCCGGTCCAGATAGTCGGCGCGGAAGCCGTCTATGGAGACCAGCATGACCAGCGGCCGCTCGTCCGAAACCGTGACCGGCGTCGTGGCGCAGGCGGCCAACAGCAGGGCCAGGCACAGGCCCGCGAGACGGTTCAGCATGAAGAGACACTCCCGACGGCTTTGAGAAGGTTGCCTAAGCTTAATCTGCGACAGGCAGAAGACGGCTTGTCGGCTTATCCGCCTCAGGCCAAGCTCGACGTCATGACCGCAGTTATCGAAACGACCGGCCTGACCAAGACCTATGGCGCCGTGCGCGCCCTGGACGGGTTGAACCTCTCCATCCCGCGCGGCGGGGTCTACGGCGTCCTGGGGCCGAACGGGGCGGGCAAGTCCACCCTGTTCCGCATCCTGCTGGGCCTGATCCGTCCCACGGCGGGCGAGGTTCGCGTCCTGGGACAGCCCACGGGCGACCCGGCCGTGACGCGCCGCATGGGCTCCATGATCGAGACCCCGCGCTTCCCGCCCTATCTGACCGCGCGCCAGACCCTGACCTGGCTGGCCCAGGCCCACGGCATGGCCGCGGAGGCCGAGATCGACCGCTGGCTGGACCGGGTCGGCCTGACCGAGGCGGCGAACCGCAAGGTCCGGGGCTTCTCCGTCGGCATGGCCCAGAGGCTGGGCGTCGCCGCCGCCCTGATGACCAGGCCCGACCTCGTCATCCTGGACGAACCGACCAGCGGCATGGACCCGCCCGGCATCCAGGAGATGCGCGCCCTGATCCGCTCCCTGGCCGACGACGACGGCGTGACCATCATCCTGGCCAGCCACCAGTTGCTTGAGGTCCAGCGCGTCTGCGACCGCGTCGCCATCATGAACCGGGGCAGGCTGGCCGCCGAAGGCAAGGTGTCCGACCTGACCGCCTCGGGCGAGCGCCTGCGCCTGTCCGCCACCCCCTTGGCCAAGATCATGGGCGTCCTGGGCGACAGGGGCAGCATGGACGGCGACGCCGTCCTGGCCGCCATCCCCCGCGCCGAGGGCCCCGCCCTGCTGCGCGCCCTGATCGAACAGGGCGTGGACGTGGACGAAGCCCGCTGGGTCGGCGCCGACCTGGAAAGCGTCTTCATGACCGAAACCGCCGCCGCGCCGACAGGAGATCGCCCATGATGCTGGTCGACGCCATCCGATCCGAAACCCGACGCCTGCTGTGGAACCGGACCGCCCTGTTCTGGAGCCTGGTCTTCGTCCCCGCCGTCTCCCTGGTCCTGACCGTCGTGGGCCACTGGTTCATCCAGGCCAAGATGGCCGACGTGAAGGGCGGACTGCCCCCGCAGCTGGCGCTGGGCGGCGGTGCGCTGGATCTCGGCCGGTCCCTGGTCGAGAACGCCGGGAACCTGGCCAACCCCGCCCTGCTCGCCTTTCTGCTGATCGGCGCCGCCACCGTCTTCGCCGGCGACTACCGGTGGGAGACCTGGCGCCTGATCACGGCCCGCAACACCCGGCCCAACCTGCTCATGGGCAAGGCCGGGGCGGTCAAGCTGATGACCCTGACCGGGCTGATCCTCTTCCTGGTCGCCGCCATGCTGTCGGAGGTCGCCAAGGGCGTCATCTTCGATCGCCCCCTGGCCTTCGGCCTCGGCGGGGAAGAGGCCCGTCAGTTCGGCCTTCTGTTCCTGCTGTCCTATATCCGCGTGGTGCAGTTCCTGCTGGTCGGCCTGCTGGCGGCGGTGGTGACCCGATCCCTGCTGGCGGCCCTCTTCGTTCCCCTGACGATCGGAACGGGCCAGTTCTTCCTGTCCAAGGCCGGCGTCCTGTTCGGCTGGGGCCCAGCCGACCTGACGCCCATGCTGCTCCTGCCCGGCGACGCCTATGAGGTGTTGAAGACCGCCGTCCTGGGCGGCATGCCCGCCGCCGTCATGCCTGACGGCGCGGTCTGGCGCGCCCTGGCCGGCCTGGCTCTTTGGGCCGTGGGGCCCTTCCTTCTGGCCCTGGCCTGGTTCCAGCGCCAGGACCTGTCGAAGGAGTAGCGGCCTCTACAGCCGCTTCTCCATCCACACGTCGGCGCGCGCATAGGGCGTCTCACGCGGGGGCAGGTGGACGAAGCCGAAGCGGGCGTAGAGGGCCAGGGCCGGCGCCAAGGCCGAATTGGTCTCCAGATACAGGCGGTGCGCCCCTTCCGCCCGCGCCGCCGCCTCACAGGCCTCCAGCAGGCGGATGGCCAGGCCCCCGCCCCGCGCCTCGGGCCGGATGGTCATCTTGGTGACCTCATAGCCGCCGTCCGCCATGGCGATCAGGCCGCAGCAGCCGACCGCCGCGCCGTCCCTTTCCGCGAAGAAGATGCGCCCGCCCTTGGACAGGATCTCGCCCTCCGGATCGCCCAGGGTGCGGTGGTCCTTTTCCTCAAGCACGAAGCCGTCGGCGACCAGCCATTCCTCGTTCAGCGTCTTCCAGGCTTCACGGTGAGCGGGCGTATAGGCGACGATCTGGTCATGGAACTGGGTCATGACGCCTGTATCGCGTCGCGCCCGGCCGCTGACAATGCGTCAACTGCGCCGCTTGTCCGTCAGGCCGAGCTCCAGTTCCGCCAGATTCGGCGCGAACCGGACATGGGCGCCCAGGTTCGCCTCGTGGACATAGTCCCGCAGCGCCTTGCTCGCCGCGACCTGGGCCGTCACGTCCCCCACCACGGCCAGACGCAGCCGATAGTTGACGAACTTCTGCACCACGGCGCCCAGCAGGCCCGTCTTCAGGTCCAAGAAGGCGTCGGACAGGCGCCCGACCGGCACGGCGACCCACTCGACCTCCTGCCCCTCCAGCCCCCACAGACGGCTCATCAGGTCCAGGGCGTCCGCCTCGCCGGCGATCACCGGGCCGTCCTCGGCGCAGACCAGCACGGACCGCCCCGCCAGCATCCGGATTTCATCGTCCATGACCGCCCCCAGAAGCAAAAAGGGCGGCGGGTCTGAAACCCGCCGCCCCTTTGTCATACACCGAAACCGGTGAAGCCGATCAGGCCTCGTCGCCTTCGATGGCGAAGACCGGACCCGAGTCCTGGCCCTTGGCGTCGACGTCGCGATCGACGAACTCGATCACGGCCATGGCGGCGTTGTCGCCGTGGCGGAAGCCGGCCTTCATGATGCGGATGTAACCGCCCGAACGTTCGGCGTAGCGCGGGCCGAGCGTTTCGAACAGCTTGCCGACTTGCGGCACGTCGCGAACGGCGCTGATGGCCTGACGACGGGCGTGCAGGTCGCCGCGCTTGGCGAGCGTGACCAGCTTCTCGACGAAGGGACGCAGTTCCTTCGCCTTCGGCAGGGTGGTGGTGATCTGCTCGTGCTTGATCAGCGAGGCAGCCATGTTGGCGAACATGGCCTGGCGGTGGCTGACCGTGCGGCCGAGCTTACGATAGGCGGCGCCGTGGCGCATCGGGGTCTCTCCTACTCAACCCTGGTTTCCGGCCTTGAACTAAAGGGGCGGGACCTGGGGCCTTTTCATTCTAACCGCCCCATCCGCGCCCCGAAGGGCGCTGGGCGGAGGGTTGATGATCAGATCTGGTCGTCGAACTTCTTGGCCAGATCTTCGATGTTTTCGGGCGGCCAGTTCGGCACGTCCATGCCGAGCGACAGGCCCATCGTCGCGAGAACTTCCTTGATCTCGTTCAGCGACTTGCGGCCGAAGTTCGGGGTGCGAAGCATTTCGCCCTCGGTCTTCTGGATCAGGTCGCCGATGTAGACGATGTTGTCGTTCTTCAGGCAGTTGGCCGAGCGGACCGACAGTTCCAGTTCGTCGACCTTCTTCAGCAGGGCCGGGTTGAACGGCAGGTCAGGCTTGCCGTCCGAGGCCTCGACCGCCTTGGTGGGCTCGTCGAAGGTGATGAAGATCTGCAGCTGGTCTTGCAGGATACGGGCGGCGTAGGCCACCGCGTCGACCGGCGAGACCGCGCCGTTGGTTTCGACTTCCAGGATCAGCTTGTCGTAATCCATCGACTGGCCCTGACGGGTCGGCTCGACGCGATAGGCGACGCGCTTGACCGGCGAATACAGGGCGTCGACGGCGATCAGGCCGATCGGCGCGTCTTCCGGACGGTTGTGCTCGGCGGCGACATAGCCCTTGCCGTTCTGCACGGTCAGTTCCATGCGGACCGAGGCGCCGTCGTCCAGGGTGCAGATGACGTGATCGGGGTTCAGAACCTCGATGTCGGCCGGGGTTTCGATCTGACCAGCGGTCACGGGGCCGGGGCCCGTGGCGCGCAGGGTCATGCGCTTCGGACCTTCGGCGTGCATGCGCAGCGCCAGTTGCTTGATGTTCAGCACGATGTCGACCACGTCTTCGCGCACGCCTTCCAGCGACGAGAATTCATGAACGACGCCGTCGATCTGGATGGCCGTGACCGCCGCGCCTTGGAGCGAGGACAGCAGAACGCGACGAAGCGCGTTGCCGAGCGTCACGCCGAAACCGCGCTCGAGGGGCTCAGCGACCAGGCGCGCCTTGCGCAGCGGGTCGGAGCCGGCCTCGACTTGCGGCTTCTCGGGACGGATCAGCTCTTGCCAGTTTCTTTCGATCATAGAGTCCCTCGAACGGGTTTCGCCGGCTCCGTGTCCTCACGTTCAGGACAGATGGAGCCAGCGGGAAAAGGGGTAGGCGGTTCGCTTAGACGCGGCGGCGCTTGGGCGGACGGCAACCATTGTGCGGCATCGGAGTGACGTCGCGGATGGTCGTGATCGTCATGCCGACGGCCTGCAGGGCGCGCAGAGCCGACTCACGGCCCGAACCCGGACCCGAGACGTTCACTTCCAGCGTCTTCACGCCGTGTTCCGCAGCCTTCTTGCCGGCGTCTTCGGCAGCCATCTGGGCGGCGAACGGGGTCGACTTGCGCGAACCCTTGAAGCCCATGTGACCGGCCGACGACCAGGAAATCGCGTTCCCCTGAGCGTCCGTGATCGTGATCATGGTGTTGTTGAAAGAGGCGTTCACGTGGGCGACGCCCGACGTGATGTTCTTGCGTTCGCGGCGCTTAACGCGACCCGGTTCCTTAGCCATCGGTCAGCTCTTTCTCTTACTTCTTCTTGCCGGCGATCGGCTTGGCCGGACCCTTGCGGGTGCGGGCGTTGGTGTGCGTGCGCTGGCCGCGGACCGGCAGGCCCTTGCGGTGACGCAGGCCGCGGTAGCAAGCCAGGTCCATCAGACGCTTGATGTTCATCGAGGTCTCGCGACGCAGGTCGCCTTCCACGGTGTAGTCGCGGTCGATGGCTTCACGGATCTGCAGGATCTCGGCGTCCGTCAGTTGGTTCACGCGGCGAGCAGGCTCGATGCCGACCTTCTCGGTGATTTCCTTGGCGACGTGCGCGCCGATGCCATGGATGTACTGAAGCGCGATTTCGACGCGCTTGTTGGTCGGGATGTTGACGCCTGCGATACGGGCCACGAGAATCTCCAGATACGCTTCAACAGACGCAGAAACCGCTCCGGTCAACAGACCTGGAACGTGTGCGCCCTTCGCGGAAGCGGCCCTTATACATAGGATTCTGGCTACGTCAACGCAGGCCGCGTTTCGGCGTTCGCCGCGGTCCCTTCGCCGGCCCTTTCGTCAGGGTCCGAAATCGACCCCGACCGTGACCTCCGCTCCCGCGACCGGGCGCCCATCACGTGTCGGCGGCCGGAACCGGAAATGAGCCGAGGCCGCCAGGGCCGCCTGCCCGAAGCCCAGCCCCGGCGGCGTCTCCTCCGTCACGCGACAGGCTTCCAGGCGCGTATCCAGCCGCACCCGGCACACCAGGGTCGCCCGCCCGCCCAGGCGCCGCCGAAAGGCCTCGCGCGGATGAAGGTCGCGCAACTGTCCTCGCGTCGGCCCCTGCAGCAGGCGCGGCGGGCCGTCCCCGACGCCCGGTCCGGAACCTGCGCCGACGCCGCCCCCCGTTCCGGTCCCCTGCCCGCCCTGGCCCAGGCCGGGCGTCGGATCGCTCGCGGCGGCCGCCCCCACGATCAGGGATTGCTCCGGCGCAGGCGTGGGCGGCGCCGTGATCTCCGCCGGACGCGGCCGCTTCAACGGCGGCGTCCGCACCACGGAGGGCGCGGCGGGCGCCCCTCCCCCCGCAGCCTTAACAGGCTGAGATTCGGCACGAGGCGGCGCGACGGGCGGCGGAACGGGCGACGGCCGGACCAACTCCACCTCGATCGGCTGCATGACGTCCGGACTGTCGTGTTCGGGCTGGAGCCGCCCCAGCAGGAAGAAGAGCGCCAGATGCCCTGCGCCCACGCCGACCGCCGCCGCCAGTCGGGCGAAACGGAGATTGCGGGACGGGCTGCGGCTCATGAAGGCTCCGGTCGACACGCCGACCGCCGCCGCCAGTCGGGCGAAACGGAGATTGCGGGACGGGCTGCGGCTCATGAAGGCTCCGGTCGAAACGAGATCCGATCCATCAACGCCCGAACCTGCGTTTCAAGTGCCCTAGAACGAAATCGGCCCGGATGCGATTCCGCACCCGGGCCGACAATCTTGCTTCAGATCGACGCTCGACCGATCAGGCCAGGGCGCCGTCGATGGCGGCGGCGACCGTGGCGATGTCGCCCATGCCGTCAATCTCGGTCAGCTTGCCCTGGGCTTCATAATAGGGAAGCAGCGGGGCGGTCTGGCGGTTGTAGACGGCCAGACGGTCCTTGAAGGTCTCGGGATTGTCGTCCGGACGGCCCTGCTCGGCGAAACGCTTGCCGATCCGGTCGGTCAGGGCGGCGTCGTCCACCTTCAGACGGACCACGCTGTCGATCTGGGCGCCGCGCTTGGCCAGCATGGCGTCCAGGGCCTCGGCCTGGGCCACCGTGCGGGGGAAGCCGTCGAAGATGGCGCCGCCGGCGGCCTCGGCCTCCGGCAGGCGGGCTTCGATCAGGGCGATGACGATCTCGTCGGTGACGAGGTCGCCGCGCGCCAGCACGTCCTTGACCTTCAGGCCCAGTTCCGAGCCCGAGGCGATGGCCGCGCGAAGCATGTCGCCGGTCGAAAGCTGGACCATGCCCCGCTCCTCGACCAGGCGCTTGGCTTGCGTGCCCTTGCCGGCCGCGGGCGGCCCGAACAGGATCAGATTCATTATGCGGGCTCCCCTACCCGATCATCAGCGGCGTGCGGGGGCGGCGGGACCGCCCCGGCCGCGTCCGCGCAGCTTGGCCTTCTTGATCAGTCCCTCATACTGGTGCGCCAGCAGTTGGGACTGAATCTGGGCCACAGTGTCCATCGTCACCGAGACCACGATCAAGATAGACGTTCCGCCAAAGTACAGGCTGTTGCCCAGTTGGCTGACCAGGAACTCGGGCAGCAGGCAGACGGCGGTGATGTAGGCGGCGCCGATCACGGTCAGGCGCGTCAGGACGTAGTCCAGGTACTCGGCCGTGCGCTTGCCCGGACGGATGCCCGGCAGGAAGCCGCCGTACTTGCGCAGGTTCTCGGCCGTGTCCTCGGGGTTGAAGGTGATCGAGGTGTAGAAGAAGCAGAAGAAGACGATCAGGACGGCGTACAGGATCATGAACACCGGCTGGCCGTGCGTCAGTTGGGCCGTGACCAGGGGCAGCCAGCTCAGCCACTCGGGCAGGTTGGCGTTGGCCGTGAACTGGGCCACCGTGGTCGGCAGCATCAGCAGCGACGAGGCGAAGATGGCCGGGATGACGCCAGCGGTGTTCACCTTCAGCGGCAGGAAGCTGCGCTCCCCGCCCGTCATGCGGTTGCCTTCCTGGCGCTTCGGATACTGGATCAGCAGGCGGCGCTGGGCGCGTTCCATGAAGACGATGAAGACGATCGTCACGACGGCCAGGATGGCGATGAAGAAGAGGATGAAGGCCGACATCTGACCCTGCTGGGCCAAGCCCAGCAGACGCGCCACCGTCGACGGCAGAACCGCCACGATGCCCGCAAAGATGATCAGGGAGATGCCGTTGCCGACGCCGCGCGCCGTCACCTGCTCGCCCAGCCACATCAGGAACATGGTGCCGCCGGTCAGGGTGGTGACCGTCGAGATGATGAAGAAGATCCCCGGCTGGTCGATCAGGCCGGCCTGGGCGTTCAGGCCCGCGGCGATGCCGAAGGACTGGGCCAGGGCCAGGAAGACCGTCAGGTAACGGGTGTACTGGTTCAGCTGCTTGCGGCCGCTTTCGCCGCCTTCCTTCTTCAGCTTCTCCCACGGCGGATAGACCGCGCCCATCAGTTGGACGATGATCGAGGCCGAGATGTACGGCATCACGTTCAACGCGAAGACGGCCATCCGCTCGACGGCGCCGCCCGAGAACATGTTGAACATGTCCAGGATGCCGCGCTGGCCGTCCGGGTTCTGGAAGAAGGCCAGGAAGGCCTCGGAATTGATGCCCGGAATCGGAACATAGGTGCCGATCCGGTAGACCAGCAGCGCGCCCAGCGTGAACAGCAGGCGTTTGTGCAGCTCGGTCGCTTTCGCGAACGAGCCCATGTTCATATTGGCGGCGAGTTGTTCAGCGGCCGAAGCCATTAGGCGGTCCCCACGACTATGCCCGTCGTCAGATAGGCGGAAAGCGGCCGTCTTGCGAGGGCCGCTTTCATGATTTTCGTCATCCCGATGCGGACAATCCCGGCGAGCGCCGCGTCAGCGACGCCCGCACAGGATGACGATATCGATTTAGGCCTTGGCCGCAGCGCGCTTGGCGCGGGCCGAGATCTTGTTGGCGTCGCCCAGCGGAGCCTTCGGAGCCGGAGCCTTGCCCTTGGCGGCGTTGCGCTTCTCGACGCGAGCGGCGGCCTTGGCTTCAGCGGCGATGCGCTGTTGCTCGACCGAACCGCCGGCGGCTTCGATGGCCTTGATCGCGCCGGCCGAGGCCGACCAGACGACCAGGTTCAGCTTGGCCTTCAGCTCGCCTTCGCCCAGGACGCGGACGCCGTCCTTGACGCGACGGATCACGCCGGCGGCCACCAGGGCGGCGCCGTTGATCTCAGCCTTGGCGTCCAGCTTGCCGGCGTCGATGGCTTCTTGCACACGCCACAGGTTCACTTCGGCCAGCTTCAGCGCGTTCGGGTTGTTGAAGCCGCGCTTCGGCATACGCATGTACAGGGGCATCTGGCCGCCTTCGAATCCGCCGATGGCGACGCCGGTGCGCGACTTCTGACCCTTGACGCCGCGACCGGCGGTCTTGCCCTTGCCCGAGCCCGGGCCGCGGCCGACGCGCATGCGCTTCTTGTGAGCGCCTTCGTTGTCGCGAATTTCGTTCAGCTTCATGTGCCTGATCCTTTCGGGTGCTAGCGCCAGGCCGTCAGAGGACGACGCTGACTCGGCGTTTGGAAAAACAGAAGGGCCGCTTCTAAGCGGCCCTTCGCTGCATCGCAAGATGCTTCTTTAGTGCGAAACGCCCTCCCCCGCGAACGGGAGAGGGCGAAACGACTTACTTTTCGACCACTTCGATCAGGTGAGCGACCTTGGCGATCATCCCACGGACCGAGGGGGTGTCTTCCAGCGTCGACTCGCGGCCGATGCGGTTCAGACCCAGGCCCGACAGAGTGGCGCGCTGATCGGCCGTGCGGCGGATCGGGCTGCCCGTCTGGCGGAGCGTGACGGTGGCTTTGTCTTTCTTGGCCATGTCTATCAGCCCTCGACAGCTTCAGGCGCCGAAGCGCCGTCGTTGCGGCGGCCCATCAGGTCGGCGACCTTCTTGCCACGCTTCGAAGCAACCTGACGCGGCGACGATTGAACCTTCAGAGCTTCGAAGGTCGCGCGGATCATGTTGTAGGGGTTCGACGAGCCGGTCGACTTGCCCACGACGTCCTGGACGCCGAGGGTTTCGAGGACCGCACGCATCGGACCGCCGGCGATGACGCCGGTGCCGGGAGGGGCAGCGCGCATCATGATCTTGCCGGCGCCCCAACGGCCGTTGCCGTCGTGGTGCAGGGTGCGGTTCTCGCGCAGCGGAACCTTGATCATCGTCTTCTTGGCTTCTTCGGTCGCCTTACGGATGGCTTCCGGCACTTCGCGCGCCTTGCCGTGACCGAAGCCGACGCGGCCCTTGCCGTCGCCGACGACCATCAGGGCCGCGAACGAGAAACGACGACCGCCCTTAACCGTGGCGGCGACGCGGTTGATGTGCACCAGCTTCTCGATGATGTCGCTTTCCGGAGCCTCGGCCGCCGGAGCGTTGCGGTCGCGACGGTTGCGATCGCCGCCGCCGCGTTGGGGTTCACGAGCCATGCTTCTCGATCCCTTAGAAGTTCAGGCCGGCTTCGCGCGCGGCCTCCGCCAGCGCCTTGACGCGGCCGTGATAGATGTAGCCGCCACGGTCGAAGACGACGTCCTTGACGCCCTTCTCGATGGCGCGCTCGGCGATGAGCTTGCCGATCTTGGCGGCAGCGGCGACATCCGAACCCTTGGAGCCCTTGCCGCCTTCCAGCGACGAGGCGGCGGCCACCGTGACGCCCTGGGCGTCGTCGATGATCTGGGCCGAGATGTTCTTGTCCGAACGGTAGACCGACAGACGCAGGCGGCCGTTGGCGACAGCCTTGAGGCGACGACGGTTGCGCTCGGCGCGACGCTTGGCTTGTTGTTGCAGAGAAAGTGCCATGACTTACTTCTTCTTGCCTTCCTTGCGCCGGACGGTTTCGCCCTGATAGCGCACGCCCTTGCCCTTGTAGGGTTCCGGCGGACGCAGCTTGCGGATGACGGCGGCGATTTCGCCCACGGCCTGCTTGTCGTTGCCCGAGATCTTGATCTCGGTCTGCTTCGGCACGGCGAAGGTGATGCCGGCCGGCGGCGCGATGTCGACTTCATGCGAGAAGCCGAGTTGCAGCGACAGGGCCTGACCCTTCAGGGCGGCGCGGTAACCCACGCCGACCAGTTCCAAGGTCTTGTCGAAGCCGTCGGTCACGCCGGTCACCATGTTGGAGACCAGGGTGCGCGACAGACCCCACATCGCGCGGGCGCGAGCGGTGTCCAGGCGCGGGGTCAGCGACAGTTCGTCGCCTTCCTGCTTGACTTCGATTTCTTCGGCGACGGTCCAGGAGCGTTCGCCCTTCGGACCCTTCACGGTGACGTCCTGGCCGTTGAGCGTGACAGTCACGCCCTTCGGCACAGCGATGGTTTTCTTGCCGATACGAGACATATCAGTAGACCCTGCAGAGGACTTCGCCGCCGACGTTGGCGTCGCGAGCGGCGGCGTCGGACATGACGCCCTTCGAAGTCGAAAGGATCGAGATGCCGAGGCCGTTCTTGACCGGCTTCAGATCGCCGATGGCCGAATAGACGCGACGGCCGGGCTTCGACACGCGGGCGATCTCGGCGATCACCGGCTGGCCGTCGAAGTACTTCAGCTCGATCTCGAACTGCGGGAATTCACCGGGGTTCTGAACCAGCGAATAGCCGCGGATGTAGCCTTCGTCCTGCAGCACGTCGAGGACGCGCTGACGCAGACGCGAGGCGGGGGTCAGCACCTTGGAACGCTTGCGGGTCGCCGCGTTCTTGATGCGAGCGATCATGTCGCTCAGGGGATCGTTGATCATCATGTCTGTTCGCTCCCCTTACCAGCTCGACTTCGTCAGGCCGGGGACCTGGCCCAGATTGCCGAGTTCGCGCAGGGCGATACGGCTCATCTTGAGCTTGCGGTAGTAAGCCCGCGGGCGGCCCGTGACTTCGCAACGGTTGCGAATGCGGGTCGGCGCGGAGTTACGCGGCAGAGCCGCCAGCTTCAGGCGCGCGTCGAAGCGCTCCTCCAGCGGCAGGCTCTCATCGTTGGCGATAGCCTTCAGGGCTTCCCGCTTCGCGGCATACTTCGCAACCAGGGCCTTGACGGCTTCGTTGCGGTTTACGGCGCTTTTCTTAGCCATTGTTCTCTTCCCTTCCCGCTCAGTTCTTGATGAACGGGAACTTGAACTCGGTGAGGAGAGCCTTGGCTTCCTCATCGGTCTTGGCCGTGGTGCAGACGACGATGTCCATGCCCCACATCTGATCGATCTGGTCGTAGTTGATCTCGGGGAACACGATGTGTTCCTTCAGACCCGTGGCGTAGTTGCCGCGACCGTCGAACGAAGTGCCCTTCAGGCCCCGGAAGTCCTTCACGCGCGGCAGAGCGATCGTGATGAAGCGGTCCAGGAACTCGTACATCTGGGCGCCGCGCAGAGTGACCTTGGCGCCGATGGTCATGCCTTCGCGCAGCTTGAAGCCGGCGATGGAGTTACGAGCCTTGGTCGGAACGGCCTTCTGACCGGCGATGGCGGTCATGTCCTTGAGGGCCGCATTGACCTTCTTGGAGTCCGCAACGGCTTCGCCGACGCCCATGTTCAGGACGATCTTGTCCAGCTTGGGGATCTGCATCTCGTTCGTGTAGCCGAACTGTTCCTTGAGAGCGCCGCGGATGCGGGTCTCATAGTCCGTCTTCAGACGAGGCGTGTACTTGGTGTCGGCCATCAGATGACGTCTCCCGTCGTCTTGGCGAAGCGAACCTTCTTGCCGTCTTCGACCTTGAAGCCGACGCGGCTCGCCTTGCCGTTGGCGTCGGCGATCGCGACGTTCGACAGGTGAAGCGAGGCTTCCTTGTTCTTGATGCCGCCTTGCGGGTCAGCCTGGGTCGGGCGCGTGTGGCGCTGAACCATGTTGACGCCTTGCACGACGACGCGGTTTTCGGTCGGCAGGACCTTCAGCACCTGGCCGGTGCGTCCCTTGTCCTTGCCGGTCAGGACGACGACCTTGTCGCCCTTCTTGATCTTGGCGGCCATGTTACAGGACCTCCGGAGCCAGCGAGATGATCTTCATGTGGTTCTTGGCGCGCAGTTCGCGCGGAACCGGGCCGAAGATACGCGTGCCGACGGGCTCGTTCTGCTTGTTGACGATGACGGCGGCCGACTTGTCGAAACGAATGACAGAGCCGTCCTTGCGCTGGATGTCCTTGGCGGTGCGCACGACGATGGCGCGAACGACGTCGCCCTTCTTCACGCGGCCGCGCGGGATAGCTTCCTTCACCGAGGCGACGATCGTGTCGCCCACCGAGGCGTAGCGGCGCTTGGAGCCGCCGAGCACCTTGATGCACATGACCCGGCGAGCGCCCGAGTTATCGGCCACCTCCAGGTTAGTTTGCATCTGGATCATGGGATCCGATCCTTTTCTTTAGGAAGCCGAACCGTTGGAAAGAACTTCCCAACGCTTCAGCTTGGACTTGGGGGCGCACTCGACGATGCGCGCGACGTCGCCGACTTTGAGGCCGTTGGCCTCATCGTGGGCGTGGTACTTCTTGGACAGACGAACCGTCTTTTTCAGGACCGGGTGCAGCAGGGTGCGCTCGACCTTCACAACGACGGTCTTGTCGCCCTTGTCGGACACGACCACGCCTTCGAGAATACGTTTGGGCATAGGTGTTTCCTTAACCCGCCGCGCGGTTCGCACGCAGAAGCGTGGAAATACGGGCGATGTCCTTGCGCACTTCCGAGACCCGATGGGTCTTTTCCATCTGGCCGGTGGCGGCCTGGAAGCGCAGGTTGAACTGTTCCTTCTTGAGCTTCAGCAGCTCTTCGGACAGTTGGTCCGGGGTTTGGGCCCGCAGATCAGCGATCTTGGTCATCAGGCGGCTTCCTCAAGGTGAGCGACGCCGGCGTCGAGGCGGGTGACCACCTTGGTCCGGATCGGCAGCTTGGCGGCGCCCAGGCGCAGGGCTTCGCGAGCCACGTCGTCCGGCACGCCGTCGATTTCGAACATGATGCGGCCCGGAGCCACGCGAGCGGCCCAGTAGTCCACCGCACCCTTGCCCTTACCCATCCGGACTTCGGCCGGCTTGCCCGTGACGGGCAGGTCGGGGAAGACGCGGATCCAGACGCGGCCCTGACGCTTCATCTGGCGAGTGATCGCGCGGCGAGCCGCTTCGATCTGACGCGCGGTGATGCGTTCCGGCTCCATGGCCTTCAGGCCGTAGGAACCGAAGTTCAGGGCGAAACCGCCCTTGGCGGAACCGTGGATGCGGCCCTTGAAGGCCTTGCGGTACTTGGTCTTTTTCGGTTGCAACATGGCCTATCAGCCCTCACGACCACGGCGCGGACCGCGATCACCGCGGGGGCCGCGCTCACGGCCTTCGTTGGACGACGGACCCGAAGCTTCCTGGGCCCAGCGCTTGTCCTGGGCCATCGGGTCGTGCTCGAGCACTTCACCCTTAAACACCCAGACCTTCACGCCGATGATGCCGTAGGTCGTCTTGGCTTCGTAGAAGCCGTAGTCGATGTCGGCGCGCAGGGTGTGCAGCGGCACGCGACCTTCGCGGTACCACTCCATACGAGCGATTTCGGCGCCGCCCAGACGGCCCGAGACGTTGATGCGGACGCCCTTGGCGCCGAGGCGCATGGCCGACTGCATCGAACGCTTCATGGCGCGACGGAAGGCGATCCGGCGCTCCAGCTGCTGAGCGATGTTTTCAGCGATCAGCTGCGCGTCGGTTTCCGGCTTGCGGACTTCGACGATGTTCAGGTGAACTTCGCCTTCGGTGCGAGCCGAGATGTCCTTGCGGAGCTTCTCGATGTCGGCGCCCTTCTTACCGATCACGACGCCCGGACGGGCGGCGTAGATGGTGACGCGGCACTTCTTGTGCGGGCGCTCGATGATGACGCGCGACACGCCGGCGGCGGCCAGGCGTTCCTTGAGCCACGTGCGCAGCTTCAGGTCCTGGTGCAGCAGGCGGGCGTAGTCGGCGCCGCCGGCGAACCAGCGGCTGTCCCACGTGCGGTTGACGCCGAGCCGCAGCCCGACCGGATTGACTTTCTGACCCATCAGGCGGCCTCGCCGGCTTCACGGACCACGATGGTGATCTCGCTGAACGGTTTCAGGATACGCGACGAGCGACCGCGAGCACGGCTCGCGAAGCGCTTCATCACCAGGTTCTTGCCCACGAAGGCCTCGGCGACGAACAGGTTGTCGATGTCGAGGTTGTGGTTGTTCTCGGCGTTGGAGATCGCCGAGTACAGGACCTTGCGGACGTCGCCGGCGATGCGCTTGTGGCTGAATTCCAGCTCGTTCAGCGCCTTCTGGACCGGCAGACCGCGGATCGAGGCGGCGACCAGGTTCAGCTTTTGCGGGCTGATGCGAACATTGACCAGCTTGGCGCGGGCTTCGGTAGCCCCGACGCGACGGGCGTTTTTGGTCTGGGCCATGGATTACTTCCTCTTGGCCTTCTTGTCCGCCGCGTGACCCGGGAAGTTCCGGGTCGGGGCGAACTCGCCGAACTTCATGCCGACCATGTCTTCGTTGACCATCACCGGCACATGCTTCTGGCCGTTGTGGACACCGAAGGTCAGGCCGACGAACTGCGGCAGGATGGTGGAGCGACGCGACCAGGTCTTGATCACATCCTTGCGGCCCGACGTTTGAACGGCGTCGGCCTTCTTGAGCAGATACCCGTCGACAAACGGGCCTTTCCAGGAGGAGCGGGCCATTCTTAGCGAGCCTTCTTCACGTGACGGCTACGGATGATGAACTTGTCCGTGGCCTTGTTCTTGCGGGTGCGGGTGCCCTTGGTGTCCTTACCCCACGGCGTAACCGGGGTACGACCGCCCGAGGTACGGCCTTCACCACCACCATGCGGGTGGTCGATCGGGTTCATGGCGACGCCGCGAACGTGCGGACGCCAGCCCATGTGACGCTTGCGACCGGCCTTGCCCAGGTTCTGGTTCATGTGGTCGGGGTTGGACACGGCGCCGACGGTGGCGATGCACGAGTCCATGACCATGCGCAGCTCGCCCGAGCCGAGGCGGATCTGGGCGTAGCCCTGATCGCGACCGACCAGTTGAGCATAGGCGCCGGCCGAACGGGCCAACTGAGCGCCCTTGCCCGGCTTCATCTCCACGTTGTGGATGATGGTGCCGACCGGCATCGAACGCAGGGGCATGGCGTTGCCCGGCTTCACGTCGACCTTCTCACCGGCGACGATGACGTCCCCGGCCTTCAGGCGTTGCGGCGCGATGATGTAGGTCTTCTCGCCGTCCGGATAGGACACCAGGGCGATGAAGGCGGTGCGGTTCGGGTCGTATTCCAGACGCTCGACCGTACCCACCACGTCCCATTTGCGACGCTTGAAGTCGATCTTGCGATACAGGGTCTTGGCGCCGCCGCCGCGGAAGCGAACAGCGATGCGACCGCCCTGCCCGCGACCGCCCGACTTGGTCAGGCCTTCGACGAGCGACTTCTCGGGACGGCCCTTGTGGAGCTCGGACCGGTCGACCAGAACCAGGGCGCGGCGGCCCGGCGACGTCGGATTGTAGGTTTTCAAGGCCATCGTCTTAGAGCCCCGTCGTGACGTCGATCGACTGGCCGTCAGCCAGCGTCACGATCGCTTTCTTGATGTCCACGCGACGACCCTGGATGCCACGGAAGCGCTTGGTCTTACCCTTTTGAACCAGGGTGTTGACCTTGAGGACGTTGACTTTGAACAGGCTTTCGACCGCAGCGGCGATCTCGTCCTTGGTCGCCGTGCCGGCGACGCGGAAGACGACCTTGTTCTGCTCCGACAGGATCGTGGCTTTTTCCGTGATGATCGGAGCCAGGATCGTGTCGTAGTGCTTGGCGGTGGGTTGAGCGGCGGCCATTACGCGGCTTCCTTCTCAGCGAAGCGCGCCTCGATCGCCTCGACGGCGGCCTTGGTCAGCACCAGTTTGTCGGCCCGCAGGATGTCATAGACGTTCAGGCCGGCGTTCGGCAGGACGTCGATGTGCGGGATGTTGCGGGCGGCCAGGCCGAAGTTGGCGTCGACTTCCGGACCCGCGATGATCAGGGCCTTGGTCCAGCCGAGCTTGCCGAAGGTCTCGCGCAGCGAGGCCGTCTTGGCTTCCTTGACCGAAACGCTGTCGACCACGACCAGATCGCCGGCCTTGACCTTCGAGCTGAGAGCGTGACGCAGAGCCAGGGCGCGGATCTTCTTCGGCAGCGAGAAGCCGTGGTCGCGAACGACCGGACCGAAGGCGCGCGAGCCGCCGACGAACTGCGGCGCACGGCGCGAACCGTGACGAGCAGAGCCGGTGCCCTTTTGCTTGTACATCTTCTTGCCCGTACGAGAATTCTCGTTGCGGGTCTGGACCTTGTGCGTACCGGCGCGGCGCTTGGCCAGTTGCCAGTTGACGGTGCGGGCCAGCAGGTCGCCGCGGATGTCGGCGATGCCGAAGACGGCGTCCGACAGCTCAACGTCGCCAGCAGCCTTGCCGTCGAGTTTGATGACCGAGAGTTTCATTACGCTTCACCGCCTTCGGTCGCTTCGACGGCCGGGGCTTCTTCAGCCGGGGTCGAGGCGGGTTGAGCAGCCTTCGTCGACTTGACGGCGCCCGGGAAGGGAGCGTCGGCCGGACGAGTCTTCTTGATGGCGTCGCGAACCTTGACGTAGCTGCCGTCGTGACCCGGGACAGCGCCCTTGATCAGGATCAGGCCGCGCTCGGCGTCCACGCGGACGACGGTCAGGTTCTGCTGGGTGACGACTTCCTGGCCGTAGTGGCCGGCCATCTTCTTGCCCTTGAACGTCTTGCCCGGGTCCTGACGGTTACCCGTCGAGCCGTGCGAGCGGTGCGAGATCGACACGCCGTGCGTGGCGCGCAGACCGCCGAAGTTCCAGCGCTTCATGGCGCCGGCGAAACCCTTACCGATGGTTTCGCCCTGGATGTCGACCTTCTGGCCGGCCAGGAAGTGGTCGGCCGACAGCTCGGCGCCCACATCCAGCAGACCTTCCGCATCGACGCGGAACTCGGTCACATAGGCCTTAGGTTCAACCTCGGCCTTCGCGAAGACTTCGCGTTGAGCCTTGGCCGTGTTCTTGGCCTTCTTAACGCCAGCGCCCAACTGCAGGGCGACGTAGCCGTCCCGCTCCTGGGTTCGTTGGCCGACGACTTGGCAGCCGTCGAGCTGAAGGACAGTGACCGGAACGTGTGCGCCGTCATCGGCGAACACGCGGGTCATCCCCAGCTTCTTGGCGATCACGCCCGTGCGCATGTCGGATCCCGCCTCTTTCTTTCTTAAATCTTGATCTCGACGTCCACGCCGGCGGACAGGTCGAGCTTCATGAGCGCGTCCACGGTCTGCGGGGTGGGGTCGATGATGTCGAGCACGCGCTTGTGCGTGCGGATTTCAAACTGCTCACGCGACTTCTTGTCGACGTGCGGCGAGCGGTTCACGGTGAACTTTTCGATCAGGGTCGGCAGCGGGATCGGACCACGAACGGTCGCCCCGGTGCGCTTGGCGGTATTGACGATCTCGCGCGTCGAAAAGTCGAGGACGCGATGGTCGAAGGCCTTGAGCCTGATGCGGATGCTTTGATCCATATCGGTTGTTATTCCCAAGCGGTCGGAACCGCGTCCCTGTGAACCATTTCAAAGACCAGAGCCTCGGGGCGACGCCCCCAGGAAACGCAAATCCGCAAAAACGATTGGCCCCCGCAGTCCCCCGCGAAGGCCGTAAGTTCCCAAGAAGCTGCAAAGAACAGTAACTTAGGTCGTTCCTGCGAACCGCGTCTGCGCCCGAGAGCGCACAGCCGGTCCAACAAGAGGGGCGCTTATGCCTGCCGATTCCGTTTCCGTCAAGCGCAGAAAGCCCGCCGCATAAGGGTTTCGGACTCATCGCCCCGCCGACGCCCGCCGTGGTTCGGCGACACCATATATATGGCGATCCGGAATGGCGCGTGGGACGAACGGCCGCCGGACCTCTTCGTCGACGGCGGTCCTCGCCGCCGGAATCAGCCCGCGCCTCTTAACGCCTGAGGCGCGATCAAGGCCATATGACAGCCCTGTTAGGGGCCGGCCCCATTCCCGCCCCGCTTGACGACGCAATCGTGCCTCAATGCGTCACCCGTCGGCAACATCGCCCCCAAACCGCCTGAAGATGACAAGTTCGTTACGGCAAATCCGGCGACGGCGCATTATCTCGGTCGGGTCACCGGGACGCGAGTCTCGGTAAACGAAAAAAGGACAACGATAATGAAAACCGTCTTTCTCGCTTCGGTCGCCGCCGCGACCCTGATCGCCGCCCCCGCCTTCGCTCAAGACGCTGTCGGCTCGGCCGGCATCGGCTACGTCCACAACGACGCTGACGGCTTCAAGTCGGACGGCGCTGTGCTGGACGGCGTCGGCGCCTTCAAGGTTTCGCCGGAATGGACCGTCACGCTGAACGGCGCTGTCAACTACTCGGACAGCGACATCGGTGACGACACGACCGCCGCCGCGGCCGTCCACGCCACCCGCACCTTCGGTTCCGACCTGCGCGCCGGCGGCTTCGTCGGCGTCACGGACCTGGGCGGCGAGAACTACTTCTCGGTCGGCGGCGAAGTGCAGAAGTACCTGGCTTCGGCGACCCTGACGGGCGTCGTGGCCTACACGGACCTGGACGGCGCCGACGTCTGGACCTTCGGCGGCGACGCTGCCTACTACGTCAACCCGTCGCTGCGCCTGAACGCCGGCGTGTCGTACAACAACGTGTCGGTCAACTCGAACGACGCTGACGCCTGGAACTACGGCGCCGGCGCCGAGTACCAGTTCGCCAACAGCCCGTTCAGCGTCTACGGCTCGTACCAGCGCACGTCGATCAGCGACACAGACCTGGATGTCGACACCTTCATGATCGGCGCCCGCTACAACTTCGGCGGCACCCTGCAGTCGCTGGACCGCGCCGGCGCCAACCTCGGCCGCACCCTGGCCGGCGTCCCGGCGATCCGCGGCTTCTAATCGAGCCGCCGGTCCCGACCGGTACTAAGAGAAGGCCCCGGCGGAGCGATCCGCCGGGGCTTTTTCTATGTCCGCCGCAACATGACGCGCTCGCCGCTCTTCCCCGGATGGCGGACAGGAAAAAGGCCCGGGGGGTTCCACGCTCCCGGGCCTTCTCCTGATCGGGCTGTCCTCGTGGATCAGCGCCCGATCAGCACTTCTCCCGATCCGACGATGGCGCGCGACACCGGGCCGGTCACTTCACGCACCCGCACGTCGCCCGAGCCGGCGATAGAAGCATCCAGGCTGGCGGCCGTTCCGTCGAAGCGGACGTCGCCCGAACCGCCGATCGCGACCTCCAGCGAGGTGGCCGAGCCGCCCCTCACCCGCACGCTGCCCGATCCGCCGATGGCGATGTCGACGGCTCCGTCCGCGCGGGCCACCACGATATCGCCCGAACCGCCGATGCCGGCGTCCAGCGCACCCGTCGCTCCGGCGATGATGGAGCCGGATCCGCCGACATTGGCCTCCAGGCTGCGCGAGGTTCCCGCCCGCACCGAACCCGAACCGCCGACATTGATCTCCAGCCGCCCGTCGACATTGGCCACCGTCCAGCCGCCGCAGCCGCCCGCCCCCAGTTCCACGGACCGCGCCCCGCGGCCGACCGAGCCGAAGACGCCGTCGCCGGCGTTGACGTCCACGTCCCGGGGCGTACGCAGCACGATCAGGGGGGCGTCCTCCAGGCGGATGCGTCCCACGCTCCGCACCTCGATCGTCGCGCCGTCTCCGGGCTGACGGGCGTCGGCCGGGCCGTTGTTGCAGTTGCGGATGCCGCTGTCCGAGAAGGGGTTCAGGTTGCGGCGACGGCCCAGGCCGCCGTCGATCATCACCTTGCTTCCCCGGCGCTCGACGCGCAGTTGCGGCAGGTTGGCCGAACCCTGCGTGATCTCCACGCCGATGTCGGCGCGATCTTCGGGGATGACGATGACTCGCGCCACGGCGTGGCGGATCTCGGCGTCCTGGGCCGAGGCGGGCTGGGCGGCGGCCAGGGCGACCAGAACGGCGGCGGAGGCGGCGGCGTAAACGGCGATCTTCATGGCGGGGTCCCTCTCCAAGGTTCGAGGGGAAGGTGACGCCGCGCCCGTCTCAAGTCATTTTAAATCGAGGTCATGAAGTCGTTGTAAGAAAACGGTCTTCCCTTCCTCGCACCGCCGGGCTTCGTCACGCCCCGTCAGTTGTTCAACGCACCCGCTCCGTCGGTCGCCCCGACCTCCGGCTCGAACTGCCGCTCATAGTGGGCGATCTTGCTCTTCAGCGCGCCCGCCCGCTTCAAGCCCAATGAGGCCGCCCAGCGCAGCGCCAGCTCGGCCTGCCCCATGGAATCGGTCTGGCGCGGCGCCCCGCCCCGGCTGCGCATCACGGCGTTGGTGTAGAGGGCGCCGTTGCGGAACCGCGACGGCCAGGTCTGGAAGTCCATCGACAGGGAGACGCAGAACCGGTCCAGGTTCTCCACCCGGTGCGGAGCATACAGCGGCCAGGTCAGGGCCTGTCCCGGCTCCAGGTCCATCACCTGGGCGTCGCTCTCGAAGGCCAGGGTATAGGGCAGTTCTTCCGTCGTCTGGCGCGACACCACCTGCTCCATCGCCCGCTCAGGCAGATGGGCCTCGTCGCCCGGATAGACATAGATGCGCTTGCGTCCGCGCAGGTGGAACAGCACCACCCCCGCCGCGTCGAAATGATAGGGCACCCGCGCCTTGGGCGAGGACAGGATCAACTGCCCGGCGTTCTTCACCGCCTTCAGGCCCGGATAGGCCGTCTCCACCTTGCGGAACTCGGCCATGGCGGCGGCCCACAGTTCCGGCCAGCCCGTCTCGACCCCCCGTAGATTGACCCACAGGCGGCCCTGCTTGATCGCTTCCAGCAGTTCGGCGCCGTTCAGCCGCCCCCGCGCGCCCGTGCGCAGCGAGACCTGACCTTCCTCGTCATAGTCGTACAGGTTGATGTCGAAGAGTTCGGCCGGATAGCGGTCCAGCACGCCCGCCAGGGCCTCGTCCTCGGCGAAGCCCTGCTCGATCAGGCTGTGCGGGATGGTTCCCGCCTGGGCGATGGGGCCCGGATAACGCGTGCGTCGTTCAGACATGGATGTTCCCTTCCTCAGGAAGCCGTCTTGGCGCGACCGTTGGCCTTGGCCAGGGCGGCGCTCGCCGCCTGGGCCACGCCGCGCAGCCGACCGGTCGCCGTCGGCTCGCAGGCTTCAATCACGTTCCAGCGGCGACGCACGCTCTGGCGCAGTCGCCGCCCCCTCTCCTCGCCGGCCAGGGACATCAGCGAGGCGGCGGCCCGGCCCATGGTCTCCGACAGGCCGTGGCGGAAGACCGTGGCCTCCGCCACCGGCTGCACCGTGTCGCAGAAGTAGCGCTTGTAGGCCTCGCCGCCGAAGCCGTAGTCGAAGTCCCGGTATCCCTGCTCCGACCCCATGCGGATCGTCTCCATGCTCAGCAGGATGCCGGGCGAGCAGCGCGCCAGCGACGGCACATAGGCCGGGAACCAGAAATGGTAGCGCTTGCCGGCGTGCAGCGAATACTCGATCGCCGCCACCTGGCCGCCCGCCGTCAGCACGGCCATGGAGGCCCCGAAGTCGGGATGATCCGCCGCCATCAGGGCGTGCAGCAGCTCGCGCGTCCAGCCGCAGGCGAAGATGTCATGGCGATTGGTGCGCCGGTACTGCTCGCTCTTCAGCCGGATCAGTTCGTCCAGCATGACCGGATCGCGGACGCCCATCCGCACCTGGACCTCGCCGAACTCGGTCTCCATGCTGCGACGCGCGCGTTCCTTGTCCTTGAAATACTTGCCGTAGGCCGCACGTCGCCCTGCGTACCAGGCGTCGTATCCGCCCTCGTCCGGGATGGTGGTGCGGAAGCTTTCATTGGGCGTGATCCCGGGCGCCAGTCCCACCCACCCGTTGACGCTGAACCGCGCCCCGTCCAGCAGATAGGCCGTCTCATACAGGGACGGTCGGATGTCCCTGGGGCCGATCACGCCGTGATAGTCGTTCATCGGCGCCGCGATCGGCAGCACGGTCCCGCCGCGCCGCTGATAGGGGAAGTAGCCCGCCGGGACCCCGTCCCGCCGAAAGATCGCCAGCTTGCAGCCGAAGCCGATCCGCGCTGCAATCTCCGCGAACTCCACCCGGAAATAGGGGCTGTCCAGATCGGGATCCGCCGCCTGCCAGGCCGACCATTGCGCGCGGTCCTCGGGCGTCAGCTCGCCGATGTCGCGGATATCAACGGTCAGTTCGCCGGTCATGTCGTCTTCTGGATCCCCTTCAGGCCGGATCGGACAGCAAGTTCCGTTCCGCCTGAAACCTCTACATCAGGCCCGTTTCAGCACGGTTTACCGCCATGGTGAACGAAACCCCAGTCCCTTTAGAGAGCCCCGGCGCCTGTTCCTTCTTGGTCCTGCCGGCCCGAGGCCGGACGGCAAAACGGCCCCCGGGTTTCCCCGGAGGCCGCTCTGTTACGCTTTACTCTGGCCTACCGCGCTTTCGCGCTGCTTGAGGCCGGTACGCTTACTGTTCGGCCGTTAAGGGCCGGATCGATCGATTACTCGACGATCTTGGACACCACGCCGGCGCCGACCGTGCGGCCGCCTTCGCGGATGGCGAAGCGCAGCTTCTCTTCCATCGCGATCGGGGTGATCAGCTCGACGTCCAGCTCGGCGTTGTCGCCGGGCATGATCATCTCAACGCCTTCCTTCAGCTTCACGATGCCCGTCACGTCGGTCGTGCGGAAGTAGAACTGCGGACGGTAGTTGGTGAAGAACGGCGTGTGACGGCCGCCCTCTTCCTTCGTCAGGATGTAGGCTTCGGCCACGAACTTCGTGTGCGGCGTGATCGAACCCGGCTTGCACAGCACCTGGCCGCGCTCGACGTCTTCACGCTTGGTGCCGCGCAGCAGCACGCCCACGTTGTCGCCGGCCTGACCCTGGTCCAGCAGCTTGCGGAACATTTCAACGCCCGTGCAGGTCGTCTTCTGGACCGGACGGATGCCGACGATCTCGACTTCTTCACCGACCTTGACGATGCCGCGCTCGACGCGACCCGTGACCACGGTGCCGCGGCCCGAGATCGAGAAGACGTCTTCGACCGGCATCAGGAAGGCCTGGTCGATCGGACGCTCCGGCTGCGGGATGTAGTCGTCCACGGCCTGCATCAGCTTCAGGATGGCTTCTTCGCCGATCGCGGCGTCGCGGCCTTCGACAGCGGCCAGGGCCGAACCCTTGACGACCGGGATGTCGTCACCCGGGAACTGGTACGACGACAGCAGTTCGCGAACTTCCATCTCGACCAGCTCGAGCAGCTCTTCGTCGTCGACCATGTCCACCTTGTTCAGGAAGACCACCAGCGCCGGAACGCCGACCTGACGCGACAGCAGGATGTGCTCGCGCGTCTGCGGCATCGGGCCGTCAGCGGCCGAGCACACCAGGATCGCGCCGTCCATCTGAGCCGCGCCCGTGATCATGTTCTTCACGTAGTCGGCGTGGCCGGGGCAGTCCACGTGCGCGTAGTGACGGTTCGCCGTCTCGTATTCCACGTGCGCCGTGTTGATCGTGATGCCGCGGGCCTTTTCTTCCGGCGCCGCGTCGATGTCCGCATAGTTCTTCGCCGTCGCGCCGCCCGACTTCGCCAGCGTGATCGTGATCGCCGCCGTCAGCGTCGTCTTGCCGTGGTCAACGTGACCGATCGTGCCGATGTTGCAGTGCGGCTTAGTGCGTTCGAACTTTTCCTTGGCCATTCTCTAGCTCCTGGGTGTCCCCGAACCGGGGGTCCATTTGGGTTTGGGGATTGAGTGGGGCGATTTGTGACCAAACCGCCCCGTTTTCAAGTGGTCCGTCGAAACGGATTTAGGCGGAGTACTTCTTGATCACTTCGTCGGCGACGTGTTGCGGCACCGGATCATAGTGGTCGTACTGCATGGTGAACTGGGCGCGGCCTTGCGACATGCCGCGCAGGGTGTTCACGTAGCCGAACATGTTGGCCAGCGGCACGAAGGCGTTGATGACGATGGCGTTGCCGCGCATGTCCTGGCCCTGGATCATGCCGCGACGGCCGTTCAGGTCGCCGATGACCGAGCCGAGGTATTCCTCGGGGGTCACGACCTCGACCGCCATGATCGGCTCGAGCAGCTTGGGCGAACCCTTTTCCTTCAGTTCACGGAAGGCGGCGCGCGAAGCGATTTCGAAGGCCAGGACGCTGGAGTCGACGTCGTGGAACTTGCCGTCCGTCAGCGTGGCCTTGAAGTCGATCATCGGGAAGCCGGCCAGCAGACCGTTTTCCTTGGCCGATTCCAGGCCCTTTTCGACGCCCGGGATGTATTCCTTGGGCACCGCGCCGCCGACGATGGCGTTTTCGAACACGAAGCCCGAACCCGCTTCACCCGGCTCGAAGGTGATCATGACGCGGGCGAACTGACCCGTACCGCCGGTCTGCTTCTTGTGGGTGTAGTCGATGTCGACCTTGCGGCCCAGGGACTCGCGGTAGGCCACCTGCGGCGCGCCGATGTTGGCTTCCACCTTGTAGGTGCGCTTCAGGATGTCGACCTTGATGTCCAGGTGCAGCTCGCCCATGCCCTTCAGGATGGTCTGGCCCGACTCGTGGTCGGTCGAGACGGTGAAGGAGGGGTCTTCCGAGGCCAGCTTGGCCAGGGCGACGCCCAGCTTCTCCTGGTCGGCCTTGGTCTTGGGCTCGACCGATATCTCGATCACCGGCGCCGGGAATTCCATCTTCTCGAGGATGATGGGCGACTTGATCGGGTCGCACAGGGTGTCGCCCGTGCGGGTTTCCTTCAGGCCGGCCAGGGCGACGATGTCGCCGGCGTAAGCTTCCTTGATGTCCTCGCGGTTGTTCGAGTGCATCTGCAGCATGCGGCCGACGCGCTCCTTCTTGTCACGCGACGAGTTCAGCAGCGACATGCCGGTTTCCATCTTGCCCGAGTACAGGCGGCAGAAGGTCAGCGAGCCGACGAAGGGGTCGTCCATGATCTTGAAGGCCAGGACCGACAGGGGCTCTTCGTCCGAAGCCTTGCGGGTCACCGGCTCTTCCGTGCGGAAGTCGATGCCCGGCGTGGCCGGAATGTCGGTCGGCGACGGCAGGTAGTCGATGACGGCGTCGAGCAGGGGCTGAACGCCCTTGTTCTTGAAGGCCGAGCCGCCGAGGATCGGGTAGAAGGCGCCGGTCAGCACGGCCTTGCGGATGCACTTCTTCAGCACTTCGACCGAGGGCTCTTCGCCGCCCAGGTAGGCTTCCATGGCGTCGTCGTCGAGTTCGACGGCGTTGTCGATCAGGTACTGGCGAGCGGCGGCGGCTTCATCGGCCATGTCGGCCGGGATGTCGCGGACGTCGGCGTCGGCGCCGACGGTGTCGGTTTCCCAGACATAGGCCTTCATCTCGACCAGGTCGACGACGCCCTTCAGCAGGTTTTCAGCGCCGATCGGCAGTTGGATCGGCACGGCCTTGGCGCCCAGGCGGTCGCGGATCGACTGGACCGAAGCCGCGAAGTCGGCGCCGATCTTGTCCATCTTGTTGACGAAGACGATGCGCGGAACCTTGTACTTGTCGGCCTGACGCCAGACGGTTTCCGTCTGCGGCTCGACGCCGGCGTTGCCGTCCAGCACGGTCACGGCGCCGTCGAGGACGCGCAGCGAACGCTCGACTTCAATGGTGAAGTCCACGTGGCCGGGGGTGTCGATGATGTTGAGGCGCTTGCCCTTCCAGAAGGCGGTCGTTGCGGCCGACGTGATGGTGATGCCGCGTTCCTGCTCCTGGTCCATCCAGTCCATGGTGGACGCGCCGTCGTGCGTCTCGCCCATCTTGTGGTTACGGCCGGTGTAGAACAGGATCCGCTCGGTCGTCGTCGTCTTGCCCGCGTCGATGTGGGCCATGATGCCGAAGTTGCGGTAGTCTTCGATTTTATGTGTGCGGGGCATTGGAGTCGCCTTCGGGGTGCTTCGCGGACGCGGCGAGCGCCCATGGGTGTCGGATATGACGGCGCGGGCGGTTCAACCTGAACGCCCGCGCCGGATCGTCTTAGATAGCGACCGCCAGTAGCGGTTTTAAGACGCTTACCAGCGGTAGTGGCTGAAGGCGCGGTTGGCTTCGGCCATCTTGTGGGTGTCTTCGCGCTTCTTCACGGCGGTGCCGCGGTTGTTCGAAGCGTCCAGCAGTTCGGCCGCCAGCTTCTCCGTCATGGTGTTCTCGCCGCGCTTGCGGGCGGCGTTGACCAGCCAGCGGATGGCCAGGGCGCGACGACGGTCCGGACGGACTTCGACCGGCACCTGATAGGTGGCGCCGCCGACGCGACGCGAACGGACTTCGACCGACGGGGCGACGTTGTCGAGGGCGGCGTGGAAGGTGACGACCGCTTCCTGGTCCTTCTTCTTCTCGGCCAGGATGTCGAAGGCGCCGTAGACGATGTTTTCGGCGACGGCCTTCTTACCTTCGTACATGACGTAGTTCATGAACTTGGTGACGATCAGATCACCGAACTTGGGATCCGGCAGAACTTCACGCTTCTGGGCGCGGTGACGACGCGACATGGGTTATTCCTTGCAGTGCCCGGCAGACGCCGGGAAAATCTCTGAGGGTCCAGACCGGCAGGCCTGAAAACGGTTCGCTTACTTCGGACGTTTGGCGCCGTAGTGCGAACGACGCTGCTTGCGGTCCTTGACGCCTTGCGTATCGAGCACGCCGCGCAGGATGTGGTAGCGAACGCCGGGCAAGTCCTTCACGCGGCCGCCGCGGATCAGAACAACCGAGTGCTCTTGCAGGTTGTGGCCTTCGCCGGGGATGTAGCAAACGGCTTCGTAGCCGTTCTTGGCCAGGCGGACCTTGGCGACCTTACGCAGAGCCGAGTTCGGCTTCTTCGGGGTCGTGGTGTAGACGCGGGTGCAGACGCCGCGACGCTGGGGCGAACCTTCCAGGGCCGGCACCTTGTTGCGGGTGGGCTTGGGCTTGCGCGGCTTGCGGATCAGCTGGTTGATCGTAGGCATACGAATTCGTCTCTTTTCGATGTGGAGGCGTGTGCCTTTCGGCCGGAGCGCCTCATGAGCCTTCTTTTGGACGCCGCCAAAGCGCCGCCCGGGGATTGATCGAGCGAGACGTCACGCCCAAACAGAAAAACCGGAACGCGCGCTTCGGGCGTTCCGGCGGGCGCAGCCCGTCCGTTCGATTGTCACGATCTCGACGGACGGCGAACCGCCCACGTCTCGAAAGTGCGCGCCCTTTACGCCCATGCCGCCCCCGGGTCAAGGCCGCGCTCCCTCTCCTCGCCCGGGTTGACACCTTCGCTTCACAGGCCTAGGCCCGCCCCGCTTCATCGACGAAGCGCAGAACGAACCGAACCATGGACCCCTATCCTAGTCGCATCGGAGGCTCGGCCCAGGCCGCCGCCTCCCCGCGCAAGACATCGAAGGTCGTCGCCGACTTCGGTCGGACGGGCGTGATCCGGGGTCTCGGCTAGGGGCTTCGGCCCTCCGCTCGTCCCGCCGGCGCCGACGCCGGCCGCAAGGAGACGAGCGATGCACATCATCCGCCTGAACGCCCTCCGGCGCGCGCCCGACGCACGCCGCCGCCCCGCCTCCAGCCTGGAGCGCGAAGTCATCACCGCCGTGGTGGCCCTCTACCTCGTGCTGTCCGGCGCCATGCTGGTCGTCCACTTCGCCCTGGGCGGGGAAGGATCGGACCGCCCCACGGCCACCTCCTCCACCTCCCCGACTCACGCAGCAGCCGCCGCCGCCGCCGTCGCCGTCGCCAAGGAAGGAGCCGCCCGATGACCCTCCGCATTCCGACGCTCGCCGCCCGTCCCTGGCTGCGCCTGCGCCGCGACGACCCGGCCGCCCTGGCCCGCGTCGCCGAGCGCCACGCCTGCCGCTTCCCGGTCGAGGACGTCTTCGACCGGGACGCCGACTTCCTCTACCTGCCGGTCGACGCCCTTCGACGGGACGAGCCGGAGGCGGACGGCCGCCCTCTGGTCTTCGCCCTGGGCCGCGACCTCCTGATCACCCTGGAGCCGGCCGAGGGCCTCTCGCCCTTCGACCGCCTTCCGGCCCCGGCCGAGAAGGGAGCGGAGGCGCACGCCGGCCCGGCCGCCGTCTTCTACGACCTGCTTCTGGCCCTGAACGCCGACACCGAGCATGTCCTGGCCCTGACCGGCGGCGGTCTGGAAAGCGTCAACGACCGGATGCGGACCATCGCCCGCGGCCGCGACGAGACCGGGCGCGACATCGATTCGAGCCTGATCCACGAGGCCATGGCCGAACTGAACGTCCAGGAAGAGCGCGTCTCCCGCATCCAGCGCAGCCAGCTCTTGCTCGACCGGGCGGCCCGCCACCTGCGTCAGTCCCTGACCGAGCGGGATCAGGCCCTGCGTCCCCATGTCGAGACCCTGATCTCCGACATCGCCAGCGTGAAGGAGCGCGCGGGGTTCGAGCACGCCAAGCTGCGCTATCTCCAGGACTCCGTGACCGCCTCGCTCAGCGCCAAGCAGAACGAGATCGTCAAGGTCTTCACCATCATCACCGCCGTCTTCCTGCCGCCGACCCTGGTGGCCACCTTCTACGGCATGAATTTCGCCGTCATGCCGGAGCTGGCCTGGAAGCACGGCTTCAGCTTCACCATCGTCCTGACCCTGCTCGCGGCCCTGCTGCCGCTCATCTACATCAAGAAGAAGGGCTGGCTGCGCTGACGGCGCCGCCGGAACGGAATCACGGACATGAAGACTGTTCTGATCGCGGCCGCTGCGGCGGCCGCGGCCTTCCTCGCGTGCGCCTCGGGCGCGCGGGCGGGAGGCCCCTATGTCGTGGACGACGCCGGAACCACGCCGGCCGGCCGCTGCCAGATCGAGACCTGGGTCACGCACAGCCATGACCCCGGCTGGGTCGTCGCCCCCGCCTGCGCGGTCGGCGGCGCGCGCCCGGTGGAACTGACCCTGGGCCTGCGGGGACAGGGCGGCGCGACCTGGCTGGGCCCGGCCGCCAAGCGAGGCCTGGCCGATTTCGGCGACGGCCGCCTGACCCTCGCCGCCAGCCTCGCGGCGGAGGTTCCCACAGACGGCGGCCCGGCCGTCGTCGCCGTCAACCTGCCCCTGACGATCCAGGCCGCGGACGCCGTCCTGCTTCATCTCAACCTGGGCTGGAGCCAGGAGGGCGACGTCGGCCGCACGACCTGGGGCCTCAATGCCGAGCATCGGCTGGCACCACGCCTGTGGGCCGTGGCCGAAACCCATGGCGACGACCGGGGCGGCCGGGGCTGGCAGGCGGGCCTTCGCTACGCCCTGGCGCCCGACCGCCTCGACCTGGACCTGACGGTCGGGCGGCCGGACCGGGCCGACGACGGCCTGACCTGGACCCTGGCCCTCGCCGCCGCCTTCTGACAGCCTGCCTGAAAGTCGCCGGATTCACCGCTCAGCTTGCGCGGACAGGGAAGGAGGGAAGGCCGCATGACCGTCGCCGTCGTATCGTCGCCCGCCTCCCTGTTCGCGAACCCGCGCCGGCGACGGACGGCTCTGCTGGTCGCCTCGGTCGTCATTCACCTGGCGATTCTCGGCCCCATGGCGCTGCGGTCCGTGACTCAGGGGAACCAGCCCCTCTATGAGGACCGGCCCGTGGTCTATCTGGACATCGAGCCCCGCCCTCTCCTCCCGGGCGAACGCCCCCGTCCGATCCCGGCCCCGCCCCAGGTTCCGGTAGAGAGCACGACGGCCCGCACGACCGATGCGGCTACGCCCCGGATCGCCCCTCCGCGCAAGAAGGCGGACGAGGACGAGCGCCCGGCCCCGCCGGCGCCCCGCCTGGCCCTTCCGTCCTCCGCCGTCGCGCCCGACGCCGTCCCGGCCCAGCCCGTCCCCGACGCCTGGCGGGTCGCGCCCGACAGCCAGGCCGCCGCCAACGCGCGCGCCCTGCGCGGCTCGCCCGCCGGCTGCCGCGCCCGCCATCTGCTGAACCGCGCCGAACAGGCCCTGTGCGACGAGCGTTTCAACCAGGCCGCCGCCGAGGCGGCCGCCCGTCGCCCCATCCAGGGCAGCGGCGACGCCGAACGCGACGCCCGCTTCGCCCGCCAGGGCGCCGCCGCCCTGGCCCGCTACGATCAGAAGCGACGCCCCCTGTCCGGCGGCGTCGGCGTCCTGCCGCCCGCCGACTGCCCCGGCTCCAACTTCGGAACGGGCTGCGCCGGCGCCCATCTGGCCGACGTCCCCGGCGTCGACATGCGCCAGGGCGCCCGCAGCACGACCGAAGCAGGCGCCCGTCGCCCCCTCAGCGGCGATTGACCCCCAGGTCCAGATAGCCGCCCGGCAGGAAGCGCACCGTCAACGGCTCTCCCGCGTCGGCGATGGTTTCGTCGCTGACGTCCCGGCCCGTGCCGTAGTTGATCTGGGCGGATGATCGGAACGGAACCCCGACCAGGGCCGCCAGGCGGCTGCCCGGCGCCAGCCTGACCCCCGTGACCGTCTGGCTTTCGAAAGCCAGGGTCTGCGTCCGGCCCGGCGTCAGCAGCCGACGCGTCCGTCGATCCGCCATATAGCTGGCCCGTCCCAGATAGGAGGAAAGCCGGAAATAGCGCCCGTCCGCCCGATGCTCGAACAGGATCACCTCCAGGTCCAGGTCGCGCTTGTTGGTCAGGATGTCGAACCGCCCCTGGAAGGCTCCGGCGATCTCGATCCCTTCCGCGAACGGCTCCGTCTCGAACAGCAGGGTTCCGGTCAGGTCTAGCCGTCCCTCCGGAACCTCGGCGTCCAGCCCGCTGCGATCGGCCATGTCCAGCTTCAGCTCGATCACCGCGTCCCCGGCCGGCGGCTGCGGCGCCAGGCGGCGGCCTTCCGTCCCCATCTCCTCGCCCAGGTAGAGCCGCAGCCGATTCTCGGCCATGGCCTCCAGCGTCGGGACATGGCGCCATTGGTCCGCGCCCATGACCTGGTAGTTCACCCTTGCGCTCAACGCCTCTGGCAGGGGCGCGCCGCGAAAGACGTGGTCGAACCA
Organism: Brevundimonas faecalis; assembly: GCF_040549405.1. Taxonomy (NCBI): domain Bacteria; kingdom Pseudomonadati; phylum Pseudomonadota; class Alphaproteobacteria; order Caulobacterales; family Caulobacteraceae; genus Brevundimonas; species Brevundimonas faecalis. The sequence goes on along the minus strand of NZ_JBEPTF010000001.1, from coordinate 994,420 downwards.
CTGCATCCGGATCTCCGCCAGGTCGACCAGCGCGCTGGGATCCAGGTCGTAGCCGTTGACCGACGGCAGGATCCCCGCCTGCTGGGCGGTGTGGTGATAGGGGCCGACGATCATCCGGTGATCCGCATCCGGCCGATAGCGCAGATGCTCCTTGAAGTAGTGCAGGGCCCCGACCATGCCGCCGTCGAAATAGCCGGTCTGGACATAGACGGGGATGTCGATGTCCGCGAACGCCCGCCCCTGCGGGATCATCGCCTGCCAATAGGCGTCATAGTCGGGATGGTTCAGCCAGGTCTCGAAGATGGGATTGGCGCGTCCGTCGATCCTGGGCAGGTCGCGATAGGCCCGCCCGCTCAGGAACCACTCCCGGTCCAGGCGATTCCAGCGCTCGCGATCTCCATAGGTCGTCTCGTCCAGGGCCGAACCGCTCGCGGCGTACAGGGGCCAGGGATAGATGAAGTTCTGGAAGACGCCGTCCTGCATCGGCGTGTCGATCCCCGGCGCGTTCGACGCATTGGTGGCGATGGCCCGCAACGCCTTGGGCCTGTGCTTCAGGGCGGCCCACTGGACGAAGGCGTTGTAGCTGCCGCTGAACATCCCCACCCGGCCGTCGCTCCAGTCGCGCGCCGCCAGCCAGTCGATCACCGCCGCCGCGTCCGCGCCGTCGTGGACATAGGGCATGGGCTCGCCCGTGCTCCGGCCCTTGCCCCGCGAATAGGCGACCGCCCCGGCGTATCCGCGCGCCGCCATCTGGACCGCATCGGACCGGCTCCAGTCGTCGCGGTTATAGAGGGTGTAGCTCATCAGCGTGGTCAGCCGCTGCGCCTCTGCGCCGCGCGGACGCACCAGCAGGACAGCGATCTCGATTCCCTCATCGGTCGGAACCATTCGCTCCTCGACGATGAACCGCTGTTCCAGGTCCGCCCGGATCAGGGCTTCCGAAGCCGGCGTCAGATAGGTCCAGGCGTCCAGGATCGCCTGGGCCGTCACGGCCTGCATTCCTCCCTCGCACTGGATCAGTTCCACGCCCGCACAGGCCGCCGCCGCACGCGTCGCCCTTTCCCGCATGGGCGCCAGATCGGCGCCGTAGGTCGGCAGCACGGCCGCCGCCTCCCGGTCCGGCAGGCTTGCGTACAGTTCGTCGAAGGCGCGGGTCAGGGCCTGCGGCCGCTCCATGCCCCGGGTTTCATACAGCCTGGCCCGCGCATAGATCCGCCACGGCGTCAGGGCGGCGGCGCGCCCCGGCTGGGTCGGTCGGAACTGATAGGCCATGTCCACGGCCATCGCCTCGGCCTCCGCGTATCGACCGGCGGCCAGCAACAGCCTCAGGCGCTGGGACGTCGGCGCCGCGGCGTCCGGCCTCGTCAGCAACTCGGCCGCCGCGCGACTGAACCGCGCCTCGACCGTCTCCGCAGCGGCTTCTGCAGCGACGGAACAGGCGCCCAGCATCAGCGCCAACGCCGACCCCAGGGTCAGGCTCAAGGACAGAAAACGGATCATCGCGGCAACCTCCATGGCTGTCGCCGGAATAGCCTCGGCCTGGAGTTGCGGACGGGAATGCGGCCGGTCGACACGCCCTGTCGGTGAACGGACAGGCGCCGACGGTCAGTCAGGTGGTCACAGGACCCGGGCGCGCACCCGCTGCGATCCGGCGCGGCTGGTCTGGATTCGCTCGCCGTCCTCCATGTGCAGAAGCAGTCGTCCGTTCCCCGCCGGCTCGGCGCGCGCGATGCGGTCCAGGTTGACGATATGCGATCGGTGCACCCGGGCGAAGCGGTCGGGATCGAGCGCCGCCTCGAACTCCGTCAGGGTCATGCGGACCAGATGCCGCCCTGCCGCCGTCTTCACTTCCGCATAGTCGTCTGCGCCCGCGATGCTGATGATGGCGGCCACCTCGATCGGGCGGATGTCCTCGCCGCTGCGGATGAAATAGCGGGACAGGTCGCCGCCGCTCGCGACGGGCTTCGCCACCTCCTCCGTCGTCCCGACGGCCGCGGCGGTGAGCGCGGCCCGCGCCGCCTCCAGATGCACCAGGGCCGCGATCACTCCATAGGTCGTGAGGTTCTGCAGCGTCTGCCAGGCCATGGCGCGATGATCGAACGGCCGCACGTCGAACTCGGTCGCCGAAACCCCGTGGATCAGACCCAGCAGGACCAGCAGCATCCAATAGGCCGCAAGCGCGAACCCCAGGCCCACGGCCAGGTGCCCCGCGGCCAGGAGCGCCGTCCGCCGGCCGATCAGGAAGCGCAGGATCAGCCGGCGCGCGACTAGGCCCATCAGCACCACGGGAACCGTATTGGCCGCCGCGCCCAGCAGGGTCGCCGCAACCCCCTCGCCCCGCGCGGCCGTCAGCACCAGGGCGTAGGCCCCGAACACCACGGCCGCCCCCGTCGCCACGCGCCGCCACGACAGGGGCGGTGCGGGTTCGGCTCGGACGACGGTCTCTCGGTTCATGCACGACCTGCAGGTTTGGACGACCCTCGCCAATAACCGCACCCGCCGCCCCGCGAAAAGAGCCTTCGCCGCGAACGCGCGGTAGGCCCAAACCGGCCTCAAGTAGTCCGAAGGACGATAGGCCCAAAACCGGCCTCAAGCAGCGCGAACGCGCGTTAGGCCAAAAAGAAAGAGCGGCGCCGTTTCCAGCGCCGCTCTCCTCAGTCTTCAGTTCCGAAACCGGATCAGCCTTCCGACTGCTCCAGCTCCAGCGCCAGGTCCGCCGGCAGCGGCTCGACGGCGTCTTCGCGGGCCTGCGTCAGCTCGGCGTCGCGATCGTTCGCCAGCTTCTGCAGCGCGCGCAGATAGGCGCCCGTGCCCGCCGGGATCAGACGACCGACGATGACGTTTTCCTTCAGGCCTTCCAGCGTGTCCTTCTTGCCGTGGACCGAGGCGTCGGTGAGGACGCGGGTGGTCTCCTGGAACGAAGCCGCCGAGATGAAGCTGCGGGTCTGCAGCGACGCCTTGGTGATGCCCAGCAGGACCGGCTGCACGATGGCCAGGCGGCCGCCGCGCTTCTCGACCTTGGCGTTCTCGATCTCGACCTCGACCTTGTCGACGTGATCGCCCTTGATCAGGGTGGTCTCGCCGGAGTCGACGACCTCGACCTTCTGCAGCATCTGGCGAACGATCACCTCGATGTGCTTGTCGTTGATCGGCACGCCCTGCAGTCGGTAGACCTCCTGCACTTCGTTCACCAGATACTCGGCCAGGGCCTCGACGCCCTGGATGCGCAGCAGGTCGTGCGGATCCGGGTTGCCGTCGATGATGTAGTCGCCCTTCTGGATCAGATCGCCGTCGTGGACGGAGATGTGCTTGCCCTTCGGGATCAGGAACTCGACCGCCTCAGCCTGGTTGCCGTCTGCATCGACTTCCGGGGTGATCTTGATGCGGCGCTTGTTCTTGTAGTCGCGACCGAATTCAACGCGGCCGTCCATCTCGGCGATGACCGCGCAGTCCTTCGGACGACGGGCTTCGAACAGTTCGGCCACGCGCGGCAGACCGCCGGTGATGTCGCGGGTCTTGGCGCCTTCGGTCGGGATACGGGCGATGATGTCGCCCGGCTTGACCTCGTCGCCGTTGGCCACCGACAGGATGGCCCCCACGGGCAGCAGGTAGCGCGCGTCCGAACCCGTCGACAGCTTGCCGTAGGTCTCGCCCTGGATGACGCCCATGGCCGGACGCAGGTCCGAACCACGCGGGCTGGCCCGCCAGTCGGACACGACGCGCTGGGCGATGCCGGTGGCTTCGTCGGTTTCCTCGCGGACCGACAGGCCCTCGACCAGGTCCTCGAAGCGGATCGAGCCGCCGACTTCCGTCAGGATCGGGGTGGTGTAGGGGTCCCACTCGGCCAGACGCTGGCCCTTGGTCACGTCGCCGCCGTCCTTGACCCGGATGCGGGCGCCGTAGGGCAGCTTGTAGGACTCGCGTTCCTTGCCGTCGACGGCCACGGTGACCACGACGTTGCGGCTCATGGCCACCGGGTCGCCGTGAGCGGCCACGACGGTCGCGCCGACGATCTTGGCCGTACCGGCGTTGGTCGCCTCGAAGAAGGAGGTTTCCGCCACCTGGGCCGTACCGCCGATGTGGAAGGTACGCATGGTCAGCTGGGTGCCCGGCTCGCCGATCGACTGGGCGGCGATGACGCCCACCGCTTCGCCGATGTTGACGTTGGTGCCGCGCGCCAGATCACGACCGTAGCAGGAGCCGCAGATGCCGGTCTCGGCCTCGCAGGTCAGGGCCGAACGGACCTTGATCGACTGGACGCCGGCGGCCTCGATGACCTCGATTTCCTCTTCCTGCAGATAGGTGTCCGCCGGGAAGATGACCGTGTCCGTGCCGGGCTCCTTGATGTCCTCGGCCGCGTAACGGCCCAGGACGCGCTGGCCCAGGGAGACCAGGACGTCGCCGCCCTCGACCACGGCGCGCAGGGTGATCCCGCGCGTCGAGCCGCAGTCTTCCTCGGTGACGATCGAGTCCTGCGCCACGTCCACCAGACGACGGGTCAGGTAACCCGAGTTGGCGGTCTTCAGCGCGGTGTCGGCCAGACCCTTGCGGGCGCCGTGGGTGGAGTTGAAGTACTCAAGGACGGTCAGGCCTTCCTTGAAGTTCGAGATGATCGGCGTTTCGATGATCTCGCCCGAGGGCTTGGCCATCAGGCCGCGCATGCCGCCCAGCTGCTTCATCTGGGCCTGCGAACCGCGGGCGCCCGAGTTGGCCATCATGAAGACCGAGTTGATGTCCGGCTCCTGACCCTTGATCAGGACGCGCGGCTGGGCGATCTCGCCCATCATCTCGTCGGCGATCTTGTCCGTGGCCTTGGCCCAGGCGTCGACGACCTTGTTGTACTTCTCGCCCTTGGTGATCAGGCCGTCGGCGTACTGTTGCTCGTACTCCTCGACCTGGGCGCGGGTCTCGTTGACCAGGACTTCCTTCTTGGCCGGGATGACGATGTCGTCCTTGCCGACGGAGATGCCGGCCTTGGCGGCTTCGCGGAAGCCCAGCTGCATCATCTGGTCGGCGAAGATGACCGTCGCCTTCTGACCGCAGTGACGGTAGACCTGATCGATCAGGTTGCCGATTTCCTTCTTGGTCAGGTTCTTCTCGAGCAGGCGGTAGCCGATGTTCGGGTTGTGCGGCAGCAGGGCGCCCAGCTTCATCCGGCCCGGCGTCGTGTCGATGACCTTGGTCACGACTTCGCCGTCCGCGTTCATCTCGGTCCAGCGCGCCTTGATCTTGGTGTGCAGCTTGACGACCTGGGCGTCCAGGGCGGCGTCGATCTCGCCCATGTTGGCGAACAGCTTGCCTTCGCCCGGCTGGGCGTCCTTGACCAGCGACAGGTAGTAGAGCCCCAGGACGATGTCCTGCGACGGCACGATGATCGGCTTGCCGTTAGCGGGCGACAGGATGTTGTTCGTCGACATCATCAGGACGCGCGCTTCCAGCTGGGCCTCAAGGCTCAGCGGGACGTGAACGGCCATCTGGTCGCCGTCGAAGTCGGCGTTGAAGGCGGTGCAGACCAGGGGGTGCAGGCGGATGGCCTTGCCCTCGATCAGCTTCGGCTCGAACGCCTGGATGCCCAGACGGTGCAGCGTCGGCGCCCGGTTCAGCATGACCGGGTGTTCGCGGATCACCTCTTCCAGGATGTCCCAGACCTGCGGCTGCTCGCGCTCGACCATGCGCTTGGACTGCTTGACGGTGCCCGACAGGCCCTTGGCGTCCAGACGCGCATAGATGAAGGGCTTGAACAGCTCCAGCGCCATCTTCTTCGGCAGGCCGCACTCGTGCAGCTTCAGCTCGGGGCCCACGGTGATGACCGAACGGCCCGAGTAGTCGACGCGCTTGCCCAGCAGGTTCTGGCGGAAGCGGCCCTGCTTGCCCTTCAGCATGTCGGCCAGCGACTTCAAGGGCCTCTTGTTGGCGCCCGTGATCACGCGGCCGCGACGGCCGTTGTCGAACAGGGCGTCGACGGATTCCTGCAGCATCCGCTTTTCGTTGCGGATGATGATGTCCGGCGCGCGCAGTTCGATCAGGCGCTTCAGGCGGTTGTTGCGGTTGATGACCCGGCGATACAGGTCGTTCAGGTCCGAAGTCGCGAAGCGGCCGCCGTCCAGCGGCACCAGGGGACGCAGTTCCGGCGGGATGACCGGGACGATCGTCAGGATCATCCATTCCGGCTTGTTGCCCGACTCCAGGAAGGCTTCCATCAGCTTCAGGCGCTTGGACGCCTTCTTGGCCTTCATTTCCGACGGATTGTCGGCCAGCTCGGCGCGGTGCTTCTCGGCCTCGGCGTTCAGGTCGATGGCCATCAGCAGGTTGCGGACGGCCTCGGCGCCGATCTCGGCGGTGAAGCCGTCGTCGCCGAACTCTTCCTGATAGCGATAGAACTCGTCTTCCGTCAGCAGCTGGTTCTGCTTCAGCGGGGTCAGGCCCGGCTCGGTGACGATGTAGTTCTCGAAGTAGAGGACGCGCTCGACGTCCTTCAGCGCCATGTCGAGCATCAGCGAGATGCGCGACGGCAGCGACTTCAGGAACCAGATGTGGGCCACCGGGGCGGCCAGTTCGATGTGGCCCATCCGCTCGCGGCGAACGCGAGCCAGCGTGACTTCAACGCCGCACTTCTCGCAGATGATGCCCTTGTACTTCATGCGCTTGTACTTGCCGCACAGGCATTCGTAGTCCTTGGTCGGGCCAAAGATACGGGCGCAGAACAGGCCGTCACGCTCAGGCTTGAACGTGCGGTAGTTGATGGTTTCCGGCTTCTTGATCTCGCCGAACGACCACGAACGGATCTTCTCCGGCGAGGCCAGGGCGATCTTGATCTGGTCGAAGGTCGGGGTGACCGGAACCGGGTTGAAGATGTTCAGGACTTCCTGGTTCATCTTTTTTCCTTCTGCGGCGGAGCCGCGAAAATCATTCAGAGAGGAGAACAGGCGGACCGCCCTCCCCCGCCGAAGCGAGGAAGGGCGCTTGATCCGGTCAGCTGTTTTCCAGCTCCACGTTCAGGCCCAGCGAGCGCATTTCCTTCACGAGCACGTTGAAGGACTCGGGGATGCCGGCCTCGAAGCTGTCGTCGCCGCGGACAATGGCCTCGTAGACCTTGGTCCGGCCGGCCACGTCGTCCGACTTCACCGTCAGCATTTCCTGCAGGGTGTAGGCGGCGCCATAGGCTTCCAGGGCCCAGACCTCCATTTCCCCGAAGCGCTGACCGCCGAACTGCGCCTTACCGCCCAGCGGCTGCTGGGTGACGAGCGAGTACGGGCCGATCGAGCGTGCGTGGATCTTGTCGTCGACCAGGTGGTGCAGCTTCAGCATGTAGACATAGCCGACCGTGACCGGACGCTTGAACTGCTCGCCCGTCTGACCGTCGAACAGGATCGACTGGCCCGACGGATCCAGATCGGCCGCTTCCAGCAGGTCCTCGATGTCCGAGATGTGCGCGCCGTCGAAGACCGGAGTCGCGAACGGAACGCCCTTGGACAGGTTCTGAGCCAGTTCGATCAGCGCGTCGTCGCTCTGCGGCAGCGGGGTGTCGGCGCCGTAGATCTCGGTCAGACGCGACACCAGGGCGTCGCGCATGCCGCCGTCCATCCACTGCTCGAGCAAGCCCTTGATCTGCTTGCCCAGGCCGGCGGCGGCCCAACCCAGGTGGGTCTCGAAGATCTGGCCGATGTTCATGCGCGAAGGCACGCCCAGCGGGTTCAGAACGATGTCGACGTGGGTGCCGTCGTCCAGGTGCGGCATGTCCTCGATCGGCAGGATCTTGGAGATGACGCCCTTGTTCCCGTGACGGCCGGCCATCTTGTCGCCCGGCTGAAGCTTGCGCTTCACGGCCACGAAGACCTTGACCATCTTCATGACGCCCGGGGGCAGTTCGTCGCCGCGCTGCAGCTTCTCGACCTTGTCCTCGAAGCGGCGGTCGAGGGCCTTACGGGCGTCCTCGAACTGTTTCTTCATGGCCTCCAGCTCGCCCATCGCCTTCTCGTCTTCGAGGGCGACCTGCCACCACAGGCCCTTGGACACTTCGGCCAGCTTCTCGTCGGTCACTTCGCCGCGGCCCATGCCCTTCGGACCGGACACGGCGACCTTGCCGAGCAGCAGGGGCTTCAGGCGGCCGTAGACGTTGCGCTCCAGGATCTTGAGCTCGTCGTCGCGGTCCTTGCCCAGGCGTTCGATCTCGGCGCGTTCGATCGCCATGGCGCGCTCGTCCTTGTCGACGCCGTGACGGTTGAAGACGCGCACGTCGACGATGGTGCCGGCGACGCCGGGCGGCAGACGCAGCGAGGTGTCGCGCACGTCCGAAGCCTTCTCGCCGAAGATGGCGCGCAGCAGCTTCTCTTCCGGGGTCATCGGGCTTTCGCCCTTCGGCGTCACCTTGCCGACCAGGATGTCGCCCGGCTGGACCTCGGCGCCGATGGCCACGATGCCGGCCTCGTCGAGGTTGCGCAGGGCTTCCTCGCCGACGTTCGGGATGTCGCGGGTGATTTCCTCCGGCCCAAGCTTCGTATCGCGGGCCATGACCTCGAATTCCTCGAGGTGGATCGAGGTGAAGATGTCGTCGCGCACGATGCGCTCGGAGATCAGGATGGAGTCTTCGAAGTTGTAGCCGTTCCAGGGCATGTAGGCGACCAGGACGTTACGGCCCAGGGCCAGTTCGCCCAGGTCCGTCGACGGGCCGTCGGCGATGACGTCGCCGGTCTTCACTTCATCGCCCACGCGCACGATCGGGCGCTGGTTGATGCAGGTCGACTGGTTGGAGCGCTGGAACTTCGACAGGCGATAGATGTCGACGCCCGAACGGCCGGCGTCCACGTCGCCCGTGGCGCGAACCACGATGCGGGTGCCGTCGATCTGCTCGACCACGCCGTCACGACGGGCGATCACCACGGCGCCGGAGTCCACGGCCACGACCGCTTCCATGCCGGTGCCGACCAGCGGCGCGTCCGACTGCACCAGAGGCACGGCCTGACGTTGCATGTTGGCGCCCATCAGGGCGCGGTTGGCGTCGTCGTTTTCCAGGAAGGGGATCAGGGCGGCGGCGACCGAAACGACCTGCTTCGGCGACACGTCCATCATGTCGACCGTTTCCTTGGTCAACAGCTGGGATTCGCCGTTGATCCGGCCGGGGACCAGTTCGTCGATGATCTCGCCGTCCTTCAGGTCGATGTTGGCCTGGGCGATGACGTGCTTCGCCTCTTCCATGGCCGAGATGTAGACCACCTCGTCCGTGGCCTTGCCTTCGACCACGCGGCGGTACGGGCTCTCGATGAAGCCGTACTTGTTGACGCGGGCGTGGGTGGCCAGGGAGTTGATCAGACCGATGTTCGGGCCTTCCGGCGTTTCGATCGGGCAGATGCGGCCGTAGTGGGTCGGGTGAACGTCGCGGACCTCGAAGCCGGCGCGCTCACGCGTCAGACCACCCGGGCCAAGCGCCGAAAGGCGACGCTTGTGGGTGATTTCCGACAGCGGGTTCGTCTGGTCCATGAACTGCGACAGCTGCGACGAGCCGAAGAATTCACGCACGGCGGCGGCGGCCGGCTTGGCGTTGATCAGGTCGTGCGGCATGACCGTGTCGATATCGACCGAGCTCATGCGCTCCTTGATGGCGCGCTCCATCCGCAACAAGCCGACGCGGTACTGGTTCTCCAGCAGTTCGCCGACCGAGCGGACCCGGCGGTTGCCCAGGTTGTCGATGTCGTCGATCTCGCCGCGGCCGTCCTTCAGGCCGACCAGGATCTGCAGGACCTTCAGCACGTCTTCCTTGCGCAGGACGCGGATCTCGTCCGAGACCTCCGGGCTTTCCAGGCGCATGTTCATCTTGACGCGGCCCACGGCCGACAGGTCGTAGCGCTCGGCGTCGAAGAACAGCGACTGGAACATGGCCTCGGCCGCTTCCGGGGTCGGCGGCTCGCCCGGACGCATGACGCGATAGATGTCGAACAGGGCGTCTTCCCGGCCCGTGTTCTTGTCCACGCGCAGGGTGTTGCGCATGTAGGCGCCGACCGTGACGTGGTCGATGTCCAGCACGTCGATGGTGGTGAAGCCGTTCTCTTCCAGCAGGGCGATGGCGGCGGCGTCCAGCTCGTCGCCGGCCTCGGCGTAGATCTCGCCCGTCTCATAGTTGACGGCGTCGGCGGCCAGATACTTGCCCAGCAGGGCGTCGGCGGCCAGCGACAGCGACTCCAGGCCGCCTTCGGCCAGCTTCTTGGCGGCGCGGGCGCTGATCTTCTGACCGGCCTGGGCGACCACTTCGCCGGTGGCGGCGTCGATCAGGTCGAACTCGGGCTTCACCCCGCGCCAGCGCTCGGGCTTGTAGGGCGTGACCCAGCCTTCGCCGCGCTTCTCATAGGGCACGGTCTCGTAGAAGGTCTTCAGGATCTCCTCGCCGTCCATGCCCAGACCCATCAGGAAGCTGGTGGCGGGCAGTTTGCGGCGGCGGTCGATGCGGACGTAGACGATGTCCTTGGCGTCGAACTCGAAGTCCAGCCACGAGCCGCGGTACGGGATCACGCGGGCGGCGAACAGCAGCTTGCCCGACGAGTGGGTCTTGCCCTTGTCGTGGTCGAAGAAGACGCCCGGCGAGCGGTGCATCTGCGAGACGATCACGCGCTCGGTGCCGTTGACGATGAAGGTGCCCTTGTCCGTCATGAGCGGGATGTCGCCCATGTAGACGTCCTGCTCCTTGATGTCCTTGACCGAACGGGCGCCCGTTTCTTCCTCGGTCTCAAAGACGATCAGGCGCAGCTTGACCTTCAGCGGCGCGGCATAGGTCATGTCGCGCTGGATGCATTCCTCGACGTCATACTTCGGCTCCTCGAACTCGTAGGAGACGTACTCCAGGACGGCGCGCTCGTTGAAGTCCTTGATCGGGAAGACCGACTTGAAGACCGCTTCGACGCCCTGGTCCTTGCGCAGGCCGCTGCGCACTTCGCGCTGCAGGAACTGCTCGTAGGAAGCGCGCTGAACCTCGATCAGGTTCGGCATCTTCACCGCTTCGGGGATGCGCCCGAACGAGTGACGAATACGCTTCTTTCCGGTGAACGAGGTGGCGGAGGCGATCTTACCCAGGGCGAGACCGTCAGAGGAGTTTGCCATTCTGTTTTCCCAATCGCGAGCCGCCGGGAAGAGACGGGCCCGCTGTCAATGCAGCAGCCACGGCCCGCCGACCGGCGATCCGTGACCGAAAGTTCTCTCGGCGTCCACCCTCGATCCACGACGGGATCAGGACGCCTGATATGCCCGCTCCTTGGGAAAGGAGCGACGCCTGCGCACCGGTCGGAGGGCGACAAACCGGGCCTCGGCGCTTTCGCGCGGGATTCATGGAATCTGCGGGAGGCGCATATATACGCCGATCTCCGGCGAAATAAAGGCCCCCTTCCCTCTTTCCTCCCCATGCATGGGGAGGTGGCGCGGGCGCGCAGCGTCCGTGACGGAGGGGGCGACGCCGCCCTCCGCCGTGAGGCGAAACGATCAGGCGTCGCGTCGCGCCCTGCACCGCTTCGCGGCCCCCGCTCCAGGGGGGAGACACCGCCGTTCCTTGTGTTAAGCTCCGCCGTATGAAACGCGCCCTCGTCCTGACCGCCGCCGCCCTCGCCGCCCTGTCGGCCGCCGCCTGCGCCACCGCGCCCGCCGCCCCCGTCGCCGTGGCCCCGCAAGGTCCCGCGACGCAGGAGAACTGGGAGGTCGGCCAGGCCGCCTATCTGATGTGGAACGGCCAGCAGCGCGGCTGGACCACCACCCCCTCGGGCCTCCAGTACCGCCGCGTGGGCAAGGCCGCCCCCGCGGGGACCCAGCCCGCCGCGACCGACACGGTCAAGGTCCACTATCGCGGCACCTTCATCGACGGGCGCGAGTTCGACAGCTCCTATTCGCGCAACGAGCCCGCGACCTTCCCGCTGAACCGCGTCATCAAGGGCTGGACCGAGGGCGTGGCCCTGATGCGCACCGGCGAGACCTATGAGTTCGTCATCCCCGCCGACCTGGCCTACGGCTCGCGCTGGATGGGGACCGAAATCCCCGCCAACTCGGTCCTGCGCTTCACCGTCGAACTGCTCGAAGTGAACCCGGCGCGCTAGGCCTGCGCCCCTAGCTCAGGTCCATGCCCGGCCGCCATCCGCTGTCGGCCAGCACCGCCTTGACGTCCGTCGCCTGCAACAGCCGCCGCAGGGCCTCCCGCTTGTCCGGGGCCTTGCGGTAATAGGCCTTGGCGATCCGATAGCCGACCCAATAGCCCAGGTCGCCCGGCTTCTCCGGCGTCGAATTATAGACCCAGGCCGTCAGGTCGGTCTTGTCCAGGTCGGCCATGAAGGCCGTCTCGATCTCCAGTTCCCGCCCCCGCGTCTGCGGCTCCAGATAGGCGTAGGCCGGCGCGCCCGTCATCAGCTCGGTCACGAACTCGGCCACCCCTTCCGCCATCGACACCTCCAGCACCGTGAAGTCCTCCTTCTCGGTCAGCTCCGGCGCCTGCTGGGTGTGGGCGAACTCGTGGATCAACACGCGATAGAAGCGGTCCTCCATGTCGGGATTGATGAAGCGGGTGGCGCACAGGGCCTCCAGCCCGATCTGGATGCCCGTCACCGGACTGCCCACGGCCACCGGCTTGCCGCGCCCGATCACCAGGGTCGCGGCCGGAAAGTCCGCTTCCGGATACTGTTCCGCGAACCGGGCCATGGCCTCCATCGTCCGCGCCCGCACGCGCGGCAGGGCGGCGGCGCAGGTCCTGGCCTCGGCATAGAGCTCCGGTCGGGCGGTGTTGGCTTCCGCCATCCGCGCCCCGGTCACGTTCCGCGCCTGGGCCAGGTATTTCAGGCCCGCCGATCCCCCGTCCAGATAGGCCTGAAGCTGTTCGGCGCTCGGCCGCCCCTCCGTCGCCTCGTACAGGGCGAAGAAGCGATCGACGTCGCCGGTCTCGATCACCAGATCCTGCGCCGCGACGCCCGCCCCGCCCCCCAGGATCAGCAGCGCCGCCGCCGCGCCCGCCAGAAACCGTTTTCCGCCCATGACCATCCCCCGAAACCTCTCCTGATCCCCATGCGGACGCGCGCTGCGACGCCCCCGCCTGAACACCCTAAAACGCGGGCGTTCGCCCGCAGCTATGCATAACCGCGCCTCCCAATCCCAATGAATTTCAGGGATTGCGCGCTTTCGCGACCCAAACGCCAGCCTGGGTTCCAGGCGGGCTTAGACTCGCAACATGACCCAGGAACACGCCGAAGACGCCCCGCCCCGCACCCGCCGCTCCGAGGCCCTCTGGGCCCTGGCCCGCGCCGACTATCTCGCGGGCGGCAGCGCGCCCGAGGTCTGCGAGCGGCACGGCCTCAACCTCTCGACCTTCCGCTACCGCGCCCGTGTCGAAGGTTGGCGCCGGGCGGATCAGCAGGAAACGGCCGAGAACGCCCCCTTCGCCGACAACTGGGACCTGGACCGCCCCAGCCCGACCGAAGGCCGCCTCGACAACGCCCGGGAAGGCTACCCGGACCTGCACGACCCCTATTACGTCGTCGAGGAGGACGGCGACTATTCGCTCGGGAGCATCTACGCCGAGCCCAAGGAACTGGCCGACCTCGCCTGGCTGGCCGCCGAGCGCGCCATCCGCGCCGGCCGCATGATCGAGGCGCGGGGCTGGACCCGCATCCATCGCGACCTGGCCGCCACCAGCCGCGCCTCGCCCGGGAGTCGCGCCGCCCACGCCCATCAGAGCCTGATCAAGACCGAGATGGAGGCAGTGAAGCAGTTCGCCCTCCTCCAGGACCTCCGCACCCAGATCGACCGCGCCAAGGCCGACCTGACCCTGTTGAAACAGGACTGACGCCCCCATTGCACTCATTGCACTGTTTTTTCATTGCACGGTGCAATCGCCTCCCCGCCTGCTGAAGAAGAAGGGATCACGCAGGCGTGGCCGGGACGGCCGCAGGTTTCGCCTCCTCGCGCCTTGACGCCTCGTGCGACACAATGTCGTCTGCGGCCTCGATTTTCCGGGGGCTGCGCGCGCGGCCGTCTTTTCCGAGTTCAGCCGTCATGAAGCCTGCCCTCCTGGCCTCCGCCGCCGCCCTTCTTCTGATCTCGACGGGCGCGCCCGCATTCGGTCCGGCCTGGGCCAAGGCTGGGGTCCAGGTCGGGACCCCCGCCCTGCCCGTCGCCCTGGCGCCCGTGCCGGAAGCCCGCGACGTCGCCTATCCCGGCGTCATCAGCCTAGACGTCGACGCCACCGACATCGACCGCCGCCTAGTCCAGGTGCGCCAGACCATTCCCGTGACCCAGGCCGGGCCGATGGTCCTGCTCTATCCGCAATGGCTGCCGGGCAACCACAGCCCCGCCGGCCCCGTCGCCAACGTCGGCGGCCTGACCTTCACCGCCAATGGCCAGCGCCTGGAATGGGTGCGCAACACCGCCAACCCCTGGGCCTATCAGATCGAGGTGCCCCAGGGCGTCAGCCAGGTCGAGGTCGCCTTCCAGTGGCTGACCCCGATCGAGGGCAATCAGGGCCGCGTCGTCGTCACGCCCGAGATGCTGAACATCCAGTGGGAGAAGGCCCTGCTCTATCCGGCGGGCTACTACTCGCGCCAGATCACCTTCAAGCCGACGCTGAAACTGCCCGCCGGCTGGAACTACGGCGCCGGGCTCGACACCGTCAGCTTCGAAAACGGCCTGGCGACCTTCGCCCCCATCACCCTCGACCACCTGGCCGACAGCCCCGTCTTCGCCGGCCAGCACTATCGCCAGATCGACCTGGATCCCGGCGGCCGCTCACCGGTCCGCCTCAACGTCGTGGCCGACACGGCCAAGATGCTGGAGGCCTCGGACGAGCACATCCAGCTCCACCGCAACCTGGTCCAGCAGGCCGACCGCCTGTTCGGCGCCCGCCATTACAACCACTACGACTTCCTGCTGGCCGTGACGGACAAGCTGGGCGGCATCGGCCTGGAGCATCAGCGCTCGTCCGAGAACAGCGTCGATCCCAAGTATTTCACCGACCGCGAAGGCACCCTCGCCGACCGGGACCTGCTGGGTCACGAATACACCCATAGCTGGAACGGCAAGTGGCGCCGCCCCGCCGACCAGATGACGCCCAACCTCAACGAGCCGCTGCAGAACTCCCTGCTCTGGGTCTATGAGGGCCAGACGCAATACTGGGGCCTGGTCCTGACCGCCCGCGCGGGTCTGATGAGCAAGCAGCAGGCCCTGGACGTCCTGGCCATGACCGCCGCCAGCTTCCAGAACATCCCCGGCCGCCAGTGGCGCGCCATGCAGGACACCACCAACGACCCCATCATCAGCCAGCGCCGGCCCCAGCCCTGGGGCTCCTACCAGCGCAGCGAGGACTACTACCGCGAGGGGTCGCTGATCTGGCTCGACGCCGACACTCTGATCCGCGAACGCTCGGGCGGGAAACAGTCCCTGGACGACTTCGCCAAGGCCTTCTTCGGCGTCCAGGACGGCGACTGGAACCCCGCCCCCTACACCTTCGACACCGTGACCTCGACCCTGAACGGGGTCCAGGCCAACAACTGGTCCGCCTTCCTGCGCGAGCGCCTGGACGCCGTCGGCCCCGCCTCGCGCGGCCCGCTGGACGGCATCGAGCGCGGCGGCTACCGCCTGGTCTTCAAGGAGCAGCCGTCCGGCTACATGGGCGCCCTGCACAAGGAGCTGGGCCGCAACGACTTCACCTATTCGCTCGGCTTCATGATGAACGGGTCGAACCGGATCACCTCAGTCCTCTGGGGCGGCCCGGCCTTCGAGCAGGGCCTGACCTCGGGCTGGGAAGTCGTCGCCGTCGGCGGCCGCGCCGCCTCGGCCGACGCGCTGAAGGAGGCCGTCACCGCCGCCAAGGGATCGACCGACCCGATCGAGCTGATCCTCAAGAACGGCGACCGCTTCAAGACCGTCCGCTTCGACTACCACGACGGCCTGCGCTACCCCCACCTGGAACGGATCGAGGGCACGCCGGACCGCCTGGGCGACATCCTGTCGCCTCGCCGTCGCTGACGCCGCCTGCCAAGCCTTACGCCTGATCCTCCTTGAGTTCTGGACGCCCAATGACCCGTCGCCTGCCCGCCGCCGCCCTCGCCCTCCTGCTGGCCTCCGCCGCGCCCTCGGCCTTCGCCCACAGCCAGGCCTGGACCGGCCCCCAGGCGCCGGCCGCCCCGACGCCTCAGAACACGCCCCTGGCCCTGCCCCGCGCCCTGCCGCCGATCCCGGCGCCGACGGCCGAGGCCTACCCCGGCGTCATCCGCTATGAGGTCGACGCCACGGACGTCGAGAAGAAGATCATCCGCGTCCGCCAGACCATCCCGGTCCAGCCGGGCCATCTGGTCCTGCTCTATCCCAAGTTCCTGCCGGGCAATCACGCCGCCACCGGCCCGATCCAGCTGATCGCGGGGCTGGACATCCAGGGGGGCGGCGCCCGCCTCGACTGGCTGCGCGACACCATCGACCCCTACGCCTTCCACCTGGACGTGCCCTCGGGCGTCAGCGAGATCACCGTCGACTTCCAGTGGCTGACCCAGCCCGACAACTCGACCTGGCGCGTGGTCATGACGCCCGAGATGGTCAATCTCCAGTGGGAGAAGGCCCTGCTCTATCCGGCGGGCTATCGCTCGACCGGGATCACCTTCGCCCCGTCGATCCGCCTCCCCCAGGGCTGGAAGTACGGCGTGGCCCTGGAGACCGAAAGCCACGTCGACGGCCTGGCGACCTTCAGGCCGACCGACCTCTACAGCCTGATCGACAGCCCCCTGTTCGGCGGCGCCCACTTCCAGCGGATCGCCATCGACCCTCGTCGCGGAAGCGGCGAAGGCGCCGTCCACCTGAACATCGTCGCCGACGCGGCCAAGGACCTGGCGCCCACGCCCCAGCAGCTCCAGTGGTTCGAGAACCTGGTGGGCCAGACCGACCTGCTGTTCGGCGCCCGTCCCTATGACCGCTACGACTTCCTGGTCGCCGCCACCGCCAGGCTGGGCGGCATCGGCCTGGAGCATCACCGCTCGTCCGAGAACTCGGTCCCCGCCGACTTCTTCACCGACTGGGGCAAGGACCTGGGCGCGGCGGGCCTCCTCCCGCACGAGTTCGTCCACGCCTGGAACGGCAAGCGCCAGCGCCCGGCCGACGAACTGACCGCCAACCACAACATCCCGACCCAGAACACCCTCCTGTGGGTCTACGAAGGCCAGACGGAATACTGGGGCGACGTCCTGACCGCCCGCGCGGGCCTGGCCTCCAAGGAGGACGTCCTGGGGATCATCGCCGAGAACGCCGCCTTCTACGACAACCAGCCGGGCCGGGCCTGGCGTCCGCTCCAGGACGTGAACAACCACAACCTCCTGGGCTATCGGACCACCAACCCCTACGCCTCCTGGATGCGCGGCACGGGCGACTACTATCGCGAGTCCGCCCTGATCTGGCTGGACGCCGACACCCTGATCCGCGAGTCGACGGGCGGGAAGAAGTCGCTGGACGACTTCGCCCGGGGCTTCTTCGGCGGCGACGACGGCTCCTGGGCGCCGCGCGGCTACAGGTTCGAGGACGTAGTCGCGGCCCTGAACGCCGTCCATCCCCACGACTGGGCGACCTTCCTGCGGACCCGCCTGGACGCCAGCGGTCCCGACGCCAGGGCGCCGCTGGACGGCCTGGCGCGCGGCGGCTACCGCCTCGTCTACACCGACAGCCTGACCGCCGCCGAGAAGCGCGTCCGCGACGGCTGGCAGCGCGACTTCCAGTATTCCCTGGGCTTCACCCTGTCCTCCTCGAACAAGCTGACCGGCGTCCGCTGGGGCGGCCGCGCCTTCGAGGCCGACATCGGTCCCGGCTGGGAACTGGTCGCCGTCAACGACACGGCCGCCTCGGCCGAGAAGCTGCGCGAGGCCGTCTCCGCCGCCAAGGGGACCGACGCCCCCATCCGCCTGCTGCTCAAGAACGGCGACCGCTACCGCACCGTCGCCTTCGACTACCACGACGGCCTGCGCTACCCGCGCCTGGAACGCATCCAGGGGACGCCGGACCGCCTCGGCGACATCCTCGCCCCCCGCCGACGCTAGTGTGTCCTTATCTCCTCCCCCGTTCACGGGGGAGGGGGACCGCCGAAGGTGGTGGAGGGGGCGACCACAGCCGCCGACGGCAGCCAAACTTCCACCGACGCCCGCCTGCCTCCGGACACCACAGCCCGATCCCTCGCCCCCTCCACCATGCTCCGCATGGTCCCCCTCCCCCGCTCCGCAGGGGAGGAGAAGAAAGCCCCCAAACAGAAAACGGGCCGGAGGTTTTCCCTCCGGCCCGCTTCCTTGAAGTCTGAGCCTCGGCCCGAAGGCCGAAACGCAAAATCCGATCTTACTTGATCTGGACCTTGGCGCCGGCTTCTTCGAGCTTCTTCTTCAGCTCTTCAGCGGCTTGCTTCGAGACGTTCTCGACGACGTTCTGCGGAGCGCCTTCGACCAGGTCCTTGGCTTCCTTCAGACCCAGGTCGGTGCGGACGCCGCGGACTTCCTTGATCACGTTGATCTTCTTGTCGCCGCCGTCAACCAGGACAACGGTGAACTCGGTTTGCTCTTCAGCGGCTTCAGCCGGAGCGGCGGCGCCGGCGACGGCGGCGACGGCGACCGGAGCGGCGGCCGAGACGCCCCACTTGTCTTCCAGCAGCTTCGACAGTTCAGCGGCTTCCAGGACGGTCAGGGCCGACAGTTCTTCAACGATCTTGGCGAGATCAGCCATTTTAGTCTTCCTTCGGTAGGATGAGGTTCAGAGAGATATGCAGAGATGACGGGGCTTAGGCGGCGTCTTTGGTCGCGTAGGCGTTGAAGACGCGAGCCAGTTGGCCGGCGGGTGCTTGCAGAACGCCAGCGACCTTGGTCGCCGGGGCTTGCAGCAGGCCGATCAGCTTGCCACGCAGTTGGTCCAGCGACGGCAGCTTGGACAGGGCGTCGACGCCCGCGGCGTCCAGCACCTTGTCGCCCATGAAGCCGCCGATGAGCTTGAACTTGTCGTTGCCCTTGGCGAATTCAGCTGCGACCTTCGCAGCGGTGACCGGATCCGAAGCGTAGGCGATGCCCACCGGACCCTTGAACAGATCGTGGTAGGCGCTGCCTTCCTCGACGCCCAGCGCCTTCAGCGCCAGACGGTTCTTCACCACCTTGAACGCGCCGCCTTCTTTACGAAGGCGACCACGCAGGTCTTCCATCTCCGCAACGGTCAGACCCAGGTTGTGGGTCACGACCACGGCGCCCGCGTCGGCGAAAACGCTCTTCAGCGATTCGATCGACTCGGCTTTTTGTGCGCGGTCCATTGCGGTCTCCAGTTCGGTATTCGCCGCCGGGCTTATTCCCGACGACGGATTTGGCTTAAGCGCCATGCATCGCTGCACCGCGTTCAGGCCGGTCTTATTGTCCGAAGGAAGCAGGCCCGCCCGCCGGGAAACCAGCAGGGCAAAAGGTCTTTGCATCCCCATCTCCCCACGGCGTCAGAAGGCTCTCTGACGATTATGACGCAGGCGACCCCCGCGTCCCGAAGTTCTCGGACAGGATCCGCCAGGACCGAAGCCCTGACGAGAAGCCGCGCTCTATACACGGCTCCGCGAGAAAATCAACGGCGCGGCGACTTTGTCGTCGGCGCCTCCTTGGCGGCGTCGGCGGTGCAGTCGAACTCGCCGCAGAACTTGGTCAGCAATTCCGTGAGGAACGACCTCTGGAAAGCCTGCATCGCGCCGCCCAGGGCGCCGCCGACTTCCATCTGCTTGAAGGCGATGTCCTGTCCCATCGGCGCCTCATAGAAGGCGATCATGGCGTTCAGCTCCGCCTCGGTGAAGCGCGCCGCATACTCGACCTTCGCGCTCTCGATCAGGGGGCGCATATTGGTTTCCATGATCGTCGGCAGGCTTCTGCGCATCCACGTCGCCTGCGCATCGGTCAACCGGTCTCCCGCCTGAGTGATCTGCTGCTCGATCAAGCCCTGCATGACCTTGTCCATGCCTACCAGGGTCAACCGCACGAGCCGTTCAGCCAAGGCTGTGCGCGCATCGTCGCGCACCACCACCCGAACAGAAGCGGACTGTTCCTTGTTCGACGCTTCCTGAGCCGCCGCACTCGTCGATAAGGCCAGCGCCGACGCTACGCCTAAGGCGATCAAACTCGATTTGAACATAGCCCCTCCCAAACGCCGTCCTGTTTTCAGATTTCGCCGTTCTTGGCAACAAGGAGACGGAAGATCAGGGCCTCGGCGCCGCGCCCTCGCAGGTGAAGGCGGCGCAGAAGCCCGCCATCAGTTCCTGGCTATAGGCCTGCTGCAGGCCCAGGATCTCCATCCTCTGGTCCACGGCGACGGCGTTCTCCTTGACCGTGACCGAGCGCCCTACGGGACTGTCGCGGAAGGCGACCATGGCCCGCAGTTCCTCCTCGGTGAAGCGCTCGGCGTAGAGGGTCTTCATCCGCTCCATCATCCGCTCGATGTGGACGCCCAGGATACGCGGCGCGTTCTCGCCCAGCCAGGCGCGCTCCGCGTCGCTGTAGCCGGTCGCCGCCGCCAGTTCGACCGCGACGGCCTCGTTCAGGGTCTGCTTCACCCCTCCCCCCACCGCCAGCTCGACATAGCGCTCCGCCAGCGCAGATCGGGCGTCCTGCGCTGAAGCCGGCGACACAGCCAAGCCCAGGCTCAGGCTCAAACTCAGGGCGATCAGAAGGCCAGTGGGTGTCCGCATCGGCGCCGTCCTCATGTTTCAGCCCCAGTCTCACACGACCGGGCCGCGACGGCTATGGCGATCAGGGCCTGAAGCGTCGGATCAGTTCGGCCAGGTCCGCTTCATGGACGGCCTCGGCGGCCTCGGCCTGGCTCATCCAGCGGCGTCGGCGTTGCTGGTCCTCGGGCCAGCCGCCCAACTGGATCAGGACTTCCAGCGGATAGACGGCGACGACGCAGGCCTGCTCCGCTCCGGACTTCAGCCGCTTGGCGTAGCGGAAATGGCCGACGGGCGTCTCCAGCATCTCGCCCTGGACGCCCGCCTCCTCATAGGCCTCCTGCGCCGCGGCCTGGGGATCGGTCTTGCCGACCATGCGGCCGCCCTTGGGAATGACCCAGCGCCGCGTTTCGCGCGAGGTGATCATCATCACCTCGACGCCGTCCGCCCCCCGACGCCAAGGCAGGGCGGCCACCTGGCGGTTCTCGGACGTCTCTGTGCGCGCGGCCCCGGTCATCAGGTCAGGAACAGTCCGCCGACAAAGTAGAAGACGGCCCCGATGGCGGCGGCGGCGGGCATGGTGATGAACCAGGCCGTGACGATGCTGCGCGCCACGCTCCAGCGCACGGCCGAGACCCGCTTGGCCGCGCCGACGCCGACGATGGCGCCGGTGATGGTGTGGGTGGTCGAAACCGGAATGCCCATGCTGGTCGCCGCGAACAGGGTGATGGCGCCGCCCGTCTCGGCGCAGAAGCCTTGCTGCGGGCTCAGACGCGTGATGCGCGAGCCCATGGTGTGGACGATCTTCCAGCCGCCGAACAGGGTGCCCAGGGCGATGGCCGCCTGACAGGTGATGACCACCCAGAAGGGCACGTGGAACTCCCCGCCCAACATGCCGCGCGAATAGAGCAGGATGGCGATGATGCCCATGGTCTTCTGCGCGTCATTGCCCCCGTGTCCCAGGGAATAGGCCGAGGCGGAGACGAACTGCAGCCCCCGGAAGACCCGGTCCGCGAAGGCGGGATTGGCCCGGACGAACAGCCAGGACACGATCAGCACCAGCAGCAGGGCCAACAGGAAGCCGATGGCCGGCGACATGAAGATGGCGCCCACCGTCTTCAGCACCCCGGCGATCACCACGGCCCCGGTCCCCGCCTTGGCGATCCCCGCCCCCAGCAGGCCGCCGACCAGGGCGTGCGAACTGGACGAAGGAATGCCGCCCATCCAGGTGATGACGTTCCAGCTGATGGCTCCCATCAAGGCGCCGAAGATGACCTGGTCCGAGATGACGTCGGGCGAGATGATCCCTCGCCCAATGGTGTCGGCCACGTGCAGGCCGAAGAAGAGGAAGGCGATAAAGTTGAAGAAGGCCGCCCAACCGACCGCATAGATGGGCGGCAGCACCCGCGTCGCCACGATGGTGGCGATGGAGTTGGCCGCGTCGTGCAGGCCGTTCAGGAAGTCGAACAGCAGGGCGACGCCGATCAGGAAGACCAGGATCAGGAGGGCGTGATCCATCGGGCCCTACAGGTGCTCGACCAGGACGCCGTTGATGCGGTTCGCCACGTCCTCGAAGCGGTCCACGACCTTCTCCAGGTGATCATAGATCTCGCCGCCGATGATGAAGCCCAGGGTGTTGCCCCCGGTCATGTCGTGACGGTGCAGTTCGTACAGGGCCTTCATGCCCTCGTCGTAGAGGGCGTCGCTCTTGCTCTCCAGCAGGGCGATCTGCTCGGTCAGGGCGTTGAGCCGCTCGTGGTTCTTGCGCATGGCCGGCAACAGGGAGACGGCTTCGGCCGTCAGGGCGCCGCACTGGACGGCGATGTCGCCCAGTTCCTGCATCTTGGGCGCGAACTCGCGGACCTCGTACAGGTCCACGACCTTGGCCGTCTTCTGCATCTGGTCGATGGTGTCGTCCAGGGAGTTGGTCAGGCCCCGGATGTCCGAACGGTCGAAGGGGGTGATGAAGCTGCGGCGCACGGCGAACAGGACCTCGCGCGCCACGGCGTCGGCCTCATGCTCGTGATCCACCACCTTCTGGCGCCACTCGGACACCGTCTCTCCGCCGTCCATCATCCGACGCATGGCCTCCGCGCCCTGCACCAGGGTGGCGGCGTGGGCGTCGAACAGGCGGAAGAAGTTATCTTCCTTGGGCAGCAGGGCCTGGAACCAGCTCAGCATGGATCGTCTCCGCAACAGCCGCCCGAGGCGACCGCGCTCAAAACCGGAATTCCCCCGCCCCCGTCAAGCCGTCCGGGTACGGAATTTTCACTCATGTCGACCGGCGATCATAAACCTGCTGCGCCTGCTCCACCTCGGGCATGCGGGTTTCAGCCCAGTCGATCATCGGCTGGATCGCCTGGACCAGGGTCAGACCCAGGGGGCTGACGGCGTAGGTGACGGATACGGGGACCGTGGCCTCCACCGTCCGGACGGCCAGTCCGTCCCGCTCCATCTGGCGCAGGGTCTGGCTGAGCATCTTCTGGGACACGCCCTCGACCCGGCGTTTCAGAGCGTTGAAACGCATCGGACCGTCAGCGAGCGTGGTCAGCAGCAGGACCGTCCACTTGTCCGCGATCCGGTCCAGCAGCAACCGCGTCGGACAGTTGGCGGCGTAGACGTCGCCGCGCCAGGTTTCCGCCGGGTGACCAGGTGAGATTTCGGTGCCTTCTTGCATAGGAACTTTCGGTAGCACACCTGGTTTCCATTGGTAACCAACTGGAGACTCCCCATGAAAGTCGCAGTCCTGGGCGCGAGCGGTCGCGCCGGCTCGGAGATCGTCAAGGAACTGGCCCGACGCGGCCATCAGGTGACGGGCGTGGCCCGGCGTCCTGAGCGCGTGCCCGCCCTGGACGGCGTCACGGCGATCAGCGGCGACGTCAATGATCCGGACGCCCTGGCGTCGCTGATCCAAGGCGCAGACGCCGTGGTCAGCGCCGTCATGTTCACCGACAGCGATCCGGAAGCCCTGATCGCGGCCGTCAAGGCGGCGGGCATTCCGCGCTACCTGGTCGTCGGCGGCGCCGGCAGCCTGGAGGTCGCGCCCGGCCTGGCCCTGATCGACACCCCCGACTTCCCCGAGGCCTACAAGCCGGAGGCCGCGGCCGGCGGACGCTTCCTGCAGCGCCTGCGCAGGGAGAAGGATCTGGACTGGACCTTCCTCTCCCCCTCGGCCCTGTTCGACGGCGACCAGAGGACCGGCGCTTTCCGCCTGGGCGAGGACGCCCTGCTGGTCGATGCAAAGGGGAACAGCCGCATCTCCTTCCCCGACTACGCCGTCGCCATGGTCGATGAGATCGAGACGCCCCGGCACGCCCGCCGACGCTTCACCGTCGGCTACTGAGAGAGGACGCCCGATGAAGACTCTTCTGATCGCCGCGACCGCGCTTGGCCTGACAGCCCTGTCCACCCCGGCCGCCGCCCAGACGGACCAGAGCCCGACCGAAGCCGCCAACGCGCGGATCGTCGCCGACTTCTACGACATGGCCTTCAACCGTCATCAGCCGACCCAGGCCGCGCGCCTCTACATCGGGGACCGGTATATCCAGCATAATCCGGCCGTACCGAACGGGGCCGCCGCCTTCTACGGCTATTTCGAAGGCTTCTTCAAAGACCACCCCCAGTCCCGCGCGACCATCCATCGGGTGATCGCGGACGGCGACCTGGTGGCTCTGCACGTCCATTCCCAGGAGACGCCCGACGATCCGGGCCGCGCCATCGTGGATATCTTCCGCCTGGAAAACGGCAAGATCGTCGAGCATTTCGACGTCATCCAGGCCGTGCCCCGGACCACGGCCAACGGCAACACCATGTTCGACGGCGACAAGGCCGACTAAGACAAAGGCCCCGGAGATCGCTCTCCGGGGCCTTCATTTTTCTTGGCCTACCGCCTGACGGCTGCTTAGGCCGTCAGCCTATCAGGCGCCCAGCGAGGCCGGGTCGACCTTGAAGCCCGGGCCCATGGTCGACGACAGGGTGATGCGCTTCACATAGGTGCCCTTGGCGCCCGAGGGCTTGGCCTTGTTCAGGGCGTCCACGTACGCCTTGACGTTGGCTTCCAGGGCTTCCTGCGTGAAGGAGACCTTGCCGATGCCGCCGTGAGCGATACCGGCCTTCTCGACGCGGAACTCGACGGCGCCGCCCTTGGCGTCCTTGACGGCCTGGGCGACGTTCGGGGTCACGGTGCCGACCTTGGGGTTCGGCATCAGGCCGCGCGGACCCAGCACCTTACCCAGACGGCCGACCAGGGCCATCATGTCGGGCGAGGCGATGACGCGGTCGAAGTCCATCAGGCCGCCGTTGATCTGCTCGTACAGATCCTCGGCGCCGACGTATTCAGCGCCGGCGGCGCGGGCTTCGTCAGCCTTGGCGTCCTTGGCGAAGACGGCGACCTTGACGTCGCGGCCGGTGCCCGACGGCAGGTTGACCACGCCGCGGACCTGCTGGTCGGCGTGACGCGGGTCGACGCCCAGGTTGACGGCGATTTCCATCGACTCGTCGAACTTGGCCTTGGCGTTGTCCTTGACCAGCTTGATGGCGTCCGAGAACGACAGCAGTTCCTGGGTGACGCCGGTGCGGGCTTTTTGAGCCTTGGTTTGCTTAGCCATGGATTAGCCCTCCACCACTTGGATGCCGATCGCGCGGGCCGAGCCTTCGATGATGCGCATGGCAGCGTCGATGTCGTTGGCGTTCAGGTCTTTCATCTTCGCTTCAGCGATCTCGCGGACTTGCGCCTGCGTGACCTTGCCGGCGATCTCGCGGCCGACCAGCTTGGCGCCCGACTTAATGCCGGCGGCCTGCTTCAGGTAGAAGGTGGCCGGCGGGGTCTTGGTGATGAAGGTGAAGGACTTGTCCTGATAGACCGTGATGACGGTCGGCAGCGGGGTGCCCTTGGCGACCTTCTCGGTGCGCGCGTTGAACTCCTTGCAGAAGCCCATAATGTTGACGCCGCGCTGACCCAGAGCCGGGCCGATCGGGGGCGAAGGGGTGGCCGAACCGGCCGCCACTTGCAGCTTGATATAGCCGAGAATCTTCTTGGCCATTGGTCTCTCCTATGAATGACCCGACGACGATGCGGCAGGCCGGTGAGCCGTGGTCTGGCATGGCTGCCTCCCACGGATTTGCCGCCGGACGACTCGAAGGCCGTTCAGCGAAGGCGCGCGTGTAGCAGGACAGGGCCATGAAGGCAAATGGACAGCCGCACAGCACGCCCGAAACGCAAAACGGCGGCCCGAAGGCCGCCGCTGCAAAGGCTTGGATGGAGGAGCCGATCAGGCGCCGACCTTCTCCACCTGATTGTATTCCAGGTCCACCGGGGTCGGGCGGCCGAAGATGGAGACGGCCACGCGCAGGCGGGCGTTTTCCTCGTCGACGCTTTCGACCTGGCCGTCGAAGCTGGCGAAGGGACCGTCGATGACCTTGACGGTCTCGCCGATGTCGAAGCGGATGGTGGGCTTCGGACGTTCCACGCCCTCTTCCACCTGACCGATGATGTTCTGGACCTCACGTTCCGAGACCGGCAGGGGCTTGGTGCCGCCCGCGGCGCCCAGGAAGCCCGTGACCTTCGGCGTGTTCTTGACCAGGTGATAGGCGTTGTCGGTCATCTCCATCTTCACCAGCACGTAGCCGGGGAAGAATTTGCGTTCCGAGTTCACCTTGCGGCCGCGACGGATCTCGACGACTTCCTCGGTCGGAACCAGGATTTCGGAGAAGGCGTCTTCCAGGCCTTGCTGCTTCGCCTGCTCGCGCAGTTGTTCCGCGACCTTCTTTTCGAAGTTCGAGTAGGCGTTGACGATATACCACTTGTGGCGGGGATTGGCCGCCGGCTTGGGCGCTGCATCGCTCATGTGCGCGTCTCCTTTACTGGCCGAGGCCGAGAATGAAGCGGGACGCGAAGCCCAGCCCCGTATCGACGATCCAGAAGAAAATCGAGGCGATCAGCACCATGATGAAGACCATCACCGAGGTGATCCAGGTCTCCTTGCGGCTGGGCCAGACGATCTTGCGGGCTTCAGCGCGGACCTGGCTGAAGAACTGGGCAGGCGACGTCTTCTTCTTGGGCGAGGGCGCATCGACAGCGACCGTGGCTGCGCCTTGCGCGGCGGCTGCGGTCTGGTTTCCCACGGTGCGGCGACCGCCTGGGGTCTTCGCCTTGGCCATATGACGTCTCTTCAACCTCTGGAACCTGTCGCCTCACATGGGAACTCCCAAGCGACTGCGACAGGGGGAATGGCAGGAGCGGAGGGACTCGAACCCACGACCCTCGGTTTTGGAGACCGATGCTCTACCAGCTGAGCTACACTCCTAGTGTCCCGGACAAGGATCAATGCGCCGTGAGCAAGCTCGACGGCGCTAACCTCGCCAGAGGGGCGCATATGCCTGACGGTCGATCGCATTTCAAGGGGCGTTTCGCGATAAGCGCCGACAGATGCGCAGGTTTGTTCAGAACAGCCGCGCCACGGCGCTGGGCTCGTAGCTGACGCCTTGCACCTCGCGTTCGGGATCGCCGATCGAGAAGGTCTGGGCGCGGCTGCGGCCGGCGATGACGGCGACGGCCTCCACCGTCTCGGGAATCACCTTGACCACCGCCACGGCGTCCGCGCCCGGCGCCCAGGGGGTGATGTCCGGCGAGCGGGCGACGATCCGGTCGTTCAGGCGTCGGACCTCGTCACCGTCGGTCACTTCTTCCGCCCGGCCGTCGATGGACAGGCCGACCGCCTCCCCTTCCGCGCCCACGCCGCGGACGGCGACGCCGACGCGGGGATCGGCGGTGATGTTGCGCAGCTTCTCGCTGTCGCGGGCGGTGACGAAGTAGAGGTTCAGTCCATCGTTCAGATAGCCCAGGGTGCTGGCCTGGGGCCGCCCGTCCGCCCGATTGGTCGCCAGGGTCATCAGGTTCTGCGACGCCAGCAGCTTCAGCACGGCGGCCACCGCCGCGCCGTGGATGGGGATGACGCCGGATGCTTGTTCTGCGCTCATGACGTGAACTCCTTATGCGGTGAACCTGCGGCGACCTCGCCGGGTTCACCTTGACACAGATCAAGGCGGTTGGGCTTCAAGCGCGCGAAATGGCCGCATGACCCAGTCCCGCCTCACCCAGGACGTTCATTGGCCAGACGCCCCGCGCCTGGATGTCGTTCCCCTGACCGAGGCCGAGGCGCCGGCCGAGTTCGCCCTGGCCCGGATGTGGCGACCCGATCTGGGCGCCGATCAATGGCGGACCTTCCTGCGCGACTGGCGCGCGGCCCCCGACAGCCGCGGCATCCTCAGCGCTCGGAGCCTGCGCGGCGGCGTCCTGGGCTTCGTCAGTTGGTGGCGGCAGCCGGATCTGGAGTTCGGCGAAACACTGTGGGCCGGTCCCTTCGTGGTGCGCGAGATGGGGGTTCGCCCCCTGGTCCGGCAAAGCCTGGCAGTGGAACTGACCGCCCTGGCCCATCGGCTGGGCGCCAGGCTGCGCTACGCCGAGGACTAGAGTCGAAGGCTGGGACAGCCTGCCCACTTCGAAAGCGAATCCCGTTCCGCTAGGCTGAGGCGGAATGCCGGAGTCGATCATGACCGCCCGAAACGCCGCCCTGGCCGAAGCCCCAGACGTCCGTCTCGAGGACGTGCATCCCTGCGCGACCTGCGGCGCCCGGCCTCTGGGCGTCTGCGCGGACCTGAAGGGGCATGAACTCCAGAACATGGCCTGCGCCAGCGAAACGGTGACGGCCCAGCCAGGTCAGGCCCTGTTCCATGAGGGCGACCCCAACCCCTATGTCTTCAACGTCGTCGAGGGGGCGGTGAAGCTGTACCGCCTGCTGCCGGACGGCCGGCGCCAGATCACCGGCTTCCTGTTCCAGGGCGACTTCCTGGGCCTGGGCGGACGCGGAACCTCCAGCTTCACGGCCGAGGCCTTGACGCCCCTGAGCGCCTGCCGCTTCAGACGCGGCGACTTCGACCGCCTTCTGGACGCCCTGCCCGCTCTGGAGCACCGCCTGGTGGCCATGGCGGGCGACGAGCTGATGGCGGCGCAGGAACAGATCGTCCTCTTGGGCCGCAAGACGGCGCGAGAGCGGATCGCCAGCTTCCTGACCCGCCTGTCGGCGCGACAGGTGCAGTTGGGCGGCGCTGAAGGCCGGGTCCACCTGCCGATGACGCGGCTGGACATCGCCGACTACCTGGGCCTGACCATAGAGACGGTCAGCCGGGTCTTCACCCAGTTCAAGACCTCGGGCCTGATCCGGTTGCTGCCCGACAACGAGGTCGCCCTGCCCGATCCCGAAGCGCTGAAGGCCCTGGGCGACGGCGCCGCCTGAAAGATTCGCGCCGAAAGGGGCGAAAGGGGTACGGGCTGACGTCCCGCACCCCCGCCCGCATCGACCGGACCGTTCCGAACCTCAGAACTTCCGGCCGACGCCCACCGACACGACCCAGGGGTCAAGGCTGACGCTGCTCTTCAGCGCGCCGTCGTTGATGCTGGCGTCCGTGTCGAACCACACCTTCTTGGCGTCCAGGTTCAGGGTCCAGGGACCCGACAGGTTCCAGTCGGCCCCGGCCTGAAGCGCCACGCCGAACCCGTTGTCCAGGTCGACCTCGAAGCCGTTTCTGTCCTTGCCGTCGAAGAAGGCCATGTAGCTGACCCCGGCGCCCAAATAAGGGCTGACTACCGCATTCGGCGTCGGCCGATACTGCAGCGTCACCACCGGCGGCAGGACCCAGGTCTC
This sequence comes from Brevundimonas faecalis, assembly GCF_040549405.1. Taxonomy (NCBI): domain Bacteria; kingdom Pseudomonadati; phylum Pseudomonadota; class Alphaproteobacteria; order Caulobacterales; family Caulobacteraceae; genus Brevundimonas; species Brevundimonas faecalis. The sequence continues at coordinate 965,068 of NZ_JBEPTF010000001.1, read as the reverse complement.
GTGCACCGCGACGTCCGTTCCGACGCCCTTGGCGCGAACCTCGTGTCGGGTCGCCCCCAGGATGGCCTCGACCGCCCAGTGATCGGCGACGAAATAGGTGAAGCCCAGGGTCGGCATCCAGTCGTCGCCGACGTCGACCTTCAGGCCGCTGTCGGCCCCTGCGGCCGTGACGATGGCGTCGTCGGCCTGAGGCAAGACGCCGGTCATGCGGGCGGTGACGATCAGGGAGCCCTTGCCCACCGGCTCGGGCGCGGCCGTCTGGGCATGGGCGGCGCCCGCCAGGGTCAGGGCTCCGGCGGCGGCCAGGAGTGCGGCGGCGGTTTTCATAAGGTCTATCCCCGACAATCGCCGGATCGAGGGAGGGTCCGGCTTCGATGTCGAAGACATCAGGCCACGCCCTGCCCCGCCGCGCCTTGATCCATCGCAACCCCGTGAAAAAGGCGCACGAAAAAGCCTCCCCGACCCAGGTCAGGGAGGCTGAGCATCGTCGGTGGAAGGCTCAGGGTTCCGACCGGCCCTCATCGCCTTCGTCATACAGATGGAACTCGTGCCAGAGACCGTTCAGGACGCCGAAGGCCACGGCCAGGCCGAGGCCCAGGATCCAGGTGAAATACCACATGGGATGATCTCCTTTCGCGGGATCAGTAGAGGTCGGGGTTGGTCTTCAACGCCTCGGTCGTCGAGCGGCCCCACAGCACCTTGTAGACCCAGGAGGTGTAGAGCAGGACGAAGGGCAGGAAGACCGCGACCACGATCAGCATGATGAACAGGGTCGTGTGGCTGGACGATGCGTTCCACGCCGTCAGGCTGGATTGGGCGTCGATCGAACTGGGCAGAATGAAGGGGAACATCGACAGGCCGACCGTCGAAATGATCCCCGCCGCCGAGGCCGAGGAGCCGCCGAAGGCCAGGGCCGCCGACTTGCGCCACATGCCGATCAGGCCGGCCGCCGCGCCCAGGAAGCCCAGAACAGGGGCGATGATCATCCAGGGATAGCGGCCGTAGTTGTCCAGCCATGCGCCGGGCGCCGCCTCGACCGCCGTGCGCAACGGATTGGAGACGCCGGCCGTGTCCACCACGCCGGTGATGCGGAAACCCATATCGCCGAAGGCGACCATGGCGCCGCCGACAGCGAACAGGACCAGGCTGGCCGCGCCGGCGACGGCGCCGATGGCGCGGGCGCGCTTCAGCACCGGCCCTTCTTCGCCCTTGATCGACAACCAGGCGGCGCCGTGCAGCACCAGCATGGCCACGGACAGCAGACCGCACAGCAGGGTGAAGGGCGTGAACAGGCCCAGCAGGCTGCCTTCATAGAAGCTGCGCAGGTCGCTGGTCAGGCGGAAGGGCGCGCCCATCAGGACGTTGCCGACGGCGACGCCGAAGACCAGCGCCGGAACGAAGCTGCCGATGAACAGACCCCAGTCCCACATGGAGCGCCAGCGCGCCTCGGGCCGCTTGGAGCGATACTTGAACGACACGGGCCGCAGGATCAGCGCGGACAGGACCAGGAACATGGCCAGGTAGAAGCCCGAGAAGCTGACGGCGTAGACCTGGGGCCAGGCGGCGAAGATCGCCGCGCCGCCGACGATGAACCAGACCTGGTTGCCTTCCCAGGTGGCGCCCACGGTGTTGATCACCATGCGGCGCTCCTCGTCCGTCTTGGCGACGAAGGGCAGCAGGGCGCCGACGCCCATGTCGAAGCCGTCCGTCAGGGCGAAGCCGATCAGCAACACGCCCAGCAGTCCCCACCAGATCAGGCGGAGGGTGGTGTAGTCGAGGGGAAGTTCCATCTCTCTATTTCCTTCAACGACCGGGGTCAGGCGACCGCCGGTTCGCCTTCCGTGCTGGCGTCGGCTTCGCGGGCTTCCTGTTCGGCGAACGGCCCCTTCTTGATGGTGCGCAGGATCAGGCCGACCTCGACCACGGCCAGGGCGCCGTAGAGCAGGGTGAAGCAGACGATCGTGGTCCACAGTTGCGGCACGCTGAGGCTCGAGGCGCCGAGGAAGGTCGGCAGGACGCCCTCCACGGCCCAGGGCTGACGACCCACCTCGGCCAGCAGCCAGCCGGATTCGATGGCGATCCACGGCAGGGGAATGGCCAGGACGGCCAGGCGCAGGAACCACCTGGTCTCATGCTTGCGCAGGGTGCACAGGACGAAGGCCAGACCGAACAGGCCGATCATCAGGAAGCCGATCCCGGCCATGATGCGGAAGACCCAGAACATCAGCGGCACGTTGGGCACCGTGTCCCAGGCGGCCTGCTTGATCTGGTCCGGGGTCGCCAGACGCGGGTCCTCGACATAGCGCTTCAGCAGCAGGCCGTAGCCCAGGTCGTTGCGCACGGTCTCGAACTGGGCGCGAGCGGCCATGTCGGTGTGGTCGGCCTTGACCTTCTCCAGGGCGTCATAGGCGACGACGCCGCGTTCGATGCGGTCCTCGGCGACGGCGACCAGTTCCAGGATGCCGATTACCGGCTTGTCGATGCTGCGGGTCGAGATCAGGCCCAGGACATAGGGGATCTTGACCTCGAAATGGGTGTGGCGGTCTTCCAGGCTGGGCAGGCCGAAGGCGGTCAGGCCGGCGGGCGCCGGCTCGGTGCGCCACATGGCCTCCAGGGCGGCAAGCTTCATCTTCTGGTTGTCGGTCAGGGCATAGCCCGACTCATCGCCTAGGACGACGACCGACAGCGACGACATCAGGCCGAAGGCGGCCGCAACCGTCATCGAGCGCTTGGCGAACCCCTTGTGCTTGCCCTTCAGCAGATAGAAGGCCGAGACGCCCAGAACGACCACGGCGGCGCAGACGTACCCGGCCGAGACGGTGTGCACGAACTTGGCCTGGGCCACCGGGTTGAAGATCACCGCCATGAAGTCGGTGATCTCCATGCGCATGGTGTCTGGGTTGAAGGCCGCGCCGACCGGGTTCTGCATCCAGCCGTTGGCGACCAGGATCCACAGGGCCGACAGGTTGGTGCCCAGGGCGACCATGAAGGTGACGAACAGGTGGGCGTGCGGCTTCAGCTTGTCCCAGCCGAAGAACATCAGGCCGACGAAGGTCGCCTCCATGAAGAAGGCCATCAGGCCCTCGATGGCCAGGGGCGCCCCGAAGATGTCGCCGACGTAGTGGGAGTAGTAGGACCAGTTCATGCCGAACTGGAATTCCATGGTCAGGCCGGTGGCCACGCCCAGCACGAAGTTGATGCCGAAGATCGTCCCCCAGAACCGGGTGATGGTCCGCCAGATAGGCCGACGGGTCATCACATAGATGCTCTCCATGATGACCAGCATGAAGGAGAGGCCCAGGGTGAGGGGCACGAACAGAAAGTGGTAAAGCGCCGTCAGTGCGAACTGAAGGCGGGAGAGGTCTACGACCGCCAGGTCGATCATGGGTTATGGCTCCTGACAGCCGGCCCTCATCGACCGGCGTTCTACTATACCTTAAGACGCGGCTTTTCGAGACGCCTTGATCCTGATCAAAGGCCCGGCGCCGAATTCCGGCTAGACGGCGTTTCGCCCAAGGCTGTTTCGTCACAAGGACGATTCGCCCAATGCGCCTTCGCGGCGATCCATGTCTGGTCGCGCGAGGAGCAGGAGACAGGATGACGGCCCAGCCGATCGAAGCAGACGTCGCCCCGGCCGCCTGGCTGAAGGCCGCACTGGCGCCGCGCAAGCGCGTCATGACCCTGGCCGCCGGCCTGGTGATCGCGGACGTGATCCCGGCCGTGGGTTTCGCGGCGGGGCTGGCCCTGGCGGTCGGCGCCCTGCCGCGCGGGATGGAGGCCGCCGTTCCCGGCGCGGCCCTGGCGGTCGCGGCCCTGATCGCGCGCGGCCTGCTGACCCAGTGCGCCGTCGTCGTGGGCGCGCGGGCGGCGCGGGCGGTCAAGGGCGACATCCGGCGACAGGCCCTGAACGGCGCCCTGAACGGCCGCCTGTCCGACGCCGAGGCCATGACCGCGACCCATGAGGGCGTGGAGGCCCTGGACGGCCATGTCTCGCGCTTCCTGCCCGCGCGGCTGGCGGCGGGCGTCTCTCCCCTGCTGCTGATCGCGGCTGCGGCCGTGGTCAGTCCGTTCACGGCGGGCATCCTAATCTTCACCCTGCTGCCCTTCGTCCTGGGCATGGCCCTGACCGGCATGGCGGCCGGCGCCGAGAGCCGGCGTCAGTTCCAGGCCATGGAGCGCCTGTCGGGCCTGTTCCTGGACCGGGTGCGCGCCCTGCCCGCCGTCCTGGCCTTCCAGGCCGAGGCCCGGCAGACGGCGGTGATCGCCCACGCCTCCGACAACCTGGCGCGGCGCACGGGGCGAGTGCTGAAAGTCGCCTTCCTGTCCTCGGCGGTGCTGGAGTTCTTTTCCGCCCTGGCCGTCGCACTGGTGGCGGTCTACTGCGGGTTCAACCTTCTGAAGCTCCTGCCCTTCCCGGCGCCGGACGAACTGAGCCTGACCCAGGCCTTCTTCCTGCTGGCCCTCGCGCCCGAGGTCTACGCCCCCATGCGGCGGCTGTCGGCAGCCTATCATGATCGCCAGGCCGCGGAGTCGGCCGTCCCTGCCCTGCGCCGCCTGATCGAGGCGCCCGAGGCGCGACCCAGCCGCCCGCCGGCGCCCGCCGCCGCGCCCGCCGTCGCCTTTCGCGGGGTCTCCGTCGCCTATGAGCCCGGCGCGCCGGTCCTGAAGGACTTCGACCTGGAGATCGCGCCCGGCGCCATCGTCGCCCTGGTCGGGCCCAGCGGATCGGGCAAGAGCAGCCTGCTCCACCTCTTCCTCGGCCTGGCCCCGCTGAGCGAGGGCGAGGTCGAGGTTGGAGAGGCCCGGCTGTCGCAACGCCCTGACCTGACCCACTGGATCGGCTGGGCCGGACAGGCGCCCGTGGTCGTGCCCGGCAGCCTGGCCGACAACATCGCCCTGGCCTGGCGCGGCGCCCCCATGGCCCGCATCATGGAAGCCGCAGCCTGCGCCGGTCTGCCCAGCGACTTGGCCGTCGATCTGGACCGCCCCATCGACGAGCGCGGCGGCGGCCTGTCGGGCGGGGAACGCCGCCGCCTGGGCTTGGCGCGCGCCTTCCTGAAGCCCGCCCCCCTGCTGCTGCTGGACGAGCCGACCGCCAACCTGGACGCGGAGGCCGAAGCCGCCCTTCTGCCCGTCATCCGCGCCGCGGCCCAGGGCCGCACCACCCTGATCGCCACCCATTCCGAGGCCGTCGCCGCCATGGCCGACGTCGTGGTGCGGCTGTGAGGGCGCATCCGACCGAGGGCGTCGCCCGCCTGAAGGGCCTGATCCGCACGCAGGAGAAGCGCCAGGCGGGCCTGTTGCTGGCCGCCGCCGTGACCGCCGCCCTGGTGTCGGCCGCCGCAGTCCTGCTGCTGGGAATATCAGGCTGGTTCATCACGGCCTCGGCCCTGGCGGGCGCGGCCGGATCGGCCGCGGCGCACAGCTTCAACTACATGATGCCAAGCGCCCTGATCCGCTTCCTGGCCATCATCCGCACCGGGTCGCGATACGGCGAACGCGTGACCGGCCACGACGCGGCCCTGAACGCCCTGGCCGCCATGCGGCCCCGCCTGTTCGAGGGCGTGGCGCGCGGACCGGTCGAGCGCGCCCTGTCCCTGGCGGGGGGCGAGGCCTCCGCCCGGATGATGCAGGACGTCGATGCGGTGCAGAACCGCTTCGTCCGCCTGTCGGCCCCCTGGGGCGTCGGGGCCGGCCTGGCCGCAGGCATGGGCATGGCGGTCCTGGCCGGCTGGAAGCCTGCCCTGGTCATCGCCCTGGCCGCCGGGCTGGGCATGATCGCCGCCGCCCTGGTCGGCCGTCGCCTGGCCGAATCGGCGGGACGCGCGGTCCAGGCCGCCTCGGGCGACTTCAAGACCCGTTTCGCCGCCCTGGCCGCCGCGGCGCCCGAGCTTCAGGCCTATGGCGTGCGCGGTTGGGCGATCGACCGCCTGGCCGAGCAAGGGGCGACGCTGGAACGGGCGACCGAGCGGCTGACGGCGGCGGGCGGCTGGATCATGCTGACCCAGACCGTCGCCATGGCCCTGGCGGTCGCCGGCGTCTTGGCGACAGCCGGTTCGACGCCGCCGCCCTTCGTCGCCCTGGCGATCCTGGCCGCCGTGACCACGGTGGAAAGCGCCGGCGCCCTGCTGACCGCCTTCCGCCAGAACGGCGCGGTCGAGGCGGCGGTCGGACGCCTGGGCGACCTGCTGGAGCCCGGCGAGACGCCCGATGCGGTTCCATCCGGACCGGAGATCGTCCTGACCGCCGCCGACCTGGCTCTGGCCCCGCCGCAACGGCTGGCCGTGGTCGGACCGTCGGGGTCGGGCAAGACCACGCTGGTCGAGCGGATGATGCGGCTTCGCGCGCCCGTGGCCGGCGAAGTCATTCTGGGCGAGGCCGACGCGACCGAAGCGTCGCCCGACGCCGCCCGCGCCCTGTTCGCCTATGCGCCGCAGCAGGCGGTGCTGCTGGCTGGGACAGTGCGCGAGAACCTGCTGCTGGCCCGGCCTGATGCGGACGAGGCCGCCCTGTGGGCTGCCCTGGAGGACGCCGACCTGGCGGAACGGGTTCGCGCGGCGCCCCTGGGCCTGAACGCGCCCCTGGGCGAGAACGGCACCCGCCTGTCGGGCGGGGAACGGCGACGTCTGGGCCTGGCCCGCGCCTATCTGCGCACCGCGCCCTGGCTGATTCTGGACGAACCGACCGAAGGCCTGGACCCCGCGACCGAGGCCCGGGTTCTGGAGCGGCTTACGCAGCGGCTGGAACGCACCGGGCAGGGTCTGATCCTGATCAGCCACCGCCCCGCCCCCCTGGACCTGTGCGATCAACGACTGAAGGTCGAAGGCCTGGCTGCGAACGGCGCCGTGCGCCTGTCCCTCGACGACCGGAAACAGGCCGCCTGACCTCGATTCAAGGCGGGGCTTTGATCTTCATCAAGGCGGCCCTCCCGCGAACCGGCTTTGCTGGGATCAAAGGAGAATTCCCATGCCTGCTGAAGCCGTTCCCTTCGTCGCCGCCCTCGCCTCGGCCTTTCTCGTCCTGATGGGCGTGCTGGGCTTCGTGTCGGTCTGGAGCAACATGGGCGAGGGCCGCAAGTGAGCCGCCGCCATATCCGCCTGGAGCTGGCGCGCGAGCCCGGCAGTCCCAACGGCGACGACGCCGTCGGCTATGACCTGGTCCTGCCCCTGGACGCCGCGCACCGGTTGGACGCGGCCGCCGCCGAGTCCGAGCCGGACCAGACCCGCGTGCGCCGCTTCATCCGCAACGAGACCCTGGCCGTCGGCAGGCTGGTCCGTGACGCCGAGAGAGGCTGGATGTTCGACTTTCCCGGCGAGGCGGACGACGCTACGGGCTTCCGGCTGGAGGACGAGGCCTTCACGCCCGGCGAGTATGTCTCGGTCGCCGACGCGGACGGGGTCATGCACCCCTATCGCGTCACCCTGAGCCGTCCGGTCGACAAGAACTGACCGGTCCGAGCCGGCCCGATGCGGCGCCTCAGTCGACGTCGGTCCGGCGCTCTTCCTGTCCAGGAATGATGGGCTTGAACAGCAACTTGTCGATGCGGCGGTCGTCCATGTCGATGACCTCGACCTCGAACCGGCCCAGTTGCAGGATTTCACCTTCCTGGGGCAGACGCGACAGGTGGTGCAGGACCAGGCCGGCGACGGTGTGGAAGCTCTCGTGCTCGCCGAAGTCCTCGCCCAGTTCGTCGCCCAGCTCGTCCAGATCCGCCTGGCCGTCCACGGCCCAGGACCCGTCCTCGCGCTTGCGGATCGACAGGTCCTGCTCGTCGTGGCTCTCGTTGAAGTCTCCGGCGATCATTTCCAACAGATCGGTGGCCGTGACCACGCCTTCGAAGGCGCCGTATTCGTCGACGACGAAGGCCATATGGACCTTGGAGCCCTTGAGGATCTCCAGCGCCTTCAGCACCGAGGTCGATTGCGGGATGAAGGCGGGCTCGGCCACCAACTTCTCGATGTCGTAGACGCCGTCGGTCAGCAGGGCGTCCAGCAGGTCCTTCTTGTGGACCACGCCCAGGGGATTATCGACGTCGTTCTCTCGGGCGACCACGATCCGCGAATAGGGGCAGGTGCGGATTTCCTCACGGCGCACCTCCTCGGGGTCGTCCAGGGCGATCCAGAAGACCTCGTGACGCGGCGTCATGGCCACGCGCACGGCGCGGTCGCCCAGACGCAGGATCTCCTCGATCATCTCCTGCTCTTCCGGCTCGATCAGGCCCGCCGAGGCGCCCTCGGCCAGGATGCTTTCGACCTCTTCCTGGGTGACGTCCGAACCGTCGCGGTCCTTGACGCCCAGAACCTTCAGAATGCCCGAGGTCGAAGCCGTCAGCAGCATGACGAAGGGCTTCATCACCAGGGCCATGGTCGAGATCGGCGCCGCCATCTTGGAGGCGATGGTCTCGGGGAAGATCAGGGCCAGCCGCTTGGGCACCAGTTCGCCGACGATCAGCGAAACATAGGTGATCAGCACGACCACCAGGGCCGTCGAGGCGAATTGCGAATAGGGCGCCAGGACGGGGAAGCTCGCCTCAAGAATCCGGTCCAGCTCGCCCGCGATGGTCGCCTGACCATAGGCGCCCGCCAGAATCCCGATCAGGGTGATGCCAACCTGGACCGCCGACAGGAACTGGGTCGGCTCTTCCGACAACTTCAGGGCGGCGCGCGCCCCGCGGTCTCCGCGCTCGGCGCGGCTCTGCAGCTTGGACTTGCGCGAGGAGACGACCGCAAGCTCGGTCATGGCGAACAAGCCGTTCAGCACTACAAGCAGCAGCACGACGGCGATAGCGATGGTCAACATCGGAGGGGGGATTTACCCGCGGCGCGGCGCGACTACCGGCGTCCGCTCCCGCACACTAAGGCTGAACGCCGCTCCGCGCCAGTGATTGTTGCGGAATGAAGCGGGCCTTCAGTGCGTTCGTCCCACGCCGATGGAGCCGTATAGTCCGGAATCGGACCGCCCTTCCCTGGCCGGCGCCGTGGCGCAGGCGGTCATGCCTATGACCAGGCCGATGAAAAGTCCCGTCCGGATCGCGCGCAGCATCAGGCTTGCCAAATGGTTAACAACCCTCGGCAACGTCCTTCCGAACACCGGGTTCCGCAAGAGGAATCGTCAGGCGGCGACGGCGGCGGTCTCGTTCGCCTCGGCGGCGGCGGCCATTCCCCGGCTCAAGCCGTCCAGCAGAAGTTCCAGCGTGACCGGCTTGGCGGTCAGGGCGTCGGCGCCCGCGCGCATGGCCCGTTCCTTGTGCGCCTCGGCCGTATTGGCGGTCAGCATGACGATGGGGGTGCGCGCCCTGCCGTCCCTCGCCTCCTCCTCGCGGATGCCGGCTATGGCCTCCAGACCGTCCATCACCGGCATCTGCATGTCCATCAGGATCATGTCGTAGCCGCCGTCGCGGAAGCACTCCACGCCTTCGCGTCCGTCGTCGGCGGTGTCGATCTGGAAACCCAGGGGCTCCAGCAAACAGCGCACCACCATCTGATTGGCCAGATTGTCCTCGACCACCAGGATGCGCATGGCGCGCTGCGCTTCGGCGGCGGCGTCGTCCAGGGCCGGCGACAGCTCCGCGCTCAGGCGCTCGATCGGCAGGACGACGGTGAAGACGCTGCCCGCGCCCGGCTCGGAGCGGACCGTGATCTCCCCGCCCATCAGTTCGGTCAGGGAACGACAGATGGACAGACCCAGGCCCGTTCCGCCGTATTCGCGCGAGATGGCGTCGTCGGCCTGGACGAAGGGACGGAACAGGCGCGCGCCGGTTTCGGCGTCGAAGCCGATGCCTGAGTCCTCGACCTCGATGCGCAGACGATCGCCGCCGTCCTCGGTCAAGTCCACGCGCACCTCCACCCCGCCGGTCGAGGTGAATTTCAGCGCATTGGAGACCAGGTTGGAGACGATCTGCGCAATGCGGACGCCGTCGCCCAGCACCCGGCCGGCGGCCGCGTCGGTGAAGACGACCGAGAGGTCCAGCCCCTTCTCCTCCGCCACGGCGGACCGCATCTCGACCACGGCGGCCAGGTCGGCGCGCAGGTCGAAGGACGCGGGGGACAGGCGGAACTGGCCAGCCCGCATCTTGGACAGGTCCAGCATGTCGTCCAGCACGCGCCGCAGAGCGTCGCCCGCGCCCGTGATCAAGGACAGCATGTGGCCTTGCCGCTCGGTCAGTTCCGTATGCGCCAGGGCCGAGGCCAGACCCAGGACGGCGTTCAGGGGCGTGCGCACCTCATGACTGACGTTGGCGAAGAAACGATCGCGCACCTGGGCCGCCTGTCGCGCCTCCTCCTGCGCGATCTCCAGGGCCTGGAGGGCGCGGATGTGGTCCGACACCTCAAAGCGGATGGCGGTGTAGGTTTCGGGCCGCCCGTCCTCGTCCAGATTGGGCACGATGGTCGTGTCCACCCAATAGAGCCGGCCGTTCTTGTTGCGGTTCTCGATGGTTCCACGCCAGACCTCGCCCCGCGCTATGGTGCGGTACAGGGTCCGGAAGAAGTCGCGGGGGTGGGCGCCGGAGTTCACCAGGCGATGGGTCTGGCCGATCAGCTCCGCCCGCTGATAGCCGCTGACGTCCACGAACTTCTGGTTGCAGTAGAGAATTCGCCCGGCCCGATCGGTAATCGCCACGATCGCCGCCTCGTCCAGGGTCGCCGAGAGCCCTGCCCTGCGCGGCCAGTCAATATCGCCCATGATCCGAGCCTTCCTTGTCCGGACCATTTCATGCGTCAAGCTTCACCACTACATTCTTAACGTGGGGGAAGGAGTCGCCGTTATCCCATTATAAAAATAGACATTTTAATCCAGATCAAACCTGGACGCCCGAATTCAAAGGGGATGTGAAATCGGATTTTACACTCTGCCTGATCGCTTGACCTGCCATTTCGCTCTGCTTCAGGGGCTCTACTAGCCTGCCACGCCTGCGCACTGCCCAAGGTCTGACGGCAAAACGGCCCCTGGATTGCTCCAAGGGCCGCTCTGTTACGCTTACTGTTCGGCCGTTAAGGGCCGGATCGATCGATTACTCGACGATCTTGGACACCACGCCGGCGCCGACCGTGCGGCCGCCTTCGCGGATGGCGAAGCGCAGCTTCTCTTCCATCGCGATCGGGGTGATCAGCTCGACGTCCAGCTCGGCGTTGTCGCCGGGCATGATCATCTCAACGCCTTCCTTCAGCTTCACGATGCCCGTCACGTCGGTCGTGCGGAAGTAGAACTGCGGACGGTAGTTGGTGAAGAACGGCGTGTGACGGCCGCCCTCTTCCTTCGTCAGGATGTAGGCTTCGGCCACGAACTTCGTGTGCGGCGTGATCGAACCCGGCTTGCACAGCACCTGGCCGCGCTCGACGTCTTCACGCTTGGTGCCGCGCAGCAGCACGCCCACGTTGTCGCCGGCCTGACCCTGGTCCAGCAGCTTGCGGAACATTTCAACGCCCGTGCAGGTCGTCTTCTGGACCGGACGGATGCCGACGATCTCGACTTCTTCACCGACCTTGACGATGCCGCGCTCGACGCGACCCGTGACCACGGTGCCGCGGCCCGAGATCGAGAAGACGTCTTCGACCGGCATCAGGAAGGCCTGGTCGATCGGACGCTCCGGCTGCGGGATGTAGTCGTCCACGGCCTGCATCAGCTTCAGGATGGCTTCTTCGCCGATCGCGGCGTCGCGGCCTTCGACAGCGGCCAGGGCCGAACCCTTGACGACCGGGATGTCGTCACCCGGGAACTGGTACGACGACAGCAGTTCGCGAACTTCCATCTCGACCAGCTCGAGCAGCTCTTCGTCGTCGACCATGTCCACCTTGTTCAGGAAGACCACCAGCGCCGGAACGCCGACCTGACGCGACAGCAGGATGTGCTCGCGCGTCTGCGGCATCGGGCCGTCAGCGGCCGAGCACACCAGGATCGCGCCGTCCATCTGAGCCGCGCCCGTGATCATGTTCTTCACGTAGTCGGCGTGGCCGGGGCAGTCCACGTGCGCGTAGTGACGGTTCGCCGTCTCGTATTCCACGTGCGCCGTGTTGATCGTGATGCCGCGGGCCTTTTCTTCCGGCGCCGCGTCGATGTCCGCATAGTTCTTCGCCGTCGCGCCGCCCGACTTCGCCAGCGTGATCGTGATCGCCGCCGTCAGCGTCGTCTTGCCGTGGTCAACGTGACCGATCGTGCCGATGTTGCAGTGCGGCTTAGTGCGTTCGAACTTTTCCTTGGCCATGGCCAAACTCCTGTGGCCCGGGTCCAAAGCGGAGGGGCGCTTCTGCTCAGTTCAAGAAACCTGGAGCGGGTAGACGGGATCGAACCGACATCCTCAGCTTGGAAGGCTGCTGCACTACCATTGTGCTATACCCGCGCGAAGAATGCGTTGCCCCGACCCTGTTTAAGAGGTCGGCGTTTCCGCACCCGATTCCTTTCTGGAGTTCCCGTCCTCTCGATCTTGAAACGCGCGTGGTGGGGGAAGAAGGACTCGAACCTTCGAAGCTTTCGCAGCGGATTTACAGTCCGCCCCCTTTGCCACTCGGGACATTCCCCCAGCGCGCGTTTTCAAAACCGGTCTGGATACGCAACGTAGCGATCTTTCGATCATTTTCGTCGCGAAAGCCTTCGTGTCCGGCGACGCCTGCAGTAGAGGAAGCGCCTGACCCGAAGCCCTGGGGCCCAAATCGGAGGCCGTCTTATAGTGTCGTCATTTCCAGAACGCAACGACCGGAAAACCGGTAAAAAACAATCTTTCCACAAACGCGGCGAAAGCCGGGCCGAGAAAGGTCGGTCGGCCGCGCCGATCAGCCGTTCCGGGGGCGATTCCGCCTCCAAGCCCCCGCGAAACAAGGCTGATGCGGATAATTTTATCTGGGGGCGCCACCCTGTCCTAGCCGCCCTGGCCAATCCGGCGCGCCGCGGAACGGGCCGTTTGATGGTCACGGAGGACCGCGCCGCTGAAATCGAACGGGAAAATCTGGCGAACGGCCACCGAATCGAAGTGGTCGATTCGACGGCCCTGACCCGGATGCTGCCGCCCGGCGCCGTGCACCAGGGCATGGTCTTCAAGGTTCAGCCCTTGCAGGGCGTGGCCCTGGAGGACCTGGCCGAGCCGGCCCAGGGAATCATCGTCATGCTCGATCAACTGACCGATCCGCAGAACGTCGGCGCCGTCTTCCGTTCCGCCCTGGCCTTCGGTGCGCGGGGCATCGTGGTGCAGGATCGGCACTCGCCCGCCCTGGCCGGCGCCCTGGCCAAGGCGGCGGTCGGCGCCACCGAACGCCTGCCTTGCGCCCGCGTGACCAACCTGAGCCGCGCCCTGGAGAAGCTGGCCGATCTGGGCTGGCGCGCCGTGGGCATGGACGGCGAGGCGGAACTGACTCTGGAAGAGGCGCTGGACGCCCGCCCGACCGTCATCGTCATGGGATCCGAGGGCGACGGTGTGCGCCGCCTGGTCGCCGAACACTGCGAGGTCATGGCCAAGATCCCCATGCCGGGCGGGTTCGAAAGCCTGAACGTCTCCAACGCCGCCGCCATCGCCCTGTATGAGGCGTCACGCGCCCAGCGAGGCTGATCCCGCGCGCGAACACGGGCTGCGGCGACTTGGCGCAGCCCGTAGCCCGGTTTAGGAAACCGGGATGGAATTTCTCTCGAATCCCGAACTCGTCAGCCAGGCGACCGCCCTCGGCAAGGTCTTGATGATCGACCTGGTCCTGGCCGGCGACAACGCCGTGGCCGTGGGCCTGGCCGCCGCCGCCCTGCCCCAGGAACAGCGCCGCAAGGCCATCCTGATCGGCCTGGCCGCCGCCGTCGTCATGCGCATCGGCCTGGCTCTGATCACCGTTCAGCTTCTGGCCATCGTCGGCCTGTTGCTGGCGGGCGGCTTCCTGCTGCTCTGGGTATGCTGGAAGATGTGGCGCGAACTGCGCGAGCAGGCCACCCATGACCAGGCGGAGGCCGAGGCCGAGATAGAACGGGCCATGGCCATCGAACACGGCGGCGGTCCCTCGCCCGAGGAACTGGGCCTGAAGCGCAAGACCTTCGGCGCCGCCCTGATCCAGATCATGATCGCCGACCTGACCATGAGCCTGGACAACGTCCTGGCCGTCGCCGGCGCCAGCCACGACCACCCGTGGATCATGGTCTTCGGCCTGATCCTGTCCATCGCCCTGATGGGCCTGGCCGCCAGCTTCATCGCCAAGCTGCTGAACCGCTATCGCTGGATCGCCTACATCGGCCTGGCCATCGTCCTCTATGTGGCCCTGCACATGATCTGGGACGGCGGCCGCTCGGTCATCGTCCGCACCGGCCACACGCAACAGTTCAACGCTTCGGCCCCGGCCTTCCTCGACATCGGCGCGGAGGAAGAGGCCAAGCACATGAAACACGCCGGCGCGGGCAGCAAGCAGGCCACCCCCGCCGCCCTGCCCGGCGCGCGCGAACAGCGAGCCGCGCCGCCCGAAGCGCCGCCTGCCGCCCACTGACCGACAACAAAAAAGGCCCGGAGCGATCCGGGCCTTTCTTCTTTTCTGGTCGCCGCCTTCAGCCGCCTCGCAGCCAGCCCGTGACCGAGATCCGTTCCGCTCCGGCCGACAGGGCGACCTGGGTGACGGAGTGAGGCATGGGGACACGCAGCAGGTTCAGGGCGTTGAAGCGCGGCGTGAAGGCTTCGGCCACATTGCCGTCTGCGCTATGGAAGGCCAGAAGCCCGCCCCAGTCGATCCGCCAGGCCGGGGTCAGGTTCAGCACATAGGCGAAGTAGCGGTTCTTTCCCTCGACGTGATCATCATGCTCGGTGAGGAAGTGCCCGGAACGGAAGCGGGTCAGTTGGGCGTCGGCCAGGGCGATGCGCGGTTCGCCCGTCAGGTCGCGCATCAGGCCCAGAAACGCCTCGCCGTTCAGGAAGGCCAGCAGGTCTGTCCAGATCGGCGCCGCCTGCCCAGTCTGGACCAGGTCGAAGACCGGATGGTTGTCGTACAGATACTGGAAGCCGTCCGTCGCGGCCGACTGGATCGCCTGGCCCAGGGCCTGCTTCTGTGCGGGCTCAAGCGAGGCCAACCAAGCGCTCGGCAGGTCCACATGGCCGGTCCCGCGTCGAGTCACGACGTTATAGTCCGCCTCGCAGGCCGCCGCGTGCAGGGCCTGGGCCGAGGCCGGCGACAGGATGTCGAGCACCTGGGCCCGGCCGGTCGCCGCGAGACGCTCGCGCACGCTCGCGCGCCGCTCCTCGGACAGGTCGGCCAGGGCCGGGCTGTGCGCGCCGGCCGTCACCCCTCGGCGCCGCCGAAGCGTTCGGTCCATTCGGCGACCTGGGCGTCCTCGATCTTGGCGAACAGAACCTGGGCCGCGGCGACCGGGCGGCCGGCGGGAACCAGATTCAGCAGATCGCCCTCGACGTCCGGCCAGGACAGGTCGGTCGCCCCCACCGTGGCGGCGATGCGGGCCGCCGCCTCCGGCATGAAGGGCGCAGTGACGCGGGCGAACAGGGCGATCAGCGACAGGCCGGTGCGCACCACCACGGCGGCGCGATCACGATCCGTCTTCAGCGCCGTCCAGGGGGCGGCTTCCTGCAGGTATTCGTTGCCCAGAACCCACAGGGCGCGCGCCGCCTGTGCCGCCTTGCGGAACTCCATGGCCTCGAACTCATAGGTCAGGGTCGCCAGGGCCGCCTTGACGTCGGCCGCCAGCTTGTCTTCCAGCGCGCCGGCCTCGCCGCCCTCGGGCGCGACGCCGTCGAACTTGGATTCCGTGAACTTGACGATGCGGTTGACGAAGTTGCCCAGGACGTCGGCCAGGTCCTTGTTCGTCGTCGCCTGGAACTGCTCCCAGGTGAAGGCGGCGTCGGAATGCTCCGGGCCATAGGCCGTCAGGTGCCAGCGCCAGTAGTCGGCGGGCAGCAGATCCAGCGCCTGATCCATGAAGACGCCTCGGCCCATGCTGGTCGAGAACTTGCCGCCGTACCAGTTCAGCCAGTTGAAGGCCTTGAGTTGGTCGACCGTCTTCCACGGCTCGCCCGAGCCCAGGATGGTGGCGGGGAAGCTGACGGTGTGGAAGGCGACGTTGTCCTTGCCCATGAACTGGACGTAGCGCACGTCGTCCGCGCCCTCGTCCAGACGCCACCAGGAGCGCCAGTCGCCGCCGTTGGCGTCGGCCCACTCCTCGGTCGCGCCTATGTATTCGACGGGGGCGTCGAACCAGACGTAGAAGACCTTGCCCTCCATGCCCGGACGCGGCCCGCCGTCCGGACCGACGACCGGCACGCCCCACTTCAGGTCGCGGGTGATGCCGCGGTCGATCAGGCCCTCGTCCAGATGCTTGTAGGCGATGGAACGAGCCAGCGGCTGCCAGCCTTCCGAGCGAGCGTCGACCCAGGCGCGCACCTCGTCCGCCACCTTGGTCTGCAGCAGATAGAGGTGGCGCGTGTCGCGAACCTCCAGGTTGCGGCTGCCCGACACCGCCGAATAGGGCTCGATCAGGTCCGTCGGATCCAACAGGCGGCCGCAGTTGTCGCATTGGTCGCCCCGCGCCTTGGGATAGGCGCAGTGGGGGCAGGTCCCCTCAACATAGCGGTCGGGCAGGAAGCGGGCGTCGTCGATCGAATAGATCATCCGGTCGACCCGTTCCTCGATCAGGCCCTTCTCCTCCAGCACCTTGGCGAAATACTGGGTTAGGCGGGTGTTCGGGGCGTTGGAGCTGCGGCCGAAGACATCGAACGACAGGTTGAAGGCCTCGCCGGCGCGGCGCTGCACCTCGTGCTGCTCGTCGCAATAGGTGCGGACGTCCTGCCCCGCGGCGGCGGCGGCCAGCTCGGCCGGGGTGCCGTGTTCGTCGGTGGCGCAGACATAGAGGACGTCGTTCCCGCGCGCCCGCATGAACCGCGCCCAGACATCGGCGGGCAACATGGACCCGGCCAGATTCCCAAGGTGCTTGATGCCGTTGATATAGGGCAGCGCCGAGGTGATGAGGATGCGGGCCATGATTTTCCAGAAAGTGACGAGTAGCGAGTGGTTAGTGGCGAGTGTGGCGACCTATCGCAACACCGAGCAGCGCATTAATGCGTTTCGCTCGCCACTCGATACTCGCCACTCGCCACTTATCAAAGCCTCCGCGCGATCCGCACGAACCGCCCGGTCAGCAGGGCGCCCGAGATCAGGCTGGCCACGATGACCGACCAGACGATGCCGTCCACGCCCATGCGGTGCGCCAGCCACCAGCCCAGAGGGATCATGATGATGCCGTAGGACAGCAGGTGCATCAGCGTCGGCCAGACCACGTCGCCTGCCGCGCGGTTGGCCTGGGCCGCGACCACCTGCTGGGCGTCGGCGACGAAGAAGAGGGTCGCCAGGACCAGGGCCGGGGCCGCGATGGCCAGGATGGCCGGGTCGGTCGTATAGGCGCCGACCACGGGTCGCGCCGCCAGCCACAGGCCGACCGCGATGATGAAGGCCAGGACCGTCACCACGCCTATGCCCGACAGGCCGCTGCGCATCACGCCGGCCTTGTCGCCCGCGCCATAGGCCCGACCCACCAGGACGGCGGTGGCCGACGACAGGCCCATGGGCACCATGAAGACGATGGCGGAGACGTTGATGACCACGGCCCAGCTGGCGGTCTCGGCCGCGCCCAGCTGACCCGCGAACAGGGTCATGGCGGCGAAGGCGCCCACTTCGATGAAGTTGGACGAACCAGCGCCGACGCCGACCTTGATCTGCTCGCGCTCGACCGCCTTGTCGCGCTTGGGCTTGCTGAAAATACCCAGGGCCCGCGCCTCGGGCAGGCGCAGGATGAAGATGACGAGGAAGATGGCCAGAGCCGTGCGCGCGCCGAAGGTGGCCCAGGCCGAGGCGACCGCGCCGTGCACGCCGATGCCCAGCAGGTCCGGCACCAGCATCAGGTTCAGGGCCAGGTTGACGGCGTTGGCCACCCACATGGCGACCATGCCGGCCTTGGGCCGATGCAGGCCCTCGAGGAAGAACTGGGCCGCGACCGAGATCAGATAGGCGGGCATGGACAGGGCGAAGACCATCAGGGCGGGCGTCGCGCCCTCGCCCAGACCGTCCTCCAGCCCCATGTGCACCAGGCCGAACGGCCCCAGCAGCAGCAGGCCGATCATGGCGACGACGCCGATCTGCAGCGCATAGACCATGCCCCGCCGCAGGACGGCACCGACCTCGTCCTTGCGACCTTCGCCCAGCAGGCGGGCGGTCATGACCTGCACCCCCATCATCAGGCCGACCGCCGTGGTCAACACGACCGAGGACGGCGCCCAGGCCAGGGAGTGATAGGCCAGCTCGCGGCTGGCGTAGTGGCCGACGACGATGGCGTCGGTCAGGCCCATGGTCATGATGCCCAGACGCGCCAGCACGACCGGCCAGGCCAGCTTCAGCAGCTCGGACAGGGTTTCGCGGGTCTTGAAGCTGAACAGGGCCTTGGTCATCGGAGGCCGCAACAGCCATGCGCGCGGGCGCGGGTCAAATGATTTTACCGCCGCCTCGGGCGCCTACCAGGCGCCCAGTTCCCGAAGTTCGCGCACCAGGTCGTCCGGCAGATCGGTGGGATCGGCCGTGGACAGGTCGCCCGGCGCCTCCTTGGCCTCCAGATAGCGCCAGCCCTGGAAGGGTCGCCGGGCCAGGGGCGCGGTGCGGATGACCTGGGAATCCACCCGGATCTCGCAGCGGCTGGCCTTGCCCTCGCCCAGGGTGGTGATCTCCAGAATGCGCTGGCGGCAGGTCACGGAGCCCTTCATGACCCAATAGAGAGAGCCGCCGTCCTCGATCTCCGCCGCCCGCTTGGGCGTCATGCGGGTGTGGACGATCCGCCAGTCGGAACGCGCGGCGTTCGCCTCCAGCGTCTCGACCTCGGAAACGCCGACGCACAGCTTGATCAGGTGAAGGGGCATGACGCCCAACTAGTCATCCCGCGTCGCGATGACCAGACCCGCTCAGGGCACCCGGTCCAGCAGGGTGAAGATTTCCTGGCCCTTGGCGATCAGCTCACGCCCGCACCTCTGGCTGTGCGACCGAACCTGCTGGACCGGGGTGTTGTCCGTATAGTCCAGCATCCGCCGGATCCAGTTCGCCTGGGGATCACGGCCTTCCAGACGGCCCAGATAATACATCATGCCGCCCGAATACTGCTGCCTGAGCGCATCCGACAGAGCCGGGTCGTCGATCGCCACCGCCAACAGGCCCATGCACTGCAGGTCCGCCTGGGACGCCGCAGGCAGGTCGGTCAGGTCGGCGCCCAGAAGCGCCGTCGCCATCATCGCCGCAAGGATCATTTCGTCTCCTCGGCCTTCACCACGGCCAGGACCGCGCCGTCCGTGACCTGATCGCCGACGGCGACGTTGAACTCGGCCACCACGCCGTCGAAGGGCGCGGTCAGGGCGTGCTCCATCTTCATGGCCTCCAGCACCACGACCGGCTGGCCCTTGGTCACGACATCGCCGGCCTTGGCCAGCGCGGCGACGATCTTGCCCGGCATGGGCGCGCGCAGACCGCCGTCGGAGGCGGAACCGCCGGCAGATACAGCTTCGTAGCGCCAGGGCTGGATCTCGAAAGCTTCGCCATCAAGGAACAGAATGGTCGGGAGGCCCAAGGTCCGGTTCAGGCGAACCCCATCGACAACAACTCGTGTCACGTCGTCCTGTGCAATCGCCTCGGCCCCGCCAGTCCGAACCTTCCAAGACAATCTGTCCTTCCAGTGCGGCGCCTGCGCCTGAAGCATGTGGGCATCGCCTTCAACCGGTTCGCCGTTGACGAGGAATTTTCGGCTCGCTCGCCGGTCGCCGTTCAATCGCAGGCCGTGAGCGCCAGCCGTTGCGCTCCATACATCCGACTGCTCCCAGCCGCCGTCCTGGAGCAATGCGTCGTGGGCGAGCACGAAGACCCCGCCCTGACGGACGATTTCCGGGATAGGCCCGGCGGACAAAGCGTCCGCCTCTGCCGCGATGAACCCCGTGTCCACATCGCCGGAGATGAAGCGCGGATGCTCCAAACAGCGAGCGAGGAAGCCGGCGTTGGTCTTGACCGGCCAAACCTCGACGTCAGCGCAGGCGTCGGCCAGGTAGGCGGCCGCCTCCTCGCGGGTGTCCGCGGAGACGATCAGCTTGGCGATCATGGGGTCGTAGAACTGGCTGACCTCGCCGCCCTGCTCCACGCCCGTATCGACGCGGATGTCGTCAGGCAGGACGAAGTGATCCAGCCGCCCGATGGACGGCAGGAAGCCGTGGGCCGGGTCCTCGGCGTAGAGACGGGCCTCCATGGCCCAGCCCTTCATCGGGATGTCTTCCTGCTTCAGCGGAATGGGTTCGCCCGCCGCGACGCGCAGCTGCCATTCGACCAGATCGACGCCGGTGATGCTCTCCGTCACCGGATGCTCGACCTGCAGCCGGGTGTTCATCTCCATGAACCAGATGCGGTCGGCCTTCAGCCCGTCGGAGGCGTCGGCGATGAACTCGATGGTCCCCGCCCCCTGATAGTTCACGGCCTTGGCGGCGCGGACGGCGGCGGCGGTGACGGCCTCGCGCGTGGCGGCGTCCATGCCCGGCGCCGGGGCCTCTTCGATCACCTTCTGGTGGCGGCGTTGCAGCGAGCAGTCGCGTTCATGCAGGTGGACGACATTGCCGTGGCTGTCGCCGAAGACCTGCACCTCGATGTGGCGCGGACGGGTGATGTAGCTCTCGATCAGGACGCGCGGGTCACCGAAGGACGACTGACCCTCGCGCTGGGCCGAGGCCAGACCGTCGGCGAAGTCCTCCGCCCGGTCGACCTTCTTCATGCCCTTGCCGCCGCCGCCGGCGACCGCCTTGATCAGGACCGGGAAGCCGATGCGGTTCGCCTCGGCCGTCAGGGTTTCGACCGACTGGTCCTCGCCCTGATAGCCGGGGGTGACGGGCACGCCCGCCTCGATCATCAGTTTCTTGGCCGCGTCCTTCAGGCCCATGGCGCGGATCGAGGACGGCTGCGGGCCGATCCAGACGATGCCCGCCGCCATGACGGCCTCGGCGAAGTCGGCGTTCTCGGACAGGAAGCCGTAGCCGGGGTGGATGGCCTCCGCCCCCGTCGCCTTGGCCGCCGCCAGCACCTTGGCCGCATCCAGATAGGACTCGCGCGCCGCCGCCGGGCCGATCAGCACCGCCTCGTCGGCTTCCCGCACGTGCAGGGCCTGGGCGTCGGCCTCGGAGTAGACGGCGATGGTGCGCAGGCCCATGCGGCGGGCGGTGCGGAAGACGCGGCAGGCGATCTCGCCGCGATTGGCGACCAGGACGGACTTGAACATGGCGGTCTTGAACTCTGCCTTTGCAAATGGGCGCCCTGCTCCACCTTGCTCCTCCCTGTTCGCAAGGCGAATGGGGAGGTGGCGCGGCGCCGAAGGCGACGTGACGGAGGGGGCGTCTCAGTCGGCGAACCTTTGCGCCGCCCCCTCCACCACTTCGTGGTCCCCCTCCCCACACGTGGGGAGGAAGGAAGTCTTACTGCGCCCAGCTCGGGGCGCGCTTGTCGAGGAAGGCGCGGACGCCTTCCTGGCCCTCGGCGGAGACACGGGCGCGGGCGATGCGCTTGGCGGTCTCCTCCAGCAGGCGATGGTCGATGGCCTCGCCCGCCACATCGTGGACCAGACGCTTGGCGTCGCCCATGGCGCCGGGAGCGCAGTTGGTCAGGCTGTCGGTCAGCATGGAGATGAACTCGTCCACCGAACCTTCCGGCAGGACCAGGTCGATCAGGCCCGCGTGGGCGGCGTAGTCGGCGTCGAAGATATTGGCCGTCAGGAACAGCTGGCGGGCGCGGCGCGCGCCGACCGCCTCGATGACATAGGGGGCGATGGTCGCCGGGATCAGGCCCAGCTTGACCTCGGAGAAGGCGAAGCGCGCGCCCTCGACCGCCACGGCCATGTCGCAGGCGGCGACGATGCCCGCGCCGCCGCCCATGGCCGCTCCCTCGACCAGGGCCACCGTCAGGGCCGGCACGTCGTGCAGGGCCTTCAGCATCTTGGCCAGGCCCATGGCGTCGTCGCGGTTGTCGGCCTCGGACCAGCCGGCGGCGTCGCGCATCCAGTTCAGGTCGGCGCCCGCGCTGAAGGTGCCGCCCGCGCCGCGAATGAAGACCACGCGCACCCGGTCGGCGCCGTGTAGGGTCTCGAACGCCTCGTACAGGGCCGCGATGGTCGCGGCGTCGAAGGCGTTCTTCTTCTGCGGCCGGTTGATGGTCACGAAGACCACGCCCGACGGCAGGGCGTCGATCTGGACCAGGTCGTCGTTCGCGTCCGGCGCCGGATCGGCGACGAAGGGATGGGCGATGGCGTTCATCTCGACCGCCTCGGCGTCGGTGACGTCCAGGGCGTTCAGGTCTTCTTCGGTCGGCTTATCGGCCATCTTGGTTTCCTTGCGGGCATCGCAGGACGACGGACTCCGGCCCGTCGCCGTAGGTGAAGCTGAGCTTCTGTTGATCGTCCGACAGTATCAGCGTCCGATAGAGGCGTTCGATCCCATATTCGTCCTGATGATCGACCGTGACGGTAATCCCGTCCAGTTCAGCCGGCAGGACGGCGATCACTGTGTCTCCGGCCTCGAAATAGGTGATCGAGGTCCCGTCGATGATCAGGTTGGTTCCGCTTTCCCGGTCGCCGCAGCGCTCGAGTTCGCTGTTCCATTCCCCGTGGAAGCGCTCGGGAACGAGGGGCGCCGAGGCGTCGACGGCTTGAGCCTGCGCAGCCTGGGCCGCGCCGGCGCAGATCATTCCGAACAGCAGGCGGACGACGACGCGGTTCATGACGGCCCTCCCGGCGGTCAAACAGGATCGCAGCGGTTGGCGCGAACCGTCTTGCCGTCCTGCTCGACCCGCAGCGAGACCCCGGCGACCGGCGACAGGCGCAGCGTCTGGACGATGGTCTTGTCCCCGTCCGACGACTGGTTCTCCAGCACGACGCGGATGGCGTCGCCCTGACCTTCCAGGGTTTCCAGGGCCACCAGCTTGGAGGTGTCCTCATAGCCCTTGATCTCATCGGCCGTGATGACGAAGCGCGTGCCGCTCTCGTCCTTGTCGCAACCGGTGTCGCTGTAGTCCCAATTGCCGCGATAGCCGACGGGGAAGACCGCCTGCGACGGCTGTCCCGCCCGCGCTGCCTCTTCCTCTGCGGCCGAAACAGGCTCGGACGACGCCGCCTGCGTCGCGGCGGCGGGGGCGGCCTGATCCGCGGCGGCGGGGGCGTCAGACTTCGGGGCGGCGGAATCCGCTTGGGAGCCGCAGGCCGCCAGCAGGGTCGTCAGGGTGATGATAACGGCTGACGTCTTCATGTCTCAGTCCTTCTCGTCCGGATTCCGATCTCGGGCCGAGATCGTCGATGCGACCTTCTCAAGCGCATCGCCCTGCTTCAAGTTCTTTTTTGAACAGCGTATAATTGATGCGGCCCCGTCCTACATCCGGAAGACGCCGAAGGTGGTTTCGGGGATCGGGGCGTTCAGGCTGGCGCTGATGGCCAGGCCCAGGACGTCGCGGGTCTGGGCCGGGTCGATGACGCCGTCGTCCCACAGACGGGCGGTGGCGTAGTAGGGATTGCCCTCGTCCTCGTACTTCTGGCGGATCGGCGCCTTGAAGGTCTCGGCCTCTTCCGGCGTCCATGTGTCCGCGTCGCGGTGGACCGTGGCCAGGACGCTGGCCGCCTGCTCTCCGCCCATCACCGAAATCCGGCTGTTCGGCCAGGTGAAGAGGAAGCGCGGGCTGTAGGCCCGGCCGCACATGCCGTAGTTGCCGGCGCCGAACGAACCGCCGATCAGGACGGTGAACTTGGGCACCTCGGCGCTGGCGACCGCCGTCACCAGCTTGGCGCCGTGCTTGGCGATGCCCTCGGCCTCATACTTGCCGCCGACCATGAAGCCCGAGATGTTCTGCAGGAAGAGCAGCGGAATCTTGCGCTTGCAGGCCAGTTCGATGAAGTGCGCGCCCTTCTGGGCGCTCTCGCTGAACAGGACGCCGTTGTTGGCCAGGATGGCCACCGGCTGGCCCCAGATGCGGGCGAAACCGCAGACCAGCGACGTACCGTAAAGCGCCTTGAACTCGTCCATCTCCGAGCCGTCGACGATGCGGGCGATGACCTCGCGCACGTCATAGGGGGCGCGGACGTCCTCGGGGATGATCCCGTACAGTTCAGCCGGATCATAGGCCGGGGCGCGCGGCTCGCGCACATCCAGCGGCTGGGGCTTGATGGTGTTCAGGTTGGCGACGATGGAGCGGACGATCGCCAGCGCATGCTCGTCGTTCTCGGCCACATGATCGACCACGCCGGACTTGCGGCCGTGGGTCTCGGCGCCGCCCAGTTCCTCGGCCGAGATGACCTCGCCGGTCGCGGCCTTCACCAGAGGCGGACCGGCCAGGAAGATGGTGCCCTGATTGCGCACGATCACCGTCTCGTCCGACATGGCCGGCACATAGGCGCCGCCCGCCGTGCAGGAGCCCATGACGCAGGCGATCTGGGGGATCGACCGTGCGCTCATCCGCGCCTGGTTGAAGAAGATGCGGCCGAAGTGGTCGCGGTCAGGGAAGACCTCGGCCTGGTGCGGCAGGTTGGCCCCGCCGGAATCGACCAGATAGACGCAGGGCAGATTGTTCTGTTCGGCGATCTCCTGCGCCCGCAGGTGCTTCTTCACCGTCATGGGGAAGTAGGCGCCGCCCTTCACCGTCGGGTCGTTGGCGACGATCATGACCTCGCGGCCCGAGACCCGGCCGACGCCGCAGATCATGCCCGCGCCCGGCGCCTCGTCCTTGTACATGCCGTTGGCGGCCAGTTGCCCGACCTCCAGGAAGGGCGAGCCGGGGTCCAGCAGGCGCTCGACCCGGTCGCGCGGCAACAGCTTGCCCCGCGCCACATGGCGATCGCGACTGGCGTCGGAGCCCCCACGCGCGGCCTTGGCGACCTTCTCGTAAAGCTCGTCCCGCAGGGCGCGATTATGCGCATCCAGCGTTTTGAAAGCAGGACTGTTGCGATCGACGGCGGAAATCAGCTTGGGCATGCCCCAAGGTGTAAGCAGCTTCCGCTCCGGTGGGAAGCGCCGGATTTCCAGGCGACGGAAATCGCGCTTATGTGGGGGTCATGGCCTCCCCCCGTCCCGACACTCTGGAAGCCGCCCTGGCGCGAGTCTTCGACGGCGCGCACAACACCCGCGCCAGCTGGTTCGCCCTGACACGGGGCGAGCGGCTGTTCTCTGCGGGCGATCCGGCGGACACCCTCTATCTGCTGCGCGCCGGCCGACTGGGCGTCTTCCGCGAAGACGAGGGACGCGCGCCCCAGTTCGTCGGGGTGATCAAGCCGGGCGACCCGGTCGGGGAGATGGCCTTGCTGGCGGGGACCACCCACCTGTCGGACGTGGTGGCCCTGCGCGACAGCGACGTGATCGCCCTGCCCCGCGACGCCTTCTTCCAGGCCGCGCGGGACGAACCCGCCCTGATGACCGAGCTGGGCCAGGTCATGCTGGCCCGCGCCCGCGACCGCAACGCCGTGGGCGACGCCCCCAGCGTCTTCGGCTTCATCTCCGCCCGGGGACAGCCGATCCGCGGTTTCGTCGAGCGGGTGGCCCGCGCCGTTGAGGGCCAGGGCTTCTCATGCCTCGTCATCGACCATACGGCCCTGACCTCGGCCGCCGAATGGTTTTCCGGCGTGGAGCAGGCCCACGACTATGTCCTCTATGTCGCCGAATCGGACCAACCGAGCTGGGCCGCCCTGTGCGCGCGCCAGGTGGACCGCGTCTTCCTGGTCGGGACGGCCGACCGCCCTCCCCGCTCGCCCGTCTTCCAGCCCAGCACGGACGAGGCCCATCCGCTGACCGACCTGATCCTATTGCGCGAGCCGCACATGGGCCTGCCGAGCAACACCCGGGCCTGGCTGGACCTGGTTCGCCCCGGACGATGGTTCCACGTGGTCGAGGGCCTGTTCAGCGACACGGCGCGGATCGCGCGGGTCGTGACGGGGTCGGCGGTCGGTCTGGTCCTGTCGGGCGGCGGCGCGCGCGCCTACGCCCACATCGGCGCCCTGCGCGCCCTGCGCGAAGCGGGGACGCCCATCGACTTCATCGGCGGCTCCTCCATGGGGGCGGTGATCGGGGCTGGCCCAGCCCTGGGCTGGTCGGACGAGGAGCTGGAGGATCGCATCCGCACCGCCTTCGTCCAGTCCGATCCCCTGTCGGACATCGCCTTCCCCATCATCGCCATGACCCGCGCGGGCAAGGTGGCGGGCCTGATGCAGGACGCCTTCGGCGAGGTGGGGATCGAGAACATGACCCTGCCCTTCTACGCCGTCTCGACCAACCTCACGACCGGGCGGCTGGAGATCCACCGCCAGGGCGTGCTGCGCCATGCGCTGCGGGCTTCCATCTCCCTGCCCGGCGTCATGCCGCCCGTGGTGATGAACGGCCAGGTGCTAGTGGACGGCGCCGTCCTGCGCAACTTCCCCAGCGAGGTCATGCGCCGCCTGAACACCGGCCCCGTAGTCGGCGTGGACGTATCCCAGACGCGCGGCGTGGACCCCAAGGCTCTGGAGAATCCGCCGTCCTGGTGGCGATGGATCCTGTCAGGCTCGTGGAAGAAGGGGCCGCCGATCGTCTCCATCCTGATGCGGGCGGCCACCCTGACGACCGAAAGCGAGCTGATGCAGGCGCGGGCCGACACCGACCTGCTGATCCTGCCCAAGCCGGAGGGCGTCGAAATCCGCGACTGGAAGGCCTACGACCCGGCCGTCAGCGCCGGCCATGACGCCGCGCGCGCGGCGCTGGAGACCCTGGACGGCCCGATCGAGCACATGCACCGCAAGGACGTCATCCCCGGCGCGCCACCAGAAACAGACGAGGAAATGGCAGAAGAGTCTCCCCCGTCGCCCGTCGCGGAAAGGCCTCGGAAAGCCGGCTTCCTAGGGTTGAAAGGAAGGTGTCCCTCATAGGGGCGTCGTCGGCCAGCACCGTCAGATAGGGGCGCAGGGCCGTCCCCTTCATCCATTCCAGCACGGCGTTCTCGCCCGCCAGGACGTGCAGATAGGTGGTGGACCAGATGTCGATGTCCGCGCACAGGGGCGCCAGGACGTCGTAATAGGCCTCGACCGGCATGACCTGAACCCTGGCCGTCGCCTCGGTCAGGCGCGACGCCCACGGCGCCTCGGCCACGGTCTCGCGCATCAGGCGGTGGTGCCGCGTCTCCCAGCTCAACGGCATCTGGACCGCCAGGACGCCGCCCGGCGCCAGGGCTTCGGCCAGCCGCCGGAACAGGGGTTCATGATCAGGCAGCCACTGCAGGGAGGCGTTGGCGAAGATCAGGTCGGCCGGTCGATCCGGCGCCCAGGTCGTGATGTCCCCCGTTCGCCAGTCGACGTCCGCCGTCAAGGCTCTGGCCTCGGCGATCATCGCCTCGCTGGCGTCCAAGCCATGCACATGCGCTCGCGGATGGCGACGCTTCAACAGGGCCGCATGCTGCCCCGTCCCGCAGCCCAGATCCCAGATCTCGGCCGGCGACAGGTCTTCCGGAAGGCGGACGAGCAGATCCAGGGCGGCGCGATCGCGCTCGGCCTCGAAACGACTATACTGCTGGGGATCCCATATCGGGGCGGTCATCGGCGTCTCCCATGTCATCGCCGAAGCGATTCGAGGAAGAATGGTACAGCCTCTCAGGTTTGAACTGAGGACCTCCGGCTCCACAAACCGGCGCTCTAACCAACTGAGCTAAGGCTGCACATCTCTGCGCGAGGGCGGTTCTCTAGCGGCACTCGCCCGATGGGGCAAGCGCCCTTTTCATCCTCGCCGCAGGGAAATGGCTTTTATCCCCGTCAGTTCCACCCACGGCTGGCGATGTACTGCTCCAGAGCCGCGATGCGGGTCTGGTCCGACGGGTGGGTCGAGGCGAACTGGGGCGTGGAGGACTGCCGCTGCTGCGCCATCAGGCGCCACAGGGCCACGGCCTCCGACGGCTTGTAGCCCGCGGCGGCCAGGTAATCGACGCCCAGGCGGTCGGCCTCCAGTTCATGGCTGCGCGAGAAGGGCAGCAGCACGCCGAGTTGGGCGCCCAGACCGCCGAAGGCCTGGACCGCCTGGCCGTAGTCCCCCGCCTGGCTCTGGACCGCGCCGAGCACCAGGCCGGTCGCGGCGTTGGTCGAGGAGCGCTCGGCCGCATGGCGGGCGACGACGTGGCCGACCTCATGGCCGATGACCGTGGCCAGTTGGTCGTCGTTCTTCGCCAGGTTCAACAGGCCCGTCGTCACGCCGATATGGCCCGACGGCAGGACGAAGGCGTTGGGCGAGGCGTCCTCGAACACGGCGTAGTCCCAGGGACGGTCCGTCAGGCGCGCCGCCTGGACGATGCGGTCGCCGACCCGCCGCACACGCGCGTTCTGGGCCGCGTTGTTCGACACCTTCTGGGTCCGCAAGGTCTCGGCCCAGGCTGCACGCGACTGCTGGATCAGGGCGCTGTCGTCCACAAAGACGAACTGGTTCCGTCCCAGGGCCTCGTTGTAGGCGCAGGCGCCCAAAAGGCCTGACAGGGCGACGACCGATCCGACGGCGAGAACGAGGGCTTTTTTCACGCGGGCCTCCTGGCGGCTTTCGCCAAGGATCATGCGGAGGAAATCACAGAGACGCCAGCGATCAATGACGGAAGCCGACGATGTCTCGACCCGCCTTCCCTTGCACTCATGAAAAAAGCGCCCCGAGGAGAACCTCGGGGCGCCTTTGTCGTTATGCGATCGCTCGCGTCAGTCGCCCAGGTTGAACGGGACGCGGACGACGAACTTGGCGTTCGTTGCAGCGCCGTCGACCGTGCGGGGCGAAAGTTGCCCGCGCTGGACGATCCGGACGGCCGCGGCGCCGAAGCCCATGCCCGACGGATCTTCCGAAACGACACGGCAGTCTTCCGGACGGCCGCTCGGGGTCACCGTGCACTCGACCGTGGCCGAGCCGCTGACGCCCCGATCCATGGCGCGCTGCGGGAAATCACGTTCAGTCGGACGCGGCGGACGCGCCCAGCTCGGGTTCGTGATCACCGAAGGCTTCGGCGGAGCCGGGGGAGCCGGCGGAGGCGGAGGTCCGGGGACGATGACGGGCGGGCCCGTATACTCCTGGCGGTCTTCCTTCTTCGTCGGCTCGATCGGCAGAGTCACCGGAGGCGGAGGCGCATTCGTATTGATCTGCGGCTCGCGCACCTGAAGCTTCGGCGGCGGAGGCGTGTCCGGCGGCGGAGGCGGCGGCGGAGGCGGCGGAGGCGGCGGAGGCGGAGCCATCAGCTCCACGTCGACGGCCTCGTCCTCGTAGGTCATCTCCTTCAGCTTGAACTTGTTATTATACAGGTACAAGCCGGCCAGGCCGTGGACCAGCACCGAAACGGCGATGCCCACGATAGCCCCAGTCGAGAGCTTCTTCTTCTTCTTCGGCGGATCCAAGATCGGATCGCGGTGGTCGTGAGGTTCAGCTGTCATGCTATTCGCCACGCCCCCTTACGATTGATCTTCGCCAACCAGGGCGACGCTGTAGAAACCATTGTCTTGCAAGGCGTTCATGACCTGCATGAAGTCCCCGTACCGCGTGAGCTGGTCAGCGCGGATGAAAATCCGCTCCTGCTCAGGGTTACGCGAGCCGATTTGGGTCTTCAGATCATCGCCCAGCGTTGCCGTCGACGTCCGGAAGTCGCCCACGAAGACATCGCCATCATTTTGAATGGAGATGAAAACGGGTTTGGGCGGATTCGGAGCCGGCGGAGCGACGGCGCGAGGAAGTTTCACCGGCACCGACACGGTGGCGAGCGGAGCCGCCACCATGAAGATGATGAGGAGAACCAGCATAATGTCCACGAAGGGTGTGACATTGATTTCGCTGTTCGCCTCGACGGTGTACTTGCCGCCGCCGGAACCGGAAAGTTTGGCGGCCATCCGTCTTATGCCCCCTTGTCGAGCTGACGCGAGATAGCGTTGATCAGTTCGGCGTTGAAGCCGTCCGAACGGGTGCCGTACGACGAGATGCGCGTGTTGAAGTAGTTATAGAAGATAACGGCCGGGATAGCGGCGAACAGGCCGATACCGGTGGCCAGCAGGGCTTCAGCGATACCCGGAGCAACGACGGCCAGGTTGGTCGTGTTGGACTCGGCGATGCCGATGAAGGAGTTCATGATGCCGTACACGGTGCCGAACAGACCGACGAACGGACCGGTCGAACCGACCGAAGCCAGGAACTGCTGACCGCCCGAGAGGCGCTTCGGCAGGCTGGACTGGACGGCGGCCACGGCGTTCTGGGCGCGCAGCAGGGCCGAGTCGCGGTGATCGCCGGTGACGCTCAGGCCGGCTTGACGCGACAGTTCGATTTCCTCGGTGGCGGCGGCGGCCATGTCGGCCAGCGGGTTGCCGTCGAAGTCTTCCGAGGTGGCGACGCGACGCATGTCAGCGATGGTGCGGGCGCCGCGGAAGGCTTCCAGGAAGCGGTCGGTGGCCTTGTTCAGCGAACCGAACTCGATCAGCTTGATCAGCAGCAGGGTCCACGAGAAGATCGAGGCGAGAAGCAGGCCAGCCATGACCAGCTTAACGACCATGGTCGCTTCCATGAACATCGAGATCGGGGTGATGCCGCTGCTGCCGTGGCCGCCGCTCACCGAGTCACCGACCGAAGCCGGATCGGCTTCAGCAGCGGCCGGAGCAGCAGCGTCAGCGGCCGGAGCCGCAGCAGCATCAGCAGCCGGAGCGGCAGCGGCGGCAGGCGCGGCGGCCGGAGCCGCGGCGTCTTGCGCCAGAACCGGCGAGCTCGCCATCAGGACGGCAGCGCCGGCCATTGCGAGGAGGATATTCGTCTTCTTGTCGAGCATGTTTCGCCAGTTCCTGCTTTGGTCTGACACGTGGAACCCAAGACACGGACCGCGTCAGTCGGCCGTCCCTATGAAATGATTTGCACCACGGCCGGATCGACCGACCTGTGGAGCCGCCCCCCCGCAACGGTTGTTCGAGAACTTCCGTCGCCGCCAAGGTCGGAAGAGACCATATCTCTCCAACTCTGACCTGCAAGCAGGAATGCGGTTAAGTCCCTTTGGCGAACACCCCTCTTAGCGTCAAGTCCGCAAAGTTTCTTTTCCCTTTCGCACTCGCAGCATTCACCCGGGTGGGCAAATTATTTTCCAAAACCATCATGATACAGACACGAAAACGCTGCGTTGCGGAAAATTACGAGCATGCAATTTCGTTGGCGAAAATAAGGCCTTTTCGAGACGCAACGCCTGTTCGACCGAAACGGACTTCGGCCGGGCGCATCGAAAACCAAATTTTAAGGGAAATGGTGCCTGGAGGCGGATTCGAACCACCGACACGCGGATTTTCAATCCGCTGCTCTACCAACTGAGCTATCCAGGCGCGCGATTGCGTCGCGAGAGGCGGGTCTATAGGCGAGCCCGATCGGGGTGTCCAGACGCCAATTCACTCAATTTCGCGATCTTTTTCATCTTCCGCCGCTTCGTCGGCCGGAATGGCGTAGGCGCCGGTGAACCAGCGCTGCAGATCGACGTCGGCGCAACGCTTGGAACAGAAGGGTTTGTAGGCCTGGACGGCTTCCTGGCGACGGCAGATCGGGCAGAGCGACATGGGAAACCTCTTTAAATTCGAACTTCACCGGGAAGCAGGGCGGAATCCCCCACGACAGCAGCGCGCGGTCCCAGGCGTTCGACCAGTGGCGCAGCCAGGGCCGCCTCCCCTTCTCCGCAGCGCGCAATGATGCGCGGCGAGGCCATGTCCGTCAGCAGGGCCAGACGCAGGCGCCGCGTCACGTCGATGGCGCGCGTCTCCAAGGTGCGCCGCCCGGCCGCGTCCAGCAGGCGGTCGTCCAGGGGTGTTCGGCGCCACGGAAGGGACAGTTGCGCCAGGCCGAAACGACTGAAGGGACCAAAGGCCGTCTGAGGCTCGGCGGCGAAGGCGGCGCGCACCGTCTTCATCACCGTCTCTCCATGCAGACCGACGCCGGCCAGGTCGACGATCACCAGCCCCCCCCAGCCTTTCAACGTCAGCATCCGCGCGGCCTGCGCCAGGCCCTCGCGATTCACCGTCTCCCGGGCCTTGCGCGAATCTCGACCGGGGGCGGGCGCATGGTCGATGTCGACGGCGATCAGGGCGCGCGTGCGCTGAATCATCAGATCGAGCCCGACGGAGGGCTCCGACACATGGAGGGACAGAGCCTCCTCCTCCGCCTCCAGCGCCGCCTGGACGGCGACCGCGCCGGTCTGGATCACAACGCCCGGCGCCAGGTCCGCGAGAATAGAGGAGACGTCCGGCCCCGGCTGAAGCAGGCGCGGTTCGCCCGAAGCCTCGCCGATACGGCGCAAGACCGGTCCCTTGCGTTCGCGGGGTTCGGCGACCGTCTCGACCTCGATCTTGGCCCCCTGCCCCGGCTTTTCATTCGCCCCCAGAGGCAGGAAGCCGAAGGGTTCGCCGACGCCCATGTCTATAAAGGCGCCCCGCAGGCCCGGCTCGACCCGAGCGACCCGGCCGACGCTGCGCGCGCCCAGCCGGTCGCCCGGCCGATCGCTTTCGCGCTGAATGATCAGATGGTGGAAGCGCCCGTCGCGGGCGACGACGCCGCGCGTTTCGCCGGGCGTGTCATCGAGGAAGACCTCGACATCGGCCACCTCAGGCGACCTTGGGCCGCCAGCCGGCGCCGTAGAGAAGATTGGCCGCCTCATAAAGCGGCAGGCCCATGACCGCCGGATGGCTGCCGACGATACGGCGCACGAAGGCCGCGGCCCGGCCCTGGATCCCGTATCCGCCCGCCTTGCCGCGCCATTCGCCGGAAGCGACATAGGCCGCGACGTCTTCAGGCGACAGGGTCTTGAAGGAGACGCGGGTCTCGACCACGCGGGCGCTAACCGCCCCGTTCGCGATCACCACCACGCCGGTGTAGACGCGGTGATTGCGCCCCGACAGAAGTTCCAGGAAGCGCCTGGCCTCGGCCTCGTCGGCGGGCTTTTCCAGCAGGCGGCGGCCCACGGCCACCACGGTGTCGGCGGCCAGGACGACGGCGTCCGGCGATCGCGCGGCGACCACCTCGGCCTTGCCGCGCGCCAGGCGTTCCGCCAGCCGCGCCGGCGCCTCGCCCTTCAGCGGGGTCTCGTCGATGTCGGCGGGATCGACATGATCGGGAACCACCCCGATCTGCGCCAGCAGTTCGATGCGGCGCGGGCTCGACGAGGCCAGAACCAGCCTCGGAGCGGAAAGGTCAGGACGCGACACGCGCGTCCTTACTTGAAGCGATAGGTGATGCGGCCCTTGGTCAGGTCGTAGGGCGTCATTTCGACCAGCACCTTGTCGCCCGCCAGAACGCGGATGCGGTTCTTGCGCATCTTGCCGGCGGTGTGGGCGATGATCTCGTGGTCGTTTTCCAGCGTCACGCGGAAGGTGGCGTTCGGCAGCAGTTCGCTGACGGTGCCGGGGAACTCGAGAAGTTCTTCCTTGGCCATGCGGTCTCTCTCGCCCGGTGAAACGGCGTATGGCTCGCGCCGGGCGTGAACGCGAGCCGTCTAGAAGTTGAAACGAATATCCGGACTCAAACGCGAGCGCGTCCGAACCGATTTCGCTCTAGGGAGGCGCCTAATGCACCAAAATGCGGATTTAGTCGAGTTCAGCCCCGACGGTAGAGGGCGCAAACCAGGGTAAAGAGGCGACGGGCCGTCTCCTGATCCAGTTCGACCTTGCCTTCGAGCCGGGATTTCAACAGCTCGGCCCCTTCGTTGTGCAGGCCGCGCCGCCCCATGTCCACGGATTCGATCTGGCTGGGCGAGGAGCCGCGCAGGGCTTCGTAGTAACTTTCGCAGATCAGGGCGTAGTCGCGGATCACCGTCTTCATCGGCGACAGGGACAGGACGTGGGTGCGCGAAAACTCGGGTCCGACGATGTCGAAGGCCAGGCGATTGTCCTGGGACGACAGCTTCAGGGCGTAGGGACCGCCCTCGGCGCCCTCGGGGATGAAGCTGTTCTGCTCGACGAGGTCGAAGATGGCCACGCGGCGCTGATGATCGATCTCCGCCGTCGGCGCCGGCAGGGTCGCGGCGTCGATCTCGACGGACTTCAACCTGTGCGAAGCGCTCACGACGTCTCCCCCTGACCCTGGTCGTCCGGATGCGTCGGCGCCATCCGCGCCGGCCAGCGATCTGACAGGTCCGTCAGCACGGCGTCCAGACATTCCACGTCGATACGCAGATCCCCGCCCCCGGCGAACATCAGGACGACCCGTCCGCCCGGCGCCTCGGTCGGCTCGAAGTCCAGAGCCAGAAGCTCCAGCGCCGATTCGGGCAGACGCGGCAGGCGGCGGCTCTTGACCGCCTCGACGTCGCCGAACTGCATCGCCGCCATGACGCGCGTGCCGCCGCATTCCCAGCAGAAACGCGACAGGACGATGGTCAGGCGCCGCGCCTCCTTTTCCCAGCGAATGTCGACAGGCCGCATGATGGCGTCCTGAAGCGCGGCCGAAATGATCTGCAGATCGACGGCGTCCTCGGCCAGCAGGCGCAAGGGCTCCATAGGCGGCAGGGCTTCCGCCGCCGGACCGTCGTCAGAGATCGTCTCGACCTCAGTGCTCATTCGCCTCGCCTTTCACGCGCCGCACGTCGGCGCCGCAAGCTCCCAGCTTTTCTTCCATGCGTTCGAAGCCGCGGTCCAGATGATAGACGCGGCCGACCGTGGTTTCACCCTCCGCGACCAGCCCGGCCATGACCAGGCTGATGGAGGCGCGCAGATCGGTCGCCATGACCGGCGCCCCGTGCAGCGTCTCGACGCCGCGCACCCGCGCCTCGCCGGCGTGGACCGAGATGTCGGCCCCCAGACGCGCCAGCTCGGGCGCGTGCATGAAGCGGTTCTCGAAGATGTTCTCGTGGATGACGCTTTCGCCCTCGGCCGTCGTCATCAGGGCCATGAACTGGGCCTGCAGGTCGGTGGCGAAGCCCGGATAGATCTCGGTCGTGACATTGACAGCCTTCAGCCGCTGCGCCGGGTCGCGACGCACGACGACGCCGTCGGCGGTGGTTTCCACCTCGACGCCCGCCTCGATCATCTTGTCGGTCAGGGCGGTGATCAGGTCGGCGCGGCCCTTGGTCAGGCGCACCTCGCCCCCGGCCATGGCCGCCGCCAGGGCGTAGCTGCCCATCTCGATCCGGTCCGGAATCACCGACCAGGTCGCGCCCGACAGGGACGAGACGCCGGTGATGGTCAGGACGTCGGTGTCCAGCCCCTCGATCCTGGCGCCCATGGCGATCAGGCAGCGGGCCAGGTCGCCGATCTCGGGCTCGCGCGCGGCGCGTTTCAGCACCGTGGTGCCCTTGGCCAGGACGGCGGCCAGAAGGGCGTGCTCGGTCGCGCCGACAGAGACGAAGGGAAACTCGATCTCGGCGCCCTGCAGCCCCTTGGGCGCATGGGCGGAGACATAACCCTCCTCCAACTCGATCTCGGCGCCCATGGCGGTCAGGGCCATCAGGTGCAGGTCGACCGGGCGCGCGCCGATGGTGCAGCCGCCGGGCAGCGAGACCTTGGCCTCGCCCGAACGGGCCAGCAGCGGACCCAGGACGTTGAAGGAGGCCCGCATCTGACGCACCAGGTCATAGGGGGCGAAGGTCGAGGTCAGGGTCGGCGCATGGAACAGGGTCTCCTGCCCGTCCGCCCCGTCGCGCTCCGTCACCTCCACGCCGAACTGCTGCAGCAATTGACCCAGGAAACGCGTGTCGGCCAGGCGCGGCATGTTGGTCAGCAGCAGGGGCTGATCCGTCAGGATGGAGGCGGCCATCAGCTTGATGGCGGAATTCTTGGCGCCGCTGACCTGAATCTGGCCGTTGAGGCGGTTTCCGCCACGGATGACGATGCTGTCCATGAGAGTCTTTCACGGCCGGGAACACCACGCCCCGGCGAACCGGCTATCTAGCAAGTCCCCGCCCCCAAACGAAAGGGGCGCGAAGGACGCGCCGCGATGACTTTGCGTTGCGCCTTTCGACCGGCCGTTCAGTTGCGGTCGTCGGCGGGCGGCGAGGCCAGGCGCGGCGCCTTGCGACGCTTCAGATTGGTCCGCAGGGCGGCGGCGAGTCGCATCGCGCGCTCGGCCTTCAGCGTGGCCTTGACCGTCTCTTCCGGCTGGGCGGCGGGCGTAACGGCGTGCTTCGGAGGCGTTTCCATGAGGCGCAGCATGGGCCCGAGCAAAGATTCTGATCAAGCATGCATTTTTGGCTTGGCCCGGCCGAGGCTCTTGGCTATACGGCCGCTTCCTCAGTGACCCGCCGCCGTAGCTCAGTGGTAGAGCGCATCCTTGGTAAGGCTGAGGTCGGCAGTTCAATCCTGCCCGGCGGCACCACACTGAGCCCTTGGATTTCCAAGGGTTTTCCGAGAAATCAGAAACTACCCCCTCGCGGGGACATGGCCGATAGTTTCGGAACATTTCATGAACCAGCTGCATTTCTCGGGAGTTTCCTGGGAGCGTGCCGTCATGGCCTATGAAAACGCACAGCACATGATCGAGCGGTCAGACGTCATTCAGCAGGCACGTCCTTGCCGCGTGCGGAGCGGGTGTCGATCATCTAGCCTCCATAGAAAAAGGCCCGCCGAAACGAGCCTTAAAGTTGCAGAATATTTGAGTTTTTACGGCGCCAGAGTGACGCCCGGCAAATGTAGGCTGCCGCTGATTTTGCAGGCAGAACCATTATCTGAGAACGCAAACGTTTGGGTGGAGTTGTTGAACGTGCCGACGCCATGGCATAGCGAAAGCCCTCCCTGATAGAATATTACGATGTTTGCATGCCCAGGAGTCGTCGAGTTTGCTGCAGTAAAAACTAAAGCTCTTGATATCCAGAGCGAATTTTCGCAGTCAGCCGATCCGGTTCCAACCATTCCATCGATATTTACTACTCCATCTTCAACATTCCACCAAACCTCTACCGGACAAGAAACTGGCGGTGCGCCTTGAAGATCAATGGATATATTGCCGTATGACGTGCTGCTTGCCGGTGGCGGCATGGTAAAACTTTCCGCCGATGCTGGGCTTGCCAGCAACGCCGCCGCAACCGCAATGGCGCCTGCGGCGCCCGAAATGAACTTGCTCATAGTAGCCTCCCCATTCAGCCAACCAATTTGGCCTATCTACAATTATGTAGACAATGAAGGAGTCAAGTCGGCCCGCCGAGGCCCCGACCGCCGTCGCCCCCTTGGCAAGGCTGAGAGCGGCAGTTCAATCCTTCCCGGCGGCGCCATCCAGCGCTTTCCTGAAAATCGAACCTTCCGCGTCCCGAAGAATATTCGGGTTTCGCCCCCTTATACCGACTCGCCAAGCGCGAGCCCGCGCCGCTAGCCTTCGGTCCTCTGACAGTTGAGGGACTTTGGGGACTGTTCTCATGAAGCGTCGTCTATTGACCACCGTCGCGGCCCTGGCCGTGGCCTTCCCGGCTTACGCCCATGCGGCGGGACAGGCGGCCGGATCGGCCCCCGCCCCGGCGACGGAAACCGCCAAATGGGACGTCCAGAACCCCATGGGCCCATCGCGCGACATCCGCATCGACGTGAACGAGGGCACCTGGATGTCGGTGGACGTCAGCCCTGACGGAACCGAGATCCTGTTCGACCTGCTGGGCGACATCTACGCCCTGCCCATCGGCGGCGGAGAAGCGCGCCCCGTCTCCTCCGGCGTCGCCTGGGACATGCAGGCCAAGTATTCGCCGGACGGCCGCTTCATCGCCTTCACCTCCGACCGGGGCGGCGGCGACAATATCTGGGTCATGAACCGCGACGGTTCGAATCCCCGCCAGGTGTCGAACGAGAGCTTCCGCCTGCTGACCCAGCCCGACTGGTCGCCGGACGGCCAGTTCATCGTCGGCCGCAAGCACTTCACCTCTTCCCGCTCGCTCGGCGCGGGCGAGATGTGGATGTATCACCGCGGCGGAGGCGGCGCCGGCGTTCAACTGACCGAACGCCGCACCCAGCAGAAGGACACGGGCGAGCCCGCCTTCTCGCCTGACGGCCGCTATCTCTACTACAGCGACGACTCCACGCCGGGCGGCGTGTTCGAATACTCCAAGGACCCGAACAGCCAGATCTATGTGATCCAGCGCCTGGATCGCGAGACCGGCCAGGTCGAGCCCTATGTCACCGGCCCCGGCGGCTCGATTCGCCCCACCCCCTCGCCCGACGGCAAGTCCCTGGCCTTCATCCGGCGCGATCGCTACCAGTCCGTCCTCTACGTCATGGACATCGAGTCCGGCCGCGAGACCCCGATCTACGACGCCCTGGACCGCGACATGCAGGAGACCTGGGCGATCCACGGCGTCTATCCGACCATGAGTTGGACGCCGGACAACCGCTCCATCGTCTTCTGGGCCGGCGGCAAGATTCGCCGTATCGACGTCGCCTCCAAGGCCGTCAGCGACATCCCCTTCCACGTCGCCGACACCCGCCGGGTCCAGGAGACCGTCCGCTTCCCCGTCGAGGTCGCCCCGGCTCAGTTCGACGTGAAGATGATCCGCTGGGCCCAGACCTCGCCAGACGGCTCCAAGGTGGTGTTCGAGGCCCTGGGCAATCTGTGGATTCGCGACCTGCGCGGCGGCGTCGCCGGCGCCCCGCGCCGCCTGACGCGCCAGAGCGACCATTTCGAGCTCTACCCCTCCTGGTCGCGCGACGGCCGCTCCATCGTCTACACGACCTGGAACGATCAGGACCTGGGCACGCTGCGGGTCATCCCGGCCGCGGGCGGCGAAGGCCGCGTGATCAGCGCCCACCCCGGCCACTACCTGGAGCCCCAGTTCTCGCCGGACGGTCAGACCGTGGTCTACCGCACGGCCAGCGACGGCTATCTGCGCACCGCCCTGTGGGCGCGCGATCCCGGCGTCTACCGCGTCTCCGTGCGCGGCGGAGAGCCGGTCAAGATCACCGCCGACGGCGTCCATCCCCAGTTCGGCCTGCGTAACGACCGTATCTTCCTGACCGACCGTCAGGGCGACAAGCGGGTGCTGAAGTCGGTCAACCTGTCGGGCGAGGACGCCCGCACCCACCTGAGCACCGACTGGGCCAGCGAGTTCTCGGTCTCTCCGGACGAACGCTGGGTGGCCTGGACCGAGAGGTTCAACGCCTATGTCGCTCCCTTCGCCGCCGCCGGACGCGCCGTCACGGTCGGCGTCGACGCCAAGGCCGTGCCCCAGGCGCGAGTGACGCGCGACGCGGGCGAATGGCTGCACTGGTCCGGCGATTCCAGCCGCCTGCAGTGGTCGCTGGGGCCGGAGCTGTTCTCGCGTCCCCTGACCGACAGCTTCGCCTTCGTCGACGGCGCCGCCGCCGACCTGCCCCGCCCGGCCGAGCACGGGATCAAGATCGGCTTCTCCGCCGACTACGCCAAGCCGGCGGGCGTCACCGTCCTGTCGGGCGCGCGCCTGATCACCATGAAGGGCGACGAGGTCGTCGAGGACGGCGTGGTCGTGGTCAACGGCAACAGGATCGAGGCCATCGGCCCGCGCGGCTCCGTGACCGTCCCCGCCGGCGCCCGCGTCATCGACATGACGGGCAAGACCATCATCCCGGGCCTAGTGGACGCCCACTGGCACGGCCGCATGGGCGCCGACGAGATCATCCCGCAGCAGAGCTGGGTCAACTACGCCGCCCTGGCCTTCGGGGTGACGACCCTGCACGACCCGTCGAACGATTCGAGCGAGATCTTCGCCCACAGCGAACTCGCCAAGGCCGGCCGCGTCGTAGCGCCGCGCATCTTCTCGACCGGCACCATCCTGTACGGAGCGGCGACGCCTTCGACGGCGGTGATCAACAACATCGACGAGGCGCGCTCCAACCTGCGGCGGATGCAGGCCATCGGCGCCTGGAGCGTCAAGAGCTACAACCAGCCGCGTCGCGACCAGCGCCAGCAGATCATCCAGGCCGCCCGCGAACTGGGCATGATGGTGGTTCCCGAGGGCGGCTCCCTGTACCAGCAGAACATGAGCATGCTGGTGGACGGGCACACCACGATCGAGCACTCCATCCCGGTCGCCCGCATGTACGCCGACTCGGTCCAGCTCTGGTCGCAGACGGGCACGGCCTATACGCCAACGCCCATCGTCGGTTTCGGCGGCGCCTGGGGCGAGAACTACTGGTACGAGACGACCGACGTCTGGAACGATCCGATCCTGACGCAGTACGTGCCGCGCCGGGTGCTGGATTCGCGTTCGCGCCGTCCGGTCAAGACGCCCGAGAACGAACTGAACCACATCTCCATCACCCGCGAGGCCAAGCGCCTGGCGGACGCCGGGGTGTCGGTCCAGATGGGCGCGCACGGCCAGCGCGAAGGTCTCGGCGCCCACTGGGAGCTGTGGATGTTCGAGCAGGGCGGCATGACCCCGCACGAGGCCCTGCGCGTCGGCACCCTGAACGGCGCCCGCGCCCTGGGCATGGACAAGGACATCGGCTCCCTGGAGGTCGGCAAGCTGGCCGACCTGGTGGTGCTGAACGCCAACCCGCTGGAGAACCTGCGGGACACGACCAAGATCGGCTACACCATGATCAACGGCCGTCTGTTCGACGACCACATGAACGAGGTCGGCGGCGCCGAACGCCGGCCCTTCTGGCATCAGAGCGCGGACGGTCAGGCCTGGGCCACCGGCCTGTCAGCCACGGCGGCCGAAAGTCATACCCACACCCACGACTGATCACCGTCGGTCGCGGATAAGGAAAAAGGGCCCGACCGTCCGGCCGGGCCCTTGTTTCATTGGGCTTACTTGACGGCGGCTTCCAGCAGGGCCGAGCGGCGCGCCGCCCTGCCCTTCAGCCAGCGCATCGCCACGACGGCGGCGACCACGATCCCGGCGAAGGCGATCAGCATCAGGGTCGGACCGTGGGCCTCGCTGAGGAACTCCAGCCGCGCCAGGCCCTTGGCCGCCAGATAGCCGGGCGCCAGCATGGCCAGGACCCAGACGAAGGCCGAGACGACGTTGGCGACCTGGAAGACGCGCTGACGCATCCGCAACACCCCGACCATGACCGGCACGAAGGCGCGCAAGGGGCCGAAGAAGCGGCCGATGAAGATGGAGGCCACGCCGTAGCGGCGGCAATAGAGGCGCGTCCAGGCGATCTTGCGCCGATGCGGCAAGAGCATGGGCTGGCGCAGCACGCCCGTGCCCAGCCGTCGCCCGATCCAGTAGGAGATGGCGTCGCCCATGACCGCGCCGATCACGCAGCCGGCGATGACGGTGACAGGGTCGAGCACGCCGGCGGCCACCAAGCCGCCCGCCGCCACCAGCAGGCCCGTGGCGGGCACGAAAGCCCCGATGACCACCAGGGATTCGAAGAAGGTGACGACGCCCAGGACGACGCCGGCCCAGACATGGTGTCTGGCGATGAAATCGGCGGCCGAACTAAGCAAACTGTCCATACTGATCCTCGAAGCGTCCCCTGCCATATGGGAGACGAACGCCCGAAGGGAATGCGGCGATGGGACGCCCCGGCGGATAAGGCGCCACCCGTGGCGCGAAGGCCGCAGTCAGGCCCGTTTTCGCGCTCTCAAGACGATTTCAGCGACCCGCGTCGGGCGAATCCGCCTTCGAATCTTCCCGTTGCAGCCGCGTACGCTCGCGCACCACGCGCCCGTGATAGGGACGGTCGGCCAGGCCGTAGGCCCAGGGCTCGGCCGCGTCGAAGGATCGACCATAGGCCCCGTGGCCCCAGGGCGAGCCGTAGTAGCCGTAGCTCCAGGGCGCGTTCTTCGTCTGGCTGATGCTGAGATTCAGCATCCCGCTTTCCCCCAGGGGCATGGAGACGGTCGCCGCATAGTCGCGATAACCGCCCGTGCCGAAACCGGCGCTGACCATGCCGTGCACCTTGCGCGGTTCCGGCTCTTCCCAGGGATCGGCCCAAGCCTGAGGCGCCGACGCAGTTTCCGCCGTCCGGGCGCCGATCCAGCGGGCGATCTGCTGATCCGTGGTCAGACCGTGCGGGGCCGCGCTCTGCACCGTGGTGCTGGGCGAGGCGTTCGTGACGGTGGCGGCGGCCATGTCGGCCGTGGCCGAAAGCACGGCCTGATCCCCGCGCGGCGCGGTCGTGACGACGCCCTCGGGGTCCATGCCGATCATCAGCGTCGCGACGGCGACCAGTTCGATCATCATGCGCCCATACTCCCGTTCATCCCTACACTAGACCCAATTGCGGCCAAGGTCAGGCGACGCCGTCGCCGCGCCCCAGGGGATCGGGCAAGGCCTGCCCTTCGGCCACGAAGCTGAGGGCGACGGAGTTGATGCAGTAGCGCAGGCCGGTCGGCGGAGGACCATCGGGGAAGACGTGGCCCTGATGGCTGTCGCAACGGGCGCAGCGCGTCTCGACGCGGACCATGCCGTAGCTTTCATCGCGAACGGCGCGGACGTGGGTCTCGTCCACCGGCTGGTTGAAGCTGGGCCATCCCGTGCCGCTCTCGAACTTGGTTCCCGAGCGGAACAGCGGCAGGCCGCACTCCCGGCAACAGAAGACCCCGGCCCGCTTCTCGCCCAGCAGAGTCCCGCAGAAGGGCGCCTCGGTGCCATGAGCGAGCAGAACCCGTTTCTCCTCTGGCGACAGATCGGCTTCCAGCGCCACGCGCTGGCCGTCGCTGGGCGGCGTCAGATCATAGCCCGAAGGCGAACGAAGCGGCGAGGTCGAGGAGGCTTGGGTCATGCCTTCAAAATAGGAGAGGCCGGACGATGTTTCCACCGTCCGGCCCAACAGGCTGAAAGACGCCTCTCCCCTAAACGGGCCTCAAGCAGCCCGAAGGGCGATAGGCCCTCTTAAAAGAGCGTTCCGACCCAGGCGCGAACGGCGGCTTCGTCGGCGGGGTCGCCGGCGTAGGCCAGGCCCTGGCCCGGGGTGAAGGGCTGGTTGGCCGGGCGCTGACGCGTGGTCCAGGCCTTGTGGCCGTAGCTGATATCCGAATAGTTCGACGGCAGGCGCTGCACGGTCGGCTCGATGAAGATCGAATCCGGGGCAGTGACCGAGCCGGCCAGGCGCACGTTCGGCAGGCGGGTCAGCAGGTCCAGGGTGTCCAGGCAGCCGCCCGAGCAGCCGCCGTCGACCAGGACCACGACCTTGCCCTGAACCGGGTTGGCCGCGCCGGTGTCCGGCGTCGCGGGACGGCCGGGCAGGACGAAGGTCGGCTGACCGGCGGCCAGGGCGGCGTCGAAGGCGGCGACGATGGCCTGGGTCTGCTCGATCACCGCAGCCGATTCCTGCACGAAGCGCGGATCGGCCTGCATGCGGTTCAAGGTGTCGACGAACCACTGGCGGTTGGCCGGGGTGGCGCGATAGGTGATCTGGCCCGCTTCCGGCTGGCGGCTGACGGTGAACTCGGGCGACCAGATGCGGTTGGCCAGGCCGTAACCGCGCGAGGTGGCGTTGATCGAATCCCCGTCGGCGCCGCGCAGGTCGATGACCAGGCCCTGTGCGCCGCGCAGGGTCGAAGCCTGAGCCTCGACCTGGCTGAAGAAGGCGTCCCAGCCCGCATTATCGGTCATGGCGTTGACGTGAACCCAGGGACGGCCGTCCACCTGCTCGATCGACAGCTTGGTTGCGCCCGGCGTGAAGACCGAGGCGCGATAGGCGGCCTCAAGATTGGCGGCCGTGGCCGGCTGCGGCGTGAAGGTGAAGTCGCGGCTGCGGCGGCCGACCTGGATCTCGCAGGTCGACGGCATGCCGCTGACCATCGGGTTGTTGCGGTTCCACAGCAGATAGGGGGCCGAGGCCACGCGGCCCGCCTCGGTCGTCAGGTCGGCTTCGAAGCCGTCTAGCTTGGCCTTGGCGAACTCCTCGATCGGCTGGACGTTGCAGCTCTTGATCACGCCGCCGACCGGCGGGGCGCCGCGCACGCCCGGCTGGACGTAGGAGACCACATACTGACCATTGCGCCAGGCCGTGGCCACGCCGGGCCAGCTGGTGGCGAAGAAGGGGCTGGCGCCTTCGAAGGTCGGGGCCGTCTTGATATTGGCGTCGCGGAAGCCCGTGGCGTACCAGCGCAGCAGATAGGCGTGGCTTTCGCCGCTGTTCACCTGACCCGCCTTGCCCAAGGCCTGCTGCAGGCCCGTGTCGATCCAAGCGCGGAAGGGTTCGCTCGCGGCGCCGGGCACGACGGCGGCCGGATGATTGGCCTTCAGTGCGTCATGAACGGCCTGAAGGTCCTGCCGTGCGAGGTCGCTGAAGTTCTGGGCGGCGGCGCTTCCGGCCGCGAAGGCCAGGGCGATCACAGCCGCCGAGGCGGTGAGCAGACGTTGCATGAAGAGGACTCCCGGTGTGCCGTCGAAACGCGGTTTGGCCGTGTTTAAACCCAAGAAACGCTCGCATTCCACCCCCGCGACGAATTGACCGTCGCCTTTCCCGGCGACGCCGTCGGTTTACTCGTGCGCAGCCTGACCGTATGCGAGACAGACCCTTTCATGGTCGGCGGCGCATGCACCGGTTTTCAGATGCTTTTCTGACGTCCAGCGGTCGCATCGGCCGACTGGCCTTCATCGCGAGCGGCGTTCCCGTCCTACTGATCTGGGCGGCCTATGACCTGTACGCGCCCGTCTTCCTCAGGGGATTGATCGGCGGAATCATCGCCGTGGTCCTGCTGTTCGTCGGGGCCAACCTTCTGTCGCAACGCCTGCACGACCGGGGGCGCAGCGGTTGGTGGAGCGGACCGATCCTGCTGCTGATCGCCATGGCCCTTCCCCTCCTGCTTCACGGGGGCCAGGCGCCGATCGACGGGTTGGCGGCGGTCCTGCTGGTTCCGGTCTCAGTCGATCTGATCCTTTTGCCCGGACAGAAGGCCTTCAACCGTTACGGGGCGCCCCTGACCGGCGGCTCCGCTGGCTGAACCGAGCCGAAGACCCGCTGGAACGAGGTCTTCAGGGCGTCGTCCGCCTCGTCCATGGTCGCCAGAACGCCGAGATCGACCAGGCTGGTCACGCCGTGCT
The DNA here is from genome assembly GCF_040549405.1 of Brevundimonas faecalis. NCBI lineage: Bacteria > Pseudomonadati > Pseudomonadota > Alphaproteobacteria > Caulobacterales > Caulobacteraceae > Brevundimonas > Brevundimonas faecalis. The sequence goes on along the minus strand of NZ_JBEPTF010000001.1, from coordinate 920,198 downwards.
CGGTGATTCCGCAGGGCACGATGCCGCCGAAATGATCCAGGTCCGGCTCCACGTTCAGGCTGATGCCGTGGAAGCTGACCCATCTGCGGACCTTGACGCCGATGGCGGCGATCTTGTCCTCGCGGCTCCAGCCGGCGCCCTTGCGCTCGACCCAGACGCCGACCCGGCCCTCGCGCATGCCGGCCTGCACACCGAAGCGATCCAGGGCGCCGATGATCCAGTCCTCAAGCCCGCGCACGAAGCCGCGCACGTCCTTGCCGCGCCGGTTCAGGTCCAGCATGACATAGGCCACCCGCTGGCCGGGCCCGTGATAGGTGAACTGCCCGCCCCGCCCCGTTTGGTGGACCGGAAAACGATCCGGCGCCAGCAGATCCTCGTCCCGGGCGGAGACCCCGGCCGTGTAGAGGGGCGGATGCTCCAGCAGCCAGACCAGTTCTCCCGCCTCGCCCGCCGCGATGGCGGCCACGCGCGCCTCCATAGCCTCGACGGCGGCCTGATAGTCGACATAACCCGTGGACACGGCCCATTCGACCGGATGTTCGTCGGGACGGCGCAGCGAAGATTCGGGCATGTTTAACGGCTCGGCAAGCATGAGGCTTCAATGTGTCTCCGAATGCGGCGGCGCAAGGGCCGCCGTCGTATCGCGAGTATCGTCTTGAGCCAGATCGAAGCCGTTGATGTCGAGATTTCGGTCGTGCTGGGCCGTTCGGTCCTGCCCATGCAGCAACTGCTGCGCATGGGCCGCGGCGCCGTCATCCCGCTGGACGCCTCGGAACGCGACGAGGTCTGGATCCTGGCCAACAACCATCCCGTGGCGCGCGGCGAGATCGAAATTCGCGACGACCGCATCGCCATCACCGTGACCCGCCCCGCCGACGTCTACGACTTCATGGCCGGCGCGGCTTGATGCTGGAGCTGCGGTCAGAAGGCTCCGCCTTCTCGACCCGACGCGGCTCCTGACGCCAAATAAGCAGGAAAATCGCCGCCTTCGCCTATTTCCGCAAATCGCTCTTTTCTTTCCGTCGTCTCTCCGCTATTGCCCGCCCTCCGATGCGAGCGGTCGTGGCGGAATTGGTAGACGCGCAGCGTTGAGGTCGCTGTGGGGCAACCCGTGGAAGTTCGAGTCTTCTCGACCGCACCATCTGATCTGACAGGGCGACACTCGGCTGCTACCAGGCTGAACATCGGGGAGGCAGACACGTGACCCACACGGACACCGCCTCCCCGGCCCCTGCTCCCGAAATCGAAACCGAAGACCACGTCGCCCTCGGCGAGGACTACGCCCTGACGGCGTCCTTCGTCGAAAAGGTCGTGGACGCCGCCGACGACGGCGACGGCATGCGCCTGCGCGGCCTGCTGGAAGACCTGCACCCCGCCGATGTGGCCGACCTGATGGGCTTCCTGACGGCCGAGCATCGCGCCGTCGTGGTCCAGTGGCTGCCGCCGGACCTTCTGGCCGACACCCTGCCCGAACTGGACGACGGCATCCGCGAGGAAGTGCTGGAGCGGGTGCCTCACCTGACCCTGGCCGAGGCCCTTCAGGAGCTGGATTCCGACGACGCCGCCGCCGTGGTCGAGGACCTGGAGGACGACCAGCGCGAGAAGGTGCTGGCCGCCATGCCCGAGGTCGATCGCGCCGCAATCGAAAGCTCCCTGGGCTATCCGGAGGATTCCGCCGGTCGTCTGATGCAGCGCGAGGTCATGGCCGCGCCGCAGTTCTGGAACGTCGGCGACACCATCGACCACGTCCGCCGCCAGGGCGAGGACCTGCCCGAACTCTTCTTCGACATCTATGTCGTCGATCCGGTGAACCGTCCCGTCGGCGGCGTGGCCATCAGCCGCCTGCTGCGCGCCCCGCGCGAGACGCCGCTGACCGAGCTGATGGAGCCGGTCAACGAGATCGACGTCGACGTCGACCAGGAAGAGGTCGCCTACATCTTCGAGAAGTACAACCTGATCTCGGCCCCTGTCGTCGATACCGGCGGACGCCTGGTCGGTCAGCTGACCGTCGACGACATCGTTCACATCATTCAGGAAGAGAACCGCGAAGACATCCTGCGCCTGGCCGGCGTTTCCGATGAAGACCGGTCGTCGGGCGTGCTGGAAATCGTGCGCGGCCGCGTGCCCTGGCTGGGCGTCAACCTGTTCACGGCCATCCTCGGCGCCGGAGTCATCGCCTTCTTCGAGGGCACGATCCAGCAGATCGTCGCCCTGGCGGTCCTGATGCCCATCGTCTCGGCCATCGGCGGCAACGCCGGCACCCAGGCCCTGACCGTCACCGTCCGCGCCCTGGCGACGCGTGAACTGACCTCGTCCAACGCCGTGCGCACCTTCTGGCGCGAACTGACCGTGGGCCTGGCCAACGGCCTGGTGCTGTCGCCCCTGGTCGGTCTGGCGGCGGGCTTCTGGTTCCATGACTGGCGCATCGGGGCGGTCATCTCCACGGCCATGATCCTGAACCTGCTGGTCGCCGCCACGGTCGGGGTGCTGACGCCCCTGACCCTGTCTAAGTTGAAGTTCGACCCCGCCGTCTCCTCGGCCGTCTTCGTCACCGCGACGACGGACTTTTTCGGCTTCCTGATCTTCCTCGGACTGGCGACCGTCGTCCTCCTCTAGGCCGCACCTGTCCCGCTCGGGGCGGAACGCGGCTTGCTGATCCCGGGTACGGGCGAGCGCGCCCGTATCAGAATGGATCAGTCCGTGGCCTCAGCCTCGTCCCAGCGCATGAAGGTGTCCCGCGAGGGATTGCTTCTGATCAAGAGTTTCGAGGGCTTCCGCCCCCGGACCGTGCGCCGCCGCGACGGAGCGCCGGTGATCGGCTACGGCCATACCCGGTCGGCGCGGCCGGGAGCCAGCGTATCGGAGCAGGAAGCCGAACTGCTGCTGCAATACGACCTGCTGCCCATCGTCGAGATCATCCACGCCCGCGTCGCCGTTCCGCTGAACCAGCATCAGTTCGACGCCCTGGCCAGCTTCATCTTCTCCATCGGCGTCGAGCGGTTCGAGACCTCCGACGTGCTGGATCGCCTGAAGGCCGGTTCGACCGCCCAGGCCGCCGACGCCATGAGCGGCTGGCCCGACCGGACGCCGCCCCCCGTGGACGCCCCCTATCGTCGCCGCTCGGCCGAACGGGCCCTGTTCGACGTTCCAGCCGAGCAGGCCGCTCCGCTGGATCGGCTGCTGACCGCCCCCGTCTACGGCGCCGGCGGACCGCCCAGGACCGAGGACCGGGACGCTCCGCCCGCCACCGTCCAGATCCTGCGTCACGAGAAGACCGACGCCCCTAGTCCCGCCCTGGGCGACACGGGCGCCGTCGTCTTCATCGGCGGCGTCGGCCTGCTGGCCTTCGCGGCCGGGATCGCCGCCTTCCGCCGCCTGCTGGGAACCCAGCCCATCTCCACGGGAACCATGGTGGTCGGCGTCGCCCTGGCCCTGATCGGCCTGATTTTCATCGGAACGGCGGGCTGGAACCTGATGCGGGCGCGCAACAAGAAGGGCGACGTTCAAGCCCGCTAGGCGAAGCGCGTGCGCGATGCTACGCCTTGCGGCATGAGCATTCCCTTCGCGCCCCAATCCATGGAATTCGGCCTCGGCGAGACCGCTGACGCCATTCGCGACACGACCGCCCGCTGGGCGGCTGAACGCCTGGCCCCCCGCGCCGCCGAAATCGACGAGAAGAACGAGTTCGCCCGCGACCTGTGGCCCGAGATGGGCGAACTGGGTCTGCACGGAATCACGGTGGAAGAAGAGTTCGGCGGCCTCGGCCTCGGCTACCTCGAACACGTGGTGGCGATGGAGGAGGTGTCCCGCGCCTCGGCCTCGATCGGCCTGAGCTACGGCGCCCACTCCAACCTGTGCGTCAACCAGATCCGCCGCTGGGGCACGCCCGAGCAGAAGGCGAAATACCTGCCCAAGCTGATCTCGGGCGAGCATGTCGGCTCCCTGGCCATGTCGGAGGCCGGCTCCGGCTCCGACGTCATGTCCATGCGCACCCGCGCCGAGAAGAAGGGCGACCGCTACGTCCTGAACGGGACCAAGTTCTGGATCACCAACGCCCCCCACGCCGAGACCCTGGTGGTCTACGCCCGCACCGGCGACGGCAACGGCGGCGTCACCGCCTTCCTGGTCGAAAAGGGCATGAAGGGCTTCAGCGTCTCCAAGAAGCTGGACAAGATGGGCATGCGCGGCTCCGACACGGCCGAACTGGTGTTCGAGGACTGCGAAATCCCTGAAGAAAACATCATGGGCGGCGAAGGGCGCGGCGCGGCCGTGCTGATGAGCGGCCTGGACTATGAACGCGCGGTCCTGTCGGCCGGCCCCCTGGGCATCATGCAGGCGGCCCTGGACGTGGTCCTGCCCTACGTCCGCGATCGCAAGCAGTTCGGCAAGGCCATCGGCTCCTTCCAACTGATGCAGGGCAAGGTGGCCGACATGTACGTCGCCCTGAATAGCGCCCGCGCCTATGTCTATTCGGTCGCCCGCGCCTGCGATCAGGGCCTGACCACCCGCTACGACGCGGCCGGCGCCATCCTGCTGGCCTCCGAGAACGCGGTGAAGGTCACGCTGGAGGCCGTCCAGGCCCTGGGCGGCGCCGGCTACACCCGCGAATGGCCGGTCGAACGCCTGGTCCGCGACGCCAAGCTCTACGACATCGGCGCCGGCACCAATGAGATCCGCCGCTTCCTGATCGGCCGCGAACTGCTGGGCAGCTGAGGCTCGGACTTTCCGGTCGGTGAAAGCGTGATAGACTTTACGTCATGGCCTTCACCGACCGCACCACCCGCGCCGCGCCGCCCAAGGGCGTCGAAACCTATCGAACGGCCAGCGGTCGCGTTCTGGTCGAGCCCCCGCGCGGCTCGACCCTGAAGAAGGGCGAAGTCCGCAAGGCCGTCCAGGCGGTGAAGGAGCATCGTGCGGGGGAACGTGGCGAAACCCAGCGCTGAACCCGCCGCCTACGACGAATCCGTCTTCCTGAACTGCCCCTTCACCCCGGACTACGCTGGGTTGATGCGAGCCTATGTCTTCGCCGTCATGTATTGCGGCCTGCGCCCACGCTGCGCCCGCGAGAACGACAACGGCGGCGAGATTCGCTTCGACAAGCTGCTGCGCATCATCCGGACATGCCGCTGGTCGATCCACGACCTTTCCTTCACCCAACTGGACGCGGCCTCGGGCCTGGCGCGGTTCAACATGCCGTTCGAACTGGGGCTCTTTCTCGCCGCGCAGAGGTACGACCGGCGCCAGCGCGACAAGGAATGCGTCATCTTCGAGAAGACCGCCCACGAGACCAAGCGTTGCCTGTCCGACATCTCCGGCCAGGACCCTCGGGTCCACGACATGTCAGCCGACCTGGTCGTCCGCGAAGTCCGTGACTGGCTGCGCACGGCGCGCGGCGAAATCCTGCCTGGCCCAGATGCGGTTTCGGAACGCTTCAGCCTGTTCGAAAACGACTATCCCGTCATCTGCAAGGCCCTGGGCCTTTCACCCGACGCCGCCGCCTTCGTCGATCTGTGCGAAGTCGTCCGCGGCTGGATCGCGGAAAACGGCTGAGCGGAACCCCTTCCCCGCCCGACGGTTGCCTTTCCAGGAAAGGAGACCGTCATGCCCGCCAAATCCGCAGCCCAGCAAAAGGCCGCCGGCGCCGCCCTGTCGGCCAAACGCGGCGAGACGCCCAGGTCCAGCCTGAAGGGCGCGTCCAAATCCATGGTCGAATCCATGACCGAGAAGGAGCTTGAGGCGCTCGCTCGCGGCAAGCGCAAGGGCAAGCCCGAGCACGTGACGAAACATTAAGCCGCAGCCTGCGTCTTGGGGATGGCGCGGGCTTCGTCTCGCCCCTAACTTGGCGAACCTTCGCTCCCCGAGTTTCGCCTGATGTCGCCTGTTTCCACGCCGCCGCCGGACGAGAATCGGACGTTTTCGGACGTGCTGGAATCTCTAGGCCGAGGTGAAGACCCCAATCTGACCTTGAAGGAGATGGTCGAGGCCTTCGGCGAACGCGGCTTTGGCGCCGTCATCCTCATGCTGTCGCTGATGGCTCTCCTACCCTGGCCGCCAGGCGGCAAGGCGGTCTTCTCGGTCCCCATCATCCTGATCGCCGCCGAGTTGGCTCTGCAGCGCGACAAGGTCTGGCTGCCTCGCTGGTTGATGAAGGCGACCTTGAGACGAGAAACCTACCGCCGATTGCTGACCTCTCATTTCGCAGCCCCACGCTGGCTTCGTCGACAGGTGCTACTGGGTGAACTCCAGATCGGTTTCGGACGATGGTCCGGTCGCTACGGCTTTTCGGACTGGGTTCGGCAGGCTGTGAGGAAACGCCCGAGCAGTCCGACGGCCATCGAGCTTCTACGCCGCGCCGAACGCCTGACCCGGCCTCGCTGGCCCGTCATGACCAATGAAATCGCAGATGTGATCGTGGGGATCATCTGCATCCTACTGGCCATGATGATGGCGTTGCCCGTGCCCTTCGGCGATGCCCTGCCCGGTCTGACGTTGGCGATCTTCGGCCTGGCCATCATCCAGAGAGACGGCGTCTTCATACTTGCCGGCCTGATCGGCACGGCGATCTGCGGAGTCTATGTGACCCTCGTCTGGACCACCGTAGTCGCCATCGTCAACGGCGTCGCCCACTGGCTCGGCGGCCTGTTCTGATCCCCGCTCACAGCGCGGCGACGTCCCCAAACGCGCCGTAGACCCTAAATGCGGGCTCAAGTAGCGCGAAGCGCGATAGCCCACCTAAGAAGCAGCGCGAAGCGCGGTAGCAGCCCCAAAAAAGAAGACGCCGCCGGAGCAAGCTCCGACGGCGCCGCATTGTCGATCACAATGATCGAGCCGCTGCCCTCCCAAAGGATCAGGCCCGGACCTCCCTAGAGGTCCAGATCGCGGCCGACGCACGCGATTGATGACAATGAGACACTGGCCACCTCCTTTCAGCTGCTGAACAGGAAGGTCAGGCTAGGCCCTGTCGAGAACCGGCGTAAAGCCCCGCTCGCGACAAGGTGATCAGGCCGTCGGCGACGGTCCGGCCAGGCCCTGCATGATCATGCGGTTGATGTCGATCAGGGTCTCGAAATCCTCCTCGCCCCGCATCACCGCCGAACTGTGCCGGCTGATGAAGAGGTCGAGCGAAATGATCTGCGCCCGGACGGCATGGGACATGCCGTTGGACGGATCGCTGCACGCGGTGGACAGGGTCGACCACACGCGCCGGTTCCAGTCCAGGGCGTCGATCCGCTTGGCGATGTCCGTCTTCTCGGTCGCGGCCGCATCCATCAGGGCGCGCGTCACCTGGCCGAAGAGGCGGTATTCCATTTCACGCGGAGATTCAGCCCGCGTCGCCGCCGTCTTGTACGCTTGAAGCGACATTCCCGAGCCTTTGATCTTCGTAGTCGACGATTTTGCGAGCGCCCATCAGGGCCTTGTAATACTGCCGCGCCATGACGTGCTTGGAGCAGGCCACGCATTCGCTGAGGATGTCCGGATTGCGGATCGCCCCCATGAACTCCGTCAGGCGCAGGGCGAACTCATCATAGAATTTCGGCGCCTCGGTCTCGTCCAGGTACATCATCATGACCGGGAAGTAGATGCGACGCGCAGGCGTGATCGCCTCTTCCGGCTGCATGATGTCCTTTTCGCGCAGAACGCTGGCCTTGTTCTGCAGGACCAGAACCCCGCGCCGGTCGCCGTTCTGGACGACGGCGCCGTTCAGGACGAATTTCTCGCCGGGCTTGAGCGACAGTTTCAGCGGCAAAGGGGTTCTCCGTAACGGCCCTAACCTGAAGGGAGGGCGGCTGAGGAACTGTAAACCGCCGTGGTTAACCATCCCTTCCCATGCCTCGCTTTCCGTATGGGAACGTCGCCGTCGGCTGGATCGTTACCCTTTCAACCACGGAGGAGAGGCCACGGAGGAGAGGATGGTCAGGCCCGACGCCGACTTCGACCCGCAGGATCAGGCCGAGGTCTATGATGAAACCCATCTGGACGACGACGGCGACGGCGACCTGTCGCTGGAGGAGATCGACGACGTCCTGGACGTGACCCGAGAGCGGGCCGACATCGACCCCTACGCCCCGCCCCGCGCCCCGCGCGAGGAGATCGACGCCGAATCCGAGGAAGACTCGCAGCCCGCCTCGGACGAGGTCGAACTGGTCTACGCCGGACTGATGCGCAACCAGCGCGGCGCCCAGGCCAGCGCCGCCCACTGGGAGGCCCGCCGCCTCTCCGACGACGACATCGCGGACCTGGGCTACGGCCCCGACGAAGAGGAGACCCCATGAACAGGAAGAACCCCACGCCGGCCCAGGAAGACGCCGATCCCGACACCCCTCCGGCCAAGCGCGCGGCCGAGGAGAAGGGCAAGCCCGACCAGCTCAAGGACAAGGAGAAGACGGCCGAGAACCGTCAGGAGGCCCTGATCGACGAGGGGGTGGAGGAAACCTTCCCCGCCAGCGACCCCGTATCGGCCAAGCGCATCACCTGATCTGTTCAGGCGCGTCCTGATAAGCTACCTGCTCATGATCCCCGACAGGAGCAGGGTTGCATGAGCCGCTTCGAAGGCACCGACGACTATATCGCCACTGACGATCTGAAGGTGGCCGTAAACGCCGCCGTGGCGCTGGAACGCCCCCTTCTGATCAAGGGCGAACCGGGTACGGGCAAGACGGTCCTGGCCTATGAGTTGGCCCGCGCCCTGAACGCCCCCCTTATCACCTGGCACGTCAAGTCGACGACCAAGGCCCACAACGGCCTCTATGAATACGACGCCGTCAGCCGCCTGCGCGACAGCCAGTTGGGCGAGGAGCGGGTGCACGACGTCCGCAACTACCTGAAGAAGGGCAAGCTGTGGGAGGCCTTCACCTCCCCCGCCCGCCCGGTCCTGCTGATCGACGAGATCGACAAGGCCGACATCGAATTCCCCAACGACCTGCTGCAGGAGCTGGATCGGATGGAGTTCTACGTCTACGAAACCGACGAGACGATCCGCGCCGCCGTCCGCCCCGTGGTCGTCATCACCTCCAACAACGAGAAGGAACTGCCGGACGCCTTCCTGCGCCGCTGCTTCTTCCACTACATCCGCTTCCCGGACGCGGAGACGATGAAGTCGATCGTCGAGGTCCACTTCCCCGGGATCAAGCCGCGTCTAGTCGCCGAGGCGCTGAAGACCTTCTATGAAATCCGCGAAACCCCGGGTCTGAAAAAGAAGCCGTCCACCTCCGAACTGCTGGACTGGCTGAAGCTTCTGCTGGTGGACGACGTCGATCCGGAAACCCTGCGGGAAAAGACGCCCGGCAAGCTGATCCCGCCGCTGCACGGGGCCCTGCTGAAGAACGAGCAGGACGTGCATCTGTTCGAACGCCTGGCCTTCCTGGCCCGTCGCGAAGGCGCCCGTCCGGGCGGCTGAATCCAGCCGCTTTTCCGTCGCCTTTCGATTACCGCGATTTCACTGGCCTGAACGCCGGCTTGGCGCACAATCAGGCCCAATGTGGAGCCGACCCATGCAACAGATCACCTGGCCTTTCATCGCCCTGGCGCTGATGACCGCCGCCTGCGACAATGGCGGAACGGTGCGCATCACCTCCACCTCGTCCAGCGACGATTCCGGACGCGTGCTCAAGGTGGTGGACGCCCTGCAATGCCCGCAGACCCAGGGCGTGCTGACGCGCAAGGGCTCGGCCCAGGCGGACGGCTCCTGCGTCTACAGCGGTCCGCGCGGCGCGGAAGTGACCCTGCACCTGGTACGGCTGGACGGCCGCTCGTCCCAGGACGCGCTGAAGGTGTTCGAGAACCGGCTGACCGCCGCCCTGCCCGCCGCCATGGCCGAGGTGAAGGCGGCCGAGGACCGCAGCCGCGCCGAAACCGCCCGTGCGGACGCTGAATCCGCTCGCGCCGATGCGGAGGCCGCTCGCGCGGACGCCGAGGCCGATCGCACTTCCGCCGGCGATTCCGCCCATGTCTCGGCGCCGGGCGTGCGCATCGACGCCCAGGGCGACAAGGCCAACGTCCGCCTGCCCGGCATGCATATCGAGGCCGACGGCGACCGCGCCAACATCCGCATCGGCGGCCTGACCATCCGCGCCGACGACAAGAGCAGCCAGGTCAACATCGCCTCCGACGACGAGGGCGTGACGATCAACGCCGCCGACGGCGCGGCCCGCATCCGCACGAACACGCGCGGCGAATCCGTCCGCGCCACCTTCCTGTTGACTACGGACCAGCCCTCCGACGAAGGGTGGCGCGTCGTCGGCTATGAAGCGCGCGGTCCGTCCGGCGGACCGATCATCGTCGCCACGGTGCGCGGCAAGGATCGCAACGAAAACCGCCTCTTCGACGCCGCAAAGGCCCTGGTGACGCTGAACGTCGGGGATTAAGAGCGGGAATCGCAACGCTCGGCCTTGATCGCGCGTTCGGGATGCGTCACCTCACCTGCCCCATGCGCAGGATCCCGAACTTGTCCGAAGACCACGAAGACCTGGCGCCCAAGCCCAAGCCGAAGACGCCCAAGCCCCCGCGCGCCTGGCAACGCATGCTGTCGGGCCGTCGCCTGGACCTGCTCGACCCGTCGCCGTTCGACATCGAGATCGAGGACATCGCCCACGGCCTGGCCCGCGTCGCCCGCTGGAACGGCCAGACCATCGGCGAGCACGCCTTCTCCGTCGCCCAGCACTCCCTGGTGGTCGAGGAGATCGCCGCCCACATCCGTCCGGGGCTGGAGCCGAAATGGCGCCTGGCCGCCCTGCTGCACGACGCCTCGGAATACGTCATCGGCGACATGATCTCGCCGTTCAAGTCGGCCCTGGGCGCCGGCTACAAGGACTTCGAGGCCCGGCTGGAAGCCGCCATCCACGTGCGTTTCCAACTGCCGCCCAAGACGCCGCAGACCATCAAGACCCTGATCAAGAAGGCCGACCGCGCCTGCGCCTTCTATGAGGCGACCCAGTTGGCGGGCTTCAACCGCCGCGAGTCGCTGCAGATCTTCGGCGCCCCGCCCGTCGGCTACGACCTGGTGATCGATCCCCTGCCCGCCGCCGTGGCCCAGCAGCGCTACCTGGACCGCTATCGCGTCCTGGCCGAGGCCGTCGGCATCCTGCCCGGCGCCGACGCCTGGCATACGGAATAGGGACCGGCATGGCGCAGGGGGGCGATCTGGGCGTTCGCATCGGCCTGTCCGCCGTCGTCATCGCCCTTCGCGACCGCCAGGCCGTCGTCCTGACCACCCATGCGGCGGACGGCGCCCCGGCCCTGCCCTTCGGCCCCTTTGACCCCGCGCGCGACCGCACCTTCGAGCTGGCCCTGCGCGCCTTCGTCACGGCCCAGACCGGCTTTCCCCTGGGCTTCGTCGAACAGCTCTACACCTTCGGCGACCTGGGCCGCGCCTCGCCCCGCGCCACGCCCGGCCCCGACCGCGCGCGAGAAGTCTCGGTCGGCTACCTGGCCCTGACGCGCGACGCCTCCGCCGCGCCGGGCCTGGACGCCGCCTGGACGCCCGTCTTCGACATCTTCCCCTGGGAGGACTGGCGCGACGGCCGCCCCGCCGTCATGGCCGCGCTGGAGCCGGGCCTGCGCGCCTGGGCCGCCGAAGACGCCCGACGCCTGGCGCGGATCGAGACCCTGTTCGCCCTGTCGCCCGAACGGCGCTGGAACGAGGAAAAGGTGCTGGAGCGCTACGAGCTTCTCTATGAAGCCGGCCTGGTCGCCGAATCCGCCCGCGACCACGATCGCCCTGCCCCCGCCGTCCTTCCCGACCTGCCCATGGCCTCGGACCACCGCCGCATCGTCGCCACCGCCCTGGGCCGCCTACGCAGCAAGCTGAAGTACCGCCCGGTCCTGTTCGACCTGACGCCCGAAACCTTCACCCTGTCCGCCCTGCAGGGCGCGGCCGAGGCCGTCGCCGGCCTGTCCCTGCACAAGCAGAACTTCCGGCGCGGCGTCGAACGCGCCGGCCTGGCCCAGGCCACGGGCGTCTTCGCCAGCGACACCGGCGGCCGCCCGGCCGAGCTTTTCCGCTTCCTCGGCGCCCATCCCTCGGGCGCCGCCGCCCCCGGCCTGACCCTGCCCGGACAGCGCTGAAAGATTTGTCGATTTCCGCAGCGGAATCGCTTGCAGCCGTCGCCGCCTTTGACTAGACAGACGCCTCGCTCGACCAAGCGAATATCGGCCCCGCGGAGAGGTGGCAGAGTGGTCGAATGTACCGCACTCGAAATGCGGCGTACGTGGAAGCGTACCGTGGGTTCGAATCCCACCCTCTCCGCCACCGGCCTTCAGTAAATCCAATGATTTAGCCCCCACGGGATGAAGCGCGACGCGCTGCGTCGTCGGCTTGACGCCCCTGGGCATCCCGCAGGCCCTTGGGCTTGACCCAGACCGTCGCAGGCGCCTGGCTCGGCGGCGCCCCCGCGCGCCGCCGTCATCGACGATCAAGCGTCTACCAGCTGACCCGGAATCCGGCGCGGCCCGCGACCCTGTGGCTGTCGGCGAAGTGGGCCAGGCCGGTCTGGCCCTCGACCTCGCCATAGACCGCATAGCGGCCCCATCCATATCTGGCGCCGAGGCCCAGGCCGCCCCAGAGCCGCTCTTCGCGGGTGGTGAAGGCCGTGTCCGCGACGAAGGCCGTCACGCCGTCGAGGAACTCATAATACAGGTTGGCGACGCCGTAGAATGCGACGTCGCTCGGTCGCGCGGTCGCTTCGCTTCGGCTCCGCAGATAATCCGCGGACAGGCCGAGCCGTCCGCGCAGGCTGTCGCCGTCGTCCAGCCTGACATGAGGCCCGAACGGATCGACGAAACTGTCCGCATCGACCCGGGAATAGGTCAGTTGCGCCTGCGGCGTCAGCGACCAGCCTCCCCCACGCGCGATGCGACGTCCGCCTTCCAACCCCAGCGCATAGCCGAAGCCGGCCTTCTCCTCGGCGAGCCGCCGCCCGGTCGTCGTCGAGGTAAGGTCGCTGTCGAACCAGGTCGCCTGCCCCTGCAGGTCCGCATAGACGCCGTTCTCGCCGTACCATGTCAGCGCCGCGCCGAAACCGACGCCGCGCGTACGGATCTCGCCGTTCCCGTAGACCGAGCCGACGTCGGCCTGCGCCTCGTCATGATGCAGGGTGAAGCCGCCCACCAGCACGCCGGCCTCGTTGGCCGCCACGCGTCCTTCAGCCCCGGCCTGGATTCGCCAACTGCCGATCTCATAATCCGCGCCGCTGGTCGACAGCCCCGATGCGCTCCGGCGATGCGCGACGTCGACGCGCGTCCAGACGGCGCGGCCTGGCGCGGAATTCCGGACCGTCTGGTCGTCGAAATTGTCGCCGACGCGCTGACGCAGTGTCTGCAGGCCGTTCAGGCTCTGAAGGACCTGACCATAGGCTTCATAGATCGGCACGCCCGGCTGATAGATCGGCAGAACCGGCGTCGGCTTGGATGGGTCGGTCCCGGACGGGAGATATGCGGAGCGCAGATACCAGTCGCCGTCGTTCGGCGTGCTGACGCCGTTCTTCTGCAGGGTATAGGCATAGGCTCCGGCCACGATGGCCTGCCGCCCCTGGAAGACATAGTCGCCCTGCAGGGTGAAATCGCCGTTTGAGGCGCCGCCGACATCGACGATCTTGATGCCTTCGACGGTCGCCGCGCCGGCCCCGCCCTGGTTCAGGACCTTCACAAGGGTCGAGCCGGCCGTGGCGCCGGTGATGACGAGACGGTCGGACGATGAAGCGTCGCCGCCGAGCACGGTTTCAATCTCGAGCAGGCCGCCGTTGCCGAGATAGTCGCCGTTGATCGTCAGCCTGCCGATCCCATTGCCCGGCGCGATCGTACCGCCTCGCTGGTGGATCGTGGCGCCGACCGTGCCGATCCCCTGCAGGCGGCCGCCGATGACCTGCATCGTCCCGCCCAGGACGCCGTCCACCACGAGCGTCCCGGAGATGACGCTGCCGGCGCCGGTGAAGGTTCGGCCGCTGTCGCCGGTCAGGGTCAGCTTGCCCGCGCCGTCCTTGATCAGGGCGCCAGCGCCGGAGAAGCTGGGCGACATGCCGATGTCGTAGCCGTTGGTGTCGATGACGACGCCGTTCGGGCCGATGACGACGCTGCGCGCGCCGAAGTTGTCGAAGAAGGCGGCGTTGTTTCGCGTCGCGCGCAACAGACCGCCGTCGAAGACGACGCTCACCGCCCCCGCGCCGGCCCTGATCCCGCTGGTTTCCAGAACGCCGCGACGGCCCGCCAGATCCTTGACCAGCAGCGTCCCGCCGCCCCCGGCGTCGACGCCGAGCAGGACGCCTCCTTCGGCGCGCACCAGCCCGCCGTCCTCGATCGTAAGCGAACCGGTCCCGAAATTGCCGATTGTCAGGCTGTACGGCGTCATCAGCCACTTCGACCCCGCCCCGGTCACTGTGACCTCGCCCGTGACTCCGGCGCCGGCGCCGATATAGCCCTGATTGCTCGTGACCGTTGCGCCGTTCTCAACACGCAAGACGCCGTCGCCGAAACTCCCGACCGTGAACTGGCCGGTATTGGTCCACGTCGTGCCCGGACCGGTCAGAACGGCTTCGCCTCGGTCACCGTCGCCGACGACGCCGTCCGCGCTGGAGATCGTCGCCCCGCCCTCGACACGCAAGGTTCCGGCGCTGAACAGGCCGACGCTGAGGCGCCCGCTGTTCTCCCAGGACGAATTCGGTCCGCTGACCAGAACCTCGCCCGCTCCGCCGGCGCCGATGATCCCGCCGAGGCTGGAAACCTTGCCGCCCGCCAGTATGTTCAGGGTCCCCGTTCCCCCGGAGCCGACAAAAAGATCGCCCCTGTTGGTCCAGGTCGACGCATTGCCGCCGCCGTCCGTCCCAGAAACAGTGACGACGCCGTTGCCGTCCGTGTCGTAACCGATATGGCCGGTATCGTTGATCACCGTCCCGCCGGCCGTGATGTCCAGCTGGCCGTTTCCGGCGTCTCCGACCAGCAGATCGCCGTCGACCGCCCAAGTCGGCGTCTGAACAGGCCCCGGGCTCAGATTGCCGCTCCCCACGACCGATTGCGCGTGGGCCGGAACCTCGCCAAGGCAGATGCAGACCAGCGTGGCGGCTGCCGTAGACAGCATTAGCGATCGGCGAGAGCTGCGAATTGCCGCACGATCCTTCACCCACGCCTTCATCACTTCTGCCCCGCCAACGGTATTATATGAACAACCGACCCTGCGGCATGGCCGGTATAGGATTCATAAACACCATCGGTGCGGGTCTCGGCTGGCGTCGCGAACCTCGCAACAGACCCCAGACCCAGACGTCAACGCGTGTCGGGCGCGGGCCTGACGCCGAGCGTCTTCAAGTGCTCGGCCGCCAGTCGACGCAAGGCCTCCGCGCGCGAACTGCCGGGCGCGTCCATCGAGATGAAGCGGTCGATCGATTCCACGAGGTCGGGCGGCACACGGACATTGACGGCGATCGCGCCGACCCTGGGTCGCCCGCGGGCTTTCGGTGCATCCGTCATCAGCGCCTCCGCATGTCCGGCGCCGAGGATAGGGTGGGAACTCACGACCTCAATTTCGGGGAAATACCAGGTAGGGCCTGGAACCTTCCACACGGCGCAGCCTGCTGAACCCGAGGCCTCTGCCGCTTCAGCACATCTGGAGGGTCAGCCGCAGAGCCCCGTTGATGCCCTTCACGCCCATGCGCATGCAGATGGAGCGCAGATGGGATCGAACGGTGTGGATCGACATGTCGAGGACGCGCCCGATGTCCTTGGGCGCCTCTCCATCCGCCAGATGGATCAGGATGGTCTTTTCCGCCCGTGTCAGGCCGAAGACGGCGGCCATGCTGTCGACACGCTCGGCGTCCAGGCACTTCACCGGACGCGCGACGGCGAAGATCCGGCCCGGCGCTCGCGAACTGGTCATGAGGTCCAGGGTGCACCAGGCGTCGTCGCCGGCGCGGAACAGGATGCGCCCCTTGCTTTGCCGCCTCGCCGCAAGGCGTTCCAGCAGCCGGTCCAGTTCGCCGCGACTGCGATGCCTGGAACAGATGAAGACTCCGCCCGAACCGATCATTCCGCTGGCCGCCAAGGCCTTGGCGCTGGCGTTGGCCCTGAGGACGTGGCCCTTCATGTCCAGGATGAACCGCGCGCATTCGTCGTCCTCGAACCAGGCGTCGGCTTCCGAAACACGGCGGACAGCGCTGTCGGACAAGGGTCGGGCATAGGAACGGGCCTCGCGTCCCGACGCATCCAGTGAGGCGTCCGCGAAACCTCGCACGAAGCCGTCGTTGCTCGCGCCATGCCGCGCGGATGAAACCTCGGACCCAATCATCACATCCTGCTCCCTACCTGAGCTTTTCTTTTCGGAGCGATCACGAAATCGCCGCTCCTTTGTTCCACTTCGGCACAACTCAGATTTATTTCAAGAAAAAAGATGGAAATTTTGGTTTTAAATCAATAATATATCAGAAAATACGCACATTTACGTACAAAGAAAAGAACGACAATTTCAAAATGTTCAAAAATCAACACTGACGTAAGCTGCCGAATAACTGCGAACATTGCTAAGAATGTTGATAGTATATGTAAGAAATACAGGAAATTTACCCATTTTTACTTTTTGAAACGCCTATTTTGGATAGACATCAAGGGTTATTACGTCTTCATATCGCCCTCCCATCTGACCTTTTATTTCACCGAGGGTGAAAATCATGGGCAGAGAGACGCCCGCCAGGGTGCGCGGCGGATCGACTTCCCTTTCCCACGGCGCGGATAAATCGACCGACTGACCGTCCAGTTCGAGCCCATAGGGCACGACAGTGGCGTTCTCGACCTGTTCGACGCGATGCATGACACCTCCATGTTCCGACTTGATCGACAGGGTCGACAGGGCGTTCGCCCGCACCTGGACATAGATGCGCCGGGTCGCGCCGGTGGCCGCCTCGCCGAAATCGATCACCTCGACGCTGGAGCCCGCGCCGAAGGCGCCGGCGGCGCCCGCCAGGTTCAACTGCGCCCGGGGCGTGGACTGCAACGTCAGCCGCACAGGGATAGGCGCGATCAGGATCCTTCCATCGACGTCCTTCACCAGCAGGCGCAGATCGACGCCGTACTCGCCGGCGTCAGCCACCGCCTCATGCACCACGACGGCGTCCAGTTGCGCCACGCCGCGGACGCCGGGCGCCAGCAGGTACTGGAAGACGCCCTTCTGCACGTCCGCCGCCTGAACGCCCGAGGATTCCCGGGGCCGGAACCTTATGCCGACCCCGCCCAGGGTGATGTCGGTCGCCTCCACGTCCGCCGCATCGGTGAAGGACAGCCGCAGGTCGCACGGCGCCTCCCCCCGGTTCTCCAGCCCCAGGTCCAGAGCGCCCGGCGAGGGGCCGACGGCGAAGGGGTTGTAGATGATACGGACGACCTGGCTCCCCTCCGTCAGGACCGGATCACAGGTCTGGGCCGCCGTCGCGGACGCCAGCAGGGCCAGGGCCAGACCAAGGCCCGCGCCTATTCCCGTTCCACGCCGCTCAAGAGACGGGCGCGGACGTCTTGATCTCGCCGACATCGACTATTCCTTCCACGTTTTCCGGGATGACGAACTCCCCCAGCACCTGCCCCTTGACGACCAGGCGATAGCGCCCAGGCGCCATGCCGTCCGCGACGAAGCGGCCGTTGCGGTTGGTGAAGAAGGGCTTGCCCGTCGCGCCCTCGGCGGCGCCGACGGCCTCTATGACCCCGCCGACCAGAGCGACGGGTCCGGCCGGAGAGACCAGGACGCCGCGCGCGGTATAGGCGGCGTCGCTGCCGACCACGACCCTGTAGCCGTCGCCGAAACCTGGGAAGGCGGTGATCACCCCGGCCCCCAGGTCATAGCCCGCAGGCAGGGGATCGACGTCCAACTCATAGCGGCGGACGCCGTAGCCGCGATCCACGCCCGCCATCGCCGGTCCGAACCAGCCGCTGCGCGCCACCGGATAGCCGCTGGAATCCGTCAGGCTGATCCGCGCGCCCTTCAGCGTCGGATGGCCCGTGGCGATGACGAAGCCCTCGCGCGAGGCCCGGCCGATCCCGAAGGCCCCGTCGGCGTAGCCGATCATGGTCGACAGCCGCCACAGCGACTCCTGCCGCGTCTCGCCGCCCGGCGTGGTGGACACCAGGCGATTGGAGATGATCTCGGCGTCGAAGCGGTTGTTGATGTAGCGCAGGTCGCCCGACAGGGTCTGGTTGTTCCGATCCTCGGAAAAACGGATGTCGCCGCTGAGATCGTTCAGTCGCCCGGAGGAGGCGCGTGAAATTCCCACCTCGCGGTACTGGTTCTGACTGTCGTAGCGCGCGGCCCCGCTCCAGCGGCCGCCGAAGCGCGAGGTCAGGGTCAGGCCGAACCGCGTCTCCTCGATCCCGTTGCTCGTCGCCCCGCGCTGCCAGGCCAGGTTGATCCCGAAGCGCCGGAAGGTGCGGCCCAGCGCCACGCTGAAGTCGGTGCGGTCATCCTGGCCTCGGCCCTTGACGAAGGCGGCGCCCAGGCTGAGCGAATAGGCCTTGTATCGCACCAGGGCCTGCCCCGCCGCCCGCCATTGCTCGCGATTGAAGGCCGAGTTCTCGAACGCCGTCTGAAAGAACCGGCTGGTCGCCTGGGCCGAGGCTGTCAGCCGCAGATCGACCTCGCGACCCAGGGTCGCCTCGCGCAGATAGTCCAGAGAGACGACATAGCCCTGGTTGCCCGTGTCGCTGTTGTAGCTGAGGGCGGCGCCGGCCTGGATCAGGCCCAGCCGATTGCCCCATATCGCCAGCCCGCCGACCTGCCCGCGCCCGTCCGCCCACTGGGCGTTGGCCCCCAGGGTCAGGGCGTCGGTGACGCCCTTTCGCACGAAGCCGGTGGCCGCCAGGGTCGAGCCGTATTCCAGCTGCCCGCCCTCCTCCAGCACCCCGGCGGAGACGCCGAAATCGACGACGCCGGGGTCCAGCAGGCCCGCGCCGCCGAACAGGTCGAAGACCGCGATCTCACGCCGACCGCTGTCCTCCTCGACCAGCAGGCGGACGACGTTGGCGCCCTGGCCGAACGGAAAGTCCGATAGGGAATAGGGACCGGCGTCCAGGCGGATGCGCTCGACGATGACCCCGTTGACCTCGACCAGGACCAGGGCCGGCCGATCCAGGGTGAACTGGCGACGGCCCGAAGGCCGCACGTTCTGGAACGGCCGAATGGTCGAATAGGCCCGGGCCGCCGACAACCCCAGGAAGCGCTGCGACCCCTGGAAACTCTCGACCGGCGGGGCGAACTCTCCCGCGATCAGGCGGATCGCCGACTGGAACAGGTCCTTGGTCAACCGGATCTCGCGCCGTCGCCACCTCTGGTCGCGGCTGCCGCCGTCATAGTCCACGCCCGCCGTCAGGGTGACGCCGTCGAAGCCGCCGACCTTGGCGAACATGTCCACTCCGGCCGACAGAGGCCCGAACTCGCCCTCGTCGTGGGAATAGAGCTGGGCCAGGCTGATGTTGGCCCCCGCCGCGAAACCGGCGGGCTGGTCGAAGGCGGCGGGATCGACCACGTCGTTGCGCGTGAAGCTGACGTCGCGCCGCGCCCGGGCGTTCGCCGCCAGCTCGGCGACGAAGGTCAGGGACAGGGGATCGAAGACCAGGGAGAATCCATCGCCGCGCAGATCGGCCATGCCGACCCTCAACCGCGATGCGATGACGGCCTTCAGCCGCTCGCGCACCGCCGGCGACACCCTGGGGCCCAGCAGGTCCATCAGGGCCACGGCGTCGATCAGCCCCTCGCCCTGCATGTCCACCTCGCCGCTGATGTCGCCCAGATAGCGGCCGTCGAGCGTCAACGGCCCCTGGATCGGCGTCAGGACAGGCGTGGGCCGGGCGCTCGGCGCCTGGTCCTGCAGTCCGCCGGCCGCCGCGTCGCCCGCGGGGGGAACGACCGACGCGGCGCCGGCGGCGAGCGGAACCTTGGAGTCGCTCCGCTCGATCGGAACCGTCACGGCGGCGGCGGCTCCAACCCTTTCGCCCGAATAATCCCTCGCCGTCCTCACCACCTCGTCCATGGCGAAGGGCGTCTCCGCGCGGCTGGACGAAGCCAGGCCGCCGCCCAGGCAGGCGGCCGCCACGCCCAGACGCCAGGTCGTCGTGCGACTGGACATGTCACAGGACGATCGACGCCGTCACATCGCCGTTCACGCCCGCGATCAGGGCCGCCGGAATGCGGATCTGACGCGTCGCGCCGCCGGCCATGACGCTGACCTCGCCCACATCGACGTCGGCGGCCGGCGCCTCGTGCGCCTTGCCGTCGGCGGTCGTCAGGACGAAGCGCGCCTCGCGAAGATGGGCGAAGCCCGTCCCCGTATTGCGCGCCGACAGCAGGACGTCGCCGTTCGGCGCCCGCGACACCGCCGTCACCTCCACCGCCGCCCGCGCGCTGGCGGGGGCGACGAAGACATAGGTGTTGATGGTGAAGGCCACCTTGATGTCGGCGCCGGCGTCGCCTCCGGTCGCCGCCTGCATGTCGATCGGCAACTGGGCCGCGCGGACCAGATACATCCGGCCCTCGTCCGTCGCCTCGCCCAGGTATCGGACCTGGACCACCTGTTCCCGGTTCGGCGGGATCACCGACTGGACCGGAAAGGCGACGATGTCGTTGTCTTCCGGCGTCAGGCTTCGGGCGCCGTTCCCGTCGACCTGCATCCGATAGACTTCGATCTCCACCGTGGCGGGCGCGGCGCTGTCGTTGCGCACCGTCAACCGATAGCTGGAACCGCCGCCGGACGGCGTGATCTTGGCGACCATGGGCGAGACGTCCATGGCCCCGGCGCCGCCCGGCGCGCCCATGGCCATGATCAGGCCTGCGGCGGCGGCGGCGAACAACTGCAATCTCATGACTGCATCCTCCCCTGCAGAAAAAGGCGCAGGAAAAACGGGGAGCCGCTCCAACGACTCCCCGCCTTCCTCCCGGTCAGGCCGGGTTCAGCGCGAAGGTGAAGACTTCCGTATAGGTGCCGGCGGGGGCCGAGGCCGCGCCGGGACCGAACGGCGCCGCGGCGCAACCCGAAGAGCCGGGATTGGTGTTGTCGCCCTGGCTTCCGCCCACGCCCGGACCGCCCGGGACATTGTAGCAGAGGTTCAGGAACAGATCGGCGAAGATGCCGTCGGCCAGCGCCTGGCTATAGCCGCCCGAGTTGGTGACGATCGCCGGGCTGCCGGGCCAGGTGTCGACCGGAGCGAAGCCGAGGCTCGGCACGCCCTGGACCACCAGATCCCAGTCGTAGTTGATCAGGACGCCGTCCGGGGACTTGAAGTCGCCGTTCTGCGCGCTCGAGGTCAGCTTGGCGCCGGTGGCCGAGTTGCAGGACATCCGCAGGGTCGTGACCTTCTGCCGGGCGCCGTTGGCGACGGCGACGTTGCCGCCGGCCACATTGGCCAGGCCGATGCCGCAGAAGTTAGTGACGCTGGTGGTCACGGTTACATTGGTTTGAGCGCTGGCCACGGCGGGAACCGCCAGAACAGCCGCAGCAGCCGTCGCCATGGCGACAATAAAAGCACGCATCTATTCCTCCAAAGCCTATTGTTATTGATTATCCGGAGCGCCGTTTTCAGACGAAACCGAACCTTGCGGCCTGTCGCCACAATGTCGCCATTTAGAGGCGACGCCCGCAGGCTCGCATCCCCAAGGCTGTTCAGCGTCTTCGGCTAGTCAATTTTGCTAATTTTCCGATCGCGACGACTGAAGCGTCACGGAGGTTTCCTCAGTCCAGAGCGCGCCGCTTCTCGACCAGGAAATCCACCAGGGCCCGCAGCTTGGGCGCCATCTGCTCGCGCGACGGCAGATAGAGATCGAAGCCGTCAAAGGGCGGGCACCAGTCGTCCAGCATGCGGATCAGGGCGCCCGCCGCGACATGTTCGCGAACCATGCAGTCCATGTGCTGGACCAGGCCCAGGCCCTGCAGCCCGGCGCTCAGCATGGTCTCGTCCGCATTGGTGACGAAGGCGGCGGGCGGCTCGGCCGTGAACTCGCGGCCCGTATCGGGGTCCGTGAACTCCCATTTCAGCATCGGCCCCTGGACGCCGGGCCGGAAGGCGACGCGGTCGTGCGCCTCCAGATCGGCGGGCGTTCGCGGCGCCGGTCGACCGGCCAGATAGGCGGGCGAGCCGACCACCACCAGACGCATGGGCGGGCTGATCGGCACGGCGATCATGCTGTCCGGCACGGCCTCGCGCAGGCGGACGCCCGCGTCGCAGCCCTCGCGGATGATGTCGCCCAGGCCGTCGTCGATCACCAGTTCCAGACGCACCTTGGGATAACGCCGCCGGAACTCGCCCAGGTAGGGCTCGATGAAATAGCGCGCCGCCAGCCGCGAGGTGGAGATGCGGATCTCCCCCGTCGGCTGTTTCCGGTCGTCGTCCAGGCCGACCATCGCCTGGGCGATGTCGGCCAGGGCCGGCTCGATGCGCGCCAGCAGACGCCGCCCCTCCTCTGTCGCCGAAACCGACCGGGTCGAACGGTTCAGCAGGCGCACGGCCAGCCGCTCCTCCAGGGCTCGCAGGGTCTGGGACAGGGCCGAGGGCGAGACGTTCAATCGTCGCGCGGCGGCGGTGAAGCCGCCCTCTCGGGCGACCTCGGCGAAGGCGGCGAGCGCCGGCAGCAGGGTGCGATCCATGGCCCCATTATGAAGGCAAACTTCAAGCTGATTGAAGAGGGCGCCGATTTTTCCGTCGTGGGCTTCGACCTAGTTTCCCCTAGTTCCCGGGCTGTCGCAGCGACGGCGGGACCCGGACAGGTTTCCAGATGGATTTTCCATCTTTCAGACAGACGAAGGAGTCTGATCATGACGGGCATTTCGAAAGAACGGATGCAGGCGGCCCTGAAGCAGGAGAAATCCATCTCCGAGGAGGATCACGCCAAGGTCAAGGCGCTGGCTGGCATGGTGAAGATGCCGCGCAGCTTCATCTTCAAGAACCCCGACGAATACGGGATGACCGACTGGGAGACCTGGTCCATCCCCTCGGACGACGGCACCCCGCTGGAGGCTTGGTACATCCCGGCCAAGGGCGGCGAGAGCAAGAAGCTGGTCATCTTCAACCACGCCCTGCCCATGTGCCGCGCCGGCTATCCCGGCCACATGGGCCCGCCCTGGAGCGACTTCATCGAACCAGTCGAGATCGACTTCGTCATCCAGTACAAGCACCTGACCGACGCCGGCTACAATGTCCTGACCTATGACTTCCGCAACCACGGCCAGAGCGGCGCGGCCAACGGCGGCGTCAGCGGCGTCGGTCAGTGGGAATGGCGCGACTGCGTGGGCGTGAAGGCCTTCGTCGACGCCCACCCGCGCCTGGGCCAGATGGACGTCGCCCTGTTCAGCCAATGCCTGGGCGGCGTCTCTCAGTACGCGGCGATCACCAAGCGTCCCGACCTGTTCGAGAACGTCAAATGCCTGCTCAGCCCGCTGGTGCCGAACATGACCTCGGTCCTCAGCACGCTTTCGGGCTATCAGGGCGTCAGCCAATATCAGGAGCTGATCGACCTGGAACTGCTCAAGCTGGGCGGTTTCCCCGCCGCCGACATGTCGGGCCGGCTGTGGGCGCCGAACGTCAAGCTGCCGGTCCTGATGTGGCAGGTGCTCGACGACGCGGTGGTCGAGAATCCGAGCGACGCCCAGAGCACCTTCGACGCCTTGGGCAGCACGGACAAGGAACTGTACTGGATCGAAGGCACCACCAAGCGCTTCGAGGACGGCTACAACTGGTTCGGCCGTCACCCCGAGAAGGTCCTGTCCTACCTGGCCAGATACATGGGCTGACCATCGACCGGGAGGCGATGTCGGGGGCGCGAACGCGCTCCCGGCTCCGGACTCGGCGGCTAGGCCGCCCTTTCCGCGTCGATCCTCGTGGCGGCGAAGGCCTGGCGCAGCCAGGTCGCCGCCGGGCCGACCGGGCGCTGCTTGTGCCAGATCAGTTCCAGGGCGACGGGATGCATGCCTTCGTCGAACTTCAGCCTGGGGGTCGCCAGGTCCCGCGCCAGGGGCGAATGATCCATGATGTGGGCCGGGATCAGGGCCCAGCCGACGCCCTGCCGCAGGATCTGCAGGATCAGCCAGTGGCTCTCCACCCACCAGACCTCGGCGCCGACGCGAAGGCGATGCTTCTCGGTTCCCTCGATCCGGACCGTCACCATGATCTGGCGGTGCCGCTTCAGGTCCTCCCACTCCACCTCCGCCTCGGCCAGGGGGTGGGCGGCGCCGCAGACCAGCTTCATCGGCGTCCACCCCAGGGTGTGGAAGCCCAGCTCCGTCGGCAGCTTCTCCTGCCGCCACATCACGCCGACGTCGGCCTTGCCGTCCAGCACCAGGCGGCTGACGTCCTCCATGACCGGAACCAGGACCTCCAGCTCGACATGGGGAAAGGCCTGGGCGAAACGCGCCAGCAGCGCGCCCAGCACGGGCTCCGGATAAAGTTCGTCCACCGCCACCACCAGCCGCTTCTCGACATGCGCCTCGAAGGCGGCGGCCATGCCGATCAGGTGCTCGCGCCGGTCGAGGATCAGTCGGGCCTCGCTCAACAACCGCTCGCCGGCGGGCGTCAGGACGGGATTGCGGCCGGCGCGGCTGAACAGGGACAGGCCCAGGTCGTCCTCCAGCGCCGCCACCTGGGTGCTGACCGCCGACTGCGCCTTGCCCAGGCTCCGCCCCGCCGCCGAGAAGGACCCCTGCTCCGCCGCCGCGACAAAGGCCGCCAGTTGCTCCATGGAAACCTGCATCTATCTCAAATCCAGATACAACCCAACTTTGAACATGCAGAATAACGGATAGAACCCCGCTCGGAAACAACGACAGGAGCTCCCGATGTCGCGCACCCTGCCCGACCGGATCCGACATGCAGTCCTTTTCGAAGCCTTCGCCCTGGCCATATTCACGCCCGGCGCGGCCCTGGCCTTCAACCATCCGATCGAGCGCATGGGCGTGATCGGGATCGTGTCGGCCACCATCGCCACCGTCTGGAACTTCGTGTTCAACCTCGGCTTCGACCGGGCGCTGATCCGGTTCACGGGCGGGGTGCGCAAGACCTTCGGCCTGCGCGTCGTCCACGCCCTGATGTTCGAGGGCGGGCTGGTGATCCTGCTGATCCCCATGGTCGCCTGGTTCCTGGGCATCAGCCTGTGGGCGGCCCTGATGATGGACTTGGCCATCGTCGCCTTCTATCTGGTCTACGCCTTCCTCTTCAATCTGACCTACGACCGCCTCTTCCCGGTTCCGACGGTCTCCGCCTTTGAAGCCGCCCCGCGCGCGGCCTAGGCTGAAGCCATGGCCCAGAACATCTATGACGATCCCGCCTTCTTCGCCGGATACAGCCGCCTGCCGCGCCAGACCCTGGGCCTGGACGGGGCGCCGGAATGGCCCGCCGTCCGCGCCCTGATCCCCGATCTGACGGGGCGACGCGTCCTGGACCTGGGCTGCGGCTTCGGCTGGGCCGCGCGCTGGATGCGGGAACAGGGCGCGACCTCGGTCCTGGGCCTGGACCTGTCCGAAACCATGCTGGCGCGGGCGAGGGCCGACACGGCCGATCCCGCGATCCAGTACAGCCTCGCCGACCTGGAAGACCTGGACCTGCCCGCCGACACCTTCGATTTCGCCTTCAGCGCCCTGGCCTTCCACTATGTGCGGGACTTCGACCGCCTGGTCCGCGCGATCGGCCGCGCCCTGACGCCGGGCGGCGGCCTGGTCTTCACCATCGAGCATCCGATCTACATGGCGGCGGCCCATGCCGACTGGCTGACCGGCCCGGACGGCCGCAAGACCTGGCCTGTCGACCAGTACGCCCTGGAGGGCGAACGCCGCACCGACTGGTTCGTGAAGGGGGTGCTCAAGCATCACCGAACCCTGGCGACCACCCTGAACGCCCTCATCCGCGCCGACTTCCTCATCCAGGCGGTGGAGGAGTTCGCCCCGACGGCGGAACAGATCGACCGCACCCCCGCCCTGGCCGAGGAGCTGGAGCGCCCGATGATGCTGATCGTTTCAGCCCGAAAGGCCGCCGCCTGACCGCCTCAGGCTGTTGAAATCCGCCCAATTCGCTCAGAATTCTGATCGCCTAGATCACAAAATCAATGACTTGAGCGCTTCCCGAAAAGGGCTTGTTGCACAATCCATAATCAGGCCCACTCTCGTGTCAGCGATCCCGCAGAAGATCGCACAGGGATTGAGCAGGAAGCATATGACGGCGCCGTTCGCGACGGATCAGGTCTTCATCGGCGGCGTCTGGCGCGCGGCGGACGGCGGAGCGACCCTGCCGATCGAGAATCCCTCGACGGGCGCGGTCATGGGCGCCCTGGCCGCCGGGACCGCCGCCGATGTGGACGCCGCCGTCCAGGCCGCCCGCATCGCCTTCGACGGAGACTGGGGCCGGACCACGGCGGTCGAGCGCGGCCGCATCCTGGCCCGCATGGGGCGCGAGGTCGAAGCCCGCATCGACATGCTGGCCGAGCTTGAGGCCCTAGACGTCGGCAAGCCGCTGAAGCAGGCCCGCAACGACGTGATCGCCCTGGCCCGCTACCTCGAATTCTACGCCGGCGCGGCGGACAAGCTGCACGGCGAGACCATTCCCTTCCAGGACGGCTACACCGTCTACACCCTGCGCGAGCCGCACGGGGTGACGGGGCACATCATCCCCTGGAACTATCCGATGCAGATCATCGGCCGTTCGGTCGTGGCGGCCCTATGCGTGGGCAACGCCGTGGTGCTGAAGCCCGCCGAGCAGGCCTCGCTGACCGCCCTGGCCTTCGCCCATATCGCCGCCGACTGCGGAATGCCCGCAGGCGCCTTGAACGTCGTGACCGGCACGGGCGCGGAAGCGGGCGCGGCCCTGGCCGCTCACCCCGGAATCAACCACCTGTCCTTCACCGGCTCGACCGGGGTGGGCGCGGCCATCCAGCAGGCGGCGGCCCTCAACGCCGTGCCCGTGACGCTGGAGTTGGGCGGCAAGTCGCCTCAGTTGGTGTTCGACGACGCCGACCTGGACAAGGCCCTGCCCTTCCTCGTCAACGCGGGCGTCCAGAACGCGGGCCAGACCTGCTCGGCCGGATCGCGCGTCCTGGTCCAACGCGGCGTCTATGGCGAGGTCGTGCGCCGCATGGCCGAGCGTTTCAGCGCCCTGAGCGTCGGCCCGGCGATGGACGACCGCGACGTCGGCCCTCTGGTGTCTAAGAAGCAGCAGGCCATGGTCGAAGGCTTCATCGAGAAGGGCCGCGCCGACGGCCTGATCGTCGCCCAGGCGAGGCTGGGCGATCTGCCCGAAGGCGGCGCCTATGTCGCGCCCACCCTGTTCGCAAACGTCGCGCCCGATCACCCGCTGGCCCAGCAGGAAATCTTCGGCCCCGCCGTCGTCGTCATCCCGTTCGAGACGGAGGACGAGGCCGTCGCCGTCGCCAACGGCACGGACTACGGCCTGGTCGCCGGGGTCTGGACCGCCGACGGCGGGCGGCAGATGCGGCTGGCGAAACGGCTGCGGGCCGGACAGGTCTTCATCAACAACTACGGCGCGGCGGGCGGGGTCGAACTGCCCTTCGGCGGCGTCGGAAAATCGGGCCACGGTCGCGAAAAGGGGTTCGAGGCGCTCTACGCCTTCACCACCCTGAAGACCGTCGCGGCCCATCACGGATAGCAGGGAGTAGGCGTCTTGGGGGAGAACAGATCGAAGCGGCTGGAGGGCAAGCGGGCGATCGTCACGGGCGGCGCCTCCGGCTTCGGCGCCGGCATCGCGCGCCGCTTCGCCGAGGAAGGCGCCCGCGTCATCGTCGCCGACCTGAACGGGGACGCCGCTCGCGCCCTGGCCGCTGAACTGGGCGACGCCGACCTGGGCGTCGCCGTCGACGTATCGAACGCCGAGCAGGTCGCCGCCCTGGCCGAGATCGCGAACCGCCTGCTAGGCGGGATCGACATCGTGGTCAACAACGCCGGCGTCGGCCACACGCCCCAACCCCTGGACGAACTGTCGGACGAGGCCTTCGACCGCATCGCCGCCGTCAACATGCGCTCCATCTATCTGATGTCGAAGGCCTTCGTCCCGGCGATGAAGGCGCAGGGCTCGGGCGCCGTCCTCAACATCGCCTCGACCGGCGGGGTCAGCCCCCGGCCGAACCTGACCTGGTACAACGCCTCCAAGGGCTGGGTGATCACGGCGACCCGCGCCATGGCGGTCGAGCTGGCGCCCTTCCAGGTGCGAGTGAACGCCCTGAACCCGGTGGCGGGCGACACCCCCCTGCTGAAGACCTTCATGGGCGCAGACACGCCCGAGGTGCGGGCCAAGTTCCTGGCCTCCATCCCCATCGGCCGCTTCTCGACGCCCGAGGACATGGGCGCCGCCGCCGCCTTCCTCTGTTCGGACGACGCCTCGATGATCACCGGCGTGGCGCTGGAGGTGGACGGTGGCCGCTGCATCTGACCGCGTCTTCAAGCTTCTGGTCCTGCCCGGCGACGGCATCGGACCGGAGATCGTCCGCGAGACCCTGCGCGTCGTCGACTGGGCCCGGAACGCCGGGCTGCGAATTGAGCTGAGCGAGGCCCTCGCGGGCGGCGCCAGCATCGACATCGTCAGCGCGCCCATCGCGGAGGACGTGGTCGAACAAGCCCTGGCCTCCGACGCCGTCCTGTTCGGCGCCGTCGGCGGACCGAAGTGGGACCACCTGCCCCGCGCCCAGCGACCCGAGATGGGCATACTGCGCCTGCGTCAGGCGCTGGATCTCTACGCCAACCTGCGGCCCGCCGTCTGTTTCGACGAACTGCTGGACGCTTCGGCCTTGAAGCCCGAACTGATCCGGGGCCTCGACATCCTGATCGTGCGCGAGGCCACGGCGGGCGTCTATTTCAGCCTGCCGCGCGCCAATGAGGTCGATGCTGACGGCGCGCGCCGCGCCTACGACACCCAGGCCTATACCGAGGCCGAGATCGCCCGCGTCTGCCGCACGGCCTTCGAGCTGGCCCGTACGCGCAAACGCCGCGTCTGCTCGGTGGACAAGGCCAATGTCATGGAGACAGGCGCCCTGTGGCGCGCCGTGGCGACCGAGGTCGCCGCCGACTATCCTGACGTCGAGCTGTCGCACATGTACGCCGACAACTGCGCCATGCAGTTGGTCCGGCGCCCCGACCAGTTCGACGTCATCGTCACCGACAACCTGTTCGGCGACATCCTGTCGGATGCGGCGGCGGCCCTGACCGGCTCGCTGGGCCTGCTGCCCTCCGCCTCCCTGTCCGGCCTGGATCAGGGTGGCGACAGCCGGGGGCTCTATGAGCCGATCCACGGCTCGGCGCCGGATATCGCGGGCCAGGGCGTCGCCAACCCCATCGCGACCATCCTGTCCTTCGCCCTGTGCCTGCGTTGGTCCTTCGACCGCGCCGATCTAGCCGATGCGCTGGAGCGCGCAGTGCGCCGGGTCGTGTCCAGCGGCGTCCGCACGCCCGACATCGCGGAGGCCGGCGTCGCCCCCGTCTCCACCATTCAAATGACCGACGCGGTTCTGGCCGCGCTGGACACAGAGTTCGCGTGAGGATCGACCGATGAGCGCCCCCACAATGCAGACGGTCATGGACCTGATCGACGGCCGCACCGACGAACTGGTCGCCCTGACCCAGGACCTGATCCGCTTTCCCACCGTCAACCCGCCGGGCGAGGCCTATCGCCCCTGCGCGGAGTACATCGGCGAGCGGCTGAAGAAGCGCGGCTTCACCGTCGAATATGTGCGCGGCGAGGGCTCGCCCGGCGACAGCGACAAATATCCCCGCACCAACGTCATCGCCCGCTGGACCGGCTCCGAACCCGGACCCTGCGTCCACTTCAACAGCCACATCGACGTGGTCGAGGTCGGGTCCGGCTGGACCGTCGATCCCTTCGGCGGCGAGGTGAAGGACGGTCGCGTCTACGGCCGGGGCGCCTGCGACATGAAGGGCGGGCTGGCCGCCTCCATCATCGCGGTCGAGGCCCTGATCGATTCCGGCCTGCCCCTGCCCGGCGCGCTCGAAATCTCCGGCACGGTGGACGAGGAATCCGGCGGCTACGGCGGCGTCGCCTATCTGGCCGAGCGCGGCTGGTTCTCGGAGCCGCGCGTCAACCACGTCATCATCCCCGAGCCGCTGAACGTGGACCGGGTCTGCATCGGCCATCGCGGCGTCTGGTGGGCCGAGATCGAGACCAAGGGCCGCATCGCCCACGGCTCCATGCCCTTCCTGGGCGACTCGGCCATCCGCCACATGGGCGCGGTGATGGAAGAGTTCGAGAGCAAGCTCTATCCCGCCATGGCCGCCCGCCATTCCGACATGCCGGTCGTGCCCGAGGGCGCCCGCCAGTCGACCATGAACATCAACTCCATCCACGGCGGTCAGGCCGAGGGCTTCGACGGCCTGCCCGCGCCCTGCGTCGCCGATTCCAGCCGCATGATCATCGACCGCCGCTTCCTGATCGAGGAGACGCTGGACGACGTGAAGGGCGAGGTGAAGGCCATCCTCGACGGCCTGGCGGCCCAGCGCCACGGCTTCCGCTACGAGATGCGCGACCTCTTCCAGGTGGCGCCCAGCATGGCCGACCGCGACGGCCCGGTGGCCAGCACGACCGCCGCCGCCATCGAGACGGTGCTGGGGCGCAAGGCCCAGTTCGTCTGCTCGCCCGGCACCTACGACCAGAAGCACGTCGACCGCATCGGCAA
Source organism: Brevundimonas faecalis (assembly GCF_040549405.1). NCBI lineage: Bacteria > Pseudomonadati > Pseudomonadota > Alphaproteobacteria > Caulobacterales > Caulobacteraceae > Brevundimonas > Brevundimonas faecalis. Next base: position 889,570 of record NZ_JBEPTF010000001.1, on the reverse strand, counting down.
GCTGAAGGACTGCATCGCCTACGGCCCCGGCGTGCTGGACCTGGCGCACCAGCCCGACGAATGGGTCGGGATCGACGACATGACCAACTCGGCCAAGGTCATGGCGAGAGCGGCCTATGACCTGCTGACCCGCAAGCGAGGATGAGCGAGATGGCGCGCGGCGACATGGAAGACGAGAACATCATCGGCCCGCGCCTGCGGGCGCTTCGAGATCGCCTCGGCCTGTCGCAGCGCGCCCTGGCGCGAAAGGCGGGCGTGCCGTCCAGCACCGTCAGCCTGGTCGAGAGCGGCCGCACCAGTCCCTCGGTCGGCTCGCTCAAGCGGCTTCTGGACGCGGCGGGCGTGTCCCTGGGCGAGTTCTTCAGCGCCGAGTTCGAAACCCCCGCCAAATACTTCTACCGCCACGACGAACTGACCGACATCTCGCGCGGCGAGGTCTCCTACCGCCAGTTGGGCTCGGGCCACGACAGCAGCCTGCAGATTCTCTATGAAACCTATCAGCCCGGCTCGGACAGCGGCCGGGTCATGCTGTCCCACGAAGGCGAGGAAGGCGGACTGGTCATCTCCGGCCGTCTGGAAGTCACCGTGGACGGCCAGTCGCGGGTGCTGAAGGCCGGCGACGGCTATCTGTTCCCCAGCCCCCTGCCGCACCGATTCCGCAACATCGGCGACAGCCCCTGCGTGGTCATCAGCGCCTGCACGCCCCCCACCTTCTGATCGCCCTGCTCGGAATGATCAGAATCCTGATCAAGAAATTATAATTCCAATACATCTCCGCAACTTGTCTCAACAAAGAAACAGGCTTGCCGCATCTCGCGTTTCGCCAGCTACTTCGTGCGTGACAACAGAGTGACAGAGGGAGAGGGAGCGGGGCGCGGCGACGATTGCTGCATTGCACAACACCCCCGTTCGGAGGCTAGATGCAGGGATGGCGAGACCCTTGTCTCGCCGCAAGCCGCGCAAGATCGCTCAGAACGATCCATGCGGCCTATTGGGAGGGATGAGACGATGAATCGTCTTCTGGTCAGCGTATCCGCCGGGGCGCTCGCGACCCTGTTTTCCACCATGGCCGTGGCCCCCGCCACAGCCCAGCAGGCTCAGCCTGATCGCGCGACCACGGTCGATGACGTCATCGTCACCGCCCAGCGTCGTGAGCAGGCGGCCCAGGACGTGGGCATCGCCCTCAGCGTCCTCAGCGGCGAGAGCCTGACGCAGCAGGGCGTCACCAACGTCAACCAGCTTCAGAACGCCACGCCGAACCTGGAGGTCGAACCGGCCTTCGGCGGCGGCGCCGCGCAGTTCCGGATGCGCGGCGTGGGCTTCCAGGACTACGCCTCAAACAACTCGCCCACCGTCGGCGTCTATGTAAACGAGGTCGCCTATCCGGTCCCGGTCATGACCCAGGGCCTGATCTTCGACATCGACCGGGTCGAGGTGCTGCGCGGCCCTCAGGGCACCCTCTACGGCCGCAACACCACCGGCGGCGCCATCAGCTTCGTCACCAAGCGCCCGACCGAGGAACTGTCCGCCGGCCTGATGACCGAATGGGGCAGCCATGACCTGTTCCGGGGCGAAGGCTATGTCTCCGGTCCCCTGGCGAGCGGCCTGCGCGGCCGCCTGGCCGTCTCGACCGAACAGGGCGGCGCCTGGCAGCGCAACCGGACCACCGGCGAAAGCCTGGGCGACGCCGATCGCACCGGCGCCCGCGCCCTGCTGGCCTGGGATCCCAGCGAGACCCTGTCCTTCCTGCTGGACGTCCACGGCGGGATCGACAAGTCCGAGAACCAGGGCCTCTACCTGCTCAGCGACCTGCGCACGCGCGGCGGAGCAGGCCCCCTGATCCCCGCCGACAAGGATCACTCCAAGACCGGCTGGGGCATTTCCCCGCGCTTCGCCGCCTCCATCGGCCGCGCCCCGAACGCCAAGCCCGGGCGCGACAACTCCTCCTGGGGCACGTCGCTGAACGCCAATCTGGCGCTCAAGGGCATGAACCTGACCAGCATCACCAGCTACGAGACCCTGGAACGCAGCGAATACGGCGATTGGGACTCCAGCGCCTCGGTCGAGGCCGACACCTTCTTCGGCAGCGACGTGGACGTGATCTCGCAGGAACTGCGCCTGGCCTCGGACAACGACAGCCCCCTGACCTGGGTGGCCGGCTTCTATTATTCGAAGCAGGATCTGAACGAGCGCTACTTCTCGGACTTCATCGACATCTACGGCACCTACGCCCAGGTCACCTATGACCAGACGGTCGAGTCCTGGAGCCTGTTCGGTCAGGCGGAATACGCCTTCACCGACAAGCTGAAGGCCATTCTGGGCCTGCGCTACGAGGAAGAGACCCGCGAGCTTCAGGGCTTCGGTTCGGCCTTCGGCGGCGCCACCGCCCTGCCCCCGACCAGCGTCGAGACCAAGATGACGCCCCTGACCGGCAAGGCCGCGCTGGAGTTCAAGCCGACCGACAACCTGCTGATCTACGGGTCGGCCAGCCGGGGCGCCAAGTCGGGCGGCTTCACCACCTACAACACCGGCGACCGCAGCGGCATCCAGCCCTTCAATCCCGAAATCCTCTGGGCCTACGAAGTCGGCTTCAAGGCCGATCCGTCGCGGGCGTTCCAGTTGAACGGCGCGGCCTACTACTACGACTATTCCGACCAGCAGGTGCTGTCGGCGGTCTGGGGTCAGAACGGCCCGGTCGGTCGCTTCGCCAACGTGCCCTCCTCCCATATCTGGGGCGCGGAACTCGAGGCTGTCCTCAAGCCGATTCAAGGCCTGCGGATCAGCCAGTCGCTCAGCTACAAGAAGGGCGAATACGACGAGTACGAAGCCATGGACGTCCCGGCCTCGCGTCTGGCCGGACACGCCGTCTATGTCGACATGGCTGGCGATCCGATCCTCTTCCCGGCCTGGAGCTATTCCGGCTCCATCAGCTACGACTGGACCGTCAGCGGCTTCGCCGTCACGGCCGAGACCAACTACTCCTATCGCGACGAATATCCGTCGTGGCTGGGCGTCAAATACGACGTGCCGGACTACTGGCTGGCCAACGCCAGCGTGACGGTCGGGCCGGAAAACGCCAACTGGTCCGTCACCTTCTGGGCCCGCAACCTGTTCGATCAGGAATACGACCTGACGCGTAACTTCTTCACCAGCGCGGACATCGCCCAACCGGGCCGCCCGCGGACAATCGGCGCTCGCCTGAGCCTGCAGTACTGACGGCCCGCCGCGATGCGGAGGACGGCGCCCCGTCCTCCGCATCCTCTTTTTCCCGCCCTTGATCAAGGCGCTCACGATCCTGATCGGACGGCGAACGACATCAATGTTTTCAGTATGTTGAAGCGCGTGAATAACAGACTTTCCTTTGACGGTCGTTCATCCGCTACTGGTCGTCTCGAAAGGATTCACGCATGACCCAACGGGCCGCCAACGACCTCGATCCCTTCTGGATGCCGTTCACCGCGAACCGCAGCTTCAAGGCGCATCCCCGGTTGCTGGCCTCAGCCAGGGACATGCACTACTTCACCCCCGACGGCCGCTCGATCCTGGACGGGACCGCGGGCCTGTGGTGCGTCAACGCCGGCCACGCCCGCAAGCCCATCGTCGAGGCCATCCAGCGCCAGGCCGAGGTGCTGGACTACGCCCCGACCTTCCAGTTGGGGCACCCCCTCGTGTTCGAACTGGCGGCGCGGCTGGGCATGCTGTTCCCGGCCGACATCAACCACGTCTTCTTCGCCGGTTCGGGTTCCGAGGCGGTGGACAGCGCCCTGAAGATCGCCCTGGCCTATCAACGAGCGCGCGGCTTCGAGAACCGTACCCGCCTGATCGGCCGCCAGAAGGGCTATCACGGCGTCGGTTTCGGCGGCATCTCGGTCGGCGGGCTGGAGAACAACAAACGCGGCTTCCTGACCCTGCCGGGCGTCGATCACCTGCCCCACACCCTGAACCTGGAGGAGGCCGCCTTCTCGCGGGGGCAGCCGGCCTGGGGCGCGCACCTGGCGGACGAGTTGGAAGTCCTGATCGCCGAACACGGCGCCGAGACCATCGCCGCCGTCATCGTCGAGCCCATGTCCGGCTCGGCCGGGGTCATCGTGCCGCCGGTCGGCTATCTGGAGCGCCTGCGCGAGATCACCACGCGCCACGACATCCTGCTGATCTTCGACGAGGTCATCACCGGCTTCGGCCGCGTCGGCGGCGCCACGGCGGCCGAGACCCTGGGCGTCATCCCCGACCTGCTGACCTGCGCCAAGGGCCTGACCAACGGCGCCGTGCCCATGGGCGCCGTGGGCGTGCGCGGCGAGATCTACGACGCCGTGGTCAACGGCGCCGCCGGCCCCGGCATCGAATTCTTCCACGGCTACACCTATTCGGGCCACCCCCTGGCCGCCGCCGCCGGCCTGGCGACGCTGGACGTCTACGAAGGCGAGGGCCTGTACGACCGGGCGCGTGACCTCGGCCCCTATTGGGAAGAGGCGGTGCACAGCCTTAAGGGCGCGCCCCACGTCATCGACATCCGCAACATGGGCCTGGTCGCCGCCGTCGAGTTGGCCCCGCGGCCTGAGGCGCCCGGCGCCCGCGCGACCGAGGTCTTCCACCGCGCCTTCGACGAGGGCCTGCTGATCCGCGTCACCGGCGACGTCATCGCCCTGTCCCCGCCCCTGATCATCAGCCGCGAACAGGTCGACGAACTCATCGGACGCCTGACCGACATTCTGCGCAACACGCCCTGACGCCGCGCGCGATTTGGGCGATGCTGCATCATCAACGGGGAGACAGGACGGCGTGAAGCGGGGTTTGGGGCGCAAGGCATGGAACCGGCTGGGCCGCACGCTGGCGGCGGCCGCGCTGCTGGTCGGCCTGACGGTCTTCGCCCCGGCCCATGAGGCCCAGGCGCAGGCCCCGCGCGATCGGCTGGTCCTGGGCCTGCCGCTGGAGCCGCCGAACCTCGATCCGACCTCGGGCGCGGCCGCGGCGGTGGACGAAGTCGTCTACGCCAACGTCTTCGAGGGCCTGACCCGGCTGACCCAGAACGGCGCCGTCGCCCCGTCCCTGGCCGAGACCTGGGAGGCTGCGCCCGACGGCCTGACCTGGACCTTCCATCTGCGACGCGGCGTCACCTTCTCCGACGGCGCGCCCTTCGACGCCTCGGTGGCCAAGTTCTCGCTGGACCGCATCACGGCCGAAGGGTCGACCAACGCCCAGAAGGCCCTGTTCGCGCCGATCCAGAGCGTCGAGGTCGTCGATCCGGCGACCCTGCGCATCCGCCTGTCGCGGCCCATGGCGACCCTGCCCTATGTCCTGGCCTGGGGCGACGCGGTCATGGTCTCGCCCAGGAGCGCCGCGACCAACGCCGTCACCCCGGTCGGCACCGGCCCGTTCAAACTGCAGGGCTGGCAGCGCGGCAGCCAGCTGACCCTGGTGCGCCGCGACGGCTATTGGGGGACGCCGCCCCGCCTGAACACCGTCGTCTTCCGCTTCATCAGCGACCCGACCGCCGCCTTCGCCGCTGTCAGCGCGGGCGACGTGGACGCCTTCCCCAACTATCCCGCGCCCGAGAACGTGGCCCAGTTCCAGCGCGACCCGCGCTTCCGCGTCGTCGTCGGCGCGTCCGAGGGCAAGGTCATCCTGGGGATCAACAACACCAAGGTGCCGTTCAACGACGTGCGGGTGCGCCGCGCCCTGTCCTACGCCATCGACCGCGACGCCCTGATCCAGGGGGCCATGTTCGGCTTCGGCCAGCCGATCGGCAGCCACTATTCGCGTCAGGCGCCGGGCTATGTCGACCTGACCGGCCTCTATCCCCACGACCCGGCCAGGGCGCGCCGACTACTTGCCGAAGCGGGCTATCCCAACGGCATAGACGTCACCCTGCGCCTGCCGCCGCGCCCCTACGCCCGACGCAGCGGCGAGGTGCTGATCTCACAGCTGGCCCAGGCGGGCATCCGCGCCAAGATCGAGAACCTGGAATGGGCCCAGTGGCTGGATCAGGTGTTCAAGCGCCGCCAGTTCGACCTGACCATCGTCGAGCACGTCGAGCCGATGGACTACGACATCTACGGCCGCAAGGACTACTATTTCGGCTACGACAACCCGGCCTTCGACGCCCTGCTGGCCCAGGTGAACGCCGCCCCGGACGAACCGACGCGCAACCGCCTGCTGGGCGACCTGCAACGCCGCATCGCCGATGACGCGGTCAACGGCTTCCTGTTCCAGTCCTCGCGCATCGGCGTGTGGAAGGCGGACGTGAACGGCCTGTGGATCAACGGCCCCATCGCCGCCAACGACGTCACCGGCGCCGGATGGACCGGCGCAGGCGCGGCCGCGAGCGCCAGCGCCGAGCGCGCGAGCGGCGGCCTGCCCTGGGGCTGGATCAGCCTGATCGCGGGCGTCGCCCTGCTGGCCTTCGTCGCCTGGCGCTTCGGCGCGGCCTGGCTGCTGAAGAAGCTGGGCGGCCACGCCCTGACCCTGCTGGCGGCCACCGCGGTCATCTTCCTGCTGCTGCAGGTCGTGCCCGGCGATCCGGCCAGCTATATGATGGGACTGAACGCCAGCCCGGAAAGCATCGCCGCCCTGCGTCAGCAGATGGGTCTCGAAGGCTCCGGCCTCGAGCGCTACTTCGTCTGGCTAGGCGACCTGCTGACCGGAAAGTTCGGGACCAGCTACACCTATCAGGTGCCGGTCGGCGGCCTGATCGCCGAACGTCTGGCGGTCTCTGCCCCCCTGGCCCTGATGGCCACCGTCCTGTCGCTGATCGTCGCCCTGCCCATCGGCGTCACCGCCGCCAGCCGCAGGGGAACCGCCGTCGACACCGGCCTGATCGGCGTGACCCAGGTCGGCGTCGCCCTGCCCAACTTCTGGATCGCCATGCTGCTGATCCTGCTGTTCTCGGTGAACCTGGGCTGGTTCTCGGCGGGCGGGTTCCCCGGCTGGAGCCAGGGCTTCTGGCCCGCCTTCAAGGCCCTGATCCTGCCCGCCGTGGCCCTGGCCGCGCCCCAGGCCGCCATCCTGGCCCGCGTCCTGCGCACCGCCCTGTTGGACACCATGAACGAGGACTATGTCCGCACCGCCCGCGCCAAGGGTCTGAGCGTCAATCAGGCCCTGTGGCGTCATGCCCTGCGCAACGCCTGGATCCCGGTCCTGACCATCCTCGGCCTGCAATTCCCCTTCCTGCTGGCGGGCGGCATCATCATCGAGAACGTCTTCTCCCTGCCCGGCTTGGGCCGACTGGTCTTCCAGGCCATCACCCAGCGCGACCTGATCGTGGTGCAGAGCGTGGTGGTGGTGCTGGTCTTCGCCGTGGTGCTGGTCAGCTTCCTGATCGACCTGGCCTATCTGTTCGCCGATCCGCGCCTGAGGGGACGCCGCGCATGACCGACGCCCCCGCCGTCCCCGCCGCCAAGCCCCGCGTGCGCTGGCCCCTGTCCCTGATCGTCGGCGCCACGCTGACCGCCGTCGTGCTGGCCACCGCCCTGCTGGCCCTCGTCTGGACGCCCTATGACGTCGAGTCGGTCGACATCGCCGCCAAGCTGACCGCCCCCTCGGCCGCCCACTGGATGGGCACGGACCACTTCGGCCGCGACGTGCTGTCGATGATCATGGCGGGGGCGCAGAACTCCCTGATCGTGGCCTTCGTCGCCGTCGGCATAGGCGTCGGGATCGGCACGCCCCTGGGCCTGACGGCGGCGGCGCGCGGCGGCTGGGTCGACGAGTTGGTCATGCGCGGCAACGACCTGATCTTCGCCTTCCCCGCCCTGCTGCTGGCCGTGATGATCACCGCCGTCATGGGGCCGGGCGCGATCAACGCCGTCATCGCCATCGGCGTCTTCAACATCCCCGTCTTCACCCGCGTGGCGCGCGGCGCGGCGCAAGGGCTGTGGACCCGTGAATACGTCCTGGCCGCCCGCACGGCGGGCAAGTCGAGGGCCCTGATCTCGATCCAGCACATCCTGCCCAATCTGATGAGCCTGCTGGTCGTGCAGGCGGCGATCCAGTTCGCCGTAGGCATCGTGGCTGAGGCGGGCCTGTCCTATGTCGGCCTCGGCGCCCAGCCGCCCGCGCCCAGCTGGGGCCGGATGCTGGCCGAGGCCCAGACCATGATCGGCTTCGCGCCCTGGCTGGCGATCATGCCGGGGCTGGCCATCTTCGTCACCGTCCTGGGCCTCAGCCTGACCGGCGACGGCCTGCGCGACCTGTTCGACCCGCGCGTGCGGCGGGAGCGTTGAGCATGAGCGTCCTCGACATCCGCGACCTCAGCCTGTCGATCGGTTCGACGCCGATCCTGAAGACCGTCAGCCTGTCCGTCGCCCCCGGCGAAATCCTCGGCCTGGTCGGCGAAAGCGGCTCGGGCAAGTCCATGACGTCTCTGGCCGTGCTGGGCCTGACGCCGCCGCGCGCGACCCTGACCGGCGAAATCCGCCTGAACGGTCAGATCGTCTCGAACGCCCCCGACGCCATGATGCAAAAGGTGCGCGGCCGCGACGTAGGCATCATCTTCCAGGAGCCGATGACGGCCCTGAACCCCGTCATGACCATCGGCGATCAGGTCGCCGAGACCGTCCGCCTTCACAGGAAGGCCTCGCGCAAGGAGGCCCTCGCCGTCGCCCGGTCGGTGCTGGACCGCGTCGGCCTGCCCGCCGAACGCTTCCCCCTGACCCGCTATCCGCATGAGCTGTCGGGCGGCCAGCGACAGCGCGTCGCCATCGCCATCGCCATCGCCCTGACGCCCAAGCTGCTGATCGCGGACGAGGCGACGACGGCGCTGGACGTGACGACCCAGGCCCAGGTGCTCGACCTGCTGAAGCGGTTGGTGCGCGAGGACGGCATGGGCCTGATCCTCATCACCCACGACCTCGCCGTCGTGGCCGAAACCGCCGACCGGCTGGCGGTGATGAAGGACGGCGAACTGGTCGAGGAAGCGCCGGTCAGCCGCATCCACACCGGCATGGCGCATCCCTATTCCCAGCGCCTGCTGGCCAACGCGACCCACGCCCCCACGCGCCGCAGCCGCCCCCAGGCCGACGCCGCCCCGGTGCTTCAGGTCGAGGGTCTGGTGCGCGAATACGGCGGCGCGCCCGCCCTGTTCGGCAAGGCCAGGACCTTCCACGCCGTGGACCAGGTCAGCCTGTCGATCCAGCCGGGCGAGAGCGTCGGCCTGGTCGGCGAAAGCGGCTGCGGCAAGTCCACCCTGCTGCGCGCCATCCTCGCGCTGGAGACGCCGCAAGCGGGCCGCGTCCGGGTCAAGGGTCGCGACATCACCGCCGCGCGCGGCGCCGCGCTGAAGTCCATCCGCCGCGACATCCAGGTGGTGTTCCAGGACCCCTACGGCAGCTTCGATCCGCGCTGGAAGGTCAGCGATCTGGTCGCCGAGAACTTCCACCTCCTGGACGCCAAACCCACCCCCGCCGAGGCCCGCCGCCGCGTCGATGAAATGCTGGAGCGCGTCGGGCTGAACAGCAACGCCGCCGACCGCTACCCGCACGAGTTCTCGGGCGGCCAACGCCAGCGTATCGCCATCGCCCGCGCCCTGATCACCGAGCCCTCGGTCATCTGTCTGGACGAGGCGGTCTCGGCGCTGGACGTTTCGGTGCGGGCCCAGGTGCTGGACCTGCTGGCCGACCTGTCGGACCGGCTGGGCCTGTCCTACCTCTTCGTCACCCATGACCTCAGCGTCGTGCGTACGGTGACGGATCGCCTGCTGGTCATGCAGGCCGGAAAAATCGTCGAACAGGGCGCGACCGCCGACGTCTTCGCCGCCCCTTCGCACCCCTATACGCAGAAACTTCTGGCGGCGACGCCGGATCTGGTTCGCAATCACGCTCTGGAAAAGGAAATCGTCGGATGAACCGCAGAACCGTCCTCGGCTCCGCCCTGATCGGCGCCGCCGCCTCCGCCGCCGGCGTCGCGAGCGCCAAACCGGCCGCCCAAAGCGCCGCCCGAGCGTCGGGTCGCACCGGGCCGCTGAACCTGATCACCGACGTCGAGGGCATCAAGGTCGGCCAGGCCCACGACGCGGGCGTCCGCACCGGCGTCACCGTCATCCTGGCTGAAAAGCCCGCCACAGCCGCCGTGGACGTGCGCGGCGGCGGCCCCGCCGGGCGCGAGACCGACGTCCTGCGCGCCGAAAACCTGGTGCAGGAAGTGGACGCCATCATCCTGTCGGGCGGGTCGGTCTATGGCCTCGGCTCGGCTGACAGCGTCGCCGCCTGGATGGGGATGCGCGGGCGCGGCTACGGCATGGGCGGGGCGCCGGGCGTGCCCCCCTCGCCCATCATCCCGACCGCCTGCCTCTACGACCTGGCCAACGGCGGGAACAAGCGCTGGGAGATGGAGCCGCCCTATCGCCGCCTGTCGGTCCAGGCGCTGGAGGCCGCGAGCGACCGCTTCGACCTGGGCACCGCCGGCGCCGGCTACGGCGCGGAAGCCGGGGCGCTGAAGGGCGGGATCGGCTCGGCGTCCGCCGTCATGGCCTCGGGCTGGACGGTCGGCGCCATCGTGGCGGTCAACAGCGTCGGCTCGGTCGTGGCGCCGGGCGGCAAGACCTTCTGGGCCGCCCCCTATGAAATCGGCGACGAGTTCGGCGGCCTGGGCGCCTCGGGCCTGCACGCCTCGGCCGAGGACTGGGGCCTGTCCAAGTTCGGCGCCCGCCCGCGCGAGAACACCACCATCGCCTGCATCGCCACCGACGTCGCCCTGACCCGGGTGGAGTGCCAGCGCATGGCCATCATGGCCCAGGACGGCATGGCCCGCGCCATCCGTCCGGCCCACGCCCCCTTCGACGGCGACACCCTGTTCTGCCTGTCCACCGGCAAGAAGATCATCGACAACCCGGCCCTGCGTCAGGTCGCAGTGGCCCAACTGGGCAATGTCGCCGCCGACGTCCTGGCCCGCGCCGTGGCGCGCGGCGTCTATAACGCGACCAACTACGAAGGCGTCACGGGCAAGACCTGGCGGGAGCTGTAGAAGGCCCGGCATGTCCGGCCAGGACGCCTGGCCAGGACGCCTGGAATGACGGAAACGTCGATCCGGGCGTCTTGGTTACTCTGCCTTAACCGTAAGGATTCACCATAAGCGCCTAACCAGTCCGGGGCCGCTTATCCATGTCCGAGTTGAAGACCGACGTCATCCTGCGTGGCGACTGCATCGAGGTGCTGAAGGGCCTGCCGGACAAGTCGGTGGACATGGTCTTCGCCGACCCGCCCTATAACCTGCAGTTGGGCGGCGACCTGCTGCGTCCCGACAACTCCAAGGTCGACGCCGTCGACGACGACTGGGACAAGTTCGACAGCTTCGCCGCCTATGACGCCTTCACCCGCGCCTGGCTGGGCGAGTGCCGCCGGGTGCTGAAGGACGAGGGCAGCCTCTGGGTCATCGGCAGCTATCACAACATCTTCCGCCTGGGCGCAGCGATGCAGGATCTGGGCTTCTGGGTGCTGAACGACATCATCTGGCGCAAGTCCAACCCCATGCCCAACTTCAAGGGCACGCGTTTCACCAACGCCCACGAGACCCTGATCTGGGCCGCCAAGTCGCGCGAGCAGAAGCGCTACACCTTCAACTACGACGCGCTGAAGGCCTTCAACGAAGACACCCAGATGCGTTCGGACTGGACCCTCGCCCTGTGCACCGGCGGCGAACGCCTGAAGGACGATGACGGGAACAAGGCCCACCCGACCCAGAAGCCCGAGGCCCTGCTGCACCGCGTGCTGCTGTCGGCCAGCCGCGTCGGCGACGTCATCCTGGACCCCTTCTTCGGCACCGGCACCACGGGCGCCGCGGCCAAGCGCCTGGGCCGTCATTTCATCGGCATCGAACGCGACGAAACCTACGCCAGGCTGGCCGAGAAGCGCATCAAGGCGGTCATCCCCGCCTCGCCCGAGGACCTGGTCGTCACCGGCTCCAAGAAGGCCGAGCCCAAGGTGCCCTTCGGCGCCCTGGTGGAAGCCGGTCTGCTGGCCCCCGGCGACAAGCTCTACTGCCCCAAGGGCGACCATGAGGCCCGCGTGCGCGCCGACGGCTCGCTGGTGTCCGGCTCCATGACCGGCTCGATCCACAAGCTGGGCGCCCTGCTGGAAAACGCACCCGCCTGCAACGGCTGGACCTACTGGCGCTTCAAGACCGACACGGGCCTGCGTCCCATCGACGTCCTTCGCGCCGAAATCCGCGCGGGCATGCAATAGGGTCTGTTCCTCCGCCTCCGGAGACATTCCTTCCGGTCACGCTGGAACCCGCCCCCCTGCGACGGATTGACCTACCGCCGCCGCGCGCTCGCGGCGTCGGAGTTCGTCATGAAGATCGCCCAAGTCACGCCCCTGTACGAGGCCGTGCCGCCCAGGCTCTACGGCGGCACCGAGCGGGTCGTCGCCCACCTGACCGACGCCCTGGTCGACCTCGGCCACGACGTCACCCTGTTCGCCAGCGCCGACGCGCGGACCCGCGCGCGCCTGATCCCGGTGCGCGATCAGGCCATCCGCCTGGATCCCGCGCCGCTGAAGTCCGACCTGGCCGCCCACATGGCCATGCTGTCCCAGGTGCTGGAGCGGGCGAACGACTTCGACGTCATCCACTTCCACACCGACATCATCCACTTCCCCTTCTTCGCCGCCCTGGCGGACAAGACGGTGACGACCCTGCATGGGCGGCTGGACCTGAAGGACCTGTCGCCCGTCTATGCGCGCTGGCCCGAGTTCGGCCTGATCTCCATCTCCGACGATCAGCGACGCCCCCTGCCCGGCGCCAACTGGCGCGCCACCGTGCATCACGGCATGCCCGGCGACCTCTATCGCTTCTCGCCTCGGTCCCGGGGCTATCTCGCCTTCCTGGGCCGCATCTCGCCCGAGAAACGCCCTGACCGCGCGATCGAGATCGCGACCCGGCTGAACCGGCCCCTGAAGATCGCCGCCAAGATCGACGACGCCGATCGCGCCTATTGGGAAACGACGATCGAGCCCCTGGTGAAGGCCAATCCCCTGATCGAGTTCGTCGGAGAGATCGGCGACGCCGACAAGTCCGATTTCCTGGGCGGAGCGGACGCCCTGCTCTTTCCCATCGACTGGCCCGAGCCCTTCGGCCTGGTGATGATCGAGGCCATGGCCTGCGGCACGCCGGTCGTGGCCTTCCGCTGCGGTTCGACGCCCGAAATCATCGAGGACGGCGCCACCGGCTTCCTGGTCGACACCCTGGACGAGGCCGTGACCGCCGCCGCCCGCGCCGTCGAACTGGACCGGGAGGCGATCCGCGCCCGCTTCGATCTGCGCTTCTCGGCCACGGCCATGGCGCGGCGCTATGTGGACGTCTACGCCGACATCCTGGCCCGGCGGCCGTTCGCGCTTCACGTCCTGAACGACGACGCCCCGCCGCCGCCCGAACCGTCCCGCATCGCCGAAGAGATCCGCAGCTTCGGCGCCCTGGGCTGAACCCTTGGGCCGCACGGCCATTTCCCATGCAGGGGCGCGTTGAAGAGAGGCGAAGATGGACGACGCCTATTCGATCCAGACCACGACCGCCGACGAGGGAGAGCACGACGGCCTGGAGACGCTGACGACGCTCAAGGACCGCGACGCCTTCCTGGTCGCCGATCCCTGGGGCGACGTGAAGGACGGGGCGCACGGCCTGTTCGACCGGGACACGCGCCTGCTGTCGCGGTTCGTCCTGACGGTGGGTCGGGCGCGCCCCTCGCGGCTGAGTTCCGGCGTCACCCGGGACAATGTCTTCTTTGCCTGCCATTCGACCAACCGCCCCCTGCCGCCGATGGGCGGGCGCTCCGCCCCTGCGGGCGTCCTGCACCTGGAAAGACGGCGCTTCCTGTGGGACCGACGCCTGTTCGAGCGGGTCCGCGTGGTCAATCACGGGACCGAGGACATCCTCCTGCCCCTCGCCTTCGAGTTCGGCGCCGACTTCGCCGACATCTTCCAGGTGCGGGGCACGCCTAGGGCCCAGCACGGCCGCATCCATCCGCCGACGACGGACGGACGACGCGTCGCCTTCCGCTACACCGGCCTGGACGGGGTCGATCGCAGCAGTTGCATCGCCTTCTCCGAACCGCCCGCCCGTCTGACCGCCGAACGCGCCGAGTTCATGTTCAGCCTGCCCAGGGGGCGTCGCCTCGACCTCTATGTCGAATGCGGGATCGACGCCTGCGCGGCGCCGGATGAAGACCGCTTCCGCTGGAACGGCGTCCAGGCCCGTCTGGCCATGCGGCGACGGATGCGGCGCGGGGCCAGCGTGCGCGGCCGACGCAGCCCGCGCTTCAACGACTGGCTGACGCAGTCCCGGACGGACGTGGCCCTGCTGACCACCGACCTGCCGACCGGCCCCTATCCCTATGCGGGCGTGCCCTGGTTCTCGACCCCCTTCGGCCGCGACGGGATCATCACCGCCTGGCAGATGCTGTGGATCGACCCTTCCCTGGCCAAGGGCGTCCTGACCTATCTCGCCGCTCGCCAGGCGACCGGAACCGACGCCTTCATGGACTCCGCCCCCGGCAAGATCATGCACGAGACCCGGGGCGGAGAGATGAGCGCCCTGGGCGAGGTGCCCTTCGGCCTCTACTACGGCGGCGTCGACACCACCTGCCTGTTCATCGCCCTGGCCGGCGCCTACGCCCGTCGCACGGGGGACCTGACGACCGTCCGCGACCTGTGGCCTCATCTGATCGCCGCGGCGGACTGGATGCGCGACCATGGCGACAGCAACGGCGACGGTCTGATCGACTACGCCCGCGCGGCCGAGACCGGCCTGTCCAACCAGGGTTGGAAGGATTCAGAGGACTCCATCTTCGACAGCCAGGGCCGTTTCCCGAAAGGCCCCGTCGCCCTGCTGGAGGTCCAGGGCTACGCCTTCGCCGCCTGGCGCGCCCTGGCCGACCTAGGCGGCCTTCTGGGCGATGAGCGTCGCACGGAATGGGCGGCCCGCGCCGAGGCTGTCCGCGCCCTGGTCGAGGACCGTTTCTGGATCGAGGAACAGGGCTTCTACGCCATAGCCCTGGACGGCGACGGGCGACGGATGGAGGCCATCGGCTCCAACGCCGGCCACCTGCTGTTCTGCGGTCTGCCGTCGAGGGAGCGGGCCCGGCGCGTGACCCGGCGCCTGCTGACCGCCGAGTTCCGTTCCGGCTGGGGCCTGCGCACCCTGGCCAAGGGTCAGCCGCGCTTCAATCCCATGAGCTATCACAACGGCTCGGTCTGGCCGCACGACACGGCCATGGCGGCGGCCGGCATGGCCCGCTACGGCGAGCGCCGGGCCGTGGCCATGCTGCTGGACGAAATCTACGGCGCGGCCACCCACTTCCACCTGCGGCTGCCCGAACTCTTCTGCGGCTTCGTGCGCGAGACGGGCGAACCGCCCATCGCCTATCCCGTCGCCTGCCTGCCCCAGGCCTGGGCGGCGGGCTCGGTCTTCCTGATGCTCCAGGCGGTCCTGGGCGTGTCCATCGACGCGATCGAGGGTCTGGTCGAGGTCGCGGCCCCCACCCTGCCCGCCGGGCTGGAACGCCTGTCCGTGACGGGCCTTCAGGTCGGCGACGGCGTCATCGACCTGAACTTCCAGCGCCTGGACGGCCATGTCGCCGTCATGCCGCGCGAACGCGGCGGCGTCAGCCTGCGGGTCACGGGATAGGGCCTAGTCCGGACCCGCCAGCCCCCGCTCCAGCGCCTTCCTGAACACCGTGGGCAGGGCCTTCGCCGCCGTCTCGGGCGCGGTCCACTGGAAGTCCGCGCCGTCGCCGCGCCCGACATGAACCGTCAGGGTCAGGCTGAAGTGGGTGAAGACATGCTCCACCGCCCCGACCGCCCGCCAGTCGCCGGCGGCCGGGGGCTCGAACGCCGGCGCAGCGACGCTCCAGTCCGAGGTCGGCAGGCCCGCCATGCCGCCCAGCAGCCCCTTGTCCGGTCGCCGCACCAGGGCGACGCGGCCCGCTCCGTCACGCAGGACATAGGCGTGACCCAGGCGATGCGGCCGCGCCGCCTTCTTCGTCTTCAACGGATAGAGCGCCGGCGCGCCGGTCTTCCACGCCTCGCAACCGAAGGTCAGCGGGCACTGGCCGCACAGGGGCGACTTCGGTCGGCAGACGCCGGAGCCGAGATCCATCAGGGCCTGGGCCCAGTCGCCCGGACGATGGGCGTCGACGAACAGGGCCGCCAACCGCCGCAGCTCGGGCCGCGCGGCGGGCAAGGGGATCTCCACCGCGAACAGGCGGCTCATGACCCGCTCGACATTGCCGTCCACCACATTGGCCGGACGGTCGAAGGCGATGGCGGCCACGGCGGCGGCGGTGTAGGCGCCCACGCCCGGCAGGGCCAGCAATTCCGCCTCCGTATCGGGAAAGACCCCGCCATGCGTCCCCGCCACCGCCCTGGCGCAGGCCAGCAGGTTCCGGGCGCGGGCGTAGTAGCCCAGCCCCGCCCAGGCGGCCATCAGCTCGGCGTCCTCGACGGCGGCCAGATCGGTCACGGTCGGCCAGCGCGCGGTGAAACGCTCGAAATAGGGGGCGGCGTGCGGCACCGTCGTCTGTTGCAGCATGACCTCCGACAGCCAGACGCGATAGGGCTCGGTCCGCTGACCGGAGCCCGGCGCGGCGCGCCACGGCAGGCGGCGCGCATGGGCGTCGTACCAATCGAGCAGGGCGGCGCGGAGAGAGGGGACGTCGGGCATGGGTCAGGCTATATAGGACGAATGCGTCGGTCCCTGCCCACTGAAAGCGAAGCGCGCGAAATCCTGGCTCGTCGCCGGACGCGTCCGCCCCTGCGTCCGCCGCCGCCTGCCGGCAAGTCCCTGGCGCCGCTGATCAAGAAGCTGGACGCCCAGTTCGGCCGCGACGCCAATGCGCTGGAACGGCGCTGGCTGGAGATCGTCGGCGAACGCCTGGCCCGCGTCACCCGCCCCCTCAAGCTGGTCAAGGCGCGCGGCAACGCCGTCGGCGCGCTTGAACTGCGGGTCGTCAGCGCCGCCGCCCTCCTGGTGCAGCATCAGGAACAGGACATCGTCGATCGCGTGAATCTGGCCCTCGGCCCGAACACGATCAGCAAGCTGCGCATCGCCCAGGGGCCGGTGAAGCCCCTGCCCGAAGCCGCCGCCAAGCCCCGCGCACGCGGCCGCGCCGTGCTTCCGCCCCTGCCCGCCTCGGTCGAGGCCGAGTTGAACGCGACCGTGGAAAACGCGCCGGACGGGCTGAAGGCCGCCCTTCTGAAGCTGGGACGCGCCGCCCTGTCGCAGCCGTCCGAAAACGAGCGCCGTTGACAAACCTTCGCCATCGCGGTTCTCGACTATCAGAGCGATTTCACGGACGTCCGCGAATCGTACGAACTTATCGAGTCCCACTCCTGACCAAGGACCCCTAGATGGCTCCCACGTTCAAATACGCCGCCATGAGCCGCCGCGCGGCCCTGACCGCCGCCGCCCTGGCCTCCATGGCCCTCGTGGCCGGCTGCACCGGCAAGGCGGGCGGCGCCGCCGAGGGCGACATGGCCATGGGCGCCGGCGCCGAGGCCAAGGTCACCGTGGTCGAATACGCCTCCGTCACCTGCGGCCACTGCGCCGTCTGGAACGAGGAGGTCTGGCCCGAATTCAAGACCAAGTACGTGGACACCAAGAAGGTCCGCTACGTCTTCCGCGAGTTCCCGACCCCGCCGCAGGACATCGCCGTCGCCGGCTTCCTGATCGCCCGCTGCGCCGGCGAGGACAAGTATTTCGACGTCGTCCACGACATCATGGCCAGTCAGAAGGAATGGCTGACGGGCGTGCAGCCGCGCACCACCCTGTTCCGCGTCGGCCAGGCCGCCGGCCTCAGCCAGACCCAGATCGAGGAATGCATCCGTGACAAGGCCGCCATCGAGAAGATGAGCGACCGCATCAAGGCCGGCATCGACGCGGGCGTGTCGGGCACCCCGACCTTCCTCGTCAACGGCGTCAAGGTCGCCGACAGCAGCCTGTCGGGCCTGTCCGCCGCCATCGACGCCGAACTGGCCAAGAAGTAGGCTGATGATGGCGCGACCGAACATGATCCGGCTGACGGCCGCCGTCGCCGCGGCGGCGGCCCTGCTGTCGGTCGCGCCCGCCGTCGCGGCCGAACCGGCGCCCGCGTCGATTCCGGCGGTGACGGCGGCCGACCGCGTGATCGGCCGCGCCGACGCACCGGTGACGGTGGTGGAATACGCCTCCTTCACCTGCAGCCACTGCGCCGCCTGGACCAACGACGTCATGCCGGCCTTCAAGGCCCGCTACATCGACACGGGCCAGGTCAGGCTGGTGTTCCGCGACCTGCCGACGGCTCCGGCCCAGGTCGCGGCCACCGCGGCCGCCATCAGCCGCTGCGCCGCCCCCGGCAGGTTCTACGACGTGGCCCGCAGCCTGATGGCCGGCCAGGCCGCCGCCTTCGCCGCCGGCGACGCGCGCCAATGGTACATGGACGCCATCGCCGCCAGCGGCCGCAGCCAGGCCGAGGTCGAGACCTGCCTGTCCGACCCGGCCACGGGCCAGGCCCTGCAGCACGACATCGCGGCCGCCCAGGCGGCGGGGGTCAACAGCACGCCGACCTTCTTCGTCAACGGTCGGCGCGTCGAAGACCATTCGATCGAAACCCTGGCGGCGGCCATCGACCCGCTGATCAAGGGCCGCTGACCGCCCGCCCATGCAATTCCAGAGACTGAAGCTCGTCGGCTTCAAATCCTTCGTCGACGCGGCGGAAGTTCAGATCGAGTCCGGCCTGACCGGCGTCGTCGGCCCCAACGGCTGCGGCAAGTCCAACGTGCTGGAAAGCCTGCGCTGGGTCATGGGCGCCAACTCGGCCAAGGCCATGCGCGGCCAGGGCATGGACGACGTCATCTTCGCCGGCGCCGCGGGCCGTCCGCCGCGCAGCCACGCCGAAGTCGTCCTGACCATCGACAACGCTCAGAAGCGCGCGCCCCAACCCTTCACCGACAGCCCGGTGCTGGAGGTGTCGCGGCGCATCGACCGGGGCCAGGGCTCGACCTACCGCATCAACGGCAAGGAGGTCCGCGCCCGCGACGTCCAACTGCTGTTCGCCGACGCCTCGACCGGCGCCAACAGCCCCGCCCTGGTGCGTCAGGGCCAGATTTCCGAACTGATCGCCGCCAAGCCGCAGAACCGTCGACGCATTCTGGAAGAAGCCGGCGGCGTGGCGGGCCTGCACACCCGCAGGCATGAGGCCGAGCTGCGCCTCAAGGCCGCCGAGACCAACCTGGACCGCCTCGACGACATCGGCCGCGAGCTGGAGACGGCGCTGAACCGCCTGAAGCGCGAGGCGCGCCAGGCCGAGAAGTACAAGAAGATCTCGGCCGAGATCCGCGCCCTGCAGGCCGCCCTTCTCTTCGTGCGCTGGAACGACGCCAAGACGGCGGCCGAGGCGGCGGCCCAGGAACTGCGCGACGCCGACCGCGCCGTGGCCGAAGCGACCGCCGCCGCGACCAAGGCCGAGGCCGACGCCCTGAAGGCGCAGGAGGCCATGAAGCCCGCGCGGGAAGAGGACGCCGTGGCCGGCGCCCTGCTGCACCGGGCCACGCTGGAGCGCGACCGCCTCGACATGGCCGAGCAGGCCGCCCGCGCCGAGGTCGAACGCCTGAAGGCCGAAGCGGCCCGCATCGCCGCCGACGTCGAGCGCGAAGAGCGCATGGCCGCCGACGCGAAGCGCGAACTGGACCGGCTGGACCACGAACTGACGAAGCTGAAGGCCGAGATCGCCGCCGCGCCTGAACGCGCGCCCGAACTGGAAAAGGCCCTGCTGGTCGCCGAGGACGCCCGCAAGGCCGCCGACGCCGAGGTCGAACGCCTGGCCGGAACCCTGGCCGCCGTCGAGGCCCGCGCCAACGCCGAGAGCGCCAGGAAGCGCGACGCCGAGGCCCGCCTGTCGCGCGTCGTCGGCCAGTTCGAACAGGCCGGACGCGAACGCGAAGCTCTCGGCCCCATCGAGACCCCGGAACTGGCGACCGCCCGCACTGCGCTGGAAACGGCTCAGGCCGAACTGACCGCCGCCCGCGAAGCCGTCGAGACCGCCGAGGCCGCCCGCGGCGACCTGGCCCGCGTCGAGGCGGAGGCCCGCACAACCGCTCGCGCCGCCGAGGATCGCCTGGGCCGGTTGCAGACCGAGGCGCGCGGCCTGGCCCAACTGCTCATCACAGGCAAGCGCGACCACCCGCCCGCTCTGGACAGGGTGTCGGCGGCCAAGGGCTATGAGGCGGCGCTGGCTGCGGCGCTCGGCGACGATCTGGACGCGGCTCTGGACGCCCGCGCCGCCGCCCACTGGGCGGGAGCGGACGCGGCCTCGCCTGCCTGGCCCGAAGGCGTCGAGCCCCTGGCCGCCCATGTGACAGCGCCCGCCGAACTGGCCGCCCGCCTGGCCTTCTGCGGCGTGGTCGGCAAGGACCGGATCGCGACCCTGGCCAAGGCCCTGCCGACCGGCGCTCGCCTGGTGACGGTGGAAGGCGACCTCTATCGCTGGGACGGCTTCGTCAGCCGCGCCGAGGCCCCCCGTCCCGCCGCCGTCCGCCTGGCCCAGCGCACCCGTCTGGCCGAGCTTGAGGCCGAGATCGACACGGGCAAGCCCGCGCTGGAGACGGCGCAAGCCGCCCAGAAATCAGCCACCGAAGCCTTCCGCGCCGCCGAGGAGGCGGTGAAGACCGCCCGCCTCAAGCCCTTCGCCGCCGACAAGGCCGTGGCCGCCGCGCGCGACCGCGTCGAAAGCCTGATGCGCGACCAGACCCGGCGCGAGGCCCGCGCCCAGGCCCTGGATGAAACCGTCGCCCGTCTGGACGGCGAAGTCGCCGAAGCGAAAGCCGCGCTGGAGGCCGCCCAGAGCGTCGAGGCCCCGTCGGAGACCATCGCCGGCCTTCGCGACGAACTGGCCGCCGCTCGCGTCGCCGCCGACGCCGCACGCCAGGCCTCCCAGACCGCCCGCTCGACCCGCGACGAGGAAGCCCGCGACCGCGCCGGGCGCGAACAGCGCCTGGGGAGCCTGAGCCGCGCCCACGAAGGTTGGGCCGGACGGTCCAGGGAAAGCGCCGCCCGCGTCGCCGCCCTGGGCAAGGACGCCGACAAGACCGCCGCCCTGCTGAAACAGGCCGAGATCGCGCCCCAGGGCTTCGCCGAACAGCGCGGAACCCTGATGGACACCCTGATCGCCGCCGAGACGCGCAAGACCGCCTCCGCCGAGGCCCTGTCCCTGGCGGAAAGCACGGCGGCGGAGGCCGACCGCGACAGCCGCGCCGCCGACGCCGCTGCCGGGACCGCGCGCGAGGCTCGCGCCGGCCTGGCCGCCCGCGCCGAGGCCGCGACCGAACGTCTGGCCGAAGCCGAGGCCAACGTCCGCGAGACGGCCCAGATGTCGCCGGACGAACTGGGTCAGAAGCTGACCGACGACGCCATCGCCCGCCCGCCGGACACGGCCGGCGCCGAAAGCCTGCTGTCCGGGCTGGAGCGCGAACGCGAGGCCCTGGGCGCCGTCAACCTGCGCGCCGAGGAGGAGGCCGCCGAGTACGGCGACCGCCTGGGCGCCATGAAGTCGGAACGCATCGACCTGACCCAGGCCATCGCCAAGCTGCGCGACGGCATCGACGAACTGAACGCCGAGGGCCGCGAGCGGCTGACGGCCGCCTTCGACGTCATCAACGCCAACTTCAAGACCCTGTTCGAGGCCCTGTTCGGCGGCGGCCAGGCGGAGCTGAAACTGGTCGAGAGCGACGACCCCCTGGAGGCCGGCCTGGAAATCTACGCCTGCCCGCCCGGCAAGCGCCTGTCGGTCATGAGCCTGATGAGCGGTGGCGAGCAGGCCCTGACGGCCGCCGCCCTGATCTTCGGCGTCTTCCTGGCCAATCCGGCGCCCGTCTGCGTGCTGGACGAGGTGGACGCCCCGCTGGACGACGCCAACGTCGACCGCTTCTGCCGCATGCTGCACGAGATGCGCAGCCGCACCGACACCCGCTTCATCGTCATCACCCACAACCCGGTGACCATGAGCCGGATGGACCGCCTCTACGGCGTCACCATGCCCGAACGCGGCATGAGCCAGCTGGTCAGCGTCAACCTGAACCAGGCCGAACAGATCGTGGCGGCGTAAGCCTCTCCTCCCCTGCGCAGCGGGGGAGGGGGACCACCGAAGGTGGTGGAGGGGGCAAGGTTCAGGCGACAGTTTCCAGGTTAGTGCGGGACGGCGGTGAAAGTCGCTCGGCGTAGCGGCTGTAGTCGCCCCCTCCACCGCTCCGCGGTCCCCCTCCCCCGTTTCACGGGGGAGGAGTTCAGGACCGCTTCTTCTTCCGGCGCGCCCAGGCCTCTCGCACGTCTTTCAGCGCCGGGCCGATCAGGAACCAGGGCTCGACGCAATAGCGGGCGTAGAGGCGCTTGGGATCGGCGAACAGGCGGAAGAGCCATTCGACCCCCATTCGCCCCATCCAGCGGGGCGCCGCCTTCTGGACCCCCGCCTCATAGTCGAAGGCCGCCCCGACCGGCAGGATGACCGCATTCGGCAGGGCCTCGATATTGTCGGCGATCCACAGCTCCTGGCGCGGCATGCCCATGCCGACGAACAGGATGTCGGGACGGAAGTCGCGCACCTCGGCCAGCACCGCCTCGTTCCCGGCCGAGCCCGGCGTCGCGTCGAAATAGCCGGTCATGCCCTTCAGGACCGCGCCGGGATAACGCTGGGACACCCGGGCGGCCGCCTGTTCCGCCACGCCGTCGGCCCCGCCGACATAGAGGACGCGCCAGCCCTTGCGGTCCGCCAGGCTCCAGAAATGAGCCCGCCAGTCCAGATAGGTGCAGCGGTGGAAGGGCCGGCTGTGCAGGCCTAGCAGCCGGGCGAAATGGATCAGGGGCGTGGAATCCAGCTCCACCACGTCGGCCAGATCATAGATCCGCCTCATGCCCGGCGTCCGGGGCAGCAGATAGAGGCTGTGCAGGTTGTGGTTGGCCACCACGCTGCGCCGTCCCGCCTCCACGCAGCGCTCGACGTGCAGCAGGACCTCTTCGGGCCGCATCAGGTCGACGATCTCGCCCAGAATGCGAACGCGCTCCTCCGGCCGCCTTTGCTGGCGGAAAGGACGGCGCTCGCGCGCCCGCCGATCCGGCGCGGCCTTGGCCTGGTCGACTCCGTGGGGCTCCTGATACATGGATACAGCCTAGCCTGACCCGCTCAACGTCGGGTTTGCTTTCACGGTTAATGAAGCCTGAGCCCGCCGCCCATGAAAATCCCCGTCATCGCCGCCGCCGTCGCCCTGATCGCCGGCGCCGCATCGGCCCAGGACGCCGCGCCCGACCAGGCCCTGGTGCTGACCGGCGTGGGGCGCTTCGCCGTCTTCGCCGACGCCGCCTCGGTCACGCCCGACGGGGACGGGGTGCGGATGCGCGCCCTGCAGGTCAGCGAGGAGGACATGATGATCGGCGGCGTCGCCTATGTCGGCGGCTGGTCCTGGTGGCGGTTCGACTGCGTCGCCCAAACGGCCGACCGGCTGGACTTCGCCTCCCTCCGCGCCGACGGCACGGAAGGCCCGATCACGCCCGAGCGCGCCCCGCCCTACGCCGTCGCGCCCGGCGGCGACGCGGCCGAACTGGCCGCCCTGGCCTGCGGAACGCAAACGCCCCCCACGGATGCGGCCACGACGGCCGAGGCCGTGCGGATCGGACGCGAACGGATGAAGGACTAGAGACGCTCGTCTTCTCCCTCCCCGTTTCGGGGAGGGAAAACGCCGCGACCGTTCCGATCCAGGTCCAGCCGGTCCCTGGGCAGGGCCTGGGGGCATTCGTCGCGCATGAAGGCCAGCATCTTCTCACGCACCTCGCAGCGCAGGTCGAAGGCGGTCGAGGCGTTGCGGGCGCTGGTCAGGCAGCGGACCTGAGCCACGCGGTCCGTAACGTCCGTCACCTGCAGCGCCACCACGTCCCCGTCCCAGTAGGGCGAGGCGTGGGCGATCTGCTCCAGCTTCACGCGCAACCGGTCGATCGGCGCCTCATAGTCCACATAGAGGAAGGCCACGCCGATCAGGCGTGAATCCTCACGCGTCCAGTTCTGGAACGGCTTCTGGATGAAGTAGGTCAGGGGCAGGACGATCCGGCGCCAGTCCCACAGCTTGACCACGACATAG
Organism: Brevundimonas faecalis; assembly: GCF_040549405.1. NCBI lineage: Bacteria > Pseudomonadati > Pseudomonadota > Alphaproteobacteria > Caulobacterales > Caulobacteraceae > Brevundimonas > Brevundimonas faecalis. Next base: position 865,490 of record NZ_JBEPTF010000001.1, on the reverse strand, counting down.
GTGGAGGTGATCTCCTCGACCCGGCCCCACTCCCCTTCCACGATGACGGCGTCGTCCAGGCGGATGGGCTGAGCGGTGGCGATCTGGATGCCCGCGATCAGATTGGTCAGGAAGGGCTGCAAGGCTAGGCCGGCGACGATGCCCACCACCCCCGCCGAGGCCAGCAGCGACAGCCCCCACTGCCTCACGCCGGGAATGGTCAGCAGGGCCAGCCCCAGGGTGATCAGGGCGATCAGTATGGCCGCCACCCTTTGCAGGATGCGGGTCTGGGTGACGTGCTTGCGGGCATGGAGGTTGTCCTCCGTGTCCATGTTGAACTTCTTCAGATGGACGACGGCGCCCATGTCCACCGCCCCGGCCAGCATCCAGCCGCACACCAGGATGAAGCCGAACAGCAGGGTCCGCCGGATGAAGAGCGAAGGCTCCGGGTCCAGCGGCGACACCGTGACCGCCAGGGCCAGGGCGATGATCATCACCGCAATGCGAACCTTCAGCCGGGCGCGGCCCAGCATCCCCTTCCAGAAGACGTCGCGGTTGCGCACGGCCAGCTTCAGCAGGGCGAACACGACCTGATTGGCCGCCCAGCCGATGAAGACGAAGGCCACGGTGATGATGGAGATCACCGCCCATTCGGGCAGCCAGTAGAACTGACGCCACAGGGTGAAGACGGTGTTGGTCAGGTCGGCGACGAACTGGGGCATGGGCGAAGGTTAGACGGAGCGAACAGGATCGTCACCCGCTTCCCTCTCCCGCCGGGAGAGGGTTCTTAGACGGCCGCCTCGACCAGATCGGCCAATCGCTGCGCCGCATCGGGAATGGCCACCGAACGGGCGGCGGCGGACATGGCCGCCAGGCCCGCAGGGTCCGACAACACCGCGTTCAGCACCGCCGCCAGTCCGTCGACCGTCAGGTCGTCCTCGGCGATGACTCGGGCGGCGCCGGCTTCGGACAGGGCGCGGGCGTTCAGAGTCTGGTGGTCGTCCATGGCGATCTTCAGCGGGATCAGCACCGACGGCAGGGCCGCCACGGCCAGCTCCGAACAGGTCGAGGCGCCGGCGCGGCCGATGACCAGGTGCGCCCTGGACAGGCGGTCAGCCATGTCGCGGAAGAAGGGGGCGACCTCGGCCTCGATCCCAGCGTCCAGATAGATCTGGCGCGCGGCCTCCAGGGTCTCGGGCCGCGACTGCTGCTGCACCTTCAGGCGGTTGCGGATCGCCTCGGGCAGGGCCGCCAGGGCGCGCGGCGCGGTCTCGGACAGGATGCGGGCGCCCTGGCTGCCGCCCGTGACCAGGACATGGATCGGGCCGTCCCCGGTCGGGGCGACATAGGGACGGTCGAACAGGGCGCGGATGTCGGGGCGAACCGGATTGCCGACCACCTGGGCGCGGGCCTTCACCTTGTCGGGCGCGCGGCCCAGGGTCGGGAAGGCCGAGGCCACGGTCCCGACCGCCGAGGCCAGCATGCGGTTAGTGCGTCCCAGGACCGCGTTCTGTTCATGGATCAGGGTCGGACGGCGCGTCGCCACGGCCGCGACCAGGGCCGGCGCGGAAGGATAGCCGCCGAAACCGACCACCACGTCCGCTCCGATGCGGTTGAAGGCCGCCCGCGCCTGCCCCACCCCCTTCAGGATGGCGACGCCCGCCTTCAGCAGGCCCAGGGGGCCGCTGCCGGTGGCGGCGTCCAGGGCCAGCCGCTCCTCGGCGGGAAAGGTCTGGGCGTACTGTTCTCCGCGCCGGTCGGTGGCCAGGACCACGCGCCAGCCGCGCGCCGCCAGTTCGCGCGCCAGGGCCTCGGCGGGGAACATGTGGCCGCCGGTGCCCCCGGCGGCGACGACGCAGACCTTGTTCATGGACGTCTCTCTTACAGCAGGCGGCGGCGCGGCGGCGAAATGTTCGAGCCGGGCTCATAGGCGCCCGGACGGCGCCGCGTCAGGGCCAGGGCGAACCCCATGGTCAGCCCCATGGCCAGCATGGACGACCCGCCGTAGCTGATGAAGGGCAGGGTCATCCCCTTGGTCGGGATCAGGTTCAGGTTCACCGCCACATTGATGCAGGCCTGCAGCCCGATCAGCATGAACAGCCCCGCCGCCGCCGTCTGCTCGAACGGGTCATTCAGCTTCATCGCCTTGCGCATCCCCCGGATGACGATGAAGGCGTAGAGGCCGATCATGGCCAGGGACAGGATCAGGCCGAACTCCTCGGCGCCGACCGAATAGATGAAGTCGGTGTGCAGGTCGGGCACGTGGCGCTTCATCACCCCTTCGCCGATGCCGCGTCCGACCAGGCCGCCGGCGCGAATGGCCTCGGAGGCGCGGTCGATCTGGTGGGTGTCGGTCGTCTCGGGCGACAGGAAGCGACTGAGGCGGTCGCGCATGTGGCTGAAGGTGAAGTAGAGCGACACCACCCCGCCCGCCCCCATGGCGGCGATGACGGCCACCCATTTCAGCGGCACCCCGGCCATGAAGAAGACGGCCATGAAGGTGGTGGTGATCAACAGGGTCTGGCCGATGTCCGGCTGGATCAGCAGCAGGCCGACCGTCAGGGCCCACAGGCCGAAGGCGATGCTGACGCCCGGCACCCCCTGCCCCTTCTGGGCCTCGGCGAACATCCAGGCGGCGAAGACGATCAGGCCGGGCTTGGCGAACTCGGACGGCTGCAGGCTGAACGGGCCCAGGTTCACCCAGCGCGCCGCCCCCTTCACCGTGTCCCCGATGAAGGGCAGGGCCGCCATGACCAGGATGGCCCCGAACAGGGCCAGGACCGCGATCCGCCTGACCCCGCGCGGCGACAGCAGGGAGGCCGTCAGCATGATGGTCGTGCCCATGGAGGCCCAGACGATCATCCGCCAGGAATAGTGGAAGGGGTCGGTGATCGACTCGTCCGCCAGGATGGCCGCTGGACTGGAGGCGAAGCTGAGCGACACGCCCAGGGCGACCAGGGTCAGGGCCGCGCCCAGAAGGCCGCGATCCACCGTCCAGAACCAGCGCGCGATCAGGCTCTGGTCGTTACGGGAAAAGGGATGGCTGTAGCCCCTGGTCACGCCGCGCCCTCCGGCCGTGCGCCCAGGGCCAGGACCGCCGCGCGGAAGGCCTCGCCCCTCACCTCGAAGTCGGGGAACTGGTCGAAGCTGGCGCAGGCCGGCGACAGCAGGACCACCTGCTCGCCCCCGGCCGCGGCCGCGTCGGCGGCGGCGAGTTCGACCGCGCGCTCCATCGTATGGGCCACGACATGCGGCGTGTCGGCCAGGACGACGGCGAAGGCGTCCGCCGCCTCCCCGATCAGATAGGCCTTGGCCACATGGGGGAAGAGGTCGCGCAAGCTGTCGATGCCGCCCTCCTTGGCCTTGCCGCCCGCGATCCAGAAGACCGAGGGGTATGAGGCGAGCGCCTGACGCGCCGCGTCGGCGTTGGTGCCCTTGGAATCGTTGATGAAGCGCACCCCGCCCAGGCGGCCCACGGCCTCCATGCGGTGCGCCAGCCCCGGGAAGCTCAGCAGGCCTTCGACCGCCGCCTCATGCGGCACGCCCAGCGCGCGCGCGGCGGCGTAGGCGAAGGCGGCGTTCTGAGCGTTGTGACGACCGGGCAGCGACCGGGCGGCGGAGAGATCGGCGACGAGCTTGCCGTCGAAGTTCAGCAGGCCGGGGGCGGCGACATAGCCCTCCGTCATGGCAGTGGACGTCGAAACCGTCTCCACCCTCCGGCCATGCGCCCGCAGGTCCGCCGCGATATCCCGCCCCCAGGTCTCGTCCACGCCGACCAGGGCCAGGGCTTCAGGCCCCTGCGCCTGGAAGATGCGGCGCTTGGCGGCGACATAGCCTTCCATGCCGCCGTGGCGGTCCAGATGGTCGGGGCTGATGTTGGTCAGGATGGCCACGTCGGGCGCGAAGCTCGTCGTCAGGTCCAACTGATAGGACGAGACCTCGATGACATAGACGGCCTCCGGCGTCGGCTCCGGCAGGGCCAGGACGCCGATGCCGATATTGCCCCCGATGTGGACGCTCAACCCCGCCGACTTCAGCACCCAGCCGATCAGAGCCGTGGTCGTCGACTTGCCGTTGGTGCCCGTGACGGCGACGACGCGAGGACGCCGGCCCTCGGGCAGGGCCTCCAGGGCGCGGGCGAACAGTTCGACGTCGCCGATGACGGGCACGTCCGCCGCCTGGGCGCGGTCGACGGTCCAGTGCGGCTTGGGATGGGTCAGAGGCGCGCCCGGCGACAGGACCAGGGCGGCGAAACTCGACCAGTCGGCGCGGGTCAGGTCCTCGACCACGAAGCCCTCGGCCTCGGCCTGCATCCGGCCCGAGACGCCGTCGTCCCACAGGACCGGGATGGCGCCGCCCGCCTGAAGCGCGCGCGCCGCCGTGATCCCGGACCGGCCCAGGCCGAAGACCGCGACGCGTCTGCCCTCGAAGCCGGGAACGGGGATCATCGGATCAGCGCAGCTTCAGCGTGGCCAGACCGGCCAGGGCCAGCATGGCGGCGACGATCCAGAAGCGGATGACCACGGTCGATTCCGGCCAGCCCATCTTCTCGAAATGGTGGTGGATGGGCGCCATCAGGAAGATGCGCTTGCCCGTCAGCTTGAAGTAGCCGACCTGGATCATGACCGAGGCCGCCTCGACCACGAACAGGCCGCCGACGATGCCCAGCACCAGTTCGTGCTTGGTCGCCACGGCGATGGAGCCGAGCGCGCCGCCCAGGGCCAGCGAGCCGGTGTCCCCCATGAAGATCTTGGCCGGCGGCGCATTGTACCAGAGGAAGCCCATGCCCCCGCCGATCATGGCGGCGCAGAAGACGGCCAGCTCGCCCGCGCCGGGTACGTGGTGGACCTGCAGATAGTCCGCGAACAGGAAGTTGCCGACCAGATAGGAGATGATGCCGAAGGCGCCCGCCGCCATCATGACCGGCACGATGGCCAGGCCGTCCAGGCCGTCCGTCAGGTTCACCGCATTGGAGAAGCCGATGATGGTGAAGGCGGCGAAGGCCACGTAGAACCAGCCGATGTTCAGCAGGATGGCCTTCAGGAAGGGGAAGGCGATCGAGGTCTCAAGCCCCGGCGAGGTCGGGGAATAGGTCATCCAGACCACGGTCAGGACGCCCGCGATCACGGCCACCACCGCCTGGGCCGCCAGCTTCTGCTTCGACGTCAGGCCCGCCGAAGTCTGCTTCGTCACCTTGGCGTAGTCGTCGATGAAGCCCAGCACGCCGAAGGCCGCCGTCACGCCCGAGACGATCCAGATATAGGGATTGGTCAGGTCGCCCCACAGCAGGACGGCCACGCCGATGCCCGCCAGGATCATCAGCCCGCCCATGGTCGGGGTGCCGACCTTGGACAGGTGCGAGACCGGGCCGTCGTCGCGGATCGGCTGGCCCCGCCCCTGCTTGGCGCGGATCCAGTTGATGAAGCGGCTGCCCATGGCGACCGCGACGATCATGGCCGTGGCCATGGCCAGGGCCACGCGCACGGTCTGATACTGGATCAGGTGCAGCAGGGGGTAATCCTGCGCGATGTCGGCGTAATAGAGATAGAGCAGGTAGAACATAGTAAGTGACCCTATCGCGTCGCGCGCGGCGCGCCGCTGCTTGAGGGGTTGTCGCCTTCAGAAGTGAGCTTTCCCAGGGCCGCCGCGACCAGGGAAGCCCTGGAACCGTTCGATCCCTTGACCATGACCACGTCGCCGGGTCGAACCAGGTCGGCAGCCTCGGCGGCCAGTTCGGCGGCGGCGGCGCGCCATTGGCCCCGCAGCGACGGCGGAAGAATGTCATAAAGCAGGCGCATCTGCGGTCCCGCCGCATGGACCAGGTCCAGTCCCGCCGCCTGGATGGCCGAAGCCAGGCCCTCGTGCAGGGCGCGGCTGTGCTCGCCCAGCTCCAGCATGTCGGTCAGGACGACGACGCGACGGCCGCCCTCTCCCACGGGCTTGCCGCCCAGGCTGACGAAGCCCGCCTTCATCGACAGGGGATTGGCGTTGTAGCTCTCGTCGATCAGGGTGAAGGCGCCGCCGGGAATGGCGACCGTCTTCATCTGCCCGCGCCCGGCCAGGGGCTGGAAGCCCGCCAGGGCCTGCAGCGCCGTATCCAGCGACACGTCCAGCGCCTGCAGCATCAGGATGACGCACAGGCTGTTCAGGCCCCAGTGGACGCCCGACTGGGCCAGGCGGTATTCGATCCGCCGGCCGTCCAGCTCGGCCGTGACGGTCGCGCCCTCGCTGTCGGCGGCGAAGTCCAGCAGGCGCGCGTCGCAGCCCGCCTCATGGCCGAAGGTTCGCAGCACGGCCCCGGCCTCCAGCGCGCCCTGGCGCACGATGTCGGCATGGGCGTCAGCGGCGTTGACCACGGCGATCCCGCCGGGGACCAGACCCTGGAAGATGGCCGCCTTCTCGCGCGCCACGCCCGCCTCGCCGTCCGCGAAGGCCTCGATATGCACCGGTCCGACCGTGGTGACGCAGGCGGCGTGCGGGCGGACGAACTGCGACAGCGGCCCGATCTCGCCCGGATGGTTCATGCCGATCTCGAACACGGCGCGGTCGGTGCCGTGCGGCGTCCGCGCCAGCGTCAACGGCACGCCGATGTGGTTGTTGTAGCTCTTGATCGAGGCGTGGCTGGACCCCGCCAGATCGAGACCAGCCTTGATCGCCTGGGTCACGCTGGTCTTGCCGACGCTGCCGGTGACGGCGCCGCGCAGCCGAGCGCGATCGCGCGCGGCGACGCCCATGGCCTCCAGCCCCTTCAGGGTGTCCGGAACCAGGACATAGGGGCCGCCCTCGACGGGCCGATCGACCAGGGCCGCCGTCGCTCCGGCGGCGAAGGCGGCGGAGGCGAACTCATGCCCGTCGCGCGCGCCGTGCAGGGCCAGGAACAGGTCGCCCGGCTCTATCTCGCGGCTGTTGTAGGTCAGGCCCGAGACGCTAATTTCTTGGGGTGCGTCGGGTCCGTGGAGTTGGCCGCCGGTCGCCGAGGCGATGGCTTCGGCGGTCCAGAGCGGCGTTTGGGTGTCAGGCATGGTCGCGCAGGGCTTCGGTCGCTTCAGTGGCGTCGTCGAAGGGATGAACGACTCCCCCGACGATCTGACCCTGTTCATGCCCTTTTCCGGCGATCACGACCACATCTCCTTCGCGCATCAGGGATACGGCGTGGCGAATGGCTTCGCGACGGTCGCCGATCTCCAGGGCGTCGGTGCAGCCGGCGCGGACCTGGGCGCGGATGGCTGCGGGATCTTCCGAGCGCGGATTGTCGTCGGTGACGATGGCCACATCGGCCAGGCGACCGGCGATCTCGCCCATCATCGGCCGCTTGGCGCGGTCGCGGTCGCCGCCGGCGCCGAAGACGACGATCAGGCGGCCGGTCGCGTGCGGACGAAGCGCGTTCAGCACCGTCTCCAGACCGTCAGGCGTGTGGGCGTAGTCGACATAGACCTCGCCCCCGCGCGAGCCTTCGCCGGGAATGCGCTGCAGACGGCCCTGCGCGCCCTGGATCAGCTCCAGCGCCGGAATGACCCGGTCCGGGTCCTCGCCGCCCGCGATGCACAGGCCCGCCGCCACCAGGGCGTTCGAAGCCTGGAAGGCGCCGGCCAGCGGCAGCAGGACATCATGGATGCGGCCGCGCGCGTCGATGGTCAGGCGCTGGCCCTCCGGCGTCGCCCGGCGCGCCAGCAGGCTCAGGTCGCGACCGCGCTCGCCCACGCCCATGACGCCCAGACCCGCCATGATCGAAGCCGAGGCGAAGGCCGAATAGGCGTCGGAGTCGGCGTTCAGCACGGCGGTGCGCCCGCGCGGCAGCAGGGCCTCGAACAGGCGCAGCTTGGCGGCGCGATAGGCCTCCATCGTGCCGTGATAGTCGAGGTGATCCTGGGTCAGGTTGGTGAAGCCGGCCGCCTTGATCGCCACCCCGTCCAGACGGCGCTGCTCGATGCCGTGCGAGGAGGCCTCCAGCGCCAGGTGGGTGACCTCCTTGGCGGCCAGTTCGGCCAGCAGGCGCGCGGCGTCGGCGGCGTCGGGACTGGTCAGGCCGGGGCCGGTCAGGGCGTAGGTCTTTTCGCCCTTCTGACCGACGACGCCGAGCGTGCCCATGCTGGCCGACTTCAGACCCATGCCCGCCCAGATCTGGCGGCAGAAGTTGGCGACCGAGGTCTTGCCGTTGGTGCCGGTGATCGCGACGCAGGTCCTGGGCTGGGCGCCGTAGAAACTGCGCGCCGCCAGGGCGTAGGCCCGATGCACGTCGCCCGACGTCACCAGCAGGGGGGCGACCCCGGCGGGCGTGTCGGCCGGCGCCAGGATGGCGGCCGCGCCCTTGGCCAGTGCCTGGGGAATGAAGGCCCGGCCGTCGGCATGCGCGCCCGGCAGGGCCACGAACAGGGCGCCCGGCGCCACCTTGCGGCTGTCGGCGGTCACGGCCGTGATCTCGGGGTCCGAGGACAGGTCGCGGCGCAGCAGTTCTGAGAGACGAAGCGCGCTCATCGGCCGTCGCCCTCGACGTCCTGGAACTCGGGGATCTTTTCGCCCAGGGCGGTGGACCAGCGGTCGGCCTTGCGCTGGACGCCCAGGAAGGGGGCGATGCGATCGGCGATGCGTCCCACGGCCGGCGCAGCGACATAGCCGCCGGTGCGGGGGAAGGTGCCCGGCTCGTCCATCAGCACGAAGACGGTGTAGCGCTTGGCCGTCACCGGACCGTCGGCCGGGAAGACCCCGGCGAAGGAGCCCACGGCCACGGCGGGATTATAGCGGCCGTTGACCAGCTTGTTGGCGGAACCGGTCTTGCCCCCGACCCGCAGGCCCGGCGCATCGGCGAAACGGCCCGAGCCGCGCGTCACGTTGCGACGCATCAGGTCCAGCATGGTGGCCGAGGTCTCGGCCGAGACGACCTGACGGGTCGGGGCGTCGGGACGCCCGCCCTTGCGCAGGGTCGGCTGCACATAGCGGCCGCCGTTCACCAGGGCGCCATAGGCCGCCACATATTGGATCGGCGTGATCATGATGCCGTAGCCGAAGGACAAGGAGGCCAGGGTGGTGTCGTCCCACTTGCGCACCTTGGGCGGGCTGGCCGATTCCTTCAGCTCGATCGGCGCGGCGTCCAGCAGGCCCAGGCGACGGAAGTAGTCGCGCATCACGTCCCCGCCCATCTCGACCGCCAGACGCGACGTGCCGATGTTGGACGAGTGCAGATAGACCTCCTCCAGCGTCAGCACCTTGTTGGTGGCGTGGAAGTCGGTGATGCGGCGCTTGCCGATCTGCAGGGCCTGCGAGGCGTCGAACAGGGTGTTCATGTCGGCCCGGCCGGTGTCGATGCCGGCGGCGACGGTGAAGCTCTTGAACACCGAGCCCATCTCATAGTGGGCCGAGGTGACGCGGTTGATCAGCGCCTCGTCCGGCGCGCTGTTGCGGCGGTTGGCGTCATAGGTCGGCCAGCTGGCCATGGCCAGGATTTCGCCCGTCTGGGCGTCGGCCACCACGGCGACGGCGCCCTTGGCCTTCACCTGTTCAGCGGCGGCGGCCAGTTCGTTCTCGACCACGCCCTGGACCCGCAGGTCGATGGACAGCTGGAAGTCCTCGCCCGCCGCGCCGGCGGCGCGGATGTCCTGGTTGAAGGCCAGCTCGGCGCCCGAGACGCCCTCGCCGCCCGTGTCGGCCCGGCCGATCAGGTGCGCCGCCGACGTGCCCAGCGGATAGACGCGGCGGTCCTCCGGCTCGAACGACACCCCGCCCAGGGCCAGGTCATGGACCGCGCGACGCTCCGACGGCGTCAGGCCGTTCAGCACGATCAACCGGCGATCGCCCGCCAGGACGCGGTCGATGCGCGCGGCCGACAGGCGCGGCAGGGCGCGACGCAGTTGGGCCTTGGCCGCGGCCGGGTCCCAGATCTCGCGCGGATCGATATAGAGGCCGTAGTGGGTGATGTTGGTCGCCAGCAGCTGGCCGTTGCGATCAACCAGATCGGCGCGCGTCAGGGCGTTCGGATTGAAGGCGCCCGCCGCGCCGCTGCGCGGCGCCAGCAGGGCCGCATGAGTCGCCCCCAGGGCCAGGCAGACGAAGACCGCCGAGAAGACGGCCAGGATCAGGAAGATGCGGACGCGGGTGTCTTCTTCCGGGCGTCCGTCGGCGCGGGCGCGCTCGAACGAATGCTCCAGCCACCAGATGCAGGCCGAGACCCAGCGACCCCAGGCGGCGAACAGACCGCCGACCGAAGGCGCCTGCGGGCGCGGCTGGGCGCGGCCCTGCGCGGGGCGGCGGTAGTCCATGCCGTGATGGTCGTGAACGCTCACTGGGCGGCCTCCGCGGCGGGAACGGCGGACGGGGCCTTCACGGCGGGCGCCGGGGCCAGTTCAGGCAGGGCGGCCTCGCCCGCCTGACGGCGCACATCGACCGGCCCCAGACCGATCTGGCGCGACAGGGCCTCGAGACGCGCGGGCTGCTCCAGCCGGGTCGCCTCGGCCCGCAGCAGGCGGACGCGCTCGCGGTTCTCGCGGATTTCGCTCTCGATGCGGCTGATCTCGCTGCTTTCGCGGGCGGCGGCGGCCTTGGCGATATAGACCGAGAAGATCAGGGCGGCGACGCAGACCACGCCGATGATCTCGATGCAGCGGACGCCGCGCACCTTCCAGTCGAACAGGCGCTTGATCATGACGGGGGCGGCGATCATGCGGCCATCCTCCCCGTCAGCGGGCCCCAGGCCGGCGCCTCGGTGCGGACGGCGGCGCGCAGCCGCGCCGAGCGCGCGCGGGGGTTGGCGGCCAGTTCGGCCTCGCCCGCCTCCTGCGCGCCCTTGAACATCAGGTCGAAACTGGGCTTGCGCGTCTCGGTCGCGACCGGGGCGTGACGCGAGCCGCCCGGCGCATTACCCGTGCGCTCGGTCAGGAAGGCCTTGACCATGCGGTCTTCCAGCGAATGGAAGGTGACGACCACCAGACGCCCGCCGGGCGCCAGGGTCGCCTCCGCCGCCTCCAGACCGCGCGCCAGCTCGCCCAGTTCGTCGTTGACGGCGATGCGCAGGGCCTGAAACACGCGGGTGGCCGGATGGATGGCCGCGCCGCGACGCCCGCCCAGGGCCTTCTCCACCACCTCGGCCAGATCCAGGGTTCGGGTGAAGGGCTGCTCGACGCGGCGACGCAGGATGGCTGTCGCCACGCGGCCCGACTGACGCTCGTCGCCGTACTGCTTGAAGATATGGGCCAGGGGACCGTGGTCCCAGGTGTTGACGATGTCGGCGGCGGTCGCCCCGGCGTCGCCCATCCGCATGTCCAAAGGCCCGTCGCGCATGAAGGAAAAGCCGCGCTCGGCCTGGTCCAGCTGCATGGACGAGACGCCGATGTCGAAGACGGCGCCGTCCAGCCGCGCCTTGCCGCTCTCCTCGAACGCCTCGGACAGGCCGGAGAAGGGCGTGCGGATCAGCTGAAATTGACCCGGATAGGCGGCGGCCACGGCGTCGGCGTGCGGCTGGACGGTCGGATCGCGGTCCAGACCGATGACCTCGGCGCCGCGCTCCAGGATGGCGCGGGTGTAGCCGCCGGCGCCGAAGGTGGCGTCGATAATGACGTCGCCCGGCTTGGGATTCAGGGCGGCCAGGACTTCGGCCAGCAGGACCGGCGCGTGCGGAGACGTCATGCCGCGCCTCCGGACTTGGCGACCACGGCCTGACGACGCATCTCGCCGAACTGCTTCAGGCCCTCGCGCGCCATGCGGCGCTGCTCGGCGCGGTGCGCGGCCCACTTGTCCTTGTTCCAGATCTGGAAGCGCTCGCCGACGCCGTAGATGACGACCGTGTCGGACAGATCGACCTCGGCGCACAGATGTTCCGGCAGGGTGATGCGGCCGGCCGAGTCATAGGACAGGGGCTTCTGCTCGCCGAAGATCGAGGCTTCCAGCGCCGACCGATAGGGATCGCCGAAGGGCAGACTTTCGATCACGGCGCGATACTCGGCGAACAGCTTGTCGCCGCCGGCCTCCAGGCAGTCCGCCTCGATCGAAGGAAAGCAGAAGACGCCGTGCTCGGCGCCGTTCTCGGCCGTGCGGAATTCCTGAGGGATCAGGAGACGGCGCTTGCCGTCCAGCTGCTTCTCGTAGGTCGAGAGAAACACGCCCTGTCCCAATCGAGCCCCCTGAGGCCCGTCCCTGAAATCCGTTGAAACGCCCACGCAGTCGGGCGTCAGCCCCTACTCATGAGATTATGGGATAGCATGGGATCAGATGGGCCTCAATGGGATTAGTTGACACCCTTTAACCAAATTTGCAGTCACACGCCGATCTTCGAAGTGTAAAATCGGAACATACACAGAACAAATAGAGTATTCACAGCCTGTGGACAGGGTCTAACGCCTTGATTTCAACGGAAGGGTTAACGGCCCGCCCCTCTCGACGAGCGAGGAAGGACCACAGGCCTCAAGCAGCGCGAAACGCGGCAGGCCCCGGCACGGCCTCAAGCAGCGCGTAGCGCGGTAGGCCCAGAATTAGAGCCTCAAGCAGGCCGAAGGCCGGTAGGCCCCTACACGGCCTCAAGTAGGCCGAAGGCCAATAGGCCAAGAACAAAGCCTCAAGTAGGCCGAAGGCCGATAGGCCAAGAACAAAGCCTCAAGCAGGCCGAAGGCCGATAGGCCCAGAAATATGCCAGACGGCCTGTAAGCCGGGTTTTGTTCCGCCCGAAGGCGGCGACGATCATTCCTCTGGACCGCCCATTGCTGAGCGGTTCTCGCGACCTACCCGGACGCCTGGGGCGGTGAGCCCTGCGGCCGAAACCGCGCGACGTCCCTATTTGGTCTTGCTCCAGGCGGGGCTTGCCATGCCGCCGACGTTGCCGCCGACGCGGTGGGCTCTTACCCCACCCTTTCACCCTTCCCTGAGCCGAAGCCCAGGCGGTTTGCTTTCTGTGGCGCTATCCCTCGGGTCGCCCCGGGCGGGCGTTACCCGCCGCCTTTTCACCGTGGAGCCCGGACTTTCCTCGACGAGAGCGAACCCTCGCCGCGACCGCCCGGCCGTCTGGCGGGGGCTAGATGCGCGCGAATGAGGCGAAGGTCAATGCGACAGGCGTCACAGCCTCAGTTCAGAACGCCCGTCACGCTCTCGGCGCTGGCCAGTTGCAGCAGGCCGACCAGGCGAGCCCGGGTTTCGCCGTCGGCGACGCCGTCCACGCGTTCGGGCCGCCAGTGGCGCTGGAAGGCTTCGACCGTCAGGCGCGTTTCTTCGTCATAGTCGCCGCCCGGCTTCAGGGCGTAGCCCAGCCGGTGCAGCCCGGACCTGAGGACGATGACCCCCAGGCCGTCGTCGCCCGGCGACAGGGGCCCGCCCAGGGCGGCGACCCGCTCGGCCGCCGGCTCGAACCACAGGCCGTGCCCGGCTTCGGCCAGGCGCTTCCAGGGAAACAGTTCGCCCGGGTCCTGCTTGCGGTCCGGCGCCGTGTCGGAATGGCCGATGATGCGGGCGTCAGCGATGGTCCAGCGCGAGCGGATGTCGGCGACCAGGGCGATCACCGCCGCGATCTGCGCCTCGGGAAAGGCGCGATAGCCGAACTCATGGCCCGGATTGACGATCTCCACGCCGATGGAGGCGGCGTTGACGTCGGTCTCGCCCTGCCAGGCGCCGCGACCCGCGTGCCAGGCGCGACGCTCCTCGGCCACCAGCTTCAGGATGGAGCCGTCCTCGTCGACCACATAGTGGGCCGAGACCTCGGCCGCGGGATCGCGCAGGCGGGCGACAGCCTCTTCCGCCGTCCTCATGCCGGTGTAGTGCAGCACCAGCATGTCCGGCGGGCCGCGCCGGGCGTTGAAATTGGGGGAAGGCGCGTCGGTGAAGCTCAGCATGACGCCCGATCAGCGCCCTTCGCGTTCCCAGCCGTAGGCGACCCAGGTGTCGCCGACCTTCTGGGCGTCGATCACGCCCTCGTCGCGGCGGGCCGTAGCAGCGCGGGCGCGACGGGCGCGGAAGGCGAAGCCGGCGAAGAAGACCACCACGCCGGCGATCAGGGCGATCACGGCCACGGCGGCGGCCGTCAGCACGGCCAGGACCGCGCCCACGGTCACGGCGATGGCCGTCGCGATCAGGCCGCCCAGCCAGACGAAGGGCGCCAGCAGGCCGCCGCCGGCGCGGCGCCGGGCGGTGAAGCCGATCTGGGCGAAGGGGTCGGACTGAATCATCTGCTTGCCTTTCACAGCGCTCCGGCGAAGGAACGCCTGAACCGCAATGTCGGTCCATCGACATGAACGGTCAATGGACTGCGACATCACGCGTCAGTCAGGAACACGGTTCAGAGGCCGGGCTGGTCCGCCATGACCACCGCTCCGCGGCTGCGCAGACGCTCGGTCTGGACCTGCTGCAGCATGGCTTCGGCCGCCGGATCGCCCATGACGCGGCCGACCTTGACCAGGACCTGGGCCGCCTCGCCCGAGGCGCCGAAGGCGGTCGCCAGGGCCTCCCACGGCGACTGCGGCGTCGGATAGCGCTTGAACCGCACCGACTCGCTGCTGGGGATGTTCGCCAGCTTGCGGGCCTTGGCCACGGCCTCGGTCAGGCCGCCCAGTTCGTCGACCAGGCCCAGGCCCTTGGCCTGGGCGCCGGTCCAGACGCGCCCCTTGGCGATCTCGCGCACCCGCTCGACCGGCAGCTTGCGTCCGGTGGAGACGCGGGCCACGAACTCCTCGTAGGTCCGGTCCATGGAGGCGGCGAAGGCGGCGCGCTGCCCCTGGTCGAAGCCGTGCGATGGCGAGAAGACGTCCGAATAATCGCCGCCGACCGACAGGCCGCGCATGTCCACGCCGAAGCGTCCCAGGGCGTCCGCCAGCACGAACTTGCCGCCGAAGACGCCGATGGAGCCGGTCAGGGTCGTCGGCTGGGCCACGATCCAGTTCGCCTCGGAACTGATCCAGTAGCCGCCGGAGGCCGCATAGGCGCCCATGGAGACCACCACCGGCTTGCCCGCCGCCTTGGCCGCGCGCACCGCCGCCAGGATCTGCTCCGATGCCTCGGGCGAGCCGCCGGGCGAGGAGACGCGGAAGACGATGGCCTTCACGTCCTTGTCCTCGATCGCTTGATAGATGGCCTTGGCCGTGTCGTCCGAACGGATGTCCGAGCCGGATCCGAAGGGCGAGACCCCGCCGCGTCCGGTCATGATGGCCCCCTCCCCGCCAACGATGGCGATGGCCGACTTGCCCGAGCCCGTCCGCGCGCCCTGCAGGGCGGCGTAGTCGCCGAAGGAGACGATCTTGGCGTCCTTGCCGGCCTTGTCCTTGGCGGCCTTCTCGGCCTCCTCGACCTGGCCGATCTTGTCGACCAGCTTCAGCGACAGGGCCTGATCCGCCGAATAGGGACCGGCCTCGATCACCGCCTTCAGCGCCTCGGGCGTCGTCTTCCGGTCGCGCGCGATCTGGGCCAGGGCGCTGTCGTAGATGGAGGTCATCCACGCCGTCATCGCCTCACGGTGGGCGGGGGTGAAGTCGCTCTGGGTGTATTCGTTGACGGCGTTCTTGTACTCGTAGCGCTGCTCGAACTCGGGCTTCACCCCGTACTTCTGGAAGGCGCGGCCCAGGAAGACGCTGTCGGTCGACAGGCCCGTGGCCTGGAAGCTGGCCGTGTTCTGCATCCACAGTTGGTCGGCGCCGGCCGCCACCATATAGCTGGAGACCACCGCCCCCACCGGCATGAAGCCCTGGCTGTGGGCGATGACCGTCTTGCCCGAAGCGCGGAAGCGGGCGATCGCCTGGCGCAGCTCGTCGGCGGCCGCCGGGTTCATCCCGCCCTCGGGCGCCCGGATCAGCAGGACCTTGACGTTCGAATCCTTCTCCGCCTGGGCCAGGGTGTCGACCACCCCCACCACGGACAGGCCGGACCCGCCGAAGGCCGCGAAGGGATTGGTCGGCGCCTGGTCGGTCAGACCCTCGCGCAGGTCCAGTTCAAGCACCGTATGGGCGGGGGTGGTCGGCTTGGACGCCCCGGCCGCCGCCGCGAAGAACAGAAGCGCCGCCACCGGCAGGATGATGAAGAAGGCCACGAGCCCGGCGAAGACGCCGAGCATGGTGAGGAAGAATTGCTTCATGAAAAGGCGGACGTCCGGATCAGGGCCAAGCGCGGCTTAGCCGCGAGCATAGGGCGCGGCGCGGCCCCGTCAAATGAAGCCGAAGCAATGAATGCGGCCGCGATGCGAAAAGGGCCCGCCGTCGCCGGCGAGCCCCTCCCGTTCTTGCAACAAGGAGCGCGATCAGCGACCGATGTCGTAGACGCCGCTGATGTCGATGCGCACCGTCAGCTCGCCCGCCGACACCGGGGTCGCGGCGCCCGAGGCGTCCATGGCGCGGGCGTACATCGGCATCGGACGCGGCGGTTCAGGCATGAAGCCGCCGCCCTCGGTCAGGGAGCGGACGCCGCCCAGTTGCACGCCCAGAGCCTGGGCGTAGAGCCGCGCCTTGTCCTGCAGGGCGCGCACGGCCAGTTGGCGCGCCTGGTCCTCGGCCGCCTTGGCGTCCTTCAGGCCGAAGCTGATGCCGTCGATCTGGTTGACGCCGGCCGTCACCACGGCGTCGGCGGTCGAGCCGACCTTGGTCAGGTCGTTGATGATCACCGTGACGCGGTTCTGGACCTGATAGCCGCGCAGCTTGGGCGGCTCGTTCTGTTGATAGTCGTACTGGGCCGACAGGTTCAGGCCCGAGGTCTGGATGTCGCGCTCGGCGACCCCGGCGCGGCGCAGGGCGGCGACGACGCGGGTCATCTGCTGGGCGTTCTGGGCCATGGCCTCCTGAGCGGTAGCCGCCTCGGTCACGACGCCGAAGTTGATCGTCGCCTGGTCCGGCGCGACCTTGACCTCGCCATAGGCGGACAGGTTGAGGGCGGGTTGTTGAGCCATGGCGTGGACCTGCATCGGGGAAGCGGATTGCGCGAAGGCGACGGCCGGGGCCGCCAGGGTCATCAGGGCCGTGCCCAACATCAGGGCGCGAGCGGTGCGGGTCATCATGATCTCCGTCAAGAACCAGGGCCGGACGTCCTCGTCCGACTGGCGGCCAACTTGGCCGTTCAATCCTGAACGAACGCGGAAGACGCCCATGCAGGTTCCATTCATCTGCATGAAAAGCGCGACAGCTTCACGGCGCCTTTGCAGCGGCCTCAACCCCTGCTAGGCACAGTCTCCCTGCTTCGGGGGCCTGTAGCTCAATGGTTAGAGCCGACCGCTCATAACGGTCTGGTTGGGGGTTCGAGTCCCTCCGGGCCTACCACCCCAAGACTTCCGTATCGGAATTGCAGACGCCCCGAACGGCCGTTCGGGCCTTTTTCCATCCGGATTTGACAGCCCGCGCTCCGCCCTGCGTTAGATGGCTTCCTACCTGGCGTGGCGGAACGCCCGCATCAGATCGCGCGGGAGCCGACCGATGATCCGAAGCTATCTGAACGCTCTCAGGATCAGAAAACGCCTGCGGAACCCCGCCATGTTCATCGAGAACGCCGGAGGCTGCATCTGCACGAGGAGCGTCTTCGAGGGCAGGACGCCCGTCAAATGGTGCTTCCGCGTGAAGTCCGTGGCGCCCGAGGACAATGGCTGGCGCTTCATCGGCAGGGACGACAGCGAGACCTACATCAACGTCGCCGCCAACAACCTCGTCCTGGACTTCAACACCATGGCGAACATCGAGCCCGCGGTTCTGCTGCTGTACGACATGCCCGTGGGCACGGACGTCTATCTGGAGAAGGGAAGCGACGGCGTCCGCTTCTACAAGACCGGCACGAAGAAGGAGGTGACGGTCGAAATCCCATAGACCGCGCAACCGGCGTCCATCGGAATCATCCGCTGGGCTCGGTCAGGCGGATACGCGGTTGAAGACCTCGCTCCTCGCTTCCGACACGTCTTTCCCCCCTCCGCGCCTGCGCGGCGCACTCGGCCAGCCGGTGCAATTCCCGGCCCGAGCATCGGGACCAGTCCAGGTCGTCCAGCAGCCGCGCCAGGTCCGGCGGCGTCCGAAGGGGCGCGCTCACGAAGCCGTCGATCCGCCGCGCGTCATGCCCGCGACCAGGCCGATCAGCAGGCCCACGGCCAGGGCGCGGTTGCCGGGTTCGCCCGCCCTCGCCTCCTCCACCCTCAGGGCCAGTTCACGATCCAGCCACGCCAGTTGTCGCGCGAAATTCTCGTCCGCCTGGGTCGTCCGCTTCATCCTCGCCTCCTCGAACAGCACCCGCCGAAGCTAACGCGACGACCGTTCGCGGCTCAAGTGAATTGTTCTCTTTTTGTTCCTGATTCTCGGAGCGACGGCCCAGACGCCGTTTGAAGGGGCGCCGTTTGAAAGCCCGACGGTTCGTGGGATAGCTGTTCCCTCTCGTCCACGCCGAAAGACGCCGCATGATCGCCTTCCTGCTCAGCGCCGCCCTGACCGCCCTCGTCCAGGCGCCCGGCCCGTCGCCGCTGGAGCCGCTGCAGCCCCTCGCCGGAGAGGAAGCCGACGCCAAGGCGCCCGCCTGCACCGCCGACCGTCGCTGGTGCGCCGTGATCGACACGGACGAGACCCGGGAACATCGGGTCCTGCGTCTCTACGACGGCCCGCCGGACGGCCGCGAACCCGTCGCCTCCCACCCCATCGAGGGTCCCACGGAAAGCTACTGGAAGCTGAGCGGCGTTCTGCGCAAGGAAGGGGAAGAGGCGATCCTCGTCGGCGCCGACATGGACCTGACGGCCATGTATTCGGGCGGCGGCGGCATGTCGACCTACCGGACCCTGGTGCGGTTCGCGCCCAGCGAGACGCCTCAGGACGTGCTGACCGTGCCGGTCGGCGGCTCCCTGACGATCCGCGCCTGTTTCGGCGAGGAGGACACGGCGCAACGCGCCGGCGCCTGCCACGACGAATACGACTTCACCGGCGCGTTGCAGGCGGAGGGCGACGCCTTTCCGCCCACCCTGATCTATTCCACCACCGCCACCAGCTTCCCCGGCCCCGTGTCGCGCAACGAGGACTCCCTGGCCAAGCCGCCGCTGAAGCCCAAGGACCTGGTCAAGGTCGTGGACGAGGCGTGCACCATCCGCCGCGTCTTCGTTTTCGATCCGGCGACGAAGGCCTATGTTCCCGACGCGCCCCTGCCCGACTGCAGCGCCTATACGGTCCCTTAAGTTTCTCGAGACGCCTTCATGTCCTACGTCGCCCGTGACGACCGCCCCGCCGACAAGGCCGAACGCTACGCCGAGGTCGAGGCCGAGATCCTGGCCGTGCTGGACGGAGAGCCGAACCTGACGGCGCGCATGGCCACCGTCGCCTCGATGCTGGCCGACGCCTTCCCCGTCTTCTTCTGGACCGGCTTCTACGTCGTGGACGCGGCCAAGCCCGAGGAACTGGTGGTCGGCCCCTATCAGGGAACCCTGGGCTGCCTGCGCATCCCGTTCGGGCGCGGCGTCTGCGGCGCGGCGGCGAAGACGCGGACGACCCAGGTGGTCGAGGACGTGCACGCCTTCCCCGGCCACATCGCCTGCGACAGCCGCTCGGCCAGCGAGATCGTCGTGCCGGTGCTGGACGCATCCGGCGCCCTGATCGCCGTCCTGGACGTGGACGCGACGGAAAAGGCCGCCTTCGACGCTGTGGACCAGGAGGCTCTGGAGCGTCTGATGGCGCGGGCCTTCGCCGCCTGATGCGGATCGGCGTCGACTTCGGCGGGACCAAGATCGAGGCGGCCGCCCTGGACGATACAGGCGCCTTCGCCGCCCGTATCCGCGAACCCAATCCCGGAACCTATGACGGCGCCCTGGCCCTGGTCGCGGCCCTGGTGCAGCGGGTCGAGGCGGAGGCAGGTCCGGCCCGCTCGGTCGGGGCAGCCATTCCCGGATCGCCCTCGCCCCGCACCGGCCTGATCCGCAACGCCAACTCCGTCTACCTGAACGGCCGCCCCTTCGCCCGGGACCTGGAGACGGCCCTGGGCCGTCCGGTGCGCCTGGCCAACGACGCCGACTGTCTGGCCCTGTCGGAGGCCCTGGACGGAGCGGCCGCCGGCGCGGCGCGAGTGTTCGGGGTCATCCTGGGCACGGGCTGCGGCGGCGGGCTGATCATCGACGGCCGGCTGATCCAGGGCGCCCACGGCGTGGCGGGCGAGGTCGGCCACATCTCCCTGCCCTGGCCCGCGGCCGACGAGGCGCCCGGCCCCGCCTGCTGGTGCGGCCAGAGGGGATGCCTCGAAACCTGGGTGTCCGGCAGCGGCTTCCAGCGCGACCACCAGGCGACGACGGGCCGCGCCTGGAAGTCCCAGGCCGTGATCGAAGCCGCGCGCGACGGCGACGCAGGCGCCGTCCAGGCCCTGGACCGCTACGTCGACCGCCTGGGCCGCGGCCTGGCCATGATCGTCAACCTGCTGGACCCGGACGTCTTCGTCCTGGGCGGCGGCATGTCGAACGTGGGCGAACTCTACGACCGCCTGCCGGACGTCGTGCGCCGCCATGTCTTCTCGGATGTCTGGGAAGGGCGGATCGTCCCGGCCCGATGGGGGGATTCCTCCGGCGTGCGCGGCGCGGCCCGTCTCTGGAACGATTGATCGGCGTGCGGCGGCCTATATGGTCCCGCGCGAAAACCACCGGGACCGCCCATGACCTCTTCCGCCCGCGTCCGCAGCGTCCTCTACCTGCCCGCCTCCAACGCCCGCGCGGTCGAGAAGGCGCGCGCCCTGCCCTGCGATCTGGCCGTCCTGGATCTGGAGGACGCCGTCGCTCCGGAAATGAAGGTTGAGGCGCGACAGGCCGCCGTGGCGGCGGTGCGGGCGGGCGGTTTCGGCCCTCGCCTGGGCGTGCGGATCAACGGCCTGGACACGCCCTGGGGGGCGGACGACCTGGCGGCCCTGCGCGACGCCCCGGTCGCCCTGATCGTCGCGCCCAAGGTGGACAACGCCGCCGCCGTCCAGGCCCTGTCGCAGGCCATGGCGCCCGGCGTCGAACTCTGGGCCATGATCGAGACGCCCCGAGCCCTGGTCGATCTCGCCGCGATCGCCGGCGCGGGCGGCGCCCTGGGCGGGCTGATGCTGGGCGTCAACGACCTGGCCAAGGACCTGAGGACCGGCCCCTCGCCGGATCGGGAGCCGCTGAAACCCTGGCTGGCCGCCGTGGTCGCCCATGCCCGCGCCAACGACCTGGTCGCCGTGGACGGCGTCTTCAACCGGATCAAGGACGGGGCGGGCTTCGCGGCCGAATGCGCCCAGGGCCGCCTCTACGGCTTCGACGGCAAGAGCCTGATCCACCCGTCGCAGATCGAGGCCGCCAACGCCGCCTTCGGCCCTTCGGAGCAGGAGATCGATTGGGCGCGCAAGGTCGTGGCCGCCTTCGCCGCGCCGGAAGCCCAGGGCCAGGGCGTCATCCGCATCGAGGGCGAGATGGCGGAACGCCTGCACCTGGCCCAGGCCGAGGCCCTGCTGGCGGGCCTCTGAGCCGGACAGAGCAAGAGAAGAGGTTTTCGGAGTGTTGGGGCGTTCGGACGGATTCCGGGCTTGAACCCACAGCCCGACCCTCGCCCCCTCCACCATGCTGCGCATGGTCCCCCTCCCCCGTGAACGGGGGAGGAGACGCAAGGTAGGACCCGCCTTACTGAGCCTTGGCCGGCTTCATCCAGCGATCCAGCCAGGCGGTCATCTCATACAGGGCGTGACCGACCGATTCCCGCGCGCGATAGCCGTGGGCCTCCAGCGGCAGGACCACATAGCGCGCCGTCGCCCCATTGCCCTTCAGCGCCGCATAAAAGCGCTCGGACTGGACCGGGAAGGTGCCGGAGTTGTCGTCCGCTCCGCCATGGATCAGCAGGATGGGCTCGTTGACCTTGTTGGCGAAGGTGAAGGGCGACATCTCGTTATAGGTGTCGGTCGCCTCCCAATAGGTCCGCTGCTCGGCCTGGAAGCCGAACGGCGTCAGGGTGCGGTTATAGGCGCCAGACCGTGCGATGCCCGTCTTGAACAGGTCGGTGTGGGCCAGCAGGTTGGCCGTCATGAAGGCGCCGTAGGAATGGCCGCCCACGGCGATCCGGTCGCGGTCGGCGACGCCCAGGGCCACGACCGCATCCACCGCCGCCTTGGCGCTGGCCGACAGCTGCTCGATATAGGTGTCGTTCGGCTCGGCCCCGTCGCGGCCGATGATCGGCATGGTCGGGTTGTCCAGGATCGCATAGCCCTGGGTCAGCAGGAACAGGTGGCTCGATCCCGACGGCCGCACGAAGCGGTTCTCCGTATCCACCACCTGGCCCGCGACCGAGGCGTCGGTGAACTCCGCCGGATAGGCCCACATCAGCAGCGGCAGGGGTCCGTCCCGATCCTTGTCGTAGCCGGCGGGCAGATACAGGGTCCCCGACAGTTCCACCCCGTCGTCGCGCTTGTAGGTGATCAACTGGCGGCTGACCCCGGCCAGCTGCGGCGCCGGATCGGGGAAGCGGGTCAGGGCCGTCACCTGGGCGTCCCCCTGGGCGTCCAGGTCGCGCACCCGCAGGTTGGCCGGATCGGTCCGGCTTTCCCGATAGGTGATCAGCTTGCGGCCCGACTCGTCCAGCATGCCGACCACGGTCTCATACTCGCCCTGGGCCGAACGCCAGACGCGCTGCGACTCTCCGGTCTTCAGGTCCAGCAGGTCGAGGAAGGGATATTCCCCCTCGCGCGTCGCCCCGTCGCCCTCGACGAAGACCTTGGTCCCGTCGGCGTTGAAGCGGATCACCGAGCGGCCGCGCGCATTCGGCTCGACCACGACCGAGCCGGGGTCGTTGTAGCGGTCCTGATAGTTGCGATCGACCAGGACGCGCCCGGCGCCGGGGTTCGACGGATCGACCAGGGTGCGGGTCTCGTGCCGGGTGTTGAACCAGCTGCTGTTGACGATGGCCGTGTCGGCGCGGCCCCAGTTCACGCCCTCATAGCGTTCCTTCAGGTCGAGCAGAACGCGCGGACGGTCGTTGAAGGGCGCCGGGAGCATGAAGACCCGGTCGCGCACCTCGGCGGCGTTGCGCGGATCGCCGCCGTCCTGGGCCTCGACCCAGACCAGGGTCGCGTCGGCGTCGGCCCGCCACTGGGCCGAGCGCGGCCCCGGCGCCACGGCGTCGAACGGCGTCGGCACATTGTCCCGCAGCGGCAGGTCGGCCACGCGGTGCGCCTCGCGCCCGTTCATGTCGACGACGATCACCTCGGCCGGGAACAGGCCGGCGGGCACGACGTAGGAATAGGGCTTCTTGGCCCGGGTCTGCAGGATGAAGCGCCCGTCCGGAGAGACGGAGGCGCCCAGGATCACGCCCGGCTGCCCCACCGTCCGCGCCCGTCCGTTCAGCGGAACGACCGTCAGCTGGCTGGTGAAGTAGTGGTCGAACAGGGCCTCGTCGCCCGCATTGGTCAGCAGGTCCTGATAGGTCCGCACCGGCGCGGCGCGGCCGCCCGTCTCGGCCACGGTCGGGCCCGAGGGCGGACGCGTCACGTCCGGCGCCGCGCGACGCCCGGCCGGCACGGCCTGGACCAGCAGGCCCGATCCGTCCGGCAACCAGCTGTAGCCCGAGCCGGCGGCGGCGTTGACGGTCGGTCCCGTCAGGCGGCGCGCCTGGGCCGCGGCCACGTCGGCGGTCCACAGCTCCAGCCCCGTCGGCGTGTTCAGCAGGAAGGCCACGGCCTTGCCGGTCGGCGCCCAACTGACGCCGGTCAGGCGCGCGCCGGCGGGCAGGCCGGTCACGGGACGCGCCGCGCCCCCGTCCACGCCCTGGAAACTGAGACCCGTCAGCCAGGAGACGCGGCTGTTGGCCGGACCGTTGTTCTGGGGATTGATGCGATAGCCGGCCAGCCGCAGCATGGGCTCCGACAGTTCGGCGATGCTCGGCAGGTTGGTCCGCTCCTGCAACAGGACGGTGCGCCGGTCGGGGCTGAGGCTCGCCGAGGGATTGGGCTTCGAATCCAGGATCTGCGCGATCGGCTGCGGCGGCTGCTGATAGACCGGCGGCGCGCTTGCCTGAGCGCTTGCCTGAGTCTGGGCCGAAACCTGGGCCAAGACAGGCGCGGCGGTCATCAGGACCAGGGCGGATACGGCGGATCGCAGAATGAGGCGGTGCATGAAACCCTTCCCGAAAACTTCGCTTGCGGCGCGACGGTTCCGGGTTTGAAGGATTTCATGCATGGGGGTCAACCGCCTGGCTTGTCGTCGGCGCCTGCGATCGGCGCTTGCCCCTCCTCGCGTCCCGTCTTATGGACGAAAAGAACCACAATATTCATCACACGATGAAAAAAGGGAGACCGATGGGAAAGATCTACGCTGACGTGAAGTCCGCGCTGGAGGGCCTGACCTTCGACGGCATGACCGTCATGTCCGGCGGCTTCGGCCTGTGCGGCATTCCCGAAAACCTGATCGCCGGTCTGCGCGACACGGGCGTGAAGGGTCTGACCGTCATCTCCAACAACGCGGGCGTGGACGGCTTCGGCCTGGGCCAGTTGCTGGAGACGCGCCAGATCGCCAAGATGATCTCGTCCTACGTCGGCGAGAACAAGGAGTTCGAGCGTCAGTACCTGGCCGGCGAACTGCAGCTGGAATTCAACCCCCAGGGCACCCTGGCCGAGCGCATCCGCGCAGGCGGCGCGGGCATCCCCGCCTTCTTCACCGCCACCGGCGTCGGCACCCTGGTCGCCGAAGGCAAGGAAGTCCGCGACTTCGACGGCCGCAAATACGTGATGGAGACCGGCCTGATCGCCGACCTGTCCATCATCAAGGCCTGGAAGGCCGACGAACGCGGCAACCTCGTCTTCCGCAAGACGGCCCGCAACTTCAACCCGATGATGGCCACGGCCGGCAAGGTCACGGTCGTCGAGGTCGAGGAGATCGTCCCCGTCGGCTCGATCGACCCCGATCACATCCACACGCCGGGCGTCTACGTCGACCGCCTGATCCAGACCGTCTCCGAAAAGCGCATCGAACAGCGCACCGTCCGCCAGAAGGAGGCCTGATCCATGGCTCGTACTCGCGAACAACTGGCCGAGCGCGCCGCCAAGGAGCTGCAGGACGGCTTCTACGTGAACCTGGGCATCGGCATCCCGACCCTGGTGGCCAACTACATCCCCGAGGGCATGGTCGTGACCCTGCAGTCGGAGAACGGCATGCTGGGCATGGGCCCCTTCCCCTATGAGGGCGAGGAAGACCCCGACCTGATCAACGCCGGCAAGCAGACGATCACCGAAATCCCCGAGAGCAGCTATTTCTCCTCGGCCGACAGCTTCGCCATGATCCGCGGCGGCCACATCAACCTGTCGATCCTGGGCGCCATGGAAGTGGCCCAGAACGGCGACATCGCCAACTGGATGATCCCCGGCAAGCTGGTGAAGGGCATGGGCGGCGCCATGGACCTGGTCGCGGGCGTCAAGCGCGTGGTCGTGGTCATGGAGCACGCCAACAAGCACGGCCAGTCCAAGGTCCTGAAGGCTTGCAGTCTGCCGCTGACGGGCACGGGCGTGGTCAGCCGCATCATCACCGACCTGGCGACCTTCGACGTCAAGCCGGACGGTTCGGGCCTGGAGCTGATCGAACTGGCCGAGGGCGTGACCCTGGACGAGGTCGCGGCCAAGACCGAGGCGACCTACACCACGGCGGCCGGCCTGGCCTGAACCGCCCTTTCGGCCTGAAAAGCGAAAACCCCGGCGACCGCGAGGCCGCCGGGGTTTTTATTCGGCTTCATGTAGAGATCAGCGCGGCGTCGCCTGGCTGGCCTGCTGGTCCGTCCAGACGACGATCTGGCGGCTGGCCTCGGCGGCGGCGCGGTCGAAGGCGGCGACGATGGCCGACTGGCGGTTCTGGCCCGCGTTCTCGCTGACCGAGATGCGGTCCTCGGCGACGATGGAGCGGTCGCCGGGACGAACCAGGCGCAGCAGCACATCGATGTTCGCGTCAGGAACGGCGCCCGGCGCGGCGTAGGCCGCCTCGAACCGCCGCACCTCCACGCTCAGCAGCAGGCCGTCGCGCGTCAGCGGACCGCCGCTCAGGACCGTGCAGGCCGCGCCGTCCAGGAAGGCGTTGCGCAGGGTTTCCTCGAACAGGGTCTCGGCCGGCGACACCCAGCGCGCGCCCTTGATGTAGGCGGCCTCGGCGCCCGTCACGGCCAGGATGCGGTCCCCCCGCGCGGCTTCGGGAAAGTCCACCCGGCGCAGGGAGACCTGGACGTCGGGACAGGCCGAGGTCGCTCCCGTCCCCGCGAAGGCCGACGCCCCGCCGAAACGATAGAGCTGCACCGGATCCGGCGACGACAGCAGGGCGCACCCCGAAACCGCGACGGAGGCGGCCGCGATCAGCAGGCTGTTACGGATCATGGCTGCACCTCGATTTCCTTGGACGGGGCCTTGCTGATGAAGTCGCGGGGACTGTCACGCACATTGTCGATCAGGGATTGCAGCGAGCGCGTCGCCTGGTCCAGCTGGCGGATGGTGTCGTTCAGCTGCGGCACCGTCTGGGTCCCGAAATCGCCCAACGGCCCTTCCAGCCCGCTGGCCGAACGGTTGATGGAGGCGATGGCCGCCTGGGCCTCCTGCGTCGCCTTGTTGATGTTGGCGATGGCCTGCCTGCCGTCGGTGTCGACCATCTGGCGCGCGCTGGCGCCCAGGGCCTGATATTCGCCGACGGCGGCGTTGGCCTTGGCGATGGTTTCCTCAAGCTGCTGGAACATGCCCTTGCGGGCCTCCAGCTCGGCGGTCAGGGCCTCCACGCTCTTCACGCTGGACGAGAAGCTGCGGATGTTGTCGTCCGACATGACCCGGTTGATGCGGTTCAGCGCGTCCACCGTCTGGGCCAGGACCGTGCCCGATCCGCTCAGCAGCTCGGCGATGGGGCTGGGCTGGCTCTGGATCACCGGCACGACATTGTCCGGATACTGCGCCTTCAGCATGGGGCTGGCCGGATCGCCCGCCGTGATCTGGATGTAGTTCAGGCCGGTGATGCCCTGCGGCTCCAACTGGGCGCGCGAGGTCGTGCGCACCGGCGTCGTGCCGTTCAGGCGAACGCGGGCGATGACCTGGTCGCCCTTCTTCGGGTCCAGGTTCAGGTCCGTCACCTCGCCCACCCGGATGCCGTTGAAGTGGACCTCGCCGCCCTCCGACAGGCCGCGCACCGGCCCGTAGAAGACGATGTCGTAGACGTCGAAGTCCTTGTTGAACTGCAGCCGAGCCAGCCAGATGGCGAACACCGCCAGCGCCACCATCAGGGCGACTGTGGCGATGCCGACGGCGGCGTAGTGTGCGTCTCTTTCCATCGTCTCGCGCCCTCCTCAGGCCGCGCTCTTGTGGGCGGCGCGTCCGCGCGGCCCCAGGAAGTATTCCTTGATCCACGGATGGTCGGAGCGTTCCAGCTCCGCCACCGGGGCCTTGGCCACCACATGCTTGTCCGCCAGCACCGCCACCTCGTCGCAGATGGCGTACAGGCTGTCCAAGTCGTGGGTGATCATGAAGACCGTCAGGCCCAGGTCGTCCGACAACTGCCGGATCAGCTCGTCGAAGGCCGCCGCCCCTATGGGGTCCAGCCCCGCCGTCGGCTCGTCCAGGAAGACCAGTTCCGGATCCAGGGCCAGGGCGCGGGCCAGGCCGACCCGCTTCTTCATTCCGCCCGACAGTTCGGCGGGCTTCAGATACAGGGCCTCGGGCTTCAACCCGACCATGGCCACCTTCATCTCGGCCAGTTCGCGAATGGTCGATCGCGGCAGGCGCGTATGCTCGACCAGGGGCGAGGCGACGTTGTCCAGCACCGTCAGGGCCGAGAACAGCGCCCCCTGCTGGAACAGGACCCCGGTGCGGCGCTCGACC
Source organism: Brevundimonas faecalis (assembly GCF_040549405.1). Taxonomy (NCBI): domain Bacteria; kingdom Pseudomonadati; phylum Pseudomonadota; class Alphaproteobacteria; order Caulobacterales; family Caulobacteraceae; genus Brevundimonas; species Brevundimonas faecalis. Next base: position 837,788 of record NZ_JBEPTF010000001.1, on the reverse strand, counting down.
GCCGCCGTCTCGGCCTCGGTCATGGTCGCGCGGTCCTGGCCGAACAGGCGGACCTCTCCGCCCTCCGGCTCCTTCAGGCCGATGATGGAGTTCAGCAGCACCGTCTTGCCCGTGCCGGACCCGCCGACCACGCCCAACACCTCGCCGCGCTTCACGTCCAGGTTCAAGTCCTGGTGAATCACCCGGTCCCCGAACTGGCTGAGCAGGCCGCGCACCTGGATCAGGGGCGTCTCCGCGGCCGCGCCGGTTTCGATCTTCGCGTCCGCCGTCATATTTTCAGCTCGATGAAGATGAGGGCGAAGACGGCGTCCAGCAGGATGATGGCGAAGATGGCCTGCACCACCGCCGCCGTCACCCGACGGCCCAGGCTCTCGACGTCCCCGGCCACGGACATGCCCTGGCGGCAGCCGATGGCGGCCACGACCACGGCGAAGACCGGCGCCTTCACCAGGCCGACCATCATGTGCTTGTGCATGTAGCCGTCTTCCAGCAGCCGTTGCAGGAAGAAGGCCGGGCCCAGGTTCAACTGGCTCCACGACACCAGCATCCCGCCCATCAGACCGCCCAGCATGGCCAGGAAGGTCAGCAGCGGCAGCATGATCAGCAGGGCCGCCAGACGCGGGATCACCAGGGCCTGGAAGGGGTCGACGCCCATCACCTGCATGGCGTCCACCTCCTGCGTCATCCGCATGGAGCCGATCTCGGCCGCGAAGGAGGAGGCCGAACGGCCCGCCAGCAGGACCGCCGTGATCACCACCGCGAACTCGCGGAAGACGGCCACGCCGATCAGTTGCACGGAAAAGACCCCGGCCCCGAACTGGGTCAGCAGGTCCACGCCGATGAAGGCCACCACGGCGCCGATGAAGAAGTTGGTCACCACCACGATGGGAATGGCGTCCAGGCCCGTGCGCTCGGCCTGGCTGAACCAGGCGGCCCAGCGCAGGCGGCCCGGGTGCTTCAGCGCCGTCACCACCGCCGCCATCAGCCGTCCCAGGAAGGCCAGGGACAGCATGGCCTCGGCGGCGAAGTCGTAGACCCCGCGCCCGACCTTGGCGAAGCCGCGCGTCATGGCCGCCGACCGCGACGGCGGATCGGCCGTCATGCAGTCCAGCTTGGCCACCATGCGGTACAGGCGTCCGGCTTCCGGCCGCGCGCGCCAGGCGGCGTCGGGAATGGGCGAGGACATGGCCTGGGCCACGGCCAGGGCGCCCGCCGTGTCGAACCGGCCCAGGTCGTCCAGGTCCAGCGTCGTCACCGGCCGCTCGGCCAGCTCGGCCTTCAGCCGCTCGCCCTGGCGCCCGACCGAGGTCGTCGACCAGTCGCCGGTCAGCCTCAGCCGCGCCGCGCCGTCGTCCGCCTGATCGATCTGATATTCCGCCGCCCGATTCATCGTTCCGACACTGACACAGGCCATGGCGTCCGCCTACGCCCGCAGGCCGGCGACGCCGATCGAACGCGCTTAAAGCTCTGCTTTCCGGCGACTGTCAACGACGGATGACATTCTGTCGCTGCTGCGGACTCGATACGGTTCACCCACGCCCTCCCTGTTCACGGCGCCGCTTGAAAACGCCGCGCCGCCGCTTTCGTTCAGTCAGGAAGGTTCGCCGCGCCTCAGCGCAGATAGTCGAGCAGGGAGACCTGGCGCAGCTGGCTGATCACCTGGGCCGAGGCCTGGATGGCGATCTGGGCCATCTCCAGCTCGGTCACGGCCTGGGCCATGTTGGCGTCCGTCTTGCCCGACAGGATGGTGTCGACCGAAATCTTCCGCGCCTCCTGCGTCTCGATCAGGGCGTCCACCCGCGCCTGCTTGGCGCCGTTGATCGCCTGGACCTCGACCACTCCCTTGGCCGCCGTCTCGAAGCGGGTCATCTGGGTCGTCAGGAAGTTGATCTGCGCCTGATTCAGGTTTCCGTTCAGCGGCGTGGTCTGATGGAAGATCTGCAGGTCGCGGAAGATGCCGAACAGCTCCTCCCCCACCTCGTCGGCCAGGAAGCCGGTCTCCATCGTCACCGTCTCGTCCATCCAGGACGTCTGCTTCAGCGGATCGTTGCGGAAGGCGTCGCCCGCCGCCGGCAGGGTCGCCAGCCTCTCCAGGCTGCTGGCCCCCACGGGCGTGGTCGGCAGGACCACGGACGCCTGCTCGGTCGTCCCGCCCGAGAACAGGTACTTGCCCTGGTGCCGGGTGTTCAGCCCTTCCTGCGCCTGCTGGAACAGGGCTTCCATGCTGGACATCAGCCCTTCGCTGCGGCCGGCGGCGATCGCCTCGGCGATGGCCTTGCGCGCGGCCGTGGCGGCGTCGCCGACCCGCCCCAGCGCCAGGTCCTGGGTCTCCAGCCGGTCGGCCACCGTCTTGGAGGTGTCGATGAAGGCCTGGATCCGCGTCTGGCTGGACTTCAGCGCGCTGACCGTCTCCGAGGTCCGGCCGAATCCGACCAGGTCGGTGGCGTTCTTCTTGGTGTTGACCTTGTTCTGCGCCTCTTCGCCGCGCGACTGCGCCGCCATGAGCTGCAACAGGGCCGACTGATAGTTTCCATAGGTCGAAACGCGGGTCATCTCACCATCCCGATCAGCGTGTCGTACATTTCCGTCGCCGCCTGGATAAGGCGCGCCGAGGCGTTAAAGGCTTGCTGATAGGTGGTCATCAGCACCAGTTCCTCTTCCATGTTGACGCCCTCGGCCGAGCTCCGGCGCTTGGTCGCCTCGGTATAGAGGGCCTCGGCGCTGGTCGCCCGGTTCTTGGCGATGGTCGCCTTGCCGCCGATGTCGCCCGACAGTTCCGAGGCGTAGCGGGAGATGGACATGGACCCGCCCGCCGCGCCGCCCGCCGCCGCGAAGCGCGTGGCCGCCTGGCCGGCGTCGGCCAGCAGGCGCGCGCCGCGTCCGTCGTTCTTGCCCAGGGCCGGCGTTCCCGCCGGGGCGGTCAGGTTCAACTGCGCCAGGGCCAGCTTGGACGGGTCCTTGGCGATGTCGCTCCGGATGGTGAAGCCGTCGGCGCGCGAGGCGCGAACCCCGCCCAGGCCGAACAGCTCGCTCATCGAAACGCCCGAGGGAACCTGGGTCGTGCGGTCCTCGGCCACCGACAGGCTCGGCGCCGGATTGCCCCGGCCGGTGAAGACCATTTCGCCCGTCGCGCTCAGGGCGAAGCTGCCCTGCCGCCCGATCCCCGTCGCCGGATCGTTCAGGGCGGTGATCAGCGAGGCCATGTCCCCGCCCGGCGGCACGGTGAAGACCACGTCGCGGATCTTCGTCCCCGACGCCGGGTCCGAGAAGCGGAAGGTCAGGGTCTCGCCCGGCGTGAAGCCGTGCTGCGACGCGGGCGTCAGTCCGGTGTCGTAGTTCGACGGCCGGTCCGTCGCGATCAGGTCGTTTAGACCGAAATAGTGCGAGAAGCCCCGTCCCGCCTTGTTGCTGGGGGTCGTGGGGTCCTCGGCGATCGCCACCCCGTTCGGCGCGCCCGCGTCGATGCTCAGCACGCCGTTGTTGAAGCTGGCCGTGGCGCCGCCCAGTTGGCCGTTCAGCGTCGTCAGGAAGGCGGCGGGCGTCGTCGCCACGCCGTTGACGGTGATCGCCCCGCCGGAGAAGTCGATCTCCGCCCGGCTCTGCACCACGCCCTGCGCATTGACGATGGCGATGGTCGTCTTGCCGGTGAAGCCCGCCAGGGCCGTGTCCAGCGACTGGCCCGTGTTGCGGCCCGTCAGCACCATCGGCGCCGGGACGGAGGCCGAGGCGTTGTGCGCGCGGTTCAGCTCGTCGGCCAGCTTGGCCATCAGTTCGCCCAGCCGCTCCGCCGTCGCCGGCGCCTCGACGTCCCGCAGTTCCAGCAGACCCTTGATCTCACCCGAGGTCAGGCTTTCCGACAGGATCTTCTTCTGGCCGCTGGGCTCGACCACCACGATGTCGCCGAAGCTCGTCTCGGACGTGACGGCGCCCGCCCGCGTATATTCCAGCTTCGCCGCGCCCTGCCCGGCCAGCAGTATTCCGGCGCCGGTGCGGATCTCGACCCCGCCGACCGAGCGCGGGGCCACCCGCACGTCCATCAGCTCGGACAGTTCCGAAATCAGGTTGGCCTGGGCGTTCTCTGCGCCCGTCGCGTCGCCGTCGATCACCGTGGCCTTGGCGATCTCCGTGTTCAGCTTCTCGATCTGCTCCAGCAGGGCGTTGGCCCGCTCGACCGCGCTCTGCACCCGGCCGTCGGCGTCGGCGCGCACGCCCTGGATCTGCTTGGCGATGCGGGCGGATTCGTCGAACAGGGCCTGGGTCTTGTAGATGGCGTCCTGCCGCGCCGGCCCCGAGGTCGCGTTCTCGGCCGAGGCCGCGAAGGCCGCGAACAGGTTGTCGATCTGCGAGAAGAAGCCGCTGTCCGCGCCCGGATCGCCGAACAGGGACTGGATGCGGTCGAACAGCTCATAGCGCACGGTCTGCCGTCCTGCCTCGGCGCCCGCGCTCATGCCTGCGGCCTGCAGGAAGCGGTCGGTGGCCAGGCGGATGCGCGCCACCTCCACGCCCGCGCCTATGCCCTGGTTGGTATAGGCCTGCTGGTCGGCGATCTTGCGGATATAGCCGGGCGTGTTGACGTTGGAGACGTTGTCCGAAACGACCCGCAGCTGCGTCTGGGCCGTATTCATGCCCGAGACGGCGTTGTTCATGACCGAGCTGAGCGACATCAGACGCGACCTTTCCACGTGACGGCGCCCGGCAAGACATGCTGCCCTGCGCGCAATTCTTGCCCGGCCGTACGGCCCAGCCTTCTGGCTAACCCGCTGAATTTATAAGACATCGACTTTCAGCCTCTGTGCGTTCGCCTCCAGACTCGCAAGTCGCGGGCCAGGCCTGGACGGACCCCGGCGCCTGTCGTTTCCCACCCGGCAAAAAGCGTAACGGCGCGGCAAGAAGCGCCCGGCCGAATTCGCCCGAACCCGGCCGAAATTCGGAACAAATCTCTTTGTTTTCAACATGCTGAAGAAACGTAACAAACTGGCCCGCCGCTTGCGACGGCCTGATCGAACACCTTGGGCGCAGCAGGCGCCGCCGTATCCTTCGAAAGCCGCCCTGCGCCCGATGTCCGCCTTGAACATCCTGTCCGTCCTGACGCCGACCGTCCCCGCGACGGCCGCCGTCGACGCGTCCGCCGTTCAAGGCGACGCCGGGGCCGGTCTGTTCGCGGACCTGCTGGCCCAGGTCGCCCCCGCCCCCGCTCCGTCTCAAGCGGCCGAAGTCACGGCGCCCCAGACTGCCTCCATCCTCCCTTTCGGCCTCGCCGCGCCTGTGGCCCCGGCTGAAAAGGACGAGGCTACGACCGTCCCGGCCGACGTCGCCGCCCTCGCCGCGGCCCAGGCCGCCCCCCTTCCCGTCCCCGCGCCCGTCCAGCCGCCGGTCACGACGGCCTCGTCCGACGGTCAGGCCGACGGCCGGCCCGGCGCCCAGATCGCGCCTGCCGCCGCTCAACATCTCGCCGCCCAGGACGCCTCCGCCGACGCGGCTCCGGCCGAAGGCCAGGACGCGCCCTCGCCCCAGTCTTCCGCCCCTGCACAGACCCCAGGCCAGGCTCAGGCTCAGACTCAAACCCTGTCTTCGGCTCAGGCTCAGACCCAACCGTCCGCCGTCGCACCCGTCGTTTCTGCAGAGGCCGCCCCAAACGCGCCTGCCGCCGAGCCGTCCGCCCAAACCCAGGCCCAGACCCAGACCCAGACCCAGGCTCAGGCCCAGTCCGCGCAATCTCCGACCGCTCAGGCGCAAACCGCCCGGCCCCAGGTCGATGACGCCGCCTTGGTCGCCGCCCTCGCCCGCATGGCGGCGCCCCCCTCGGCCTCCGTCTTCAAATCCTCTCTCCAGGCCCCGATCCTGCCCCAGGTCGCGGACACGGCCGCCGAGGACGCCGAGCCCGCCCTGGTCGGACAGGCCCCGGCCGAGGCTCAGTCCACGGCCGAGGCCCGCCCCGCGCAGGCCCAATCCGCCGCCCAGGCCTCCGCCCAGGCGCCCGTCCCCGCGCCGGCTCCGTCGCGTCTGCGCGGCGGCGAGAACCGCGTCGACCCCGACCGCCTCTCCAACGCCGAAACCGCGACCGGCGCCCTGCTGTCCGACGGCCAGGCCCGCGTCGAGGGCGCCGGCGCCGCCCCGGCGCCGCGCCCGGCCGAACAGGCCTCGGCCCAGCCGACCCCGCTCCAGACCGCCGCCGTCGAGGACGACGCCCCGCCGCCCGCCGACCTGTCTCCGGCCGCTTCGGGCGACGCCGCCAACGCCGGTTCGACCGCCGCCGCGCCTGAGCGCCACGGGGCCGCCTCCATGCTGTCGCGCGCCACGGTCGAGACCACGGCCCAGATCGCCGCCCAGATCATCCGCAAGCTGGACGGCCGCTCGACCCGCTTCGACATGGCCCTGACGCCCGACGACCTGGGCCGCGTCGACGTCTCGATGAAGATCGAGGCCGACGGCCGCCTGACCGCCGTCCTGGCCGCCGACAGCGCCGCCGCCTCGGCCGAGCTGCGCAGCCGCGCCGACGACCTGCGTCGTCAGCTTCAGGACGCGGGCTTTGAGCTCAGCCAGGATTCCCTGCAGTTCGCCGAACGCGACGCCTCCTCCGGCTTCGGCGGCGGCCAGGGCTTTGACCGCGCACCCGACCGCCGCGCCTTCGCCGGCGCCGCCCGCCTGGCCGCAGAGGCCGACCTGGCCGCCCCCGCTTCGGGTGCCTGGACCACCCTTTCCCTGACGCCTGACCGCGTCGATCTGAAGGTCTGACGATGGTTGACGCCGTCTCCTCCAACTCAGCCGCCGGGAAGATCAACACCGGCTCGACCATGATGGCCTCGAACTTCGAGACCTTCCTGTCGCTGTTGACCGCCCAGTTGAAGAACCAGGACCCCCTGTCCCCGGTCGATTCCAACGAATTCACCGCCCAGCTGACCCAGATGGCCGGGGTCGAGCAGCAGCTCCTGACCAACACCCTGCTGAACAGCCTGCTCAAGGCCCAGGAAGGCCAGGGCCTGAACGGCGCCGCCCAGTACATCGGCAAGGAGGCCACGGCCGTCTGGTCGACCACCCGCTTCGAGGACGGCGAGGCCAACTGGAGCTACGAACTGGCCGGAAACGCGGCCACGGCGACGATCCAGGTCCTGGACGCCAAGGGCAAGGTGGTCTGGAGCGGCGACGCCCCGGCCAAGACCAACGGCCTGCACGACTTCAAGTGGGACGGAAAGACCACCGGCGGCGGTCAGGTCGACGACGGCGGCGTCTACACCATGAAGGTCATCGCCAAGGACGGCGCCGGCAAGGACGTCGGCAGCCAGGTCGTCATCCGCGGCCGCGTCTCCGGCGTCGAGATGTACGACGGCGCCGCCTTCGTCACCATCGGCAAGTCCATCATGCCGGTCAGCAGCCTGATCGCCCTGGAAGAGGCCAAGGCCTCTCCCCCCGCCAAAAAGGATGAGGAAGACGCCGCCGCGTCCGCCTTCTCCTCCATCCCCAACCTCTTCAACTAACTTTCGCAAGGAGCACCTGACATGAGCATCAACGGCGCCATGCTCGCCGGCGTGTCCGGCCTGGCCGCGAACGCCGCGGCCCTTTCGACGATCTCGCAGAACATCGCCAACGTGAACACCGTCGGCTACAAGCGCGCGTCGACCGAGTTCGCCACCGTCGTCAACGCCCAGACCCACGGCGTCGGCTATTCGGCCGGCGGGGTCCAGGCCTCGGCCCGCCACTTCATCAGCCAGGCCGGTCAGCTTCAGCGCACCACCTCGGGCACCGACCTGGCCATCGCCGGCCAGGGCTTCTTCGTCGTGACCGAGAAGTCGGAAAACCTGACCCTGTCGGACGCCCGCCTCTTCACCCGCGCCGGCGCCTTCAAGATCGACGACCTGGGCTATCTCAAGAACACCTCGGGCCTCTACCTCCAGGGCTGGCCGGTGGACGCCGACGGCGTGGTCAACAGCGACCCCTCGGACATGAGCCGCCTGCGCACCATCAACGTCGGCTCGGTCGGCGGCGCCGCCGAACCGACCACCCGCGTCAGCCTGAACGCCAACCTCAAGTCCAGCCAGGCGATCAACGAGGCGGCCCAGGTCCCCCCGCCGACCGGCGTCACGCCCTACAACGCGGCCACCAACTCCATGGCCATGAACTCGAACAATGCGGCCACGGGCGTGAAGCCGGACTTCGAGATCACCATCCCGGTCTCGGACTCCAAGGGCGGCCAGCGCAACCTGACGGTCTCCTTCCTGAAGAGCAACGTCGCCAATGAATGGTATGCGGAGATCCACGCCCCCGCCGGCACGGTGACCAACGCCAACGGCCTGCTGAAGTCCGGCCGCGTCGCCTTCACCCAGGACGGCCGCCTCGACGTGGCCAAGATGCAGGGCTGGGCCGCCGGCACCGGCCTGTTCGACGACCCGACCAAGGCCGTCCTGTCGCTCGGCTCGTCCGACGGCGCCGTTCCCGGCGCCAACGGCGCCTGGGCCGCCGGCCTGGGCATCGCCGCCCAGACCATCAACTTCGACCTCAACGCCTCGGCGGGCGGCCTGACCCAGTACGACAGCACCTCCGTCGTCCAGGCCACCTATACGAACGGCACCGCCTTCGGGAACCTGACCGAGGTCGAGATCGACGACAACGGCTTCGTCACCGCCATCTTCGACAACGGCGTGATGCGCCGTATCGCCCAGGTCGCCCTGGCCACCTTCCCCAGCACCGACAGCCTGGTCGAGGTCTCGGGCAACGCCTACCGCGTCAGCCAGGACTCCGGCACCTTCAACCTGAAGGCCCCGGGCACGGGCGGCGCCGGCCTTCTGGGCGCCAAGCAGCTGGAGGCCTCCACGGTCGACCTCTCGACCGAGTTCACCGGCCTGATCACCACCCAGCGCGCCTACTCCGCCTCGTCGAAGATCATCACCACCGCCGACGAAATGCTGGCGGAACTGATCAACATCAAGCGCTGACGGCCTGACGGGGTTCGATGAGTAAGCTTCCGTTAGGGTCGATGAATCCTTCGTATCCGGCGCCCTCGACGCGCCGGACGCGGGGGGCGCGTCTTAGCCATTCCTTCACCACGACGCTTAAACTGACCTTAGAAGCCGAGGGTCTAGCCTGCGCGTCGATGGTGGTGGTGAAAGAGGCTTAAGCCCATGCTGCAAGAGCGACGCCTGAATAGTAGAGGCGAACAATATGTGGTCGGTCCGACGGGCACGCCCCTGACCCTGCGGGACCTCCCGCCGGCGGACACGAACCGCTGGGTCATCCGACGCAAGGCCGAGGTGGTCGCCGCCGTTCGCGGCGGGCTGATCAGCCTGGAAGACGCCCTGACGAAATATCGTCTGACGGCCGAGGAATTCATCGCCTGGCAACAGGCGATCGACAAATGGGGCATGCAGGGACTGCGCACCACGCGCATCCAGAGCTACCGCGACTGACCCTCGCGCCTCGACAAGACACGAAAGGCCGCCTCCGGGCGGCCTTTCTCGTTTCTATCGCTCCGCAGCATCTTTTTCCTCCCCGCCTGCGGGGAGGGGGACCGCGAAGCGGTGGAGGGGGCGACTCGACGTTCGACGACAATCGCGGCCCATCGCGAACGAACGCCGAATTGGTCTTGTAACCCGGCGTGACTTCCCCGGCCCTTCGGGCTAAAGCCTGCCGCAAAATATAAATCGGCTCAGGAGACTACTACATGGCGCGCATCACGCTGCGACAGCTGCTCGACCACGCGGCGGAGCACGACTACGGCCTTCCGGCCTACAACATCAACAACATGGAGCAGGGCCTGGCCATCATGGAGGCCGCCGACTCCGTCAACGCCCCCGTCATCATCCAGGCCTCGCGCGGCGCCCGCAGCTACGCCAACGACATCGTCCTGGCCCGCCTGATCGACGCCCTGGTCGAGATCTACCCCCACATCCCGGTCTGCATGCACCAGGACCACGGCAACGGCCCGGCCACCTGCGCCACTGCCATCCAGTACGGCTTCACCTCGGTGATGATGGACGGCTCGCTGGAAGAAGACGCCAAGACCCCCGCCTCCTACGAATACAACGTCGACGTGACCCGTCGCGTCACCGAGATGGCCCACTCCTGCGGCGTCTCGGTCGAGGGCGAACTGGGCGTTCTGGGTTCGCTGGAAACCGGCATGGGCGAGGCCGAGGACGGCCACGGCTTCGAGGGCAAGCTGGACCACTCGGCCCTGCTGACCGACCCGGACCAGGCCGTGGACTTCGTCAAGGCCACCCAGGTCGACGCCCTGGCCATCGCCATGGGCACCAGCCACGGCGCCTACAAGTTCACGCGTCAGCCGGACGGCGAGGTCCTGGCCATGAACGTGATCGAGGAAATCCACAAGCGCCTGCCCAACACCCACCTGGTGATGCACGGTTCCTCCTCGGTGCCGCAGGACCTGCAGGACATCATCAACGCCTACGGCGGCCAGATGCCCCAGACCTGGGGCGTCCCGGTCGAGGAGATCCAGCGCGGCATCAAGCACGGCGTGCGCAAGATCAACATCGACACCGACAACCGCATGGCCATGACCGGCGCCATCCGCAAGGTCCTGGCCGAGAAGCCGGGCGAGTTCGACCCGCGCGCCTACCTGAAGCCCGCCAAGGAAGCCATGCGCAAGCTCTGCGTCGAGCGCTACCAGCAGTTCGGCTGCGAAGGCCAGGCCTCGAAGATCAAGCCCCTGTCCACCGCCCAGATGGCCAAGCGCTACGCCTCCGGCGAACTGACCCCGCGGATCGGCTGATCGTCCATGCTCTCCTCCCCGCTCGCGGGGAGGGGGACCGCGCGAAGCGTGGTGGAGGGGGCGGCGCCGACGTCAACCGTTGAGTCGCCCCCTCCGTCTCGTCGCCTATCGGCGCCGATCCACCTCCCCATCGCTCCGCGACAGGGAGGAAGGTCTCAGTTTCACCACACCCCGTACCGCCCGCCGATCGCGCTGATCGTCGCCCGCGCCTCGATCTCGGCATAGCGCAGATTCTCCTCGGCCTGGCGCGCGTCGCGACGGGCGTCGCGCAGTTCGCCCCGCACCTCGCGAATACGGTTGCGGATGCGCTCGCGGTCCTCGTTCGACAGGCCTTCCTGCCGCAGTTCCCGCTCCTTGGCGTCCAGCTTGTCCTCGCGGTCGTCGATCCGGCTGATGGCCGAGTTCAGCGCGCTCTGCGCCGCCGACACCGCCTGCTCGACGGAATGGATGCGCCGTCCGTCCTCATAGGCGGGCACGAAGTCGCGCTCCTCCGCCGGGGCGCAGACCCCGTGATAGCTGTTGCCCTGCCGCCCCTGCCGGAAACCGTTCTCCCAGGTGCAATAGGTCCTCAGGCCGTCCTCGCGCGACGCCAGATAGGCGCTCATGTTCGGCGCCACCCCGTACTTGGCGCAGGCCTTGGCGTGGTCGTCGACCCGGCTGGTCGGATAGCCGGCCGCGCCGTCGCGCCATCCCTGCCCGCCCCAGTCGCCGACCATGCACTGGTCCTCGTTCATGGTGGCGCATCCCGACAGCAGCAGGACGCCCGCGGCCGCCGCTGCGGCGGCGATCAGAACCTTCATATCGGCCTCTCCCAAGGCGTTTCATTCCACGACCCGGACGAATGAGGTTTCGCCCCGCAAGCCATGCTATTCCACCCTATGGCCGATGAACCTTTGCTGACGGAAGACGAAGACGCGGAAATCTTCGAGGCGCGGATCGACGCGCCCGGCGTCCGCCTGGACAAGGCCCTGGCCGCCGCCTTCCCGAACCTGTCCCGCGCCCGCCTCCAGGCCCTGCTGGCCGAGGGCGCCGTCGCCCGCGACGGACAGCCGGTCTCCAGCGGCTCGGCCAAGGCCCTGCCCGGCCTCTACGCCGTGACCCTGCCCCCCGTGGCCCCGGCCCTCCCCCTGCCTGAGGCCATCCCCCTGACCGTCCTCTACGAGGACGCCGACCTGATCGTCATCGACAAGGCGCCCGGCATGGCCGCCCACCCGGCGCCCGGCTGCGAGACCGGCACCCTGGTCAACGCCCTGCTGGCCCACTGCGGCGACAGTCTGTCGGGCATAGGCGGCGTCGCCCGCCCCGGCATCGTCCACCGCCTGGACAAGGACACCTCCGGCGTCATGGTCGCCGCCAAGTCCGACCGCGCCCACGCGGGCCTATCCGCCCTCTTCGCCGCCCACGACATCGAGCGCACCTACCTGGCCCTGACGCGCGGCGCGCCCACGCCCGAGAAGGGCCGCATCCAGACCCTGATCGGCCGCTCCCCCCATGACCGCAAGAAGATGGCCGTCCTGCGCTCCGGCGGGCGCGAGGCCGTCACCGACTATGTCGTGCAGCAGACCTTCGGCCGCCCGGCCAAGGCCTCGGGCGCGCCCCTGGCCGCCCGCGTCGCCTGCACCCTGCACACCGGCCGCACCCACCAGATCCGCGTCCACATGGCGTCCAAGGGCTCGCCCCTGCTCGGCGACCCAGTTTACGGCTCAGGCGCCCCGGCCGCCGCCGTGCGCGACGCCGTCGCCCAGGCGGGCCTGACCCGCCAGGCGCTCCACGCCGCCGTCCTCGGCTTCGTCCACCCCGTCACCGGCCAGGCCCTCCGCTTCGAAACCGCCCCGCCCGAGGACATGCGCCAGCTGGAAGCCCTGCTGGCCGAGCTCTAGAGCCTCACTCCAGCACCCGCCCCTCGCGCCAGTAGCCCATGCAGGCCACGCTGTGTCGCGGCGCGCCGCGTTCGCGGGTCAGGTGCAGGCGGATGTCCCGCGCCGCCCGCGTCTCGCAGGCGATCCAGGCATAGAATTCGGCCCCCTCGTCCACCGCCGTGTCCCACAGGATCTCGGCGTCGATGTCGACCCGGCCGATCGCCTCGTCCGTCTCCGTCCGCCGCTCGCCCTGCGTCGGCAGGACGCCCGACAGGTCCAACCCGCGCACCGCCGCCGTCAGGGCCTCGCCGTAGCCGCCCCGCCGGGGCAGCCATTCCGCCTCGACCCAGTCGGGCGTGGGCAGGCGGTCCGCCTCGCTCGGCGCCTCGACCAGCAGGCGCACGCGCGGCCGCTCGGTCCAGGCCCCCATGGCCTCCACTATGCCCATGGCGGCGGGAACGGCCGTCTCGTCGGCGGCGATCAGGACCTGGCGCGCGGCGCGCGGCGGCCGCCACTCGAACCCGACCGGCTCGGCCGCCGACCGGCTGTCGGGCGCCGACATGGACAGGCGATCTCCGACCCGGGCCCGCATGGCCCAACGGCCCGCCGGCCCCAGGTCCGCCGCCTCGTCGCCATGCTCCGGCCCGCCGTGCATGACGAAGTCGATGTCCACCTCGCCCGCCTCGGGCCTCAGGGCGCGAATGGTGTAGGTCCTCATGGGCGGCCGCCGCTCTTCCGGCAGGTCGCGATAGGCCTCCAGCCAGCCGGCGTTCGCCGCCCCCAGCCGCTCGGCCAGCTGCGCCGCCCGTCCGTCCGCCGAGGGAAAGAACAGCTTGACCCTCTGGTCCGGGGCGAAGGCGCCCACGTGCTCCACCCCGGCCCCGCCGAAGGTGAACCGCGTCAGCGACGGACACAGCCGCGTCCGCCGCGCCAGCACCAGGTCAAACAGACGATAGGGGCCCATGGCGCGCCTCACTCTCTCGCTAGGACGATGTACTGGGACCGGCCGTATCGCTAATGAGACTTGTTTGCAAATTTACCCCTTTATCAGCAACACTGTCTGTGCTAGATAATCGCCTCGACGACGACGCGGAAACGAGCCGCCGCCGAATTGGGACAATTCGCCCCTTTTCCAGAGGGCAACGGATTCCCATCTAGTCAGTTGAGGGGTCAGGCGATGGCGCACGCCAAGTGGTCAAAGCCGCAGAACCTGCTCGTCCAGCCGGAGGGACCACATGGCCAATAATACGCTGACGGTGATGTCGCCTGAACAGGGACTGTCCCGTTATCTCACGGAAATCCGCAAGTTTCCGATGCTCACCAAGGACGAGGAGTTCATGCTCGCCAAGCGGTGGAGCGAACACCAGGATCCCGAAGCGGCCCACCGTCTCGTCACCTCCCACCTTCGCCTCGTGGCCAAGATCGCCATGGGTTATCGCGGCTACGGCCTGCCGATCGGCGAAGTGATCTCGGAGGGCAACGTCGGCCTGATGCAGGCCGTCAAGAAATTCGACCCGGACAAGGGCTTCCGCCTGGCGACCTACGCCATGTGGTGGATTCGCGCCTCGATCCAAGAATACATCCTGCGCTCCTGGTCGCTGGTGAAGATGGGCACCACCGCCGCCCAGAAGAAGCTCTTCTTCAACCTGCGCAAGGCCAAAAGCCAGATCTCGGCCTTTGAAGAAGGCGACCTGCACCCCGAGCACCTGGCCGCCATCGCCACCAAGCTGGGCGTGTCGGAACAGGAAGTGACCGACATGAACCGCCGCCTCGGCGGCGACGCCTCCCTGAACGCGCCCCTGCGCGCCGACGGCGAGAGCGAATGGCAGGACTGGCTGGCCGACGACGACGCGGTCAGCCAGGAAACCCAGCTGGCCGACAGCGAGGAAAAATCCATCCGCATGAGCCTCCTTCAGGAAGCCATGGAGGAGCTGACCGACCGCGAGAAGCACATCCTCACGGAACGCCGCCTCAAGGACGACCCCGTCACCCTGGAGGAACTCGCCGGCGAATACGGCGTGTCCCGCGAACGCGTCCGCCAGATCGAGGTCCGCGCCTTCGAAAAACTGCAAAAGGCCATGCGCGCCGCCGCCATGGAACGCAACCTGGTCGACGCCTAGGGCGTCCCAAGACCTCTCCCTCCCCATTCGGGGAGGGTGGTCGAGCCGTGAGGCGAGGCCGGGTGGGGGCGCTGGGCGATGCAGGGACTGAAAACGTCAGGCGCGGGGAACGATCGCAAGGCGCGTTTGCCTCGCCCTCCCCGCCCGGCGCTGCGCGCCACCCTCCCCCAAGGGGGAGGGAAAGGGTTCGCCCCTACCCCGCCCGCGACAGGCTCTCGGGCGAGGCCAGGGCCAGGACGGCGTTGATCGGATCGGTCAGGCTGGCCTTGGTCGGCGCTCCGCCGCTGGTCAGATGCGTCTCAAGCCCCGCCGCGGCTATGGCCAGGGAGGCGTCCCCCGTCTTGACCGCCAGGGCCTTCAGGGTCTCCGCCTGCTGCTTGATGGCGCGGAAGGCCTGCATGGGATCGGTGTCGAACTGGGTCAGGGCCGAGGCCAGGATGCGCATCGCCTGGTCCTTGACCGCCAGGGCCGCCTCGGCGCCCGACGCCGGCTTGTCCGCCTTGCGCTTGCCCGGCCCGGCGTAGTCGGTCGAGTTGAAGCGCCGCCGGTCCGGCCCGACATAGCCGACCGCCTCGACCCAGTCGCGCGGCTTGGTCGCCAGGTTCTCGATCCGGCGTTGCAGATCGCCGCTGGTGAAGGGCTTCCTCAGGAACTCGTGCACGCCCGCATCGCGTGCGCCCTTGATCGATGTGGCGGTGGCCTCGGCCGTCACCATGACGATGGGCGCCCGGCGGCACGACAGGCTGGACCGGCGAATGCGCCGCACCAGACCCTCCCCGTCCAGGCGCGGCCCGGCGCGTTCCGTCAGGATCAGCCCCGGCTCCATCTCCCGGCACAGGTCGATCACCTTGGCCTCGTCGCTCTCGACCGCGATCTCGCGCGCGCCGAACCCCTTCAACAGGTCGCTCAACAGGCGGGCCGCGGCGGGATTGGAATCGACGATGACCACGCGCCTCACCACGGGGGCGATCCGTTGCATCGTCCTGGCGTCTAAAGCGAACAAGGGCGGACTCCGTTTCGAGCCTGACCCTATCGCCCCACGGGTTAAAGGCCGGTTTCAAACCCGGCCTTTTGTAAATTACCCTTAGGCTCGATCAGCCCTGGAACGGATCGCGCATCAGGATGGTGTCGTCCCGCTCGGGGCTGGTCGACAGCAGGGCCACCGGCGCGCCGATCAGCTCCTCGATCCGCCGCACGTATTTCAGGGCGTGGGCGTTCAGGTCCTTGAAGCTGCGGACCCCGCCCGTGCTCTCGTCCCAGCCGTCCAGTTCCTCGAACACCGGCTCGGCCGCCGCCTGGTCCTTCAGGCTGGACGGCAGATAGTCCAGCACCTCGCCGTTCACGCGATAGCCGACGCAGATCTTCAGCGTCTTCAGCCCGTCCAGGACGTCCAGCTTGGTCAGGGCGATGCCGTCGATGCCGTTGATCGCCACCGACTGGCGCACCAGCACGGCGTCGAACCAGCCGCAGCGACGCGCCCTGCCGGTGTTCACGCCGACCTCACGACCCACGGTCGCCAGATGCTCGCCGACCGCGTCGTTCAGCTCGCAGGCGAAGGGTCCCTCGCCCACCCGGGTCGTATAGGCCTTGACGATGCCCAGCACATAGCCGACCCCGCGCGGCCCCAGGCCCGATCCCGCCGCCGCCTGACCGGCCACGGTGTTGGAGCTGGTCACATAGGGATAGGTGCCGTGGTCCACGTCCAGGAAGGCGCCCTGCGCCCCCTCGAACAGCACCCGCTTGCCGTCCTTCTGGGCCTGGTCCAGCACGCGCCAGGCCGGCTTCACATAGGGCAGGATCTTCGGCGCGATCTCCAGCAGTTGCGCCAGCAGGGCCGCCGGATCGATCGGCTCCAGCCCCAGGCCGGCGCGCAGCGGATCGTGATGCGAGCGCAGGCGGTCGATCTTGATCTTCAGGTCGTCTTCGTTGGCCAGGTCGCAGACGCGGATGGCCCGGCGCCCCACCTTGTCCTCATAGGCCGGGCCGATGCCCCGGCCGGTCGTGCCGATCTTGGCGCCCGGCGCGCTGGCGGCGGCCTCGCGCGCCACGTCCAGGGCCGGATGGATCGGCAGGATCAGGCAGGCGTTATCGGCGATGGTCAGGATGTCCGGCGTGATGGCCACGCCCTGGGCCTGGATCTTCTCGATCTCGCCGACCAGGTGCCAGGGGTCCACGACCACGCCGTTGCCGATGATCGAGGGCTTGCCCTGCACCACGCCCGAGGGCAGCAGCGCCAGCTTGTAGACCTTGCCGTCGACGACCAGGGTGTGGCCCGCGTTGTGGCCGCCCTGGAACCGCACCACCATGTCGGCGCGATTGGACAGCCAGTCCACGATCTTGCCCTTGCCCTCGTCGCCCCATTGGGCGCCGACCACCGCGACGTTAGCCAAGACCGTTTCTCCGCAATCCAGAATGCGGTGGGAGCCTATAACCCCTGAATCGCGATTTGTCTCAGGCCTGGACGATATTCGCGGATTTGAGTGGCTGATCCGGCAATTCGTTCAGCAGCGCATGAGGAGGTTCCAAACCCACGCATCCCTTCGACATGGAGGCGTCGGCGCGCCGACATGTAGCAGCCGGTCGGGCCTCAACCGCTCCTGAACCCGGGAGTTCAGCCCAATGGACGGGCCCGCGGGGGTTCGGCTCCGCGAACAATCTCGGCAGCCGCCTCGAGGTAGACTTCATACTCGGCGCCCAACCCCACACCCGAGCGGATATCCTGAACGAGAGCGTGCAGGCCCGCCTCGTCATTGATCATCATGAGCGCCACAGGCATCAGATACATTGCAGCTTGACCGCCGATGACCCCGCCGCCACGAAAAACTTCAACAATTTCATTCAGCGACCAACTCAGATCGATCCTGTCGTGAAAGGCCGTTTCGATCCTTCGCGCATAGCTCTGGATGTCGGCAGGGCTGATACGATCTGCGTCAAGCCGTTCCATTCCCCACCGTTCGTCCGGCCGCACGACGTACTGGAGAACCGGGACGCCAGGTCTGCGCGTAAACCCTGCGCCGATCCCTGCGCCATGGGCTCGGTTTGCAGCGCCCGCGCAGATTCGATTGAGCTCAGGATGAACGAGTCCAACCGTGGCCCCTACGCTCATCGGCGTGCCGTTCAACCCTATCCAGCCGTAACACCCTCCTGCCGCCGGCTCGCTCGTGAGTATTTCCGATCTGAAGCTGCGCCAGCCTCGCTCGGCGAACTCGGAAGCGACTTGGCTGAGGATCGGTTTCCAGGCCTGCATGTCGCTTCCCTTCTGAATGCGAATGTCGGCGCGAACCGAATTGAGGGCCAAGGCATGGGTCGCGCCCGTTCGGAGCCGCAATCCGGTTGGGGCGAACAGGACAGACCCTAGGAGATTTCGGACGAGGCGACCGCCGTCTCGAACGCCCATTCCAGCCAGGGCGTGGCGGCGATCACGTCGGCCGTCTCGACCGTGCATCCGCACCACAGGCGCAGTCCGGGCGGGGCGTTGCGGTGCGGCTCCATGTCATAGACCGCCCCCTCGCCTTCCAGCAGGGCCTTGAACCGCTTGACGAAGGCCTTCTGCCCCGCCTCGTCCAGGCCCGTGACGCGCGGATCGACGAACTTCAGGCAGACCGAGGTGGTGGACCTGATCTCCGGCCGCGCGGGCAGGAAGTCGATCCAGTCGGTCCGCTCCACCCAGGCCGCCAGGGCGGCGTAGTTGGCGTCGGTGCGGGCGATCAGGGCCTCGATCCCGCCGATCCCCCGGGCCCAGTCCAGGGCGTCGATCCAGTCCTCGATCGTCAGGACCGAGAAGGTGTTGATCGCCACCCCCTCGCCCAGGGCCCGGTCGAACCCCTTGCCGTCCGTCAGGCGCAGCAGCTTGGGCACGGGCCGGTCGGGCCGATAGGCGTCCAGCCGCGCCACGGCGCGCGGCGACAGGACCATGACCCCGATCCCGGCCTCCCCGCCCAGGGCCTTCTGGAAGCTGAAAGTGGTCACGTCCAGCTTCGCCCAGGGCAGAGGCTGGGCGAAGGCGGCCGAGGTGGCGTCGCAGATCGTCAGCCCCTCGCGGTCGTCGGCGATCCAGTCGCCGTCCGGCACCCGCACGCCCGAGGTCGTGCCGTTCCACGGAAAGACCACGTCCTTCTTCGGATCGACCCGGGACAGGTCCGGCAGCTCGCCCCAGGGCGCCGTCAGGGCCTCGGGCTCCAGCCCCAGGTGCGTCTTGACGTCCGCCAGCCAGGTCAGGCCGAAATTCTCATAGGCGACCACCTGCACCGGCCGCTCGCCCAGCATGCCCCACAGGGCCGCCTCCACCGCGCCCGTGTCCGATCCCGGCGTATAGAGCAGCACATAGTCCGCCGGCGGCGCCAGGACTTCCCGCGTCAGCCTCAGGCCGTGGGCGAACCGCTCCACCACCTCCGGCGCGCGAATGCCCCGCCCCATCAGGTCGTCGGGCAGCCCCGCCAGCGACCACCCCGGCCGCTTGGCCGTCGGCCCGGCCGAGAACCACGGCCGCGCGGGCTTGACGAGGGGTTTGGCGACGGTCTGGGCGTTCATGGGCGCGACTCGCTGTGTCTCGGGGAGAGAGACGACACCCTTAAGCCATCAACGGCCAGGCTTGTAGGGGCGCTTGTCGCGCCATTCGGTCGCGAAGCGGACCAGGTCCTCGTCCGGCGTCTCCGGCAGGGTCACGACCAGGCGGGCCAGCAGGTCGCCCCGCTTGCCGCCGGCATAGGCGCCCCGCCCCTTGAGCCTCAGCGTCTTGCCGCTGTTCGAGCCCTTGGGAATGGTCATCATCACCGTGCCCTCGGGCGTCGGCACCGGAATCTTTCCGCCCAGGACCGCGTCGGGAACCGACACGGCCAGATCCATGGTCAGGTCCGCCCCGTCGCGCTTGAACAGCGGATGCGGCTGGATGCGCAGTTCGATCAGGGCGTCGCCCGCCTGGCCGCCCCGTCCGGGCGTCCCCTGCCCCTTCAGGCGGATGGTCTGGCCGTCCGTCGCTCCCTTGGGAATGGCCACGTCCAGCATGCGTCCGTCCGAGAACTGGATGCGCCGCGTCGTCCCCGCGATGGCGTCCTCCAGGCTGACGTCCAGGGTGGCCCGGACGTCCTGCCCGCGCCCGCCTCCCCCGAAACCGCCCTTCGCCCGGCCGCCGCCGAAGGCGCCGAACAGCTCCTCCAGGTCGATGTCCTCGAAACCGCCGCGTCCGCCCGAACCGCCGAAGCCCCCGAAACCGCCCGACCGTCCGCCGCCCGGCTGACCTCCGCCGAAGCCGCGGAACTGCTCGCGCCCGTCCGCGTCGATCTCGCCCCGGTCGTACTTGGCCCGCTTCTCGGCGTCGCCCAGCAGGTCGAAGGCGCCGGTCACGCGCTTGAACCGCTCCTCGGCCGCCTTGTCGCCGGGGTTCTTGTCCGGATGCAGCTCCTTGGCCAGCTTGCGGAACGCCTTCTTGACCTCGTCCGCGCTCGCGCCCTTCGAAACGCCCAGTTCCTTATAGGGATCGCCAGCCACCTTCACGCCGCTCCGAGAGACAGAAAAACCAAGAGAGCGTCAGTTAAGCCATCCTCCCCCCCGCCGAAAGGGGAAAGGGGACTGCTTCTTCTCCTCCCCCGCTCCGCAGGGGAGGAGAAGCCCCCTACAACCCCGTCTCCGCCTCGCTCCCCCATCCATAGGCCTCGCTCCTCTGGCTGATCCTCGCCCGAGCGCCCGGACCGACGCCGCCCGGAAAGTCCGCCGCCGCCTGGTCCGCCGGATAGAGCGTCTCCAGCCCCTCGACCTCCCAGACGCGGACCTCGACTTCCCCGTCCATGACCCGCACCCGGAAACGGCGCGGATCGACCTCGACGGGCTCCGTCTCCCAGCCGTCGCCGCCGGTCCGTACGCGCGGCGTCCAGCTCAGCCGCCGCCCTCCGTCCGCCAGGACCTCGACCCTGGGCCGGGCGGGCCGCCACGGCCTCAGGGCCTCGGCCTTCCAGGCGAAGTCCGCCTGGGCGAACCCCGGCCCGCCCGGAGGCGCGCCCGCCGGCCCCGCCCGCCACAGACGCGGCAAGCCCCTTTCCCCGGCCGCGACCTCGACCCTCGGCATGTCCCGTTCCAGAAAGACCGCGACCGCCCCTTCGGGCGCTCCGGCCTCGGCCGCCGCCTCGCTCCCCTGTTGTCCGCGCAACAGGCCCGTCAGCCGCCAGATCCCCGCCCCGACCAGCTCCGCCCGACGGTGTTGCAGCACCTCCCAGCCCGCCGCCGTCTCGACCGCCAGGACATTGGCCCCGCCCAGCACGGCCCCGGCCGACCGGCTCTGCGGCGCCCCGCCCTCGACGCGCAGCACCACCGCCCCGACCTCGTCCCAGCGCCCGACGACGCCGGGCGCCAGGGCCTGGGTCAAGACCCCGACCGTCGCCGGCCGCTCCGCCGTCGCGCGCGGCGTCAGGCTGTCCGCCGTCTCGCCCCCGTGCACGGTCGTAAGCGTCCACGGGTCCGCCGCCACGATCGCCACGGGCCGCGCGTCCTCCTCCTCGCCCGGCAGGGGCGGCAGGTCCGCCAGCTTCAGGAAGGGCGCCCCCGGCCGCCTCGGCCCCTCGCCCGGCCGCCATGCCTCGACCGTCTCTCCCGGCCGCACGACGACCAGGGGCGCCAGCATCGCCGACGGCTGCTCGTCCAGTTCCAGCCGCGTCACTTGCCAGTCGCCGTCCCGGCCCTCGACCCGCACCGCGTCGCCGGGCTCCAGCCTCAGCGCCTCAAGCGGCCCCAGCCGCGCCGTCAGCCGCTCGGCCCGCCCCTCGTCCTCGGCCAGGGCCCGCCGCGCCACGGCCAGGGCCTGCGCCGCCCCGCACACCACCGGCAGCTCCAGGTCCAGCCCGCCGCCGCCCCGCCCGCGCGCCGGTCCCTCCCCCAGGTCGTCCTCGGCCCGCACGCTCGCCGCCCCGGTCTGATAGTCCGCCGTCTCGTCGATGAAGCGCACCCGCGCCGTGTCCGGCGCCGGCGACAGCGCCCGCTCGGCGACCAGGCTCCCGCCCGTCTCAGGCAGGGCCAGGGCCTCCAGCGCCAGCACGGTTTCCACCGGCGTCTCCCCCAGGACGACCACCTGCCCGTCCCGCTCCGCCGCCGTCGCCCCCAGGGCCGCCAGCAGGGGCTCCAGGGCGTCCCGCGTCCGCATCGGCCGGTCGATCACATAGCCCGCGACCGACCCCGCCAGGGCGTCCACGGCGAAGTCCTCGTCCGCCAGCCCCCCGCGCCTCAGCACCGCTCCGACCAGGTCCGCCGCCTCCCCCGACAGCCGCCCGTTCAACCAGTGCCCCGTCCGCCACGCCCCAGCGTCGGCCCAGACCTCGGCCCGCGCCGGAAAGGCCGGCCAGGGCCGCGCGTCCCAGCACCAGGCGTCCGCCCCCGCCATCATCGGCCCGCCGTAGACGGGCGAGACCGGATTGTTCGCCGCCTCGTCGAAATGGGCCAGCACCGCCTCCAGCGCCCGCCTCTGCATCCGGTCGTCCCGCGCCCCGGTCGAATGGGGCGGCAGGGCGCTCTCCGCGCTCTTGGGGTCCTGGAACAGGTTGGGCGCGTTGGTCCCCCGGTCCGTCGCCGCGCACCCGAACTCCGTCAGGCGGATCGGCTTCATCATCGGGACCCAGGCCGTGGGCGTCGGGCTGCGCGCGCCGCCGATCCGCTCGTGATGCGGGTTCGACCACCAGCCCTTCAGGTCCTTGGGCCGCCACAGCCAGTCCTCGCCGTGCGCCTCGTCGCGGATCGGCGTCCGCGCCTGCGCCGCCCGGTCGGCCTCGTCCGCATAGAACCAGTCATAGCCCTCGCCCCCCGCCATCTGCAGGGCCAGATAGGCCGGGTCCGACGGCCCGTCGTGGGTCTCCGCGTCCAGCCCCCCGTCCCCACCGCGCCAGTCCCCCAGCGGCGGATACCAGTCGATTCCGACGTAATCGATGTTGGGATCGGCCCACAGGGCGTCCAGGGGAAACCGCGCCTCCCCGCCGCCCTGCACCCCGAAATACTCCGACCAGTCGGCGGCGTAGGACAGGCTGACCTCCGGCCCGACCACGGCCCGGCACTCCGCCGCCAGGGCCCGGAACTGCGCCACGGCCGGAAAGCCGTCGCCCGCGTCCCGCGTCCGCGTCAGGCCCCGCATCTCCGACCCGATCAGCAGGCCGTCCGCCCCCTCCTCGGCCGCGATCCGCGCATAATGCAGCGCCATCCGCCTCAGGCCCCAGTCCTCCGTCCCGCCGAACAGGGCCGCGACCTCCGCCGCCGCCCCGTCCCCGTCCGTCCCGGCCACGCGCCCCCGCCACGGATAGCCGGGGCAGTCCATGAAGACGAAGGGATAGAGGGTCGTCTCCAGCCCCCGCGCCTTCAGGCTGCGGATCGCCTGCCGCACGCTCTCGTCCGACGGCGTCCCGCCATAGGCCGGCCCGCCCCCGGCCTGCGAGATCAGATGCGCGCTCCCCCGGTCCAGCCCCGCCGCGCTCCAGACCAGGGGCTCCGTCGGCTTCATCCGCCGCTCTACCCCCGGCCGCACCCGGCACCGCCCGGCCCGCACGTCGTCCCCGAACCAGCCGACCACCAGGCTGACCCGCTTCAGGTTCGGCGCCTGAGCCATGAGATGATCCAGCGACACCTCCAGGTCCGCCCGTCCCTCGGCGTTGTTGACGTTCTCCGCCGTGGTCCGCGTCAGGCCCTCGCGCCGCATCACCGGCTCGGTCGCCAGACAGAACTCCCCCGCCCCGGGGATCAGGCAGACGCCCTCCAGCCGGTCCTCCAGCCGCCGCTCCGACCCCAGAGGCCGCCGAAAGACCTCGAAGGCCAGTTGCGGCGGCCGATGGCCGAACGGCCCCAGCGGCAGGTCCTCGAACACCACATAGGCCGCGCCCCGGAACGCGGGAGCCGCCCCCTCGACCGCCTCGATCAGCGGGTCGGGCGCCTGGTCCGGCGTCCCGCGATGCACCCTCATGCTCACGCCCGACAGGTCCATCGGCCGCCCGTCCGCCCAGACGCGCCCCACCCCGTCGATCGGCCCCTCGCACAGCCCCACGGCGAAGCTCAGCGAATAGCTGTAGTCCACGACCCTCTGCCCGCCCTTGCCGCCCGACCTTTCCTTCTTCTTCTCCAGGAAGCGCGCGGCCCAGATCACCTGCCCGACCACCCGCGCCCGTCCCAGGACGCAGGCCATGGGCGCCCCGTCCGCCGAGGACTGCAGGCTCAGCCCCTCCAGCCTCGGCCCCCGCCGCGCGGGCGACAGGCTCGCGATCAGCCTCTGGTCCAGCATCCGCCCCAGGGTCGAGCCCACAGCCTGGCCGATCGGCCCGCCGATCGCCCGGCCCGCCTCGCTCAGTACGACCTGCGCCATGCCTCAGCTCCCCGTCGTTCCGGGCCAGCGGAAGGCCGCCGTCAGCCTTCGCCGCCACCATGTCCCCATCCAGCTCTCGACCACCGACCGCCCCCAATAGGCGTGGATCATCCGCCGCTCCGGCCCGTCGTCGGCCGACAGGATCGCGCAGTGCTTGGCCGGACAGCCCGCCGCCATGCGGAACAGCAGCACGTCCCCCGGCCGCTCCCGGCCCAGGGGAATCTCCGTCAGCCGCCGCCGCGCCGCCTGCAACAGGCTCTCTTCGCCCCCGACCTCGGCCCAGTCCGGGCGATAGGGCGGCGGCGCCTCGGGCTCCGGCCCGACGACCTCGCGCCAGACCCCCCGCACCAGCCCCAGGCAATCCGCCCCCTCGCCCCTCACGCTCGCCTGATGCCGATACGGCGTCCCCAACCACCCCCGCGCCGCCCGCAACACCGCCTCCCGCACCTCCAGCACTCCTCCCCCGTTCACGGGGGAGGGGGACCGCGAAGCGGTGGAGGGGGCGACCCCATCCGCGACATCAGCCCAACTTCCACCGACGCTCCCGACCAACGCGAAAACCTCCGCCCTACCCTTCGCCCTTCCCCGCTCCGCAGGGGAGACGTCGCCCGTCTTCCCCCTCACCGCCGGCTCCCCCCGTCGTTCCGCCCCGTCTCCATCGGCTGGGCGGTCAGGAAGTCGTCGCCCGGAATGTCCGGAAAGCCCTGGAAATTGACCCCGTTGCCGAAGACCCCGACGCAGGTCGCCCAGCGCTTGTCGCAACGCCGCCCGGCGACCGCCTCCGGCGCCAGGCCGCACCGCGCGTCGCCCAGCACCGCGTCGCAGCTCCGTCCGAAGGTCCGCCCGACCACCCGCTCCAGCGCCGCCGCCGGCCCCTCCAGGTCGGCGACGAAGGCGCCGTTCTCGCGCCGAATCCGCGCCAGCCTCCCCGCCCACAACCGGACCCTCAGCTCCGGCCGCGCCCAGTCCACGCGCCACAGCTCGACCCGCGCCCCGTCGTACAACCCCGCCTCGATCTCCGCCTCGACGACCCCTGTCTCGTCCAGCGGTCCGGACGCCGACAGCCCGCCCGCCGCCGTCCCCACGGCCGCGTCCCCGGCCCCCGCCGTCCACCCGCTCCCGGCCAGACAGACCACGTCCCCCAGCCTCAGATCCCGGTCATGATCAGTGAAGCCCAGGACCGCCCCGTCCCCCCGCCGCACCGTCCAGGCATGGCACATCCCCGCCGCCCCGCTCTCGATCCGCTCGACCATCCCCCCCGGCAAGTTCCGCAACGCTCTCTCCCCCTTCAAACAAACTCCTCCCCCGCTTGCGGGGGAGGGGGACCACCGAAGGTGGTGGAGGGGGCGACCACAGCCGCCACGCCAGCCCAATCCCCCACCGACCTCCCGCCCAGACCCGGAAACCGCCGCCCGACCCTTCGCCCCCTCCACCACGCTACGCGCGGTCCCCCTCCCCCGCTCCGCCGGGGAGGAGAGCCCCCTCAAACCCTCACCTCGACCAAGCCCATCGCCGCCATCCGCCCGGCGCCGAAACTCTCCAGCGTCACCTCGATCCGGTCGGAATCGAACCGCACCGGCACGTCGAAGACGAAGCCCGCCGTCACCACGGCTCCCGCCGCCGGCGCCGCGTTCAGGCTCGCCTCCCCCGTGGTCCAGTCGACCGCGAAGGCCGTCGTCTCCGTCCCCGCGACCGCCATCCGCACGCTGCCCTCCACGGGCTTGGCGATGCGCCGCGCGTGGTCGCCGTAGGCCTTGCTCAACTGAAAGACGCGCCGCGTCCCGTCGCCGGTCCCGATCGCCTGGTCGGTCGCCGCGACCGTCGCCCCCGGCGCACAGCTCTTGAAGTCGGCGAAATCCCGGAAGCGGAACCCGTACAGCCGCCCCCGCCGCGCCTCGAAGAAGGCGGTCAGGGCCGCCATGTCGTCCAGCGACCTCAGCCCCGCCCCGATCAGATACCGCCTGCGCCCCTCGGCCCAGGGGGTGGAGCGCCGCTCGTGACCGGACGCCAGGGCGACGATCTCCGTCCGCCGCTCCACCCCGCCCGTCGACCCGAAGGCCAGCCGCGCCGGCAGGCGCACCTCGTGAAAGGCCATGCCGAATGTCTCCCCTTCCTTGATTTTCGCGCCCGCCCCGTCCACGGACGTCAAAGGCGGCCGCCCGGGCCGCTGGTCGGGGGACGTCCATGCGCGGCGAGATTCTCAGCTACGACGAAACCACAGGCTCCGGCCTGATCAGCGGCGACGACCTCGCGCGCTACGCCTATGACCGCGCCGACCTCGGCGGCGACGTCGCTCCGGCGCCCGGCCTGCGCGTCGACTTCGTTCCGGACGGCGGCCAGGCCCGCCAGATCATCCTGCTCCAGGTTCAGGAACGCGGCCTTCCCGCCGCCGCCTTCCAGCCGGGCGAGCCGCCCCTGGACATGTGGGCCTATTTCGTCCGCTGCCTGCGCGGCAAGTATTTCGACGGCTACGGCCGCGCCCGCCGGCTGGAGTACTGGTCCTTCGTCCTCTTCTCCACCCTGACCCTGCTCGGGGCCTTCCTGCCCTTCCTGTTCGCCGCCGCCGTCCTCGGCGCGGTGAACGAGGATCTCTTCCCCCTGTCCCTGGTCCTGCTGGTCCTGCCGGTGCTGTGGACCTTCTTCATGATCATTCCGTCGGTCTGCGTGGCGGTCCGCCGCCTGCACGACATCGGCCTGACCGGCTGGCTCTATCTGGTGACCTTCATCCCCTATGTCGGGGGCTTCTTCATGCTGGTGGTCGCCTGCATCCCGTCCCAGCCCTACCCCAACCCCTACGGCCCGCCGCAGAGCCGCTCCTGAGATCGAGTCGCAGAAAACGTCGCCTCAGGGAAAACACCGGCTTGCAGCCTCGCCTTCGCCCATGTCATGCTTCCTTTACGGCAAGGGGCCGTTCAGATCTGGAGACCTTGAGTGCGCGGTGAAATTCTCAGCTACGACGACGTTTCGGGCACGGGCCTGATCAGCGGCGACGACAGCATCCGCTACGGCTTCGGCCGTTCGGCCGTCCAGGCGGGCGGCGGCGTGATCGCCCCCGGCGCCCGCGTCGACTTCGTTCCCGAAGGGCTTGAAGCGACCCAGATCATGATCCTCGCCGGCTCGCCCGCCGCCGCCTTCGGCCAGGCGGCCCAGGCCGCCTACACCGTGCGCGACACCGGCGGCGGCTATGATTTCCAAAGCGCCATGCTGTCCTTCAACGGCCGCCTGCGCCGCCAGCATTTCTGGATCAGCTGGCTGATCCTCCTCGGCGTCAGCGTCGTCCTGGGCTGGATTCCCATCATCGGCACGGTGATCTCCATCGCCCTGATCTGGCCGAACCTGGCCATCACGGTGAAACGCCTGCACGACATGGGCAAGAGCGGCTGGTTCGCCGTCATTCCCTGGGCCGCCACCGTCGTCGGCTTCTTCATGATCATCGCCTCGGTCGGCACGGCGATCTTCACCAACCCTCAGGCCTTCGAGAACGAAGACCCGTCCGCGGCCCTGGCCATGATCGGCTCGATGATGGGCGGCCTCGCCGTCATGTTCCTGGTCGGCATCGCCTTCCTGCTCTGGATCGGCATCACCGACAGCCAGCGCGGCGACAACAGGTTCGGCCCCAACCCCAAGGGCGAGTAAGTCGATTGAGGGAGCAGGGTCCGCCCTGCTCCCTTTTTCCTTGGTTCTAGAACCGCCTGGCCCCCAGGGCCGTCGCCCGGGCCAGCATCCGCGCGATCTGCGCCTCCGACCGCAACAGGCCCTCGGCCCCGCCGTCGATCTTCAGATTGACCGTCACCCCCGGCCCCGCGCCCATCGGCTCGATCATCCCCGCGCCCGCCGGACGAAACACCTCCGGCCCCCGCTCCCCGACCAGATAGGCCCCGCCGCCCAGCACCGGCCCGCCGTCGGCCCGTCCGCCGGAAAAGCCGTTCACGGCCGCCGCGACCGCCTCCGACAGACCCCCGCTCCCGCCCTTGCTCATGGCCGCTGCCGCCGCGTTCACGGCGTTCAGCACCGCCCGCGCCAGCTCGCCCAGGCTCACCTCCCCGTCCGCCGCCGCCCGGACCAGGGACCGCGACAGGCTCTCCCCCGCGCGTCCGAACGCCGCCTCGATCGAGGCCGCCGCCCGTTCCGCCGGTGCCTTCAGTCCTTCCAGCGCTTCGCCCGCCTCCGCCGCCCGCATCGGCAGGTCGTCCAGCCCCCGCTCGTCCATCCTCGTCCTCCTCCCGCTCAATCGGGCCACAGCTCGGCCATCCGCTCCAGCTCCGCCCGTCCCATCGGCCGCGCCTGGGCCGGCGCCGCCGTCAGCATCCGCCACTCCCGCAGCGACAGCCGCCAGAAGACCTCCGGCGTCACGCCCGCCCGCGCCGCCGCCCGCAGCATCTCGCCCCAGATTTCCTCCCCGGCTGCGCTCATGCGACCGAGGCCGCGAAGGCCCTGGCCACCGCCTCCGCCGCCGCATGGGGATCGACCGGCTCCTGGGCCAGCCGCGCCGCGAACGCCGTCTCGCCCCCGCCGCGCAGCAGGGCCGCCAGCACCGCCGCCAGGTCCCGCGCCGACAGGGTCTTCATCCGCTCCGCCAAGGCTCCCGGCCCCGCGACGCCCAGCGCCGTCTCCATCTCCGCCAGCGCTCCCAGCGTCAGGCACAGCCTCCGCTCCGCCCCCGCCAGCACCACCCCCACCTCGCCCCTCGCCCCGTTGATCATCCGAAACCTCCTGCTCTCTTCTCCTCCCCCGTTCACGGGGGAGGGGGACCGCGGAGCGGTGGAGGGGGCGACCACAGCCGCAACGCCAGCCCAGTTCCCACCGACGCCGGCCCCAACACGGACACCGACGCCCGAACCTCGCCCCCTCCACCCCGCTACGCGCGGTCCCCCTCCCCCGCTGCGCAGGGGAGGAGAAGCAGCCCCCTCAAACCGCCGCGAACGTCACCTCGCCCGCGCTCGCCAGGCTCAGGGCGAAGCTCGCCTCCCCCTCGTGCTCCCCGGCGTATTCCAGCGCCGCCACCAGGAAGGCGCCCTCCAGCACCCCGAAGTCCGGGACGATCAGCCGCCACCGCCGCGCCGCCTGCTCGAAGAAGGCTTCCCGGATCAGGGCGTCGGAGGCCGCGTCGCGAAAGATTCCCTGTCCCGAAACCGCCGCCGACTTCACCCCCGCCCCGGCCAGCAGCTCCCGCCACCGCCCGGCGCTGTCGCCGTCGGTCGCATCCACCGTCCGCGCATTCAGCGAAATCGTCCGCGCCCTCAACCCCGCCACGGTCGTGAAGCCCCCGCCCCCGTCCTCGATCTTCAACAGAACATCCTTGCCCCGCTGCGCGCCCATGCCTCATCTCCCCTTCAATCAAACAACTCCTCCCCCGCTCCGCAGGAGAGGAGAAGAAGCCTCCCCCTCACTCCTCCGTCGCCGCCCGCACCCGCATCACGGCCCAGGCCCGCTTCAGGTCGCTGCTGCGAAACACGTCGGTGAAGACGACGCCCAGGCTGACCGCCCTCACCCCGTCCGCCTCGACCGGCGCGTCGGCCAGCCTGGCCCGGACGGCGGCGGCCACGGCCCGCGCCTCCTCCGTTCCGCGAAACCGGCTGGCGCAGCTCAGGGTCAGCCGATGCTCGATCAGGCCCCCGCCCGCCAGCTCCCGGCTCTCACCCCGGCCGACCAGCAGATAGGGAAAGGCCGCCCCGGCGGGCGGCTCGTCCCAGATCCGGATCGGATCGCCCAGCAGGGCCTTCAGCGCCCCGTCGCCCTTCAGCCGCGCGATCAATCCCTTGATCAGCGCCCCCTCGTGATCCTTCACAGCCGCACCGTCCGATAGGGCGCGATCCAGCCCTCGACCGGGGCGACGGTCTCATCCGCCTCGCCCCGCTCATAGGCTCGCATCGCCAGCATCATCACCGCCAGCCTCAGCGGAGCCGGGGACGCGCCGTCCAGCGCCCGCCCCGTCTCCGCCTCCACCCGCGCCCGGGCCGCGTCGATCAGGGTCTGGATCACCCCGTCCTCCGCCCCATCCCCCACGCGCAGAAACAGCCTGGCCTCCGCCAGCGTCACCGGCTCGGTCATCAGTCTCTCCTTTTCACATAAAACTCCTCCCCCGTTCACGGGGGAGGGGGACCACGAAGTGGTGGAGGGGGCGACCACAGCCGCCGGCGTTCAGCTTGTTTCCGCCGACGCCCGCCCAAACCCGGAAACCGCAGCCGAGTTTTCGCCCCCTCCACCCCGCTCACGCGCGGTCCCCCTCCCCCGCTCCGCCGGGGAGGAGACCCCCTCAGCTCGCGGCGAACTTCATCGCCTTGATCGCGTCGAAGTTCTGCACCCCGCCGCCGACCCGCTTGGTCGTGTAAAACAGCACATAGGGCTTGGCCGAATAGGGATCGCGCAGCACCCTCACCCCCGCCCGGTCGACGATCAGATAGCCCTTCTGGAAGTCGCCGAAGGCGATCGACAGGCTGCCCGCCGCCATGTCCGGCATGGTCTCGATCTCCGTGACCGGATAGCCCAGCAGGGACGCCGTCTCACCCGGCCGCGTCGCCGGCGACCAGATGTAGTTCCCGTCCGCGTCCTTGAACTTGCGCACCGTCCCGACCGTGCGCCGGTTCATCACGAAGCGCCCGTTCGGCCGGAACCGGGCCTTGGGCGCATAGATCAGGTCGATCAGCCGGTCGGTCGGATTGGCGGCGGCGAAGGCCCCCGCCGCCCCGGACGCCACGGTCCCGATCTGCCCCCAGGTCTGGCTCCCCTCGGCGGCCGTGTCATAGGCCAGGAAGCCCTTAGGCTTGTTGACCCCGTCCCCGACGACGAAGGCCGTCGTCTCCTGGGCGGCGAAGGCGTCCTCCACCTCGGCCGCCAGCCATTCGTCCAGGTCGATCAGGGCGTCGTCCAGCAAGTTCTGCGTCGCCGCCGGACAGGCGTAGAGATCGGCCGAGGCGAACTCCAGCAGGGCCAGGCTCGCCGGGTCCGTCTCCGGCCGCGCCGCCGTCTCCGCGACCCAGCCCGCCTGCACCCCGGCCGTGGACACCGGCTTGCGGAAGACCCCCGCGCCTACCGTCCGCACCGTGGCGATCTCCCGCATGGGAGAGGCCGCCGCCAGCCGCCGCTCGATGGCCCGCTCCGTCTCCGGCGGCGCCACCATCCCGGCCGAGTTCGACGCCGTCGACAGCCCCGCCTTCTGCTCCAGACCCCAGCCCGCACCCGGGGCCGAACCCGACTTCATATAGCCGTCCCAGCCGGCCTTGGCCTCCGGCGCCGCGACCCGGGGCGTCTCCTCCCCGCCCCCGCTCAAGGCCGGCCTGCGCCCCTCGCTCGCCACCCGCTCCAGCCGCGCCTGCGCCTGGGTCACGGCGGCGTCGATGCGCGCCACCTTCTCCTCCAGCAGGACGTCCGCCGACGCCTTCCGCTCGATCTCCTCCAGCCGGGCGTCGTTCGCCCCTTTGAACGCCTCGAACGCCGCCATCATCTCGTGCAGCGCCGCCCGCGCCTCGGGCGAACCCGACACGGTCTTGGTCTCTTTCATGATGTCTCCGTGGAAAATATGCGCCCCGGATCGGCGCGCCGTCGTCGGGCGTTCAGCCCGAACCCTGGTCTCCCTTCGTCCCCGATCCGAACCGTGCTATCGCCGGATCGAGGGGGAAGAGTTTCATGATCATCGCCGCCCTATCGGCCGCCCTTCTGGTCCAGTCGCCCGCCGAGGCGACGACCGAAGCCTTCCTGCAAAGGCTCCAGGCCGACCTCGTGGACATGTTCGCCCTCGCCGGCGCCTGCGAGGCGGTCTTTCCAGACGCGGCCCAGTCCCTGAACGCCGCCTTCGCCGACGGGTCGGACCCCGAACTGGTCGCGGCCTATGAAGGCGGCCTCGCCGCGGCCCAGGAATCGCCCCCGACCGAGGAAGCCTGCCACGCCGCCCTCGACGCCCTGCGCGCCGACATGCTCCGCCTCCAGGCCGAACTCGACGCCGAGGCCGGGGCCGAGGTCGGGGTCCAGACCGCGACCGCCCCTCTCGTCGCCGCCGATCCCTCCTGACCTGACGACGCCCATGTCCCTCGCCCTCGCCCCGCTCGAACGCGCCGTCCTGGAAGCCCTGGCCTGGGAGCAGCGCGCCCTCGCCCCCGACCTCGCGACCCAGGCCCGGCACGCCCGGCCTGAATCTCGCCGCAACACCGGCGCCGGGCTTCTGACCCGCTTCATCGTCGATCGGCGCCCGGCGCCCAAGGGCTCCCGCGCGCCCTCCGGCCTGTTCGGCACGGTCCACGCCATGGTCGGCCGCCTGCCCGACCCCGTCGCCTTCCAGATCGAACTGCGCCAGGGCCGCCTCGTCGCCCTGCATGCCTCCAGCTACGGCCAGGACACCCGCGCCATAGACTTCGCTGCGGTTCCCTTCGAGGACGTCTTCCTGATCGACGCCTCGGGCCGGTCCGTCTTCTACGACCCGCCGCGCCCCGACGCCCCCGCCCGTCCGGCGCCGAACCGCGCCCAGGCCCAGAAAACCCAGACCCCGAAAGCCCAGACCCAGGTCCAGGCCCGACCCCAGCCGACGCCGTCCAGACCCGCGCCCGCCGCATCCGCCGCCCATCGCCCGGTCTCGCACAAGCCCGCGCCGCAAAAAGCCGCCCCCGCGCCCGCGATGTTCGGCGACAACGGCGCCCTCGTCTCCTCGCTCAAGAAGCTCCAGTCCGGCCAGAAACCCGACCCCGATCCCGTCAACGACGCCGTCGCCGCCGTCCTGGAAAAGATCAAGGCCCGCCAGGCCGCGCAGAATCCGGGCGCCGATCCCGCCGTCTCCATGGCCCCCTCGCCCGGGCTGCAGCGCCTGGCCCGCCTCGGCTACGGCCTGGCCTTCGCCCTTTTCATCCTGTCCGTCTTCGGCCCGCCCCTCCGCTGGCTCCCGATCTCGCCCCTCTTCCTGGCGTTCATCCTCTTCATGGCCTGCGGCTTCCTGACCAAGATATCGAAAGAGCCCGGCAAATGAGCGAGTTCTCCAACACTCGTCCCCTGGGCGCTTTCGTCCCCTTCGACGCCATCGAACGCTCCTGGTCTCTCAAACTGGCCTGGCTGTGCGTCCCCGAAATCCCCGTCGTCATCTGCGCGGCCGTCAAGCACGGCAGCCTAGACTCCCGGTTCATCCCAGCGACTGTAGCGGCCGCCTTGTTGATCGGCTTCGCCCCCTCAATCGTGAAGCGGATGCTCAGACCCCTCCAACGCGCCCGCCGTCGCGCCCTCTCGCCGCTGCAACGCATGCAGATGTCGGAGGAAATGGACTACCAGCCGCTCGAGGAGATTCTGGGCATCGACCAGAAGCCCGCCTTCACAAGCCTTCCGCCAGTCCTTCAGGTCCTGACCCGTCGCTTCGGTCGTCCGGCACCCGTCCTGAGCGTTGTCGCCCTTCTGGTCAGTCTTCCCGCCGACCTCGTGCTTATCGCCATGGCCCTGCTGGACGATCCCATCGCCCTGGCCTCGCGCCTGATCGGCGCGCCCTGGCCCCTGTCCTACTGGACGACCTTCCTGCTCCTGCTCTCCCTGATCCTGGGGTTCCGCTTCCTGTCCTGGCTGCGCCAGATGCACGACCACTACGCCGCCGAGGCCAAGACCTCGGGCCGAAGCTTCTGAACCGCCCCAAACTCCTCCCCCGCCTGCGGGGGAGGGGGACCGCCGAAGGCGGTGGAGGGGGCGACCACAGCCCAACGTCAGCCCAGCGTCCACCGACGCCAACCTCCGCCCCCTCCCCGCTCCGCAGGGGAAGCGAAGAAACCTCAACCGCCGCGCAACTCCGCCCACACGGCCCTGAGCAGTTGCAGGCCGCGCCAGCTCCGCCAGGCGCCGAAGGGAACCAGGGCCGCCGCGCCCAGCATGCCCGGCCATCCCTCCATCCGGGACAGGCCCCATATCCCCAGCGCCGCCACGGCCGCGCCCCCGACCAGGTTGAGCAGTCCCCCGACGGCCCCCTGCAGCACCAACAGGGCGATCACGCCGTCCAGCATCCTCATCCCCGCCTTGAATCCCAGGGCGTCCGCCAGCACCGCCAGCCCCAGCAGAACCAGGGGCGCGACCGCCGCGAAGATCAGAAAATAGGCGAGGAAGGTCAGCATCGCAGCCGAACCGCTCTAGTCGCTGACGACCGCCCAGGCCACGACCCTGTCGTCTGGCCCGAAGTCCAGCACCAGCCATTCCCGGTCGATCCGGAACAGGCCGCGCTCCATACCCAGTTCATAGACGAAGTCCCAGTCCCCGAAATAGGTCGTCTCCGTCGGCTGGCCCAGCAGGTCGATGATCTCGCCCCGCGTCATCTCCTTCAGCCAGACGTCCCCGATCAGGGCGTTGACCATGTTGACCCGCGTGCCGGTCTCCCTCTCGGCCTTCCACACCTCGGAATTGAACGCCCGCACGGGCAAGTAGCCCGTCATCCACGCGCTCCCCAAGCCCGCGCCCGTGATGAAGATCGCCGTCACGGCGCCCGCCAGCCACAGAGGCGTCATGACCCCCTGCGCCTGGGGCTCGGAAACGGAAGACCTCATGGCCGACCTACGACCTGCTCTTGTTGAACTTCACCAGGCCCAAGCCCACGGCCAGCCCCAGCATCAGACCGATCGCCATATTGCCGATCAGGGCGCCCAGCAGAATTCCCCCGATGACCCCCAAACAGAAGTTCATCCCGTCCTTCTTGCTCATCCGACGCTTCCCTCGACTCGAACCATACGCGCCATCAACAGTCAGCCCGCCCCGCCCGTCAAGGCGACCAACCAAGCTCTACGTCTCTCCCTCCCCCTGCGGGGGAGGGTGGCGCGCAGCGCCGGGCGGGGGCGGCAAGGCGATACGGGCGCCGAACCAGGACCAAACGACATCTCCGCCTCTCCCGGCCCTCCCCGCCCGTCCGGCGCTATGCGCCGGCCACCCTCCCCGAACGGGGAGGGAGATTTCGTTTCGCCTCACGCCGCCGCGTATCGCGCCCAGGGCAGCATCGGAAACGTCACCAGCGACACCTCCCACAACTCCACCTGGCTCAGGACCCTCAGCTTGCCGTCGCGCCGCGACCTTTCCGTGCGGAACCCGATGGACAGGCCGTCCAGGGCGCCCGCCCGCGTCAGGGCGGCGGCGTAGCGGGCCTCGGGCGACCAGGCCTCGATCCGCCCCTCGACCCACAGGCCGCGATCGTCCTCGACCATCCGCTCCCAGACCCCGACCACGGCGCGGCTTTCGTGCTGGTACAGCATCCGCACCCCGCGCGCCCCGGTCCGCGCCAGGCTCCGCGCGAAGACGCCGCGCGCCGTCACGTCCCCGTTCAGGTCGACCCGCCCCCACAGCGAGGCGTAGCCGGAAATCCTCAGCGGCGCCCGCCGCTCTGCCTTTTGCGTCTCAGACATGCTCCGCCTCCCCTCGCGTCCGCCGGATCATCGGCCCTCCAGCCGCGTCTCTATCCGCGCCACGGCCGCCCGCACGGCCTCGCCCTGGGCCTCCAGCCGCGCCAGCCGCTCGGCCACCAGCCTCTGCTCCGCCACCCTCTGCTCCAGGGTCGCGATCCGCGCCGCCGCCCCGCCCGCCCACACCAGCCCCGCCACCGTCTGCACGGCCAGCGCCGCGACCAGCGCCGCCGGCGCCTTCTTCCACTCCGTCATGCTTTTCTCCTCCTCTCCAAACTCCTCCCCCGCCTGCGGGGGAGGGGGACCGCGGAGCGGTGGAGGGGGCGACCACAGTCGCCGACGTCAGCCCAGTTCCCACCACCGCCCCGCCCAAACCCGGATACCTCAGCCCGATCCTTCGCTCCCTCCACCCCGCTGCGCGCGGTCCCCCTCCCCCGCTCCGCAGGGGAGGAGAAGACGCTCACCCCCCGACCCCGGCCATCCGCCGCCGCTCCTCGTCCGTCAGGAAGCCCGCCGCGTTCAGCCGCGCCCACAGGGCGTCCCGCTCGATCTGCAGGGCCGGGACGGCGTCCAGGTCGACCTCGATCCGACAGTCGGGAAAGCGCCCGCCCAGCCAGGCCGTCATCGCCCCCGCCGCCTTGCGCGCCAGCGGAACAACCGTCCCGCGCCAGAAGGCCGCGTTCGCCTCGCGATAGTTGGCGTAGGTGGCGTCCCCCGGAATCCCCAGCAGCTGCGGCGGCACGCCGAAGGCCAGGGCGATCTCCCGCGCCGCCGCGTGCTTGCCGGCGATGAAGTCCATGTCGTGCGGCGTCAGGCTCATGGGCTTCCATTCCAGCCCGCCCTCCAGCAACAGGGGCCGCCCCGCGTTCCCCGCCCCGGCGTGGACCTGGCCCAGCTCCGCCTTCAGCGTCTCGAACTGCTCGGCCGTCAGCCGGTCCCCGTCCTTGGCGCCATAGACCAGGGCCCCGCTGGGCCGCGCCGCATTGTCCAGCAGCGCCTTGTTCCAGGCCCCCGAGGCGTTGTGCACGTCGATGGCGAAGGCCGCCGCCTCCAGCGGCGAAAATCCATAGTGGTCGTCCGTCGGGTGGAACAGCTTCAGGTGCAGCACCGGCGACCAACCGTCGCTCGCGCGCCCGATCCGCACCGACCGCGCCCCCACCGCATACTCATAGGCCTCGGGCCAGCCCGCCCGTCCGGGGATCACCTTCACCCGGTCCGGCCTCAGCGCCCACAACTCGTCCGGCGCGCCGTCCTCGTCGGCGTCCCCCGCCGCCTCGACATAGGCGTTCCCCGCCGTCTGCAGGGCACCGTAGACCGCCTCCATCAGCTCCGCCCCCGACTGCTCGGGATTGGGCCGTTCCAGCAGCCGCGCCAGCGGATGCTCCGCCGTCCGCACGCCCCCCGCCGTCACCACCAGGGGCGCCGAGGCCGCCGCCTCCGCGATCATCCGCACGCAGCGATAGGCCACCGGGTTCTTCCCGAACCCCTCCCGCGCCAGATGGGCGTAGTCGCGCGGCGTCCATCTGGCCCGCCCGCCCGACGTCACCGCGATCAGCGGCCCCGCCCGACTGTCCTTCGCCTCCGGCGCCCCCCGCCCGAACACCCGCCGCCAATCCATCCAGACCTCCCGATGCCTAAAGAACTCCTCCCCCCGTTCACGGGGGAGGGGGACCACGAAGTGGTGGAGGGGGCGACCACAGCCGCCGCCGTTCAGCTTGTGTCCACCGACACCCGCCCGAACCTGGAAACCACAGGCCCGACCCTCGCCCCCTCCACCACGCTCCGCGCGGTCCCCCTCACAGCACCCGCAGTCGGGGCTGGGTCCGGCCGGCCAGCATCAGTTGCGTCAGCGCCCACACCAGGGCGTCCGCCCGGTCGGGGCTGCGCCCGCCGCCGTCGCAGCCCAGGGCCATCATCTCCTCCTCCAGGGCCGGAAAGGCGTCGCAGTGGACGACCCGCCCCTGTTCGTAGAGAGCCGCCACAGGCTCGGCCCGGACCCGCTTGCCGCGCGTTGCGTGGACCAGTTGCGGCTTCAGCGGACAGTCCGCCTGGACCAGCAGGGCCCGCACCATCTCCCCGCCCTGGTTGGCCTCGGCCACCAGCTGGTCGGCCCCGAAATCCCGGACCGTCTCGACCACCCGCCGCGCCCAGCCCATGGGCGACAGTCCCCGCGCCGACCGGTCGGCCAGGACATAGGCCGTCCCGCCCCTGCGTCCCGCCGCCACGATCCCGCAGGCGTCGCCGTGGGCGCTGGCGGGCGGGTCCACCGCCACCACCACCCGATCCAGCCGCGCCGGCCGGCTTCCCCGCGCCCGCGCCAGGTCCTCGGCCCGGAACAGGGCGCCGTCGTCCTCGACGATCAGCCCCTCCAGCTCCTGCGCCTCCATCCGCGTCCCCGCGTACAGCGACCGCAGATGCTCCAGGAAGCCGGGGGCCAGGTTGGCGGCGTTGGCCGCCGTGCTCGCCCGGTCCCGCCTCACCCCCGGTTCGGCCAGCAGCCGCCTCAGTTCCGGAATGGGCCGGGGCGTGGTGGTGATCGTCAGCCGGGGCCGGGGCCCCAGCCGCAACCCGAACCTCAGGTTGGACAGGGTCGCCTCGATGTTTCGCCAGGCGCAGAACTCGTCGGCCCAGGCCGCATGGAACTGCGGTCCCCTCAGCCCGTCCGGGTCCTCCGCCGAATAGGCGTAGGCCTTGCAGCCCGACGGCCAGACCAGCCGCCGCCGTCCCGCCTCCCAACGCGGCCGGTTGTCCCTGGGCGCCTGGGCCTTCAGCCCCGACGGCCCCTCGACCATGACCTCGCGCACGTCGTGGATGGCCGGCCCGACCAGGGCGAAGGTCAGGTCCCCGCCCTTGGCCAGCTCGTTCATCCAGAAGCCCCCGGCGAAGGTCTTGCCCGACCCCCGCCCGCCCAGCAGCACCCAGGTGCGCCAGTCGTCAGGCGGACTGACCTGTTCGTCGCTCAGCCAGGGCGTCGCCTGCAAGGCCGCCTTCAAGGCCGGGCCACGCTCCTCCCTCGGCAGGGATCGCGCCCATTCCCGCAACAAGCGACTTGCGTTCGACGGCTCCGACCAGATGATCGACGCGGGCGAACAGCTCAGTTTCGATCCCGTCCACTTCAGCCTCGGTGAGTTCACGGTCGTCTTCGCTCATCTGATCCTCTTCGCGCGCGGTCTCGCGCGCCTTGCGGGCCGGTCGCCGCATCAGGGCCGTCACGGCCGCCGCCGTCCGGGCGATCGTCCCCGCCAGCCGCGTCCGCCGCTCGATTTCCGCGGGCTCCGTGGGGTATGTGATCTTCGCCATCGCGATGATCGCCTGGTCCACCTCGCCCTTCAGCGTGCGGACGACCGCGGCCGTCCAATCGTCGATTTCATCGGTTTCTTGCGTCATACCCAAAGCATAGGGCGCCGCCGCGCCTAGGCTGGCGAAAAGCCTCCAGAAACTTCCAATCCCAATGAATCCTTGGGATTGGCCCGTCCCGATAGGCGACCCGCGCGAATATTCCCGCACCCCTATCTCCTCCCCCGCTCCGCAGAGGAGGAAAAGAAGCCCCAAACCCGCGTTAGCGCCGGATTAAGCCGTCCGGCGTTAAGGATGGACGCTTGAACCCGTGGTCCGCCTCAGGAGCCCGTCCGTGCGACGTCCGCCCAAATCGCTTCTTCCAGCCGCCGGCGTCCTGGTCGCCGGAGCCCTGGCCGCAGGCGCGCCGGCGACGGCCCAGACCGTCGCCCCCTATGTTCAGACCGCCTCGACCGCCCGGCCCAGCCCGACGGCCGTGGTCATGGCCTCGCGCCGCAACGCCCCCATGATCCCGCACGGCGGCTTCGCCCGCGCCTATCCCCCGGCGGAGGCGGCCGCGCCCGAGGCCCCCGCCCAGGGCCTGACGCCGGCCAGCGCCTGGACGGGGCCGAACGCCCCCGTCTACCAGCCCGCCCCGCCGCCCTATCCCGACGCCCGTCCGGCTCCGCCCTCCTGGGGCGGCCGCGTCCTCAGCCGAGGCCCCGCCCCCGCCGCACCCTGGAACGCCCGGCCGCAGCAGGCCCAGGCCTACGCCCCGCAGGGCCAGGATCAGGCCCCGGATCAAGGCCAGGCCCAGGTCTATTCCTACGTCGACGCCCCCGCCTACGCCCCGCCCCCGGTCGAAGCGCCGGCCGAGGCCCCGACGGCCTATTACGCCGCCGCGCCCCAACCCCCGGCCTACCAGCCGCCCGCGCCGCCGCGCGAGGTCTACAGGGACGCGCCGATCCCGGCCCCGGTGCGCGAACGCGCCGCCCCGCCTCCGCCCGCCTACGCCCCCCCGGTCGTCCAGCCTCCCGTCGAGGCCCCCGCCCCGGCGCCCGCGCCCGCCCGCGTCGCGGACGCGCCCCTGCCCGCGCCGACCCGCAGGGTCGAGCCTCCCGCAGTCGAGGCGCCGCCGCCTCCCCCGCCCGTTCCCACGATCGAGGCCGCCCCCGCACCAGCGGCGGAAGCCGCCCCCGCCCCTGCGGCCGAGGCTGCGCCCGCCTACGATCCCATGGCCCCGCGCCGGGACGCCCCCATCTTCCGCCTGAGAGCCCAGCAGGAGGCCGCTGCGGCCGCCGCCGCCCAGGCGGCCCAGGCGGCCCAGGCCGAGGCCGAGGCCCAGGCGCGCGCCCAGGCCGAAGCCCAGAACCAGGCGCAGAACCAGGCTTCGGGCCAACCGCCCCGCGCCGCCGCACAGGGCGGCCGACGCGCCGCGCCCCAACCCGCCTCTCAGGCCGCCGCCCCCGCGCCGACCCAGCCCCAGCCCTATTCGGCCGCGCCCGTCCCCCCGCAGGAGACGGCCCGCTACTACTCCCTGCACCGTCAGGCGGGTCGTCAGCCGGACGCCGCGCCCCTGCCCGCCCCCACCTATCTGAACGCCCTGCCGGTGGAGCTGGACCAGGCGCCCGCCTCGACCGACCTGGCCGAGCCTCCCGCCGCTCCCAACCTGATCCGCAACCAGGACGGCCGCGTTCGCGCCGCTCCGATGACCGACGATCCCGACATCCTATGAGCGACGGCGCCTCTCCAAAGCGCGTTCCGGTTCCCGCGTCCCGCCTTCCCGAGCTGATCGCCCTGGCCCAGGAGCCGTCCAGCGAAAAGCGCCGCGCCCTGCTGCGCGAACTGTCGGACGCCTTCTTCGGCGTGTCGGAGCGCACCGAGGCCGAGACCGCCCTGTACGGCGCCGTCCTGGGCGACCTGACCCAGGCCATGGACGCCGCCGTCCGCGCCGAACTGGCCGAACGCTTCGCCACGGCCCCGGACGCCCCGGTCCAACTGATCCGCCGCCTAGCCGAGGACGAGGCCGAGGCCGTGGCCGAGCCCGTGCTGCGCGCCTCCCCCGTCCTGACCGAAGCCGACCTGATCCGCGTCATCCGCTCGCGCGGCCAGGGCCACATGCGCGCCGTCAGCCTCCGCGCCGACGTGCCGGAAGCCGTGTCCGACGCCATCGTCGAACGCGGCGACGACCAGACCCTGGGCGTCCTCCTGGGCAACCAGGGCGCCCATCTGTCCCGCGCCGCCTCCGAGGCCGCCGTGGGCCGCGCCCTGGCCAATCCGGCCCTGCACGCCGTGACGGTCGAGCGCGCCGCCCTGCCGCCGGACCTGCTGAACGACATGTATTTCGCGGTCGAGGCCCGGCTGCGCCGTCACATCCTGGCCCAGAACGCCCGCATGGACCCGGTCCTGCTGGAAAGCGCCCTGGCCGCCGGACGCGCCCGCGTCGCCGCCGACGACGGCATCCTGCCGCCCGACCACGCCGAGAGCCTGGCCTATGTGGAGGAGCTGCGGGCCGCCGGTCAGCTGACGCCCGAGATGCTGGCCCGCTTCCTGCGCTCGGGCAGCCGGACGTCCTTCCTGATCGCCCTGTCCCAGCTGGCGGACATCGACTACCACACCGCGCGCCAGATCATCGACCGGCGCGAGCTGGACGCCCTGGCCGTGGTCTGCAAGGCCGCCGACCTCGACCGCGCCCTCTTCCTGACCTACGCCGTGGTCCTGCTGAACACCGAGGACAACGCCATGGGCAAGGCCCGGGCCTACGCCGGCATGTACAACGAACTGTCCCGCGACGCCGCCCTGCGCACCCTCCGCTTCTGGCGCATGCGCCGCGCCGCCCAGGCCGCTTAGAGTCGATCCTTCCTCCCCATTCATGGGGAGGTGGCGCGGACGCGCAGCGGCCGTGACGGAGGGGGCGGCGCCGACGTCAGCCGTCCCAAGCGCTTCAAACATCAACCGCCTCGCCGCCCCCTCCACCACGCTGCGCGCGGTCCCCCTCCCCGCAAGCGGGGAGGAGAAGAAGGGGCGCCCTGACTCCTCCCCCGTTCACGGGGGAGGGGGACCGCCGAAGGTGGTGGAGGGGGCGACCACAGCCGCCGACGTTCAGCTTGTTTCCGCCGAAGCCTGCCCGAACCTGGAAACCCCAGGCCCGACCTTTCGCCCCCTCCACCATGCTCCGCATGGTCCCCCTCCCCCGCTCCGCAGGGGAGGAGAAGCAACTCAGCTGGCCAGGGCCGCCGCTTCGTCAGGGGTCAGCCAGCGGGACAGGGCCTCGACCAGGGCCGGGATCTGGATGGGCTTGGCCAGGTGGCCGTCCATGCCCGCCTCCAGGCAGCGTGCGACCTGGTCGGCCTGGACGTTGGCGGTCAGGGCCAGGATGGGCGTGCGGCGCCCGGTCCCGACCTGCATCCGCCGGATCTCCCGCGTCGCCGTCAGCCCGTCCATGACCGGCATGTGGACGTCCATCAGCACCAGGTCGTAGGCGCCGACCTGCATGGCGTGGACCGCCTCGGCCCCGTCGCAGACCACCTCGATCTCCAGTCCCAGGCCGCGCAGGATGGCGCCGACCAGCTCCCGGTTGCCCGGCGCGTCGTCGGCCATCAGGATGCGCCCGCCCGCCGTGGCGCCCGGCTCGGGCATGGGGGCGTCGCCGGCGTCCAGTTGTCCGACCGTCCCGCCCTGGGCCAGGGGGGTCTCGAACCAGAAGGTCGCCCCCTCGCCGGGCCGGCTCTCGACCCCGATCTCCCCGCCCATGATCTCAATCAGGCGGCGCGAGATGGCCAGGCCCAGTCCCGTCCCGCCGTAGAGCCGCGTGGTCGAGGCGTCGGCCTGGGTGAAGCGCTCGAACAACTGCTCGATCTTCTCGGTCGGGATGCCGATGCCGGTGTCCGTCACCTCGGTCCTCAGGCGCCAGCGTCCATCGCCGTCGGCCCGGCCGCCGACCCTCATGGTCACCCCGCCCTTGCCGGTGAATTTCACGGCGTTGGACAGGAAGTTCAGCATGACCTGGCGCAGCCGCCCGGCGTCCCCCGTCAGGACCTCCGGCGTCTCCGGGTCCACCGTCACCGCCAGCGCCAGCCCCTTGGCCGCGCACTGGGCCTCGACGATGGCCGCCGCCCCCTCCGCCAGCGCCGCGACGGCGAAGGGCTCGGGGTCCATCTCGATCGCATTGGCCTCCAGCTTGGAGTAGTCGAGGATGTCGTTGATCACCCCCAGCAGGGCCTCCGACGCCGTGGCGATCCGCTCGGCGTAGACCCGCTCCGCCTCCGGCAGGGTATCCGACGCCTTCAGCAGGTCGGAGAAGCCGATGACGCTGGTCAGGGGCGTCCGCAGCTCGTGGCTCATGTTGGCCAGGAATTCGCTCTTCACCCGGGCCGCCGCCTCGGCCGTCTCCTTGGCCTCCAGCACCTCGGCCTCCAGGGCCTTGCGCGCCGTGATGTCGCGGATCACCACCACCACGTCGTCCACGTGGCCGTTCTGGTCCGTCAGGGCCTTGAAGGTGCACTCGACCCAGATGACCGTCCCGCTGCGATGGACGGCGCGGTGCTCCAGGCGGCTGGGCGAGCCGGTCTTCACCGCCTCCCCGATGGCCTTCAGCACCAGGTGCCGGTCCTCGGGGTGGACGTAGTCGGTCGACTGCCCGCTCATCTCCTCAAAGGTCCAGCCCAGAAGCTGTTGAATCGCCGGG
Organism: Brevundimonas faecalis; assembly: GCF_040549405.1. Classification (NCBI taxonomy): domain Bacteria; kingdom Pseudomonadati; phylum Pseudomonadota; class Alphaproteobacteria; order Caulobacterales; family Caulobacteraceae; genus Brevundimonas; species Brevundimonas faecalis. The sequence goes on along the minus strand of NZ_JBEPTF010000001.1, from coordinate 794,465 downwards.
GAGATATACTTGCTCGACCCGTCCATCTTCACCCGGGTGATGACGTCCCCGGTGTTCTCGGCCAGCAGGCGATAGCGGCGCTCGTTGGTCTGGGCCTGGCGCAGCAGGGACTCGCGGTCCGTCACGTCCTGCAGGACGCCGTACAGGGCCACGACCCGGCCCGTGGCGTCCTTCTCGGCCGCCCCCTCGGCCGCCACGATCCGCTCCGTCCCGTCGCGGCTGATCAGCCGCAGCTTGTAGGCGTAGCGCTCCCCGGTCTTCAGGGCCTGCTCGACCAGGCCGCGCATCTCCTCCCGGTCGTCGGGATGATAGGCGGCGATCACCGTCTCCAGCGTCGGCTGGAACGCGCCCGGCGCCGCGCCGTGGATGCGATAGATCTCGTCCGACCAGGTCACTTCGGCGCCGGCGACCTCATAGCGCCAGCGTCCGACCCCGACCATGGCCTCGGCCAGCCTCAGGGTCTCCAGCCGCGCCGCCTCCTGCCGCGCCGCCTCGTCCTGCTCCAGAAGCTGCCCGGCGACGGCCGCCAGCTCATGCAGCAGGGCCATCTTTTCCGGCTCGGGCGCCGGACGGGTCTTGAAATCCATGACGCCGAAGGCGCCGACCGGCCGGCCGTCGGGCGTGCTGATCGTCACCCCGGCGAAGAAGCGCACCCGGGGGCCGCCGACGACCAGGGGATGGTCCCTTTCCCGGTCCAACGTGTCCTCGACGATCAGCTCGCCGCCCGCCCCCATGTCGACTAGGCGGAAGCTGGCGCTGCCTTCGCGCGGCACGCTGACGCGATCCAGTCCGAGGCTGGACCGAAAGACCGCCTGCTCCGCGTCCAGGACCGCGATCATGGCGGCGGGGGTTCCAAAGAGACTGCAGGCCACGGCGGTCAGCCGGTCGAAAGCGTCCCGCTCCGCACCGTCCTGCTGCGTCTTCGCCTGCGTAACCACGATCGCCATACCCGCCCTTATTCCCCGCCCCAGGGTAATTATTCGTTACGAACCGCCCGGCTTCGACCCGCCTCCCGGCGCGTCGCCGCCCCGCTCCAGCAGCCATTCGGCGGCGATGAAGTCCAGGGCGTCCTCCTCATGCTCCAGCGTCTCTTCGGAGATGGTCTGGCCGCGGATCGAGACCCCCGCCTTATGGACCGTCTCCGGATCGCCCGAGACCAGGGGATGCCACCAGGCCAGGCCCCGCCCCTCATGCACCCGACGATAGCCGCAGGACAGCGGCAGCCAGCCCAGCTGACCGATCTTGCCGGGCGTCAGCCGGATGCAGTCCGGCACGTGCTTCTGTCGGTGGACATAGTCGGTGCAGGCGCAGGTCCCGGAGTCGAACAGCTTGCAGTGGACCTTGGTCGGGATCACCTCGCCGGTGTCCTCGTCCTCGAAGCGGACCAGGCAGCACAGACCGCACCCGTCGCACAGGCTCTCCCACTCGGCCGGAGTCATCTCCTCCAGCCCCTTGCTCTCCCAGAACGGCTTCATCGCCGGGCCTATACCCCCCCAGCACCGCCCTGTCGCCCCAAGAACAAACTCCTCCCCCGCCTGCGGGGGAGGAAAAACCCGCTTCTCTCCTCCCCATTCATGGGGAGGTGGCGCGGACGCGCAGCGGACGTGACGGAGGGGGCGTCGCCGACGCCAGCCGTCCCAGGCGCCATACACTTCAACCGTCCCGCCGCCCCCTCCACCATGCTCCGCATGGTCCCCCTCCCCGCTTGCGGGGAGGAAAAACCCGCCTCCTTCCTCCCCATTCATGGGGAGGTGGCGCGGACGCGCAGCGGACGTGACGGAGGGGGCGGCGCCGACGCCAGCCGTCCCAGGCCCCATAAACACCAACCGTCCCGCCGCCCCCTCCACCATGCTCCGCATGGTCCCCCTCCCCCGCTTCGCAGGGGAGGAGAAGAAATCCCCGCCGGCTAGAGAAGGAAGCTCAGTGCGACACGCTCTTGGAAAACAGGTTGATCACCACCACCCCGCCGACGATCAGGGCCAGGCCCAGGACGGCGGGGCCGTCCAGCTTCTGCTTGAACAGGACCAGGCCGATGATCGAGATCGCCACCACGCCCAGCCCGCTCCAGATGGCGTAGGCCAGGCCCACCGGCATCTGCTTCAGGGCTATGGTCAGCAGGTAGAAGGCCAGGCCGTAGCAGATCGCCAGCCCGGCCGTCGGCCAGGGTCGGGTGAACTGCTGCGACGCCTGCAGCAGGGTGGTCCCCATGACCTCGAAGGCGATGGCGCCCAGCAGGGACGCCCAGGTGATCGGGCTCATTCGACGCCTTCAAGCTCGTTCTGGGCCTCGGTCAGGATGCTGCCCGGCGTCAGCAGGGACAGCAGGGCGCGGCGCTGTTCCGGCGACACCTCATGGGTGCCGAACAGGTCGCTCATCCACAGGCCGTCGGCGATCAGCCGCAGCATCAGGGCGTCGTCCTTGCCCGCCATGTCGGTCGGATCGTCCTCGGCCAGGGTCCGCATCGCCGCCCGCCAGCGCCCGATCAAGGCCGGCTCCACCGCGCAGGTGGCCAGGATGGCCCGCCCGATGCTGACGTCGCGCTCCGTCACCGGCTCGTTGACCGTCGCGCGCAGATAGGCCCTGGCGTTGCGGCCATAGGGGTTGGGGTCGCGCGCCGCCTCGGCCAGGATGGCCGCCGTCATCTCGTTCGCCAGCTGATCGACCACGCCTTCCAGCAGGGCCTGCTTGGTCGGGAAGTGATGCAGCAGGGCGCCCTTGCTGAAGGGCAGGCGCGCCACCACCGCATCCAGGGTCAGCCCCATGGCCCCCTGGTCGGCGGCCACCTCGATGGCCATGTCGATGATCTCTGCGCGGGTGGCTTCCGGCGCGCGGCGGCGTGTCTGTGCGTCCATGACGCTTTACATACCAGCCGGACGGTAGCAATCAAGACCCCGTCAATTTTGTCGCACCCTTCGCCGCGCCAGATAGACCCAGAGCGCCGCTCCCGAGGCCAGGAACACGCCCAGGAAGGCCGCCCCCAGGCCTCCAAAGACGGACGCCAAAAGCGCCCCCATGAAGCCCTGCCCCACGGCGATCACCGTCTGCGGTCCCGCCGCCCCGTCGTAGTCGGCTGAAATCCGGTAGGCGCCGGCCTGTTCGACGTCGAAGACGTTGATCGCCTCGCCCTGGCCGCCGCCCATCGTATAGTAGGAGCTGCCCGTCGGCGCGCGCACCGCGACCGGCGCTCCGTTCGCCGCCTCGACCCGAACGGCCAGGCCGGACACCTGATCGACCCGATAGACCCGGCCGTCCACGACGCTGTTGTACTCCAGAAAGACGGTGTGCCGGCCGGGCTCCAGCTTCAACTCGCGCGCGCCCGGCACGACGATCTGCTCCAGCCCGTCGTCCAGCTTGGACAACGAGGTGAACAGGATGACGCCCATGACCGCGAAGCCGCAGATCGCGGGCAGGACGGCCAGGGCGTACCACCCCCGGCCCGGCGCCTTGCGCGACCCCTCGTGTCGTTTCGAACCGTTCAGATCCATGCGCGCCCCGCCTCCCCTTTTTCAGCAGGACTACAGCCCGCGTCGCCGACTTGGTCAACGCCGATGGCCGAACCGGCGGTCAGTCGCTATATGGCCGCCCATGGCTGCTCGTCCCCCCCTCGTCGCCCTTAAGGATGTCCGTCTTCAGGATGGTCAGCGCCCGCTGTTCGACGGTGTCGACCTGGCGGTCGAGCCGCGCAGCCGCGCCGCCGTCGTCGGCCGCAACGGGGCCGGCAAGTCGACCCTGATGAAGGTGGCCATGGGCCTGGTCGAGGCCGACAGCGGCGACCGCGCCGTCCAGGCCGGGACCCGCTTCGCCTATGTGGCGCAGGAGCCGGACATCACTGGCGACACCCTGCTGGACTACGCCGCCTCGGGCGGGGCCGAGCGCTGGACCGCCGAGAGCTGGCTGACCACCTTCGGCCTCAACCCGGAAAAGCCCGCGCAGAACCTGTCCGGCGGAGAGACCCGCCGCGCCGCCCTGGCGAAAGCCTTCGCCGAGGAGCCCGACGTCCTGCTGCTGGACGAGCCGACCAACCACCTCGACATCCTGGCCATCGAACTGCTTGAGAACGAGCTGGTCCAGGCCCGCTTCGCCGTCCTGGTGGTCAGCCACGACCGCGCCTTCCTGAACAAGGTCACGAACACCGTCCACTGGCTGGACAACCGCCGCGTCCGCACCCTGAACAAGGGTTTCGACGCCTTCGACGACTGGGCCGCCAAGGTTCAGGAAGAAGAGGCCCTGGCCCTCGAAAAGCTGACCAAGACCATCGAGCGCGAGACCGAGACCTTCTACCGCTCCATCACCGCCCGCCGCACCCGTAACGAGGGCCGCGCCCGCAACCTGGCCGCCCTGCGCGCCGAACGCGCCGAGAAGATGAAGGACGTCCCGCGCGACCTCTATCTGGGCGTCGATTCCGGCGCCGTCTCGGGCAAGCTGGTGGCCGAGCTGAAGGGCGTGTCCAAGGTCTTCGGCCAGCGGACCATCTTCAAGGGCCTGACCACCCGCGTCATGCGCGGCGACCGCCTGGCCATCGTCGGCCCCAACGGTGCGGGCAAGACCACCCTGGTCAAGACCCTGCTGGGCGAACTGACGCCCGACGAAGGGACCGTCCGCCTCGGCGCCAATCTGGAGCCCGTCTATCTGGATCAGTCGCGCGAGGGGCTGAAGTCGGACATGACCCTGTGGGACGCCCTGACGCCGGGGGGCGGCGACTCCATCCTGGTGCGCGGCTTCTCCAAGCACGTCGCCGCCTACGCCAAGGACTTCCTGTTCCAGGAAAGCCAGTTGCGCCAGCCGATCTCGACCCTGTCGGGCGGGGAACGCAACCGCCTGCTGCTGGCCCGCGCCCTGGCCAAGCCCGCCAACATGCTGGTCCTCGACGAACCGACCAACGACCTGGACATGGACACCCTCGACAAGCTGGAAGAGCTGCTCGAGGGCTATGACGGCACCCTGATCCTGGTGTCCCACGACCGCGACTTCGTCGACCGCTTGGCCACCTCGACCATCGCCATGAACGGGCGCGGCGACATCGTCGAGACCCCCGGCGGCTGGCAGGACTTCCTGCGCCAGAACCCGACCTTCCTAAGTGACGAGTCACGAGTGGCGAGTGACGAGAAGAAAAAGCTCGGATCGCCGCCGTCCGCCCCTGCGCTCGCCACTCGCCACTCGCCACCCGCCACTTCCAAGAAGCTGTCCTACAAGGACGCCCGCCGTCTGGAAGAGGTCGAGAAGCTGATGGAGACCCTGCCGGTCGAGATCGCGAAGCAGGACGCCGTCCTCGCCGACCAGAGCCTCTACACCCGCGACCCCGCCGCCTTCGACCGCGCCATGAAGGCCGCCGAAAAGGCCCGCACCGACCTCGAAGCCGCCGAAATGGACTGGCTGGAGCTGGAAGAGAAGAAGGCCGCCCTGGCGGGGTGAGGGCGCTTCTTCTCCTCCCCATTCATGGGGAGGTGGATCGGCCGCACAGCGGCCGAGACGGAGGGGGCGTCGCCGACGCCTGCCGTCCCAGGCGCCTCAAAAACCAACCGTCCCGCCGCCCCCTCCACCATGCTTCGCATCGTCCCCCTCCCCGCAAGCGGGGAGGAAAGATCAGCGCCGCCCTCAGATCATCAGGAAGACGGTGTAGGCCGCCAGGGCCAGGAGGCCGGCGCGCTGGACGGCCGCGGCGGGCCAGATCAGCATGGGGATCAGGCAGGCGAACCGCACGCCCTGATAGAGAAGCATCTCCATGACCACCTGAACGCTCCATCGATCCAGCGTCGAGGTGTAGACGAGGTTCAGGATCGCGCTGGTGCAGATCGGCGTCAGAAGCGCCCAGACCAGGACCAGGCGATGGTCCACATAATAGTCTTCCAGCGAGGCGACCTCGCCGTCGCGCGGCGTCATCGTATGGCTGGCGAAGATATAGGGTAGGGCCATGCCCAGGCAGGCTAGGATTTCCTTGAGGCCGATGGCGATGTCGGCCTGGGCCCGGAACAGGGCGATCCACTGCTGGCTGGCCGAGAGCAGGATGACCACGCCCAGGAGCGGCGTGGTCCAGCCGACAGCCGTCTTCCGTCGCGCCTTGTACATGTTGGCGAAGGCCGAGGTGACGTTCGCCACCGCCAGCCCCAGCAACAAGGCGTAGAAGGCGAATATCGCTTCAAATCCTGACATCTCGCCCTCCCCCGGCGCTCCTTCATATCCGCGTTTTCCCAGAATGCGAAACCGTCCCTGACTCCTCCGCCGCTCCGCAGGGGAGGAGTCAGGGACGCCGCACAAGCCGCATCGCGTTGTCAGGACAGGCGCCGGGTGATAGAGGCCCTATCGAAACTGGGAAGCGCCGCCTTGATCTAGGACTGTCGACTGTTTGCGCGAAGACGCCTGAAACATTCAGGAACCGCGCAATAGCGCCCTGCGTCATTCGCAGGATCGAACATTCCTGATGTCCGGCCGACAGACCGGCCGGACCTTGATCCGAGCTTTCCACATGCCAGAATTCATCTCCGACGCGCTCGACGTCCTCGCGCACAATCAGACCGCCTGGGATCGACAGGCCGCCCTGGACTGCGACTGGTCGCGTCCCGTTTCTCCGGAGACCGTCGCCGCCGCCAGGGCCGGGCGATGGTCCGTTCAGTTGACGCCGGGCGCCCTGCCCGACGACTGGCTCGGCGATGTTCGCGGGCGACGCATCCTCTGCCTCGCCTCGGCGGGCGGCCAACAGGCGCCCGTCCTGGCCGCGGCCGGCGCCGAAACCACCGTGTTCGACATCTCGCGCAGGCAGCTCGATCAGGACCGTCTTGTCGCGGACCGCGACGGTCTTTCCCTGACCGTCGCGCAGGGCGACATGCGCGACCTCTCCATGTTCGAAGACGAGGCCTTCGACATCGTCTTCCATCCCATATCGAACCACTACGTCCCCGAGGTGAAGCCGATATGGCGCGAGTGCTTCCGCGTCCTGAAGCCCGGCGGGCGAATGCTGGCCGGCTTCTATAATCCGGCGATCTTCATCGGAGATCGCGACCCCGAACTGGTCCGGCAGGGCCTGATCCGACCCGTCTATTCGATCCCCTACGCCGACGCGACCGACCTGGCCCCGGACGCCCTGGCGGCCAAGGTCGAACGCGGCGAGGCCCTGGTCTTCGGCCACAGCCTGACCGATCTCGTCGCGGGCCAGATCGAGGCGGGCTTCGTGATCGCGGGCTTCCAGGAGGATCGACCCCCGGCGCCGCGCTTCCTGATCGACCATTGCCTGCCGACCTACCTGTCCACCCTGGCCCTCAAGACCTAGAGACAGGGATCAGGGCGCCTCAGCGGAACGGCTGAGAGCAGGCCCCCTAAACTCCTCCCCCGCCTGCGGGGGAGGGGGACCACGAAGTGGTGGAGGGGGCGACCACAGACGCCGACGTCGGCCCAGCTTCCGCCGGCCTCCACCCGAACCGGACACCGCCGCCCGAACCCTCGCCCCCTCCACCACGCTGCGCGCGGTCCCCCTCCCCCGCTTCGCAGGAGAGGAGAAGAAACGCCTCCCCCGCCTGCGGGAAGGCGGTCCCTAGGACGGCGTGGTTTCGCTCCAGCATTCGGCGAGCGCGGCCTCTCCGGCGCTCCACCATTGGCCGACCGGGCTGTTGACGTTGCCGACGATCTCCAGGGCCACGGTCGCGTCATCGTCCCCGGATCGCGCCAAGCTGTTCCAGAAGACATGCCGCGTTCCATCCAGGACGAGGCCCAGGTTGGCGCTCTCCGTCCCCAGGCGCGGAGCGTCGGGCCGGACCGGGGGCATATTCTCCATCGCCGTCAGCGTCTTCTCGACCGCCGGACATGATCGCGAATCCGCCCAGACCACGGTCCGCGTCCCGCCCGGCGCCCAGCTGATGCGCTTCACGACCCAGAACCAGGTCTGCTCCGCCCCCTGCCCTCGGAACACCGTGTAGAAGCTGTTCACCGACCATGCGCGCGACAGATAGGCGTACAGGCTGACGCCGCCGAAGGGCGGCCTCTGTTCAAGGGCCTCGGTTCGGCTCGGCCGCTGGGTTTCGGCGAAAATTCCGCCCTGTGCGCGCGCCTCCTCCAGGGCGCTGCCCTGGTTCTGGGCCTTGTTCTGGGCCTGATTGCCGGCCTGGGCCTGGGTCGCGGCGAGCGTCCCGAGCAACAGCAGCTTCAGCATGAACAGCCTGGAACCGATCTTCATCGCCCCGCCCTCCTCCGGCGGCCCAGCCTAGGCGCCGACCGCGCCCCTCGACAAGCGACGGCTATCAAACGGAAACGGCGGCCCCGGTCGGAGCCGCCGTCCCCTGTCTGGCGCCCCGATCAGTTGGGATCGCCGGGCAGTCCCGCACAGCGGGGATAGCTGGCCGCCACGCATTGCTCGAACGCAGCCGCCTCGTCCATGTCGCCCAGGTTCGGCGGCCGGGGCTGGCCCGAGGAATCCCGAGGGTAGCAGTCGTAATAGGCGTTCAGCATGCACATGTCGTACTGGGACAGGCCCTGGGCCTCGGCCGGGGACGCGCCCGGCGTGACGGCCGCCGTCAGACCCGCCGCAGCCAGGACCACGGCGCCCAGCGCCAGCCTGCGAATAATGGAACCGCTCATTTCACCCTCCCTTGGAGACAACCTCCACGCGAAGGGAGGCAGGCGACGGCATAGATTCGCAAAACAATAATACGTGAAACTCTCTCAGGACCGTCACCCGAACTCCTCCCCCGCTGCGCAGGGTAGGAGAAGCAGCCCTCGATTGACGAACGATGTTCGACAAATAGAATGACCCCTCCTGCAACCGCCCCCGTCACGCCATGACCCTTATCCGCTCTCTGTGGCCCTGGACGCCGGACTTCGGCTCTCGCCCTATCGAGGTCGAGGGCGAGCAGACGGCGGCCGTCTTTCTGAACAGGAGCGAGGCGGAGGTCGTGGAGGCGGCCCGCCTGCTGGCGGCCGACCTGCCGCTGGCGCAGGGGACCCGCGTCGGCTGGTTCATGGCGGACGAGGTCCTGGCCGACGACACGATCGGCGGCCTGCTGCTCTATGTCGACGACGGCCAGACCCGCATGGCCCAGCGTTTCCTGCGCGATCAGGCCGGGGCCCTGACCGTCCATTTCGAGTTGCTGGTGCTGGAGAGCCTGCTTCAGGGCCAGCGCCTGACGCGGACCGCCCTGCGGAACGCCGCCGTGGTCTACGACCATCTGGGCGTGGCCCGATGCCGCGCCTACGCCAATTTCGACATCGGCGGCTACGCCTGGGCCAAGCTGGGCGCCTGCCCCGAAAACCCCGCCAGGGTCAGGGCGGAGCTGAAGGACCGGCTGGACCAGGCCGGGGACGCCTTCACCCCCTATGAACGCGAGATGCTGAGGCGGCTGATCGACGCCGCCTCGGCCCAGACCCTGATGCGCGATCTGGCCAGCGCCGTCGGCGCCGACGACAAGCCCTTGGGCAGACCCCTGCTGATAGGCTATTCTTGGAGCGCGTCCTGGGATCTTCAGGACGTCGCCCAGAGGCGCAGAGTCACGGAGGCCCTGTCATGAGCCCCAAGTTCAAGGCCGATCCCGGTTCCGCCCCGCCCTACGACATGCCCGACGGCTTCACCGACATCGTCGGCGGCGGGGAGGCGGCCATCAACTGGCGCCCTCGCGCCATCGAGGAACTGGTCGCGGAGGCCGAGGCCGAGACCGATCTCCCCCTGACCCACGCCGAGCTGATCGAGCGGGTGACGATCCGTTCCGGCCTGCCCGAGACGGAGGTGGCCCGCATCCTGGACCAGACGATGGAGACCCTGGCCGAACAGCTCATCGCCGGTCACCCCGTCATGCTTGAGCGCTTGGGGGTCATCAAGATCGCCAAGATCGAAACCGTCGTCATTCCCGCCCAGGAGGCCAGGGTGATGGAAGTCCTGGAATTCATCCCCGACGAGGACCTGGTCCAGGCCGTCGAGGAGGGCGAGGCGGCCGGCTGAAGACGCCCTTCGCCCTTGGTCAGAAGAAGCCGGCCAGCCAGACCCGCAGGGGGTTGGTCGGGTCGGACAGCAGCTTGACCACCATGGCCAGGCAGATGACGACCAGCAGGGGCCGGATCAGGCGCGGGCCGAAGCGCATGGCCGCGTGGGAGCCCAGCCAGCCGCCGATCACCTGGCCGACCGCCATCGACAGGCCGACGGCCCACAGCACCTGGCCGCCGACGGCGAAGACCGCGACCGAGACCAGGTTGCTGGCCAGGTTCAGCGCCTTGGTGTGGGCCGTGGCGCGGGTCAGGCCCATGCCCAGCAGGGTGACCAGGGCCAGGGCGAAGAAGGAGCCGGCGCCGGGGCCGAAGAAGCCGTCGTAGAAGCCGATCCCCCCGGCCACGGCCCCGAAGGCGAAGGGCGTCAGCCGGGCGTGGACGTCCTCGTCGCTCGCCTTCGGCCCGACCAGGAAATAGACGGCGATGGCCGCCAGCAGCAGCGGCAGCAGGACCATCAGCCAGGTCGTGTCCACGAACATGACCGTCACGGCGCCCAGGGCCGCCCCGACCACCGTGGCGATCAGCGGCCACTTCAGCAGGGCGAAGTCGATCCGTCCCTTGCGCCAGAAGGTCCAGGTCGCCGCCGCCGTGCCGCAACTGCCCTGGATCTTGTTGGTGGCGATGGCCGCCACGGGGCTGACCCCGGCGGCCAGCAGAGCCGGCACGGTGATCAGTCCCCCGCCCCCGGCGATGGCGTCGACGAAGCCCGCCGCGACCGCGGCCAGGAACAGCAGGGCGATGATTTCAGGGGCGAGTTCGAGCATGCCCCGCACCTACGCCGACCCGCGCCCCCGATCCAGCGCCTTGCAGAAACGCCGCCCCTAGGGCGCGGCGGCCTCTCGCGCCCCGAGGAAGCGGGTCGCGCTGAGGGTCGGGGCCAGGATCGCGATGTCGTAGCCGAGCGCCAGACGTCGCCACTCCGGCGTATAATTGGCTGCGGCCGGACCACGCAGGCGACGCAGGTCCACCAGGAACCAGTCCTCGGCCGCCATGTCGGCGGGACGCGCCAGCGCGACCTCCTTGCGCCAGTCCTCGCCCTCCTCGGTCAGGGCGTCGAAGGTGCGGACGACGGCGGGTCGCCCGACGCCGTTGTAGCCGGCCTCCGAGCCGCGCGTTCCCAAAACGACCACGTGAAGCGCATTCACGCCCTCGCCGTCGGCGCGCTCGGCCACGAAGGCGCCGAGATCGCGCTGATCCAGCGGGTTGAGACTCTTGTACAGATGCCAGCCGCCGAACTTCATCAGGACCCGCGCCCCCGGGTTTTCGGCCAGACGACCCGCCAGGGTCCGCTTCATCAGTCGCGCGCGGCGCCCGTTGGGATCGCCCTGCCCCTTCTGCGACGCCTGGTAGATGGCGTGGGTCTCGGCCAGGGCCTCGAACAGTTCGCCGACCCTGTCTCCTCCGTCGCGAGCGACGGCCGCCCGGGTCCGCTCCAGGGTCTCGTCCGTCACCGTGAACAGCAGCAGGTCGCCGGGCGAGCCGGATTCCAGGGCCTCGCGCGTCGCCTCCCGTTCCTGTTCCGACAGGGCCTGGATCGCGGCGCGGGCGACCGGACCGGGACCGGCCGCCAGCATCTGCTCCAGCAGGTGGCCGCTGGCCCCCAGGAACTCCTGGTCCAGCCCCCAGAGCGCGAAGTCAGGGCCGGCCGCCGCTGCGCAGTCCGCCGCCATCCGGGCCTCGTCGGGACTGTTGAAGAAGATCAGGGCGTCGGGATGGCCGCGCGCGAAGTCGGCGATCCTCTGATCTCGATCCGGCGCGCGCATGTCGGCGTCGATCGCCCTGGCGGCCTCCGGCCCCATCTCGACCGCCATGGCCGTCAGGCCGCCCGGCGCCATCAGCCGGCAGACCTGAGCCGTGAAGGCGGGAATCTCCCGCGAGTGATGGCTTTCGCCGACCATGACGTAGCGGCTGGCGGCTACGGCCTGGGCCAGGATCTCCGCCCCCGGCCCGGAAAGCCCGTCCGGCCCGACCTTCAGCGCCGCTCCGGCCTGGGCCAGGCCCTCGGCCGACGGCGGGGCGGGCTGCGGATTCTGCGCTGCGGCCTGGGCCTGAGCCTGAGCCTGGGCCTGGGCCTGAGACGCGATCGCCCCCAGACCCATCGCCGCCAGAAGCTTCACCCAGGATTTCATGGACATGGCCTTCCCCGTTCGTTTCGCGACGACGCATCCCAGATTCAGGGTCGGAGCGCAGCTTAAGCTTTGCTCATGATCCAGATGGGACCGAAACTGCTAGAACCGTCGGCATGAGCGCCCCCGAACCCTTCGCCCTGAGCATGGCCGAGCTGCGCGAGACGGCGCGCTATGCGGCCGCCTGCGCCCGGCCTGTCCTGGCGGTCTTCGAGCGCGACCGCCCCAGCGACCTGCGTCCGCGCGCGGCGCTGGACGCCGCCGAGGCCTTCGCGGCGGGCGCGCCTCGCAGCAAGGCCCTGCGCGACGCCGCATGGGCCGCGCAAGGGGCGGCGATCGCGGCGCGCGACGACGGCTTGTCCGCCGCGTCGGAAGCCGCGCGGGCGGCCATGGCGGCGGCCGCCGCGGGCTTTCTGCATCCCCTGCCCCAGGCCGCCCAGGTCAAGCACGTCCTGGGCGCCGCCGCCCATGCCGCCCGCGCCCTGGAGCAGGAAGCCGCAGACGATCCGGCCGTCGCGTCCGCCGCCCTGGACCGCGCGCGCCGCGCCGCCGCGCCGTCGGTGATCGCGGTCCTCCGCCGCTATCCGCCCGCCCCGCCCGGCGGCGGCCGCACGGGCGCCCTGATCCGCGAACTGGACGCCCTGCTGCGATCCGCCCCTGAGCCGGGCTAGGCGGTCCGGGTCAGAAGCCGCAGCCCCTCCTCCATTTCATCGATCACGCGGCCGATGTGCGGGTCCTGTCGCGACATGCGGGCGTAGGCGTGGAGGGTCGAACCCGGTTCGAGCAGGTCCAGGCCGATGCGCTCGCCCGTCACGCCGACCGCGAACAGGGCGGGCGCCAGGGCGCAGTCGGCGATCGAGAGTTCGTCGCAAAGCGCGTATCGCGGCCCGGTCAGAAGCCGGTCGATCATCATGACGCTGTTCAGGGCGTCCTCCACCGCGCGCCGCGCGCCCGCGCCGTCGGTGCGGGGATCGGCGAGCGCCACGAGGGGCGGCGTCAGATAGAGATCGACGCACTGAACCAACAGCCGGGCGGTCGCCCGATCAAGCACGTCGACCGGCGTCAGCGGCGGATCGGGAAAGCGCTCCTCCAGATACTCGACCAGGACCGCGGACTCCCAAAGGGCCCCGCCCTCGTCGAGCAGGACGGGAACACGGCCGGCGGGGCTGAAATCCCGGAACGCTCGGCTTTCGCGCCAGTCCGCAGGCGGCGGGACGATGTCGACCGGCAGCCCCTTGGCGTAGACCGCGATGCGAACCCGCGCCGCGAACGGCGACGCCGGAAGACTGATCAGCTCCATGTCCAGGCTCCCCCAGCGGCCCGCAGACCGTCCTTGAACGACGCATCTTCCGAGCCCGCCCCGCCGCGTCAACGCGAAACGGCGCCGCGACCTTGAGGCCGAAGAACAGACATGGCCTTGGGCGGCTAGGGGTGGTTAGCGGACTTCCCCATCCCGTTGCGGCGCCACAGCTCTGTAGAGATGATCCTGTTGTCCAAAGATGACGCTGATATTGCGGGGGCCGCTTCGTTCGCTGCAGTCGAGCACTACGGCACGCTCACCAACCCACAGCGCGCGACCCTTGCAAGAAGGGATCGCGGGCTGAAGATAGAGCTGGGCGTCGGCAGAATAGCCGCGCACCTCATACCTCTTCACGGTGTAGGCGACTGTCTGGCCCAAGGTGACGGCGGCGAGGATGGCGGCGGCGATGGCTGCGATGCCGGCGCGCAGGCTCCTTTTTCTATGAAAACGCAGAGCGGGTTGACCGAGCAGACCAACCAGCACGAAGCCGCTCGAGGACACTGCGGCCGCTGCGCCTTGGTCGGCTTCGCCTTGGGATAGTCCCCAGAGGCCCAGGGCGAAAACAAGGGCGGCGATGATGAGCGCAATCCGGCCAAACCAACGCAACCGCCCTCTAAGGCCTCCGATGACCCAGGCGGCCAGCAGCGCCATTGCCAAGGGAATGGCAAAGAAGAGAAGCGATAGACCCGACATTACGACGTCAGTGACCGTTGCGAGTTGGAGGAAGTTCAGACCCCAACGATCAAACACCGCCTGATTTGCGAATATTGACACGGCAAACGATGCGACGGTGACGACGGAGAAAAACTCAGTCAGCCGTTTGGCAAGCTGAAATCCCCCTGATCGAATAACCGGGACGCTGGTCGGCGCTGCGGGCTTCCTGACGTCAGATGCGACTTCCCTGCCTTGCTGCAACTGGTCTGTCATGATTTCCCCGATAGATGAGGAATGGTAGCCGAAACTGCGGCGGAATGAGAAGCGGGATCGACCGGTTCATAAGAGGCGATGGGTCTGACGACATCAGGTCGAAAGCAGAAGTTGGCCTCCCCCCATCCCTGAAACCACGAAAGCCCGCCTTTCGAAGAAACCTTAATCGCGCCTAGCGGACCCACGCATAGACGTCGCTCGCACCGGCTCGTTCTCCGAGTTGGGGTCGTTCTTCCCAGTTGGCCAAGGTCGCCTCGTACGTCAGACCTAGGTTTCTGAGCACGCCCGCCGACCCGGCATTATCTGGATGGCAAGTCGCCCAGATGCGGAAGATCGAATCCTGCGTCATCGTCCAGTCGACTACGGCTGACGCGGCCTCGGAGGCGAAGCCCTGCCCCCAGAAAGCGTCTCCGAAGATGTAGCCCAATTCAGCCTTTGGGGGGCTCGCCCGAAGCTCGACGACGCCCATGAACTGACCCAAAGCCCTGTGGGTGACCGCCCACGGAAACGCTTGGCCTGAGGCCCAGGCATCGACGCAGCGGCGCGCAAACGCCTCTGAATCTGCGACTCCGGCGTGTCGAACAAAATTCATGAAACGCGTCGGGGCGACCTGCCCTGCGTAGGTGCTGAAGATAGCGGGAGCGTCGGTCGCCTCGACCGGACGCAGTTCAAGCCGTGCCGTCTGAAACCGAACCGGGGGGCGCATCTAGTCCACAACCTTCGAAACCTTGTCCCGCATTAGGTTGCGCCCGACCCTGATCGTCAAGATTGGGCCTGACCCCCGCCCCGGATACAGGATGCGTCTCCAGCTTAGCGCCGGAAGGTCCGCAATGGGTCGTGAGCCGAAGTTCGCTCAAGGCTGGGAAGGCGGACATCGCGACCGCGCGCCGCTGGACCAAGGTCCGAGTTTCCGACAAGCTGACCCTCTATGGAATGGTCCACACGCGCCTTTCTCGCCGTCCTCATCGGGGGCCTGCTGGTCGCTTCATGCGACGCGCCGGATGACGTCCCCAAGCTTGAGGCGCTCCATCCGACTTACGAGGGCGACATCTACTTGGGCGTGCCGCTCAAGGTAAGGCGGGGCGATGTAAACTGTGGTATAAGCGCTACCGCCCCCACTATAGTAGCGATCGGAGAGGCGGGAAACCGTGTCGAAGCCTCGATCTGGACGGCTCGCTGCGATGCGGATCCGCCGAACCCAGATGATGAGGGCTTCGCGTTAGAGGTCGAATTGTTCGATTGCCGTGATCGGAAACACCTTGCGCTCGAATCTGTCGACGGAGACATCAGCTATGAGCGGATCTCCGTCAGCAACGGCAGCGGCCCGCCGGGGTTGGACCCGGATCCGGAACTGGCCACCCGGGCGACCTTCCTTGTTCCTCTGCAGCAGCGCAGGCGGGCCCTGACATTCAGACTTACGGGCCAGAGTCCCGGCTGTCGCGCAATGGTGACCATACCGCCGACGCACGTCGCCGCACTGGCCGCTTGGGAGCAGGACAACTACCGCAGCTTCCTGGCGCTCAATCCCGAGTTCCGCCAAGAAGCGACGCCCTAGGCGCCGGAAGCGGGCCTTCGCCTTCTGGTTGGAAAGCGGACCTGAACCCACGACGAACCGCAGTAGACGGCTCGACGTCTTGATAATGGTGAGAGACGAATACAGCATCGCATCAGGCGTGCAGATCCAACGTTCGGAATCGGATATTCTCCATGAAGACATTGCTGTTGTTCGGCGGCTTATTCACGCTCGTTGCATCGGCTTGTCCGAGCGGCTCGGCGTCGGCCTGTTCGCCGCCTCCGCCGCCGCCTCCATGGTTCACGTCAGATCAGATAGAGGCGCAATTTGCAGAGAGAATCTTGGCTGGCCAACGAGAAGCTTGGGAAGGCGCAACGACAGTCTTCA
Organism: Brevundimonas faecalis; assembly: GCF_040549405.1. Classification (NCBI taxonomy): domain Bacteria; kingdom Pseudomonadati; phylum Pseudomonadota; class Alphaproteobacteria; order Caulobacterales; family Caulobacteraceae; genus Brevundimonas; species Brevundimonas faecalis. Next base: position 778,249 of record NZ_JBEPTF010000001.1, on the reverse strand, counting down.
TTGCCAGGGTCGCCGAGCAGGGAGCCATCCGGATAGCCCCTCAGCTATTCGGACGACGGGCTGTCCTGATCCCGGTCCTGCAACTTAAGGGGCCGAAGGTACAGCGCAGGATTACAATTCGGCACACTGGCTATCTATGTGGAATGACGCCGGGATTCGATGCCCTGCGTGAGGATGCGGAAGGCTACTTCGTCGTCTATTCAGGCGCTGATCGTCCCACCAATGAGACCATCTGGACCACGACGCCAGTGAACGATCTTGTGGAACCGAAGGCGTTGGAGGCTTGGTCTCTCGCTACTTCGCCCGGCAACTGACGGCGGCGGAACCTCGCCCTTCGTGCCGAATAGCGGACACGCCAAGGGTCTGAAATGGGTGAAAAGCGGACACCCGGTCTCCCGAACCTGAGTTTTACTGAACCTCCCACCGGGCAATGGCGTAATACTGGTCGCCCGGCATTGGGTCCTCTCCTTTGGTTACAAGCGTTCCGGTCAAGAGAGCTCTGATCGCCCAGACGCCGAACCGCGATCCGGGGGCGGATTCATCGGTCAGCTCGCACGCGGTCGTCACCTTGCCTGCGCCAACATCGCAACGAAGAAGAGCCCAGCCCTTGCCCTTTCCATCGACAGGGAAGCTTGCCGTTTCAACAAACTCAGGCTCAGTCTGGCGTTGGTTCGAATACGAGCACTTGACCTGAGGGATCGACATATCGGGCTTTCGCCACCCTCCGAAGGGCGCGACATCGCTCAGCCTCACCGTCGATCTGGACGCAGATGGAAGCGCCGCAAAGCCTATATGCTCCAGACCAAGACGACCCCCATCCGTCGCGGCGCGTATAGCTCCAGTCTGCATGAAACTGTTCGTAGCCAGTATCCGTGACGATTGGGGCCACGCGGGTTCCGCGGATCTCGCTCTCGGGAAGCGAGGAAGGCGAGCAGGTGCTCTGAACGGATGCGCCATCCCGAATTATAGGCGGCGGGGTGCTTTCCGGCGAGCATGCCGTCATGGCGGCTACAAGGCCAAGAGATGCAATCGTGCGCGTCATCAGATGACACTCCCATCACACGAGGAATGTTCGCAAGGGTCGTTTCCAGTCCTGGGCCTCAGCGCCGAAAGCGGGCCTAGGCTTCCGGGATGAAAGCGGTCGTCCAGGGAGACAGGAACGTCCACCCCATGGTCTCGTAAAGGCTGCGCCCCTGAGCCGTCGCGACCAAGGCTTGGCGAGCGCCAGGCGACGTGCGGGCGGCGCCGAGCATTTTCATGATCGCCCTCCCAAGCCCTCGGCGCCTATGCGCCTCATCGGTGGAGACCCGGTCATAGACAAAACAGTCGCCGGCCTCCGCGGCAAAGCCGCTGGCGACCGTCGCTCCGTCCATGGTGCGGACCTTGGCCTCCACGACGTCGCCGTTTGCAACGACGATCGCCTCATACCCCGAAGGCAATGCGGGGACCGGACCCATGTCGCCCGACAAGATCATGAAATGGCCTTCGGACCGGACCTGCCACCTGGGTGGAAGCGCTGAACGCATCGCCCTTTCCGAGCCGAACAGTTTGAGAAGTATCCCGGGCTCGCCGACAGACCGCCCGATCTCCTCCAGACCGCCCGCCGCTTCGGCGAAGACATAGCGGCGCACCTCCTTCGGCGACCCCGTCTCCACGCGCCATCCTCCGCTGTCATCGACCGGCGCCGGAAGTCCTCGCGCGATGGACCGCGCCGTCAGCCAGTCCCTGACGAGCGTTGCATTCGACCCCGCGAGCTGGCTTTCAGTCATCTGTTCTTCTTAGCGGAAGGTGTGAAAGCCCGAGAGGGTGGAAAGCGGACACGGACAATGCTCAGTTTAGGCATGGCCAATGCAACTTTCTCACGCTGTCAGACGTCACTCAGGGCTGGGTGCGCACTAGCCATGCTGGCCTTGGTGAGCTGTGCAGACGAGGGCGACTACGGCTTGCCCGGCCACTGGTTTCCGACAGAGATCAACGGCCAAGACGTCACCGGGTCTAGCGTGGAGCTTTGGCTCGACAACATCGAGACAACCGATCTCACGCCCACCGCCTACGAACTACGCCTTGGCTGCGCGGATGCGGGTCGATGGGATTCGAAGCGGGAACTGCTGGTCAGCGACGCCACATACGCGGGCCGGGCGCCGCAGGATCAATGCCAAGCTGCAGACGCACCCCGCCTGGACGCCTTGCGTCGCATGACTCACGAAGGGGTCACGATTGGGGTGGATGCGGAGACCTACGAGGTCAGCTTTTCGACCGCATCAGGACAATCGGCCCGCTTCACCTACTTCCCATCGCCCGTTGTCGACTAGCTGTCTGTGACCCTGCTGGAGCGCAGACGGACGCCGCGAAGGTCCGCAGCGGGTTGCGAAGCGAAGTTCGCTTAGGGTGGGGAGCGGACATCAAGCCGTCGCTCATCGCTTTCGGGTCGCCACCTTCAGTCCAACGATCTGGCAGACTATGAAGCCAAGCCCCAAGCCTATGACCAAGAGCCACAACAAGCCATCGGAACCGGCCCTACTGCTCGGGCCGGGACCGATAGCCCAGACCACAAAGCTCACCAAGGCGATGTATGAAGCCAGCCCGTAGAGCGCGGAAATCAACACGAATGCTATGAGTCCGCGAAGCAACCGCGTCACCAACATGGTGGGCATGGATTGCCTTGTAGAAGCGATTGATCTCAGCGTCCACTGACACACCAGTGTCTGCAACGGGTCGATTTCGGCCCTGAGCGTCGGCGCCGGAAACGGACCTGGGCGTCCAGGCCGGAAACCGGTCGGCTGCAAAGGCGGCTAAGGGTTCGACGGTCGGCGGGTCGCCGCCGATAGTCTGCCCGAACCTGGAAACCGCCGCCCGACCCTCGCCCCCACCACCACGCTTCGCGCGGTCCCCCTCCCCCGCTTCGCAGGGGAGGAGAAGAAACACCGCCCCGAACTCCTCCCCCGTTTACGGGGGAGGAGAAGAAGCCCGTCCCAAACCCCCGCTCCGCTGCGCAGGAGAAGAATGAGCCTTCGCCGTCTTGCATGCCGATTTATTATCTGACTAAAGTCAGACAATGATCGACGACATCGCCCGTTTCCGCCGGTTCGCGCGCGCCGTCACGGCCGAGGTCGGCGCCCTGGACCATTCCTTTCTCGGACGGGGACGGCCGCTGGGCGCGGCGCGGGTTCTGAACGCCGTGGGCCAGGGTCGGAACGAGCTGGCGCAGGTGCGCGACTATCTGCGGCTCGACAGCGGCCTGGCCAGCCGGCTGCTACGGGGGCTGGAGGACGAGGACCTGGTCGCCGTGACCCCCGCCGCCGAGGACGCGCGCCGCCGTCGGCTCTCCCTGACCCCGGCGGGCGAGCGGGAATTCGCCGCCTATGAGGCCCTGTCCGACGAACGGGCGCGGACCCTGCTGGCGCGGTTCGGCGATCCCCAGGCGCTTCTGGCCGCCTTCGACCTGATCGCCACGGCCCTGATCGGCGACCGGATCGAGGTCCGGCAGGAGGACCCGCGTTCCGAGGCCGCGCTCTGGTGCCTGGGCCGCTATTACGAGGAGTTGGACGCCAGCTTCCCCGGAGGCTTCGCCGTCGAACAGTCGCACGACCCGGCGCCGCAGCAGATGACGCCGCCCCTGGGGGCCTTCCTGGTCGCCTTTTCCGACGGCCTGCCGATCGGCTGCGTCGGCGTGAAGGGCGACGGCGGGGAGACGGCGGAGATCAAGCGCCTGTGGGTCGCACCCGCCGCCCGGGGCGCGGGCCTGGCCGGCCGCCTGATGACCGAGGCCGAGGCGGCGGCGCGCGCCCTGTCCGTCGTCCGGCTGCGCCTGGACACCAACCGCGCCCTGCCCGGCGCTGTGCGTCTCTATCGCCGGCTGGGCTGGACCGAGATCGACCGCTTCAACGACGACCCCTACGCCGAGGTCTTTTTCGAACGGATGCTGTCCCCTGTGTCGCCGCCCTGACTTGGGGCCCTGACTCGTCGTCTTGAGACGCCGAAAATCCGCTCGCCGAAGAAGGCGGCGGGTCGCATGGGATTTGCCAGGTGCCAGGGATCGTGCCTTCCTTCCGACATAGCTTGAGGAGGTCGGCGTGCGCATCTTGTCAGCCCTGGCCGCAGCCGCCGCCCTGGCCGGTTGCGCGGCGGCCCCGACGCCAGGCGCCGAACCACACGCCGGTCGACCGCTCTCAATCCCCGATTTTCAGGGCGGCGGCGAAAACTGGACCATCAGCATCCGCCCGACCCATTCCGAGGAATACGACGCTCGGCTCGCCTGGAGCGACGGATCCGGCCAGAGCCGGTTCACGCTGACCGACAACGGCCGACCGGCCGATGCGCCTTCGAACCTGGTCCTTCTCAGCGGCGAAACGCCGGTGAACGGGCGCCCGCAGCCCGTCGTCGTGGAGATCAGGAGAGAGGCCTGCACCGTCAAGTCCGGCAGAACCTACATGCACAGCGTGCATGTGTACGCCGAAGGCCTGCCGGCAGGAGTCAGCCCCATGAGCGGCTGCGGCCTTATGGCGGTCCGCCTGCAGGACTGAAGGTCGAAGAAACCCGCCCTCGAAAGAGAGCGGGCTGGACGCAAGGCCGCAACCTGAACTCCTCCCCGTTCACGGGGGAGGGGGACCGCCGCAGGCGGTGGAGGGGGGCGACGACAGGCGCCGACGCCTGCCCTCTTCCCGCCGACGCCTAGCCCGAACCCGGACACCGGCGCCCGAACCTCGCCCCCTCCACCCCGCTTCGCGCGGTCCCCCTCCCCCGCTGCGCAGGGGAGGAGAAGAGGCCGTCATACTCTCGCCGCTTCAAGCTTCGCCTTATGGAGGGCGCGTGTTTTCGGGGAGAGGATCATGAGGTCGCGAAGCGCGGTTCGTCCAACCATCGGGGCCGCCTCTGCGGGGAACTGCGCCGGGGGACCGTTCCGATACCGTGGGGGGCGAATGAAATCCTTGACCTTGATCGCCGCGCCAGCCGCCCTCCTTCTTGGGGTCCAGTCCGCGCAGGCGTGCGCCGCCTACATGCCGCTTCGCCTGGAAAAGGCGCTGGAGGCGGATGCGGTCGTGATCGGTCATGTCACGGCGTTCGAACCCGGAGGAACCGCCAAGCCCCCCTTCCTCAGTCGGGTCATCCGGGGATTGAGCGGGACGGGCGATGACGCCGGCCGCGCCTTCAAACCCGCGCGCGTGACCCTGCGGGTCGAGGAGAGGCTATTGGGCGCGCCGCCGACGATCATCACGGCGGATTGGAACGTGGAGACGAACAGCACGCCGCCGGACCAGCTTCGCGGGGCCTATCTGATGGCGCTGCGCGAGCAGGATTCCTCGGCGTCTCCCGGCGCCGGCGCCTATGCCGTCATGATCCCGTCCTGCTCGACCCCCTTCGTCTTTCGGCGCGGCGGCGCATCGGCGAACGCCGTCCGCGCCCTCTTCGGATTGCCTGCGGAACCGCTGGAGCCGCCGCCAAGGAGCCTCATCGACAGGCTGGAGCTTCGTCCCGTTCCATGGCCCGCGCTGGTCGTCTATGGGCTTCTGGGGCTGGTCGCATCGGCGATCGGAGCGATCCTCATACAGCTGAGACGACGCCCCGCCGCGCCCGATTCAGACGACAAGGCGCCGCTGGATCAGCACGACGCGACCTAGCGGATCTCGGCCAGGCCTTCGTCGGCCGCGGAACGAAAGCGATCTTTCGCTCAGGACGCCGGGGCTGCTAGCTTCATTCCCGCCATGTCCATGAACTCCGACGACCGCCTTGCCGACCTGAATGAGCGCATCGGCCGCCTGGAGCAGAGGATCAGGCCCGACGTCAGGCGCATTAGCGCGCCCCCCGAACCGGCGGCGCCGACGGAGCCGGAGCCGGTCAGCCGCGAGCAGCGCATCCGCCGCCTGACGATCAGGCTCATCGTGGGCTTCGCCTTCCTGGCCTATGTCCTGTGGACGGCTCTCAACTGGCAGAAGGCCCAACCCTTGCTGCCCATGGCGATCCTGTTCTTCCTCAGCGCAGGCTCGATCGTGATGTTTGGTTTCAACGTCCTGTACATCGACTTTACCTGGGACTCGTCCCTCTGGCCTCGGGAGCGAAAACCTCCCGCCGAATGACGGGAGGCTTAGAGCCCATCCAGATGCGAACGGGCCCGTACCGGCCGACGGCCTGAACGCGAAACAGCCCTTGCTCAAGGCTCGCCTATCGTTTCCCATGGTCTTGGAAAAAGCGGGGGCGCGATTATTCATGAACAGCAGGGCGGGACGTCAGGAATGGTGGCTGTGGTTCTTCGGAGCCAATGTCGGCGGAGCTCGTCTGGAGGAGGCGCTGTCCGCCGCGATCCTGGGTGAAAAGCAGACTCTGGCTGACGCCTCTCTATTACAGACTGCCTCGCTTGCTGTCGGCGTCACCACCATCATGGCCGTCGTCATAGGGATCCAGATGTCCGCGACAGTGCGGCGCGCGCATGATCTGGACAGCCCTTCATGGGTTTTCTGGGGCTATGCCCTGCTCAACCTTTCCTACGCCGCATCGGGCTTCATCCCGTCCGCCTTGAACCTGCCTCCGCCCTTCAACCCGGCCTGGGCCCATGGGCTGCTTATCGTCGCCAACGTGGTGATGGCTGTCCTTTTCGGCTTCCGTTCCGGCGATCCAAAGAGGAATCGATGGGGACCGCCGCCCAAGCCGCTGTTCGATTTCATGTCGCCCAGACAGGATAATTATCGACCGCCGGTTCAATAGTCGACGAACCCTCGGCGGACTTGCCGCCGCGCAGGAGCATGCGGGCGGCGAACCCGGACACCGGCGCCCGAACCTCGCCCCCTCCACCACGCTGCGCGCGGTCCCCCTCCCCCGCTGCGCAGGGGAGGAGAAGAGGCGTCGCCATACTCTCGCCGCTTCAAGCTTCGCCTTATGGAGGGCGCGTGTTTTCGAGGAGAGGATCATGAGGTCGCGGCTTGTCTGGGCGCCTGCGGGCGCGGGGGCTGTCCTGCTGCTGTTTTCGGTCGGGGGCGCGGCGGCGCAGGCGCGGCCGGACGTCGGCGCGGCCGTCGCCGTCTTCGACCAGGCGCGGGCGCTGTGCGAGGCGGACGGCGGGCGGGACTGGGGCGTCAGCCTGTGCGGCCCGATGCTGATCGCCGATCCGGCGACGCGCGGTTTCGTCGCCGACAGGGACGGTCTGGAGACGCCGCTGGAGCGGACCGGGGCGGTCTTCCAGGGGCGTCTTCCGGACGCCGTGCCCATCGCCAATACGGCCGTGCGATGGAACGGCCGGGTCTGGACCATGCTGATCGCGCCCCTGCCGCAGGAGGAGCCCGCGCGGTCCATACTGCTGATGCACGAGGCCTGGCACGGCATCCAGGATCAGATCGGCCTGGCGGCGACGAACGCCGACCAGCCGCAGTTGGCGACGGAGGACGGGCGTCTGTCGCTGCGTCTGGAGCTGCGAGCCCTGTCGGCCGCCCTGGCCGCGACCGAGCCCGGTGAGCGGCGCCGCGCGGTCGAGGACGCCCTGACCTTCCGCGCCTGGCGGCGCGCCCGCTTTCCCGAGGCGCAGGCGGCCGAGGACGCCATGGAGCGGCACGAGGGTCTGGCGGAATACGCCGGTCGGCGCCTGTCGCGCGACGAGGCCATGATCCCGCATCTGGCGGAGCATCTGCGGAAGGGAGACAGGGTCCGCGAATACGCCCGGTCCTTCGCCTATTACACCGGCCCGGCCTATGGCGTGCTGCTGGACGAGGCGTCGCCGGACTGGAGGAAGACCTGGGACCGGCGCGAGGGCCTGGCCGGGATGCTGGCCCGGGCCGTGGGCGTGGCGCCGTCTTCGGACGACGCGGCCTTCGCGGAGAGCGGAAGGCGTCATCAGGCGGAGACGGTCCGTGCCGAGGAGGCCGCCCGCGCGCGCGAACAGGCGACCCGCACGGCGGCTTTGAGGACAGGTCTGATCGACGGGCCGGTGCTGGTCGCGCCGGTTTCCGGGGCCAACTTCAGCTTCGATCCCAACAGGGTGACGCCCCTGCCCCCGGAAGGCTCGGTCTACGGCCTAATCCGCGCCGCGGCGGCCTGGGGCGTGCTGGAGGTCGAGAAGGACGGCCTGCTGTCGACCGACTGGTCGCGCCTGTCCGTCGCCTACGCCGGGACGACGCCGACGGACGACGGCCTGAAGGGCGACGGCTGGACGCTGACGCTCAAGCCCGAGTGGCGGCTGGTCCCCGGCCGACGCGACGGCGACTGGACGATCGCGCGCCGGCCCTGAGCGGACGCAGGCCCGCTCTTCGAAAAGAGCGGGCCGACGCCTAGAGGATATTGACGCCCGGAACGACCACCTCGCCGGTCACCACGCAGGGCGGGCCGCTGCTGGCCGGCAAGGCGGCGCTGACGAAGCTGGCGGTGCTGGTCGCATCATCCCATGCGGCTGTGATTGAGCCGTAGCAGCGACGCAGGATGTCCTGACGTCCGATGGTCAGGGTGACCGTCGTCCACGACCCCGGAATCACGGCCGCGCTCCACGCCCCATAAGGGATAATCGCGCTTCCGCACTGCGGATTTCCGGGAAAGAGGGTCTTGGAGGATACGGTCGCCGTCGTAGCTCCAAGCGCCGCCACGCCCGAGAGGTTGCAGGTCACTGGGAACTCCGTGATCCATCCGGAAAACGAAGCCGATCCGCTGCTCGGCGTAAAACTCTGGGATACTGCGGGCGTTACGATGACCGCCGACGCCAAGGCCGCGACGACGCAGGAAAATGTACGCAACATCACTGCTCTCCCTGTCTGAAATCTCCCAATTCTGAGACACAACCAACATCATTGTTAATTCTCAGACGTCAATACGGAAGAGCTGCGACCCGCCTCATTCGAGGGCGAAGCGCGGGGGCGGCAGGGTCAGGTCGACGTCGGATGCCGCCTGGCCCTGGAAGAAGCGCGTCAGCAGGGTCTGCACCTCGGGATGGGCCTCGAAGACGTTGTGGCCGGCGTTCTCGACCCGCACCTGGGCCTTGTTCCGGAACTGGGCGATCACCTCGGCCTGCTCCTCCAGCGGGGTGCGCCCGTCGAGGGAGCCGGCGACCAGAAGCGCCGGGGTCTCGATGCGCATCGGCGCCCGGAAGGCCGCGCCCAGGTCCACGCCCGGGATCGCGCCCAGCAGGTGCGGCATTGGCATGTTGAAGGCGTCGCCCAGCACGGACGTCTTCGCCTCCTTCTCGATCAGGGCCAGGCGTTCGGGCGAGATCCCGGAGGCCAAGTCCATCGCCTCGGGCATGCCGGTGATGCTGAAATAGCGGTGGGGCGGCGGGAAAAGCGACGCCAGGACGTCGGTCTTCCCGGCGTCGAGCGCCAGGTAGATGCGCGGCAGCATGGACAGCTGCGGCGGGTTGGCGACCAGGGCGGAGGCCATGAGCTGAACCCCGAAGCCGCCCATCCGGACGTCGACCGGGCCGTTTTCGCCCGGCATGGTCACCGTCGCCGGATCGGCCTCCAGCCGCTCATGCACGCGCCGCATCAGGGCCGGCATGTTCGGGATCGCGGCGCGCACGGCGGGGTCCGTCCCCATCAGGCGATCCACGCGGTCCAGGAACATGTCGATATGGGCGGGCCGCTTCACCGTCTGGTCCTGGCCTTCCAGGCTGGCCAGGGCGACGCGGTCGATCGAACCAGGGTGTCGCCTCAGCACCGACAGGGCCAGGTGGGTGCCGTAGCTGATGCCCCACAGGCTGATCTTCTCGGCGCCCAGATGGCGGCGCAGATCCTCGATGTCGTCGGCGTTCTGTTCGGTGTTGTAGCCGGTCATGGCGACGCCCGCGCGGGTCCAGTCGACCCAGGCCTTCTGCATCTCCTCGCGATACCAGGCGGTCATGCCCGCGCGGGTCAGGGCCGGGAAGGGCGTGGAGGTCGGGCGGTCCGGAATATGGGACGACAGGCCGGTCCCGCGCTGATCGAAGGCGATGACGTCGGCCACGGCCCTCAGGGCCATGAAGATCGGGAAGCGCGGCCCCATGGCGGTGCGAACGCCCGACCCGCCCGGTCCCCCGGCCAGATAGACGATGGGCGGCCCCGGGTTGGGCGAGGTCGAGGGGAAGCGCACATAGCCCAGGCGAATGCGGCGCGAGCCGGGAATGCGGCGATCCTCGGGAACCTCGAAGAAGCCGCGTTCGGCGTCCGTCTCCTGGCCGTCGCCGGAGGTGAAGCGGAAGGGTCCGGCCTCGACCTGAGCCTGGGCCTGAGCCTGGTTCTGGGCGCGGGCTGTTCCGGAAAGAAGGGCCATGCCGGGCAGCGCGAGGCCGGCGGCGGAGAGCATGGAGCGGCGGTTCAGGATTGCGTGTGTCATGACCCCGGTTAAAGCAGGCTTTTCGGCCCTGCGGCGCAGGCTTCGGTCAACGGTCGCCCTGGATCGGCGAACAGCAGTGCTTCACCGCGAATGGCGCTAGGCTGTCGGCCATGTGGCGGATTCTTCTCATCGCGATTCTCTGGACCGCGTTCCCGACGACCTTGCTGGCGCAGGACGCCTGGGAGGCGTGTCGCGGCGAAGCGGGCGCGGCGGCGCCCGTTCTGCATGACTGTCGCCCGGTCGAAGGCGCCGTCGATCCCCAGGGGAAGGCGCTGTGGCTTCGCGCCGCCGTGCGCCGCCCCGACGGCGACGCCCCCTTGGCCTTCTATGTCGTCGGCGTCGCCTCCTCCGAGGTCTGGTTCAACGGCCGCAGGCTGGGCGCGAACGGCCGTCCCGGCGGCTCGCCCGCCGAGGAGAAGCCGGGACGATACGAGGCCGCCTTCCCCATCGCCGAAACCCTGTGGCGACCGGGCGACAACCAGGTCGTGGTCCGGATGTCGTCCTTTCACGCTCCCATGCGGCTGGACATGCCCGTCGCCGGACTTGTGGTCGCCCCCTATCCCTGGCCGTCGCGCAGCACGCCCCTGGCCGTCGCCTTCCTGGCCGCCGGCGCCCTGTTCGCCGCCGCCTTCGGCTTCGGCGTCATCCACGGCCTGCGCCGCAGCGGATCGAGCCTGATCCTGGCCATCCTGGCGGGGGTCGCGGGACTGCAGGCCGCGCTGGAGAGCCTGAGGGCGCTGGTCGCCTATCCCTATCCGATCCACGGTTGGCGGCTGATCGGGATCTGGAGCCTGACGACCATCTTCGCGGTCCTGCTCGTCGCCTGGACGGTCTCGCGGTTCCGGCCGCAGTCGCGAGGGCCCGTGGTCGCCCTGGCCGTCGTCGCCGTCCTCGCGACCTGGGCGGCGCCGGGCTTCGACCTGAAGACCGCCACGGCCCTGCTGGTCGGGCTGGCGATCAGCGTCGCCGTCGCCGCCGACGGGGCGCGACGACGCCTTCCGGGGGCGCGGCCGGTCCTGGCCTATCTGATCCTGTTCATAGGGGTCGGCCTGGTCTTTCCCGCCTGGCTGGTGGACCTGTCCTACTTCCTGTTCGCGGCCTGCTTCCTGTTGCTGCTGCTGATGACCGAGGTGGTGCGGCTGGGTCGCGAGGACCAGAAGCGCGAGGTCGCCCTGACCCAGGCAGCGGCCCGGCCCAACCGCCTGACGGTCGCCTCCGCGCGCGGCGTCGAGCGCGTGCCCCTGGCCGAGATCGTCGCCGTCACGGGAGCGGACGACTATGTCGAGTTGCGGCTGGCGGACGGGCGCCGCCTGCTGCACTCGGCCCGGCTGGATCGGCTGGAGACCGAACTGCCCGCCGCCTTCCTGCGGGTCCATCGCTCCGCGATCGCCAACCTGGAGCAGGTCCGGGGACTGGAGCGGGACGGAGGCAGAAGCCGGCTGCTGATGCGGGAAGGCCCGCCGCTGCCGATCAGCCGCAACCGCCTGCCGCGCGTGCGCGACGCCCTGGAGGCGCCGGCGGCCGGGGCCTGATCCCTAACGCCCTCGCCGCCGCAGCCAGACCTCGGCGAGAAGCAGGTTGGGGGCCCAGGCCAGGAAGGAGATGGCGCGGTAGGCCGGTATGAAGGGCAGGTCCAGGATCGCGACCAGCGGCAGGTAGAGACGCAGGGTGACGGCGGCCAGGGTCAGGGCCCAGGAACGGATCATCCAGCGGCGATGCTCGGCCAGGCGGCCCTGCGTCGCCGCCCGCCAGCCCAGAAGGGTCGTCGCAATCCAGGCGGCGCCCCCGACGCCGAAGCCCGTCGACGCGATCGGCCCGGCATGGGACCCCGCCGCCAGAACCAGGCCCGCCGCCCCTCCGACCAGGCAGCCCGCGACATAGGTCCGCCCGATCCAGAGATGCAGGGGCGCCCCGCCGCGCCTCAGGACCGGCAGGAACTGCAACGACCCAGGGCCAGGGCGACCGAGGCGCCGGCCACATGGACGAAGAGCCAGGGCGCGCCGAAGGGATTGCCCAGGGCCTCGGCCGGGGTGCGGGGCGGATGCAGCAGATAGCGCGCGGAATAGGCGACGACGCCCAGGCACAGAAGGGCCGCCAGGGTCCAGCCGATGCGGGCGGGCCAGGGCCAGGTCTTTCCGGATGTCGGCGGGGAAGGCGATGCGGCGGTCATGCGAGGATCCTGTTCAAGCTTTCGCGGACGCCATTGCCGGGCGGAAGGCGGCTCGCTAGGCCTGATTTCGCGAACGGAGCCAGGGCTGCGCGAACGGGACGGAATGAAGGACGGGGCGAAGGACGAGGGCGCGGCGAGGCGCACGGGAACCGTCGCGCGGCGATGGGCGGCGGACTTGGCCATGCTGGTCCTGATCAGCCTGTTGATGGGCTTTCTGGGGCCGTTCGGCTCGGACCGCCTGCCCGCCGCCGGTCGCTATCTCTACTGGTTGATCTGCATGACGGGCGGCGGCCTGATCGGAATCGCGCTCGACGAGGCGCTGATCCGGCGCGTGCCCGACGCCTGGCGGCGCACGGCGGCGGTTGCGATCCTGATAACGCCCCTGGTGACGATCCTGGTGATGGCGACGGAGGCTCTTCTGTTCGGCGGCCGCTTCGACCTAGTCGGCTTTGCGCGCCTGATCTGGCAGGTCGGCCCCATCTGCCTGGCGGTGATGGCGGTCCGGGTGCTGGTCTGGCGGCGGACGCCCGCCCGCATCGAGACCCGGACGGTGATCGCCCCGCCCCTGCCCGAGGCCGAAGCGGCCTTTCGGCGGCGGCTGTCGGCGAAGCGGCGCGAGGCGCGGCTGATCGCGATCGAGGCCCACGACCATTATCTGAAGGTCCACACCGACGCGGGGGCGGAACTGATCGCCATGCGGTTCGGCGACGCCCTGGCGGAACTGGCCCAGGCCCACGGCTGGCGCGTCCATCGGTCCTGGTGGGTGGCGGCTGATGCGGTGGAAGGCGTGCGCTGGCGGCGCGGGGTCGGCGAGATGCAGTTGGCCGGCGGGCTGGCGGCGCCGGTCAGCCGCACCTACGGCCCGCGCCTGAAGGAGGCCGGCTGGTTCTAGGGGTCTTTCCTGTGGACAGCGCAAGCCGCTGATCCGCGAGCGCGAATTCCGTCCGTCCACAGATGTCCACAGGCTTATGCACCGAGGCCGGGGCGGTTCCGCACAGCCAGCCGATTTCGGGCGCTTGCCTCATAGCGGTTTCCGCGAGAACGTCAACGGGCCGAAGGGACACGGCGGCGCGGAAAACCGGGGAGACCCGGGGATCAAGCGGACCGGTCCGGCTCTCTGACCCAGGCTTCCGGACCTCCTCGGAGGACAAGGAAAGACCGCAGCAGGGCCCAGGCTCCCGATCCTCGCAGCGCCTCGGCGCCGGGATCACGGAGAACCGGGCCGGGATCGACGGACGACGCAAGCTTCGCCTTGCGGGACGCCGAAGACCAGGGGCCGACGGAAGAGGACGCCGAACGACGCCGGGTTCGCCCGCCGACGCTGAGGCCGGACTTCCGACCCGACAGGCCAGGTCCAACCCGGACTTGGCGAGGGGACGTGATCAGGGGTTCGCCCAGGGTCGCGTCCCCTCGCTCAATTCCGGCGTCCGGTTTCTGGGCTGGGGCGGGCGCGAAGCGGCCATGACGGAGGGCGCGCCGACGCCCCCCGTCCCAGGCGCCCCAAACATCAACCGTCCCGCCGCCCCCTCCACCATGCTTCGCATGGTCCCCCTCCCCGCGAGCGGGGAGGAAAGGAAGCGCCGATCTTCGTTCCTCCCCATTCATGGGGAGGTGGCGCGGACGCGCAGCGGCCGTGACGGAGGGGGCGGCGCCGACCTCGACCGTCCCAGGCGCCTTAAACACCAAGCGTCCCACCGCCCCCCTCCCCCGCTTCGCAGGGGAGGAGAAGACGCGCTCAACCTTTCCAAGAGGCCGCCCGCCGCCTAAACCGGGAGTCGATGCGCCTCCCCCGTCCTTCACGTCGCGGTCTGATGCTGGGCGCCGCCGGTCTTGCGACCTTGGGCGGCCTGTCGGCGTGCGGGCGGACCGAGGCGCCGGTGGACGAGGCCGGGCGGGTGCGGTTGCGGCTGGCGGCCGGGGGGCCGGTCAGCGCGGCGCACGGCGGTTTCTACCAGGCCATCGCCTCCGGGGCCTATGAGCGGCGCGGGCTGAACGTCGAGATCCTGACCGGGGCGGCGGGCGAGAACCTGCCGGGCCTGCTGGCCGCCAGCGCGGTCGAACTGGCCCTGGCCGGGGACAGCTTCACGCCCATGCGGCTGATCGCCGACCGGGCGCCGGTCAAGGCCGTGGCGGCCTTCCTGCAGAAGGACCCGGTCGCCCTGATGGCCCGGCCGGACCAGCCGCTGGAGGCCCTGTCGGCCCTGCGCGACCGGCCGATCCTGATGTCGGCGGCGGACCAGGCCGGGTTCTGGCGCTGGCTGCGGGCGCGTTTCGAACTGTCCGCCGACCAGGCCCGGACGGGGACGGACGAGGAGAATCTGCAGGCCCTGCGCGAGGACCCGAAGGCGGTCCTGGTCGGACGCCTGACCGCCGGGGACCCGGGCGAGGTCGCCCGCGCCGTCGGTTTCGAGCCGCGCGTCCTGCTGCCCGCCGACGACGGCTATCCCTCCTATTCCGGCCTGGTGGTGGCGCCCAACGCCTTCGCCCGCGACAACGCCCGGGCCCTGCGCGACTTCATCGCCGCCTCGGTCGAGGGGTGGCGCGACTATGTCCACGGCGAGGGCGGCAAGGGCGACGCCCTGATCCGCCAGGCCGACAAGACCATGACCCAGCGCCGCCTGGACGCGGCCCGCGCCGCCCTGCGTTCCGGCGCCGTGGTCGACGGCGGCGACGCGGCCCTCTACGGCCTGGGCACGATGACGCCCGACCGCTGGCAGGCCTTCGCCGAACAGACGGAGGGCGCCTATGCCTCCGCCCCCGATTGGCGCGAGGCCTTCACGACCCAGTACCTGCCCGGGCGGGGGTGAGGCGCGGGAGGGTTGGTTACGGCGATGTCCGTCCCTGACCCATATGCTTCAATCGCCTCGCCGCCCCCTCCACCGCTTCGCGGTCCCCCTCCCCGCGAGCGGGCAGGAAAGGACACGGCGATCTTTCCTCCCCATTCATGGGGACGTGACGGAGGGGGCGGCGCCGACGCCAGCCGTCCCAGGCGCCTCAAAAAAACTCACCGTCCCGCCGCCCCCTCCACCATGCTCCGCATGGTCCCCCTCCCCGCGAGCGGGGAGGAAAAAGGGCGCCGACCTGAACTCCTCCCCCGCTGCGCAGGGGAGGAGAAGACAGAGACCCATGGCAAAACGCCCGCTCTTCGCAAGAAGAGCGGGCGTTGAGATCTTTCAGGGAAGGCCGATCAGGCCTTCTTGGGACGACCGGCGCGGGCCGGCTTACGGCCGCCCTGGCCCAGGCCCATCTGCTTAGCCAGGTCCGAACGCGCCTTGGCGTAGTTCGGAGCGACCATGGGATAGTCCTTCGGCAGGCCCCACTTGTCGCGGTATTCTTCGGGCGACATGTTGTACTTGGTCCGCAGGTGGCGCTTCAGCGACTTGAACTTGCGGCCGTCTTCCAGGCAGATCAGGAAGTCGGGGGTAATGGACTTGCGAACCGGAACCGCCGGTTCCTTGGGCTCGGGCTCGGCCTCGACCGGCGCCGCGGTCACGCCCGACAGGGCGGCGTGAATCTGGGCGATCAGGTTCGGCACGGTCTCGGCCGCAACGGTGTTGTTGCTGACATAGGCCGACACGATGTCCGCCGTCATTTCCAGCAGTTCAGGCTTTTCGTCCATGGGGGTGGAGCGCTTTCCAAATGAGAGACCAGCAACGACTGATCCGATTCGATCTATAATCGATCCGTTTCATAAAGATGTTTTAAGATGAAGGCAATCCAAGCATAGGCGTATTCGCGCGAATGGGGATTTCTTTCAGATTACCCCTCGCCTCAGTCTAGAGGCTTCACCGACCAAAGTTCTCTGCAAGAGCGAGCATGGCCGCCCGCTCCGGCATGGAGTATTCGTCGATCAATTCATCGTCTCCTTCGCGGATAGCGCGAAGAAGCGTCGGCGTCAGGGCCGAAGACAGCGACCAGTTCCAGTAACGCAGCACCGTCTGGGCGCGATCGACCGCCAGCATCTCATAGATGATCTGCACACGGTCCCAATCAGGATGCGTGGAGCCGTCGGCCATGGCCTCGGGCCGCCTGAGGCCGCGCCACAGGCGTTGCAGGTCGCCGCGCGTCAGGCCCGTGGCCTTACACAGGATGGCGACCGGCTCTCCGCCCGCGTCCCCCATGATCTTGGCGGCGGTCAGGGGCTTGATCCCCGAGAGGTATCCGATTTCAGACACCAACTCGCGGTTAAGGCCGGCCTCGGCGGCGGCCACGGCCTCCTCCAGGCTCTTGAAGGGGCTCTTGGCGATCGCGGCCCGATTGCGCTGGCGCCGCTCGATGAACTGGAGGGCCTTGCGGGTCACGGGGTCGGACCAGCCGCCGGCCGCGGCCAGGGCGAAGAGGTCGTCGACGCTGTCCTGCATGACGTCGCGCGAGACGCCGAAGCGCTGGAGGATGGCGCGGCGTTCGTCCGGCCCGGACCACCAGAACATGACGAAGGCGCCCGAGGGCCGCATCTCGGCCCGGCGCAGCAGGGGGGCGCAGAGGCCGCGCGCGTCGCGGCTGACGGCCACGGCGCCCTCGATCGCGGCCTGGGACAGGCGGGCGGTGTCGTTCCTCAGCACCGCCTCGATCACCGTCTCCTCGCCGAAACTCAGCAGGGTCTCGGTCACGGCCTCGGACAGGCCGCGACGGGAGGCGATCATCCGCCGATGCTCGACGTCGGCGTCGCGGGCGCAGGCCATCAGGTCCACGTCGGTCAGGGAGGCGCACTGCTCGATCAGGGGGCGAGCCACGTCCGGCTCGTCGCGCATCAGCAGGCGGACCAGGACATTGGGCGGCTCGGACAGGTTGGACAGGCGGTCGGCGACCCGGCGCCGCTCCTCCGTCGGGGCCAGGCGCAGCATCTCGACCACCAGATCGCCCGTCACCGCCCGCTCGAAGGCGTTGATCCGGCTGGCGGGCAGACAGACCACGTCCGTCAGCCGCCGCAGCAGGGCGTGCCGCAGCTTGATCTGACCCACGGGGGCCTGCTCCTCGGGAGCGGGCGCGTCGGGCGCGGTGACGGTGGCCGTGTTCGACATGCCGCCAGCATAGGCGACGGCGGTTAACCGGCGGTGGAGGACGAGGGGGCGCGCACAGCGGGCGGAACGGCGACGCCGACGCCGCCTCAAACGCCTCAAAACATCAGCCGTCCCGCCGCCCCCTCCACCATGCTCCGCATGGTCCCCCTCCCCGCGAGCGGGGAGGAAAGGACACGGCGATCCTAACGCTTCAGCCAGACCACGGCGACGGCCAGGGCGACGAAGAGGAAGAGGGCCAGGATGCGGGCGATCCAGGGGGCGGCGACGAAGACGCCCAGGACGGTGAAGCCGCTCCGGATCGTCTCGGGCCGGGTCAGGGCCTCCTTGAAGCCGGCGGCGGGGCGATCCGCCGGGGCCGCGATGGGATGACCGCAGCCGGGACAGGCGGGCGCCGCCGCCGACACCTGCCGACCGCAGGCGGGACAAGGGATCAGGGCCATGCTCAACCTCCGTTCGGGACGATGCGGATCTCGACCCGGCGGTTCTTCTGGCGGCCATCGGGATCGTCGGCGCCGTCCGGTCGGGCGTTTGGGGCGACAGGACGCTTCTCGCCATAGCCCTCGACCCCCAGGGGCCGGCCGGCGGCCCCCTGCAGGCGGTCGGCCACGGCCCGCGCGCGCCGCAGCGACAGGGCGTCGTTATAGGCGTCGTCGCCCTTGGCGTCCGTATGGCCGCCGATGGTCACGGCCGCGCCCGGATAGCTTTTCAGCAGCTCGGCCGCCTTGGCCAGGGCGGGCTCGGCGTCGGGGCGGACCACCGCCTTGTCGAAATCGAACAGGACGTCGGCGGGCAGGTCGACGACGATGGCGCCGTCGCTGCGGCGAGCGTCCAGCTCGGTCAGCAGGGTCCGGGTCGTCTCGACCCGGGCGGGCGCCACCTCGGAGGCGACGAAGACGCTGTCCAGCGCCCCCTCCACGCCCGCCTTCTCGAAGGTGGAGCGCGGGGCGTCGGCGACCAGTTCGAAGGTCGAGCGCATGCCGAGGGCGCTGCCCTTCATCACCCGCACCGTCAGGGCCGAGGCGGCGTCCGCCGCCAGAAGGGCCGCGACGGCGGTTCCGGCGCCGACCAGAACCCGCCTGGCCCGGGACCTCATCCCGCGGCTCCGGCGGCGGCGGGCGCGGCCCTCAGGGGAATCTCCATCCGGATGAAGGGACCGATGATGCTGTCCGAGGTCGAGCCCTCGTTGAAGACCAGGGAGACGCTGAGCGTGCCGGGCGGCACGGCGCCCATGAAGACCAGCCGGCCGTTCATGGTGTCGCCGTTGCGGATGTTCATGTTCGGATTGCCCTCGGGCGCCTTGAGCATCAGCTTCTGGCCGTTGGGCAGTTGCAGATAGGTCGGGCCGGAGGCCATCTCGACATTGCCGGTGGCCTGGCCGGCGAAGGAGATGCTGACGTCGACGATGGTGGCGTCCTCGGCCATGTCCACCTTCTTGACCCGCACCGTGGCCCCGACCTCGGACACGCCCTGGACCATGACGTCGACCGAACGGGTCTGGGTCGGACGGGCGGTGACGGGGGCGTCGCTCGCCGCCGGAGCGCCGTCGGGCGCGACGGGAGCGGCGGCTTCCTTGGGCGAACAGGCGCCCAGGGCGAGGGCCGCGGCCCCCGTGACGACGATCAGGCGGAAGGGGGCTGGACGCATGGACGAACTCCGACAGGACGAAAGGCTTCGCGCAGGACGGGCGCCCTGGGCGTCGTTCGCCCAACGCCCGAGGCGGGGAATGGCTCCGGTTGAAAGGAAATCACCCTTTTTCGGAGGTGTCGAGCGGACGCCTTTCTTGCCTGTGAAGCGGAGGGGCGGCTCAAACTCCTCCCCCGCCTGCGGGGGAGGGAGATCGCGGCGCGGTGGAGGGGGCGGATGCAGCCGCCGACGTTCAGCTTGTTTCCACCGACGTCCGCCCTGACCTGGAAACCCCAGCCCGATCCTTCGCCCCCTCCACCACGCTTCGCGCGGTCCCCCTCCCCCGCTCCGCAGGAGAGGAGAAGATGGGTTCAGAGGCCTTCGAACAGGGCGGTGGAGAGGTAGCGTTCGGCGAAGCTGGGGATGACGGCGACGATGGTCTGGCCGGCGTATTCGTCCTGGGCGGCTAGGCGGAAGGCGGCGACCAGGGCGGCGCCGGAGCTGATGCCGACGGGGACGCCTTCGGTCGAGGCGACCTTGCGGGCCATGTCGAAGGCCTCCTCGTTCGTGACCTGCTCGACGCCGTCGATGACGGCCCGGTCGACCACCAGGGGAACGAAGCCCGCGCCTATGCCCTGGATCTTGTGCGGGCCGGGCTGGCCGCCGGACAGGACCGGCGAGGCCGTGGGCTCGACCGCCACCATCTTCACCGAGGGCTTGCGCTTCTTCAGGGCGTGGCCGACGCCGGTGATGGTGCCGCCGGTGCCGACGCCCGAGATCACCACATCCACGGCGCCGGCCGTGTCGTTCCAGATCTCCTCGGCCGTGGTGACTTCGTGGATGGCGGGGTTGGCGGGGTTCTCGAACTGGCTGGGGCTGACCGAGCCGGGGATTTCGCCCAGCAGTTCGTCGGCGCGGGCGATGGCGCCCTTCATGCCCTTCTCGGCCGGCGTCAGTTCAAGCTTGGCGCCCAGGAGGGCCAGCATCTTGCGGCGCTCCAGCGACATGCTCTCGGGCATGCACAGGATCAGGCGATAGCCCTTGGCCGCCGCCACGAAGGCCAGGGCGATGCCGGTGTTGCCGCTGGTCGGCTCGATCAGGGTGGCGCCGGGCTGGAGCTTGCCGGCCTGCTCCAGCGCCTCGATCATGGCGACGCCGATGCGGTCCTTGACCGAGGCCAGGGGGTTGAAGAACTCCAGCTTGGCCAGGACGGTCGCCTTGGCGCCCAGCTCCCGGCTCAGGTTGGGCAGCCGCACCAGGGGCGTGTCCCCGATGGTGTCGACGATGCTGTCGTAGATCTTGCCCCGTCCGGCCTTGCGGTGGCGGCTGGGATCATAGGCGGCGTCGGACATGGGGCTCTCCGTGAATCACGGCTCCAGCAGGGTTTCCGGAGCGAGGATCGGGGTTCGAGCGCCTGCGCGCCCGAACCGATTTCATTCTAAGTGACAGCCCTTATACGCCCGAGGCAAGGCCCCCGCGCGCAGGATTTCTAATGCCGCGTGCAGGGTTTCTCCTCACGCCAGCGCCCGCCGCGCCGGGTCGTAGGACAGGACCTCGCGGATGGAGATCAGGGTCTTGAAGGCGCGGACGCGGGCGTCGTCGTTCAGGACCTCGCGGGTGAAGCGCTCATAGGCCTCCATGGACGGGACCGCGACATAGAGGACGAAGTCCGTCTCGCCGGTGACATACCAGGCGGCGCGGACTTCGGGTCGGGCGGCGAGACCTTCCAGAAGGGCGTCGAGGACGGCCGATCCCTCGCGTTCCATCTCGACCAGGACGTGCATGGTCAGGGCGCGCTCCAGCCGGGTCTCGTCGATCACCGCCACGTCGGCGACGATCACGCCTTCATCCCGCAGGCGGCGCAGGCGACGAGAGACGGCGGACTCCGACAGGCCGACCTTTTCCGCCAGCAGACGGGCCGGCTGGAGGTTGTCGCGCCGGACCAGATCGAGCAGCCGGCGGTCGAAATCATCAAGGATGACGTTTTCACGCATGTGAAGACCCATTCACGCCGGAAACTTGCATCCAGTCAGGCGAAATCGGCGAGAAACACAAGCGGTTTTTCGGTAGGGATCAGGGATGTCCTCCCTCGCCCTGACCCATCGGGCGCCGCGTCTGGCGGCGGCCCTGCCCTACCTCGCCCTGATCGGCGGGATCGTCTCCCTGTCCATGGGGACCTCCTTCGCCAAGAGCCTGTATCCCATGGTGGGCGCCGCCGGGACGGCGTCGCTGCGCGTGGGCCTGTCGGCCCTGATCCTGCTGGCCGTCTGGCGGCCGTGGCGCGCAGGACTGACGCGGGCCGACCTGAAGGGGCTGGCGATCTACGGCGCGGTCATGGGGGCGATGAACCTGTGCTTCTACATGTCGCTGGCCACCATTCCGCTGGGCGTGGCCCTGGCCATCGAGTTCACCGGCCCGCTGACCATCGCCCTGCTGAACTCGCGCAAGCTGATCCACTTCGTCTGGGTGGGCTTCGCGGTCCTGGGCCTGGCCCTGCTGCTGCCGTTCGACGGGAACGTCCAGGCGCTGGACCCGGTCGGCTGCGCCTATGCGGCGGCGGCGGCGGTCTTCTGGGCCCTGTACATCGTCTTCGGCAAGCGGGTCAGCCATCTGCCCAGCGGCGCGAGCGTGGCCGTGGGCATGTCGGTCGCCGCCCTGACGGTCGTGCCCTTCGGCGCGGCGACGGCGGGGCTGAGCCTGCTGGACCCGTCGATCCTGCTCCTGGGCCTGGTCGTCGCCCTGGTTTCCAGCGCCCTGCCCTACACCCTGGACATGATCGCCCTGAAGGGCATTCCCAAGCGGACCTTCGGCGTCATGCTGAGCGGCGACCCGGCGGTCGGCGCCCTGGCCGGCCTGCTGTTCCTGGGCGAGCACCTGAGCGGCCTGCAATGGCTGGCTATCGCCGCCATCGTCACCGCCTCGGTCGGCGCGGTCCTGACCTCTCCCGAGGGCGAGGACCAGCCCCTGCGCGAGCCGGGCGCCCCGGCCTGACCGTCTAGAACCGGCGTTGCAGGGTCAGGCGGACGGTGCGGCCCAGGGGGTCGCGGTCGTCGCGGCCGAAGCCGGGCGCGGGCGAGCCGTCGCCCAGCCGCGCCTCGGGCCGGGCGTCGAACAGATTGCTGATGTCCAGCCCCAACTGCATGCCCTGGCTGCGACGACGCCCGCCGCCCTGCCCCGCATCGCCCGATCGGGGGCCGGACCGTGATGCAGACGAAGTCATCTGGAAGCTGAAACGCAGGTCCACCGAGGCGAAGTCCGAGGTGACCAGGTCCCCCGCGTCGTCGCGCCCGCTGAAGCGGCGCGAGCGGTATCCCTCGGTCCAGCGCGCCGAGGCGTTGACGCCCCAGCGTCCCTTTCGGGCGTCGAGGGTCAGGTTGGCGCTCTGGCGCGACGTTCCGCCGCCGTCGCCCCGGAGGCGGTCCGTCTCGGGCCGGCCCGGCAGCAGGGAGAGGCTGTCGGTCAGCTTCAGGCTGTAGTTGAGCGCCAAACGCAGAACCATGGCTTCGTTGGCCGCCGCACCGCCGCCCGCCGGGCGCGGCAGGTTGAAATTGAGCCCCGCCGTCAGACCTTCGTTCAGGCTGGAGCCCAGGTTCAGAGGCCGATAGTCGACGCTGATCAGCCGCCCCGATCCGTCACGCACGAAACGATCGGGGAAGGCCGCCTCGACCTCCTCCGTCAGGTCAGGAAGCACGCCGATCCCGTCCGTCGCCTCGGCGCGCTGATAGCCGAGGTTGGCGGCCAGCGACCAGGATGTGAAGGGACCCAGGGAGGCTGTCAGGCTCAGGCGCTCGGAACTGGGCGGCCGCAGGTCCGGATTGCCGCCCAGCAGGGGGATGATCTCGACCGCTTCTCCGTTGCGGAAGTCGAAGACCACGCGGGGGTCCCCGTCATAGGCGGGTTCCGACCTCTGCTGTTCCGGAACGGCTTCGGTCGAGGTCGACCAAAGCGCATTCAGGTTCACCCCCTTGAGCGGCGTCCAGGCCAGGGAGGCGTTGACCTCGTTCCCGCCGCCGGATCCGGTTTCGCGCAGGCTGCCGCCCAGGGTGAGCAGGACGTCGCCCAGCAGATGGCCGACCCCGTTCTCGGCCCCCGCCTTCGACAGGGGAACCGCCAGGGAACCGCGGAAATCGGAACTCTGGAAACGGGTGGTCCGGTCGTCCTGGCCGGTTCGGGTGGTCGATCGACTGCTCTGCAGACTGCTGTTCAGGTTGGCGACCACCGCGCCGGCCGGAAGATTCAACAAGGAGCGATTGGCCGAGAGCATCAGGCCCAGAGACTGGTTCTCGCTGCGCCGATCGGTGAAGCCGTCGTCGCGGGACCGCGAGGCGTTGGCGTTCAGATTGGCCTGGAGCGACCAGCCGATCAGCAGCCCGCTGGCCCCGGCCGAGGCGCCCAGGCTTTCCATGCGGCGACGGCTGTCGATCAGGACCCCGCCGCGCTCCGCGGACGAGCGGCTGTCCCGCGCCTGGCCGTTCAGGCTGAAGACCCCGGACCAGTCGCCCAGTCCGCGCGTCAGGTTGAGGTTGGCGGACACCGTGTCCGTGCGGGGCCGCAGGGTGACGCCGCCCGCGTCCGGCCCCTGGCCGGGCAGGTCGCGATCCCGTTCCCAGGCCCGAAGCGCGGTGTCGCGCGACAGGCGCAGCCCCATCTGGCGCGTGTTCTGTCCGGCGATGGCCGACCGGCGCAGGTCGCCGCCGACCGTGGAGGTTCCCCCCGCCGTGGGACGCGAGGCGTTCAGGCGGCCGTCATAGCTGGCGAACTGCCTTTGCAGCACCAGGTTGACCACCCTCTGGCCCGGCGTCCCGCCATAGAGGGCGGCGGCCTCGGGCGGCAGCACCTCGGCGCGGACCAGGGCGTCGGGCGGAAAGCCGGTGAAGGCGGACGGGTTCGGCACCCGCTTGCCGTTGATGATGACCAGGGGCTCATCGGCCACGCCCATGGTCTCGGTCAGACGACCCAGAACCTCGCTGATGTCCCAGGCGCCCAGGGCGTCGATCTCGGCGCCGTCCAGGACGGTTTCGGGCGGGACCAGGGCCGCGCCGCGCCGGCCGACCACCTCTACGTCGTCGACGCGAACCGGATCGTCAGGGTCGGCCTGGGGCGAGATGCGGACGACGGGCTGCGAGGATGCGGACACGGCGACGGAGGCCTGGGCGACCTCCCCCTGCTCGACGGCGACCAGACTGACAAGCGGCAGCCACAGCATCCCTACCCCGACGTATTGCGACGCTCCCCTTATCTACAACTACGTCAACTTTGACCCCATGCCCATACGGAGGAAGACCTACGTCGAGGTTTCTTCTCGTTCAGGTTGCAGGTCGGGTCGGAAGGGAGGTCCGCGACTCCCTTAACGCAGGACGCGGGGGAAACCCGTCATGGGGGGATGCAGACTTTTCCCCGCCTGCGGGGCTGGAAAGACGCCCGTCTTTCCTCCCCATTCATGGGGAGGTGGATCGGCCGCGCAGCGGCCGAGACGGAGGGGGCGGGGGCGACGCCAACGCCTCAGGCGCCTCAAACATCAACCGTCCCGCCGCGTACTCGATCGCCTGCCTTGAGCCGGATCAGGCCCAGCACGCCTTCCATCTCCTTGCCGACATCGATTGACGCCAAGCGCAGAACCTCCACGCCCTGTGTTTTCAGCCAGGCCGTCCGTCGCCGGTCATGGCTCATCTGATCAGGGTTCCAGTGGAGCGAGCCGTCCACTTCGACGGCGAGCTTCGCTTCGGCGCAATAGAAGTCGAGGATGTAGGGGCCGATGGGGTGCTGCCTGCGAAATTTCAGCCCTGCCAGCTTGCGCCCCTTCAAAATGGCCCAGAGTTGCGCCTCGGGCGGCGTCAGGCTGCGCCTCATGCGGCGAGCGCGTTCATAGCTCTGGCTGTCGGCCATTTCCCCTCCCGCCGCTCCAAGCTTTCTACCCTTTCTAGCCCCTGCCGGGGAGAGGGAGCCGCGGAGCGGTGGAGGGGCGGCGGGATGGTTGGTGTTTATGGGGCCTGGGACGGCTGACGTCGGCGCCGCCCCCTCCGTCTCGGCCGCTATGCGGCCGATCCACCTCCCCATGAATTGGGAGGAAAGAGGCCGGCTTTTCCTCCCCGCTTGCGGGGAGGGGGACCATGCGGAGCATGGTGGAGGGGGCGGCGGGACGGTTGGTGTTTATGGCGCCTGGGGCGGCTGACGTCGGCGCCGCCCCCTCCGTCTCGGCCGCTGTGCGGCCGATCCACCTCCCCATGAATGGGGAGGAGAAGCAAGGCTCAGAACTCTTCCCAGACGTCGCCGCCGCCGACGACCGCGCGGAGGCGGGCGCGTTGGCTTTCGAGGGCGGGGGGCGGGCCGGAGCGGGCGGAGAGGTCGCGGACCACGCCGGCCGTCGAGGGCCGCGTCCGGGCGGGCGCGGCGTCGTGGCCGGTCTGGAAGCGGCCGACCAGGGCGGCCAGGCCCTCGGCCTCGGACTTGAGGTTGGCGGCGGCGGCGGTCGTCTCCTCCACCATCGCGGCGTTCTGCTGCGTGACCTGGTCCATCTGGTTCACGGCCGTATTGACCTGGCTGAGGCCGGAGGCCTGTTCCTGGGCCGAGGCGGCGATTTCGGAGACGAGGGCGTTCATCTCGTTCACCTTGCCGGCGATGGCGTCCAGGGCGACCCCGGTCTCGCCGACCAGCTTGACCCCCTGGGCCACCTCGCCGGCAGAGGCGGAGATCAGGGCCTTGATCTCCTTGGCGGCCTCGGCCGAGCGCTGGGCCAGGGCCCGGACCTCGGAGGCCACCACGGCGAAGCCGCGACCGGATTCTCCGGCCCGCGCCGCCTCGACCCCGGCGTTCAGGGCCAGGAGGTTGGTCTGGAAGGCGATCTCGTCGATGACGCCGATGATGTCGCTGATCTGGTCCGAGCTCTTGCGGATGCCGTCCATGGCGGCGACGGCGTCGCGCACCACCTGGCCGCTGCGTTCGGTCTCGCCTCGCGCCTCGTCGGCGACGAGGGAGGCCTGGCGGGCGCCCTCCGCGCTGCGTTTCACCGTGGCGGTGATCTCGTCCAGGGCGGCGGCGGTTTCCTCGAGGCTGGCGGCCTGCTGCTCCGTGCGGCGCGACAGGTCGTCGGAGGCGCTGGAGATCTCGTCGGAGCCGCCGCGCAGGCCGGAGACGGCGTTCAGCACCTCGGCCAGGGTCCGGCTGAGATTGTCGACCGCGCCGTTGAAGTCGTCCTTCACCCGGCCGTGGGCGCCGCTCAGGTCCTGATCGATCCGGGCGCGCAGGTCGCCGTCGGACAGGCGGGACAGGTTGGCGGCCAGGGTCTCGACCAGGGCGTTCTGGGCGGCCTCGGCCTCCAGGCGGGCGGTTTCACGACGGGCGGATTCCTGTTCCGCATGGGTGATGTCCACGGCCAGCTTGAGGACCTTGGTCGGGCGGCCCTCCGGCCCCATGACCGGATTATAGGAGGCCTGGAGCCAGACCTCGCGTCCGCCCTTGGCCAGGCGGCGGAACTTGGTCGCCACGAAGCGGCCGGCGTTCAGGTCCCGCCAGAAGTCGGCGTAGGCCTGGGAAGCGGCCTCGGTCGGGTCCATGAAGGTGCGGTGATGCTTGCCCCGGATCTCTTCCAGCGAATAGCCCATGGTCTTGAGCAGATTTTCGTTGGCGTCCAGGATATTGCCGTCCAGATCGAACTCGATCAGGGCCTGGGATCGACCCAGGGCGGCCATCTTTCTTTCGAGATCCTGCAGAGTCTTCTGCTCTGCGTCACGGTGTTGACGCGCTTTACCGAACATCCAGTCCCCCATTGCATCCGTTAGACGAGATTGACGCTCGACGGGGAGGTTAGGACTGAAAACCTTAGTTTTTCTTTTGACAAGCTCTACGGGTATCACCGCATAGCGGTTTCATACGGCGTTAACCATGACGCGGGCTTTATGGGGGCAGCGCGTCCGACTCGGCCCTGGGGTTCCGAACCGACGCGGCCTGTTTCCGGAGCTCTCTTGCGCAACCTCGTCGCCGCCGTCGAAGCGATCGACCCCCTGGTCGTCACCGGCAAGGTGGCGGGGGTCAGCGGCCTGCTGATCGAGTCGCGCGGCGGCCTGTCGCGCCTGGCCGTCGGGGCGCGGGCCGAGATCCAACGGCGCGGCCAGTCCCCGCTTCCGGCGGAGGTCGTCGGCTTCCGCGAGGCCAAGGCCCTGCTGATGCCCTTCGGCCCGGTCGAAGGGGTGGCGCCGGGCGCCGACATCCGCATCATCGACACGGCCGCCAGCGTGCGCCCGACCCTGGCCTGGCTGGGCCGGATCGTCGACGCCTTCGGCCAGGCCATCGACGGCAAGGGCCTGTTGCCCCAGGGGGCCGCCCCCTATCCGCTGAAGGCCCCGCCCCCGCCCGCCCATTCGCGCGGCCGCGTGGGCGAGCGGCTGGACCTGGGCGTCCGGTCCATGGACGTCTTCACCACCACCTGCCGGGGCCAGCGCCTGGGCATCTTCGCCGGTTCGGGCGTGGGCAAGTCGGTGCTGCTGTCCATGCTGGCGCGCCAGGCGACCTGCGACGTGGTCGTGGTCGGCCTGATCGGCGAACGGGGCCGCGAGGTCCGTGAGTTCATCGAGGAGACCCTGGGCGAGGAAGGCCTGCGCCGCGCCGTGGTCGTGGTGGCCACCAGCGACGAGCCGGCGCTGAAGCGACGCCAGGCGGCCTATATGACCATGGCCGTGGCCGAGTTCTTCCGCGATCAGGGCCTGGAGGTCCTGTGCCTGATGGACTCCGTCACCCGTTTCGCCATGGCCCAGCGCGAGATCGGCCTGGCGGCGGGCGAGCCGCCGACGACCAAGGGCTATACGCCGACCGTCTTCACCGAACTGCCCAAGCTGCTGGAGCGGGCCGGGCCGGGGCCGATCCGGGCGGACGGGACGGAGGCCGGGCCGATCACCGCCCTGTTCACCGTCCTGGTGGACGGCGGCGACCATGACGAGCCGATCGCCGACGCCGTGCGCGGCATCCTGGACGGCCACATCGTCATGGACCGCAAGATCGCCGAGCGCGGCCGCTTCCCCGCCATCGACGTGCTGAAGTCGGTCAGCCGGACCCTGCCCGGCTGCCAGACCCCGCCGGAGCGCGAACTGAACCGCCGCGCCCGCCAGTGCCTGTCGGCCTACGCCAACATGGAGGAGCTGATCCGGATCGGCGCCTACCGCCACGGCGCCGATCCGGTGGTCGACCGCGCCATCGCCCTGAACCCGGCGCTGGAAGACTTCCTGGGCCAGGACAAGGACGACCACACCAGCCTGGACGAGGCCTTCGTCCGGCTGGAGGCGATCCTGAACCAGGGGATGATCGGCGAGTGAACACAGATCATTGTTCGCTCGCCAGCCTTTTGTTAACCCGTTGACCGCATCGTGACGCCATGACCGCCTGGGCCCAATCCCTGATCCGCATTTCCAACTACGAGGTCGAGACGCTGCAGAAGCGTCTGGCCGAGATCACGGCCCGCAAGGCGGAGGCCGAGATGCGCGTCGCCGTCCTCGACGCCGAGGTCGAGATCGAACGCGCCAATGCGAGCCAGGACCCGACCTCGGGCATGATGCTGCAGGCCTATCTGAACGGCTGGAAGATGAAGCGCGCGGAGGCCGAGAGCGCCGTCGCCGCCGTCGCCGCCGAGGAAGACGGCGCGCGCGACGCCCTGACCGGCGCCTTCGAGGAACTGAAGAAGTTCGAGCACGTGGCCGAGGCCACCCGCCTGAACCGCCTGATGGCCGCCGCCAAGCGCGAGACCGCCGCCTTCGACGAAATGGGCCTGAGGCGCCGTGCCGAGGGCTAGCCGCCGCTCCTCCCTGCCCGCCGGGAGGAAAGAAGTCCGATGATCTCGCGCCGCGCCGCCCTCGCCGCGCCCCTGGCCCTGGCCGCATGCGGTTCGGCCCAGTCGCCGGCCCAGTCGCCGACGCCTGCGGTCGGGCCGTTGAAGGCCGCCGCCCCCTTCCCTGTCGGCCTGTGCGCCATGACGGGGCAGTTCGACGATCCGCAGTGGGTCGCGGCCGCGCGCCGCAACTTCAACCAGATCACTCCCGAGTGGGAGATGAAGATGGAGCGGATCCTGACGCGGACCGGGGGCTACGACTTCTCGGCCTCCGACCGGATCGCCGCCTTCGCCCGCGAGAACGGGATGCGGCTCTACGCCACCACCCTGATCTGGTACGCCCAGGACCATCCCTGGTTTCATGACCTGGACAAGGCCCGGTTCGTCGCCGAGTACGACCGCTGGATCGCCACGGTCGCGGGCCGCTATCGCGGCCAGACGGTCGGCTGGGACGTGGTCAACGAGCCGGTGGCGGAGGACGGCGACGGCCTGCGCGACTGCCTGTGGAGCCGCGCCCTGGGCCAGGACGGCTACATGATCCGCGCCTTCGAACAGGCCAGGGCGGCCGATCCGGAGGCGGTCCTCTTCCTCAACGACTACAATCTGGAGAACAATCCGAGGAAGGGCGCGACCTATCTGCGCACGGTGGAGCGGCTGCTGAAGGCCGGGGCGCCGATCGGCGGCCTGGGCACCCAGTCCCACCTGGACATCGAGATTCCCGCCGGACGCATCACCGACTTCATGCGCGAACTGGCCCAGTTCGGACTGCCGATCCACGTGTCGGAGCTGGACGCCTCCCTGCGCAGCGACCGCCGGCTGGACACGCGGTCGCCGGCGCTCAAGCGGGAGCAGCAGCAGGCGCGGGTGATCGAACTGGCCGAGGCCTTCATGGCCCTGCCCCCGGCCCAGAGGTTCGCCTTCACCGTCTGGGGTCTGCGCGACACCGACAGTTGGCTGCGGCGCGGAAACGAGGACGACGGCAAGGACCAGCCCCTGCTGTTCGACGCCCAGGCCCGGCCCAAGCCCCTGGCGGCGGCCGTAGAGACCGCGTTCAGGGGATGACGCGCGCGCCTCCTCATGGCCAGGCAGGGCGACTCCAGGCGGGGCGACGGCGCAGGTTTACCTGAACGCAACGCCGATGTGATTTCCTCGCTTCCATGAAGCTGATCCACGCCCTTCAGGACAATTCCGACCCCAATTCCCTGGTGTCGCGCTTTCGGCGCGCGCGGGCGAAGCGGATCACGTCCATGATCGAGACCATCCACGCCGAGAAGGGGTCGGTGCGGATCATCGACCTGGGCGGGGAGCCGGAATACTGGAACCTCTTCCCCCGCGAATTCCTGGACGAGAAGAAGGCCCATGTGACCCTGGTCAATCCGGGCGGTTTCGACGGCGTGGACGAGAGCCTGTTCACCGACCTGGACGGCGACGCCTGCGCCCTGCCGCAGTTCCAGGACGGCGCCTTCGACATGGTCCACTCCAACTCGGTCGTCGAGCATGTGGGGGACTGGGTGCGGATGGAGGCCTTCGCCGCCGAGGCGCGGCGCCTGGCCCCGCGCTACTATGTCCAGACGCCCTATTTCTGGTTCCCGATCGAGCCCCACTTCTCGGCGCCCTTCTTCCACTGGCGCAGCGAACAGAGCCGGGCCCGGGCCCTGATGCGCAAGCCGCACGGCTTCTCGCAGAAGGCCGCCGACGTGGGCGCCGCCATGCGCGACGTCCAGCACGCCCGCCTGCTGGACAAGACCCAGTTCCGCTTCCTCTTCCCCGACGCCGCCCACCACGACGAGGTGGTCCTGGGCCTGACCAAGTCGCTGATCGCGGTGCGGGGTTAGGGCGGCGCGACAACCCTTCTCCCCTTGTGGGAGAAGGAAGACATGGCCCGACAAACGAAAACGCCCGCCGGTTTCCCGGCGGGCGCTTCGGTCTCTGGACCTGAGTGGAGGCTCAGACCGTCCGTCAGGCGGCGGCGACGATCGCGCCTTCGGCCGGGTCGCGCAGGACGTAGCCGCGGCCCCAGACGGTTTCGATGTAGTGCTTGCCGCCGGCGGCCGTCGCCAGCTTCTTGCGCAGCTTGCAGATGAAGACGTCGATGATCTTCAGCTCGGGCTCGTCCATGCCGCCGTACAGGTGGTTCAGGAACATCTCCTTGGTCAGGGTCGTGCCCTTGCGCAGGGAGAGCAACTCCAGCATCTGGTATTCCTTGCCCGTCAGGTGGACGCGGTGACCGTTCACCTCGACCGTCTTGGCGTCCAGGTTCACGGCGATCTCGCCGGTGTGGATGACCGCCTGGGCGTGACCCTTGGAGCGACGGACCACGGCGTGGGTGCGCGCGATCAGCTCGTCCTTGTGGAAGGGCTTGGTCAGATAGTCGTCGGCGCCGCCGCCGAAGGTCTTGACCTTGGTTTCGATCTCGTGGCTGCCCGAGAGGATCATGACCGGGGTGTTGATCTTGCCGACGCGCAGCTGACGCAGGACCTCGAGGCCGCTCATGTCAGGCAGGTTCAGGTCAAGCAGGATCAGGTCGTAGTCATAGATCTTGCCCAGATCGATGCCTTCTTCACCCAGATCGGTGGTGTAGACGTTAAAGCCTTCCGACTTCAGCATCAGTTCGATGCTCTGGGCCGTGGCGTGATCGTCTTCAATCAGCAGGACGCGCATTCATGCCCCTCCAGG
Source organism: Brevundimonas faecalis (assembly GCF_040549405.1). NCBI lineage: Bacteria > Pseudomonadati > Pseudomonadota > Alphaproteobacteria > Caulobacterales > Caulobacteraceae > Brevundimonas > Brevundimonas faecalis. Next base: position 746,667 of record NZ_JBEPTF010000001.1, on the reverse strand, counting down.
CAAAGCTGTCTATGGCCGCCCACAGAGGACGACCGGGTAACCTTGTTCCAATGTTAACGGGCCAAAACCTTAAGAAGGGTTAACGGGTCCCGATATGGAACGCATAGGCTGATTTGCGAATCGGCGTCGAGAGTCCGGAGTCAATGATTCCTTAATTTTTTCACGACGCCGGCCGGGCCCTGCCCGATCGTCCCCGCTCGCGCGCCGAACCATCCACAGGCGATCCCGCGCCGCGCAAGGCGAGGCGACCGATACTGACGCATGTTAGGAGTATTTTCCTAGATCATCTCATGACCCGTCGCATCATGGGATCACGACAACAAGCGTTCAGGAGCAACTGACCCATCATGACGAACGGTTATGGTTACGGCCGCGAGAGCGAACCCTATCGGGTGCCGGTGGCCGACGCGGACCGCATTCGCGCCGAGGCGGCGCTTCACCTGGCGGCCCTGGCCTTCGGCGTGCCGGCGGACGAGATGCTGGGGCTGCGCGGCCAGGTGCGGCTGCGCGCCTCCCGCGCGCGCTGGTCGGCCATGTATCTGGCGCACATCGCCTTCGGCTGGCAGTTGGAGCGGGTGGCCCACGCCTTCGGCCTGAACCGGGCCACGGCGGCGACCGGTTGCCGCTGGGTCGAGGACGAGCGCGAGAAGCGCGACTTCGACAAGGTGATCGAGGGGCTGGACGCCTGCCTCCGCTCGGTGATGGAGCTGCCGGCGCCCAGCATGTCGCTGCCGCCGCGCAGCGGAGACCGCAAATGAGCCGGCCGCACGAACGCCTGCTGGAGCGGGCGCGGTCGCTGCTGGCCCGGCCCGACGCTTGGATGGACGCGGCCGGAGACGGCTACGCCCTGCGGCTGGGCGGCGATCGGCGAGGCCGGGTGCTGCTGACCCTGGACGAGGCCGTCTTCCGCGCCCTGGTCGAGCGACCGGGGCTGAGGCCGCGCGACGGCGGCGGCTGGCGCGCGCGACGGGCGACGGAGACGCGGCGGCCGGGCGCTCCGCCGCCGGGCCGTCCGGGCTTCATCGACGGGGAACGCCCGGTCATGGAGATCGACGGCCGCGTCGTCCTGCGCCGCGCCAACCTGGGGGAGAGCCCGGTGGCCTGGCTGGCCCGGCGCAAGGACTCCTCGGGCCGTCCCTGGCTGACCCCGATCGAGGTGGCGGCGGGCGAGCGGCTGCGGACCGAGGCGGAGATCGCCCTGTCGGGACCCTCCCTGACCATGAGGTGGGACGCCCTGCCCCGCGGCGGCGCGGGCGGAGGTCCGGGCCGGAGCGAGCCGACCGACCGCGCCCTGACCGCCGGCGCCCGGGTGGAGGCGGCCCTGGACGCCTGCGGCCCGCGCCTGCGGGCCATGGTCGAGACGGTCTGCGTGCGCGGGACCTCGCTGCAGTTGGCGGAACGGGAGCTTTCGCTGCGCCGTCGACAGGGCAAGACCGTGCTGAAGCACGGACTGCAGGCCCTGGCGGAGCATTACGGCCTGGGGTGAGACCTCGGCGCCTGATCCTGAAGCGATTTCGCTTCTAGGCCGCGCCCCCGACATGACGCCCGGCGGCGGCGGCCGTGCGCGGCGCCGGGGCGGCCGGAAGGGCCAGGGACTGCCGCAACAGCAGGCGGTGGACCTCCTGCAGGGCCTTGACGTCCAGACCGTCGGAACGACCGTCGATCTGGTCGATCAGGACTTCCAGCATCAAGCCCGCCTGGGCCAGATCCTGGGGTTGATGGGAGAGTATCTGCAGCTCGGCCTCGGCGAAGCGGTCCCAGGTGGCCGCATCCTCCTTGGCGGCCGTCGAGAGGCGCCGCCAGTTTTCTACCGCTGCATTGAAACCTGGCCTCATAGCCCGTCTCCGCAACCCTGCATCGTGGGTATACAACCTGTACCCGAAAGGTAAAATTTCTACTTAAGTACTTTCACGGGGTCCGAATTATATTCGGCTTCGAAAACCTTAATTTCAAAGACGAATTCCCGAACGAAAAAACCCGCCCCGGACGCGCCGGGGCGGGTGAAGTCGAGGGATCACACGATCCGTCGGCGCGCCCTGCAGGAAGGGGGCGCATCGAGCCGGTTGCAAGCAGGGCCTTTCCGGGAACCCCGTTCGCGAAGCCTATATGACGATCTGTGAACAGAACTGTCAATACGTAAAGAGTCCGGATGTCCTATGCGCACGGCTCCGATGCCGTAGGCCAGGGAATGTAAAATTCGCCTGCCCGTCTCATATGTTTCACCGACGTTTCGCAGCCGCTCTAATGCTCAAGCTCTACAGCTTGCCTATCCTTGACACTTGGAAAATAGAGGCGGCGCCCATGGGCCATGACGGCTTGAGGGCCATCGGCCGCAATCCGCGTCGGCACGATTCTGGGGGAAGACGATGAAGTTCATGGCGACGGCCGCAATCGCGGCGATCCTGGCGGGATGCGCCACCACGCCGAGGCCCCTCCCCGAGGCGGCGGTCGTCGAATGCGAGGCCTCGGCCGAAACCGGCGAGGTCCGCAACTGCACGCTCATATCGCAAACGAACGAAGGCTCCGCCTTCGGACCGGCGGCTGTGCAGACCGTCGGCAGGGGCCGCCTCAAGACCCGTGGCGGCGAGCCGGGCTGGCGCAAGTTCCGCGTGACGGTGCGCGAGACCGAAACCCGATAGGCGCCGCGATCAGGCCCTAGGCCGCGCCCATGGCCAGGAAGGCGCGGGCGGCGGCGAAGTCGCCGGCCTCGAAGCGGGCCGAGGCGACGCTGTCGTCGCGGAACAGGAATTCGATGACGAAGGTTTCGCGCGGATCGAGACGGGACAGGGCCTCGGCCGCCTGGGCCGGGAAGGTCCAGGCCTCGCCCTGACGGGCGCCTTCGGTCAGAAGCTCGGTCGGGGCCGCGCGGGACGCCGAGGCGAAGACCGCCCGGCGCGCCGGTTCGGGCGGCAGGCCGTTCCCGGCCAGCCAGACGCGCGGCGACTGGTCCGTGTCGCGCAGGACCAGACGGGCGGCGTAGGGCCGGGGCCGCCCGACGAAGGAGACCACGGCCGTCGGCGTCGTCGCCTCGGGCCCGCGACCGACCAGGCCGAAGCGGACGGGCGAGCCGCCGGTCGCCCCGTCCTGGACCAGGCGCCAGCCGGGCAGTCGGCTTTCGTAGCGGTCGCCCTTCCAGGCGGAACGGTCGCCGGGGAAGGTCATGCGGGCGGCGCGGGACCAACCGGCGAATCCGGCCTGGACCCTGGCCTTGACGCGGCCCAGGTCGCGGTCGTCGCAGGCGACGCCGGCGGCGCGGGTCCGCGCCCGCTGGGCGGCCGCCGCGAGGTCCGTCGCCGGCGATCCGGCGCGCAGGGCGGCGCCCCGGGCCTGAAGGGCGGCGGCGTCCAGGGCGGCGATCAGCCGGGGCTCGAACAGGCCGCATTTCTCATGCGCCGCCAGGACGAAGACACGGTCGTAGAAGGCGTCGGTCACGGCCGCGCGCGCCGCGCCGACCGGCGTCGCCAGGACGGCGAGGCTCGTGGCCAGGGCGGTCAAGGTCAGCCTTCTGCTGACGGATCGGGGGGAAGCGCCTATCCTCATGATCCCTTCCATAGGGCCGCAAGGTTCCGGTCCGGTGTCCAATCAGGGTTAGCGAATTGCTTCTGTCCACAGACGTCTGGGTCGGCGCCCTGATCCGCCGCGCCGAAACCGGAGGCGCCTACGCCACGGTGGTCCGTAAGGGCGACGCGCGCGGCGGGGCCGTGATCGTCAAGGCCTATGACACCGCAACCCGCACCGCCCGCCTGTTCACCGAGGCGACCGGCATGGACGGCGAACCGGTCTGGATCCAGCCCGTCGCCAGCGACAGCGAGAGCGAGCTGGACGCCTATGTCGAACGCCAGCGCCGCTACGACCCCGACCTGTGGGTGGTCGAGATCGAGGACCGCGAGGGGCGCCACTTCCTGACGGAGAAGGTCGAGGGATAGACCAAGGGGGCGCCGCGCCCTCGCCTTCCCCTCCGACTTCGAACGCGCCGGATATTGTCGCGCCGGGTCAATCCAGCTTGACCGTTCCCTCCTTCCCGAAGAAACACTGATTACCGACACAGGAGGGCGTCATGAGAGGATTCGGAAGCGCGATCTGCGTGGCGCTGCCCATCATGATGTGCCTGGGATGCAGCTACATAGGGCCATCCAGCGTCAAGATCACAAATACATCCGATCACGACATGGAGGATGTAAGGGTCGTCTTCTCGGACACCGTCACATCAGCCGACAGGATAGCGGAAGGAACTTCCAGAAAATTCAACGCTACTCCAAGGATGGATGGAGAATTATCCATTTCATATAGTTTAAATGGCGAGATTACAGAGAAGAAATATTACTACCTAACTCCAGGATTGAATATCTTTTGCGAATTCCAGGTTCACAATGACGATATTGTTGGAGATTGCGATTAAGTCCGGTCTCGCCGTCGCGAACCGCTGAACCAACCGGCCAGCGAGACCCTGAACCCGCCAGTAGGAAGGATAAAGCGGCCGATCATCCCTAACCGCCTGTTCACCGCGTTCGTGAACGGGACTGCAAGCGGATGGGGCCTATCGCTCTTCGTACGGGCCAGAAGGGTCCGGTGTAGCGGTGTGCGCCATGCTGTTTCTGCTGAACGACGTCGTCTTCGACCTGGACGCGGCCTGCCCGGCCCCGAGCCATGACGTGCGCCGGTTCGGCAAGCTGGACTTCGACTATGTGCTGGAGATGGGCTGCGAACTGTTCGCCGAGGACCCGATGCTGCATCGGAACGATCCGGCGCGGGCGCGACGCCTGGCCTGGCTGATCGCGCACAAGTCCGAGGGGGTGAACGCCGCCCTGTTCGCCGCCCCCCACGCCGACTGCGCGCCCGAACTGGTCGAGCCGCGCTTCTGCGCCCTGCCCGAGATGATGATGCGCCAGCTTCATGCGCGCGCCGCCCACGGCCGCCTGACGCCCGTCGCGGCGGACAGGGCCGTCTGGGGCCGGATGGCCGCGTGACGAAGGTCCCCGCCGCTCGAAACCGCTCGCCGGTCTAGATGACCGAGAAGAGCAGGTGGACCGCCGCGGCCGCCAGGACGATCAGGCCGAAGCCCACCAGAAGCCCCACCACGGGGTGAAGTTCGCCGTTGCTGCGCGCGGGCGGGACCTTGCCCGGAATCACCAGAGCCATGTCGTTTCCTTTCCCTTTGCGGCGTCGGACTCATGGCCCGGCGTCTCACAGAAACGAGCATGCCTCCAAAAACCTTGACCTGCGAAGGGTCTTTCACGCGATCGTGAAAGTCGACGCGGCAGGTCGACGCCGCTATGTTTCAGAAATCAATGTTTCGGGGGAAGCAAACAGAATGACGCGTCTTCGATTGGCCGCACTGGCTCTGAGCGCCTTGACCATGCTGGCCGCCACGCCGGCTCTGGCCGAATGGCGGCGCGCCGAAAGTCCGCGCTTCATCGTCTACAGCGACGGCGACGAGCGCTCCCTGCGTGACAGCGTTCTACAACTGGAGCTGTACGAGAACGCTCTGCGCAGCCTGCACGGGATGAATCCCAATGCAGCCTCACGTCAGAAGATCGCCATCTATCTGGTGCGCGGTCACGCCGATCTAAAGACGGTCGCTCCCAATCTGCGCGACGAGGTGGCGGGCTTCTATCAGGCCACGGACGACGAAATCTTCGCCATGGCGATTCGTGAGCGGCGGAACATGGAGACCCTGCTGCATGAATACGCCCACCACTTCATGATCGGCTCCTTCGCGACCGGCTTTCCAGCCTGGTTCGTGGAGGGTTACGCCGAATACTTCTCCGGCGCCGAACTACAGCCGTCGCGCATGGTCGTCGGCGACGTCAATCGAGGACGAGCGGACTGGCTGAACTATAATCAATGGCTTCCGCTGAATCTGATCCTGACGCGTCGGCCGTTCGAGTTCCAGGACCCCAAGGCGGTGTCCATGTACTACGCCCAGTCATGGTTGCTGACGCACTGGTTTGTAGCGAGTCCAGAACGGATGCCGATGCTTTACGCCTATATCGGCAACCTGAGGCGCGGCATGGAAGCCATCCCGGCCATGGAAGCCGCGACCGGCATGACCCTGGCGCAACTGGAGCGACAGCAGCAGGCCTATATCCGTCAGCGACTGGCGATCAAGATCATCACCAGTGACCAGTTCACCCGGCCTGAGATCTCGGTCAGCGTTCTCCCTCGCTCTGAAGGCGATCTGCTGCTGGCCAATCTGCGCCTGTCCTCTGCCTCAAGTGAAGACGCGGCCCTGCTGGCGGACATAAGACAAAAGGCGGCCGCCTATTCGGGCGAGCGCGCGGGCGACCTGTTGCTGGCGCGCGCCGAACTGAAGCTGGGCGACAAGGCCCAGGCGCGCTTGATCCTGGAACGCATGCAGGCGGCGACGCCGGACGACGTCGATGTGCTGCGTCTGCTCGGTGAAACCTTGACGAGCCTAGCCCAGCAGCCAGACGGAGACATGGAGCTGCTGCGGCAGGGACGCTCGCATCTGGCCAAGGCCTATCAGTTGAATCCCGACGACTACCGCACCCTGACCTTGCTGGCCGAGACGCGGCGGGGCGCCGAGAACTTCCCGTCGGATAACGACGTGGAGACCCTGTTGGCGGCGCTGGAATTGGCGCCCCAGGCCGCCGGCGTGCGCCTGTTCACGGCCCAGGCCCGCGCGCAGCGTCAGGAGCATGTCGAGGCCATAACCCTGTTGCAGCCCTTGGCGGCCAGTCCCCACCCCGACCGCGCCGCCCTCATGGCGCGCGCGCTGATCGAACGCTACCACGCCGAGCTGTCTGCGTCGGAAAGCCCGAACAAGGTCGAAAAATCTGAGAAGGAAGCCCAGGCTCCCTCCGACGCCATGGAGTGACTTTCCGCGCCGCACGCGCTAGGTGCGCGGCCCGAAGGATACCTCATGTCGAAACTGACCCTGCCCGAGGAGGCTGCGCGCCGGCGCACCTTCGCCATCATCGCCCACCCCGATGCGGGCAAGACCACCCTGACCGAGCACATCCTGCTGGCGGGCGGCGCCGTGCGCGCGGCTGGCGCGGTCAAGGCGCGGGGCGACAACCGCCGGGCCCGTTCGGACTGGATGAAGATCGAGAAGGAGCGGGGCATCTCGGTCACCGCCTCGGTCATGACGTTCGAGCACGACGGCAAGATGTTCAACCTGCTGGACACGCCCGGGCACGAGGACTTTTCCGAAGACACCTATCGCACCCTGACGGCCGCCGACTGCGCCATCATGGTGCTGGACGCCGCCAAGGGCATCGAGCCGCAGACGCTGAAGCTGTTCGAGGTCTGCCGCCTGCGCGACATCCCGATCATCACCTTCATCAACAAACTGGACCGCGAAGCCCAGGACCCCATGGTCCTGCTGGACGAGATCGCCAGCCGCCTGCAACTGGACCCCGCCCCCATCTGGTGGCCGGCCGAGAGCGGCAACCGCCTGCGCGGCATGGTCCAGGTCGGCGGCGACGGCCGCTTCCAGCCCTATACGAAGAAGCCTGCCGGCTCGACGGAGGACGTCCCTCATCCCGCCGCCCTGCCCCTGGGCGAGGCCGCGCAGTATTTCGAGGGCTCGGAACAGGCCGACCTGACCGACGCGCTCGAGCTGGTCGAGGCGGGCTACAAGCCCTTCGACCGCCAGGCCTTCCTGGAAGGCCACATGACGCCCGTGCTGTGGGGCTCGGCCCTGCGCCACTTCGGCATTGAGGAACTGCTGAAGGCCATCGGCGAATGGGCCCCTGCGCCCAAGGTCATGCCGGCCCGCAAGGAGGCCCCGCCCGAGACCCGCAACGCCCCGACGCCCGAGGAGATCGCCGTCGAGCCGGGCCGCGACGAGGTCACGGGCTTCGTCTTCAAGGTCCAGGCCAACATGGACCCCAACCACCGCGACCGCATCGCCATGTTCCGCATGGCCTCGGGCAGCTTCAAGCGCGGCATGAAGCTGAAGGTCCAGAACACCGGCAAGTCCCTGTCGGTCAACGCGCCCATCATGTTCTTCGCCTCGGACCGCGAACTGGCCGAGGACGCCTTCGCCGGGGACGTGATCGGGATTCCGAACCACGGCGTGCTGCGCGTCGGCGACAGCCTGTCGGAAAGCGGCATGGTCCGCTTCCAGGGCCTGCCCAACTTCGCCCCGGAAATCCTGCAGCGCGTGCGGGTCAAGGATCCGCTGAAGGCCAAGCACCTGAAGAAGGCGCTGGAGGGTCTGGCCGAAGAGGGCGTGACCCAGTTGTTCCGCCCCGAACTGGGCAGCGACTTCATCGTCGGCGCCGTGGGCCAGCTGCAGTTCGAGGTCATGGCCGACCGCCTGGGCGAGGAGTACGGCCTCGACGTCGTCTTTGAGCCCAGCCCCTACGCCGAGGCTCGGTGGGTGGCGCCCGCGGCGGACGCGGGCAAGGCCGAGCTGGAGGACTTCGCCGGCAAGTACCGGCCGCAGATGGCCGTGGACATCGACCAGAACCCCGTCTTCCTGGCCAAGTCGTCCTGGGAGACCGGCTATGTCTCCGAGCGCTTCCCCAAGGTGGTCTTCACCAAGACGCGCGAGCGGGGCTGACGCCCCCTTCCCGCCCGCCCTTCCTGCGACCCAGGCGCGCGGGAAGGCAACGCTGTCGGGACTTCATGCGCTTCTCCTTTATCGACGAAGGAGAAAGCCATGTCCGACGAAGAGAACCGCGCCCTTGACCGGCATGAAGCCGAACTGGTCGGGCGCAGCCGCGAGCCGGCGACCCAGACGGACCGACAGCTGGCCGAGCTGATCCGCCTGCTGCGGGGGCGTCGCGACCGTATCCAGCGGATGATCCGCACCCGGGTCCGCAAGGCCGGAGGCGCTCCCGATCCTGACACGGGTGCGCGCGAGAAGAAGGCCGTGCTGACCGAGGCGGTCCAGCGGGTCGCGGCCGAGATCAGGCGACGCCAGGCCACGAGCCGCCTGAGCGAGGCCGTGCGGCGCCGGGCCGAACGACCGGCCTGGACCGGGCCTGAGGACTTCACCCCGCACAAGCCCCCGGCCGAGACCCCCAACGCCAAGATCGCCCCCTCGGGCGCCCTGCACGCCGAGGGCATGCGGCCCGCCATCGGCCGCGCGACAGGCGACCGCTGACGCCCGGCCCATCCGATACGCGCCCCCTCAGGTCTTGCTGACGCTGACCCCGCCGTCGACCAGCATGGCGGTCCCGGTCATGAAGCTGGAGGCGTCGGAGGCCAGGAAAAGGGCCGCGCGGGCGATCTCCTCCGGGGCGGCCAGACGCTTGAGGGCGTGCATGTTCTCGACGAAGGCCAGGATTTCCGGCGTCGTCGCGAAGGCGCGGCCGGCGTCGGTGTCCGTGCCGCCCGGCAGCAGGCAGTTGGAGCGCACGCCCTGGGCGCCGTACTCGGCCGCGATGACGCGCGACAGGCCGACCAGGCCCGCCTTGGCCGCCGCATAGGCGCCCATGCCCGGCATGCCGATCGCATGACCGACGAAGGTGGAGGTGAAGATCAGCGATCCCCCTCCCCGCGCCAGCAGGGCCGGGATCTGGTATCGGGCGCCCAGGAAGGCGGCCGTCAGGTTGAGGTCCAGGGTCGCGCGCCAGTCGTCCGTCGCGATCTGGGCCACGGGCGCGCTGACGCCGATGTCGCCGGCGTTGTTCAGGGCTGCGTCCAGGCCGCCGAACCGGTCGACAGCCGTGGCGACCAGGCGTTCGGCCAGGGCCTCGTCCCGGATGTCGCCGGCCACGGCGACGGCGCGGCCGCCCGCCGCCTCGATCTGCGCGACCAGGGCGTCCAGCCGGTCGGCGCGCCGGGCCGTGACCACCACCGCCGCCCCTTCGGCCGCGAACAGCCGGGCGGCCGCCTCGCCTATGCCGGAGCTGGCGCCGGTGATCAGGGCGACCTTGTTTTCAAGAACGGGCATGGGAACCTCTTCAACGGAATGGAGGCCGCCGCATCCCACGGCCGGCCGCCCCCGTCTGGCGGTCTTCGGACCTGGCGTTCGAGCGCCGCCTGCGGTCAAACGTCGTTTTGCGGGCGTCATGCTGCGTCGCTAGACTGGCCCGAAATCAGGAGGCGGGGATGGCGACGAAGACGACGACGCGGGCGCGCGGCATGCGCGGGCTGGCCGTGGGGGTCGCGCTGCTGCTGGCCTCGGGCGGGGCGGCCCAGGCCGAATGGCGGCGGGCGGAGACAGCCAACTTCCTGGTCTACGGCCAGGGATCGGAACGCGATCTGAGGCCGCACGCCGAGCGGCTGGAGCGGTTCGACGCCCTTCTGCGCCGGCAACTGGGCGTGTCCCCGGTGGAAGGCGCGCGCAAGCTACCCGTCTATCTGGTCTTCACCGGCAAGGAGTTGCGGCAGGTCCATCCGGGGATGGACGAGCGGACGGCGGGTTTCTATTCCGCGAGCGAAGTCGACGTCTATTCCGTGCTGAATCGGCGCAGCGGGAACCACGTCCTATTCCACGAATACGCCCACCACTTCATGTTCCAGAACTTCCCCGGCCGCTATCCGGCATGGTTCGTGGAGGGCTTCGCCGAATTCTTCATGACCGCCTCGGTCGATGATCCGGCCAGGATCACCCTGGGCTATTTCCATCCCGGACGCCTGCACGCCCTGAACGAGGGCGCCTGGCTGCCCATGGAGCGCCTGCTGACTGCGCGGCCGAGAGAGACGGAAGGGCGGCCGGAGCGCGCCGCCTTCTACGCCCAGTCCTGGCTGCTGACCCACTACATGCTGTCGGACGCCGAGCGGCGGCGAGGACTGGACGCCTACCTCCTCGCCGTGGCCGGCGGAACGCCGCCGCTGGAGGCCCTGCAGATCCATATGGGCCATACGCCGGAGAGCCTGGAGCAGGCGTTGCGGGCCTATCTGCGCGGTCGGATGACCTATGCCCAGTTCAGCATGGCCGACGTTCCCGAACCGGCCATGACGGTGCAGGTCCTGCCGGAAAGCGCCGACCGGATGCTGCTGGACAGCCTGAACATCCGCTATCCCAAGCCCGAGGCGGACGGAGCCGCCCTGTTGGCCAAGGTGCGGGAAGACGCCGCCCGCTATCCCGGCGACCGGCTGGCCCTGACCGCTCTGGGCCAGGCGGAGATGAACTGGGGCGACGCCGTCGCCGCCGAAGCCGCGCTGGAACAGGTCCTGGCCGCCGCGCCGTCGGACGCGGAGGCCCTGCAGCTCATGGCGCGCCTGCGGATCAGGGCCGGGGACGCTCAGGGCGTCGATGCGGCCGACCGAAGCGCGCGATATCGGGAGGCCCAGGCCTATCTGGCCCGCGCCCTGGAGGCGGCCCCGACCGACTATCGCATCTACGCCGCCCTGGCGCGCCTGCGCCGGGAGGCGTCCGGCTATCCCAACGAGAACGACCTGCAGACCTGGCGTCTGGCCGTCGCCTATGCGCCCCAGGTGATGGGTCTGCGCATTCAGGCGGCCGAGGCCATGGCGCGCGGCGGCCGGATCGAGGAGGCGATCCTGCTGCTGTCGCCGGCGGCCGACAATCCTCACGGCGGAGAGGACGCCGCCAACGCCCGCGAACGCCTGGACGCGTTGAAACGTCAGACGGCGCCGGCGAACTGACGCCACGTCCCAGGCCTTCGGAAACGCCCGTTCAGAAATCGATGGACGGCCGAAGGCGAACATCGATAGACAAGGGATGGGCGGGGTGTTTCAGGCGTGGGGAACGGCCATGAGAGCAATGGCTGTATTCGGGGCCGCGACGATTCTGCTTGGGCTGACGGCCGCAGAACAGGCGCAGGCCCAGACGAGGCGGACTCCGGCGAGTCAGGCTCAGACGACAAAGAGTCGGGCGGCGCCGACTGAGGTCGAGCGACAGGTGCTGATGCGCCGCCAAGTGGATCAGTATCGCACCCGGACGGCGGCGGAGGCCGCCCGCCGCGCCGCGAACGCCGAAACCGCGGCCCTGAACAGTCTGGTGCAGCGCCGCGACGACGCGACGAACGAGGTCGAGCGCCTGGGCCGCGAAGCGACGGCCCACGGCAATGCGCTCCAGGCCGGATTGAGCGACGACTGGGCGCGCCTTGAGCTTCTCAACGCGGATCATCGCCGCAAGGTCGTCGAACGCGACGAACTGACGATGCAGATCCCCCAGAGGAGCGAAGCCGCCGCCTACGCCGAGCAGCAGGCCCAGGCGGCGGAGCAGGCGGCGCAGGACAGCCTGGCCCGGCCGAGGACGCCGCAGGACGAAGCCGCCCGCCGCGCAACCGAGCAACGCCTGATCCAGGAAGCCGAGGATCGCCGCCTGGCCGCGCAACGACAACGAGACGCCGAGGTCGCGCCGCCCGCCGCGACTTCAGACACCCCGCCGAGGAACCGCCCATGACGATGAAGCGACTGATCGCCGCCGGCCTGCTCCTGCTGGCCCCCGCCCTGCCCGCCCATGCCCAGACGATGATCGAGCCCGGGCAGACGATCGAGGGGCAGGTGACCGAGGCCAGTCCTGAATACAAAGGGCGGCGCTATGCCTGTCATGAGCTTGAAACCACCCCCGGCAGCCGATGGGTGATTGACTTGAGCGCCGCCTACTACGACCCGATCATCTTCCTGGGCCGGGGCAGCGACTGCGCCCACGCAACCTGGGATTTCTACGGCGACGGCTTTGACGGGCCGATCATAAAGACAAACCCCAAGATCCGCTTCATCGCCGGCGGCGGGCGTTACCTGATCATGGCGTACAGCAACGTCGGCGCCTACAAGCTGAGCGTTCGGCAGGACACCGGGACACCCCCGCGCGATGTGATGCCGCCCGGGCTTGTCATCTCACCGCTTCGGGTCGGAACGGCGTCGACCGTCGAAGGACCGACGCCGCAGGAAACGCATGGTCAGGCCCTGCGCGACTGCGCCGACTGCCCTGAGATGACGGTCGTCCGCGCCGGCAGCTTCATGATGGGATCGCCGGCGTCCGAGGAAGGCCGCCAGGCCTCCGAAGGCCCCCGGCACCTGGTCACGATCGGCCGGGCCTTCGCCATCGGCAAGTACGAAGTCACCTTCGACCAGTACGACGCCTGCGTCGCCGACAGGCACTGCGCCCCAGTCCCCGACCAGGAGTGGGGCCGAGGCCGGCGGCCCGTGATCAACGTCTCCTATCGTGACGCGTCCCTCTATGTCGCCTGGCTGTCGGAGAAGACCGGCCAGGCCTATTTCCTGCCGTCCGAGTCCGAGTGGGAATATGCGGCCCGCGCCGGGACCGACACGCCGTGGAACACGGGAACCGCCCTGCTGGCCGACGAGGCCAACATCATGGATCAGTTCGCCAAGACCGCGAACGTCGGCGGTTACCCGCCCAACGCCTGGGGCCTGTACGACACCCACGGCAATGTCGGCGAATGGGTGCAGGACTGCATGGACACCGGCTATCTGGGCGCATCCGACGACGGTCGCGTGGCTGTGAACGGCGACTGCGCGGCCCAGAGGCTCACACGGGACAACGCCTGGAACGCCGACCCCTACAAGGTGCGCAGCGCCAGCCGGAATCCTGTTCCGGCCCATCTGCGCTATCGCGGGATCGGCTTCCGCGTGGCCCGCGCCCTGTAGGGCGCCGCCCCGGGTTTCAGGTCGTGGGTTTCAGGTCGTGGTTGCGGGGGCGGGTTCGCGCTTCGGCTCGACCTGGAAATAGGGCAGGAAGATCTGGATCAGAGGGCCGATGGCCACGGCGTAGAGGACGGTGCCGACCCCGACCGAGCCGCCCAGGAGCCAGCCCAGGCCCAGGACCGTCGCCTCTATCCCCGTGCGGGTCCAGCGCAGGGGCCAGCCCGTGCGGCGCACCAGGCCGGTCATCAGGCCGTCGCGCGGCCCCGGCCCCATGCCCGCCCCGATATAGGCGGCGGTGGCCACGGCGTTCAGCATGATGGTCGCCCCCAGGGCCAGGACGCGGACGCCCAGGTGATCCAGGTGCGGCATGACCTTCAGCGCCGCGTCCGTCACCAGGCCGATGACCACGATGTTGCACAGGGTGCCGATCCCCGGCTTCTGCCGCAGGGGGATCCAGAACAGCATGACCGCCGCCCCGACGATGATCAGCACCGTCCCCAGGCTGAGGCCCGTCCGTTCGGACAGGCCCTGGTGGAAGACGTCCCAGGGGTCGAGGCCGAGGTCGGCCCGGACCATGAGGGCCAGGGACACGCCGTAGAGGCAGAGACCGAACTGGAGCTGGAGGAAGCGACGTATGAACATGAGGCCATCAGACGCTCGATTGGCCTTGTTTTATAGGGCCGGTTTTACGAGGATGGCCTTATGCGCGACGCCCTGGTCAATCCTGTCTCCCTGTCGCGCCAGCTCGAGGGCTGGCGCGGGCCCGACGGCGAGGCCGCCTATCGCCGCCTGTCGGAGGCGCTGAAGCTGATGATCCTGGACGGGCGGCTGTCGCTGAACGCGCGCCTGCCCGGGGAGCGGAGGCTGGCCGAGACCCTGGGGGTCAGCCGGATCACCGTCAGCGCCGCCCTGGACCGACTGAGGGGCGAGGGCTTCGTCGTCAGCCGCATCGGGTCGGGCAGCTTCACCGCCCTGCCCGCCAGTCCGGCGTCGCGGCCGATCCGGCCGCTGGACGGGCCGATGCAGATGGCCGATCCGCCGGGCGTCATCGACATGGCCACCGCCTCCATGCCCGCCGACGAACAGGTCCACGCCGCCTACGCCCGGGCGCTGGAGGCCCTGCCCGCCCACCTGCCCGGCCACGGCTATGAGCCGGTGGGGGTCGAGGCCCTGCGCCGGGTGGTCGCCGACCGCTACGCCGCCGAGGGCATGGCGACCGGGCCGGACCGGATCGTGATCACGGCCGGGGCGCAGAACGCCCTGGCCCTGCTGCTGCGGGCCGCGACCCGGCCGGGCGACGTGGTGGTGACGGAGCACCCCAGCTATCCCCACGCCCTGGACGCCATGACGCGGGCGGCCCTGCGGGTCGTCCCCGTGGCCATGACCCCCAGCGGCTGGGACCGCGAGGGCATGATCGCGACGATCGCGCGGGTGCGGCCGCGCCTGGTCTATCTGATCGGGGCGCATCACAATCCGACCGGCCATGTCCTGTCGGCCGAGGACGAGGCGGCCTTCGCCCATGCGGCCGAACGGGCCGGCTCCCTGCTGGTGCTGGACGACACCCTGAGGGAGCTGTGGTTCGACCGGCCGCCCCCGCCGCCCGTCGACCACGGTCCCCACGTCATGCGCCTGGGCTCGACCAGCAAGCCCTACTGGGGCGGGCTGAGGGTCGGATGGCTGCACGCCGACGCGGCGGCGGCCGAGGCGGTGGTGCGGCGGCGCCCCTCGCTGGACCTGGGCGCCCCGGTGATGGAGCAGTTGGCGGCCGCCGTCCTGATGGCCGGCGATCCCGCGCCCCTGGTCGCGCGCCGGGCGGCGCTGGCGCGACAGGAGGCCCATCTGCGCGCCCGCCTGGCCCAGGTCCTGCCCGACTGGCGCACGCGCCGCCCCCAGGGGGGACTGTCCCTGTGGGTCGAACTGCCCCGGCCGGAGGGAACCCGCCTGGCCCTGGCCGCCCCGGATCACGGGGTGCGGGTCGCCCCCGGCGCGAGGTTCGGCGTGGGCGGGGCCTTCGAACGCTGCCTCCGCCTGCCCTACAGCCGCACGGAGGCCGACCTGACCCAGGCCGTCGACCGCCTGGCCGCCGCCTGGCGCAGCCTGGACCGCCCCGCCCGGCCAGGCCGCCGACGCGAGGAGGCCGTGGGCGGCACGGTGATTTGAGGCGAAACGCGATCTGACTCCTCCCCCGTTCACGAGGGAGGGGGACCACCGAAGGTGGTGGAGGGGGCGACCACAGCGGCGACGTTGAGTGAGGTTCAGCCCTCGTCCAGCCCAACCCCGGAAACCGCAGGCCCGACCTTTCGCCCCCTCCACCACGCTACGCGCGGTCCCCCTTCCCCGCTTTGCGGGGGAGGAGAAGATCGGCCTTGGGGGGTGGCTTTACCTCGTGGAAGCACGCATTTTAAGCGGAGCCGCCGCGTGCTTTACCGCGCCGCCGGCGCACCGTTCGCCGTGGGAGCGCCCGCATGTTCATCGCCGCCGCCTTCGCCGCCATGGCCGCCCTGGAGGCGCCGCAGGAGACGCCGCGCCCCCTGCCCTATGAGGAGGCGGTGCGGTGCGCCGGCCTGACTCAGGCGGCGTCGGAGCTGGAAGGCGGAGAGAGCGCGGAGGGCAAGGCCCTGTACGACGCCGCCCTCTATTGGTCGCTGGCCGCCATGCAGGCGGCGACGGCTGGCGGTCGCGACCCTGCGGCGGCCGAGCGCGAGCAGACCCGCGCCCGTCTCGTTTCGGTGCAGAAACTGACCGCCGGAGACGCTCCGTCCCGCGCCGCCCTGGCCCGCTGCCGCCAGCTGACGCCCGACCTGGGCTGACCCCTCAGCCCTGAAAGCCCGCCGCGCCGGGATTTTGTAAAATTTCCACAGGCCGAAACCCCGCGAACCCTTCGCGCGGCGCTGCGTTTGCTTGTTCAGCCATGGAATCGCGGAAGCGGTCCCGCAGCGGGACGACGAAGGTCATCATGTTCGAATTCGGCAGGGATCTGCGCAGACTTTTCGAGAAGGCGCGCGACAGCGACGACCTGGGCTGGCTGGAGCTGATCGGCCTCAACCTGGTCGAGGCCGAAGCGCGGCTGCAGTCGACCGACGCCGGACGGGTGTCCTGCTCGCGGCCGCACGAGGCGGCCCTGCGCGCCTCGGCCCTGTGGCGCGAGCACGCCCGCCGCGCCGGGACCGCCGCCAGCCTGGAGAAGGCCGAGGCCGCCGCGCGCGACGCCGCCGCCGCCGCCCAGAACGACGATCAGGGCGTCCGCGCGGCCCTGGCCATGGCCCAGGCCGGAATGCTGGCCTTCGACCTGTGCGGAGAGCCCGCGCGGCTGACGGCGGCCGGCGGCCTGCTGGCGGCCCTGCCCACCGCTCGGCGCAGCGACACCGCCGCCGCCGTGGCCGCCCTGCACGCCCGGCTGAAATCGCGCGAGGCCGCCCTGTCCGGCGACGCCGAGGCCCTGAACGAGGCCTCCGCCCTGATGGAGGCCGCCCTGCACGGCCTAAAGCACGGCCGCCGTCCGATCGAGGACGAGCTGAAACTGGAACGCGCCGCCCTGATGCTGGAGGCCGGGCTGGCCGCGCGCGATCCCCATATTCTGGACCAGGCGGGCCGCGACCTGCGCGCCCTGGTCGAGGCCTGCCCGCCGGATCAGCGGCCCATCAGCCGCGCCCGCGCCCTGGCCCTGTGCGCCGCCGGGATGGCGGCCCTGGCGGCCGTGGCCGGAAGCCCTCTGGCCCGCGACCAGGCCCAGGCCCTGTTCGACGCCGCCGCCGACCAGTTCACCCCCGACCACAGCCCGATGGACTGGGCCGCCGTCCAGGTGCTGCGGGCCGAGCGCGAGCCCCTGCCGCCGCTGGTCCTGGCCCAGGCGGAGGCCTTGACCGAGGGCGGCGGCCTAGTGCTGGGCGCCATGGCCCACGAACGCCGCGTGGCCCAGGAGGTCGGCCGCGCCGGTTCGATCGGCGACCTGCGCGCCCTGCTGGAGATCGAGGCCGGCCTGCGCAGCCGCCTGGCCCGCCCGGCCCCCGCCACGACGCCGCTGGACTGGGCCTCTGATCAGATCGGCATGGCCCGCGTCGCCCTGGCCCGCGCCCGCTGGACCGGAAGCACGCCCGACGGCCTGGGCCTGATGCTGGTCGAGGCCGCGGCCACCGCCCGCGAATGCGGCGCCCCGACCTTGGCCCTGGCGGCCGAACGACTGATCCCGGCGTCCGAGAAGGCTTGAAGCCGGGTCGACCGTCCCTGACTAGCCCGCCCGGCCGGCGTCGCGCAGGATGTCGATCCCGCCCTTCACCGCGATGGCCACCACGATCACGCCGACCGCCAGATCGGGCCAGGCCTGGTTCAGCGTCATGACCAGGACCCCGGCGACCAGGATGCCGCCGTTCGAGGCGAAGTCGTTGAAGCTGAAGGTCTCGGCCGCGCGCATGTTGACGTCGTCGCTGCCCTGACGCCGGATCAGGATCAGGCAGGCCAGGTTCACGACCGCCGCGACGACGGCCAGGCCCATCATGGTCCAGCCGACCGGCTCGGTCCCGACGATCCAGCGCCGCCCCACGTCCAGCAGGACGCCCGCCGCGAAGATCAGAAGCATGATCCCCGACAGGCGGGCGGCGCCGCGCTTCCACGCCATCGCCCGCCCGACCGCCAGGAAGCTGATCAGGTAGACGATGGCGTCCGAGCCGTTGTCCGCCGCATTGGCCAGCAGGGCGCTGGACTCGGCGAACAGGCCGCCGAGTCCGAGCACGACGAACAGCAGGGCGTTCAGCACCAGCACGATCAGCAGGGTGCGGCGCTGAAGCCCTTCTCCCTCATGAGAACCGCTCAATCCTCCACTCCTTCGGCCTTGCGGTGCTTGACGGCCTTGGCCGCGAAGGTCGGAAGCACCAGCAGGGTCAGGGCCGTGGCCGTCAACAGGCCGCCGATGACCACCGTGGCCAGGGGCTTCTGCACCTCGGCGCCCGCCCCGCTGGCGATGGCCATGGGGATGAAGCCGACAATGGCGACCGTCGCCGTGGTCAGGACCGCGCGCAGTCGGCTGAAGGCGCCGAAGAGGGCGGCCTCGTGCGGGGGATGGCCCGCCTGCAGCCGTTCGCGGATCGCCTGCATCAGGACCAGCCCGTTCAGGGTCGCGACGCCCGACACGGCGATGAAGCCGACCGCCGCCGAGACCGAGAAGGGCATGCCCCTGAGCAGCAGGGACAGGGCCCCGCCGACGAGGGCCAGGGGCACGCAGGCGAAGACCAGCCCCGCCTCCGCGAACGACCCCAGGGCCATGAACAGCAGGACGCCGATCAGGATGAAGACCACCGGGATGACCAGGCCCAGGCGCTGCTCCGCCCGCTTCAGGTTCTCGAACTGCCCGCCCCAGGTCAGGGAATAGCCGGTCGGCAGTTCGACCTGCTGTCGCACCCTGGCCTGGGCGTCGTCGACGAAGCCGCCCAGGTCGCGGCCGCGCACATTGGCCTGGACCACCATGCGGCGGCTGCCGTCGTTGCGGCTGATCTGGTTCCGGCCTTCCGCCACCTGGATCCGGGCGACGGACGACAGGGGCACCGTCACGCCCGTCGCCGTGGTGATCGGCAGGGCGTTCAGGGCGGCGGGATCGTTGCGCTGCGCGTCCGAAAGACGGACCACCACGTCGAAGCGGCGGTCGCCCTCGAAGATCTGGCCCGCCTCGGCTCCGCCCACGGCGGCCGAGACCGCCTCCGACACGTCGGCCGCCGACAGGCCGTAGTTGGCGGCGGCGAAGCGGTCGACGCTGACCGTCAGGGTCGGCAGGCCGGACGCCTGCTCCACCCGCACGTCGGCCGCGCCGGGGGTGTCGCGCAGGACGGCCGCCACCCGATCCGCCGTCGCCTGGAGCTGGGCGAAGTCGTCGCCGTAGACCATGACCGCCAGGTCGGTGCGGACGCCCGAGATCAGTTCGTTGAAGCGCAGCTCGATCGGCTGGCTGAACTCGAAGCTGTTGCCCAGCTGGGTCGAGGCCGCCTTTTCGATCCGGGCGATCAGCTCCTCCTTCGGCAGCTTCGGATCCGGCCAGGCCTTGCGGTCCTTCAGCACGATGACGGCGTCGGAAATGTTCGGCGGCATGGGGTCCACCGCCGCCTCGGCCGTGCCGGTGCGCGAGAAGACGGTCTTCACCTCCGGCTGGGCCTTGATCGTCCGCTCCAGCGCCATCTGCATGGCCAGGGACTGTTCGAGCGAGGCCGAGGGCACGCGCAGGGCCTGCATGGCGATGTCGCCCTCGTCCAGGGTCGGGATGAACTCCCGGCCCAGGAGGGTGAAGGCCAGGCCGCCGACGACCAGGGCGCCGAGCGCCGCCGCCAGCACCGTCTTCGGACGGGCCACGGCGGCGCGGATGGCCGGTTCAATCCCGCGACGCGCGCGACGCAGCAGGAAGGTCTCATGCTCTTCCGCCTCGCCGTTCTCGTCGAGATGGACGGTCTTCGGCTCCTTGACCAGCAGGGCCGTCATGGCCGGAACGAAGGTGAAGGAGAAGATGAAGGCGCCGACCAGGGCCAGCATGACGGTGGCGCCCATGGGGATGAAGGTCTTGCCCTCCACCCCTTCCAGCAGCAGCAGGGGGGTGAAGACCAGCAGGATGATCAGCTGGCCGAAGGCGGCGGGCTTGACCATCTGGCGGGCCGCGGCGGCGGCGACGTCCAGGCGTTCATGACGGGTCAGGACGCGGCCCAGGTCGGCGCGACGCCGGCTGAGCATCAGCAGGGTGTTCTCGACCACCACCACGGCGCCGTCGACCAGAAGGCCGAAGTCCAGCGCCCCCAGGCTCATCAGGTTTCCGCTGATGCCGAAGCGGTTCATGCCGATGACCGCGAACAGGAAGCTGATCGGGATCATCAGGGCCGTGATCGTGGCCGCGCGGATGTTCCCCAGCAGCAGGAACAGCACGACGATGACCAGCAGGGCGCCTTCGGTCAGGTTCTTGGCCACCGTCTTGATGGTGGAGTTGACCAGGGCGCTGCGGTTCAGCACCGGTTCGGCGACGACGTCGGGCGGCAGGGCGGCGCCGACCTCCTGCAGCCGTTCGGCGGCGGCCTGGGCCACGGTGCGGCTGTTCTCGCCCGCCAGCATCAGGGCCGTGCCGATGACCGCCTCATGGCCATCGCGGCTGGCGCCGCCCAGACGGGGCGCCTGGCCGATCTCGACCACAGCCACGTCGGCGACGCGGACGACCAGGCCGTTGCGGTTGACCACGGGCGCCTGGGCCAGGTCCTCGACCGTCTGGGCCAGGGCGTCGGTACGGACGGTCAGGGCCTCGCCCGCCCGCTGCACATATCCGGCGCCCGCCTGGGTGTTGGCGCGGTCCAGGGCCTGGATCAGGTCGTTCAGGCCCAGGCCGTAGCCGGCCAGGCGCGCCGGGTCGGGACGGACGGCGTATTCCTTCACATAGCCGCCGTTGACGTCGACGCCCGCCAGGCCGCGCGCGGTGCGCATGCGGGGCGCGATGATCCAGTCCTGGACCGTGCGCAGATAGGTCGCCCGCGACTGGGGCGTCGTCAGACGCTCGCCGTCGGGCGTCAGATAGGCGCCGTCGGGCTGCCAGCCGGGACGGCCGACGCGGGCGGTCCTGGCGTCGAACGGCTTGAAGTCCACCGTCCACATCAGCACCTCGCCCAGGCCGGTGGTGACGGGCGCCAGGGCGGGCTCCACCCCTTCGGGCAGGCGTTCGCGCGCCTGGGCCATGCGCTCGGCCACCTGCTGGCGGGCGAAGTAGATGTCGGTCGCGTCGGTGAAGACGACCGTCACCTGGCTGAAGCCGTTGCGGGTCAGGGAGCGGGTGGTCTGCAGCCCCGGTATCCCCGCCATGGCCGTCTCCAGCGGGTATGTGACCTGACGCTCCATCTGTTCGGGGGCCAGGGCCGGGGCCACGGTGTTGATCTGGACCTGCCGGTTGGTGATGTCCGGCACGGCGTCGATGGGCAGCCGGGTCAGTTGGAACAGACCCCAGGCCGAGACCAGGGCCGTGGCCAGGACGATGAACCAGCGGAAGCGGACCGAGGCTTCGATGATCGCCTTGAACATGTTCGCCTCCCCCTCAGTGACCGTGTTCGGCTTCGCCCTTGGCCAGTTCGGCCTTGAGCAGGAAGGCGTTGGCCGCCGCGACGCGTTCGGTTCCGGTCAGGCCGCGCAGGATCTCGGTGCGGCCGGCGGCCTGGCGGCCGGCCAGGATCGGCTGGACGCGGAAGCCGCCCGGAATCTGGACGAAGACGACCGCCTGCCCCTCCACGGTCTGCACCGCCTCGGACGGCACGGTGAAGCCGCCCACGGCCTCGCCCGTGACGATGACGCCGGTGATCGCCGCCCCGGGCGGAGGCAGAGCGCCGCCCGCCGCCCGCGCGCGGATGACGGTCGCCCCGCTCTCTCCGCCCGCTCCGACCGCCACGCCCGTCACCACGGCGTCGAACTCGCCCAGGGGGCCGGCGCCTTTCAGCGTCGAGCCCGCCCGCACGCTGGCCGCCAGGGCCGCCGGCGCATTGAAGACCACCTCCACCCGCGACGGATTGGTGACTTCCGCCACGACCCCGCCCTGGGGCACGAAGCCGCCCGGCCCGGTCTGGACCGAGGTCACGACGCCGGCGATGGGGCTTACGACATTGAAGCGACCCGAGGCGCTCGGCGAACCGGCCGCCGTCGCTCGCGCCCGCGCGGCCTGCGCCACGGCCTGGGCGCTGACGGCCTGGGCATGGGAAACCTCCGCCTCGCGCCGGGCCACGACGCCCGCGTCGGCCAGGTCCTCGTCCCGATCATGCGCCTGTTCGGCGGCGATGGCCGCGGCCTGGGCCGCGTCGACCTCGGCCCTCAGGCTGGCCGCGTCGCCGCTGACCAGGACCGCCATGGCCTGCCCCGCCCGCACCGGCTGACCCGGCGCGACCAGCACGCGCTCGACCCGTCCGCCGACCGCGACCGAAATCGCCGCGCGCGCGTCGATCATCGGCTCGACGCGGCCCGACAGGCGGATCTCGCCGCCCCCGCCCCGCGAAACCGCGACGACCTCGAGGCCGGCGGCCCTTTGCTGTTCCGGGGTCAGTTCGACCACGCCTTCCGGCGGCTCGGCCGCTTCCGCTGCGGCCTGCTCCTTTTTCGGCGCTTCGGAAGCCGAAGGGGACAGCATCAGATAGAGGCCGCCCGCTCCCAGCAGGCCGAGCACGGCGACGCCCGCGATCAGGGCCTTCTTGTTGGATGATAGCTTGCGCATCAGCGGCTTCCTTGGAAGGGGGCGCGGCCGTCGAGGCGCGCCAGGTCGATCTCGGCGCGGACGCGCGCCATGCGGGCGTCGACGGCGGCGGATCGGGCGTTGATCAGGGCGGCGCGGGTGACGCGCAGCTCCAGTTGCGAGATGCGGCCGGCCTCGGCGCCGATCCGCGACAGGCGATAGGCCTCCTCGGCGGCCCTCACCCCGGCGTCGGCCGCCGAGACGCGGCCCGACGAGGCCGAGAGGCGGGCGGTCGCGGCGCGGCGGTCGGCGCCCGCATCCTGGCGCGCCTGGGCCACGCGGGCCTCGGCGGCGCGGAACTCGGCGCGGGCGGCGTCGATATTGCCCCGGTTCCGGTCGAACAGCGGCAGGGGCAGGCTGAAGCCGACGGTCAGGGCCGTCTCGTTCTCGGCGCCGAAGCGGGTCACGCCCAGGCTGGCGGTCACGTCGGGCCGGGCGTTGATCCGTTCGACGTCGATCCGCCGCTCGGCCGCCTTGCGTTCGGCCTCGGCCACGCGCACGGCGGGAGCGTCCGCGGCTGTCGGAGCCAGGTTCGGGGTCTGGGCGCCGACCTCGGCGTCCAGCAGGCCCGCCGCCACGGCGGTAGCGGGGGTCGGCAACATGGCCGCGGCGCTGAGACGGGCGAAGGCCGCGTCCCGCTCGGCCGCGGCCTCGTCCAGGGCGGCGCGGGCGGCGGCGGCCTCGCTCTCGGCCTGGACCCCGCGAAGCAGGGGCTCGCGCCCCTCCTCGACCAGGAGCAGGGCCGCGCGGGCGTCGGCCAGGGACAGGGACAGCCCCTCCTCCGCCAGTTGGGCCCGGCGCTGGGCGGCCTCGGCCTCGGCGTAGACCAGGGCCAGACGGCCGGCCGCGTCCACCAGAGCCAGGTCGCGGCGCAGGGCGGCGGTTCCGGCCTCGGCCCGGGCGACGTTCACCCGGGCGGGACGACGGCCCCACAGCTCCAGCCCCTGGCTGAGCGACAGGTTGAGGTCGGCGGCGCCGAAACCCGAATAGGGACCGGAACCGCCGATGTTCTCGGCGCCGAGGGACAGGTTGGGATTGGGCCGGACGCGGGCCTGACGAACGCGGGCCTCGGCCGCCTCGGCCAGGGCGCCGGCCTCGACGGAGGCCGGGGTCTGGTCAAGCCGGGCAAGAAGCTCAGGATAGGAGGGCGCGGGATCGGCCCAGGCGGGCGCGGCCGATGCGACCGTCGCCAGGACGGCGAGCGCGCAGCCGGCCGTCCAGGACGGCTGACGACCACGCGGCCGCCGACGAATTGTCGAAGACATGATTCATTTCCAGAAGAGAGACACGAAGGGCGCGCAGGGGCGCGGGCTTCGGCTCAGCCTCTGGGAGGGCGCTTGAGACCTTCGGCGGCGAAGGAGACGGGTCCGTCGTCGCGCGGGACGACGCGGGGCGCCCGCACGAACAGGGCGGCGACGGCGAACTCGGTCGCCGCGTGTCTTTCGCCGGCCGTATGGTGGCAGTGGCCGTGGGCGCAGACGCCGTGCTCGCCCTGGCCGCTGTGGTCGCCGGACTGGGGATCGTGATCCATGGTCTGGTGAGCGGCCGGCGGCTCCGGCGCGCAGGCGGCGGCGTCGGTCGCGGGCGAAACGACGAAGGCGGCGATGACCAGGGTCAGCGCCGCGAAAACCCTCGCCAATGTCCGCATTGACCAAGCCATCGGGGCTTTAGGTAGTTGCGCCGGTTTTCCAAGGCAATCTGTTATAAGGTTCGCGGACGATGATCGCAGAACGATGTCGGCGCGAGCGGCCTTGACCCCGCCCCATTGGGCGCCTAGCTGACGGGCTCCTCCGAAAGGCCCCTATCGTGACCGATCAAACCACCGCACAAGCCGCAGATCCCGTCCACGCCTTCATCGCCCAGACCGTGGCCGAGCATGACGTGGTCCTGTTCATGAAGGGCACGCCGGACGCGCCGCGGTGCGGCTTCTCGTCGCTGGCGGTGCAGATCCTGGACCATGTGGGCGCCCCCTTCGTCGGCGTCGACGTGCTGCAGGACGAAGCCCTGCGCGAGGGCATCAAGGCCTTCACCGACTGGCCGACCATTCCCCAGCTCTATGTGAAGGGCGAGTTCGTCGGCGGCTCCGACATCGTCCGCGAGATGTTCCAGGCCGGCGAGCTTCAGGCCCTGATGGCCGAGAAGGGCGTCGCCCTCGGCGAGGCGTAAAGCCCCGATGGCCCGGCCGCAGCTTCAACCGCGCGAGGACCGCGAGGTCTTCGTCGTCCCCCTGGACGTGCGGCCCGAGCACATCGACGAGAACGGACACGTCAACAACGTCGTCTATGTCGGCTGGCTGCAGGACGCCGGCACGGCCCACTGGAACGCGCGCTTCGACGAGGAGACCCGGGGCAAATGGTCCTGGGTCGCCCTGAGGCATGAGATCGACTATCTGCGCGGCATAGAGCCCGGCGCGACGGGCGTCGTGGCCCGCACCTGGGTCGGCGACCCGCAGGGGCCGCGCTTCAACCGCTATGTCCGCATCGAGGACGGCGAGGGCCGCCTGTGCGCCCAGGGCGTGTCCGAATGGTGCCTGGTCGAGGCCAGAAGCCTGCGCCCCAGCCGGATTCCGGCGGAGATGCTGGGGCCGTTTTCGGCTTAAATCGGCTGACCTGAACTCCTCCCCCGTTCACGGGGGAGGGGGACCGCGAAGCGGTGGTGGGGGCGAGCACAGCCGCCGATGGTCGGTTTGTTTCCGCCGCCGTCCCGCCCTGACCTGGAAACCGCAGCCCGATCCTTCGCCCCCTCCACCACCTGCGGTGGTCCCCCTCCCCCGCTGCGCAGGGGAGGAGAAGAAGATTAGAGACTGATCGGGTTCAGGACGCGGACGGCTTCGCCGGACCGGAGACCCAGTTCTTCATAGGTCCAGCTGACCAGCTTGCCTTCGGCGACCAGGGCCTTGCACAGGTCGGGGGTGCGGCGGATCAGGGTCAGTTCGGCGGGGTCGCCGTCCTTGATCCGGACCTCGAAGCTGGACGCCTCGGTGCAGCCGTTGGAGCCGACGACGACGCTCAGGCGACGGCCGTCGAAGTCGACCTTGCGGACGGCCTCCGCCGTCTCGGCGCGACCCGTCTGGTCCGACACGGCGACGGAGACGCGCTCTCCGCCTTCGCTCGAATAGAAGACGCAGCCGCCGAGCAGGGGCAGAAGGGTCGCGGCCAGGCCTGCGACGAGCGCAGCGCGCATTACTGGCCGTCCTCGTTCGGGGCCGAGTGGATGACGCGGGTGGTCGGCTTCTCGGTGGAGATGAAGACGCAGCCCGACAGCATGGGCGCGGCGACGGCGGCGACGGCGAGAGCGATGATGATGTGGCGCATGGCGGGATCCCTTGAATGGCTTTGCGCGGCCTAAGTGCCAGCGCAGCGACGCGGGATCACGTGAATAATCGGAAAAGCTGGGGCTTGAACGAAACAGCCACAGTCATAGCTACTGTGCTCCCCTCCCCGGGCCGCCATCCGAAAGACCGCCTCATGAGTCTGTTGTTCACCCCGCGCGCCGTCGGGCCGCTGACGCTGAAGAACCGCATCGTCGTCGCCCCCATGTGCCAGTATTCGGCCGTGGACGGCGTTCCACAGCCCTGGCACGCCCAGCACGTGGCGCGGATGGCCCTGTCGGGCGCAGGGCTGGTGGTGATCGAGGCCACTGGGGTCGAGGCGGCGGGCCGCATATCCTGGGCCGACGTCGGTCTGTGGAACGACGAGCAGGAAGCCGCCTTCGCCCGGATCCTGCGCGACATCTGCACCTATTCCGACACGCCGATCGGCATCCAGCTGGGCCATGCGGGACGCAAGGCCTCGACCAATCCGCCCTGGATCGACCATGGCGGCCCGGCCCCGGCGGACCAGGCCTGGGAGACGGTCTCGGCCTCGGCCCTGGCCTATCGCGACGGCTGGCATGTCCCGACAGCGCTGGACGCGGCCGGCATGGACCGGGTGGTCGAGGCCTTCGCCCAGGCGACGCGACGGGCCGACCGCGCCGGTTTCGACCTGGTCGAACTGCACGCCGCCCACGGCTATCTGCTGACCCAGTTCCTGTCGCCGCTGTCGAATGCGCGGACCGACGACTACGGCGGCGCCCTGGAGAACCGGATGCGCTTCCCTCTGCGCGTGGCCCAGGCTGTGCGGGACGCCTGGCCCCGGACCAAGGCCCTGGGCGTCCGTTTCAACGGCTCGGACTGGACCGAGGGCGGGATCACGGTCGAGGAGGCCCAAGTCTTCGGCCGGGCGCTGCACGACATGGGCTACGACTATCTGCACCTGACCAGCGGCGGTAATGTCGCGACGGCGCGCATCCCCGGCGACCTGCCGGGCTATCAGGTTCCCTTCGCCGAGGCGGTGAAGGCGGCCGCGCCCGAGGCGACCGTCATGGCCGTGGGCATGATCGTCACGCCGGGACAGGCGGAGGACCTGCTCGTCGCAGGCCAGGCCGACCTGATCGCCGTGGCGCGCGCCGTGCTGGACGATCCGAACTGGGGCCATCACGCCGCGACGGCCCTGGGTCGGCCGGAGGCCCTGCCGCTGCCCTATGAGCGGGCCGGGGTCGAGCGCTGGCCCGGTTACGCCACGGCGCGTTCGGCCTCGAATTGAGGCGTGGCGGCCACGCCCTGGGACAGGGCGTCGGCCTCGGGCTGGGGACGGCCCAGCAGGTAGCCCTGGACCTCGTCGCAGCCCTGGGCCCGCAGGAAGGCCAGTTGCTCGGGCGTCTCGACCCCCTCGGCCAGGACCGGGATGGACAGGCTCTCGCCGATGGTCAGGACGGCGCGGATGATGGCCCGCGACTGGGGCGCGGCGCCGTCCAGCTCGGTCATGAAGGACCGGTCCAGCTTGATCTTGTCGAAGGGGAAGGCCCGCAGGGTCGACAGGGACGAATAGCCGGTGCCGAAGTCGTCCATGGCGATGGTCACGCCCAGGGCCTTGAGCTGGCGCAGGACATGGGTGGTGCGGGCCATGTCGCTGATCATGGCCGTCTCGGTGATCTCCAGCTCCAGCCGCGAGGGGGCCAGGCCCGTCTCCAGCAGGACCTGATGCACCAGACGCGGCAGGTCGACGTGGCTGAGCTGGACCGGCGACAGGTTGACGGCGATGCGGTGCGGCTCCTCCCAGGCGGCGGCCTGACGGCAGGCCTGGCGCAGGACCCATTCGCCGATCGGCAGGATCAGGCCCGTCTCCTCGGCCACAGGGATGAAGTCGGAGGGCGAGATGTAGTCGCCGTCGTCGCCGCGCCAGCGCAGCAGGACCTCGTAGCCGGTGGCCTTGCCCGTCTCGACCGAGGCCTGGACCTGATAGTGCAGCTCGAACCGTTCGTTATCCAGGGCTTCGCGCAGGGCCTGGGTGACGCGGCGGCGGGCGCGGACGGCCTGGTCCATGTCCGCCTCGTAGAAGCAGACGTCAACGGTCAGCGAGGCCTTGGCCCGGTACATGGCCAGGTCGGCGTTGTTGATCAGGGTCGACAGGTCCGTGGCGTCCTCGGGCCACAGGGAGACGCCGATGCTGGCGCCGCAGGACAGGTCGGCGTGATCAATCGTCACCGGCTGGATCACGGCGGCGCGCAGGCGGTCGGCCACGGCGCGGGCCTGCTCGCGCGAGGTCACGGGGGCCATGGCGACGAACTCGTCCCCGCCCTGGCGAGCGATGAACTCGCCGTCCTGCAGGGCGTCGCGCAGACGCTCGGCGATACGGCACAGAAGCTGGTCGCCGACCGCGTGGCCGTAGAGGTCGTTGACCTCCTTGAAGCGATTCAGGTCCAGGGCGAACAGGGCCAGGGTCTCTTCCGGCTTCACCGTCGCGGTCAGGCGGGTCAGGCGCTCCAGGAAGGAGGCGCGGTTGGGCAGGCCCGTCAGGCTGTCGTTGCGGGCCAGGTGGGCGATGCGGCGTTCCTGGGCCAGGCGGGCGCGCAGGTCGCGCACGGCGTAGATCATCACCTCTTCGCCGCCGCCCTGGTCTTCCTTGGCCGACAGTTCGACCGGCAGGACCTCGCCCGTGGCGGTGGTCAGGGAGGACTGGATCATGTCGCCGTCGGTCAGGCGGCCGACGTCTTCGGCCCATTGCGACAGGGAGGCGCCCAGGACGGCCTCGCGCTCCAGACCCATCAGCTTCAGCAGGGCGCTGTTGACGGCGATGACGACCCCGGCGCGCTGGACGGCCATGCCGTCCACGCCGCCCTCGATCAGGTGTTGCAGGCGAGCCTTGGCCAGGCCGCGCGACTGGCTGTCCAGGGCGTAGCTGGCGGCGCCCGCGCCCAGGACCAGCAGGCCCACGCCCGCCACGCCCAGGGCCAGGGCGTGCTTGGCGTCGTCGCCGGTCAGGGCGCCGTCGACCGGGGCGAAGGGCAGGACGCTGAGAGCCGCCATGGCGGTGAAGTGCAGGACGACGATGCCCAGGACCATGCAGCCGATGGCCGCCCAGCGGCCCCGCGCCTCGGTCGCCCGGCTCGCCAGGAAGAAGGACAGGACCCCGAAGACCACCGAGCCCACGACGGAGGCCGTCACATAGGCGGCGGACCAGTGCATGACGGCGTCGACGGCGAAGGCCGCCATGCCGACGAAGTGCATGATCGCCACGGTGACGCCGAAGACCGCGCCGGCGAGAATGGGGAAGACCCGTCCGCGCAGGCCCGAGGTCATCAGGGCGGCCGCCGAGCCGCAGATGGCGACCAGCAGGGACAGGCCCGTCATGCCGGGGCCGTAGGCGACGTCCACGCCGGGCTCATAGGCGATCATGGCGACGAAGTGGGTGCACCAGATGGTGGCGCCCCCGGCGACCGCGCCCAGGAAGATCCAGGCGGCGCGCACCGCCGATCGGGTGACGCGGATGCGCTGCAACAGGTTGACCGTGATCCAGCTGCCGAGAACGCAGACGAGGGCGGCCAGGGCGACGAGGCCCAGATTATGGGCCGTGGCCAGACAATCGATGATACGCATCAGGACCTTGGGGGCAGGTACAGGAGACTAGGTCTCTCCCCCTAAGGGACAACCCTTAACCCCCCGTCGTCCGACATGGCTAACGAAGCCTTGCCGGAACCGCCCGGGAACCGAGATCAGGAATGCGGCTGCGTCCCCTCGGCCGGGCGCATCAGATAGGGGTTGTTGACCGAGACCGACGAGCCGGGAGCGATGCCCAGTTCCTCGAAGGTCCATTCCAGTTGCACGCCCTCGACGTCCGGCCGATCGCAGCGATCCTCGTCCAGGCGGCGCAGGGTGATGACGGTGGTGTCGCGCAGCCGGGTGATGAAGGGCTTGACGTCCGCCTTGCTGGTGCAGCCGTTGGAGCTGACGCGGAAGACGGCCAGGTCGCGGGTGAAGGCGGCGGCGTGGATCGGCTCCAGCTGGCCGGGCATGCCGGCGGTGGAGACCCCGGGGTCGCGCGTCGCGCAGGCGCCCGCCAGGCCGGCGACGGCGGCGAGGGCGCAGCAAGCAAGAGCGCGCGGGGCGAGAAGTCGTCTCATGAAGGCCTTCCGGGGCGGATCGACGCCGCCCGGACAGAATGCGCTGCTTCTCTCCCCAGGGAAACAGCGGTCTTGATAAGAAAGAAGCCCCGGTTTGCGCCGGGGCTTCCAACACTGTCTTCGTCGTACGCCGCGATTAGGAGGCGTAGTATTCGACGACCAGGTTCGGTTCCATCTTCACCGGATACGGCACGTCCGACAGTTCCGGAATACGGACGTAACGGACCGAGAAGCCGCGGTCGCCCAGTTCCAGATAGTCAGGGATGTCGCGCTCGCCCGACTGCTGGGCTTCGAGCACCAGAGCCATGTTGCGCGACTTTTCCTTGACCTCGATGACCTGGCCCGGCTTGACGCGGTACGAACCGATGTCGACCTTCTTGCCGTCGACGGTCACGTGACCGTGGCTGACGAACTGGCGAGCGGCCCAGACGGTCGGCACGAACTTGGCGCGGTAGACGATGGCGTCCAGGCGCGATTCCAGCAGACCGATCAGGTTTTCCGAGGTGTTGCCCTTGCGGCGAGTGGCTTCATCATAGATGGCCGAGAATTGCTTCTCGGTGATGTTGCCGTAGTAGCCCTTCAGCTTCTGCTTGGCCTTCAGTTGCAGGCCGAAGTCGGAAACCTTGGACTTGCGGCGCTGGCCGTGCTGGCCCGGGCCGTACGAACGCTTGTTGACCGGCGACTTGGCGCGGCCCCACAGGTTTTCACCCATGGCGCGATCGAGTTTGTACTTGGCGCTATGGCGCTTGGACATAGGTCACTCTTCTATGCGGATGCGGCCCGGCCCCTCCCCGATTGGAGCGGCGATCTCAACGGCGGTCCACGCATCGTCCGTTATCAACATCGCGCCTCGGGCCGGAACCCGATGCGAGAAGGGCGGGCTTATGACCGGCATAGGCCTCGGAGTCAATGTCGGCGGCCTTTTCGCCCTGTTCGCCCTGGTTCGCATTGTCGCATGACAGAAAGGAAACTTGAGCCGGGCGCCGCTCCCGTGTTGTCGGCTGGGCCATGATGCGAATCCGGGGGAACAGGCGCGGCATGGCGAAGAGGATCACGGGAACGGCCCCGACCGCAATTCTGGCGGCGGCGCTGGCGCTCCTGGCGGGCGGACAGGCCGAGGCGCGGGAGGCGACGACGCCGGCAGCCCTGGCGATCACCGGCCGGATCATCGACGGCGGCGGCGGCGCGCCGATCGAAGGGGGACGGGTCGTGGCCGTGGACGGCATGATCGCCTGCGTCGGGACGGCGGCCGCCTGCCCGATCCCGGACGGCGCCCAGGTCGTGGATGCGGGCGCGGGCAGCGTCATGCCCGGCCTGATCGACCTGCACGCCCATCCGCGCCCGCACTATTACGGCTGGTTCCTGGCGGCCGGGGTGACGACGGTGCGGTCGGCCAACACCGACCTGGCCATGGTCCGCGCCCTGGACGCCATGCCCGCGCCGCGCGCGCGCCTGGTCTGGGCCGGCCCCATGCTGGACGGGGACAAGAGCATCATCAGGCGCTTCTATCCGGAGGCCGCCCCGGACGCGCCCTCGCCCGCCCGGCCCGCCGACGGGCCATCGCTGGAGGGAATAGAACTGCTGATCGCCCAGACGCCGGACCAGGCCGTCGCCGCCGTCGACGCCCTGGCCGCAGGCGGCGCCCACTGGGTCAAGCTGTACGAACACCTGCCGCCCGACGCCTTCGCCGCCGCCGTCCGGCGCGCGCGGGAGAAGGGCCTGCCGGTCATGGCCGACCTGGGCATGGCCTCGACCCGGGGGCTCGACGGCGCCGAGGTCGACCTGATGCAGGCGGCGGCCCTGGGCCTGGACAGTCTGGAGCACGTCGGCGGCGCGGCCCTGGCCTATCGACGGCTGGGCGGCGACCTGGAGGCCGAGACCCTGGACCCGGTCCTGATCGACCGGATGGCCCGCGCCCTGCTGGCGTCGGACACGGCCCTGGTCCCCACCCTGTCGGTCTTTCATTTCAACGCCGACGACGCCCCGCCCCGCGAAGCCCTGGCCGGCCTGCCCCTAGCCGAGGCCGCAGGGACGGTGCGCGACGGGCTGGAGCAGCAGTGGCGCGGCGTGCACGGGCATTTCCACGGCGACCCGGCCCATAACGGCAAGGCCAGGCTGGACGCCCGCATCGGCGCGGCCGTGACCCTGCGCCTGGCCGAACTGGGCGGCCGGGTCGGCGCGGGATCGGATACGCCCGCCGGCGCCTACAACCTGCCGGGCGGGGGCCTTCACCTCGAACTGGAGCTGATGACGCGCGCGGGCCTGACCCCGCTTCAGGCCCTGTCGGCGGCGACGGGAACGGCGGCGGACATCCTGAAGCGCCCCGACATCGGCCGCATCGCCGTCGGCCGTCGCGCCGACCTGGTCGTCGTCGACGGCGACCCGTCGCGCGACGTCCGCGACACCCGACGCCTGCGCCGGGTGATCCTGGACGGCCGCGTCCTGGACCCCCAGGCCCTCCAGGCGGACGCCCTCGCCGACGGCGAGACGCGGCTGGCGGCCCTTATGGCCGAGGAGACGGACTAGGCGACGCCGAGCGCGGCGGACGCGATCAGCGCGGGGCGGCGACCTCGGGAACCCAGACGTAGGCTTCGCCCTTGCGCTCGACGCGGCCCAGGCCCGGGAAAGGGAAGTGGACGCCGTAGTAGCGCAGCCCCTCCGTCGCGCCGCGATTCAGCAGGCCGCGGCGCGTGGCGGCGGCGGCGGCGGCGGCCCGATCCCTGTCCCAGACATTGGCCAGGTCCGGACGCTGCACCGAGATGATGGAGCTATGCAGGGCGTCGCCGAAGTAAAGCAGGCGCTCGCTTCCTGACACGATCTCATAGCCGGTGTGGCCCGGCATGTGCCCGTCGAGGGCGACGGCGCGGATCGAAGGCGTCGCCTGGGCGCCCGGCTGGAAGGTTTCGACCTTGGGCGCGATGGCGGCGATCAGGGGCCCCGCCCCCGCCTTTTCCGCCCCGGCCTGGGCGGCCGTCCACTCCGGCGCGCTCATGCGGATCACGGCCTTGGGGAAGGTCAGGGCGCCCTGGGCGTTCACCAGGCCGCCGACGTGGTCGCCATGGGCGTGGGAGATCAGCACGTCCGTCACCTGCTCCGGCTCGACGCCCGCGGCGCGGAGCGAGGCGACCAGGGTGTTGGCCGTGCCCATCTGGCCGCCGGCCCCGGCGTCGAGCAGCACCACGCGATCCCCGTCGCGCACCAGCAGCGGCTGGACCGACAGGTGGACGGCGTCGGCCGGCGCGCCGGCGGCGGTCAGCAGGCCCGACACCTCGGCGGCGGGGGCGCCCGCCTCGACCCAGGGACTTTCGGCGATCGGCACGACCAGTTCGCCGTCCCGCAGGGCCGCGAGTCGGAGGGCGCCGACCGTGAAGGGATGGACGTCGGCCGAAGCCGCAGCGGGCGCGGCGTCGGACGGCGATGCGGTCTCGCCCGACGGCTCGGCCGGACGCTGGCAGCCCGCCGCGCCGATCAGGGCCGCCAGGGTCAGGCCGGCGGCGGCCAGTTTGAAGGTCGGCGTCATGGAAGGCTCCCCGAAAAGAAAAACGCCCCGCCGGCGGTCCGGCGGGGCGTGGTCTGCATCAGCCCTTGGCGGCTTCGTACAGTTCGTTGACCTTGTTCCAGTTCACCACGGACCAGAAGGCCTTCAGGTAGTCCACGCGGCGGTTCTGGTACTTGAGGTAGTAGGCGTGCTCCCAGACGTCGGCGGCGAGCAGGACGGCGCCCTTCTCGTCGGCCAGGTCCATCAGCGGGTTGTCCTGGTTCGGGGTCGAGGTGACCTTGAGCTTGCCGTCCTGGAGGATCAGCCAGGCCCAGCCCGAACCGAACTGACCGGCGCCGGCGGCGTCGAAGTCGGCCTTGAACTTGTCCAGACCGCCCAGTTCGGCGTCGATCTTGGCGGCCAGCTCGGCCGAGGGCTCGCCCGTCTGGCCCTGCGGCGCCAGCAGTTCCCAGAACAGGCTGTGGTTCCAGTGACCGCCGCCGTTGTTGCGCACGGCCTTCGGCAGCTTGGACATGGTCGCGAACAGCTCTTCCAGCGACTTGCCCTGCAGGGAGGCGTCGGCGTCCACGGCCTTGTTCAGGTTGTCGACATAGGTCTGGTGGTGCTTGTCGTGGTGGAAGGTCATCGTCTCCTTGTCGATGGCCGGTTCCAGCGCGTCGTAGGCGTAGGGCAGCGGGGGCAGGGTGAAGGCCATGGGAGCTTCCTCTTCGGGGTTTTGAATCGTCTGCCCCCTATCTAGGGCCGCGAACGAAAGACCCAAGCCTTAAAGGCCGACTTCCTTCAGTTTTTCCCAAATGGGAACGGGGGAAGGGGAAAAACCGTTCTTCAGGATCGTTCCAACGCCGCAAACGCGGCGCAGGAGGTCTTCGTGCCCGACCGCACGCCCCATGATCGCGCGCCCCGCAGCGCGACGGTGCTGACCGACGAGGAGGTGGAGGTGCTGCGCCTCCAGCTGCTGGAGCTCGCCCCGCGCCTGACCCGCGCCCACCTGCTGGACCTGGCCGACACCCTGCACGACATCGTCCGCGACCGCCGCGACGCGGAGACGCCCTCGTTCGACCCGAGGGAGGTCTAACGCTTTTCCTCCCCATTCATGGGGAGGTGGATCGGACGCGCAGCGACCGAGACGGAGGGGGCGACGCCGACGTCGGTCGTCATAGGCGCCGAGAATTTTCCACGTCCCGCCGCCCCCTCCACCACCTTCGGTGGTCCCCCTCCCCGCTAGCGGGGAGGATAGGAAGCGCCGACCCAACTCCTCCCCCGCCTGCGGGGGAGGGGGACCGCGGAGCGGTGGTGGGGGCAAACCACAGACGCCGACGTCGGCCAAGCTTCCACCGAAGCCCCGCCCGAACCTGGAAACCGTCGCCCGATCCTTCGCCCCCTCCACCACGCTTACGCGCGGTCCCCCTCCCCCGCTGCGCAGGGGAGGAGAAGAGGGTTATTCCGCGTGGAGTTCCTGCTTCACGCGTTCGGCCAGGGTCTTGATGTCCAGGGGCTTGGGCAGGAAGGAGACGCCGGTCTCGTCCTGGAGCAGGTCCGAGAAGTCGCTTTCCGCATAGCCCGAGATGAACATGACCGGGGCGTCGCCCAGGAAGGGCCGCGCCTTGCGCAGCAGGGACGGGCCGTCCAGGCCGGGCATGATGACGTCGGAGATCAGCATGTCGATCTGGCCCGCCCATTCCTCGGCCAGGATCAGGGCCTCCTCGCCGTCTGCGGCCTCGATCACCTCATAGCCGCGCTGGCGCAGCAGGCGGGCGGCGATGCCGCGCACGGCGGCCTCGTCCTCGACGAACAGGATGCGGCCGGCGCCCGACAGGTCGCGCGGCGCCTTGACGATCTTCTCGACCACCGGGGCCTCGACCAGTTCCTCGGCCGAGGCGGCGGGCAGGAAGATGCGGAAGGCGGCGCCGGCTCCGGCCAGGTTGGACACGGTGATGTGGCCGCCCGCCTGCTGGGCGATGCCGTAGACGGTGGCCAGGCCCATGCCCGTCCCCTCGTTCACCGCCTTGGTGGTGAAGAAGGGCTCGAAGATCTTGTCCAGCAGTTCGGGCGGCACGCCGGGGCCGGTGTCCGACACCTCGATCAGGGCGACCTCCTGCGGGGCCTCGCGCCAGCCCAGGTCCTGGGCCTCGGCGCCGGTCAGGCGGCGGGTCTTGATGGTGACGACGCCCGCCCCCGGCTCGACCACGCCGCGCATGGCGTCGCGGGCGTTGACGGCCAGGTTCATGACCGCCGTCTCCAGCTGGCTCTTGTCGGCCAGGACCAGGGGCAGGTCGCGGCCGTAGTCGGTCTCCAGCCGCACGTCCTCGCGCAGCAGGCGGCGCAGCAGGACGGCGAACTCGCCCACCAGTTCGCCCAGGTCCAGACGCTCGCGCCGCACCGTGGACTTGCGCGAGAAGGCCAGCAGCTTGCGCACCAGGTCGGCGGCGCGGATGGCCGTCTGCCGGATCTCGTTCAGCCCCTCGTAGGAGGGGTCGCCGACCGGGTGCCGCTCCAGCAGGCCGCTGAGCTGAAGCTGGATGGCGGTCAGCAGGTTGTTGAAGTCGTGGGCCACACCGCCCGCCAGCTGGCCCACGGCCTGCATCTTCTGCGCCTGGGAGAGCTGCAGCTCCATCGACTTCTGGCCGGTGACGTCGAACAGCCAGACGCGGCGCTTCTGGCCCTCGGGCGCGACATAGAGGTGCAGGCTGCGGTCCGGGTGGGCGCGGGCGATCAGCTCGATCGGGCCGGATGAGCCCGCCTCCAGCTTGAGCCGGGCCTCGGCCACGCCGGTCGGGTCGAACAGATGGCCGAAGGCGGCGTCGCCCGAGGCGGCCGGGCCGGTCAGCAGGGACAGGGCGGCGTTGGGCTCCTCCGCCCGGCCCGAGAACAGGTCGTCCCCGGCGATGACGGCCGAACCGAAGGGGGCGCCGGCGGCCATGGCCCGGGCTTCGCCGTTGACGCGCGCCGGGGCGACCGGCGCGGCCTGGGGCACGGGCAGGACGGCGTCGGGCGCGGCGCGGACCAGGAAGCGCCCCTGCCCCGCCTCGCCGATCAGGACCTCCTTCTCGCGCGCGCCGATCTGGACGATGGCGCGGCCCTGATGGCCCTCGCGCGCCTGGGCGAAGGCCATGTAGAGGGCCTGGGCCGACTTGCCGCGCGGCAGGGCGGTGACGGCGCCGTTCTCCTCGGCCCAGGCGCCGTTGTAGGCCAGGACCTGACCGGACGGCCAGACCAGGGCGGCGGGCTCGGCCATGGCGTCCAGCATCTCGACCGCCGTGTCGCCGTGGGCGCGCCGCACCTCGGCCCGGCCGAAAGCGAACAGCCAGATCAGGGCCGTGGCCCCCGCCGCGAAGATCAGGATCAGCCCCGGCGCGGTCAGGGCATTGGCCCGGAAGGCCGGATAGACCATGGCCGCGACCGCCAGGGCGAAGCCGAGGGCCATCACCACCAGCAGGGGGTCGAAGGTGGGCCGGCGCGTCGTCGCGGCCTTCATCCTGGGAGCAGTCATGGCGTCTCGCCCGCGCGAATCAGTGACGGTCAGCATAGCGGCCCCCGTGTCCGCGCCCTAACGCCCCTCTTCTCCTCCCCCGCAAGCGGGGGAGGAGTTTAAGCCGCCCCGCCCTCACCGGCGTTTCCGGCTCTGCATGACGAAGCCGATGATCCTGGCGGCGGCCTCGAAATGTTCGCGGGGGATGATGTCGTCCACCTCGACCGCCGCATAGAGGGCGCGGGCCAGGGGCACGTTCTCGACGATGGGCACGTCGTGCTCCTTGGCCACTTCGCGGATGCGCAGGGCCAGGGCGTCGACGCCCTTGGCCACGCAGACGGGGGCGCCGTCGCCCTGGTCCGGTTCGTAGCGCAGGGCGACCGAATAGTGGGTCGGGTTGGTGACGATGACGGTGGCGGTCGGCACGGCCTGCATCATGCGCTGGCGGCTGCGCTGCATCCGGATCTGGCGCAGCTTGGCCTTGACGTGGGGATCGCCCTCGGACTGCTTGAAGTCCTCTTTCATCTCCTCCTTGGTCATCCGCATCTTCTTGGCGAAGCGCATCCTCTGCCACAGGTAGTCGGCGCCGGCGGTGAAGCCCAGGAAGACCAGGGACGAGATCAGCAGGGCCGCCGCCAGATCGCGCGAGAAGGGCAGGATCATCGCCGGGCTCATGGCGGCCAGGTTCTCCAGCTCCCGCGCATGGGGCTTGAGCACCCACCAGCAGACCGCGCCGATGGCCACCAGCTTCAGGAAGGTCTTGATGAACTGGACGATCCCGTCCGGGCCGAAGATCCGCTTGAAGCCTTCCAGCGGGTTCACCGCCGACCACTTGGGCTTCAGCTTCTCGGTGGTGAAGAGGAAGCCCGACTGGGCCAGGTTGCCGCCCACCCCGCCCAGGATGACCGCCAGCGTCAGGACGGCCAGGAAGGGGACGACGGCCCATACGGCGCGCATGCCGATCTCGACCCCGGCGCCGGCCTCCAGCCCGCCCAGCATGGCGTGGGGCTCGGCCAGGAAGGGGACCAGATGCTCGGCCATCTGCTGCGAGAAATGGCCGCCGCCGATCAGCAGGACCGCCGCCGCCCCCGCCAGGGACAGTGCCCCGGCCACGTCCTGGGACTTGGCGACGTCGCCCTTCTTGCGCGCCTCCTCGAGTTTGCGTGGGGAGGCCTCTTCTGTTTTCGACTCGGGATCGGCGCCGTCAGCCAAGGGCGCCTCCCGCGAAGACCCGCGCGGCTGCGCGGTATCTGTCGATGAAGACCGTCCCCATCACGCCGAGGCTGAGGGCGAAGATCGACAGGCCCAGGATGACGCTGAGCGGCGCGGCGGCGAAATAGACCTGGAAGGCGGGCATGACCCGCGCCACCAGGCCCGAGGCCAGGTTGAAGATCAGGGCGAAGACCAGGACCGGCGCGGCCAGTTGGACCCCCAGCATGAAGCTTTGCCCCAGGGTGCGCACGGCCAGGGCGGCGAAGTCGCCCGCGATCAGGGGCTTGGCCGGGGCGATGGCCTCATAGGAGCCCAGCAGGCCGGCGATGAAGAGGTGATGGGTGTCGGTGGCGAAGATCAGCGTCACCCCCAGCAGCATCAGGAAGGCCGACAGGGTCGAACCCGGCTGGGCCTCCAGGGGGTTGGCCGTCTGGGCGAAGCCCAGGGTGGTCTGGACGGAGACGATCTCGCCCGCCGTGGTCAGGGCGGTCATGAAGCTGCGCAGGATGGCCCCGATGGCCAGGCCGGTCAGGACCTCGCGGATGATCCATCCCGCCATGCCGCCCAGGGTCGGCGGCAGGGCCGGAAGCGTCCCGCCCACCAGGGGCCAGAGCACCAGGGCCAGAAGCAGGGCCAGGGACAGGCGCACGCGCGGCGGCACATAGGACTCGCCTATGCCCGGCAGCATCATCATGACGGCCCCGACCCGCGCGAAGATCAGCCCGCCGGCCCAGACCTGTTCGGCGGTGGCGTAAGGCTCCATCCGACCGCTACATCCCGGCGATGCGGGCGGCGATCTCGCGCATGAAGCCGCCCAGGAGGGCGCCCATCAGCGGCAGGAACAGCAGCAGGGAGACGAAGATGGCGATGATCTTGGGCGCATAGATCAGGGTCTGTTCCTGGATCTGCGTCAGGGCCTGGAACAGGCCGATGCCGACGCCGACCACCAGCCCGACCACCAGGACGGGCGCGCACAGCTGGATCGTCAGCCAGATGGCGTCACGACCCACATCCAGAACTTCGGCGCCGCTCATCGACCACTCCCGGGAACTGGGCAGAAAATGCCGGGATGATGGTTAACAGGTCGTTTAGACACGGCGCGGATTCACGGCTGGAAAGGCGGGCGGGCGGCGCCTAACTGACCTGTCCGATCCATATCAGAGCGCGCCCGCGAATGACCGACCTGCCCGAGTTGCCCGACGACCTGGCGTCCCTGCTGGAAGGCTATGATTCCGTTCCCGACCGGAACGGCCGGTCCAGCGCGACCGTCCTGTTCCTGGAAAGTCTTGAGCGACCGCCCCTGGTGCTGAAGATCGAGCCGCGCGCTGAGGTCGAGGAATTGCCGGACGAGGCCGAACGCCTGGCCTGGCTGGGCGGCCAGGGCCTGCCCTGCCCCGAGGTCCGGGTCTTCCGGCGGACGCCGACGCACAACCTGCTGCTGATGACGCGCGTCCCGGGCGAGGACCTGTCGGCGACGGGCGAGCGGGACCCGCGGGCCTGCGTGCTTCGCCTGGCCGACGCCCTGCGGCGGCTGCACGCCCTGCCCGTCGCCGACTGTCCCTTCGACTATCGCCTGCCGCGACGGCTGGAGGCGGCCGCCGCCCGCATCGCCGCCGACGCCGTCGACCTGGAGGACTTCTACGAGGACAGAACCGACGAGACGCCCGCCCAGCTTCTGGAGCGCCTGCGCCGCGCCCCGCCGACCGAAGAAGACCTGGTCGTGACCCACGGCGACGCCTGCACCCCGAACTTCGTCGTCGAGGGCGAGCGCCCGGCCGCCTATATCGACTGCGGCCGCCTGGGCGTCGCCGACCGGCATCAGGACCTGGCCCTGGCCGCGCGGACGATCGAATCCGACCTGGGCCCCCAGTGGCTGGCGCCCTTCTACGCCCGCTACGGCGCGCAGCCCGATCCGGCCCGGATCGAATTCTATCGCCTGATGGACGAGTTCTTCTGATCCCGTCCGGTTGTCCGGCGGCGCGTCACATGATTGATAAGGCCCCCGGTTAGAGGACGGCCGCACCGCCTCGATGTCCCGCCTGAAGGATGGCCCCCATGAAACCCTTCCCGCGTCTCGCCTCCGTCCTGACGATCGTCGCCGCGACGGCTCTGCTGGCCGCCTGCGACCGCAAGGCGGCGCCTGAAGCGACCGAGGCCGGAGCCGCCCCGGCCGAGGGCGCGCCCGCCGCGGCCGCCCCCTTCGACGTGAACGCCCTTCCCCTGTCGACCGCCGCCCTGGGCGACTTCCCCTATCTGCGCCTGCCGGACGGCTACAAGACGCTGAACAGCGAGGATCAGGCCTTCGCCGACTTCCCCTTCTGGACCGGCGCCCGGTTCCAGATGGTCGAGGGCCGCGTTCACCAGACCCAGATCACCAACGACGACGGCAAGACCTTCTCGCGGCTGGAGCTGCTGCGGAACATGGAGCACGCCCTGCAGACGGCGGGCGCCGTGCGCGTCTTCGACGGCCAGATTCCCAGCGCCGACGCCCACGCCCTGCCCGAGGCCGTGCAGCTGGCGGCCCTGAACGGCATCGGCGACATCTACAACGACCCGTCGCAGACCTGGGTCCTCCGTCAGGCGGACCGCACCGTCTGGATTCACCTCTATGCCGGCTCGCAGATGGGCTCGATGGCGGTGGTCGAGGCCAAGGCCCTGACGCCGACCGCCGGCCTGCTGCCCGCCGGCGAACTGGCGCGCAAGATCGCCGCCGACGGCCGCGTGGCCGTGCCGGTCGAGTTCGCGGTGGACAAGGCCGACATCCTGGACGCCTCGCGGCCCCAGATCGACGCCATGGCCCAGCTTCTGAAGGACGAGGCCGCCCTGCGCCTGTCCGTGGAAGGCCATACCGACAATACGGGCGCCGCCGACCGCAATCGCGCCCTGTCCGAGGAACGCGCCCGCGCCGTGGTCGCGGCCCTGGTCCGCCAGGGCGTCGACGCCAAGCGCCTGCAAGCCAAGGGCTTCGGCGCCGACAAGCCCGTCGCCGGCAACGACAGCGACGAAGGCCGCGCCCGCAACCGCCGCGTCGAGCTGGTCCGCCTGCCCTGATCCGGATCGGCTCGCCGGCCGCTCCTGGCGGCCGGGACGGTGGCTGACGGGGTGTTCGAAAACACCCCTTCGTCCCCTGCCGACGCCGATGCTAGCGTCGCCATATGGGCGAGAATCGACAGAAACCGGCGCTGACCGGCGACCTTCCCGCCCTTCTCGAAGCGCTGGCGGACCAGCTCGACCAAAGACGGCCGTCCGCCGACCTCGTGGACCGGGCCGTCTCGCTGCTGGAGAACAGCCATCTCGGCCGGTTTGTCGAGATCGACCGGCAGGTCCGCGACCTCGGACGCCTCTATCGCCATCGCTATCGCTATCTGCCCGACGACCGGGTCGGCGGCTGGCTGCGCCGTCTCGTCGGGTCGGACCGGAAGGTCGGGCCGGGCGACGACATGGCTCAGTTGAAAGCTCAACCGGCTCTCGCTCCGATCTTCCTCAGCCATGCGGACGGCCGGGTGCGGGAAGCCGCCCTCGATCAACTGACCGAGATCAGAAGCGCCTATGTCGTCTGCGCCCTTGCCCTGCGGTTGAACGACTGGGCCGGTCCGGTGCGCTATGCCGCGATCGAATGCGCCGATCGGCTGCTGGGGGCGACGCCTCCGGACGTGCTCGCCCAGGCGGCGATGGAGATCCTGCCCCGCCGCCACGCCTGGTCTCGCGGCGACAAGGCCCTGTTGCGACTGGACGTCGCCCTTGCCCGCCCCGACGTCGTGCAGGCTCTGGTAGATCATCTCGCAACCGCCCCGACCGGCCCGGGCCTGCGCCTTCTCGCGGAGATCAGCCGCACGGAGGTCGTCGACCCCTGGCTTGAACACCTGGCCGTCAACGCCGCCCAGCCCAATGTCCGCGCCCTCGCCTATCGCTTCCTGATCGAAGGCGAGGCCGTATGGCCGGAAGGCTTCACCCATGTCTGGATCGACAAGACCTACGGCGTGAAGCGCAGGGTTCGACGCTACGGCCGCCGCCCCCTCGGCATCCCGACCGACCGGCGGCGTTGGATCGCCGCCGGGATCAGGGATCGAGCGGCCTCCGTCCGCCTCGAAGTCGCCGACGCCCTGATCCGACACAGGCGCGACCTGCCCGCTCCGGCCGAACTGGCCAGCCTGTTGAGCGACGACAGACACCCCGGCGTCCGCCTGCGCGCAAGGTTCGTTTTGGACGACAACTGATCAGACGGCTGGATTGATCGGCTGGTCCGGCTATATGGACAAGCCATGACCGACCACGCGCACAAACCCGCCGTTTCCCAGGAAGAAGCCGAAGCCGCCGTCCGCACCCTGATCCGGTGGGCGGGCGACAATCCCGAGCGGGAGGGCCTGATCGAGACGCCCAAGCGGGTGGCCAAGTCCTATCGCGAGCTGTTCCAGGGCTATGAGGTCGAGCCGCGCGACTATCTGGAGAAGACCTTCGAGGAGGTCGGCGGCTACGACGAACTGGTCGTGCTGAAGGACATCCGCTTCGTCAGCTTCTGCGAGCACCACATGCTGCCCGTCGTGGGCAAGGCGCACGTGGCCTATCTGCCGACCGACCGGGTCGTCGGCATCTCCAAGCTGGCCCGGGTGGTGCGCGGCTATGCGCGTCGCCTGCAGATCCAGGAGAAGATGACCTCCGAGATCGCCCACGCCATCCAGGAGGTCCTGCGCCCCCACGGCGTCGGCGTGGTCATCGAGGCCGAGCACAGCTGCATGACCATGCGCGGCGTCGACGTCCCCGGCGCCAGCCTGTCGACCAGCTGCCTGCTGGGCACGGTCCGCGAAGACCCCCGCACCCGCGAGGAGTTCCTGAGGCTGGTCCGGGGCTGAGGCGGCCTCAGCCGTCCAGTTCGGCCCGCGCCTGTTCGGCCAGGTCGAAGAAGCGGCGGCGGACCTCGGCGGCGTAGGGGTTGTCGTGCTCGATGGCGCGGAACACCGCCGCGCTGTCGTGGCGGACCATGTCGACGCCCTGCATGACCCGCTCGAAGCTGGTCGTGGTCATCCGCGTCGGCAGGGGCTCCATGGCCAGAAGGACCTTGGCGATCAGGTGGGTCAGGCCCTGCACCGTCGCCGCCTCGCGGTCGTGATCCTCCGGCGTCACGACGAAGACCTTCAACGCCAGCGCTTTGCGGCAGAAGGCGGCGACGCGCCGGGCCGCCCGGTCGCCGCGCACCGGACAGACGGCGATGCGCAGGCCGGCGATGCCGTCCTTGCCGCTCTGGGGGCCGAACAGGGGATGGGTCCCGACGACGGCGACGCCTTCCGGCAGGCCGTCCAGCATGACCTGCGCCGGCTTCACCTTCACCGAGCCGACATCCAGGATCAGGGCGCCGGGCGTCACATGGGGCGCGATCGCCGCGACCGTCTCGGACAGGACGCCGACCGGCACGGCCAGCACCACCGTCGGGCAGGCGGCGGCGTCTTCCAGCGTCGTCAGCCGCGCCAGCCCCTCGCCGTCGTCCGCCGCCGGATCATGGGCGAGGATGTCGAACCAGGGCGACAGATGCCGGGCCG
Source organism: Brevundimonas faecalis (assembly GCF_040549405.1). Lineage (NCBI taxonomy): Bacteria > Pseudomonadati > Pseudomonadota > Alphaproteobacteria > Caulobacterales > Caulobacteraceae > Brevundimonas > Brevundimonas faecalis. Next base: position 702,793 of record NZ_JBEPTF010000001.1, on the reverse strand, counting down.
TCAGCCGCCCGAAGGCGCCGAAGCCGATCAGGCCGAGCCGGGGCTTGGGGCCGCTCACCCGGCCAGGGTTTCCTGGAAGCGGACCGGGCGGCCGTGGGCCTGGCCGATCAGTTCGCCGTCCTTCATCACCACACGGCCGCGCACGATGGTGGCCACCGGCCAGCCCGTCGCCTCGAAGCCGTCGAAGGGGGTCCAGCCGCAGCGCGTCGCCTGCTGGTCGTGGCTGATGGTCTTCTTCGCCTTCATATCGACGATGGTCAGATCGGCGTCATAGCTGACGGCCATCCGGCCCTTGTTGGCCGTGCCGAACACCCGTTGCGCCCCGCCCGAGGTCAGGTCGATGAAGCGTTCCAGCGACAGACGGCCGTTCGCCACATGGGTCAGCATCAGCGGCACCAGGGTCTGCACCCCCGGCATGCCCGAGGGCGAGGCCGGATAGGGCTTGGACTTCTCTTCCTTGGTGTGCGGCGCGTGGTCCGAGCCGAGGACGTCGGCCACGCCCTGCTGCATGCCCCACAGCCACAGGGCGTCGACATGCTCCTGCGACCGGATCGGCGGGTTCATCTGGGCATAGGCGCCGAGCCGCTCATAGGCCTCGGGCGCGACCAGGGTCAGGTGCTGGGGCGTGATCTCGACCGTGGCGACGTCCTTGTGGAAGCGCAGGAACTCCATCTCGTCCCGCGTCGTGACGTGCAGGACGTGGATGCGGGCGCCGGTCTCCTTGGCCAGACCGACCAGGCGGCGGGTGGACATGATGGCGCTTTCGGCGTCGCGGACTTCCGGATGGCTGGTCCAGTCGCCGGTGCGGGCCAGGTTGCGACGGTCGGCCAGGCGGTATTCGTCCTCGGAGTGGAAGGTGGCGCGGCGGCGCACGTTGGACAGAACCTTGCGCACCCCCTCGTCGTCGGCGATCAGCAGGTCGCCGGTCGAGGCGCCCATGAAGACCTTGACCCCGCAGCAGCCCGGCAGGCGCTCCAGCTCCGCCAGGTGCGCGGCGTTCTCGTGCGTGCCGCCGACGTAGAAGGCGTGGTCCGTCCACATCCGGTCCCTGGCCCGCGCCAGCTTGTCCTCCATGGTCGTCGGGTCGGTGGTGTTGGGATTGGTGTTCGGCATCTCGAACACGGCGACGACGCCGCCCAGGGCGGCCGCGCGGCTGCCCGTCTCCAGGTCTTCCTTCCATTCCAGGCCGGGTTCGCGGAAGTGGACTTGGGTGTCGATGACGCCCGGCAGGACGGTCAGGCCGGTCGCGTCGAACACCTCGCCCGCCGAGGCCTGGGACAGGTCGCCGATGAAGGCGATGCGGCCGTCGATGACGCCGACGTCCGCCTTGCCGCGTCCGGCGTGGTTGGCGACTTCGCCGCCCCGCACGATCAGGTCATAGGTCTGGGTCATCGGCGCATCTCCTGAGGTCGTGCGCTTATGCGCGCCGGACGGCCCGGGGGACAACCCCCGAAGACCTACTCGGCCAGTTGCGCCAGCAGCTTGCGCGACGCCTTCAGCACCCGCTCATAGGGCAGGTCCATCATGTGCTGGATGTGCTGGTTCAGGCGGGGGTCCAGGTCGATGAACTCCTGCAAGCTGCGCGGGCCGCGCACGGCCGCGCCGGTCCAGGGGCGGCGCAACACCTCGTCCGAGGGGCCGAACACCCCGATGGCCGGCACGCCCGCCGCGACCGCCAGTTGGGTCCACAGCGAGTCCGCCCCCAGGTAGAAGTCGGCGCGGGACAGGGCCGCCACGGTCTGCAGCCGCGTCAGCCTGCCCTGCAGTTCGATCACCCGGTGACGGGCCACGGCGAAGCGGATGGTGTGGGCCGAATCCCGGTCGATGTCCTCGCCCACGATCATCAGCCGCCCGCCCGCCAGGGGGCCGTCCTCGGCCAGAAGCGGCCCGGCGACCTTGGCGTAGCGCTCGGCCGGCCAGCGCTTGCCGATCCAGTCGACGCCGGGGCCGATGGCCAGGATGGGCCCCTCGCCCGGCGGGATCAGGGCGTCGGCGGCCTCCTGCGTGTCGCGCCCCACGAACAGCTTGGGCGCCGGGATCTCGTCCAGTTGCAGCACCCGCGCCGCCTGTTCGACCAGGTGGACGTCGGGCAGGAGCTTGTCCTTCACCGCCCGTTTCTGACGCCGCAGCTTGCCCGACAGGGTCGAGCCGCGCATGTCGACCACCAGGCCCCAGCGGGTCTCCCGCACCTGGTTCCACAAGGCGATCCAGTCCCAGCGGCCGTCGCGGTCCAGGGTGATCAGGCGTTGCAGGCGCGGCAGGTCGGCGAACAGCGGCGCGCTGGCCGGAGAGCCGACCACGGTGAAGGTCGCCTGGGGAACGGCCTCGACCAGATGGGCGAGCACGCCCGAGGAGAGGACCGCCTCCTCGGCGTCCGCCTCGGCGATATAGAGGATGGGGAAACGCCCATGCATGGCGCGACCCTAGAGGGATTCTCCACGAAATTCAGCGGGGATGCGGCATGGGGCGTCGAAGGGCCGCCTCAGCCGATCTGGACCGCCCGTCCGGCGCGGAAACCGAAGCCGGCCATCAGCAGGCCGACGGCCGCGCACAGCAGCAGAGGCAGGCGCCAGCCGCCCGTCGTCTCGTGCAGGACGCCGACCAGGGAGGGCGCGACCGAGGCGACGACATAGCCCACGGACTGGGCCATGCCCGACAGGGCCGCCGCCTGGCCGGCCGAACTCGCCCTCAGGCTGACGAAGGCCAGGGCCAGGATGAAGGTCGCCCCCGTGCCGAAGCCGAACAGGGCGGCCCAGACCACGGCCAGTCCCGGCGCGACGATCAGGCCGAGCATCGCCGCCACGGTCGCCAGCGGCGTCAGGGCGGCGATCAGCCGCTGGTCCTTCATCCGGGCGACCAACAGGCCCAGGAAGAGGCCGGGAACCGCCGTCGCCAGCTGCGAGACGCCGTGCAGGGAGCCCGCGGCGGCGGCCGAATAGCCCGCCTCGGCCAGGATGGCCGGCAGCCAGGCCACGACCACATAGTAGACGAGGGAGTTCAGGCCGAAGAAGGCCGTGACCTGCCAGGCCAGGGGCGCGCGCCAGACGCTGTCGCCGTGGGGCGGGGTCGGGACGTCGGCGGTCGGCGGCGTCGAGGCCCGCAGTTGGGGCGCCCAGACCGCCAGGGCCGTCAGGGTCACGGGCAGGAAGGCCAGCAGCGCCCAGTTCCAGCTCGACCCCGGCAGGGTCGCGATCGGCACGGCGAAGGCCGAGGCCAGGGCCGCCGCCGCCCCCGCCGTCAGGGCGTAGGCGCTGGTCAGGCCGGCGATGCGGTCGGGACAGTCGCGCTTCAGCAGGCTGGGCAGCAGGACGTTGGCCACGGCTATGCCCAGGCCGATGGCGAGGGAGCCCCCGAACAGGGCCGGGGTCGATCCGGCCGCCCTGAGGCCGACGCCCCCGGCGATCAGGAGCAAGGCCGCGAACAGGCAACGCTCCAGCCCGTACTCCCGCGCCAGCAGGACGCAGAAGGGCGAGGCGACGGCGAAGGCCAGCAGCGGCAGGGCCGTCAGCCCGCCCGCCTCCGCCGCGCTGAGCGACAGCCCGTCGCGGATCATGTCCAGCAGGGGCGCCACGCCGGTGATGGGCGCCCTCAGGTTGGCGGCGATCAGCAGCACGCCCAGGAGCAGCAGGGGCCTGGCGTAGAGGGAGGAAGGGGCGGACGAACGCTTCATGGGGAGGAGCCTTTGGGGGAGGGGTCCCTGTCCTAGCGCCGCGCCCTCATCATGAACTTCGCGATTTTGTCGATTGATCGCTATATTCGGCCAATGAAGGAAATGAAGGACATGAAGGATCTGAACTGCGACAGCGACGATCCCGTGGGCGGCTTCGATCCCGACCGGACGGGCCGACGGATCGCCGCCCTGGGCCTCGACATCGCCGATCACGCCGAGGAGATACCGGTCCACCGCCATCGCCAGGGCCAGTTGGTCTTCGCCCGGCAGGGGGCCGTGACCTGCCGGGCGGACGGCGGCTCCTGGATCGTGCCCGCCGGGCGGGGCGTCTGGATTCCGGGCGGCGTCGCCCACAGCAACCGGGCCACGGCGAACGCGCGCCTGGCCTTTCTCTTCGTGGAGCCGGGCGCGGCCGCCCTGCCCGACCGATGCTGCACCCTGGCCGTCTCGCCCATGGTGCGGGAGATGATCGCCCACCTGGCGGACCGGCCGCAGGACGCGCCGTTCGACGCGCGCGCCGAGCGGCTGGAGCAGGTGCTGCTCGACGAACTCGCCGTCATGCCGCGCGAGGATTTCGGCCTGCCGGGCTCGGAGCATCGCCAGGTCGGACGCATCCTGGCCGCCCTGACGGCCGACCCCGCCGACCGGCGCACCCAGGCCGAATGGGCGCGCGAGGTCGGCGCCAGCGAACGCGCCCTGACCCGGCTGATGCTCCAGGAGACGGGCATGACCTTCGGCCGGTGGCGACAGCGGCTGCACCTGGCGGTCGCCCTGCGCGAACTGGCGAGCGGCGCCTCGGTCCAGCGCACGGCCGAGGACCTGGGCTACGCCTCGACCACCGCCTTCATCACCATGTTCAAGAAGGCCACGGGCCGCACCCCCGCCCGCTTCTTCGCCCCGGATCGCTGAGGGCGGTCAGGGGATAGGCGTGAACACTGCGGCGTCCGTTGCGGACGACGGCGAAATCACCTTCTCTGAGGGCATGCTCAAAGCCTACTCGATCACCTCTCGCCTGCTCCAGATTACGGGAGTGCTGATCCTCGCGGGTTCAGCCTTTCTGGCCGCCGCCTTCCTGTACGGCGGGGACAGGCCCGCCTCGCTGTTCTGCGGCGCCGCAGCCCTCGCTTCGGCCATCGTCGTCATTCTCGCAGGCCGAATGCGGAAACAGATGAAGGCTTGGTCCGACAAGTTCCCGCCGAGCCTCCGCTAACCACCCTTCAGCGAACTTCGCTTCACGGCCCTTTGCGGACGTTTCTTCAGCCCGTCCAAATGCGCGCGCCTACGCTACAGACGAAGGGCGGGTCTAGGGCGCCGCTTCCTCTCCTCCCCTGCGCAGCGGGGGAGGAGTTTGAAGGCGCGGCGCCTTCGCCCGCGACCCATTGCGTAAATCAGCCCGCGCGCCAGGCCTGAGCCTGAAATCCAGCGCCCCCTTTCAGCGCCGACGCCCAGGACCGCAATCGGCCTGTTGCGGCCCTTCAGCGTTGAGCAAAGAGACCATTAAAACTCCTCAGTTCAAACCGCTCTACCGAGCCAGGGCCGCCGGTTGCGGCGATGGAAAACGCCACCAAACCCACAACCGGGCAGACCACGCTTGTCGTCGCGCCTCGCTCGGAAACGGCGCTGATCTCAGTGCACGGCCATGTCCAATAGGTCATGGGGCGGGAGGAATAACGAAACTCGCCGTTCAAAAAATCGGGCGGCGGCAACGACGACAACAGCGGCTGTCCGCTCCGCATCCGATAGCAACGGATCGACCCTCGGCTGCATGGGGTCAGGGGCTCGCCGAACCCGCCCTTGGCTACGGCTTCTCGATCGTCTCTGTACTCAGACCAAGTTTCACCCGTCTTAGGATCAGCGAAGAGGTACATGCCCTGGAAACCGCCTTCCGTAACTTGGTAAGCCACATCAAAGGAGGCGTCGGTCCGGCCGGATGCTGGTTCGATATCCGGCGCAGGCGATGGCTCAGAACAACTCGCCAACGCAACCAGAAAGACGGTGATCAGAGCGTTGCGCATTGCCGAAGGTTGACACCGATCAAGCCCTCTTTCCACCCTTTGCGGACCTCGGCGCGCGCCTTGGACTCCGGACATCACCGACCTTGATCCCGACAACCCGAACGACGCCTCGCGGCCGAGGTCGTCCGACGTCGTGTGGCGTTTCGGACAGGACCTGAAGGCGCTTCATCAGGCCGAAATCCGGGACGCGTTCAGCGCCGCGATCGCCGACATGCCTCGCCTCAGGGCCAAGGTCCGCCTTCGGCGCCGACGCCCAGGACCGAAATCGACCTATTGCGGACTCGCAGAGCGTCAGCTTCGGGCGTCGGTCGTCATGTCTCGTCCCACGCCCTTCACAAGGAGCCATATCGCCAGCGACGCCTCGGCGATCAGGCAAGGGAGCAGAATGGCGGGAGAGATAGCGCTCCAAACGTCTGGCGCGACCAACATCGCCGACGTGTTCAGGAGGTAGCAAAGCCCCGCCAGCATCATCAGCACGCCCAGCGACCTCGGCACGAGGCGTGAAAGGGCGATCAGAACCCCTGTCAGGATGCAGAAGCCGGCGAAGAACAGCAGCGCCAGCCCCAGACCGACCGTATGCAGACGGATCGCGAGGTAGGCCAGCGCCTGCCCCTCCACCTCAGACCCTACCGCTAAAGGAATGTAGAGGAGCAGCAGGTTGCCCGCCTCTATCGTCGTGCAGATCAGGATGAAGGCCAGAGCGCACCGCGCCAGCGTCGGGTTCACACGATTGAAGAAGCCGTAGAGGATCACGCCCAACGGCACATTGGCGATCAGCCCGACGGCGTTGACCCCGATACCCAGACGCCAAAGCAGATCATTCGCCGCTATGGCGCCCGCAAGGGCCTCGGCGGACCCGCCCTGCGTCAGAGGCTGAAATATAGCCGCCTGCGCCAACAGCCCGGCGACAATGATGATCAGATAGGCGAGCCCCGCCATGCGACCAGAGGACTGCGTTGGGGAAAAGGCGCTCACAGCGACACACTCGCGACACGGCGAACTCGTCGCCCTCACGGCCAAGCTAGGCCCCGCCGCTCATGCCGCAAGTTACAATCCCGCAATCCGTCCCGGCAGGAAATCAACGGCCCGCTCATAGGGCGTGACGTCTCGAATGTCTGCTCCAGGTCGGATCACGCAAGGCCGCTCCCCCCATAGCGGACGACGGCGGCGACCGCTTTCCGCCTGACGGCCGACGTCGGCTTTCGACGCCAGCGCCCAAGGCCGAAATCGACCCATAGGCGATATTCGGATGATCGATTAGTCGCCAGCCGGACAGCGAAGGTATCCCCTAACGGGATAGTATCCGACAACCACGGCGTCACGCGGCTGTCCGATCGTTGAAATATCCTCGAAAGCCCAGCAGCGCTCTGACCTCTGCTCGGTTAGCAGTGACGTTTCGGAGGACCTCACCTCCCGACCGCACACCCCGGCGTCGGTGATTCTGACAGATTGAATTACGACGCGGCTCCCCTCCGCTGAACAAAACGAAAGTTCAGTAAAGTCAGGATCGCGCTGCCTGGAGAGGCGAGCCTGCCCGTGCTTGAGACTTCGCTCCGCCGCCAAGGCCTTATGCGCTGAAACGGAATCTGGAAGTGAACGGGTGTATGACACCGAGGGGACGCAGGCCGACATCGACAGTGCGATGACTAAACTCACTGCTCGCTGAGCGATGCATAGCTTATTGGTCATGATCCCCCCACTGAGTTCGATACGTTGCCCCAGCCAACGTACGCTAACCGCCCTTAGCGGAAGCTGGAAGCGTCCACTGTCCGACCGGCGGCGCCTCCCTTCACCAACAGCCCCCTCGCCTCCCGAACCGTCCCCCGCGCATTCCTCGCCGCCTTGCGCTAAACCCCGCCCATGTCCCTGCCCCTTCTTCCCGACCGGACCTGCGGCGGCTGCGTCGAGTGCTGCCGCGTGATTCCGCTGGACCTGCCCGAACTGGCCAAGCCCACGGGGGAGTTGTGCGGCTATTGCGTCGACGGGGCGGGGTGTTCGGTGCACCAGGTGCGGCCCCAGACCTGCCGCGTCTGGTTCTGTCTGTGGCGGGCGGTCGAGCTGTCGGACGACTGGCGGCCGGACCGGAGCGGGGTCATCATCCGGCCGGACGGGGTCGAGCGGGGCGAGATCACCCTCTATGTGGTGCGCCGGTCCGACTTCCTGGCGGGGGTGGACTTCTTCGCGACCGTCGCCGGCTGGATCGCCGAGGGGGTGGAGGTGGCGCTCAGCGTCCCCGGCCCGGTCGGGACCTATCCGGCCCGCGCCGTCGTCACCGACTGGCTGCGCCCCGCCGTCGAGGAGGGCGACCTGGAGGACTTCGTCGGCCGGGTGATCGCCTCCCTGGACCGGCTGGCCCGGCACGATTTCCAGCCGGACGGGGTCGTCGCGCGGTATGCGGTGATCTGAGGCCTTCTCCCCTTGTGGGAGGATGCGCTCAAGCCGCCGAAGGCGTCGGCGCGCCGACCCTTGGCCGACATCGACGGCGACCGGTTTCCGGCCTGAGGGCCGACGTCCGCTTTAGAGACCAAGGTCCAGGACCGAAATCGACCCGTTGCGGACATTCAGTCGGTCTGCTCGCGGGCTGCGGCCCCGATGGTCACATTTTCGAGGAAGAGCTCGAACGATCGAATGTCTTCGACAAGGCGCGAAGTCGTGGTCACGACGTACCCCTCGTAAGTCGCGCCAGGATTGGAGCCTGATCCAGTGGAAGCATAGACGGTGATCTCGACCTGATCCCCCTCGCGCAATTCGCACGCCACTGATGGGAAGCCTCCCAGCGTCGGCTTTTGGCTTCTAAACAGCTTCGACGTTTCCGGAGACAGGGGACGCCACGGCACGGATGGCGCCTCGACCACCGGGCATCCATTCCGACGCCACCGTGCGACTTCGACGCCCATCTGACGAGACTGATCAAGCGTCTCGCACGGTATGCCAGGTGCGCGCACCATGGCATAGAAACCGCGCGGCTCTCCGTCATCGCTTCTCGCCGTACAGACCGCGCTGGACACCGGAAAAACCGCACTCAGGCCAAGCTGGGCGTTTCGATATACGTGCTGGCCGTCCGAGACTGTTGGTCTTTCCATACCGCACTGGATCCTGTCCTCTGGGCAGGGCACCAAGGCCGTCTGCGCCGTTCGGGTGTCGATCCTCACGGCGTGCGCGCCGGGCCAGCCGTCGGCATCGATAGTCGAAACGATCCAATGGTCATCAAACCGCTTCGCTTGGAATGGGCCGTCCTTGAAGTTCGCTTGTGAAAGCGCACTAGACGCGATCCGCTCCGCCTCGTTCCGATCTGTGACGGACCTGATGCGGACCTGCCAGCCGAATGCGCTCGGAGGCAGGGCTGCCCAGCCCATGGCTTGGCATGCATCGGGCGTGTGGCAGCGACTGCCTTCGATGACGAATGTAACGGGCACGGGCAGCGCCGCAAAGAGGAGGGCCGCCACCATCCGTAGCCGCCATGCCGCCAAGCCCGATCCCACTACGGCTATCAGCGCCAAGACAGCCGAGACGATGTGCAGGACGCTCCAGGTATCGAAAACCGTCCCTTTTGACGCAAGATACCAGAGGTACGAGGCTCCGTTGGAGAGAGACGCCAAGGAGCCAAGAAACAACACCGCAACCAGAAGCCCAAGAAGGCAGGTGACGAACCACGCCAGAGGTGTTTTCGGAAGGCGTGCCTTAGCTTCCGGACATAGTAGAGCGCCGACCTTCATCATGTCTGTTACCCCCGCTCCGTTTCGGCCAGAGAACGGTATAGCTAGATCAACATGGGTCAAATGCTAGCGTCGATGCGGCCTGTCACGAACACCTAGGCGAGGTCCGCTTCCCGCCCCTAGCGGAAATCGAGACCGACCGCCTCCCGAACCGCCCCCTGGCCGGGCCTGCGGCGGCTGCGTCGAGTGCCGCCGTGTGATTTCGCTGGACCTGCCGGAACTGGCCAAGCCCACGGGGGCGTGGTGCGGATAAGGCGGCTCGCGCAGCGAGACGGGTGAGGGGTGTCGACGGCGGGGTTTGAAGTTAAGACCTTCTCGCCGCGCGCCCCCTTCTGAACGTCGCGCCCACACCCCTCATCCGAGCGCCTCCGGCGCCCACCTTCTCCCACAAGGGGAGAAGGGGTGATGTTACGGGTTTGTTTCTCTTCAGATTTGTCCACGCTCAAGGCCTGCTCAAGGCCTATCCAGCCAATGGAGAGTCAAGGACTTAGGCCCTGAGGCGACACAGACCCTGCACAGGGAGCCGCCCCGATGGCCTTTTTGATAGACCCCCAGGAGCTGAAGCCTGGCCTCATCCTCTTCCGCCGCGCGGACGTTCAGCACCGCAACTGGTACTGCCGCATCAAGGTGCCGGGCTCCGACCGGTACAAGACGGTCTCGCTCCGCACCGCCGATGTGACCACGGCCAAGGAGGCGGCCTTCGACGCCGACGCGGACCTGCGCTTTCGCGTGAAGCATGATGTCCCGGTGTTCAACCGGACCTTCGCCCAGATCGCGAAGATGTACGCTGACCATCAGCAGGCTCGCTCAGAGGCCGGTGAGATCACTCACCATCGCTGGGAGGTGGTCGAGTCCATCATTCGTGCCCAGATCAATCGTTACGTGGGCGCCAAGCAGATCGCCCACGTCTCGCACGACGACTTCCTGGGCTATCCCCTCTGGCGCCGACAGAATGGGCTGGGTCGCGGCGGACGGCCGGTGTCGGACGCCACCATCCGCTATGAGATGTCTATCTTTCGTTCCGTCATCGCCTTCGCGGTCGGCAAGCGCTTCGTGCCGGAGAGCCATATCTACAAGGGCAAGTTGCCCCTAGCGAAGGTGCGCCGGGAGGAGTTCACGCCTGAGGAGTATCGCAAGCTCCACACCTTCGCGCGTGGCTGGATCAAGCGCGCCAGAACCAGGAAATTCGAATGGCACCGACAACTCGCCTACAACTTCATTTTGATCATGTGCAACACAGGCATGCGTCCGGCCGAAGCCAAGAACCTCCGCTGGAGGGACGTGGCGATCCGAACCGACGCAGACGGCCGACGCATGGTCGTTCTGCAAGTGCGGGGGAAGGACAAGTCGCGCCAGCTGGTCGCGGCAGGGAATGTTGCTGACTATCTGGAGCGAGTTCGCTCCCTGACAACCAATGAGACGGCGCCCGAGGGCGCCGTCTTCGTCAACGGCAAGGGTGATCCCGCAGCCACTCTCTATGCGGATCAGATTGAAGCGCTCCTTAGAGAAGCAGGCCTGCTTCTCAGCGCCTCAGGCTCCCCCCGGTCCACCTATTGCTTCCGCCACACCTACGCGACCTTCCGGCTAACGGAGGGCGTGGATGTCTATTTCCTGTCAAAGCAGATGGGCACGTCAGTGAAGATGATCGAGGACCACTACGGCCACATCAATCCGGTGAAGAATGCCGCTCGCATCTTGCAGGGATTGCCGGGTTGGGAGGCTATCTAGCTCGAGGACCTAACATTGACAGCCGACCGGGAAGCTGCCCTTGGATTTCTTGGGGCCCCGCCGCATGCTCGTTTGAGGAGGTGCGGTTATTACTTCTAACCCACCGTAGCTGCGGCTACGTCCGGAAATGACGGGAGCGCCTGCCACACTCTCAGGGATCAGTGGCGCAACAATACAGGCCAAATTACGCATCTTCTCCACAGGCAGTCCACAGGCTGCCCAACGAGTCGTTCACACTCTTCTCCACGCTTAATCTTGCCCGTTGAGGCGTTCCCATTGAGGGGCTGCGCCTCAGGTGCGAGAGGGTTGGGATGAGGCCCGCACCATGAACATAATTGCCCGTCTGGAGCCCAAATTTTCGGGCCCGAGCCAGCCTCTGAATTTCAGCGCAGATGGCTATGTCTGCTGGTCCCGTATGCAGGCAGAAGCAGGGCAGGCACTTGCCGCGATCATCAAGCGCAAAGAGGTTGAGCGGCAGGCTGGCGACGGCGTCTTCTTTTGGGGTGTCGGAAATCCGCCAGCCCTGGCGACGAACGCATTGGCACGCGCAGCGGTGCAGGTGCCTGCCATATTCTCGATCATGAAGTCGCGGCCTAAAGCGAGCGATATCGCACCCGCCCGGACGTTTGTTTGGCGGCAGTATATTGACGCATTTGGCATGATCCGCCCATTGCCTGCCCACGCCCTCATTACGAGCCGGGCGGATAGCGGGACTGGCCCCAAACGTTCTCACTACTCACTGATATGCCGATCAGATAAGCCGCTGGAACTTCGGCACGACAAACCATTCGATCCCGAAGCATACCGCAATGCAAGCAGTGCGGGGGGGCGTGTGGGAGCTTCACAGGTCACTGCATTGTTGCGGCGCGTCGCCGTCGAGCAGGAAACGTCCGACTATGCCGCCAACATGGTGGCCTGCCTAACAGGAAGCTATTGGGTCCGTCTCACCGATCCCGATCTCCTTGATTCAGCCAGGCTTTCAATGCTCGGGACGGTCGATGAAGTTGACCCCACCGAATGGTGTAGGGTTGTTAAAAAGATTCGACGCGACGGCCAGCGCGAGGCATCGCCCGAAGCAAGTGATCGGCTATTGTAGCAACCGCTCCATGCTATGCTATTCTAGCATAGGGGGACAAGAATGCTGTGGCCGACGAAAACGCGAAGCTCATAGATCGACTGCGGAAGGCAGGCTTTAGCCGCGCCGCCATCGAAGCCGCTTGGCCATCTTGGTGGACAGAGGACGCCGATAAATCGCCTTCTGGCCGCGCGGAGTTGCGGTTTGCGCTCGCTCGCCGCCTCGGCTTGGACCCGCGCCCCCTGCTGGGCGAGCGCGTTGAATTTATATGGAATGACGAAGCCAAATTCAAACACCTCTCAGCTGCGAGCGAACACCAAAAATCTGCGCTAACATCATTTGGCGTATCAATCGGTCGATTGCTATTACGGGCCACGCCGAGATCGGGTATACGCAACGTGTCTGCCGATAAGCTACGCGACTCTATACTTTCATCGAATGCGTTCGTAGACTTGGAGTCTCTAATATCTGCGTGTTGGGCCTTGGGTATACCGGTAATATACCTCCGAGTGTTCCCTATGGAGGCCAAATCCATGCACGCGATGGTCGTCAGCGTTGACGACAGATTTGCGATTTTGCTCGGCCGCGACGCCCAGTATCCTGCCCCAGTCGCATTTACGCTCGCGCATGAGCTGGGCCACGTGATGCTTGATCACCTTAAGGGGGCGCCCGCTCTAGTCGACGTAGAAGACCCAGCATCGACTAGCAGCGACGATGACCAAGAGAAAGAGGCCGATCAATTCGCCCTTACCTTGCTGACGGGGGGAGCGGACCGCGAGATCAAGACTAACCTTAAAGAATTTAACGCGCCAACACTAGCAAATGCCGTTATGCGCGCAGCGGCTCAATACCGCATTGAACCTGGAACTATGGCGCTTTGCGTCGGATACCAAACCGGATTATGGGCCGTCGCGACCTCCGCTCTTAACTTCATATACTCGAGGTCAATACCAGCGTGGCCGGAGGTTAATGGCATAGCAAACTCTGAACTCGAATGGGATGAGTTGAGCATTGATTCCCAATGTTATCTAAAAAAAGTCATGGCAATTTCGGATGTCTGATTTGGTTCTCTTGGATAATGATGTGGCATTGAAAATATCTTGCTACTCATTGGTTGATGAGTTTTTCGCAACTACCAGATCGGGTGCGTCATCAACCTCAATGCTTGGGGTTGGAAAATATGTCATCTGCAACCGCGTTGATCGTACATCTAAGATCGTCGATCGGGATCGCGCGAGGCGGGCCGTAGAATACCTCCTGTCTTCGATCTCTCTAATAGAACCGAGTGACAATGAATTGGAGGCGGCGGCTGCGCTGGAAGCGAAAGCAACCATGCAAGGGCTTGAGCTTGATAGCGGAGAAAGCCAGCTTTTGGCTATAATGGCGCATCGTGGGCACGAACTCCTTATCACTGGAGATAAGCGCGCCATCAAAGCAATGGCTATCGTTGCTACCGAAGCTTCTTCCAATCGCGTTGCCTGCCTGGAGCAGCTCTTTGGATGGATGATTGCCGCTTGCACGCTCGATCAGATACGAAGCGCAGTATGCAAAGAACCATCCGTAGATCAGGCAATTACGATTTGCTTTGGCTGTAGCCAATGCTCTTCTGTCGATTTCAACGTGGCCGAAGCGCTTTCCAGCTACATCCGGCACCTAGATGGAGAGGCCCCAGGAGTTCTGCGCCACAGCACTAAGTACCCAAAGATCAGCGATGCGACCGACACGACCGCACCGGGATGAATTTATCGCTCCCCACGAAGGAATACAGCATACGGATCTTTCAGTTTCGCCACCAGTCCAATCTCTATAATCTTGGGCTCACGATCATTGGGTAGCTCTGGAGCATCCGTTACCTCAAGGCAGGCTTTGTCAACGCGCCCCTTTATGTAAAGGCTACCTAATCGGCCCGTACTAGGGCCAACAGGCACGCGAGTCTGATCCAAGGGTAGGTTCATGCTGTCTGCATGCAGGTCCTCAATTAGAAGTGCATACTTTGAACCACGGACTTCAATAGTATCCGGTATTTCTGACCAGCTCTGGCCATCTACGGAGTACTCCGCAGCAACGCCAGATCCAAAGTGATTGGACTGCATTTGCTCCATCACTAAGTGAATCGGCTGACCTCGCTCTGCAAAGCTTCGGGCGAACGGCTGCACCATAGATGCTGGGTGGCAGGTGTTCCCACCATATCCCCACATACCAAATCCAGTATTAGCAATCTCCGACCGCTTGCGCGCGATTATTTTGTCTAAATCTTCGCTAGCGTGAGTGCCGATCTTCATGAAGAGGAGCCCAGCACCGGGGCGGACGATGTCATTTGCGAGCATTTTCGAGGTACTCCAGGCTGTATTCATCCTCGTGCGCCACGCCGTAATCTAATCTTCTCTTAGCGCGGACATAACGAACGGTGGGGGGCTGATCTAGTCCGTAGAAATTTGCGAGCCGGTCGCCATCAACAATAGCTTGGCTATTGCCTGGAGACGGATTTCCCGGAAGCGCTGACACGTAGAGATTGCATGACTTTAGGTCCGGTGCATCATCGAGATGATACTCGTGAAGCTTTCTCTGCATCCTAGAGACGTAGAATCCATGCGATGACGCGAAGCTCTGCACTCCAGCCAGAACGTGTTTTGGCCACTCCAGCGCGTCGTCGTCGGCGATTACGATTACACCTTCACCCGCGTGCTTCGTGGCTTCCATGCCGCGTTGGATAAATACATTGACGCTCCGGCCCGCGTTTGACGCCCCCCAAGGCGGGTTTGTGTAAAAGCAATCAAAGGGATTTGTTGGCTCTAGGGCGTCCAGCACGTTGTAGAGCTGAGCATCAAGGTTGGTGATGCCTTCGCGGTCAGCGAAATTCTTGACAGCCTCCACTGTGCGCTCATCGAAGTCGAAGACGGTGATGTGCGACGGCCCGAAGTTTAGGACCCCTCGCGCCTTCAAATAGGCCACGCAAACGCTAATCGCATCACCATCGCCGATGAAGGCCAGGCGTTTCCCGTCGGCCCAATCGGCGATCATCTCGCTTTGAAGTACCATGTCTCCGGTTTTCATGTGGATCTGATCGAACACCCTCAATGGGCGCGGTCGATTCTGGACTACATCCGATACCGCATTTATGGCCTGACGCAGATCAATCCGACGACGCTCAGAGGGTGGAACAGCCGTCCCAACGACTGGACGGCTCTTTTGGCGCTTCATAAGGCTCAAGCGCGATACCCAGCTGGCAAAGCTCATGACAAACGCCCCACGAGGCGCTTAACCAGCGCCTGCTGGTCTCGACCAGTATCGAAGAGGTAGACGGGACAAGGAGCAGTCACGCCGTAGATTGCAGCTATCGAAGCTTGCAACCCCGTGTGCATGCGCGCCTCCTCCTCGGTTACTGCTGGGCGTCCCCCATTGTCTGCGGCAATACGATTGCACGTCTCTTCGGGACTTACGAAAGTGACCCAAATTTCACTTGGATCAAGTGCGGACAGCTGTGACGCGGAAAAGGCAGTAATCCGGAATCCAAAATCTTCCTTCGTTACCGGGTGACTATCAATAAGGATCGGATGCGAATCGCGGTTCGTGGATACGAACTCCAGCAATGCCCGATCCACCTCAACAATATCCTCAGGCGTCACAATGGCGCTGGAACGCGCCCGGAGGTCTTCGTGATCGGCTGCGCCGTACTTCGTCCTGCAATGCTGCGTGAGCCGCTTCCCGTATTCCCAAATCAGCAGGGAGGGCAGTTGCTCGTTTAGCAGGCGCGACGTTGAGCTTTTTCCAGACGCCGGAGCGCCTGTGAGATAGATAACCTTTGGCACGCTCCCCCCCTGTACTTTGGAGAAGTCTTACCAAACATCGTTACATGTCAAGGCGTTTTGCACGCTAAGCGCGAGCGCCCAGCCTGCGGCGCGTGGCACCACAAAGAAAATCTGGCTTAACAAGCATCACGCGGTTGGTACGCCATGCGGAAACTGGCCGCGCATCAGCCAGTTCGCCGATGTCAGCTTCTGTCGCATTTCAGCCTTTCCTGGCGGTGCTCAAGCCATTCAATCGATCGCGGCAGATCGTCTCCACCATGTTCTCGAGCACTTTCAGTCGCTCGAGCATCCAGGCAAGCTCCTCGGCAGTCACCCGATAATGCTCGGAGTACCGCGCCTTCACATAGGCCGCGCGCAGGAGCTCAAAGCACCGCTTCTGGAACTTCGTCTCCGTCGGCCATACCTCCGCCAACCGCGCATCGATTGGCTCGGCTGCATTTCGCAGCCGGACCAGATTGTGGGACTTCGGCGTGTACAGCGTCGCGACGAGCAAGACGGCGTTGTAGAAGTTCTCCGCAGCCTGATGGAGATGGAAGGCCGCTAGGCTGTTCCATTCGTTCTCAATGTCTAGGCGAGCGTGCGTGATGAAGCGGCTCGCGGACCCCATATTCTCGGCGTAGTATTTCTCGGCCTCTTTCACCGCCGCATCGCTTGGAAGAGGTTGCGGATCAACAAATGGATGGTCCGGCGCCTCGAACAGCACCACGCCCTCGCGCACGATGTCCGCAAAGAAGTACCGGCCCTGGGCCAGCTGGTCGTTCACGTCCTTGAGCGAATGAATGATCAGGTCGGCGGGGGTGCGCAGATTGGCGCCCGAGGCGAGGTCCCGCCGCAGACGCTTCTCCGCGCCTTCCCAGAACTCCAGCACATCCGTCAGCTTTTCGTCGCTGACAACGACGAGCAGATCGAAGTCGGAGAAGTAGCGCCCGACGGGATCCTCCACCCAGTCGCCCCGAGCGTATGATCCGTAGAGGATGACCTTGAGGATCTGGCCGTCCTTAACGCCTTCGGCGCGCCGGTTGGCGATAGCCTTGCCGAACTCGTCCTTGATGACGCCGAGCACGTGCTCCAGCTCGCGGCGTTTGCCCAGCGGCAGATGATCGAGACTCGTCTTCATCTGGCGAGTCTTGCCGTTACCGCCGCGCTTCGCAAGGCGAAGCTCCTCGCGGCCGGCTCTGTGGTATTCGCGACGGATCACCATGGGGCGGGAGCATCGCCGCTGGGGGACTCCTTGTCACCCCTGAAGGCGCGACGCCCCCGGTGCGCCAGAACCGCCATGGCCTCGTCGCGCCGATCAGAATGCAGCATGGCGGCGACGACAAGCAGGCCGCCGAAGATGACGTTACGGTCGTCGCCCGTGAGTTCGACCAAGCCTGCCTTCTGCACCAGACCGCCCAGTTCGATCAGGTGGCGGGTGCGGGCGCGCCGTGCGTTCTGACTTTCCTGATGATCTGCCCGCCGCTGCATGGCTTCAGTCCGGCGCATCAGGGCTGGGAGACGGTTCAGTCTGTGGATCGTAAGGCGGAGCGCTTGCCGCAGCGGCGCGCGTCCGCTGGCCGCGAAAGAAGGCTTCGCCACGCTGGCGCCATTGGCCTCGGGTCTGCTCGTTCTTCTCGGTCGCTGCGACACTCAGCGCGCCCATGAGGATGTCGGCACCTAGGGCGTCCGCGCCGCTGGCGATAACAAGTTCGCCGAGTTGGGTGACCCGGCGCGCCTTCAGCGCGGTGGCGCGTTCCGCCAGCGCCGCGAGTTCGGCGTCGATGTCCCTGGGCTTTCGCATGATGACGGCTCTCTCTTCCTTCGAAGAGCCGCCATCATGCTTCGGTCCCGCCTTGCGCGCGCCCCCGTAAGTCTGCGGTGGCGCGAGGGTTGGTAGGCGCTACTTGGCCGCCGGCTTGCGGCCGCGTTTGGCAGGCTTGCGACCGCCCTGGCCGAGGCCCATCGACTTGGCCAGCTCCGAGCGTGCAGCCGCGTAGTTCGGCGCCACCATCGGATAGTCCTTCGGCAGGCCCCACTTGGCGCGATAATCCTCCGGGGTGAGGCCGTACTTGTTGAACAGATGGCGCTTCATCGACTTGAAGGGCTTGCCGTCTTCCAGGCAGATGATGTGGTCCGGCGTGATGCTCTTCCGGATCGGCACCGCAGGCGCCTGCGGTTCTGGCTCGGGCGCCGCAACCTGGGTCGTGCCAGCCAGCGCGCCATGCACGCCCGCAATCAGGCGTGGCAGGGCGTCGGCGGCGATCGCGTTGTTCGACACGAAGGCCGAAACGATGTCGGCGGTCATGCCGATCAGGTCGGTCTCGGCGGTCAGCTCATCCATGCATTCAGGTCCTGGCGGTGGGGGAATAGTGCGGCTCAGCCTTGCATGTACTCTCATGCCTGGAAACCGGACGCGATGGTGGATCGCGGCTTTCCACCTCCGTAGACTTGCGGGACGCCAGTCCCCGTCACGACGGACATGCTGTCCGGAGTGCGCGCTTATACGTCGTGCCGACGTGCGCTTTGCTCGGGGCCGCTGCGGTCGTGGCCATCTACCACTTCTCCGCCAAGATCATCTCTCGCTCGACCGGCCGCAGCGCTGTGGCGGCGGCGGCCTATCGCTCGGCGTCGCGGCTGTTCGACGAGCGCACCGAGCGGCCCTGCGACTACAGCCGCAAATCCGGCGTCCTGCACTCGGAGATCCTGTTGCCGGATGGCGCACCAGAGCGGTGGTCCGACCGGCAGGCGCTCTGGAATGAGGTCGAATGGGGAGAGAAGCGCAAAGACGCCCAGCTCTGCCGCGAGATCGAGTTCGCCCTACCCGGAGAGATGCAGCCCGCTGACGCTGTCGAACTGGCCCGCGCCTTCGTCCAGCGGGAGTTCGTGCGGCGGGGCATGGTCGCCGATCTGAACGTCCACTCTGATGTTGGCCACGACGGCCTGCCCAAGCCTCATGCCCATGTGATGCTGGCGCTGCGGGAAGTCGGCGCCGACGGCTTCGGCGCCAAGGCGCGGGACTGGAACAGCACCGCCCTTCTGGAGCACTGGCGCGAAGCTTGGGCTGAGCATGTGAACGCTCGCCTGGCCGAACTCGACCACGACATTCGCATCGATCACCGCAGCCTCAAGGATCAGGGCATCGAGCTTGAACCCCAGTTCAAGATCGGCCCGGCCGCTGCGCGATCTGAGGCGCGCGGCCGGGCCTCGGAACGGGCCGAACAGCACCGCGACATCGCCCGGCGTAACGGCGAACGGCTGCTGCGCGATCCGGCCGCCGCACTCGAAGCCCTGACCCACACGCAGGAGACCTTCACCCGCCATGATCTGGCGCGGTTCGTCTTCCGCCACACCGACGGCAAGGACCAGTTCGACCGGCTCCACGCCAGGATACTGGCGTCGCCGGAACTGGTGCCTCTGGGGCATGATGAGCGTGGACGAGAGCGCTTCACCAGCCGCGATCTGATCCGCGCCCAGGAGGCCATGCTCCGGGCGTCTGACCGGCTGGAGAGTCGGTCTCATCACGCCATCACCGAACGCTCCGGCCGCGCCGCCAGAGCGGAAATGGTGGCCATCGGACAACTCGGCGACGAGCAGGTGCTGGCGGTAGCGCATGCACTGTCGGCCGGGTGTCTGGCGGCGGTCGTCGGCTATGCCGGGACGGGCAAGAGCACGGCGCTCGGCGTGGCGCGCGCGGCCTGGGAGGCGGAAGGCTACCGGGTGGTGGGCGCCGCGCTCAGCGGCATCGCGGCGGAGAATCTGGAGAAGGGCTCCGGCATCCCGTCGCGGACGCTGGCGAGCCTGGAGTACGCCTGGGCGCGCGACCGGGACCACCTCACCCGGGATGATGTGCTGGTGATTGACGAGGCAGGCATGGTCGGGACGCGGCAGATGCGCCGCATCCTCGAAGCGGCCGAGCGCGGCGGCGCCAAGGTCGTGGTGGTCGGTGATCCGGAGCAGCTTCAGGCCATTGAGGCCGGGGCGCCGTTCCGGCGTCTCGTGGAGCGACACGGTGCCATGGAAATCACCGAGGTGCGACGCCAGCGCGACGAGTGGCAGAGGGCGGCGACCCGTGAACTGGCAACGGGTCGGACCCAGGCCGCCATTGAGCGATATGATGCCGCTGGCGCTGTCCACGGGCACGACACACGCGATGACGCGCGTAGAGCGCTGGTAGCGGACTGGATGGCGGATCAGCAGCGCAATCCGGCCGCGTCCCAGATGCTGCTGGCCTACACGCGGGCGGATGTGGCGGAACTGAACCGGCTGGCGCGGGAGATGCTGCGGGCTGCCGGAAGGCTCGGGCCAGATCAAGCGGTGGAGACCACAAACGGCGAACGGGCCTTTGCCGTTGGGGACCAGGTGATGTTCCTGCGAAATGAACGGTCGCTCGGCGTCAAGAACGGGACTCTCGGGACGCTGACCGCGCTCGGTCGATCAGGGATTGAGGTGCGGCTGGGCGACGGGCGAAACCTGCGGTTCGACCGCAAGGAATACGCGGACCTGACGCACGGCTATGCCGCCACGATCCACAAGATGCAGGGGGCGACGGTTGATAGGGCTTACGTCCTGGCCAGTCGCCACATGGATCGGCATGCGACTTATGTGGCGATGAGCCGGCATCGGGACACAACGAAGTTGCGGTATAGCCGCACCGAATTTGCCCAGATGAGCGTGCTCACCCGTTCGCTATTGAAGGGTCGAGCACATCGATATCTTGATCGGTCTCGCTGACAGCCGGTGCGCTGGTCGTCCGAGGTGCTGGCATCGCCCAAGGTGGTTCATCTCCGGCGTGGGGGATGTTCGGAGTGGCTGCAACGCTAATGCCCCGGGGAATTCCCGTGTCCGCAATTCGAGCCCTGTCAATCTCCTGTTTCTCTCGGATTGCTCTATCGCGCTTGCCCCGCCAAGTAACAGGATCGATTTCTGCGGCTTCACACAGCCTTCCCACTAACGGCTTTAGCGCATCGAAGCGTTCGTCATTATTCTTCGCACGACGTAGCGCTTCTTCTGCTTCTCTAATGCGGAGCTGCCGGGGGAATGGGACCTTCGGTCCAGTTTTTGTTTGAGCTACCCCCGTAATGACCTTCGAGGTACCTGGAGGAAAGTACTTAATCTTATGGGCCTTGAGCCGAACGTCTCCGACGAGGCGCCTTATATCATGGATGGTCTTACGACGAACAAACCGCCCAGTAAGAGTCATGTCATCGACGTAAAGGGAAAAGACCGCATTGCTCTCGCGCGCCACCTCGTTCACGGCGTCAAATAGATCTTTGTAGACCCAAAACGAAAGAAGTGGACTAGCATTTCCGCCAGTCGGCAGATGGCCGTTATGCGTAAGAATGCGAGTCATCAGCCCGGCGACATCTCCGGACCATTCGAGATCGTTTGTTAGAAACGAATATACCTGGGCAGACCGAGAAGATCGGTAGAATTTCTTTATATCGACTTTCGCTGTCGATTGTTCTGCTACGTGATCCCTAGCGTTCGTAACGTAGGATCGCTTTTTTACGGACGAATGAAGATAGTCTGGAGTTTCAATTTGCGCGAGTAGTGCAGCAAACCGACGATGAATAGCCTTGATCTTGGGCTTCGGGGCTTCAATCCACCTTCCGTCTTGGTCGTATTCCATATAATTTGTTTCGGACGCTGCCAGTTTTTCAAGCTCCTCGCCAGAGCAATGAAGTATGGCAGCAAGGCGTTTAAATGAGCGAACTCTAAAGATAGCACTTTGGTTGGGTGATACCTTTATGCGCTTCATCTTACTTTAGCCGGTCATCCTTGCGAACATCCGAAATGTCGGAAATCCACTGCAACATTTTTACGACTTTGCCGCCGATAGCAATTCTAGCGGATTCAACGGCCGAATTATCTTTTTTATGTTCATCAAAGAACAAAAGAGAAGACATTGGTATGGCAAATGCATCGCTATATTTCTGCAGAACCTCAAGCGTAACCTTCTTTTGGCCGCTCTCCAGTTCGCTAATATAAGATCTAGAAAGCCCCACCTTCGCGGCAACTTCTACCTTCGACAGATTGTGGAACGATCTAACAATGCCAAGTGTATCGTTCAGCATAACATCTCCAATCACGCAAAAAGATTACTCCCTGAGGCGCTTAGAAGAACGACAGGATAAACTTCACCAACTTAAACAGGCCGAAACCCATATTGATGAAAAATACCAGCGTTTGTCGATGTACCAGCGCCTTTCGAAAAAGAACACGGGCGACCGAGATCGCCTTCTGGAACTTCGCCTTCAATTGCTTCTGCCAACCCTCGGTAGGGTCGTTGTGAGCCGAAATGCTCATTTGGACATTCTCCTTGATGACCTGACGAAAGTGTCAGGCAGCGCTCACCAGGGAGGGAGTTTTGAGTTGGCAGCATTAACCCCAGGGGCATCCCTGCCGCGCAGCGCAGCGCGCGTAGCGGCTCTAACCGGGAGAGAGGGGGAGCCCCCTCACGACACCAGCATATGGTAGAAGCCGAAGCTTCCTCAGGATGGCCTTTCGGACTTCCTTCGCTTGTTGCGCATCTCCTTACCTAACGATGATTGGTAGATAGCACATGCGTTCGCCCGGTCAAGGATAAAGTTCGCTATTGGCGAACAATCTTGCATTTCAGCGACGATCCAGTCGTGCCGACAGCTACAGCGCCGGGCTTCGACGTGATCGTGTGTAGCTGCACAGGCGCTACACATGATCAGCGAATTCGAAAAAACACCCTAGATACGCTATGTTGGGACCTGCCCTTCTCCCACAAGGGGAGAAGGGGTAGCGCGCTAACGCCTTCGGCTGCTTGAGCGCATCCTCCCACAAGGGGAGAAGGGGTAGCGCGCTAACGCCTTCGGCTGCTTGAGCGCATTCTCCCACAAGGGGAGAAGGATTCCGGAGGCACTGTCGCTCTCCCCCTCCCCTCCCTATCTTGGCGGCATGCCTATCGCCCGCCTCGACAGCCGCGCCCTGATCCGTGTCACCGGACCCGACGCCCGCCCCTTCCTGCACAACCTGTTGACCCAGGATGTGGAGACCCTGGCGCCCGGCGCCCTGCGCTTCGGCGCCTTGCTGTCTCCGCCGGGGCGGCTGCTGTTCGACCTCTTCCTGTGGGGCGAGGAGAACGGGGTGGTGCTGGACGTCGCGGCCGAGCGGCGCGACGTCCTGGTCCAGCGCCTGTCGATGTACAGGCTGCGGTCCGACGTCGAGGTCATGCCCATCCCGGACGCCGTCTTCGTCGCCTGGAACGAGGCGCCCGAGGGCTTCGTCCCCGACCCCCGCCTGCCCGCGCTGGGCGGCCGCCGCTGGGGCGATCAGTGCGAGACCGACGCGACCGAGGCCGACTGGCAGGCCCATCGGCTGAGCCTCGGCGTGCCGGATCCGACGGCAGATACCCTGCTGGACAAGACCTATCCGATCGAGGCGGATTTCGACCTGCTGAACGGCATCGACTTCCACAAGGGCTGTTTCATCGGTCAGGAGACGACCTCGCGCATGAAGCGACGCGGGACGATCAAGAACCGGATGACGGCCATCGCCTTCGACGGCCCCCCGCCGGAACGCGGCGCCGAGGTGCTGAACGGGGAATTGCGCGCCGGAGAGGTCATGACCGGCGTCGAGGGCCGGGCCATCGCCCTGATGCGGATGGACCGTCTGGACGGGGATCTAACCGTCGACGGCCGTCCCGTGCGGGTCGAGAAACCCGACTGGATCCCTGATTTTCAAGGGTAATTTCCGAATTACGGAAAATCTGCTTGTCATGATGTAAATGTCGCTTGACGTCTGGCGGCGCATTGGTAAAGTTTACTTGTCACAACGACAGGGGAGCTTGTCATGAACACCGCAACCAAGACCGCCGCCGGCGACAAGAAGAAGATCGACGACCTGACGGCCGGCCTGTGCGCCCTGACCGTGGTCAGCGTCAGCGCCACGGCCGCCACGCCCTTCTGGCCCCAGACCTGGGGTCAGGCGCCCTCCATCGGCGTCGTCGCCCTGGCCGCCGGCCTGGCGATCTTCCTGGCCCTTCACACCCTCTACTGGTGGCGCAATCTGGATGAGGCCGCCCAGGAGGCTCACAAGTGGGCCTGGTGGTGGGGCGGCAACCTGGGCTTCATCATCGGCGCCGGGGCCGTGATCGCCTCCGCCCTAGCCGGGATCGACCTGCTGCCGGCCCGCGTCCCCCATACGGACGCCGCCCTGATCGGCCTGGGCGTCGTCGGCGCCTTCGCCGGACAGGCCGTCGGCTACGGCCTGGCCTGGTGCTTCTGGTGGGCGGCCCGCCGATGAGCAGCGACTTCGTCAACCGTCTCAAGGTCTGCCGGGCCGAGCGCAACTGGACCCAGGCCGACCTCGCCGAAAAACTCGGTGTCTCCCGCCAGACCGTCCAGGCGCTGGAAAAGGGCCGCTACGACCCCTCCCTTCCCCTGGCCTTCCGCATCTCCCGCCTCTTCGGCCGACCGATCGAAGCCATCTTCGTTCAGTGAAATCGGCGAGGCCCCGCGCCCGCCGAATCTCAAAAACACACCGACATTCAAAGGACTGACCAATGACCTGCGCCAACCGCATGGGCCAAGCGGCCGAACACGTCTCCAGCTTCGCGATCGGCGTCTGCGGCGCCCTGCTGATCAGCATCGCCCTGATGACCATTCCCAGCCCCAGCGAAGCCGCCGCCTGGATCGCGGCGCCCGCCGCCGCCGCCTCCGTCTCCGCCCGCTGACCCCCATCCCTCTCGTTCAAAGGACCCGACCCATGTTCAACCTCTGCTCCGTCGCCGCCGAACGTTTCTCCGGCTTCGCCCTGGGCCTCTGCGGCGCCCTGCTGATCACCACGGCGATCGAGGCCGTTCCGACCTTCGGCCAGGCCCAGCCCGCGGCCGTCATCGCCGGCGCCGTCTCTCACGCCCTCTGATCCGACGCTTCGGCCTCCCGGCCGACGCCCGCGCCGACCCGACCGGCGCCCCCACACCCCGACAATCCAAGGATGCTCCAATGACCCTCGCCGACCGCATGGGCCGTACGGCCGACCGTGTCTCCCGCCTGGCCCTCGGCGTCTGCGCCGCCCTGGCCGCCAGCACGCTTCTGGCCGCCTTCCCCGGCGCCGCCCACGCCCAGCAGGCAGCTGCGCCCGCCGCCGCCGCACCCATCCCCCGCGCCGAGGGCGCCGGCCCCGCCTTGTGGGTGCTGCGGGACGCGGACTCGACCGTCTATCTGTTCGGCACGATCCACTATCTGCGCCCCGGCACGGCCTGGGGCTCGGACAAGGTGGACGCCGCCTTCGCCGGGGCGGACCAGTTCTGGGTCGAGGTGGCCGACCAGGACGACCCGAGCGTGGCCGCCCGGGTGGCCCAGCAGCACGGCGTCACTCCCGACCGCCCCCTGTCGTCCATCCTGTCGGCCGAGGACTTCGCCGCCTTCGACAAGGCCGCCCAGGGCGTGGGCGCCAGCGGCGCGGTCCTGGACGCCTATCGCCCCTGGCTGGCCGCCTTCATGGTCGCCGGAACCGCCCCGCTCCAGGCCGGCTATCGCCCCGACGCCGGGGTCGACAAGACCCTGATGGACCGGGCCCGGGCCGAGGGCAAAACCGTCCACGGCTTCGAGACCGCCGACCGCCAGCTGCGCCTGATCGCCGGCATGACCGAGGAGGCCCAGGTCGCCTATCTGAACAACTATGTCCGCAACGGCGGCCAGATCGTGCCCAAGCTGGACCAGACCGTGGCCGCCTGGCTGAAGGGCGACGCCGCCGAGGTCGGCCGCCTGAACCGCGTCGACACCCGCGACGTGCACGAGGACGTCCATCGCGCCGCCCTGATCGTCCGCAACGCCGACTGGACCGACCAGATCGAGACCCTGATGAAGGGTTCCGGCTCCGCCTTCGTCGCCGTCGGCGCCGCCCACCTGATGGACCAGGACAGCGTCATCGACATGCTGACCGCGCGCGGGTTCAAGGTCGAACGGCTGTAGGAGACGGCTTCAGCGGCGCGGAAGGCCCGGCGACGCCGGGCCTTTTCGCCTGTCTCGGCCTTGCATTGCCGGAACATTCCAGCAACATCGCGCCATGACCGAATCCGAAAAGGCTGAAGGCCGCTGCGGCTGGTGCGGGACCACGGACCCGCTCTACATCGCCTATCACGACACCGAATGGGGCGTGCCCGAGTACGACGCCCGCGCCCTGTGGGAGAAGCTGGTGCTGGACGGCTTCCAGGCCGGGCTGGCCTGGATCACCATCCTGAGAAAGCGCGAGGGCATGCGCGAGGCCTTCGACGGCTTCGACCCCGAGATCGTCGCCCGCTACGACGAGGCGGACCGCGCCCGCCTGCTGGCCGACCCGCGCATCATCCGCTCGGGCACCAAGATCGACGCCGCGATCAACGGCGCGCGCATCTGGCTGGAGATGCGCGACAACGGCGAGGACTTCTCCGCCTGGCTCTGGTCCTTCGTCGGCGGCGAGCCCCTGGTGAACCAGTGGGGCCATTTCCGCGAGGCCCCGACCCAGACGCCGCAAAGCGTCGCCATGGCCAAGGCCCTGAAGGCCCGCGGCTTCAAGTTCTGCGGCCCCGTCATCACCTACGCCTTCATGCAGGCCGTCGGCATGGTCAACGACCACCAGACGACGTGCTTCCGGCATGGAGAGGCGGGCCGGTAGGCGGAATTCCCACGCCGCCTCGCCTAGCTTGATGCCGAGATGACCCAGCCCGTCCCCCGCTTCATCGCCCCCGCCATTGTTGTTTTCGCCGTGTCGGCTGTGACCTTGGCCGGCCTTGGGGGGATGATGATCGGGGCCCGCATTTACGCCCTCTTCGGCGCCGGCGTCCTGTTCTGCCTGCTCATGTTGCTGGTGTTCGAGATGGTATTGAGCGGGCTTGTTTCAGACGCGTCGCGTTACGCCCTGGCCGCCGGCCAAGGCGCCCTGACAGGCGCTTGCAGCAGCCTGTTCTTCTTTCCAGGCTCAGGCTTCATCAGCCTTCTCGGACTCACCGCCGCAGGAGCGGCGATATCGATCATCATTCATTGGGCGCGTGAACTGCGGTCTGCCATGATCTCAGGCCGTTAAGCCTGAAGGCGGCCCGCTTACGACCTTAATCAGCGCTCTCGTCGTCGAGGGGAATGTCGAAAAATTCGATATATCGGCCGGCGATGGCTCCCCTTTGTCTTGAAGGCGGGTTGCCCTTGGCGACCCCTCGCCATGCACCGCTTTGAAACTCTTCGGGAATAGGATCGATATTTGGATCGATGCCCCGCGCCTCCAACTCATCGAACCAGCGGTCGCGCTGAGACGGCGGAAGCTGAACGCCGCACCACGGGCAATAGAACAGCTGCTGCCTGGCGTCGCCAGCCGACAGCCAGTAAAGGTCGAACCGCGCATCATAGCGAACCGAGCCCCAATCGTTCTGCGGATGGGCGGCCATATGGCTGGTCAGGTGATCTGAATCGTCTTCCATGTCGTTGTTTATCCAGCTTTTCAGGCCGGACGGAAGCACTTGCTTCCTACCTCCTGGGCGAACCTCAGGTCGCAACCCGTTGCGAACACCGAGCGGACGATTGGCCGCCGCCCGGTCTTGTGGCACGAAGCGACGGTGATCGAGACTGAAGCCCTGTTCCGGATTGCAGACGCCGCCGAGGACGCCGGCGATCATGACCTTGCGCGCCGGTCGTTCGAACGCTGCGCGGCGCTTGGAGATACAGGGGCCTTGATCCGATTGGCCTATATCCATGACGAGGGCATAGGCGTCCCCATCGACAAGCCGCAGGCGATGCGCCTGTATCAAAGGGCGTGGCGGCGCAGCAGGGACGCCTCCGCAGCCAACAATATCGCCATTCTCTACAAGGAGAAGGGCCGCCTCCGGCCGATGTTCCTCTGGTTTCAGAGGGCGGCGGAAACCGGAGACGGCGGCGGAAACCTCGATATGGCGAAATGTTATCTCGCCAGAACAGGCGTTCGGAAGAACCTGCAATCGGCCTTGCGCCACCTCGCAGTCGCGGCGGGATCGGACGACATTTCCGAATACGAACGGGAGCAGGCCCAGGCCTTGCTGAAGACGCTAGCGCCGAGACTGGCTTGAAGGGGCGACGAACTTCGGTTCGCGACTCGTTGCGGACATTCTGGAGAAGCCGCATAACGCCGTCATGAATCTAGACGCCATCCTGTCGACTCTGTCCGGCCAGCAGGTCTCGGCGAAGACGATCCCGGGCAACACCCTCGAAGTCTGGCTGGGCGCGCCCCCGCAATCGGACCACGCCCTCGTGCTCGCCGTCCATCCCCCATGGAGACTGGTTCAGATCGACGGAGTGGTCGCGACCAGCGCTGAAATTCCGTGGGACAGAGAGGTCGGAGAGAGCGACGCGGATTATCGAACGCGAAACGACGTCGCGCGCGGCGCCTCGGACATTCTCATCGGCCGAACCGTAACAAGCGCCTATTACGACAGCGCCACGGATGATCTGACGATCCGCTTCAACGATGATCTGACCTTGCAGTCCTTCACCGTCTGGCGGGACGAACCGCCGTGGACCTTGCGCCTCTACGCCGAAAATCGACGCGTGGGGCCCAATCTGGACGAGGCCATTGAGCCTCCGCCCGGCTGACGTTTCCTGAACCCGCCCAAATGCGCCTCTCCTGCCCCACCTGCAGGGAAGGAGTTTGGGGCTCGTCTAGTCAAGGCTGCGGGCGATTGGCCGACGCCTGGTCTTGTGGCACGAAGCGACGGTGATCGAGACCGAAGCCCTGTTCCGAATTGCGGACGCCGCCGAGAACGCCGGCGATCATGACCTGGCGCGCCGGTCGTTCGAACGCTGCGCGGCGCTCGGAGATACGGGAGCGTTGGTGCGACTGGCCTATATCCATGACGAGGGCATAGGCGTTCCCGTCGACAAGTCGCTTGCGATGCGCCTGTATCAAAGGGCGTGGCGGCGCGACAAGGACGCCGCCGCGGCAAACAACATCGCCATTCTCTACAGGGACAAGGGCCGCTTCCGAGCGATGTTTCGCTGGTTTCGGAGAACAGCGGAAGCGGGAGACGGCGGCGGACACCTCGACATGGCGAAGTGCTATCTCGACGGATCGGGCGTTCGGAAAAACCTGCAATTGGCCTTGCGCCACCTCGCCGTCGCGGCGGGATCGGATGACATTACCGAATACGAACGCGAGCAAGCCCAGGCCTTGCTCAAGACGCTAGCGCCGAGATCTGTTTGAAACGTCGCGCCCTAGGATTTCCCCCTAAAGCGCAGCAGATGCCGACACGAAGACCCTGTCGGGGCGTCGGTCGAGATAGACGACGACCGGGCGCTTCTCGTATCGAGCGCAGCCAAGACCTCCCGCGAAGACGTGTAAATCGTCTTGGAACCAGCCCACGCTGACCCTGGGGCGTCTCGTCGGAAAGACGGCGCGGACCAGGTAGGCCGCGACGCCCGGCGGCGCACCTCCCGTTGATCGCTCCGCAAACCGCTGCACCTGTTCGGGGGAGAGCGAAACCGCGTCTTCATGCGCCAACAATGCGACAGCAGAAGGAATGTCGTTTGACACCGGCTGCACCAGCGAGGCGTCAAGCTCCGTAAAGCCTGTCCCATCTGTCGCGGGCGCTTGTTTGAGCCACTCGTTCGTCGTTGGAAGCGTGCAGGCGGATTGGCTCCGGCTCGGTGTCGCCCCGGCGCAGGCCGCCAGTACGAAAACGCCAAGACTGAAAAAGTCCGTGCCATGGCCGCCTCCCAATCAGCGGAAACCGTATCGCTGAAGGTGTCCGTTTCCTACCCTCGGATGACGTTTCTTAAGCCCGCCAAATGCACCGCCTCTTCTTCGTAGGCGGGCCGGAGCTTCCAGTCTTGGCGGGACAGACGGTGCGAAGAGCGTGGGCGTTGCGGCCGTGGTCCCCTCCCCCGCAGGCGGGGAAGAGTTTGAAGGGGCGCCGAACTTCGGTTTAGGCCCCATAGCCGAGGCCAAGGATACTGCTAAGCTGCCCATATGGAATTCTCGCTTCATGCTGTCCTTTGGCTCGGATGGGCGTTCGCCTGCGCATTAGGCGTGCGGTTGGCCTTTACACGCCTGTTTCGGGCTCCGCTGGGTCGCATGGCTCAGCCGGCTTCCTACGGGATGTGGTTTATTCTGCCCCTAACCGGGTGGGCGATCCTGATCCTAAGCGGCTATGTGCAAGAGATGGGGCCCAGCGGCCTTCGGCGCGCGTGGGGCTACTGGCTATCCTTCTATTCGCCTTTGGGCTTGCCGACGATTTTCGGTGCTCCAGCGGTTCTGATCCTTGATCTGGCGAGCGCAGTGCTGGCCCGGAGACGATCGCGACATGCTGCGTGAGATTGGAGAATCGCCTTTTAGGGGAACCTCGCTTCACAGCCCTTGGCAGTGACATCGCAGGGCGCCCCGCCCGCACCGCCTCCTCCCCTCCCCAGCAAACGAGGGAGGCGTTTGAGCCCTGCTCCCCGTCGAGACCTCAGTCCTCGGCCAAGCGTAGGTTCAGCCAGTCGAGCCGGGCCTGTTGCAGCAGGACGGCCAGTTCGATCCGTTCGCGCTCCACCGCGTCCAGGTCCGTCAGGCGGGCCTTCAACCCTTCGATCTCATCCCCGATGCGGCGATGCAGGGCGTCGAAGGCGGCGCGGCGCGTCTGAGCCGGCAGGGCGCTCCACATGCCGGCGCGCAGGCGGAAGGGGTCCAGGCCGACGCTCGCGGCCCGGGCGGGATCGCAGATCCAGTCGTTCAGGCGCGTCTCCCCCTCCAGCGTCAGGCTCAGCAGGCTGGTCTTGCGTCCCGAGTCCGTCTTTTCCGACCGGATCGACCCCGACGCGGTCAGCTTGGCGATGGCGGGATAGACGGCGCCCGCGCTGCCGCTCCACTCCAGCGACGGCGAGACCTGAAAGGCCTTGCGCACCTGGAATGCGGTCGATCGGCCCCGGTGGTGGACCTCCGACAGGATCGCGCCTTCCAGTTCTGTGAGGGAGTCTTGCCGATTGTTCATTTGACCTCGCCCGCCTTAATAGTCCTAATAGTACTATTAGTCATCTTTTCCAGGACGCCCCCATGCCCCGCTCTCGCCGCCGCGCCGTCGCCGCCTTGTCTTTCGCCCTGGCCTGCGGCGTCGCCCCCTTCGCCGCGGCCCAGGCGCCCGTCGCACCGACCATTCCGACCTTCCCCCTGTTCAGCACCCATAACCGCAGCATCGTGGTCGCCCGCTTCGGCGACGCCGTCCCCGTGCCCCTGGTCTTCGACACCGGGACCAACGGCAATATCGTCGACATCGCCTACGCCGAACAGATCGGCCTGCCCGAGGTCGGCCCGTCCAAGTCGGTGGACGGGGCCACGGGCCGGCCCATTCCCGGCTTCACCACCCGGATCACCGGCCTGAAGATCGCCGGAGTGGCGATCGAGGACGGCCCGGCCACCGTCATAGACTACAAGGCGCGGGATTCGGTGGGGATTATCGGCCCGAACAGCTTTCCCGGCCGCCTGACGGAGATCGACTTCGCCCACGGCCGAATCCGCATCCTGCCCGACACCGCGGAGAACCGGCCGTCGACGCCCCCGGTTCCTCACCTGGACGACCTGCCGGCCGTGATGGTGGCGCTGCCCGGCGTCGAGATTCCGGCCCTGGTGGATACCGGAAACGACTCGCCGCTCACCCTGCCGCTGTCGATGGCCGAGCGCCTGCCGCTGAAGGCGCCGCCCGTGCGGTTCGGCACCACCTATTCCGCCGGGGGACAGCAGGCCGCCTATCAGGCCCAGGTCCTGGGCGAGGTCCGGATCGGCTCCGTCGTCCTCCAGTCCCCGATGGTCGTCTTCAACGAGGGCGGGCACCCCAATGTCGGCATGCCCGTGCTGAAGCAGATGCGCGTCCTGGTCGACCACACCGGCCAAGGGACATGGCTGGAACCGCTGGAGGACTGAGGCCGGTAGGGGCGGCTTGCGCCGCCTCCTCTCCCCCCCCCTGCGCAGCGGGGGAGGGGGACCGCGCGAAGCGGGGTGGAGGGGGCGAAAGATCGGGCTGCGGTTTCCGGGTTTGGGCGGGACAGGCGGTGCGAAGAGGGTAGGCGTTGCGGCCGTGGTCGCCCCCTCCAGCACCTGCGGTAATCCCCCTCCCCCGCAGGCGGGGGAGGAGTTTGGAGGCGCGGCGCTTCTCTTCCCCCGCGTCGGGGTTCGTGGCACTGACGCGTGATGAAGCCGTCCAAAGCCGTCCCCAGGACCGACCGTTCCTTCCCCACCCTGATGCTGGAGCTGGAGGCGGGCGCGGCGTGGAACGGCCTGATCTGCGGGGTGGACGAGGCGGGGCGCGGGCCGTGGGCCGGGCCGGTGTCGGCGGCGGCGGTGATCCTGAATTCCGACGACCTGCCGGCGGGGATCGACGACTCCAAGGCCCTGACCGAGAAGCGCCGCGCCGTGCTGGAGGTCGAGATCAAGGCCCGCGCCCTGGCCTGGGGCGTCGGCTTCGCCTCGGTCGAGGAGATCGACGAACTGAACATCCTGCACGCCACCGGCCTGGCCATGCGGCGGGCGGTCGAGGCCCTGGCCCATCCGCCGGTCCACGCCCTGGTGGACGGCAACTACCGCTTCAAGCTGCAGTGCGGCGTGACCCCGGTGGTCAAGGGCGACAGCCGATCCCTGTCCATCGCGGCGGCCTCCATCCTGGCCAAGACGGCGCGGGACCGGCTGATGATCGAACTGGACGCCGTCTATCCGGCCTACGGCTTCGCCCGGCACAAGGGGTATAACGCCCCGATCCATCAGCAGGCCCTGAACGACCACGGTCCCTGCCCCGCCCACCGGCGCAGCTGGGCGCCGATCAAGGCCCTGTTGAACGTCTAGAGCGCTCGACCGGGCCTAGGACGTCGCCAGGGCGCCGCCGACCAGCAGGCCGATGACCACCACCACGGCCGCGACGGCCAGACCGATGGCCCAGGCGGGCAGGCCTTCGGAAGCGCGTCGGCGCGGATGATCGGAACGGGAGACAGGCGCGGGCATGTCAGGCTAATCCCTCCGCCGCCGGATCGTTCCGGCCGGAGACGTGATCAGGCTGCGACGGGCAGACTGAGCGGTTTTTCCGTCACGACGAACAGCAGCTCCAGATTGCGCAGCCGCCCGACGGCGCCGACCTTCTCGCCCTTCAGGTTGTGGATGCCGATGCGGGCGCCGACGTAGCGGGGGCGCGGGATCTCGACCACCTGGACATGGCCGCGCGCCGACAGCATGGCCGTCAGGTCGTCGCGGGACAGATAGCCCTCGTCGTTGAAGCTGACGATCAGATTGGGCGCCTTCAGCCGTTCGACCACGGACTGCAGGGCCGGGCCGATGCCGGGGCGGCTGTTGAACGGGCTCTTGCGGGTCTTCACGTCCACCCGCTTGTTGGCCACGCCGTAGGTCTCGGGCTTGTCCCACAGGACCAGGCTTTCCCAGCAGTGGTAGTTGGCCAGGTAGGAGTGCTGGTTATAGGGCGGGTCCAGGTAGACGAGGTCGGCCTCGACCTGATCCGCGACCTCGACCGCGTCGCCCTGGGTCGCGCGGCAGGGGCCGGCCGCCACCCCGGGCAGCAGGTCGGGCAGGCGCAGCGCCAGCGGCTTCAAGGCGCGCGGCGCCCACTGCTTCATATAGGCCATCTGCAGGCCCGCCGTGGAATCCACCCGGTCCGCCGCCTCCATCAGGGCGACCAGGACCACGGCCCTCAGCTCGGGCTCCAGAGCCATGGCCTCGATCCGCTCGCGCATGGCGTCGATGCGGGCGCCGTTGTCGGGATGGAAGAAGCGGGCCTTCTCGCAGAAGGCCTGAGTGAACCAGCCGGCCTGGGGCGTCACGCCGCGCAGTTCGGCCAGGACGGCTTCGGCCTTTTCGGCCCAGCGCTCGCGGTCGGCCTGGACATAGGCCGTAGCCAGCATGTGGGCGTAGGCGTTGTGATCGTTCGACCAGACGCGAAAGCCCTGCTTCTTCAGCGCATGCCCGACGCGGGCCGAGCCGGAGAAGAGGTCGCAGACCGTCCCGCCGTCCGGCAAGGCCGCCCGCACCGCGCCCGTCACATGGCCCAGAAGCGCGCGCTTTGAGCCGATGTATTTGATCATGCCGCCCCGTCAGGTCTTCCGGGCGCGCTTCGCCCGGGTCGGAAGATGGGCCGGAGCATGGGCCAGACGCAACAGATTCGCGGCGCCCGGCGCCCCGAAAGGCGTTCCGGCCAGGATCAGGATGCGCTGTCCGGCCTCCGCCAGGTCATAGGCCATGGCCGCCTCGACCGCGTCGTCGGTCAGGCCTTCCAGCGAGGACGGCTGCTCGCCCAGGCGCGGCTCCAGCCCCCAGACCAGGGCCAGACGCCGCGCCGTCTCCGGCTTGGGCGTCAGGGCCAGGACCGGCTGCAGCGGCCGTTCGCGCGACATGCGCCGCGCCGTGCCGCCCAGGGTGGTGAAGACCACCATGCAGGCGGTCGAGGCCGCCTCCGCCGCCTTGCGCGCCGCCGCCACCAGGGCGTCGACGTCCTCTATGTCCATGCCCGCGTGCTCGGCGTCCATCAGGCCGGGCCACAGGGGATCGCGCTCCACCCGCTCCATGATCCGGCTCATGATGGTCACGGCCTCCAGCGGATAGGCGCCGGAGGCGGTCTCGGCCGACAGCATCAGGGCGTCCGCCCCTTCATAGACGGCGTTGGCGACGTCGGAGGCCTCGGCCCGCGTCGGGGCGGGAGCGCTGGTCATGGATTCCAGCATCTGGGTGGCGACGATGGCGGGGACGCCGCGCTGGCGGGCGGCGCGCAGGATCTTCTTCTGGGCCACAGGCACTTCTTCGGGATCCATCTCGACCCCCAGGTCGCCGCGCGCGACCATGACGCCGTCGCAGTAGTCCAGGATGCTCTCCAGGTCGTTCAGGGCCTGGGGCTTCTCGATCTTGGCCAGGCAGGCGGCCCGGCCGTCCACGATGCGCTTCAGCTCGGCCATGTCCTCGGCCTTCTGCACGAAGCTGAGGGCCACCCAGTCGACGCCGAGACGCAGGGCGAAGGCCAGGTCCTCGCGGTCCTTGTCGGTCAGGGCCGAGACGGGGATGACGGCCTCGGGCACGGCCACGCCCTTGCGGTCCGACAGTTTGGAGCCGCTCTCGACGGTGACGTCGGCCCATTCGTCGGTGCGTTCGCCGACCCGCAGGCGGATGCGCCCGTCGTCGATCAGCAGCAGCATGCCGGTGCGCAGGGCCTTGAAGATTTCCGGATGCGGCATCTGCACCCGCGTCTCGTCGCCCAGGGCCGGGTTCAGGTCGAAGCGCATCCGATGGCCGGGGCTGATGGCGATCTCAACGTCCGCGAACCGGCCCAGGCGCAGCTTGGGCCCCTGAAGGTCGGCCAGGACGCCGAGCGGCCGCTTCAGCGCCATCTCCGCCCCGCGCACGGCCTTCAGCGCCGCCGCATGGTCCTCGTGCGAGCCGTGGCTGAAGTTCAGGCGGAACACGTCCACCCCGGCCTGGGCCAGCGCCTTGACCACGCCGGGGGCGCGGCTGGCGGGTCCAAGGGTCGCGACGATGCGCGTGCGGCGGGCTCTCTTCATTGCATTTCCTCGGCGGCTCTGACGGCCATGGCCTCGCTCCGGAGGCTTTCAGACCCTTGTGCCAATGAAAAGCCGGGGGCGTAAGGCCGCGCCCCCGGCTCGAAACACGAGTTTATGCCCGCCCGTGGATCAGGGCGCCGCGCAACGGCCGGTCGCGAACTGCGGCAGGTCCATGCAGCGGCCGTCCACCGCGTCCGTCGGCTTGACCCCGATCAGGTGGGCCAGGGTCGGGGCGATGTCGATGGTGCGCATCGGCAGGAAACGCTCCTGTCCCTCGGCGCCCGGCCACCAGAAGATGATCGGCACGCGGCGGTCGTAGTCCCAGGGCGAACCGTGGCTGGAGATGGCTGCGCCGATCCGGCCCGATCCGGTCAGGCCCGGCTGATAGGCGCGCAGGATGTCCGGCGAGCGTTCGGCCACCGCCGACAGGCGCAGGCGCTGACGCACGCTCAGCTCCTCGGGATTGTCCGAGGCGGGAACCGGCTCGGCCAGCAGTTCGTCGCGCGACACGGCCAGGGCGACCTGGGGTTCGGCGTTCAGCAGCTCGACGGCGGCGGCCAGAACCTGGCCGCGCAGCGGCTCGGCCAGCGACTTCTTGTCCCCGTCGACCACGACCAGGCCGCCCGCCGAGGAGACCAGGGGATTGGCGCCCAGGTTGAAGCGCGCCTTCAGCGCGTCGTTGACCCGGGGCAGCAGGGCGCGATCCACGCGGCCGGCCGCGGGATAGCCCTCGAGCGAGGACCGCTCGGGGAAGTCGGAGCCGCCGTGGTCGGCGGTCAGGACCACCACCGCCCCGCCCGGAAGGGCCGACAGCTTGTCGAGGAAGACGCCCAGGGCCGCGTCGAGACGCAGCATCTGCTCGCACATCTCGGGGCCTTGCGTGCCGTAGCCGTGGCCGATGCGGTCCGTGGCCGACAGGCTGACGCCCAGCATGTCGGTGACGCCGCGACGGCCCAGTTGTTGATTGTCCAGCAGCTCGGCGGCGCCTTCCAGGGTCAGTTCGTCCAGCAGGGGCGAACCCTCGATGGTGTCCTCGGCCGGCGGCAGGGTCGAGTTGAAGGTCTGGCCGCCGATGACCCACTGGCCCTCAAGGCGGCGGCAGGCGTCGTGCTGATAGGTCCAGACGGGCGCCTGACGCGAGAAGCGGTCGATCATCCGCGCGTTCAGCGCCGCCACGGGCGCCAGGCGGGCCTGGGCCGACTGGCCCGGCTCGACATAGGTGGTGAAGCCGAAGCCGTCCGTCAGCCAGAAGGCGCCGTCGGCCTTATGACCCGCCAGATTGATGGCCCCGCGGTCCTTGCCCGAGATGCCGAAGACGCGGCTCTGCGGGCTGACGGCCTTCAGCCAGTCGCCGAGGGTCGTGGCCTTCAACTGATCCGGGCCCACCGGGCCGTTGTCGGTGTTCTTGCCGTGGGCCAGGGTGTTCTGCGGCGCGGCCAGGCAGTAGGTTTCCTGCCCCGTCGTGGTGTCGATCCAGTCGTTGGCGGGAATGCCGCTGTGCGCCGGATGCATGCCGGTCAGGACGGTGGAGTGGCCGGCGCAGGTCACGGTGACGCCGTGGGTCTGATAGCCGTTGATCGAGACCATGCCCTGATCGGCCAGGGTCTTCAGACCGCCGGTGAACTGGCCGCGATACTGGTTGAACAGGTTGGCGCTGAACTGGTCGATCACCAGGGTCACGATCAGCGACGGGGCCGCGCGGCCCGCCGGAGCCTCCGCAGCCGACGTCGCCTGCTCCGGCGTCTGGGCCAGGACCGGGGAAACCGCGCCCGCGGCGAGAGCGAACGCCAGGACGGAGGCGGCGAGACGACGATGGTTCATGGATACACCGGACACTCTGAAGATACAGGACCGGGTGCTACCCCCCGGCCATGACGAGACCAAGACAGTTCGCCCGGTCCGTCGGTTGAAATGGTGCGAGCGGCGGGGGTCGAACCCGCAAGACCGAAGTCGGCAGATTTTAAGTCACACACGCCAGCATCAAGTTCTTGATAAACAAACGAAAAATAGCACATACTCGTGGACTGCGTAAGCGCTTGTGTAAGGAACTCAAATAGACCCCCACCCCATGCACCACATGGCGACCTGGTAGCAACCCGTCGCTACCAGCGCATAGTGGAGTTACTGGACCGTTTTGCTGAAACGCGCGACCAGTTCCCCCTTCGCGTCAAGGCGTTCCTTTGTCTAGCGGCGAAAGCTACAGCGATGAAGTTCGTTAAGCGCCCGCGTTGAAAATTGGCGTCGGCGTGAAAAGCCGACGTCTCGTCTGCATGCTGAGAGACGTTCGTGCCAAGCATTCCACTTGGCCAACTTCTCGCCTCTTGTTGCCAGAATTGACTGGATTCAGGCGTGTCCGGATCGCGGTCATCCCACCTTGGCCATTAAACTGGAGCAGCATGGCTATTACGGAATTGCTGAGGCGCATCCTTTGGCCAAGGTTCGGAAGGTAATCGAGTAACGCAGCGCCGTCATCGGCAAGATCGAGTGCTCCCAGACATCCCTTGCCTCCCCGGAAAGCCGGTAGACGGACCCCGGCTCCAGCGGCGCGCCGGATCGACGCCACCCTGCCCCGTCGCGCCGGCGCAATCGCATGGTGCAGGGCGCCAGGAGCGACACGCCCACGATCTCTCCATATACGAGCCGGTCGCGATGCCAGCCGATCCCGGCGCCGGGCGCATATTCATTGACCAGCGCCTGGACGAACGCCTCTTCGCGCAGGTCCAGTCCGGTCGCCAGGCGCTTCAGCAGCGCTCGCAGGAAATCAGGCCAGGGATCGGCGGTTTCGAGCCGCTGTCGATCCACGTCGTAGCGCCGGCCGAAAGGCGCGATCCGCCGAAACCCCTGATAGCCCATATGCTCGTAGGGCTTGAAAGCGAGATGCTGGAGGCGTCCCACGAGGTCGGCCTGCTCGGCCTCGGATAGGACATCGGACCAATAACCGAAGCCTGACGCGGCGGCCGGCGCAGGCCTGTGCCCGAACAGATCGGCCTGAGCCCCCATCATGACAGCGCCAGTTCGACGGGCGCCGCGCCGACACTCCCCTTTTCCAGGTTCGATATCGTCACCCCGACCAGGCGTATGCCTTTAGCTGGCGGATAGAGCGACCGGATCAGCAAACGAGCGATCTCCCGCAGCCGCGCCTTCGAGGCGACGGGCTCGGCGAAGGACCGGCTCCGGGTCGACTGCCGGAAGTCCGCCCATTTCACCTTCACCTTCACCGTGCGCCCAAGGACGCCCGTCTTCTCGCACCAGGCCCAGACATCGTCCGACATCTCCTCGACGCCGGCTTCGATGGCGGCGGGTTCGACCAGGTCGCTGGCGAAGGTGGTTTCGGAGCCGCTCGACTTGCGTTCGCGGTCGGGATTGACCGGCCGCTCGTCCTCTCCCCTCGCGATCCCGTAGTACCAGGCGCCAGACTTGCCGAAGTGATGCTGGAGAAAGGCCAGCGATTGACGCTTCAGGTCCGCGCCGGTCTCAATCCCCAGTCGGTTCATCTTCTCGGCCGTGACAGGACCGACGCCGTGGAAGCGCTTGACCGGCAAATCCTCGACAAAGGCTTCACCACGTCCAGGCGACACCACGAACTGGCCGTTGGGCTTGCGCTGATCGGACGCCAACTTGGCGAGGAACTTGTTGTAGGAGATCCCTGCGGAAGCCGTCAGGCCGGTCTCCTCCAGAATCCGCGCACGGATTTCGTCCGCCGTCGCGGTGGCCGTCGATAGTCCCCGAATGTTGGCCGTGACGTCGAGATAGGCCTCGTCCAGCGAGAGCGGCTCGATCAGGGTCGTGTAGTCGGCGAAGATGGCGTGGATCTGCGCCGAGACGGCGCGATAGACCTCAAAGCGCGGCGGCGTGAAGATCAGCTCCGGGCACTTCCTCAGAGCGGTGCTCGACGGCATGGCCGACCGCACGCCGAACCGTCGAGCCTCATAGCTCGCGGCGGCGACCACGCCCCGAGACGCGGCATGGCCTACGGCGACCGGCCGCCCAAACAGGCTGGGATCATCCCTCTGCTCCACCGATGCGAAGAAGGCGTCCATGTCCACGTGGATGATCTTGCGAAGCGGCGCATCTCCCATAATCCTCACCTAACAGAAAAGGAACAAAAAGAGAACTTCTTTCCAGTGTGAGGAGGCGCGCCGGACCTCGCCGTCATCGCCGAAGCCCTGCAGCCTCCCAAAGGTCCAGCAGCGCCGACATTCAACGGCGTACGTCTACGGGTTCAACGCTGCTTACGGGTGAGGCTGGCGCACTAGAAAGACTATCGGTTAGGATGACCCTGGCGGGTTCCGGAACGGATATGTCCTTGTCTAGAGCCAGGGGACGCTGAGGCGTCGGCGGCGACAAGGATCGAAACCCCGGGCTTCCGTAAAGAAGTTCCTGACCCGCCCCCTCCCCCTAGTCGATCTCTATCAGCCCCCGCCTCACCCCAACCGCGACGGCCTCGATGCGCGTGCGAACCCCCAGCTTTGAGGCCGCCTTCTCAAGGTAGCTGTCGACCGTGCGAGCGGATAATCCCAGGATGGAGCCGATATCTGTGGAACTTTTGCCTTGGCTGACCCAGCAAAGGCATTCCAACTCACGCGGGCTCAATTCAAGTTTGGCGTCCCGTCCGCCAAGGCTGTTCGGGTTGGCGTCCATTCCCCCTCCACGAGCTTCCACCTTCGTCCTACACGTCGGCAGGGCTGATTCTCTACGCCTTAGAGTTGCGGTCAGACCGCAACTTCCGTGCGGATCGAGGCGACCTGTCGCTGGTTGAACTCGGATCGACGTCCGCCTAGGACTGACGCGTCGGGCGCCGCGAAACAGGCGCGGAGCTTGAGCCGGGGGCCTCTTAAGGGCAAGGCGGCGCTCCGTTGGCAACTAGCGGGTCTCGTTCCGCGAGGATTCCAACGCCCGACCCCTCGCCTTGCGTCCATATTCTGTTTGATTCATGCTGGCACGTCGACCTCAGCGTCGGCAGGGGCTTGGAATCCCCTTTACGGACTTAATTTCAGAAACGCGGAAACCGCGAAACTGTCGTCATATGCGGCACAGGGCGATGACCTTGCGCGCGGATGATTGCGGCTGACTCAGCATACGGGATTCCCGGCCCGCCCCTGGAGGCGGGAGATCGACGTGAGTGACGTCAACGAACTGAAGGCGGATGCGCTGGAGGGACTAAACGCCCTCTACCGCCAGTATGC
This sequence comes from Brevundimonas faecalis, assembly GCF_040549405.1. Classification (NCBI taxonomy): domain Bacteria; kingdom Pseudomonadati; phylum Pseudomonadota; class Alphaproteobacteria; order Caulobacterales; family Caulobacteraceae; genus Brevundimonas; species Brevundimonas faecalis. The sequence goes on along the minus strand of NZ_JBEPTF010000001.1, from coordinate 662,122 downwards.
CCGCTGGCTCGACGGCCGGCTGCGGACGCATGTGGATCCAGAACAGGCCGCCGATGTGGTGCAGGAGACCTATCTGCGCGCCGCCCCCTATTCTGCGGGTCGGATCCGGCATCCCCGAGCCTTCCTGTTGCGGATCGCCATGAACGTGGTTCGCGACGAAAGCCGTCGTCGAAAAAGAAGAGGTCCGTCCGAACAGATAGCCGAGAGTCTCGATCCAGGCGAAGCGGCCGGTCAGGCCGAGGCCCTGATGATGAAGCAGATCGTGCTGACCATGCCCCCGCTCTATCGTGACGTTTTCATCCTCAGCCGTTTTGCCGGTATGAGCTATCCTGAGATCGCCGCCGCTCGTGGGCTAAGCGTAAAGGCGGTCGAGTGGCGCATGTCGAAGGCGTTGCAGCACTGCGTCGAGCAGTTGGACGGGTAGGCGGAATGGCGGTCGATAACGACGGAGGGGGTCGGCGGCGAGAAGCTGCGGCCTGGTTTGCTCGACTTGGCCAGCAACGAGTGTCCACGACGGACATTCAGGACTTCTTCGCCTGGCGCAGCGACCCCGCGAACGCCCGCGCTTATGAACGTGTGGACAAGGCTTGGAATGCAAGCCGGGCGCTGGGCGACGATCCCGACATCGCCGTCCTTACGGCTGAGGCCCTTGGACAGGCGCGCCCTTCAGTTCGGGCCCGCCATATGGTGTCGAGACTTTGGAGACCGCTCGCAGCGGGCGCCGCGGCGCTCGCCGCGCTGGCTCTGGTTGGGATCTGGACGATCAGCCGCCCCCAGAGCTACGCCACCGCCGTGGGCGAGCAACACACACTTCGCTTGGCGGACGGATCGAGGGTCATTCTCAACACCGACAGCCGCGTGGAGGTTCGTCTGCGCGCCGACCGCAGATCCGTGACCCTGGTTTCGGGTCAAGCTTTCTTCGACGTCGAAGGGGATCCCGCCAGGCCCTTCGTCGTCACCGCCGGCGACACCGTCGTCACCGCCGTCGGCACGCGGTTCGACGTCCGGAGACTAGGCCAAGGCGCGCGGGTCACTCTGATCGAAGGGAGAGTCGACGTAGGGAGGTTCGATAGGCCAAAACGGAGTTGGTCTCTGACGCCGGGCCAGCAATTGGTCACCGCCCAGCGTCGTCCCGAGGTCCGCACCGTCGATATCTCGCGAGAAATCAGCTGGACCAGCGGACGCCTCATCTTCGCCGCGACGCCTATCCGTGAGGCCGTCGCCGAAATCAGTCGCTACAGCGACGACAGGATCGAATTGAAGGACTCTGAGATCGCGCACGTCCCGGTCAGCGGCGCCTTTGACGCAGGCGACACGGATGCATTCATCGCGGCCCTGTCGGACCTGTACGGGGTGACGGCCGTCAGACGCGACGACGGCGCCATAATTCTCGAGGCGCCGAAGAGGTGACGAAATAATCTGTCGGCGGACTTAGGGGGTCCGCGCCTCTCCAACGTCTCTGCACGTCCCGCACCATGCGGGGAAGCAATCGGGGACGATCATGCGTATTGGTTTGGGGACGACTGCACTTTCAACGGCGCTCATCGCATGCGTGGCGCCTGCCTGGGGCCAGAGCGCCGAGACTGTGCGACGCTATGATGCTCCCGCCGGTTCCCTCGCTCGAAGTCTAACCGCCTTCATTGAACAGAGTCGTCTCCAGATCCTCTATCCGACGGCTCTGGTGGAAGGCCGCACCTCGCCAGGCTTGCAAGGCGAATACGGCGCCGAAGCCGGTCTAGCCGTCCTTCTGAGCGACACAGGGCTCCGCTTCCGCCGCACCCGGCCAAACGTCTACGTCCTCTTCGATCCGGCGGCGCGCGCGGAACTGGCGGACGGCCAACTGACCGTGGTGGACGACGTCGTCGTCACCGGAAGCCTGCTCCGCGGCGTCGGCGACGGTCCGTCGCCCGTGGTCAGCATCAATCGAGACCAGATGGATCGGGAAGGCCGCGCCACGGTGTCCCAGCTCCTCGCCGCCTTGCCGCAGAACTTCGGCGGGACCGCCAATGAGGCGGCGGTGAACAACGGCGCCGACCGGTCCGGGACCAACTCGACCTACGCCAACGGCGTCAACCTGCGTGGACTGGGCAGCGACGCCACCCTGGTGCTGATCAATGGACGGCGTCTCGCAGGGACGGGCGCTAAGGGCGATTTCGCAGACGTCTCCACGCTGCCCACTTCAGCGATCAAGCGGATCGACATCCTCCTCGACGGCGCCTCAGCCCTCTATGGCGCCGACGCCGTGGGCGGCGTCGTCAACATCGTCCTGCACGACGACTTCGACGGGGCGGAAACCCGGGTGCGGGCCGGCGACACAGGCGACGGCGCCAGCGGCGAGTATCAATTCGGCCAGACCTTCGGCCGGCGCTGGGCCACCGGCAACGCCATGCTCACCTATGAATACTACGATCGCGAAGCCCTCGCCGGATATGAAAGGCGGCTCGCCAGCGACGCCGACCTGAGATGGCGCGGCGGGACCGACCGTCGCCAGTTCTACAGCAACCCGGGAAACATCGTCGTCTTCGATCCCGCGAGCGGCGGCTATTTGCCAGCCTACGCCATTCCGCAGGGCCAGTCCGGCGTAGGCCTTCAGCCTGGCGACTTTTTGCCAAGCCAGGTCAATCTCGAGAACCACCGGCAAGGCGTCAACGTCCTGCCGCGGCAAACGCGTCACAGCGCCTACGCCCTGATGCGCCAGGCCTTCGGCGACCGTCTCGAGATTTCCGCCGACGCCCGCTACGGCAAGCGCGACTATGAGACCATCTCCTTCCCCATCAGCACCCTCCTGACGGTGACCAACGCCAACCCCTGGTTCGCCTCGCCGACGGGGGCCCGCTCGCACACGATCGCCTATTCCTTCCAGGACGAGATTCCCGCGCCGCGGATCAACGGCGAGGTCGAGAGCCTCGGCGCAAGCATCGGCGGATCCCTGGACCTGTTCGCCGACTGGCGCATGGACGCCTACCTAGCCTATTCCTCGGAGGAGAGCCGCAGCGCCGTCGACGGGGCCCTGCAGTCCACCTATTTGCGCGAGGCGCTCGGCGCTGTCCCCGACAATCCCGCCACCGCGTTCAGCGCGCCGCGAGACGGCTACCTCAACCCCTTCGGCGACGGCGCAGTCAATCCGTCCGCCGCCCTCGACTTCATCAGTTCCGGCTACACCCGCACCCATAGCCGGACGGAGGTGGGCTCAGCCAATCTCCAGGTCAGCGGCTCCCTTCTGGAGATGCCCGGCGGCCCGCTTCGTCTCGCGGCGGGGCTTTCGTTCCGCAACGAGACGTTTAAGCGCCAGGCGACGGGCTTCACCAGCGGCTTGGCGCCGAATGTCGGCACAGCGATCGAAACCGACCGTCAGGTCTCGGCGGCCTTCGGCGAAGTCCGCATCCCCATCTTCGGCGCCGACAACCGACGCCCAGGTTTCGAACGCCTAGAGCTCTCGTTGGCCGCGCGGTTCGAGGACTATGGCGACGTGGGTCAGACGACCAGCCCCAAGATCGGCCTGGTCTGGAATCCCGTGGACGCGCTCCGTTTCAAAGCGAACTACGGCCGATCATTCCGGGCTCCGGCGCTACGCGAAGTCAATGACGCGCCGAGCGCCAGTCCTTCCATCCTCCCGCGCGGCTCGCAACAAATTCTCTCGATGATCCTCTATGGCGGCAATCCGGATCTGCGCCCCGAGGAGGCGGACACGTGGACCATAGGCTTCGAGGTTCGCCCGGACGCTCTTCCCGGCCTTCGCATGGGGGTGAACGGCTTCCGGACCGACTTCGAGAACCGGATCGGCCAGCCCGCCCTGGAGAGCATTCTCACAGCCCTGAGCGATCCCGCCCTGACGCCCTTTGTCAGAACCCTGAACCCGGCGAACAGCGAGGACCTGGCCGCCATTCAGGCCATCCTCGACCTGCCCACGACCGGCCTGCGCGACCAGTTTCCAGCCTCGTCCTACGGGGCCATCGTCGACGCCCGCTACGTCAACACGGCCCGGGTTCAAGTTCAGGGCGCTGACTTCAACGCAGGCTACAATTTCTCGCAGGGCGAAAACGACTTCGATCTCGGTCTCAACTTCACCTGGCTCGAGCGGTTCGACGCCCAGCCGACGCCGACCTCGCCGACGGCCTCCCAGATGGATCGGCCCAACTTTCCGGTCGGCCTGCGGGGCCGGGGCTCGGGATCCTGGTCGCGCGGCGCCTGGTCTGTCTCGCCGTCCGTCAACTTCGTCAACGCCTACCGGGACCTGGCAGGCAAGCGGATCGGCTCCTGGACGACCGCCGACCTGACGGTTCGCTTCGCCCCGGAAGAAGGCCTTCTCGCAGGGACGGGCCTCACCCTTTCGATACAGAATCTGTTTGATCGAGACCCGCCCTTCTACGATGCGCCTGAAGGCGTGGGCTATGACGCCGCCAACGCAAATGTGCTCGGGCGCTTTGTTTCTCTGCAACTGACGAGGGCCTGGTGATGCAGCGTCCTCTTCTTGCTCTTGTCCTGGCGACATCCGCCGCCTTGCCGGCTTCTGCCCAGACACAGCGCCCCTTCTCGATCGACGACCTGCTCCGTCACGAGGACATCGGGACGACACGGATCAGCCCGGACGGCGCCTGGGTCGCGATCGAGCACCAGCGTCCTTATGACCAGGCAGGATCCTATAACCTGTCCGTCATGACCAACGCCCTGCTCACCGACCTAGAGCTGTATCGCGTCGATCAGGATGAGGCGTCGATCCGCCTCGCTGCGCCCAGTCATGAGGCCGGCCATTTGACGGGCCCCTTCTCGCCTGACGGCGCCCGCATGGCGGTCTTCCGTGTGACGGCCGACGACCTGCAGCTGGGCGTCCTCACCCTGGCGACCGGTGAGACAGCCTGGCTTCCTTTCACGCCGGAGCTGTCCCAGTTCGGGCAGACCGTCGCCTGGCGCTCGCCGACCGAACTGGTCTTCGTCGCCCGACCGCGTCACGATCCGCCCGTCGCCATGCGGGTCGGCTTCAAGGTTCAGAAACGTTTGGAGCGGCTATGGCGGACGGCCGCGAGCGGCCATGGCGCCAGCGCCGTCTACATCCCGAGCGGACAAGCCCGGCAATCGCGGACCCGGGCCGAGCCCTCCACCCTGGTCGTGCTGGACGTCCTCGCCGGAACGACCCGACTGCTGGCTCGCGGGGAGTGGTTCGACCTCAGGCTCTCGCCTGACGGCAGCCAGGCCGCCCTTCTCGAAGACGCTGAAGACCTTCAACCCAGACCCGATCGTCCGGTTCGGGTAGGCGATCCCTATCGGCGCCGGCGCCTCAGCCTCGTGGCGCTTGACACTGGCGCGATCAGCAACCCCCTGCCCGAGCAAGACTTGGCCATGTACCTCATGACCTGGTCGCCCGCCTCCAGCGCTCTGATCGTTTTCGGCCGCCCGCTTGGGGGCGACTTCGACGAGGGCGGCCGTTTCTGGACAGTCTCCGCCAACGGACGCGCCAAGCCGCTCGAACTCGGCCGACTGACGCCCTGGGTGCAGCGCACCTGGGACGGCGTCGCCGTTCCCCTGGCGAGTTGGGACGCCGACCAGCCTGTCATCCAGGCCCGAGCCGCCGACGGGTCCCGGGTCTGGGCGCGCCCTCGTTCGACCTCATCGCTCCTTGTGCCCGTTAAGGAGGCCTCGGAGCGGATTGTCGAGTTCAACGGTCGCGCCGCCATCCAGCGCGCCGACGGCGTCTATGGTTTTGCGCCGGACGGTCCCTTGCTGGCGCGCGGACAGCTTCGAGACCAGGGACAAACTGCCGACCTGGGCAATCCCGTATGGTGGAATCCCTCTCCTCGGGAAATGGGAGCCCGCACCCTGATCGATCAAGCCTGCCTGTCGCGGCTCGCCCGACCGGTCCCCGCCTGTCTGACGCCGATGGAACAGGACGAAACCATCCTCGCGGCCAGTCCGAACGCCGACTTCCTTGTCACGCGCCACACAAAGCAGGGCGCAAGCGAAATCCGACTGAGGACGACCGAGGGCGTCAAACCGCTCATCGAGCTCAACAAGGACTGGCCTGACATCGACTGGGGACGCGTCGTGCCGGTGCCCCACCCGGGGCCCAACGGCGAACCTCTGACGAGCTGGCTTCTCCTGCCCCCCGGATCGGCCCCAGACGCCCGCCCGCCCGTCGTGGTCGAAGTCTACCCCGGGGCTACCCCTCGCGCCGCCCCCTCGGCCCTCCTCCCCGGCGGATCCCGGTTGCAGAACAACCCAGCCGTGATCGCGGCGGCGGGCTACGCCTTTCTCATCGTCAGCCTTCCACTTGCACCGGGCGAGACTCGGCCGGCCGCAGGAATTGCGGACCGCATACTGGTTGCGGTCGACGCCGCGGGCGATCTCGGGCTCGTCGACCCGCAAAGGATCGCCCTCATCGGTCACAGCTTCGGCGGCTACGGCGTTCTCAGCGCCGTGGTCCAAAGCGACCGCTTCCGGGCGGTCATCGCTTCGAACGGATATCCCGATCTGAGCCTATCCATGCAGTTGCCCCCCTTTTTCCGCGTCGCTCCCGAGGAAGGCGTGCCCATCGGTCAGATGGTTGGATGGGGTGAAACCGGGCAGGCCTCTATCGGCGATTTCGCCGAAAGGCCGCAGGCCTACGTCGAAGCCAGCCCTCTCTACCAGGCCGAAGCTATTCGCACCCCGGCTCTACTGATCGAGTCCGACCTGGACACCCAGCGCATGAGCACTCTGTTCAGCGCCCTCTACCGTCGCAATCGGGAAGCGGGACTCGTGACCTATTTCGGCGAGGGCCACACCTACGCCAGCCCCGGCAACCTGAGAGATCTGCATGCCCGCATTCTCGACTGGCTTATGCGATACCTCGGTCCGCCCTAGGAGGAGGCCGTGACAAGCAGCGCATTAATCCATCCGCAAGTCCGGCCTTGAATGGAATCGCAACCGCCCAACGGGTGGTGTTCCGCCACGGCCGTCCGGCCGGAAATGAATCGGACGGCAGCCCTGCCCTTCGGTCGTTCCGGCCGACCCTCGCCGTCGACCTGGGCAATAGAGCTGGAAAAAGACTAAATGAGGCGAGGGCTCCGTCTTCGACGGGTATGCGACGCGTTTCCCAAACCACGGTCTGTCGACGGGAAGCGACAGTCTTGACGCAACAAGCTGTCGGATGCTGGGCTAGGAACGGCATATCCCACCGGACCCGACGACATGGCGCTAGGCACTATCAAGTTTTTCAATACGGAAAAGGGTTTTGGGTTCATTACCCCGGATGACGGCGGCAGCGATGTTTTCATCCATATTTCCGCCGTTCAGGCGGCTGGGCTCGAAGCCGTGACGAAGGGCGACCAGATCGCCTTCGTCCTCGATCAGAACCCACGATCCGGACGCATTTCCGCAACCGACATCCGATTGATGCACAAGGAAGCCCCGCCCCCTTCTCCGAAACCCCCATTGTTCGTCGAACGCAGCACCTCTCACTACTCCGGATCAGGCGAAGGCGTGGTCAGATGGTTTAATCCCGCCAAGGGTTTCGGTTTCATACAACCCAAGACCGGCCAGGTCGATGTTTTCGTCCACGTCCGCGATGTGACCCGCGCAGGCTTTCCAGATCTAAAGGACGGCCAAGCTGTGGCCTATGATCTCCGCACCGATGCACGCACAGGTAAGACTTCGGCGAGCAATCTTCGATTGCTTTAAAATCCTAGCCAGCTTCGAACAGCCGATCTCGATCCCTCCGAAGCCCCTGATGAGACGGGAGCGGCATAAATCTCAATCCGGTATTCATGGGACGAAGGAAAGGGCGATCCGAGGTCGCCGCTGCCCGCGAAACCGCTAAAAGCCCAGCGGCGCTGTCTGCCAGACTATGCCCACGGCGGCGACCAGGGCGCCGGCCAAAGCCACGCATCGCTCCCATCGACCAGGGTCATCCCGCGCAGGTCGGCGCAGAAGAAAGGTCACGATAACGGCGAGCAGAGCCAGGCAAAGAAAACTGAAGGCCCACCCCCCTCCCCGAGCGGAAGGCGCGTCGGCCGACGACCATACATCGGCCGCGCTCGACAGCAGGTAGAGGCCCAGAAAATGGGCCGCCCAGATCAGCAGGCCCGCCGTCATGATGACCCAGCGCCTCATGCCCCGCCCTCGGGGAATAGGCGGATCAATATAATGACCGCCGCGCCCTGCGCCGCCGTATAGGCAAGGAACAGACCGATCAGGTCGACCGTCGAGGGTCGCTCGGCCGCAAGGCGGCCGAACATCCGCCTCAGCAGAATATAGCCCCCCATCAGGGTCCCAATCCCCGCGAAGGTTCCCGCCCAGCCCAAGAGGGCGAAGACCGACGCGCCCTGGCTGGTCGCGTCGGGCTTCAGTCCGATGTTCGACCACGCTCGGACCTCAAGACTTAGCGCCGCCAATGCACCGGCTGCACCCAGGATCAACAGCACGGGTGACAGGGTTTCGGCACCTCGCCGCACGCGTCTCAGCGCGCGGGGGGCCGCCGTGGCGCATAAACCCGCCACCGTCAGGAGGCTCAGGTTCGCCAGCATAGACATCGTCCCCGGGGACGCCTGCCATAGATCCGGCCGCCGGCTCCAAAGGAAGACATAGGAAAAGCCTGCCAGAAGGCAGACCATGCCGCCCACGATCAGCACGATCACCATAGCCCACCAGCCATGGCTGGACGGCCCGGAGACGTAGTTCGGCATGCGGATTCCCGCCCCAATGTCGGTCGTCTTGCGCTCTTGCGGCGCATCTAGGAACCAGCACCAACGCATGATGCAGTAGACGGCCAAGATTCCGCTGACCACAGCGGCGGCGTAGGCCTGAATGGTGAGGATCAGGAAGAAGCCCGCCGTAAAAACGGCCCCGAAGACGTGCCAAGGCGACGGCCGCGGGAGGCGTAGCACATACTGCGGCTCGGCGTTCAAGGGACTGGTGACCAGTGTCTGGCGTTCGCCCCCCGGCGCGCCCGGCAGGATCCAGTGCCCCTCCTCCACCGACTTCGCCAAGCCCTTCTGTTCCCACAGGGGGTAGAGGCTCTTCACAACCGGTACGGAGCGCACGGAGTAGTAGCCGCTCGGCAGCCATTCGAGGCCCGGGCCGCCGTGGATATTGCCGGCCTCCCGCGGGCCGAAGGGGCGGAAGTTCCGGATCATGTCGACGACCCACAGCAGGACCGCCAGACCAAACAGGAAGGCGCCGACCGTGGAGATGAGGTTGGGCAGGTCCCACCCCCGGCTCGGCAGGTAGGTGTAGACCCGCCGCGGCATCCCCATGAGCCCGGTCAGGTGCATGGGCAGGAAGGCGATGTTGTGCCCCGCGAACATCAGCCAGAAGACCCACCTGCCCACTCGCTCGCTCAGCGGGCGGGCGCTGGACATCGGCAGCCAGTAGTAGATGGCGGCGAACATCGGAAAGACCATGCCGCCGATCAGGACGTAGTGGAGATGAGCCACGATGAAATAGCTGTCGTGAGCCTGCCAGTCGAAGGGGACCATGGCGACCATCACCCCGCTAAGCCCGCCCATGACGAAGATGACCAGGCCGCCCACGGCGAACAGGCCGGGTGCGGTGAGGCGCATGCGCCCCGCTGCGATGGTGGCGATCCAAGCGAAGACCTGCACGCCCGCCGGCACGCTGACCGCCATGGAGGCGGCGCTGAAATAGTTGATGCTGATCTGCGGCATGCCGGTGGTGAACATATGATGCGCCCACACGCCGAAACTGATGAAACCGGTCGCCAGCATGGCCATGACCACCAGGGGATGGCCGACCAGTTGCGTGCGCGCCATGGCCGGAATGATGGTCGACATGGCCCCGGCCGCCGGCAGGAAGATGATGTAGACCTCCGGGTGACCGAAGAACCAGAACAGGTGCTGCCACAGCATGGGATCGCCGCCCTTCAACGGGTCGAAGAAGGGCCAGCCGAGCGCCCGTTCCAACTCCAGCAGCAGGGTGGCCAGGATCACCGAAGGAAAGGCGATGATGATCATGCAGGCAAAGATCAGCATGGCCCAGGCGAAGACCGGCAGCTTGTCCAGGGTCATGCCCGGAGCGCGCGTCTTCAGGACGCCGACGATGATCTCAATGGCCCCGGCGATGGCCGAGATTTCGATGAAGCCTATGCCGAGCAGCCAGAAGTCGGCGTTAATTCCCGGCGAATAGGTCATGCCCGTCAGCGGCGGATACATGAACCACCCGCCGTCCGGCGCGAGGCCGAAGAAGAGGGAGCAGAAGAAGGCGAGGCCCCCGATCAGATAGGCCCAGAAAGCGTAGGCGCCCAGGCGCGGAAACGGCAGGTCACGGGCCCCGAGCATCTGGGGCAGCAGGAGCACGCCTAGCGCCTCGACCGCCGGAACGGCGAAGAGGAACATCATCACCGTGCCGTGCATGGTGAATATCTGGTTGTAGGTCTCCTGTGCCAGGAAGCCGTTCATCGGCAAGGCCAGCTGGGTGCGCATCAGCAGCGCCAGAACCCCCGCCAGCACGAAGAACAGCATGGCCGCGCCGACATAGTAGACGCCGATGATGTTGTTGTTGATCGCCGTGATCCACTCGCCGGGGCGGCGCGGACCGCACCAGGCGGCCTCCAGCTGCTCCAGCTCGCCCTCCGGGCGCGGCTCCTCGGTGGGAAAGCGATCGTACTTGCGGACGTCGAAGCCGGTTTCCGACGTCATTGCAGGCTGTCCAGATAGGCGGCCAAATCGCGCAGCTCCGTCCCCGTCAGCACCGGATAGGACGGCATGCGGTTGCCGGGCTTGATCCCCTGGCTGTCGGCGATCCAGCCCGCCATCGTCCCCTGATTGTTGGGAAGGATGCCTGCGCCCAGCGTCTGGCGCGACCCGACGTGGGTCAGGTCCGGCCCGGCCAGCCCGTTGGCCTCTGTTCCACGGATCGTATGGCAGGCGCCGCAACCCGAGGCGCCGAACACTGCCGCGCCCGACAGTGCGGACGGCGCGGCGGGCGCGGCCTGCTTCGCTCGCCACGTCTCGAAGTCGCCGTCAGCATGGGCGACGACGACGAAGCCCATCAAGGCGTGGGGGCCGCCGCAATATTCGGCGCACTGCCCCGCATAGACGCCCGGACTGTCAGCCTGCAGGCGCATGAAGTTGCGGCGGCCCGGGATCATGTCGGTCTTACCGCCCAGACGGGGGATCCACAGACTATGGATGACGTCGGCGCTCTCGAGTTCGATCACGACCGGGCGTCCGACCGGGATGTGAACCTCATTGGCGTCCTGAACCGTTTCGCGACCTTGGTCGTCCAGATAGGCCACGCGCCACCACCACATCTCGCCGGTGACGCGCACCCGCATCTCGCCGTCGCGGGGCGCATCCGACACGGGGGCAGTGACGCCGAGACCGTAGATCAGGAGACCCGTGAGCACGACCACCGGAAAGGCCAGGCCGCCGATCCAGACCAGCCGCTCGCCGCCCACGCGACGTTTCCACTTCCTCGTCCCGAACAGGGCGACACCGAGAGCGACCAGGACGACGACCAGCACAATCGCGCCCATGATGAACAACACCCAGGCGACGATCGCCACCGGCCCAGCGAACGGTCCGGCGGGGTCCAGCACCGGGGGCGGCCAACCGACGAGCATGTCCGGCGTTTCAGTCGTCATCGAGCGTATAGAGGTAGGCCGCTATGTCGCGGGCTTCGGCTTCGCTCAGGGACAGGGGCGGCATGCCGGTGTCGGGCAGCAGCGACGGCGCGTCGCGCACGAAAGCGGCCATCACGGCAGGCTGGTTCGGGAGGCGTCCGGCGATCATCGGGCGCGCCCCGACGCCCTCCAGGGATCCCCCGGTTCGGCCTCGGGGCCAGGCCACGCCGGGGATGGCGTGGCAAACTGCGCAGCCGTGGGTTCGGATCAGACTCAAGCCTGCCGCGGAATCGGCGCCCGCCAGGACGCGCCGCGTCTCGGCCTTGTCCGCGCAGGCGCTCAGGCCGATCAGGCCAACGGCCAAAATGATCGTCCCTAGCTTCGCCATCGTCGCAACATGACAGCATCCGGCCCCTTTCCGTTCGTCAGAACCAATCCGCCGGGCCGCAGGGAGTTCCGAAGCGGAACCGGCGCCGCGTAGCCGGTGTTGGGTCGGAGTGCGCGCGCTGTTTCTCTTCCTGATCGGTCTAGCCCTCGCCGCGTGCGACGCGACGCCAGGAACGACCGACCGCACATTTCAGGCTTCCGGCGAGGTCATCGCCATGGGCGGTGGCGCGAGCGGCGCGGCTGACGCCTGCTTCACCTGTCATGGCTTGAGGGGTGAAGGCGACGGCGTTTCAACGCCTCGCCTGTCCGGACTAGATCCTGGCTATCTGCAAAAGCAGATGGAGGACTACGCCAGCGGCCTGCGTGCCGACGACGTCATGAGCCGGGTGGCGCGCAGCTTGGACTCACAATCTCGCCGGGCCGTATCAGGCTGGTACGCCCGGCTGCCCTCGCCTGCTGAGCAAAACTCAACGGCGGCCCCGCCGCCGATCTGGCTGACCGGAGACGCGGCCCGCGGAATCACCGCCTGCGCGGCCTGCCACGGCGTTGAAGGCCAAGGAGCCGGCCAAGGTCAGCCGGCCGTCGCCGGGCAACCCGCCGCCTACACCCTGGAGCAGATCGACCGCTGGAAGTCGGGCCAGCGGCGCAACGACCCGCGCGGCATCATGGCCGCGGCCGTTCAACGCCTGACGGACGAAGAGGCTCGCGCCATCGCATCCTGGCTGGCGGCGGGCGGGTCGCGTTCGGCGCCCACCCACGCTTCAGCCAGCAGCGCCGCTTCGATCGCTGCTGCGGCTCAGCCTGCCGGTGCGCGCGAAACCCGCCGCCCTCCCCGCTCCGACGGCGACTAGCTCTCCAGGGAGGCCCTGAACCCGAAGCGTCGGCGCCATAGGCGTCGCAGGGTCCCCGCAATCCTCTTCTCCAGAGCACGCCATCGTCTCTGCCAGCGCGTGCGACGCGGCCGCAGTTGCGGGACGACCGGCGCCATGGCGTGGAAGACGTCGTCCCGGTCGACGAAATGATGTTTGAGCGCCGCGCCCACGTGAATGGGGATCATCAGCAGAAGGGCCATGATCAGACCCCAGTGCATCCACTCTGACGCCGCCTCGATCGCCCAAAGCTGACGGTTCGATAGATCCTGCATCGGCAACAGGGGCCAGGGAATGAAACCCGCAGCCGCTAACTGAGTGTCGCGTGCCGTCGCCGAGATGATGGCCCAGCCCGAAAGAGGCAGGCCGAACAGGCAAAGATAGAAGACGTAATGGGTGATTTGGGCGGCCGTGCTTTCCCACCCAGGCTTGTCCGCATCGTTGATCAGATCGGGTGCGGTCAATCTCCAGGTCAGGCGACCGATCACCAGCAGCAGCATCAGGACGCCGACCGCGAAATGGACATCGTAGGCAGCGACCTTATCCCCTCCGACGGGCAGTCTGCCCATTCCCCATCCCCAGCCCAGTTGGAAAAAGACTAGGCCGGCCATGATCCAGTGGAACCAGATAGCGACCGGGGAATAGCGGCCCTCGTCATGGTGCCCCGCCGCCCACTCCAGCGCCTGGGCGATGAGACGGTCGATCATGACGCAGCCTCGGGCGCCAGCCTCAGCAGACCATTGATGCGCCACAAGGCGACGAGAAGATAGGCGGCTGCGGCCGGCGCCCACATGATCAGGCCCGCCGCCTGCTGGTCTTCCAACGGCGTCACCCCCCACGCCATGGTGGAGGCGAAGTGCGGAGCATAAAGCGGCTCACCGGAGAACACGATGAGGGCGCCCAGGAGGCCCATCAGCACCATGGCCGCCAGCAGTGCGGCAACGGCGGCGTGCGCCCGCGAGGCGCGCACCGCCGCCCAGAACCAGACGGCGCTCGTCAGAATGCTCAACTGCATCAGCCAATAGACGCCGTCATGCGACAGAGCCCGGGCGTAGAGCCCCGGCGCATGCCACGCCCAGAAGACGGCTGTCGCCACCGCCGTCGCCGCCAAGACACGCGGCCGCCGCAGAGGCGGCAGGCATAGCGCCAGCAAGGGGGAAGCCGCGAGGACCAGCAACAGATGGTGGAGGGTACGGGCCGTGAAAAGGGCCGAACTGAGCGCGCACAGTGGAGAGACGAAGCCGATCGCCAGCACGCCCATGGCTGCGAGAAACCGCCCCCGATCCGCCCCCTTCCCGAAGCCCATCAGCCCGGCCGCCGTCGTCGTCGCAAGGATGGCGAGAAAGACAGGATCGCTGTTCCAGCGTTCTATCCACGCGCCAGGATCAGGTGCTGATCCGCAGTAGGGCGTCCAGGCGGTGTCGATCATGCAGGCGCAACGCACCTCGCCAACAGCGGTTCACAACCCAGCCTGTCGGGCTTCACGTTTCAAGAGCCGAAGCGTGGTCTTCGCGCTGCAGGAAACCGTCGCAGACGACGCGATCGTGAAGCGTCGAGGCGCGCCTCTTCTCGATCAGCGCAGCCAGCCAACGCGCGAAGGCGCGGCGGGCGGCCTCTTCATCAGCGTAGAGGCGCTTTACGTGGAGGGACGGCGCGCTGACCCGGAAGGCCACGCATCCGTCGGCTCGCCCGCCTCGCTCCAGGCGTTCTAGTTTTACACCCTCTTCCAGACGCAGCACGGTTTTCGTCTTCATCGCGCAGCCTCCTTTTCAGAGAGGAAGCGTCCCGCGATCCTTGGGTTCCTCCGCGCGCCCAGACGGCTTTCGCTTCCGCCCCCTTTCCGGGAACCTCTTTTCTTCTCCAGGGTTTAGGGCCCTCAATAGGGTGAGTTCGCGTGGATTGTTATTTTTGCATCGTCAACACTCCCGGCGTGTACGCTCGGGAGATCATTGTCCTGAAAGCCAACGCGGACGACGAAGCGAGGGCCGCGTTGAGCACGGTCGCCGACCAGTGGATCGGGTATGACACCCTCTGCCTTTACCAAGGCGAGCGTGTCGTCGAGGTACGCTCGAACCCCGGCCTCGGCTTCCCACAAGACCCTCTGGAGGGGATCCGCATTCCTCTAGCGGCCTAGGATTTCCATATGACACTGGACATGGCGACGGCCGATGCTTGTGCATCGGCCGTCGCCGCAGATGGAGTGACTTTTGCCAATCACCGCTCCGCAACCCCCGCCCTCCCTTTCTGAATAGCCCGTAAGGCTATCCAGGCGCGGTTGAGGGAATGCGACTTGTCCGCCCCGCCCCAGGTCCAGCGCCGAGGTCGGCTCCCGTCAGCGGATCGGTCTGCGGATCGGAGCGCGTGCGGTCCGCGAAAGCTTCGACAGCCCTCTCTTCCCCCTTAGACAAAACCACGTCGGCGTCACCGTCTCCGCCGTCGACGGCGATCTGGGCCTCGCGATCATCGACCACCTCCCATTGATCGCCCGAATTCCAAGGTCCGGCGGCGTCTCCCTCCCCCTGCGACATATTGTAGTATTTGTCAGTGAAATCGGGATGGCCGGGCAGCTTGCCGGGCGGGAAGTTGGCCGGGATGGCGTAAAGGGCCTTCTCAAAGGATTTCTGATGGGCGATTTCGCGAGTCATCAGGAAGGTCAGGGCGTCCTTGATCCCAGGATCGTCGGTAACGTTGATCAGACGCTCGTAGACGATCTTCGCCCGCGACTCGGCCGCGATATTGGATCGCAGATCGCAGGCCGGATCGCCGATCGAATCGACATAGGCCGCTGTCCAAGGCACACCCGCCGAATTGATCAGGGCGGCGCCGCCGCCGTACGGGATCGACATGGTGTGACTCTCGCCGCCTGAGCTCAGGCTGGCGTAAAGGTCAGCTTCTTCTTCCGCAGCCTCGGCCAGACGGCCCTTGGCGCCGCGGTTCAGCATGGCGACGATCGAACCGATGATCTCCAGGTGGCTCAGTTCCTCCGTGGCGATATCCATCAGCATGTCGCGACGACCCAGGTCCTCATCCGCCAGACCTTGCGTGAAATAACGCATCGCGGCGGCCAGTTCGCCCTGCGGTCCGCCGAACTGCTCGAGCATCAGGGTCTCCAGAGCCGGATTGGGCTCGGAAACCCGCACCGTGTACATCAGCTTCTTGTTGTGCATGAACATCTCGCATCTCCTTGCGACGCAGATCAGCGGCTGGGGTTTTCACCCGCCCGCTTGAGCATGAGGAATTTCTCGGTGAGGGCCGGCAGGCTCTGGTCCACCCAAGCCGCCATGCGCGCTTCCTCGTCCAATGAGGCGTTCAGCGGGTCGAGCGCGACCGAATAGCCGCCGTGCTGCGCAAGAATGATGAGCCCCTTGTAGGCGGCGACCTCATAGTTCTCGAAGGCGAAGTTGGCGAAGGCGTTCTTGAGTATTTCGTCCTCGGCGAAGGCGTGCCCCAGGGCGGCCATGTTGCCGCTCATGGACATAGCGGCGTCCTTCAAGCCTGATGGGCTCTCGTCGAGGCCGTATAGGAGTTGCTCCAGCCGTGATATCTGCTGCTCGGTCTCGAGCCGGTGCGCCTTGAGTTTCTCGGCGACCTCCATGAAATTCTTAGCGCGATCAATCTGCCGATCCATCAAGGACAGGGCCTGATGCTCGACGGCATGGGCGTTCTTCAAGCCGTTCACGAACACTTCGCGCCAGACATCGTCATTGTGGGTCATGTCGGTCTCCTGGGTTGCGGGTTCCAAGCTAACCAGCGGCGCGCCGGCAGGGTCCGCTGTCGGAAACCCGTCACTTCAGGCGCGAGGATCAGGGCGAGGACCACCCCAGAATCCGGAGGCGAGGTTCCGGACGATCCCGCGTCGCGAAGACAAGACCGGCCTTCTTTTCTCCGCCGCCGGGCACGTAATCGAGGGTCGCCCCTGCGCGCTCCCCGCTCGCCTCCCCTTCGATTTCGACCGCCGCCGCCGCGAGATCACCCTGGTTGACGACGACGACTTCGACGACCCAGCCTGCAGACGACGGATGCATGCTCTCGGCCTGAATGATCAACTCCGGCGGAGAAGGCGCTGAGAAAGCGGCGCGTGCAAGCACGACGCCGGCGGCAAGCGTAGTGATAAACCCGGCCAGCGCGCAGAGGCATTGCAGTCGCGACGTCGTATCCCGCCGGGGCGTCATCGGCTTGCCCCGCTCTTCAGAGAAACGCGACCGTCAAAGCCGTGCTCCCCATGCGCGATGCACACTCAAGCCGCGCAGGAATCCGCCTGAGCCTTTGCACAGAGAGCGCGTAACTTGCTCCACGTCGCCCGCCCCTCAAGCGTAAAAGCATCGGCTTGACTATAGCCTTCGCTAAGGAGGGTTTTCCGCACGTCGCCAGGAATCCGATATCGCCCCGTCTGAGCGAGTTCGAAGGCGCGCTCGATGATCGGCTTTCTGCTCTGCATGGTCTCCACCTCCCCGAAAAGACGGCCCAGCGTGCGTGCTGAGGCTGGGGGCGCGGACGCACACGCTGGGCCGGTGCCCTCTTCCCCGGAGGACAGGGCTCAAACGGATAGCGTCAGGCAGTGTTGCGGAACGTCATTTTACGACACTAAGGCGACAGCGGTCCGGATCGAAAGTTCATCCGGACCGCCCTCTGAGAGGAGCCTTGGAAGCGGTGCTTCCGGGCCTGCACCTCCTCCCCGAGTTGCGACGGCGGCCTCGCAATTGGGGGCGAGACGCACCGTCCGCCAGCCAAGGCCGGCGCCAAATCCTAGCGAGACTAGCCCAGCGATCAACATCAAGGCGATCCGAAAACAGCCATTGCTTTGGCCTTGGCGCGCAGCCGCTCCGATTTGCCGTATTGCGCCGTTCTTCGCCCGAGGCGGCGGTTTCGGTCATGGCGAGGGCTCACAGGCGTCCTCCTTCTACGCAAGAAGGCTCGTCGGCCGACAGGGACGGGATCACCGCCCGAAACGTCATGAAACGACGTAGAGGAACAGTGCGGAGGCGGCTCGGTTCAGCGGGTGCGGTCTCCTGCTTGGGTGAGCTCCTAGAAGAGGCGTCCGTCGTCCTCCTCTCCTTAGCACGGCCGGCGGAGGACGCCCCCAAGTCGAGGAGGACGCGCGACGCCTATGGAGAAAACAGTCGAGCACGCGGACGACACGGTCGCGCGCATCACGACGACCGAGGGTCGGCAGACCCTCGTCGGACGACGCCCTCGCCGAGGCTGAAAGCGTAGGCGATGCTGTGAAAAACCTCGTTGAGCTCGCCTGTCCCTCCCGCCTCGCGCAAACTCGCCATGACATGCTCCGCGCCATCTGGACAACATCTTACGGCGGGGAGCGGGACTTGGCTGGTAAGGTTTTAGAAGACATCAGCGCTCGACTGGACGCGCTCGAACTGGCCTTGGGCCGTACTCTGGCGCGGCGCGATCCCGGCGGCGCCCGGGAGTTGGACGACTTTCTGCGAAAGTTCGGCGAGGAAATCCTTTCGGATGTGGATGCTCAGGTCTGGGAGCAGCGCTCCGCCCAGGCGGCCCTTCGCATTTGCGACCTGCTGGACGGGAGATCTCCCGGACGAAGGGAAGGGTTCCCTCTTAGGACAGTTCCCGGCGCGTGGGAGGGTAGCGCGTCTTCGTCAGAGGCGGGCAAGTCAGAAAGCCTTTGAGCCGGGCCGCCTCCGCTGCTGGGCGAACATTCAGGACGCGCGACTCGATAGTCCGCATCCATTCCTGGGTCCTACTTGAGTGGCGCGCCGGCAGTGCGTGCCTGCGCGCTTCTTCTCAAGATAACCAAGACCGCGCGGCTGGCGGAACGGTCAGATCTTCCTCGTCCTGAAGATCGGCACGGCGAAGGGCTTCTTGCGCCCCGTGATCCAACAAGATCCGCCTCGCGACCGCCGAGGCCCCGTAGATCGGCATAGGCGAGCCAAAGTGCGAGAGCCAGATCTTGGCCAACCGCAGATCCTCGCTTCTAGGCAGCCGTTCCATTTCACACTCTTCCCTCTGGCACTTCCCCCTGGCGACCGGACGGCAATCTAGCCCTGACTGCGGGCATCCGCTGCAAAACATTGTCACACAGGCCTCGTCCCTCCCTCGAAAATCCCAACTTGAAGTCGAGGCGTTTCAGCCGGGGACTAAGGTCGCGTCTGACGCGGTGAGGATGAAGTGCTGAAGACGCAGCTTTAGGAGCAGTCGGCTGAACGCTAAATTCGCCCCTTCCCTTCGACATGGCGGCGCCCGCCAAGTTTGAAGCCGTCTCCCGGATTTGGCTGGAATGGAAATCGCCTCCTTGCAGACGCTAAAAGGCCAGAACGCCCGCCACCCCTGCCGCGAGCAGAATCAGCGGCGAGGCCAGCTTGCTCTTCCACAGATAGACCGCCCCCAAGGCCGCCAGCAGGATAGCGGCGACCGCCAGCCGCTGGTCCGCATCGGAGAGCAGACCCCAGGCAAGCTGGGCAGCGGTCACGGCGATAAGCCCGACGACCGCCGCAGCCACGCCTTCCAGCAAGGCGTGCAGCCGCACATTCTCTAGCACCGCCTCAAGACGATCATAGAAGATCAGCGAGAAAGCAAAGGCGGGCAGGAAAATCCCAGCCGTGATCGCCACGGCTCCCCATGGCCCGCCCGCGACATAGCCGACAAAGGTGGAGAAGATGATCAGCGGCGCCGGCAGCACGCCGGACAAGGCCAGGCCGTCAAGGAATTGAGCGTCGCCCATCCAGCCCTGGCGCATGCTGTCCGCGCGTAGGAAGGGAATGGCGGTATAGGCGCCGCCGAAGGTCAACAGGCCCGTCTTGAACCCAGCGAGAAACAGAATCCAGGCTGCGACATCGCCGGGCTGCTTGCCTGCGCCCTCCACGAAGGCCGAAGGCGCGCCCGGTTCCATAGTCAGGGCCAACCCAGCACCAAGGGTCGCTCCCGCCAGAGCTAGGCAAACCGCGATGGCTCGTCTTCCTGATCGCTTGAGCGCATAGACCGCGCCGCCGACGGAAAGGGCCAGCCAGAAACTGATGCCGGCCAAAGCCGCCCCCGCAGACCCCGCGGCGATGGCCCACAGCCATCCGTCTACCAGCACATGTTCACCGATGCGGTGCACGGCTCGAACGATCAACGCCGCCACGCCCGCCTGCACGCCCAACAATGCGGCTCCGAGCCAGCTCCGGTCGAAGTCGAGTTGGAAGTAGAGCCAGGATAGCGCGAGCATCAGCACAAAGCCCGGCAGCATGAAACCGAGCCCCGCCAGCAAGCCGCCCAATCGCCCCCGCGCCCTCATGCCCAGGTGCACGCATAACTCATGAGCCTCCGGCCCCGGCAAGATCTGCATCACGGCCAGCAAACGGTTGAACCTAGCCGAGGAGATCCAGCGTTCCTCCTCAACCAACTCGCGCCGCAGCAAGGCGATCTGAGCGACAGGCCCGCCGAAAGCGAGCATGCCAAATTTCAGGAAGCGCAAGAACAACGCGGCGAGACTCATAGCCGGAGGTCTGGGATCGAATGGAATAGGCTCAGCTTCAACCATGGTTCATTCCGCGCCGCGCTCGCGAGGACAGGACGGGCCTTGGACAGAAGCCACGCGTGTCCCCACCCTTGCGTCGGCCTAGACGATCACATTGCAAGGCTTCAAGTCGAGCGTTTCAAGCGGCTGTCATCGTCGCCTTTCCGCCGCGGCGGAATAGCCGGATCGTGAAATGGAGAGCCGGTCGCCGGAGCCGGCGGCTTGGCGCTCGCAGCGAGCCGGAACCTGGGATTGGCGCACACGCACGACCACTCGTCCACGATGACAAGCGCGGAGGTCGATCGGCGGATAGTCCCTCTCCGTCCGGGTAACGCCGCTGAGCCGCTGGGGGCCTTCGCGGGGCGCTTGCGAATCACGTGCCAACCAACGCTCCCCGTCGCCCGGCGTCGTCCTGCCTCCGCCGTTTCACCAGTTCATACGAAGACCCAAGGCGGCTTCGGTAGCCGTCTGGCGGCTGCGGTCGCCGTCGATTGTCCAGCGATGGCTCGCCTGGCCGTAAATGCTCAGGTTCTTACTCACACGTGCAGTAAGGCCGCCGCCGACTTCCAGCGCCGTATGGCCGAACCGATTCTCGATGGCGGAAGACTGTCCCAAGATCACGCCTTCCTCGCCGGAGAAGGCGTGCCAGAGATTGACCCGCCCATAGGGCTGCCAAAGCCTCCCGCGGGCGTCACGCCGGGTGTATTGCAGACGCGCCCCGAGCCGTCCGGTCCAGGCGGTTCCCTCGTCCCAATCCACAGTCGCGTACTGGTCCTGCGTCCCGTCCACCCGCACATCCTGGTAAACGATCTGCGCCTGCGGCTCGATCAGCCAGTTCTCTTGAAGGCTGATGGGATAGCCGATCTCAAGCGACGCCGCGTATCCAGTCGCTTCGGTCGAGGCGCCGGAGCCATAAAGGGTCGTCGCCTCCACGTCGTACCAGCTCTGTTGCAGGACCGTATCGACATACCAGCCACTCGGGCCGAAATGCGTCCAATAGGCCCCGACTGACGAACCGTCCGTTTGCAGGCGGCCCAACTCCAGGTCACGCATCCCGCGCGCAAGGCCGCGCATCGAAGTGTCGAGTTCGGAATAGGCGACATATAGGCCGACGTGGTCGCGACGGCCGCTGTCCGTCGTCCGCCGGAAGAGGTCGAGTCCCGTCTGGAACCCAACCAGATCGCCCTCGGCGCGCGCCTCGGCCGTTCCGCCCCACCGGTTGTCCAACTGCGTCCCGAACAGTCGCCCCCAGGCCCCGTTCACATAGGTTCGCGGCTCCGCCGAACCCCGCAGGTTTTCCTCGTCGCCGACACGCTCGTGCAGCGTCCCTAAGGTTGAAAGGGCCATCTGTCGCGCGATTGCGGGGATGGGCGCATAGAGCGGCGTCTCGGGACGATAGATCGGAATGTCGGGCCCGCCCGGATCGGTGCTCTCGACGTGAGACCGGAGGAACCAGTCGTTCGGACCGGCGACGCCGCCGCGGAAGAGTTGGTACTCATAGGCGCCGGCCACGACGCGCTGGTCCAGCTTGAAAGCGTCCGCCGTCGTCGCGCCCCCGCCGACAGCCTGCACCAGGCGAATGCCGTCCCCGACGGTTTGCGCCCCTGGACCACCGGTATTGTTGACCAGGATGGTGGTTGCGCCGCTGGCCTGGCCGCCATTGATCACCATCACGTTGGTGGGCGAGGCGTCGCCGCCGAGATAGGTGTTGAAGGCGATGCGGCTGCCGGGGCCGCCCGTGTAGCTGCCGACCGTCAGCGTACTGTAGGCATTCGGCCGCGCCAGGAACTGGATCAGCCCGGAGTTGGTCATCGCACCGGTCGCGCTGGAATCGCCGGTCAGGTTCCAGGCGCTGCCGGCGTCGATCGCGATATCGGCCGCATTCCGCGCCAGGCCGGTCCACAGGCTGCCCTGCGCCAGAGATACATCGGCGGTATTGCCAGGATCGGCGAGCAGGTCGCCCGTCCATCGCGAAGCGGTCAGGCTGGCGCTGGCCGTGCTTCCGGATCCGATCAGGCGCTGATCGCCGGTCCAACTGCTGTTGCTCAGGTTATAGGCGAGGGTCGATGCGTCGACGACGATGTCGCCTGTCAGCGACGGCGCGTCGGTGATGTTCAGCGTCAGATCGCTCGCCACGCCTCCGGCGTCGTCGGTCACTTGCGCCAACAGCCGCCGGCCGTTGACGACGGCGGGATTGAGCACGGCGCCGCCGCTGATCGAGATCACCCCCGTCCCGCCCTCGGCGAGGACGATCGCACCGTTGGCGGCGCTCAGGCTTCCGCCGGTGATCGACACGGCGCTCGACGCGCCGCCGGCGAGATAGATGGCCGACGATCCCGCCCCGCTCACCGCGACCTTGGCGCCGGAAACAGCGAGGCGGCCGCCATTGACGGCTCCGACGCCATGCGCGGCGTTACCGGTGGTTTCGGCCGAACCGCCCGTGATCTGCACCGTCCCTGCATCGCCGGCCCGGACGCCGAACGCAGCATCGCCCACCGTAGCGACGGCAGTGCGGGTCAGGGTGGTGCTGCTCCCCGCGCCCTGTGCAGCCACGCCGAAGGCGCTTTGCCCCTGCGTAGCCACATTGGCGTCCGTCGCGGCGATCGCGCCGCCCGTCGTCGCATGCAGCCCCACCGCCTTGATGTTGGTCGTGCTGATGGACGTTTCGGACAAGATGACGCTGCTGTCGTCAGTCGCCCGGACGGCGTCGGCGCCCCCGCTCGCAGCCGTACCGGCCCCCTTGGTCGTGATCGATCCGCCCACGATCACGGCGGAGGCGCCCTGGCTGACCTTCACGCCGACGGCGCCGTCGCCGTTTGTGGTGATGCGGGCGTTCTCCGCCTGCAGCCGGCTGCCGATCCCGACCACATCCGCACCGTGGGCCTCCAAGCCTATCTCAGATCTCGGAAACTGGAGAGCCGGAAGAGCGCCTCCGGTCCTTCCGTAACCGGTGGTGATCTCCGTGTTGCTCGCGGCGACCGCGCCGCCGGCGGTGACGAGCAGGCCGGCGCTCGCAGGACCGGACGTGCGGACCCTGGTGTCGGTCAAGACGACCGCGCTGCCCGACCCGCTCGCGGCTGCGCCGGCGGAATTGGATTGATAGGTGAAGACGCCGTAGCCGGCGAAGTCGATCCTGCCGCCAGCGTCGGCCCATATGCCCAGGCTGTTTGCGCCATAGGTGGCGGAACTCGCGCCATTGACGACAAGAATTCGGCTGCCGGCGCCGCGGGCCAGCATGCCCGGGGAATCCGCAATGATCGTGCCGCCATAATAATCGCCGGCCGCGATCGCGCCGCCGCTCATGGTGATCAGTCCGCCATCGGCCGCGAGCAGCCCGGCGCTGTTGTCGCCGTAGACGTTTACGTAGGTGTTGTTCAGGGTCAGACTGCTGTCAGCGCCTGAGGCGACCGCGCCGGGAGCCTCGTCGCCAGAGGTGTAGGTGCTCAGGTCGTTGAGCGTGATCGAGCCGCCGGCGTCCGCAAAAACGGCGGAGGCCCCCGCGCCGGAAGTCGTGACGCTGGTCCGGGTCAGGGCGATCGTTCCGCCCCCCGACGCGTAGGCTCCGTGCGCGTGGTCGAGCGCCGTGTTCACCCCGCTGTCAATCAATGTGACATTGCTTCCTGACCTGATCGCCTCGAGACCATGAGCGCCGACGCCATTGGTATAAACTGAGGTATAGCTGCCGATGATCCGCCCCCCGTTCTCCGCATAGAGGCCATGACCCCCGTCGCCATAGGTGCTGACCGCGGCGCCGTCCGACGACGTGCCGAGCAACGAAATCGTACCGTCGCCGGTCGCCCGCACGCCGTGGCCGCTGCCGAAGGCGAAAAGACTGACGGAAACGCCGCTGTAGCTTCCGGAGCCGGAGACCTCGACCACGGGAACGGCGTCTGCGCTTTCCCGCTCGGTGAACGCCGGATCGACGCAACTGCCTGAAGAAATACTGAGCGTCGCCGGCGCATCAACGCATTGAGCGAAGGCTTGCGTGGAGGGCAGCAAGACCGCAGCCGCCGCAGCCCAGACGGCGCGGTGACGACAGGTTGAACTCAAGAGCGCCTTCTTCCGCGCATTGTCGAAACCAAGGCCGGGCGTCGAGCCCGGCGTCTTCCCATGGGCTTCACGCAAGCGCGAACTCCTTATCCACGGAACTTTTCAAGCAGAAACGAAGACCTTCGCTGAAAAGGGTTAAAATATAACGAGATTATTTAGTTAAGCTTCGGCGGCGCAGCCCTCGTACGAGCTCCCTGACCGAAGGTTGAGCGGACATCCCTTCCCGCATCCTCTGGCTGGAAGGCAAAGACGCCTCCTTCACAGACCAAGACTGCCGCCGAGGCCGAGCCTCATTGTCCCAGGGGTCCTCCTGGCTCGCCGGCATGGAGGTCAGCCGATGCGCAGTAGAATATTGCGGCGAGCTAAGGTGATCGGACGCCCAATGCACTCTATTGACGGTTGGTGTTTTCATCTCATGCGTGCAGCATCTCACCTTATATAAGGGCGGAGGCGAGCGTGATGGCGAGCACGAAACGAGCGTTCGGAATGAAGACGGCGGGCTCGGGGGCGCTGCGCGCCGTGGCGTGCAGTTTGATCATGGCCGGCGCCTGGACGACGAACGCCGTCGCCGCCCCGGACCGCCCCGAAGAAGAGATCGTGCTCGCTTGCCGTATTGATGGACAGGCCAAGGAGGCTTCCATCTCCCTTACCGAAACCAGCGCGACCTATCGATTCGGGCCGCCAGAGCGCGAACCGGAACTGAGCCTGTCGAATTCCCTGGTCGATCTCGACTATCGCCGCAACAACGGGGCGGCAGGCACCGTCGACGAGATCGTGACCTTCGCCAATGGCGACACAACCTACAGCTTTGCCGCCGGCTTTCGTAACGGAATGCAGCCCGATCCGTCAGCCCTTCGTCCTTTCGGGCTGCTGAGCGTTAGTCGCAACGGCAGAGAACTCGCCCGGCTGCCCTGCCGTCCTGACAGCATTCAGCGCTCCCCGGACCGCTTGCTGGCGCGCATGCGCGATATAGGGCGGGAGCGCGCGTCGGACGGCGTCTCATTTCCGAACTACGCCATTCATCCCCGAATGGCGGCGGGGGAGTCACCGCCCTGCGAGGTCGAAAACAATGTGGACACCTGTTGGAGCCGGGGCGTCAGCGCGGCGCGCGGCGGCGATCTGCGCGCCGCGCTCGAACACTATGACAAGTCCTGCGCGGCCCGCATCATGACTGCGGGATGTTATGAGGCGGGCAAGCTGTATCTCCAGAACCGGCAACTGCGCGACTACGCACGCGCAAGGGAAAGTTTGGAGCGCACCTGCGAGAGCGACGATCCGGGACAAGGACCCTATGCCTGCAAATACCTCGGCTGGATGTATCTCACGGGGACTGGCGTCGAGCGTGATCTTAACCGGGCCATCGGGGCGCTTGCGCAGGCCTGTTTTCTGCACAACGACGCCATCCTGATCGACGGCGAAGGCTGCCACTTCTTAGGCCAGGCGATTTTCGCGAAGCGTGGCCGAACCCGTCAAGGTGAGGCTGACGCAGACTATCTGGCCTATCTCTCGTTCGCGCAGGGCTGCACGGACGATGCCGAAACGGTCTGCGAGGAGGCCCGCACCTTGCTTCAGCGAGGAGAAGCGAGCGCCGCTTCCTGGGTCAAACGATGCGAACAAGACGCCCGCCGCTACAGCGACATAGGATCATGCGGCGGGCTGGTCGCCACATCGACTGACTACGAGGCGGGGCAAGCCGTCCGACGCCAGCTCAAGTCGCTCTTCAGACAGGCTTCAGCCGCCACGGATTGACGCCCTCCCGCCCCCCACCGAGTCGCAGAACAGCGCGCAATAGGGAGTCAGGGCTTTGGGATTCGGCCTCCAGTTCACTTCAAGAGCATTCATGAGGCCGCAGAGGAACCGACCTGCGGACCACTAGTCTAACAAGCTGCGGGGCGTAGGCGCGCCTGTAGCGCGGCGTCCATCGGCAGTTCGCACCACCAGTATCCCATCCTCGCCGATCGTGATGGTCGCGCCGTCATGAACCATCGCTTGAAGACGTTCCCTACCGCCCGCGCAGTTCGCCGTGCATTGGGGACGCAGTTCCACCGCCCATCCTTGCGGCGTCGCTTTGAGTGAACCGGCGAAGACGTCTTCAGACGACGCGATGTAAATCATAGGATCCGCGAGAGTTATGATCGCCGGTCCTACGTCAACAGCCTGAACGTCAGATCCCGCATCAAAGAATGCATTGACCAGATACGCATCGTTCATGGGGTGGTACGGCGCTTCGGATTCCGAACAAGACGCAAGCGTGCAGGCGAACAGAGCGAGGACAGTTGATTTCATCGGCCGGACCCATCGGAGAGCGGTGGAGGATCATAAGCTCGCCCCCTGAGCTTTCCAGCCCTCCTGGACCTTCGCGCACCATCGATATCGGTCGCTGAGGCAGGCCCGAAAGAAATCCGTACAGGACCTGCATGAGAGGCGGATGCGCTTCTCCTCCCTTCCTGTCCGGATCAGGACAGTTGGAACGGTATCTGCGCCCTCTCGCTACCTCGTCTCCCCCCCCCGTTCATCGGAGAGACCCCATGCCGGAGAAGACGTTGCAGACCCTGTTCCACGACACGCTGCGGGACATCTATTATGCGGAACGCAAGATTTTGAAATCCCTGCCCAAGATGGCCCGGGCCGCGCAGGCTGCGGAGCTCAAGGCCGCTTTCGAGAAGCACAAGGACGAGACCGAAGGCCAGATCGAGAGATTGCAGCAGGTGTTCGACATCATCGGCAAGCCGGCTCGAGGCAAGACCTGCGACGCCATTGAAGGCATCCTCGCCGAGGGCGACGAGATCATGGAGGAGTACAAGGGAACGGCCGCTCTCGACGCTGGCCTCCTGGCGGCCGCCCAGGCGGTGGAACACTATGAGATCACCCGCTACGGCACCTTGAAACGTTGGGCTCAGGTGCTGGGTCTTGAGGACGCCGCCTCCCTCCTCGACGAAACCCTGAATGAAGAGAGCCAGACAGACGAAGCTCTGACCGCCATCGCCGATACGGCGGTCAATGCAGAAGCCCTGCAGCCTGCGGCCTGACGACGAGAGATCTCAGGTTCGGAGGAACCTCACTGGTTCGCCGCCGCCGTTTCCAAATCAGCCAGGAAACGGCGGCGTTCCGAGGCGCGTGCGCTCCGGTCTCGAAGACGCAAAAGATAGGACGGATGGACCGTCAGGACGATGCGGCTTCCATCCAGCGCCGTCTGAACGCGGCCTCGTTCGATCTTCACGACAGGCGTTCGGCCGAGCAGCGTCGAGCCTGCGGTAGCGCCCAGCGCAAGGATCAGACGGGGTTTGATCAATCGCCTCTCATGATCCAACCACCACCGGCAGGCTCGCACCTCGCCGGTGTTCGGCGTCTTGTGAAGACGGCGCTTGCCGCGCATCTCATGCTTGAAGTGCTTGACCGCATTGGTCAGGTACAGGTCGCGCCGATCAAGACCCGCTTCCCGCAAGGCCGCATCCAGCAAACGACCTGCGGGCCCGACGAACGGACGTCCGGACAGATCCTCTTGATCGCCCGGTTGCTCGCCGACCACCATCAGGGCCGCGTGACTAGGGCCTTCTCCTCCTACCCCTTGTGTCGCGCCCCGCCAAAGCGGACATCGCCGACACTCCTGAACATCGCGTTCCAGGGCGAGGAGCGTGGGAGGAACGGGGCTCTCTGCCTCTAGTGCGAGTTCCCCTACAGGCTTCCGCGTCCTCTCGAGACTTCGGCTAGACGACCGCGCCAGTTGCTCGCCCATCGGGCCTACCCTCGGACTCTAATTCAGATGGCGATCACGACGGCGCTCCACGGCTCCATCGGCCAGGTTGAGATCGCATGAGCAGGATGAGCGACCGAGCAACCCAGGGTTCTCCACGATCATGCGGCCTCGACGCAGGCGAAGCGCGCCTATGTCTTGAAGCTTGTGGCAGGCAGCGTTCACGCTCGTCCGCTGCAACCCCAGCAAGTCCGCCAGACGTCCTTGAGTGATTTGCACGCCGTGCCGATCATTTGTCGCCTTCTGAAGGCGCACGATCCATTTCGCCACGCGTTGAACAGCCGAATGTCGGGCGTTGCAGGCCGCTTCCACACCCAGAACTCGAGCCCGGGCCACCGCGCGCATGGCCAGAAACCGATAGGTCCAGGCCTCGCCCAGATGCTCCATGACCGGAGCCAGCGGCGCCGCATATCCCTGGCAAGGCAATAGGGCCCGCACCTCGCTTGCGCGTGCGCCGCCCAACGCCGTTTCCCAACCTAGCACGCTTCCTGGTGCGACCACGCCCACGCAAACCCGCCCTAGAGGAGGAAAGAACCCCAACACCCCCTTCAGCAGGAAGAACAAGGCGCCTTCTGGCGGAGCCTCTTCGGTTTCCATGTCATGTCGACACGCCGTCTCGGCCAAGAGCGCCCGGACCTCGGGCGGCAAGGCCAAGTAAACCGGATGATCCGACAAACCGGCAGAGTCACGCCTCAACGCAACGCCATCGACCAAGCAACCGTTAAGCACAGCCATTACGTTTTCCACGGTAAACCAGCAAGACGTCGGCGCGCCGACATGCGACAAAATGGCCGCACTGGTCTAAAGAGAAGCTTCGGCTTCCGAAACAGTTCCTACAGTCAAGTCTCCAAAATCTGAAATGGGCGATACCGGAAGCCCCTCGATTCCGCTTCAATGCAATTTCAGCCGCCCTGAAACGCGCCTCAGCAATAGTCGAGACAGCGCCAGAAGCACCGTGCGTGCGGCGAACGCCGATGAGGCGTGCGATAGTGATCCAGATGCAACCCCATAAGCGCCCGTGGAAAATCTTCTGCGTAACCTCATATGGCGACGGCCGATGCTTCTCGCGCCGGCCGTTCTGCAAATGCGACGATCTTTCGCGCGTCCGTATGTTCAGGAAGGCGGCTTTCGCCGCGGGCCTGGGAGGCTGCCTCTTCGACCTCTTCAGGCGGCCGTGCGCCCTCTTCTCTGCCTCCCTCTTCCTCATTCGCGTCCGACGCGCCGTCCGCGCTTGTAAAAACCCCCCGATCGTTGAACCCGACGCTGCCGAAGCCGACAGCGGAGCCTACGAATGTGTCATGGCGGCTCGACATCGCCGCTCGCGCCGGATCGTCTTCCGCCTGCACATCCTCCGATTTCTTGTCGTCAGACATGGGCCGCTTCCCCGGCATAGCCATAGGCGGTCGTCGTGACGCCGCCGCCGCTCGCCGACACCTCGAGACGCGGAATCCCATCCTCGAAGACATTGGCCTTCTGAAAGGTGCGGCTGTTTCGCAGCCGACGTTCCAACAGGCCGATGGCGGTGTTCAGGTTCGCGACACGCATCCTTTCGGTGCGCAGTATGCCGGTGCCTCGGCCCTTGTAGCGGACAGTGATTTCCATCGATTTTCTCCCGTTTCCAGAAGACAGAGCGAGAGGGAGAGGAGGACGTTGCGGACGTCGCCTTTTGAACTCAAGCGCAGGGCGCAGCGGCAATCACTCGCCTCTCCACTTATCGAGTTTACCTGGACATTCCAGAAACGCCGCCTACTCGTTTCCCGCCCCACGCTCCCCATAGGGCGGATCGAGGTGCATGGAGGCATGTCCGTGGCGGCGCAGATGACTTGCGTCGATCTCCTCGATCAAGGCCAGACCACGCGCTTGTCCTACGAGCTCCAGCAGGGCGTCCATCTTGGCCTCCATGCGGTCATCGTTCTCCTTCGAGGACGGAGAACCGACGTAGAGGAAATAGGCCAGGCCCACGACCTGCCACAGGAGTTGCAGGAACTCGGATTGCCAATTCTCGAAGGTGTCTCTTCCCATTTCGACCAGATAGGGACCGAGTTGCGCCGCTTCGCCGTGAGATTGGGCGTCGTTCACGTAGGCGAACCATCCAAACACCCAATGCAGCAGGATTGAGATGGTGAAGAAGGCCAAGGTGATCCACGCATAGGCGTACTTTTTCATCGCGTCGGCTCCTGTCGATCAAACTGTTCGGGAAGACGCTTGGCGCAGATGGCGTTCCTGCCGCCCGGCTTCTGTCGGAATCAGGACAGAAGCCGGGCGACGTCTTGTTCGCCCCGCGAACCTTGGGCCGCATTTCCGACACAAGGAACCTGGGCGCCGGAGACTGCGCTTACCCCCCGTTCTCTGGGAGGAGAGCATGGCCCGGCTGTGCAGCCCGCTTCCAACCGCGGCGGCGCGCCGGGCCGCTTTCATCATGTGCGATGTGGGTGAGTACGATGCTGCAAAGGAAACCTATTATTGAACGTGCGTTTGAACTGGCCGCCTCGGGTCAGTTCAGGATTCCAAGCGATGTCCGCAAAACCCTCTTCAAGGAGGGCTATACTCAGTCGGACGTCTTCACGCTCGAGGGGAGAGCGACATGGGCGCAGCTCCGCAAGCTCTGCTTGGAAAGCCGCCACGCCCCGCCCCCGAAGTCCGAAATTGGACAGTTGGAGCATGTGCTGTCCGATGGCGTTCTCGCCACGCCATGATGAAGAGCGGAGCCGCCTGAAGGGCAAAGGGCTCAATCGTCTCTTCTAGGGGCGGACGGCTCGGCTCTTGACCCATGACATGAGCCGAGCCGTTTCTCGCTCGCCCGTCTAACTTCGCCTTGGCGGTCCGTGCAGCGTAGAGAGGCTCCAGCCTTTTCCGCTCATAGGTTCGCAACCACTTCAGTCTGGATTGGCTATAGGCGGGGATGGCGGAACAGGCGTCCGGTCTTCACGATCCGCGGCGCCGACGGTTCGGGCCGCTTCCTCGAGATTTCTACGTTGGACCGGATGTTCGTCGGGCTGCGGCGTGGCGGAGCCAGGGTCAGTCTCCAAATCTCGTTCAGGTTGGATCTGCTGCTCGCCGACCTGTTGTTGCCCCACCCCGCGGGTCAGTTCCGCCGGATCTCCTCTGGAAACCCTATCCCTGCGGATCTTTGTCGATACGCCGTTTTCGTCGGTCAGGTAATCCGCACCCTCCGCCGCTTCGGCTTGCTCCGCCTTCTGTACGGCTTCCTGGCGGGCCTGTTCTTGTAGGCTATCCTCGCCCTCCCGCCGGATATTATCGTTATGCGCGTCGCTCATAGCTCGCTCCTTTTCCATCCTAATGGAAGAAAAGGGGCGAGCACGCGTTCCAAACGCATAGGTTAAAATAATTCCGTTAACAGTGAAGCGTCGCCGATATTAAGCGCTGGCGTAAGGAATGAACTTCACTGTTATGCTCATCTCGCATGATGAACGGATCCACGACAACAACAGAAGCTCAGATCAACGTTTATTTATTGCATCGCTGAAACCGCCGCATCAGCCGCTGGTTATCGGGGCGGACACGGCGAGATGAGCGCCGTCCAGGCGCGGCCCCTTCGGTCGTCCATGCCATCTGCAAGGAGGCCGTCATGGCGAAGCCGGACCCAACAGATAATTCCGAAGCCCCGAAGGAGGCCAACGAGGCCTCGCCCAGCGTAGCCGCTCTTGGCGAAACTTCGCCGCCGAGCACGACCCCGCCAGCGTCCGCAAATCCGCTTTCCAAGCTTCTGAGAGAAGATCACCGGCAGGCCGAAATCGGCTTCGACGCCTTTGAAAAAAGCACCGCCGCAAAACAGGCCCGGATCGTGGGAGAAACCTGCAGCGCTCTGTTGGCTCACATGCAAGCCGAGGAAGACGTTTTCTACGCTGCTTGCCGTCGCATGGACGACGCCGAAGACGCGGTCAAAGAAGCCCAGGTGGAGCATGACTGCGCCCAGCTGTTGGCGCGCGATCTCTTAGCCCATGCCGAGGAAGACGACCCCTACCGGAACGCCAAGTTCAAGGTCCTGTCCGAGCAGGTTCGCCGCCATATCCGCAAGGCTGAAACCCCGACCGAAGGCCTCTTGGCTAAGGCCGGTGCTGCAGGTTTGGACAACTCGGAACTGGCTCAGAAATACCGATCGCGCAAGGAGGCGCTTCTAGCCTCGGCCGACCGGCTAACCCCATCCCGGATGGCGTCCATCCAGGATGCCGCGACCATGGATCGCGGCCAAAGCAAGGAGAACGACATGGCTAGACAAGACAGACCTCGCGACGAGCAAGGACGGTTCATGAGCGATGACGACCGCCGGTACAACTCGCGCGAAGGCCGAGACTATGAACGGCGATCCTTCCGAGACGACGACAATGACGATCGAGCCGGCCGCTCCTACGCCGCCCAGCAACGCGATCGCGACGACCAGGGACGGTTCGTCAGCGACGACGATGATCGCGGACGGGGCGGCTATCGCTCTCGTTCCCGAGACGATGATGATCGGGACTATCGTTCTCGGTCGCGCGACGACGAGCGTGACTCTCGTGATCGCGGCCACGGCGGCTGGTTCGGCGATTCCGAAGGCCACTCCCGAGCCTCGCGCGAAGGCTGGGATAATCGCGGCTACGGGGCGCGGGACCGCGACGATGATCGTGGAAGTCGATCATCCCGGTATGATCGTGACGATGATGATCGCCGCTACAGTTCCCGCGATCACGGCCAAGGCGGATGGTTCGGGGATTCGCAGGGCCACTCTCGGGCTTCCAGGGAGGGCTGGGAGCATCGCGGCGGCGGTCGGAACGAAGACTATCGCTCCCACTCTCGTGACGACGACGATCGCGGTTCGTCTCGAGGCCGCAGCCACGGCGGCTGGTTCGGCGATCCTGAAGGCCATTCGCGGGCTTCACGCGAAGGCTGGGATCATCGACGCTGAACTCTCCCACGCTAGGAGCACTGAAAGGGCCGCGCCAAGCGGCCCTTTCTCATAGAGGCCGACGCTCGGAGGCGATGAACTCAAAGGCGAAGACGAGCCATGCGCCGCTTGGTCCTTGGAAATCTAGCCTCAACTCACCCCGGCTCCAGCCTGCTAAGCAGCTTTAGGCACTAAGCCTTGCCGTTTCGCATATATAGCGAGAGCCCCGAAGATGGCGCAGGCAGCGAGGAGAATGTCCAGCCGCTGACCAAAGCCTGCCGCCGTCAGCCCTGCTCCAAGTAGAACATAGTAGAGCATGCTCAGAACGGCGCCTGCGGCGCCAAGCCGATCCCCGTAGTTTCGCAAGGCTCCGGTCAGGATGTTCGGGATGGCCACGGCATAGGCCAGGGCGACGATGGCCATGCCGATTATGAAGGCTGGACTGGACGCCAGCAGGATCACGCCTCCGGCCCCGATCCCCAGCAACAGAACACTAGCCTCGACGAGTTGTCCGGCACGCGCGCCACGCTGCAGCAGCACCGAATTGATGAAGGCCCCAAGAAGCGAAGCGGCAGCGAGAACAAGACCGCTTTGTCCGAACGCGAACCAGCGTGTCTCCAACCGCTCGAACAAGAAGGGGCCAAGCTGGTAGAAGCCGAAGATCGCGAGATTAAAGACGGCGATCAACACGGCGTTGCCCCAGATATCGCCATCCCTCAGCATGTCGCGCAGGGTCGACAGAAAAGAAGCCGCCCGAACTTCGGACGGTCGCGTTTCAGGCCAGAACGCAAAGCTCAAAGCCAGAAGACCCGTCGCAAGCAGCCCAAGCCCGCCGAAAACGCCCTGGTGGCCTGCGCAGGACGCAATCGCCTGACCCAGAACCATACCGATAGCGGGGCTTACCGCCAGGGCGCCCCCAAGCCATGAGAAGACGCGAGCAAGATCCGATCCGCGATAGCTGTCGCGCAACGCCGTCTGGACGACGATGGAGCCGACGGCGGCGCCGAAAGCCGAGATCAGTCGAGCCATGAGAAGTTGCGGGAAATCTCCCGCGACCATCGCCCAGCCGGAGCCGATCGCATAAAGCGCCAATCCGCAAAGCAGCACAGGACGACGACCGACCCCATCACAAAGCCGCCCCCAGATCACCACGCCAAAGGCGAAAGCCACAAACCACAAGGACAGCGTCTGCGCCGCCTCCTGGGGCGTCGCATGATAGGCCGCCGCGATCAGCGGCAAGGTCGGACTGTAGATGGTCTCCACAACCTGAGG
This sequence comes from Brevundimonas faecalis, assembly GCF_040549405.1. Classification (NCBI taxonomy): domain Bacteria; kingdom Pseudomonadati; phylum Pseudomonadota; class Alphaproteobacteria; order Caulobacterales; family Caulobacteraceae; genus Brevundimonas; species Brevundimonas faecalis. Next base: position 627,880 of record NZ_JBEPTF010000001.1, on the reverse strand, counting down.
AAAGCTGAGAAGCAGAATGACAAGGGCTAGGGGAGGACGACGGATCATGAGGCTGGGACATTGAATCATCCCGCCCTTCTATCGGATTGCCGCATTGCCCATTACAAACACAATGACATAATATATAGAAAATCGGACAACGAGGGATTAACTTGGCCTGGCTGAGGCCCACTGACCCATTTGACGTCGACCAATTGGCTCATCCCGTCGCAGGTATCGCCTCGCGGCTGGTGCAGCACGATTCAGGCTGGCACGCTCATGGTCGCGGTCAGCTGCTTTTCGCCTTCTCAGGCTCGATCCGCATCATGCTGCCGGGAATGATCTCGATGTTGCCGCCGATCCGCGTGGCGTGGATTCCGTCGGGCGTTCCGCATCGGATCCGCATCCGCAGCGAAGTCGATTACCGGTCCATCTATCTCGATCAAAACCACATCCCTGCTCCCTTCGCAGCGCCGGCCATCGTCACCATGACTCCCCTGTTGCGAGAGGTGTTCGAGCGCATCAGTTTTCAGTCGCTCGATACCGACTGGTCAAAGGGAGCGGCGCGAAACTTGTTGGCGGTCTGTATGGATGAACTGGCGGCTGCGCGGCATGAACCGATGCTCCTGCCGGTTCCCTCTGATCCGCGACTTGCGGGATTGAATCTTGAGGCGCTTCCGCCAGAGTTGGAGGCTCTGTCCGAAGAGATCGGCGCGAGCACGCGGACCATTAGCCGTATCTTTCGACGCGAAACCCGAATGGGCTATCAATCATGGCGGCAAAGCTGGAGACTTTTGCGGGCCGTAGACCTTCTCGCCTCCGGCCTGTCCGTCACTCCCATTGCATCCGAACTCGGCTTCGCCAGCGACAGCGCCTTTATCGTCTTCTTCCGGCAGATGACCGGGGAGACCCCGAAGCGTTATCTGCACAGAGGAAGACAAACCTCCGCCTAGAGGAAATTGCCTCCATCACCGCCCAGAGAGGCGCAAAAATATCAGAAACGCGAGCGTGAACCCTAGGTGGACGCCGAGGAAGAGCCTCGCCGATTCTCGCGCCTCACCGGTCGCAACGCCCCAGACGTCATTTAGCGCGACGACCCCGAAACCGACGGCGTTGGCGATAAGGATCTTGCGCAAAGAGCCGACGAAAGGCGTTCCGCGCGAAAGCCAATTCAACACGGCTATACCGAGAAACGGCCCTCCCAATAGCCTGAGCAGAGCGATGAGTTCTGTCGAAGCGTCAGCGGGAACGGCCCCCACGCCGAACTGAAGCGGCACGAACAGAAGCGCCAATCCCACGACCGCGAGATAGACGGACGAAAGCGTCAAGGTCAGGCGGATCATAGCTTCCCTCCCTGCTTGAGAGCTTCGTTATGCGTGACAGCGACGAACGAGGCCAAAAGGCATTTCCTCTCCGCAGAAGCCGCCACGCGCCTGCCGCGCACCAAGATACAATCCAGATGAATACGATAGTGATTTTCATTATTCGCGCCGCTATGCATTTGTTTACAAATTTGGCGCAAACTTACCGGGTATTGGGTCGTGTATTCGTCTAAGTGTGCCGCAATTCGTCATTCGCCGCTTAAGAAATGACGATTCCACGTCTCGTCGGACGCGCTGAATCGTCGCCGAGGTCCTCATGTCGATCCAGACGACCACACGCGAGCAGCCCGCCATCAAGGCGGTTGAAGCCGCGCCTGCCGATATCGCTCGCCGCTATCGCCGCCTCTATCTCACCGTCCCCGCCAAATTCACGCTCGCCCTGTTGCTGGCGGTGGCCTGGACAGCGCTGAGCGTTTGGCTGTCGCAGCGCTGGCTCAATGACCTGGCCGCGCTCACCAACTGGGCGTTCGCCCTGCTCGCCATCGGCTTCATCGCCTATGTGCCCGGCTTCATGAACGCCTTCTTGCTAGGCACACTGCTGTTCGATCGGCGTCTGCCCCGAGTTCGCCCGACAACCTATCCTTCCGTCAGCATCCTGGTGGCGGCCTATAACGAAGCGGCCGCAATTCGGGACACCCTGACCAGCCTCGCCATCCAGACCTATCCCGGTTCCTACGAGGTTCTCGTCCTCAACGACGGCTCGACCGACGCTACCGTCGCACTGGCCCGACAGGCGATCCGAGACCTGAACTTCCCTGCCAACGCCGAGGTTCGGGTGCTTGATTATCCGGTCAACGCAGGCAAGGCAGCGGTCTTGAACCGGGGGCTGAAAGAGGCGAAGCACGACCTGATCATCACGATCGACGGCGATTCCTGGGTGCGGCACGACGGTCTCGCTCAGATTGTAGAGCGCCTGCTGACTGATCCGGCCAACACCCAGGCCGTCGCCGGCGCCGTCATGGTCCGCAACTCGCGCCAAAACTTCCTGACCCGCGCTCAGGAGTGGGACTACTTCCACGGCATCGCCGCAGTGAAGCGAATGCAGTCCATGTATCACGGCACCCTCGTGGCCCAAGGCGCCTTCTCTCTCTATCGCCGCGAAGCCTTGGAAGAAGTGGGCGGCTGGCCCGAATGCGTGGGCGAGGACATCGTGGTCTCTTGGGCCTTGCTCGAAAAGGGTCACCGCATCGGCTATGCCGAGGACGCCCTCGCCTTCACAAACGTGCCCACGAAATTCAGGCAGTTCGCCCTGCAGCGCAAACGCTGGTCGCGCGGATTGATCGAAGCCTTCAAGGCGCACGGCTCCCTGCTGTTCAAGCCGCGCCTGACCACCATCTTCATCTGGTGGAACCTGTGCTTCCTCCCGCTGGACCTCGTCTACACCTTCATCTTCATCCCCGGTTTGGTTTTGGCTCTGTTCGGAATCTTCTGGATCGCCGGTCCGCTGACCTTGGCCGTCCTGCCGTTGGCGGCGTTGTGGAATATGTTCATCTTCCGCATCCAGCGTCGCATGTTCCGACGCGAAGGCCTGAAGGTGCGCCGCAATTTCGGGGGCTTCCTCTTCTACGCGCTGGGCTACAGTCTGGTGATGCAGCCCGTCTGCGTCTGGGGCTACGGCGCTGAACTACTGGGCATGAGAAAGAAATGGGACACCAAATGAGGCGTATCCTCGGCGCTGCCGCATCGCTCGCCCTTGCCGCAGCCGGGGGAGCCCACGCCCAGACGGGCGAGACCGCGCAGCAGACAGCCCGCGCGGAACATCCCGACACGACCGCGGCCGGCTTCCTTCCTTCCCACGCCGTCGGCCTGGATGTCTTCGCCTCGACCGACGCCGACGACACTGACGTCATCAAGGCCGGGATCAACCTCGACTGGCGCTATCATGGGCCCGACGACTATATGGGCCTGCGTGTCGAAACGGCCCGCTTCAAGCCCCTGGGTCAGGAGACGACGGAGGATCAACGCGTCTATCTGCGCTTCGCCGATAAGACCGGCGACTGGTCATGGAAGGGCCAGATCGGGACCGACGGCGAAACCGTGCTGGGCTCTGCAAGCGTCCACAACGACGCGCGTTTTCGCCAAGAATATTTCATCGAGCGCGAGATACTGGAAACCCGGCGCGGGCTGAATGAAGGCCTCTACTACACCTTCGTCGGAGGCGCTTTCGATCTGCCGGTCAACGACCGCAACAACTTCACCGTCGTTGCGGGCGTGCAGGACTTCACCGGCGACAACGTCCGCACCCACCTGCGCCTCAACTACATCCACGTGGTCAAACCCGAGTGGGGGCTGTCAGCGCAGGTTCGCACCCGCTACTTCCACAGCAGCGATCCTGGCGAGTACGACTACTTCTCGCCCAAGAACTATCTGGAGATCATGCCGGTTCTGCAGGTCCGTCGCTATTACGGCGGTTGGCGCTATGTCGTCGCCGGAGGGGTCGGAGCCCAGAAAGAGACTGGCGGCGATTGGCGCAGCGCGCGCTACTTCAACGCCCAGGTCGTAAGCCCGCCGATCCGCGAATGGGCGATCAACGCAGGCTTCACCTACAGCAATACGCCCATCTCAAGCGGCTACACCTACGACTACACCCAGGTGAATTTCGGCGTCGTGCGAGCCTTCTAGGTGAGCTCCATAGAGCCCCCCCAAGAATCTCGTCCAGGGGTCGGAGCGCCTTTAAAACAACCGGCCCTGCGGCGTCCCGCTTGGGGCGGCCGCGGTCGAGCCGCGAAGTCGGGGCGCTGCGAAACGAAGGCGCATGTCCCGTCCGTACGCGGCGGCGCGCCTCATAGGGCGTCAGAACGCCGACGCTCGACGGAGGGCTTCGTGGCGCAGGCCTCCGCGACCGTAACCAGAGCCGCCGTTCCCAACCGCCAAACCCCTTGCCCGCCCTCCTTGCCTCTCCCTCTCGCGAAAGGGGGCGATGGAGGACCTCGACAAACAGTTTCAGGGCAGATGCCGGGTCTCGCGCACCAGGGCGAGATCATAGCCGAGAGCGGCCGTGCGGGACGTGATGGCCGCCCTGAGGGCGTCCGAAGGTTTCGCCATTCGGCTCAAAAGCCAGAGATACCGGCCCGAAGGCTCGCCGACGATGGACCAGGAATAGTCGTCGGCATGATCCAAAATCCAGTAGTCGCCGATATAGAAGGGTCCAAAGAAGGAGACCTTCAGCTTGGCGTCGCCGCTTTCTGCGACCACCTTGGCCCTCCCCTCGGCCGTCTTCACAGGACCATCGACGCCGCCCTGGCGGCAGGTGTTCAACACATTGACCAAACCATCCTCGCGCAGGGCGTATTCCGCCGTCACCGCCTCGCATCCGCGCTCGAAGCCGTTCTCATAGCGGCCGATCTCGTACCAGAGCCCGGCGTACCGACTCAGCTCGACCGACCGTGAAGGCTGGGGCACGGCGGGGTTGCCCACGGGGCCGCCTTGCAGCGCAGCGCAGGCCGACAGGGCCAAGATAGAAGCCGCTGCAACGACAAGGACAGTAGAGGCGTGTTTCAGGATCATCAGAATGTTCAGGATTGAAGATCAGGCGCGCTCCAGCGCCATCTGGATCACGTCGGTGCGGCCGGACCGGAAGCCGGCCTCGCAATAGGCCAGATAGAAGCGCCAGAGACGACGGAAGCGGTCATCGAAGCTCGCATCCGTGCGAACGATCCCGTCCCATGCCCTTTCGAAACGCCGCGCCCATTCAGCCAGGGTTTCGGCGTAGTCGTCGCCGAAACGCTCGACGCTGGTCGGACTCAGGCCGGCTTGCGCCATCACGTCCCCCATCTTCGGCTCGGACGGCAGGGAGCCGCCGGGAAAGACGTACTTCTGGATAAAATCGGTGCGGGCGTCGTATTCGTCGAACAGCTCGTCCTGGATGGTGATTATCTGCAGACCCGCCCGGCCGCCCGGCGTCAGCACGTCGTGGACCTTTTGGAAATAGGCCGGCCAATATTCGCGCCCGACCGCCTCGAACATCTCGACCGAGGCGACACGGTCGAACCGGCCCTCAACGTCGCGATAGTCGATCAGACGGATATCGACGCGTTCCGCCAGGCCCGCATCAAATAGACGACGGCGCGCATAGTCATGTTGTTCGCGTGAGATGGTGACGCCAGTGACCCAAGCCCCGATCTCGCGCGCGGCGAACTCGGCGAAGCCGCCCCAGCCGCATCCGATCTCCAGCACGCGATGTCCTGGTTGCAGGTCCATCATCCGCGCAAGAGAGGCGTACTTGGCGCGCTGAGCCTCCTCAAGCGCCTGCCCCGGCGCCTCGAACCGCGCCGAGGAATAGGTCATCGAAGGGTCTAGCCAGGCCCCGTAGAAGCTGTTGCCCAGGTCATAGTGGGCGTGAATATTGCGGCGCGATCCCCGACGGCTGTTGCGGTTCAACCGATGGCCGACCCAGTTGATCAGGTTCATCAACGGATTGCCGTCGAACAACCGCCGGATATGGTCGTAGTTGTTGACCAGGGTTTCCAGCAGGACCGCCAGATCGGACGTTTCCCATTCCCCCGCCATATAGCCTTCGGCGAAGCCGATATCCCCATTCCTCAACACACGGGCGGCGAAGCGGGTATCGCGGATGATCAGGAGGGCGGCGTGGCCGGGCAAGCGCCCTGTCAGCTGATGGCGTGCGCCGTCGGGCAGGACGAGGGTCAGACGCCCCCAGGTCCAGTTGGCCGAGAGAAGGCGCAGAAACAGCCCCATGATCGGAGACGCCGGCGACTGGTCGGTTCGCTCGTTGTAAAAGGCGATGGTCATGAGGTCAGTCGGCCTTCTGTTCGGGACGGCCCGGGGGTTCGCGCGAGACGGGTTTCATGAGCTCGATGCTGGATGGTGACAGGGTCCCATGCCGGCGGCGGCTGACGGGTCAGACCCACGCCCTTGATCCAGAGCTTCAACGCCTCCCAATGGATGGCGGCCATGACCTTCAGGGTCATGAGGGGCAAGGCCGCTGTCGCAGACCATAACGCCCGGTCCTCCAACGCGCGACGCTCGCCGGACATGGCGGCTGTGATCAACAGACCTTCGGCGTCCACGCCGTCGATCGCTAAGTCCAGACGAGCGCCGGGCGCATGGCCGCGAAAGACATAGTCCATCTCCATCCCCATAAAGGGGGAGACATAGAGGGCCTTGGCGGCGCTCTGGCGGATCAAACCGGCCGCCTGGTCCGGCTCCGACACCGGAACGACATAGGCGTGGCGAACCCCAAAGGTGCTCGTCACCTCATAGACCATGGCCGCCAGCCGTCCGTCGGAGTGATGGCAATAATAGAGGCTGATCGGATTGAAGACGTAACCCAGCACGCGCGGCATGGTCAGAAGGCGGATCGGACCGTCGCCGATGTCGAGGTCTGCGCGAGCCAAGAAGGTCTCGATCTGGGGCCGCAGGGCCGCCCCCGATCCGTCGCCATGATCCCGGTCGTGAAAGGAGATCAGGTTGAACCGGTTGCGCGAGAACAGGCGCAGTCGGCGCTCCAGACCTTCTATCTCGGCTAGATCAAGCAACAACCAGAAGACGCGATAGTTCAGCCGGTGCGCCTTGGGTCGTAGTCGCCGGTGCATGACCTCGCCGCGATACAGCGCGGAGGCCTGGGTCATGACGCCGTCTCGCGCCTAGGGCGCGCGGGCGACATCACATGGATGCGCCCGCTCTCGTTCTCGACCGACCAGGGACGTCGCACGCCGCCCAGTTGTTCGGCCACGGCCAGGCCCGACTGCAGGCCGTCCTCGTGGAAACCCGCGCCGAAGTGGGCGCCGCAGAACCAGACGCCGCCCTGGCCTTGCAGGCTCCACAACTGTTTCTGGGCCCGGATGGCGGCCGAGTTGAAGATCGGATGCTCATACAGTTCGCTGCGCAGCAGGGTGTCCGGCCTAGGCGGACGCGGCGGATTTAGAGTGACGAACAGGTCCTGGCCGGAAAGGCCCTGAAGCCGGTTCATCCAGTAGGTGACGCATAGGCCGTCGTCGGCGCCGATGTAGTTCCAGCTCGCCCAGGCGCGACGGCGTTGCGGCATCAGGCCGGCGTCGGCGTGCAGCACTGTCAGGTTGCGGCTGTAGCGGAAGGCCCCCAGAAGCTCCTTTTCCCCTTCGGTCGGCTCAGCCAGCATGGCCAGGGCTTGATCCGCATGGGCGCCGATGACGACATGGTCGAAGCGCTCGACCCCGCCCTGGCTGTCATGGACCATGACCCCTCGCTCGACGCGGCGCACCGCGGTCACGCCATGCTCCAGCCGCACGTCGTCGATCTCGCGCGCCAGACGCTCGACATAGACACGGCTGCCGCCCTCCACCGTCCGCCACAGCGGCCGGCCCGCCAGCTGGAGCAGACCATGGTTGCCGCAGAAGCGAATGAAGGCCTCCGCCGGATAGTCCACCAAGGCGTGAGCGGGCGAGGACCAGATCGCCGCGGCCATCGGCAGCAGATGGTCGTCCCGAAAAGCTTCGCTGAAGCCTTGGCGCTTCAAATACTCGCCTAGCGTCAGACTGGGATCGGACAAGCCAGCCAGATCAATCGGAGCTTCGCGGTAGAAGCGCAGAATCTCGCCCAGCATGGACCAAAATCGGGGTCGCAGGACATTGCGCCGCTGGGCGAAAAGGGCAGGCGCCGCATATTCGAAGCGCCCGTGGTCCAGAGACACGGCGAAGGACATGTCGGTCGCGCGGGTCTGGACCCCCAGATGCGCGAACAGGGCGATCAGATTGGGATAGGTGGCGTCGTTGAAACAGATGAAGCCGGTGTCCACCGCCCTCTCGCCGGTCGCGGTCCCTGCAGTCACCGTATTGGAATGGCCCCCGAGGCGATCCGCCTTCTCATAGAGCGTCACCGCGTGCCGCTGCGACAGAAGCCAGGCCGAAGACAGGGCTGCGACGCCCGACCCGACTACGGCGATCTTCAACCGGCGATCGAAGGAATGCGGCATGACGGCTCCGGAACACGCCTGCCGAGGCTTTGCAGGCTGACCGAATTACGCAGCCCGCTCATGATCGGATTGCGAATGATCCAGACTTTTTCCCGAAGCGTATTAGGCTTCATGCATGTCGAGGCCGCCTCATCCACATCTTCAGCCCGCGTCTTGGCCCGCATGAGCGCCGAAGGTCCCACGTCGGTCGCTTTTGCGCATGACCGCCTGATCGAAGCGGTCGCCTTGCGGCGCGATCGCGAAGCCTTCGCCGAGCTGTTCAACTATTATGCGCCCCGTTTGAAGGCGTGGCTGATCAAGTCAGGCGCGACCGCCGCCGCCGCAGAAGATTTCGCCCAGGACGCCATGCTGACGCTCTGGCGCAAGGCTGACCTGTTCGACGCCCGTAAGGCTCGGGCCGCGACCTGGATCTTCACCATCGCTCGCAACCGCCGCCTTGACATGCTGCGCCGCGACGCCCGGCCCTTGCCGACGCCGGAAATCGACTTGATCGATTCCCAGACGCCCCAACCGGACGACATCCTGGCCGCCTCCCAGGATGCGGAACGCGTGCGCGACGCCCTTTCCCGCCTCAAGGCGGATCAGGTCGAGGTGCTGCGCCTCGCCTTCTTCATGGACAGTCCTCATTCCGAAATCGCCCAGCGGCTGGACCTGCCCCTGGGGACGGTCAAGTCCCGCATTCGAAACGCCATGATCAAGCTCCGCCTCATCCTCGAAGCCTCCGCGGGGGCGCCGCGATGAACTCGCACCGCAATCCCTCCGAAGAGCGGCTGCTCGCCTATGCGGCGGGGGCCCTGAGCCCGCCCGAGGCCGTGGTCGTCGCCGCCCATCTGGCGCTGCGCCCGGCCAACGAAGCCTGGGTGCGCCGACTCCAGACGGTCGGCGGGAAATTCCTCGAAGAAGCCGTTCCGGCCGCCCTGTCCGACGACGCCTTGGCGCACGCCCTGGCGCGGATCGAGACCGACGCTGGCGAGGTGAAGCTCCCTGCGCCGCTCAACGACATGCCCGAGTTGCCCGAGCCCTTGCGGCGCTACGCCCTCGGTCCCTGGCGCTGGATCGGTCCCGGCGTTCGGGCCCGCGATGTCCACGCGCCGCGTGACGGCGCCTGCCGGGTCATCCTGCTGAAGATTGATCCCGGTCGTGAGACGCCGCGTCACACCCACGCAGGGGTCGAGCTGACCTGCGTCCTGTCCGGCGCCTACGCCACCGAAACCGAGCGTTTTGACGTCGGCGATCTGGAAGAAGCCGATCAGGAAGTGCTTCACCAGCCTCGCGTCGTCTCGGATATCCCTTGCCTCTGCGTCGTCGCCTTGGACGGCGAGATCCAGCTCGACGGCTGGCTGGGGCGGCTGATGCAGCCCTTCGTTCGGCTGTGATAGGCTTGCTGCCGCTCTGGGGCGCGGCGGCGCTCTTTTTAATCGCCGTGATGAGCGCGGCCTGGCTGGTTCAACGCCGCACCGGACAGGGCGGCTGGGCCGACGTCTTCTGGTCCTTCGGCCTGGGCCTGGCCGGCGTCGGCGTCGCCCTCTTCCCTGTGAGCGGAGCCGCCCCTTCCGCACGCCAATGGTTGGTCGCCGCCCTGATCGGGCTCTGGAGCCTGAGGCTGGGCCTGCATATCGCGCGCCGCGCCGCCGGCGAAGCCGAGGACGCCCGCTACGCTCGTCTGCGCGCGGAATGGGGCGACCGCTTCCAGACGAAGATGTTCGGCTTTCTTATGCTCCAGGCCGGCGCCGCCGCCTTCCTCACGCTCAGCCTGCTGGCGGCGGCGCGGAATCCCGCGGCCGGACCGAGCTTGCAGGACGGGATCGCCGCCCTGGTCTTCCTATCCGCCGTGATCGGCGAAGCCGTGGCCGATCGCCAGCTCGCCGCCTTCAAGGCCGATCCCGCCAACCGAGGCCGCGTCTGCGACATCGGCCTCTGGGGGTGGTCGAGGCATCCCAACTACTTCTTCGAATGGCTGGGGTGGTGCGCCTGGCCGGTCTTCGCCATCGACCTCGACGGTTCCTGGACCTTCGGCTGGCTGGCCTTGAGCGGCCCCGCCTACATCTATTGGCTGCTGACCGAGGTGTCGGGCGCCCCCCTGCTGGAGGCTCATATGCGCCGGTCGCGCCCCCAGGCCTTCGCGGCCTACGCCCGGCGCACCAGTCGCTTCTTTCCCCGCCCCCCGAAGCCCTAGACCGCGCGAAGCAGCCGCATCGCGAGGGCGCAGGCGATCGACGACGACCCTGCGCTGACGCAGACGCCCCAAGCCATGTCGATCAGCGACAGCTTCAGGCTCCAAGTCTTGAGCGTGGCGAGATTGGTCAGGTCATAGGTCCCGTAAGCGAAAAAACCAAAGAGACCGCCCCATAGGAGCGCCTTTTTCCATCCGCCGTCTGCAAGGCCGGGCAGGACGGCGAAGATCGTCAGGCCGGCGGCGTACAGGGCGTAGAAGGCCGCCGCGGGAGCCAAGCGGAAGTTGTCCGCCAACACGGACCCGATAAGAGGGCGATAGAGTCGGTTCCCCATGCTTCCCAGCCAAACCGTGTCGATGACGGCGAAGACGACCAGAGTCAGAAGATAGGCGATCGCTAGGTTCATGGCGCGGCTCCGTCAGCGTTTCAGCGAAATACGTCGGCGACGACCGAACGGATCGTTCCCCGCATTCAAGGGGAAATAGATTCTAGGATTGGAGGTTTCGGCGAGTTGCGACTGAGAGGCCAGTCAGAAGCATCATCGCAGCGATGGCGAAAGCCAAGGCGTTGGGACCGAAATGCGCGAAGGATAGAGCGCCCAAAATCGCCCCGGCGAGCAGTCCTGACCAGAGCAGCAAGTATGGCAACCACCCCAATTTGTCGCCGCCCCACAGCGCGACCGTCAATCGTTTGCCTAGTTTGACCAGTGCGCCCGTCATATAGGTCAAGCCTATACTGACCTCGCCGTTTTCTGCGAATACGGCGTTCTGCGCTCCCATGGCGAGAGCGAGCGGCATTGCGGCGAGAACGCCAAGATTCATCCAATGCGCCAGGATAGCGAGCACCAACAGCACGGTAACGAGTGCAAGGATGGCGGTCTCTTTCTGCGCTCTTGCGATCCGACCAAGGCTGGCTCCGAGAACCACGCCGGCGACAAACGAGAGGATCAATCCACCAGCCACCGCCGCTACAGAAGCTCCTCCGGCCAGTCCGATGCCTAGCCTGGTCGAATTGCCGCTCATGAATGAGACGAAGAAGCCGCCAGTCATGAGGAAGCCGACGACATCCACAAAGCCTGCGACGGCGGAGAGGCAGGCCGCGAGGGTTCTCGATCGAAGGTCAAGTCGGTTCATTGTGCGATGGCTATCATGCTGCACTCGGGGACCTAGGCAAGCCGACTTTCGTCCCTTCGCTTCGTACTCTCCTTTGCCCTGAGAAGCCGATAGCAAAAGGCCCCGGCGATGACCGGGGCCTTTCACGCACCGCTGAAACGACGCGTCAAATTCGCGGCCCACGTCCGCGTAAACCGCCCACCACCAGCGAAACCACGAAGAGAATGACGGCGATGATGGCGATGAATTTCGCGATCTCGAACGACATGCCCGAGATCCCGCCGAAGCCGAGCACGGCGGCGACCAGGGCGATGATGAAGAAGATGATGGCCCAACGTAACATGGACGGTCCTCTGGAATGTGGATGACGGCGAGACCATCGACACCTCCATGCCGATCGTTCCACTCGTCGACCAACGCGCCCGTGACTCGACTGTTCCGTTCATTCCAAACGGCGCTACCGGATGTTCGGAAGCTACGGCTCCGAGGACGACGCTGGAGCAATGCATGGCTTGCTTGAGAGAGCGCCCGCTCTATCGGAAGAGCGGCTTGTCCTTGTTCCTACGCGGCTGCTTCAGTCATTTCACAGGCCGCGCCGGCTACGGCCAGCAAGCTCCCTCCGACCAGATGCGGCGTGTCGTCCGACGATACCGGCGGCAGGCATATGAAGCGTGCGGCCCTTTCTCCATTCCTCAGGTACAGGTGGATTTCGACGTGATCGCCTGCTGCGCTCAATCTCTCCGCAGTGTCTTTCGCGGCCTCTTCCGCTGCGCGTCCGCGCGTAAACAGCTGGGGCTCCATGTCGTCAACACGGACCGCCCAGGCTTCGCCAAAGGGCTCAACAACGATGGTTCGCATCGAAGCATCTCCAGTGAAGTTTGAAGGCGGTCGCTATCTGGAGAGCATCGGCGACCGTTCAAGGGGGGCTATGGAGACTGCGCTTTCTCCTTTCTCCGTGTCGCAAGATGGCGAACAAGAACCCAGCCCTGTCGGCTGCCGTTACAGTCCCGCGACTTCCTAACGAATGGAGCTCCTGGAAACGATATCCGCCGTCCTCCGACCGTTGCGGGACGGGCGGAGGACGCCCTCGTCGGGAACCTCACGCCCGTTGTTCGATTGGAAAAGGATCGAACGAGGAGGACATCTGATGCCCACGGAAAAAACAGTCGAGCATGCAGACGGCACGGTCGAGCGCACCACCACGACCGAAGGTCAGCGGGTGATCGTGGAGCGGCGGGGCGGAGGCATGGGCGGCGTGATCGCTCTCGTCATCGGCCTGCTCCTGGTCGCGGTCGTCGGCTACTTCCTGCTGAACATGAGCCAGAACAAGCAGATCGAATCCAATGCGATCGCCGGAGCCGCTGAAAGCGTGGGCGAGGCCGCCGACAATGTGGGCGAAGCCGCCCGCTCAGTCACGCCCGCGAACTAGCCATGCCGTCCGCGTGAGTGCGGCCCAACTAGCATCGCCCCAGCCTCCGACCCGTCATTCAAGGCCCGCTCTCTTCGGAGGGCGGACCTTCATCACTTCAGGGATGCTGTCTGGAATCCGATACGTATGACCGAAATTTAAGTAGCCGGCGCCCCGTCGAGATCTCACCCTTGGATCAGTTCGGGGAGTTTCCATGAGACAAGCCATCACGGTCGCCTTGTTGAGCCTTTCAGCAATGATCGCTGAAGGAGCGGCGGCTCAAGATAGAACGCAGCCCGTTCTTTGGGGCCAAGCTCTGCGAGAAGATGCGCAGGCGTTCCACGACCTGATTGCGAATAACCACCCTGGTCCGATCGACGCTGCGAATCCGGCGTTCAATGTCTCGCTTGAAGCTGGATTGGCGCTGGCGCTCGATCGCGCCCAGACGGCAGACAGCTATGCCGCCTGGCGCGCCGCATTGACCGAGTATGCGGCCTCCTTCAACGACGGCCACCTGGGGCTGACGCAGATCGAGGACAGCAGCGAGCCGGTCGTCGTCCAATGGCCCGGCTTCCTGGTCGGTCTGCGGTCCGGTGAAGCGGGAGAACGCTACGAGGTGGTCTATAGTCGCGACACGGCCGCGCCGCCTGTGGGAGCCGTGCTGGAAGACTGCGACGGCCGGTCGGCGGAAGCCTTGGGCTACGAAATGATCGGGCGCGAGGTCGGGCGCTGGTCCCTGCACGCCACGCGCGTCAGCCACGCCGTTTGGACGTTTGTAGATGCAGGCAATCCCTATGTTCAGCGGGCTCGACAATGCCGGTTTGATGTGGACGGTCGCAGGACCACCCATACCCTGACTTGGCGGCCGCTCGACCCGACAGACCGGGACGCCGGCATTGCAACGGCGAACGGGGAGCGGTTCACCGCTTCCACGCTGATACGGCCGTGGAGCGGGGGGATGTGGCTCGAACTCGGCGACTTTGGAGCCGACCCGCGGACGGCGGGCGGCGAGAGATTGACCGACATGCTGGCGGACGCCGAAACCCGGGTGGCTCAATTGCGCGGCGCGCCTGTGCTTGTCTTCGACCTGCGCGGCAACAACGGCGGATCTTCGACGTGGCTGACCTCTTTGGCGCGCACGATCTGGGGCGCGGACTATGTCGACGCCCGTGTGATCGATGATGCGACGGTCGATTGGCGAGCCTCGGCGGACAATCTGGCTAAGCTGGAAAGCTATGTGGCCCAGTTCAGCAGCCAGCCCGAGACGCTCGCCTATCTGAACACGCTCATCGACGGCATGCGATCGGCGATGGCGGAGGGCGAGCTCCTCTTCCACGAACCGAAGGCGCCGTCTCCGGCTCCGACGACAACCCTGCAGAATCCTGTAGCCGGTAAAATCTATGTTCTGACCGACTTCGGCTGCTCCTCCGCCTGTCTGGACGCGGTAGACACCCTGACGGCCTTGGGCGCCGTTCAGGTCGGCCAGGAAACCTCAGCGGACACCCTGTACAACGAGATCCGCTACGTCCCGCTGCCGAGCGGCCGCGCCACCGCCTATGTGCCAATGAAGGTCTATAGGGAAAGATTGCGCGCCAACAACGAACCCGCAGTTCCAACCCATGTCTGGGCCGGACCGATTGCCGATACGACTGGCATCGAAAACTGGATCGCGCATCTCAAAGACAGTGACTAGCATCGGACGGGCTCGATGACGCTCTGGCCTCGCCTCAGATTTCGCCGTCCCTCAGGCCTGTCTTGCAGGCGAGGCCATTGTTTCCAGGACGACCCATCGCCGATGCGCAAATCGGCGATGGGCGCTTCCCTCCAAAGGAAGACGCGGATCGAAGCGTCACCTTCACGATCCGCGCACCAGGGTAAAGGCCTCGCTGACAGAGGCGGTTCCAAGCAGCGACGGCTATCTTCAGCGGGCGGCCGCAGCGGAACGCACTGAGGCGCGCGCCTCCCGGTCTTTCAAACGCTTTCTCAGTTGAGAAAGTCATCGGACAAGCTTTCGGGAGCCGAAGTCGCGACAAGGGCGTTGCCTAGGCCTGACGGAGCGGGGCCTTGAAGATGTTGATGAAGGCGGTGTCCCGCGGCCCTGGGAAACAGGCCGACGGTCTGCCGGGCCTCCTATGTCTATCTGAGTCTGATCGCGCTCTATGAGACGGGGGAGACAGCCGATCTGCTGCCGGGTCAGGACACCCAGGGTTTCGAGCCTGTCCTTGCGCGCCTCTTGGACCAGACTGTCTAATCCCAGGCTTCTAGAACCTCGGCGCATTCCGCCGTCTCCACTTGCTGGCCGAAACGGTGGTGGTAGAGGCCCAGCAAGGCGTCGTGAGACTGGTCCGACGAACTACATATGGCGTCGGCGACCACTACCACGCGAAAGCCCAGGTCAACGGCGCCCAGTACGGCGGCCAGGACGCACATGTCCGTCTCCGCGCCCGTCACCACCAAGGTATCGACCCCGCTGGAGAACAGTGTGCGGGCCAAGCCGGTCCCGATCCATGGGGAGTAGCAGACCTTGTCCAAGACCCTGGCGGGCGGGACGAAGGTCTGAAGCTCTGGCAGGAGTTCCACCCTGTCCGCGCCAAGGTTCTCAATCGTGATGGAGGCCCATCTTTCCCAATAACGCCGCCAGGTTCCCTGCCCTTCGCCGGGGGTGCGCGCCGGTATGAAGCGGGTGAAGCAGGTGCGTTCCGCCTTTCGTTCGCACAGCCGCATCACGACCGGCAGGACGCGGGGCATCCAGGGCGTGCGCCAAGCCGTGTCCTCGGCGAACAGGCGCTGCATGTCCACGCATAGATGCACGGCATTGGCGTGAATGGGGCCGAATTGAATGCCGGAAGCCATAGAGGGACAAGTCCCGGCCAATGGACCGGTTCCAGGACCGTTCGCAGCCTCCTTCACTGGTCTAGGCAAAGACCCTTGCGTCAATACCAAGCCCAGGCTCTCAGACCGGCCATCCCGTGCACACCTACATACCTCGGGCTGGTCCTGTGTCGGAAACCCGACATTAAGTCAGGAACGCTCAGGACGTCAGGCCAGGTTCACGTCCGCGACCCCGCCCGCATCGGGCGTGCTCTTGGTAAGGTTGGCCTTAAGGATTTCATAGCCGAAGCCCAGCACGCCCTTGTCGGAGACCCAGACCCGTCCATCCTCGCCGTCGAAACGGATCATCGTCAGGTGAGGATCGTTCTTGCCTTCTGGATACCAGGCCGCAACGACGGGATTCCAGTAGCGGTCGATGCGCTCGCGATCCTGATCAATCACTAGACGCCCATGAATACAGGCCTGCAGCTGTTCGTCCTTGGCCTGATAGCAAAACATCCCCGTCTGACCCCGGTCGGCGACGTCACGGGCGAAGTCCGTGTCGTCGCGCGTGAAAAACCAGATCGCTCCGGATTCCGGCTCGCCGAAGCCGGTCATTGGTTGATGGTGATAGCCCGGCCTGTCGATACCCAGCATGCCAGCGTTCGACTTCTCCAAGCTCTTCCAAAAAGCCTTTTCCGCTTCGATCGGCGTCAGTTGATCGCTCATGAAACCTCTCCTTTTTTCGTCTCTGATCAACCGATCCCCCGGGGACAGGTTCCTCCCGAACCGGCCTGCTTGCCGAACTCTTCTGGGCGCTCGGTCGGCCGCCGTCTCGGCGTCAAAGGCGGATTCCCTCCGCCCGCCTCCGCTCGATCCGGTCGCCCCAATGTCGCGCCCAGGATTCGAGCACTCCGAGCAGAAGGGGACGATTGCCGTCAGGGCTCCACATCAGCCGCTGAGGCGACAGGTCGCGCTCGAGTTCAACTCGATCCAATAGCCGATGCTCCGTCAGCCGTCCCTCCATGAGGAAGGGGCGTAGCACCGGCAGGCTCGACAAAAGGACATGACCATAAAAGACGCTCAGGTCGCCCTTGTCCCGTCGCTCGGCGATCAGGGTCGGCAGACGATCGGCGAAGGCGAGACGGGCCAGTCCTCGATCGCGTACGCCCGCTAGGAGTTGGTCGGCGGGCACGGCCAAGGCATGTTCCATCACGGGCTGACTGAGCAGGGGATGGACGAGGTCGGCAGCCCTTGCGCGCTGACAGTCTCCCCAAAACAGCTGACAATTGGCTAGTCGGAGGATTTGACCTCGCTTGCCAGGCGGCAGGTCATCGCAGTTTTCCAGCCAGGGATGATCGCGTCCGCGCGCCGGACGCGCTCGTCCGCCTCCCAAGGCCACGGCCGCGACGGACCAGATCGAGTGTCTCGTCCAGCGCCCGACCTCGGCCCAGTATCCGGGTTCGACCCCTTTCCACCCCCTGCGCCGGCGCCGATCGACGGCCACCTGAGGATCCGGCGCCTGGAAGAAGACAGCATCCCCGCCCTGGCCGGTCACCAGTCCCGTCGCACCCGCCTTTCGCAGTCGATCCGCCATTTCCTGGTCGTAGGCCGTATCGACTCCTTGCAAGGCGGGACGGACGCCCCATCCCAGGGGTTCGAGTTGTTCGAGCGTGATCGGCGCAACAGGCTTTCGAACCACCTCCAGGCAAAGCCCGCTCATCCGCGCGGCGGCCAGGGCATAGGCGCGCTCGTCGCCCTCGACCCAATCTCCATAATAGTTGACGAAGCGGACCGCGTCGGCTCGACCGGAAGCAGCCAGGCTGCTCGACACGACGGCCGAGTCGAGGCCGCCCGAGATTTCGCCGATCAGGCCTTCCTGTCCATCGGCTTCCGCCGCCACCGCCTCATCCACCACGCTCCGCAGCGCCTGGGGCGAAGGATCGACGCGACGCGTCCGCCAGATGTCTGCAGGTCGCCAGACGGGCCGCCGCACCAGGGCTCGACCGACGACCGCATGCTCTCCTGGGGCCACCGCCGTCAGACCTTTCAACGGCGGCTGATCGCTCACCAGACCAGGCTGTTCGGCGATCTCGCCGAGGCGCTCCCAGTCGATCGCCAGCGTCGCCGGCAGAAGAACATCCGCTTCCGGCGGAGGTTGGTCGGCGGTCAGTCTCAACCCGCCTCTTCGCCACGTCAGGCAATCGACGGCTCCGCTGGGATCCCGCAGCATTGCGAGGTCTCCGGCGTCTGTCCGCCAGGCCAGCACATACCGGCCCCAGCCGCCGCCCGCGGCCGCCCGAGCAAGTTCCTCGGGACTGCGGCTGCCGCCGATCAGGGCCGAAAGAGCCTGCCCGTGGGGTCGATAAGTTCCTACGAGGACGCAGCGACGGTGGATGAGGCGCACCTTGGGCGGCCGCCGCGGTCCCACGAAGACTTCCAGGTCCTCGACGGCCAAGGCGGAGCGCCACCCCGCCTGTTTCAGGCCCCGACGCCCCGCTTCCAGGACATGGCGATCCTCGGCGTCTCCTCCTGGCGACTGGATGATCAGATAGCCGCTGTCTGAAGGTCTCATCGTCGATAGATCGGCGTATAGGCGGCCAGCCGCTCGACATCGTCATTCAGACAGAGGTCGTCCAACTGAACCCAGCAGTGAGCCATGAAGGGCCACAGACGCACGCCGAACACCCAATCGGCCTCCAGTCCCCTTTGCTTGAGAAACCGCATCAGCAGGGCCGACCGCACCAGACATTCCCCCTCGATCGGCAGCCAGGGCGCCATCCGCCAAAAAGCTCGCGCCGCTTCCGCGACAGAAGCCCGCGTCCGGTCGCCCTCCGGCCCGTCTGCGAGCGCGAGATAGGCGGCCACCCCGGCTCCTTTTCGGATCGCTCGGACCGCCAAGGCCGACCCCACGGCTCCGACCCACATGGCGATCGTGGGCGGGCGTTCGGGGCGTTGGTAAATGACCGTCGCCGTCGGCCGCCGGGGCGGCGGCCGACGCTCCGGGACGGGCTCCGTCGTTAGAAGCCCCGCCTCGCTAAGAATGGAAAGCGTCACGTCATCCATGAGTTCGCCGTATCCAATCGCCGCTCCCGCCCCCGGCACGCAGGCGTATTCGTCTCCGGCCAGATCCAGAATGATTAGAGTCTCGCCCACCGCCGCAACATGCACGTCAGGTCTGAGCCCAGCCGTCATCGTCATCTCCCACGGGATGTGAGGACGCCGCCCTGAGAGCGACGTCCTCGGCCATATCAGCGGGCCGCACCGTTCATTTCCCAGCGCTGGACCGGGATGAGTTCGAAGCGACCATCGGGCGAATCCGCGCGCGTCCGCTGCTCGGCGCCGCCGAGACGCAGGATGTCGGCGCGGGCGCCGAGGTCGTCGTAGCGGTAGACGGGGTTGAGCTCGGCCTTCTCAGTGCCGATCTCGGCACGGGTCTGAACGGCAGCCGATCCGAGGCGGATCAGGCCTGAAAGGGTCTTCAACATGACGATACCTCCGTGAACCGACGCGGAATGCGTCGGCCCGACGATGGAGCGCCGACCCTCCTCTATATGAAAGCTATATTCGCTCTATACTTTCATCCGACCGCCGCATGGCGTTTGCAATGCTGATCGAAGCCGACATTCGATCTTCATGGTAACGGACCAGGGCGGCTCTGAACTCAAGCGCCCGGCCGGTCTTGAGCAGGCCTTCAAGCCCCGCCACCTGTTCGGGCTCAAGAGGGGCCGCCGCGGCCTCTACCAGACGAATAGGACGTAGGCGTGCAGCGGCCAGACGGTGAGTGCGGATCAGGATCCGATTTCCTGATCGCGCCGTCACGCAGGCGAAGACCTGCTCCAGGCGCTCAAGGAGCGACCCGTTAGGCGCTTTAACGAATTCAACCGAGGCCACAGGCGGGAGATCAATCGCCCAGAGAACAAGGCGCTGATGATAGTCGTAGAGTTCGGCGACATCGGTCGCGGCTAGGCTCGGTGCGAAATAGCCTCGCCCGGGCCAGTGCTCGACGAGGCCCTCGCCGGCGAGCCGCGCGAGCGCTTCTCTGACCGGCGTGGGGCTCAGCCCCAGCTCGTGGGCCAGACTGGTGATGACCAGCGGCATGCCCGAACCGAAACGCCCCTCCCCGGCGAAGCCCGCCAAAGCCGACAGCGCCTGACCATAGGGATCGCGCATTCTCATGACCGCCTCTCCCCCCAAAAAGATATTCACGCCGCTCCCGCCAATAAACGAATAATAATTTCGCTCAGGCGTAAGTTCTCAGGGACCGTTACTTTCCCGACTTTCATTTGAGTCAGCACTGGCCCATTTTTCAACCTGCGGAGGCGTCGGGGATCGGATCAGGTCGTCTCGCCAGCGGGGGAGAGAGACGGACCATGGGACCGGAAAAACGCCAATCCCAAGCCGCCACGCTTTCGGCGTCGCTTCGCATGATCCGGATGCGCCGCCGCATGCGGACGGTCGATGTGGCCGAGAAGATGGGGATGCGGCCCCGGACCTATGAGTTGTTCGAAGCCGGGAAGGGCAAGGTCCATCATGAACGCATCCACCGCTTTGCGCGGGTTACGGATTCGGACCCCTACGCCATCTTCGCAGCCATGGCCTTCGGATCGCCGGAGTTCGCCCTGCGGGCGGCCGACAACAAGCTGGTGGAGATTCTCGTGGTGGCACTGCACGCCCTGGACGAGGACATGGGGGACGGGATCAGCGAACTGGATGCACGCACCATCATCAACACCGTCACCCGGGCCTTCAAGGAGTTGGCCCTGCAGGCGGTCCGTCGCGACGAAGCCGCCAGCGCCTGGTTGAAACAGAGGCTCGAGAAACTGATTCCCCCGGATCTGGCAGAGGATGAGTCCGCGACCGGCAAGGAGGCGCCGTAAATCTCACCCCGCGAAGTTGCGGGCTGGCCGCAAGACGACGTCCCGGATGTGCTGACCCCATGCGCCAGCCCTCCTCCTCCACATCCCCCACGAGCGCCCTCACGGACCGCCAGCGCCAGTGCCTGGACCTGGCCGCTCACGGCCTGACGTCCGCCCAGATCGGCGCGGTCCTGGGCCTTTCCCCCCGCACGATCGACGAACATCTCGCGGAGGCGTGCCGAGGTCTGGGCGTAAGGACGCGCATCCAGGCCGTGGCGCGCCACGCGGCCGCCGCGCCATGCGTCCGAGATGACGCCACCGTAGACCTGCGACGGGGGACCAACGGGTCGATGCTGAAGCCCCGGCAAGGCTGAATGGCGCTCCAAGCCGGAGCTCGAACGTGCTGAACCTCGCCGCCATACTCCTCCTCGCCCAGGCCTGCGCCCCCCAGACGGCGCCTGAGACCCTGGCCGCGGTCGCCTATGCGGAAAGCCGGTTCGATCCTCTGGCGATAGGCGTCAATCGCGGTCCGCGTCCGGCGCGGCGCCCCCGCGACGCCGGCGACGCCGCCCGGATCACGCGCGACCTCCTTCAGCGCGGCGCCAACCTCGATCTGGGGGTGGCCCAGATCAACAGCGACAACCTGGACTGGCTCGGCCTGACCCCGGAAACCGCCTTTGATCCCTGCCGCAACCTCGCGGCCGCCGCTCAGGTTCTGCAGGCCGGCTACCGACCGCAGCCGAATGAAACACCTCAGCAAAGCCTGAGGGTCGCCTTCTCGCGATACAACACGGGCCACCCGAGCCGAGGATTTCGCAACGGCTATGTCGCCAGGGTCGAGGCCGCCGCCGAGGTCCTGGGTCTTGTCGAGGCGCTCTCCGACATCTCTGCGCCTTCGGCGCCTGCCGCCGCGCCGCGGCCGTCCGTCGCCGCCTGGGATGTCTTCGGGCGCGCGCGTTCGGCTGAGCGCCTTGTCTTCGCATCCACCGACCATTCACAGGGAGGTCAGAGATGACTGCTCACACCGCCCGCGCACGACGGCTCGGTGCCCTCGGCCTCATCGTCGGCGTGTCCAGCCTTCTGCTGGTCCAGCCGGCCTTCGCCTCGGCCAATGTCGAAGGCCTGCTGCAAAACGTGGTCGACATGCTGACCGGCAATACGGCGCGCCTCCTCGCAGTGCTGGCCGTCGTGGTGGTCGGCATCCTCTGGATGTTCGGCCTGTTCGATCTCCGGCGCGCCGCCATCGTCGTGCTCGGCATCATCGTCGTCTTCGGCGCGGCCGAGATCGTCAATCTGATCACCGGCGGCGCCTGATGAGCCCGGCCGCTTCCCTCCTCGTCCTCAGCGCTGCAGGAACCGCCTCCATCCTCGGACTGGCGCTTGGCCGACGGCTGATCTCACCCCTGCGTTTCGCCCAGATCCTGGGCGGCCTGGGCTGCGGCCTCAGCATCGCTCTCGGCGCGGCCCGTCTCTTGTTCGGAGGCGGACATGGCTGAGGAGCGCCTAGCCGAAGACCCGCTCTTCCTGGCCTGCACGCGTCCCGCCATGATCCTGGGCGTGCCCATGGAGGCCATGGGGGTCAACGTCATCGTCTCGGGGCTCGTCTTCCTGATTGGAGGCAGCCTGGTCTATCTGCTCGTCGCGCCCGTCCTTCACCTCGTGTTTCGCGCCGTCTGCCGGACCGACCACAACGCCTTCCGGCTTCTCTTCCTCTATGTCGACACCAAGGGGCGGGCGCGCAACGGCGCCATCTGGGGCGGAAGTTCGCCCTCGCCGCTTCCTCTCGTCCGTCGCCACCGCGCCGCGGAGCTGACCCGTGGCTGAGGGCGGGATCAGCGCCAGCCGCCTCGGGCGTGAGGGGGACGCCCGATCGAACCTGCCCTATGCGCGGCACCTCAACGACCATGTCGTGGCCCTCGACAGCGGCGCCCTCATGCTGATGTTCAGGATCGAGGGCGCGAGCTTCGAGACCGCGGACGCCCGCGACCTCAACGACTGGCACGTCAAGCTCAACCAGGCCTGGCGCAATCTCGCCGACGAGCAGTTCGCCGTCTGGCATCACCTGATCCGTCGCCGCGTCGCGCTTGAACCCTCAACCGGTTACCGATCCGGCTTCGCCACTGAGCTGGGCGCGGCCTATGACGCCCGGACCGCCGCCAAGCCGCTCTGGATCAATGAGCTCTTCGTCACCCTGGTCCTGCACCCGGGCCGCGATCCGTCCCGGAGAACGGCCGCTCTGATGCGACGCCTGCGCGCTGCTCGTCGCGAAGACCCGGATTCCGCCCTGGTCCCTCTACGCCGGATCGAGGAGGCGGGGCGCGACCTCGCCCAGTATCTGGACCGCTACGCTCCGCGCCGAATGGGTCTCTATGAGCGGAACGGCCTCTGGTTCTCGGAACCCATGGAGATCATCGGTCTGGTCCTGACGGGACGCCGATCCCCGGCCCCGATCGTCTACGGCCATCTCGGCGCCGCCCTTTATACGACCCGGGCCATCTTCGGCCGCGAAACCCTCGAGCTGAGGGACGTGGCCGCCGCCCGCTACGCCGGCGTCCTCGCCATCAAGGAATATCCCGCCACGACCCGTCCGGGCCTATGGAACGGCCTGCTCAGCGCCCGTTTCAGCTTCGTCGTCACCCAGTCCTTCGCCTTCCTGTCCAAGGCCTCCGCCCGGGCTGTGATGGAGCGCAAGCAGAACCAGATGGTCTCGGCCCGCGACCGAGCCGAATCCCAGATCGCCGGACTGTCGGAGGCGCTGGACGAACTGACGAGCAACCGCTTCGTCATGGGCGAACACCAGGCCTCGGTCCTTATTTATGGCGACACGCCGACGGAACTGGCGGATCACCTGTCCAAGGCGCGCGCCCTTCTGGCGGATTCAGGCCTGGTGGTCGCGCGTGAAGACCTCGGCCTCGAGGCCGCCTTCTGGTCCCAGTTTCCGGGGGCCTTCGCCCGACGCACCCGCCCCGCAGCCATCACCTCGCGCAACTTCGCCGCGCTCGCCCCCCTCCACGCCCATCCTGTCGGCAAGGCGGCCGGAAACCACTGGGGGCCCGCCGTCGCGGCCCTGAGGACGACCGCGGGCTCGCCCTTCTACTTCAACTTCCACGTCGGCGATCTGGGCCACAGCTTCATCTGCGGCCCGTCCGGCTCCGGCAAGACGGTCGTGCAGAACTTCATGCTGGCTCAGCTGGAGCGCTTCGACGCCCAACAGATTTTCATCGACAAGGACCGGGGTGCCGAGATCTTCGTGCGCGCCAGCGGCGGGACCTATCTGGCCTTGGCCAATGGAGAGCCGACCGGCTTCGCCCCCTTCAAGGCCCTGCCGCCTTCGCCCCGCAATCGCGCCTTCCTGGTCCGCCTGGTCCGGACCCTGGTCAGCCGCTCGGGCGAAACCCTGACGGTCGCCCAGGCCCGCGCCATCGATCACGGCGTCGCGGCGCTGGAGGCCCTCCCCCGCCGACAGAGATCAATAGCCGCCCTGAGAAGCCTTCTGGGCCAGGGCGACGCGGAAGGCGTCGGCGCCCGGCTCGAGCGCTGGCGACGCGGGGGACCGCTCGGCTGGGTCCTCGACAATGACGAGGACGCCCTGAGCCTGGAGGCCCCGCTCGTCGGTTTCGACATAACCGAGGTGCTGGACCATGACGAGGTCCGGACCCCCGCCATGCTCTACCTCTTCCACCGCATCGCCGAGCGCGTGGACGGGCGGCGGTTGATCCTCGACATCGACGAGTTCTGGAAGGTCCTCGGCGACCCCGCCTTCACCGATCTCGCCCAGGACGGTCTCAAGACCTGGCGTAAGCAGAACGCCCTGATGGTGTTCGGCACCCAGTCGCCCGCCGACGTCCTCAGGTCCCCGATCGCCCACGCCGTCCTCGAACAGTGCGCGACCAAGATCTTCCTCCCCAACGCCCATGCCCAGGCGACCGACTATGTCGACGGCTTCGGCCTGAGCCAGACCGAGTTCCACCTGGTCCGGGACATCCTGACGCCCGCGTCCCATCGCTTCCTGGTCAAGCAGGGGCACGACAGCGTGGTGGTCGAACTCGACCTTGGCGGCATGGACGACGCTCTGGCGATCCTGTCCGGCCGCACCGAGACCGTGGCCCTGCTTGACCGGCTCCGCGCCGAGACAGGCGATGACTACGCGCAATGGCGCGATCTCTTCCACGCCCGAAGGAGAGCCTCATGAAAGCACGTCCGCTCGCGGCCCTGATCGGCGCCGCCTTTCTGTCCGCAGCCCCCGCGGTCCAGGCCCAGCACATCGTCCACGACCCGACCGCCTACGCCAAACTTGTCGAGGACGCCCGCACCGCCCTGCAGCAACTGCGGGTCCTGCAGGCGCAGATCGAACAGGGCCAGGCCCTTTTCGACAGCCTGAACGCCGTCTCCGACGTCAACGCCCTGGCCGGCGTCCTCGGTCAGTCCGAAGTCCGCACCCCCCTTCCTGACCTTCGCGCCTTGCGGACGGCGGCGGAAGGAAACCTGACGGCGCTCGGCGATCTCGCGGATCGCGCCGCCGCCATCCGCCGCGAGACCCGCCTCTACACCCCGCCGTCCGGCGACCTTGCGACAGCGGAGACCTATTATCGCGACAGCCTCGAACGCGCCGGGGCCCGGACAGCCCGGGATTTGGCGATCGGGGAAGCCGTGAGCCAGGCCTCAGACCGGAGGCTCGAAGGCCTGGAAACCCTCCGCCGGGCCCTGGACGCCGCCCCCAACGCCCGCGCCGTCCTGGATCTCGAGGCCCGGCTCGCGGCCGAACAGGCCCTGATCCAGAACGAACAGCTCCGCCTTCAGGGCTTGGCCCTGACCCAGGCTGCGGAAGCCCGACTGGAGGAACAGCGCGCCCGCGAACAGGCGGAAGCGGCGAGGGCGGCGCGCCAGGCTCTCTATGAGCGGGCCTTCCCATGATCCGCCGGACCGCCTTCCTCGCCCTCCTCATTCTCGCGGCCTGTTCCCAGCCGCCACGCGACGCCGAAAGCTTCGCGCGTGCGCCTCAGGACGCCGCCCGGGTCATTGCGGATTGCGAGGCGGGTCGCACGGACCGCGATTGCGACGCCGCTCGCCAGGGCTTGGCCGAGGCTCGACGTGGAGCGCGGATGGCCGCCTACGCCCAGACCATTCGGGAGCCCTGACATGGCGTTCCGGGTCTTCGAACCGAGCTATGACTTCATCGACGACCGCCTGAACGAATTCCTCGGCAGCCGTCTTTCCTCCGTGATCGCCGAGGTTGAAGGACCGCTGAGAATAGCCCTCGTCCTCTATGTGATCCTCTATGGCTTCGCCGTCTTGCGCGGCGCCATCAGCGAGCCGGTAATGGATTTCGCCGTCCGCTCGATAAAGCTGGCCTTGGTCTACGCCCTGGCGACGACGACCGCCTATTCCAGCTTCGTCACAGAGCCGCTCTTCACCGGCCTGCCCAATGTCCTGACCCGCGCCGTCAGCGGGGCCGAGGCGCCGAACGTGGGCGCCGCCTTCGACCAATTCTTCGCCTATGCGGCCTGGCTTGGCGAGGACATCGCCCGGAACGCCTCGCCCTTCAACTCCGGCGCCTATGTCATCGCGGCGGCGGTCTTCATCATCGGCGCCCTGGCGGCCGCCCTCGGCTTCGGCGTGGTCCTGGTCGCCAAACTGGCCCTGGCCCTGCTCGTGACCCTGGGTCCGATCTTCATCGCCTGCGCCCTGTTCGACGCCACCCGCCGCTTCTTCTTCGGCTGGTTGAGCCAGGCGGTGAACTACCTCGTCCTCTTCGCCCTGATGATCGTCATCGTCCAGCTCGTCCTCTCCCTGGTGAGGGATCAATGGGGCTCGATCCAAGGCGCCGACCCCATGATCGGCGGCCTCATCTTCATCGCCCTATGCCTGCTCGGCGCGATCTTCTTCCTGCAGACCCCGGCCATAGCCGCGGGCGTGGCCGGCGGCGCCAGCGCCGGCCTGGCCGACTTCGCCAACGCCGCAACCCTGGGAGCCGGCGGCTCGGGCGGCGGTCGCGCCCCCCAGGAAGCCGGCCGCCAGCCGCCCAGAAGCGGTGGAACCATCCGACCGAACGGAGCCTGACATGTCTCTTCGCCGCCCTCTGCCCTCAGTCCTCCTGTGGGCCGTGCTTCTCGGGAGCTGCGCCTCCCTGCCCGCCCCGCCCCTGCCGACCTGCGACGGCGCGTCTCGACGACCCGCCAACCCCCATGGCTCCGTGCTGTCGCCCGCCCCTGCGGCGTCGCCGCCGACCCAGACAGCGGCCGAGGCTGAAATCCCGCGGCCAGGGGGATGCGCATGACCGGCGTCCCCTCCGACGAGCTGAAACGCTACTTCGCCCAGGCCCGGCGCTGGGATCAGGACCGCCTGTCCTCCGCCCTGCGCTCGCGGCGCTTCGCCTGGATCGCGGCCGGGGCCGCCACCCTGCTCGCGATCGCTTCAAGCCTCGCCGTCATCGCCCTGACGCCGCTGAAGACCAGCGAGCCCTTCGTCATCCGCGTCGATCAGTCGACCGGGGCGGTGGACGTTGTCAGGGGTCTGTCGGACGACCAGGGGCCGGCGCGCTACGACGAGGCCGTCAGCAAATACTTCCTCGCCCAATATGTGCGCGCCCGGGAAGGCTATCTGGACCCGGCGGCCGAGGACGCCTTCCGCATGGTGTCCATCCTCTCGGCGCCCGGCGAACAGACCCGCTGGGCCGATCTCTACCGAGGCTCCAACCCTCAGAGCCCTCAGAATCTCTACGGCCCCGACGGCGAGGCCGCGGTGGCCATCCGCGCCATCGGCTTCATCAACGCCGACGTCGCCAATGTCCGCTTCCGGCGCACCGTCCGTCACGCCCGTCAGGTCGTCGAAACCGACTGGATCGCCACCATAGCCTTCACCTGGACCCGCGCGCCGATGACGGAGGCGGACCGGCTGCGCAATCCCCTGGGGTTCCAGGTCGTCTCCTATCGCGCCGACCCGGAGGTCATCCGATGAAAACCCTCGCCCTCGCCTTGGGTCTGGCAGCCCTGGCGCTGGCCGACCCCGCACTCGCCCGAGAACCGACCGATGCGCGCATGCGTGAGCTCGTCTATGCGCCGGGCGAGGTCTACCGCGTGGCCGGCGCTTTCCGGACCGCGACCCAGATCATCTTCTCCTCCGAGGAAACCATCCGGCACGTCGCCATCGGCGACAGCGTGGCCTGGGAGGTCGCGGCAGAGGGCTCGGTCCTCTTCCTCAAGCCGCGCGAACGCCACCAGACCACCAATCTTCTCGTGGTCACCGACCGCGCCGGACAGGCCCGGCACTACGCCTTCGAATTGGCCGCGCGGGATCCGGGCGGGCGGGCGTCGATCGCCTATCAGATCCGTTTCCTCTACCCCGAGGATGATCAGGCCCGGGCCGCCGCCGCCCTCGTTCGATCCGCCGACCTGGCGGAACAACGCCTCATCAGCCTGCAGCTGCAGCAGGGTGCGATCCAGGGACCGCGCAATCTCGCCTATTCGGTCCAGGGCGACAGCCGGCTTCAGCCCAGTGAAGTGAGCGACAACGGTCGCTTCACCCTCCTGCGCTTCCCGGGCGCCCAATCCCTGCCGGCCCTGTTCGAGGTCGGCGAGGACGGCGCTGAACGGCTCATCCCCTATGACGTCCGGGGCGAGTTCGTCGTCATCCACGGGACGGCGCGCGGTCTGCGCCTGCGTCGAGGATCCTCGGTGCTATGCATTTTCAACGAGGCCTTCGATCCCCGCGGCGCCTCCGTGTCCAACGGGGCCGCCTCTCCAACCGTCGAGCGCGAGCTCACGGGAGGTCGGCCATGACCGTCGAGCCGCCGCTGCAAACGAGATCAGACCAGCCCGATGTTCCGCCGACCGGTCAGGACCGTGGCGTTTCCCCCATCGCGGGACGCCTGGGCGGACACGAGGGACAGATGACCGCCCTGGCCGCTCTCGCCGCCGGTTGCGGCGTCTTCCTCTTCGCGACCTGGGACAGGGGCGACGCCCGGGACCGCAAATCCCCGACTGCCCCCGAACCGGCGCGCTCCGGCGCGCCCTTTGAGCCGGCCCGCCGTCCGGAGCCGCCCCTTCTCGCCCAGGCCGCGGAAGATCCGAATGCGCCGCTCCTGGTCGATGGAGAAGATCCTGTGCCTGCGATCGAACGCTCTGCGGGAGCGAGCACCGCCGCGCCCTCAAGCGTCTCGGCGGCGGACCAGCGGCGCGCCCTGGCCGAGAGCGCGCAGCGGGCCCCCTTGCTGGCCTATAGCCGTTCAGGCCGAACCCCGGTCGGCGCCGATCACACGACTCCCTCGCCCGCCGCCCCTCACCGGACGCCTTCTTCGCTCGAGGACCTTCGCCGCCTCAGCCCCATCGGCCAGGCCGACGCCGGCCGTCTCCCCGATCGCAACCTCCTGATCGTCGCTGGAACCAGCCTGCCCTGCATCCTGCAGACCGCCATGGACAGTTCCACGCCGGGCTATGTCAGTTGCCTGGTGTCCCGCGATGTCTACTCCGACAACGGCGCCGTGGTTCTCATGGAGCGCGGGACCAAGGTTCTCGGCGAGTATCGCGGCGGGCTGGAATCCGGGCGACGGCGACTGTTCGTGCTCTGGACCCGAGCCGTCACCCCGACGGGCGTGGCGGTGGCCCTCGCCTCGCCCGCGACCGACGCCCTGGGCCGCTCCGGCTTCGACGGCGAGATCGACACCCGTTTCTGGGACCGATTCGGCGGCGCGCTCCTTTTGTCGATCGTCGATGACGGGGTCTATGCAGCGGCGGGCGGCGGAGGCGACTTCCAGGCCTCGGCGCGCGTCCCGTCCGACGCCGCCGCGGTCGCCCTGCAGAACTCGATCGGCATTCCGCCGACGCTACGCAAGCCGCAGGGGGCCGAGGTCTCCATCTTCGTCGCCCAGGATCTGAGCTTCGCGGGCGTCTATCGCCTTCGGCCGCGCTGATGGAGGACACCGCCGTCCTCGACCACTATCTCGCGCCGCTCCGCCCCTTCCTGGCGCCGGAGGAGGTCACGGAACTGGTCGTCAACCGCCCGGGCGAGGTCGGGGTTGAAGCCGCCGGCCTATGGCGATGGCGCGGCGTCCCCGCACTGACCGAGGCCTGGTTGCGCACCCTGGCCGTGGCGGCGGCGGCCTTCACCCGGCAGGACATCGACGCCGAACACCCGATCTGCTCCACCCTCCTGCCCGGCAACGAACGGTGCCAGATCGTTCTTCCCCCGGCCGTGCCGAGCGGCGCCGTCTCCCTGACGATCCGCAAACCCACAAGCCGTCACATGGGCCTCAAGGACTTCGAAGCCGCAGGCCTTTTCGCTGCGACGGCGGTCATGACCGGCGACGAGGCGGACCCCGTGGACGCCGCCCTCACGGTCCTGCGGCAAGCCCGGGACTGGCCCGGCTTCTTCCGGCTGGCCGTGGAAAGCCGGCGCAATATTCTCATCTCCGGCGCGACCGGCTCGGGCAAGACCACCTTCGCCAAGGGGCTGGTGGAGCTGATTCCGGCCGATGAGCGGCTGCTGACCATCGAGGACACGCGCGAACTCGTCGTCCCACACCGCAACGCCGTCCATCTCCTCTACGCCAAGGACGGTCAGGGTCTCGCGAGGATCGGACCCAAGGCCCTGCTGGAAAGCGCCCTGCGCATGAGACCGGACCGGATCCTGTTGCAGGAGTTGCGCGACGGCACGGCCTTCTTCTACCTGCGCACCGTCAACTCGGGCCATCCTGGATCGATCACCACCGTGCACGCGGACTCCGCCGCCCTGGCCTTCGAACAGCTCACCCTGCTGGTGCGCGAATCCGAAGGGGGCCGCGACCTGCCCCGCGAGGATATCCGCAGCCTGCTGCACCTGATGGTCGATATCGTGGTCCAGATGAAGAAGGTCGACGGCCGTTACCTGATGACGGAGGTCTGGCATGACCCGCATCGCAAGCGCGCCTCCGGCGGCTAGGGCGGCGGCGCTGTTTCTGGGCGCGCTCGTGACGATCGCCCTCCTCCTCGGCCTCGCCGCCGTCGTCGCCCTGGCCGGCCTCGGCCAGCTCTCCCCTTCGGTCGAGCCCGCCCGCGTTCCCGCCTGGTTCTGGTACTATCGCGACGATCCGCGGGTCGGCCGCTGGATCCTCGCCGGCCTCTTCATCGCCAGCCTGGCCGGCATGATCCTGATCGCGGCCGCCATCGCCTCCCGCCGTCGCCCCCTGCACGGGGATGCGCGCTGGGCCTCGGTCTCGGAACAGCGACGCGCCGGCCTCCGCGCCGAGACCGGGTTGGTGCTGGGCCGCGACGGCGGCGACTTCCTGATCGCCGATGGGCCGGAACACGTCATGCTCTACGCCCCCACGCGCACCGGAAAGGGCGTGGGGGTGGTGATCCCCAACCTCCTGACCTGGCCGGGTTCGGTGGTGGTCCTCGATATCAAGCGCGAGAACTACGCCGCCACCGCCGGCTTCCGGATCGAGGCCGGACAAAGGGTCCTGCTGTTCGACCCGCTCGCCCGCGACGGCCGAACCGCCCGCTTCAACCCCCTGGCCCACATGGAGCGCGCCGACGCCCTGGCCGTCCTCGACGAGCTGCAGCGCATGGCCTTGATGCTCTTCCCGACGCCGCCGCAGACCGATCCCTTCTGGTCAGAAGCGGCGCGAACCGGATTCATCGGGGTCGGCGCCTGGGTCGCGGCGACCGCCGAACGGCCTTTCACCCTGGGCGAAATCTTCCGTCAGCTCACCCATGGCGACCCGCGCGAACGGTTTCCCAAACTGATCAAGGCCCGCCACCGGGCGGGCCGCCCTCTGCCCGCCGGTTGCGTCTCGGCCTTGTCGGACTTCTGCGCCTCCAGCGAAAACACCTTCGCCTCGATCCGTCAGTCGATCACCACCCGCATGGGTCTTTGGCTCAACCCGCTCGCCGACGCCGCCACCTCCGCCTCCGACTTCGACCTGCGCGATCTCCGACGCGGCGGCCTGTCGCTCTACCTGGGGGCCAGCCCTGCCGACATGGTTCGCGTCGCGCCCCTGTACAGCTTGCTGTTCCAGCAACTCGTGGACCTGAGCAGCCGATCCCTCCCCGGCCTTAAAGACCGGCCGGTGCTGGTGTTGCTCGACGAATTCGCCCGGCTGGGGCCTGCTCCGCTGCTGGCCCATGCCTTTTCCTGGGTCGCCGGATACGGCCTGCGCCTCTTGCCGGTGATCCAGAGCCCGTCGCAGTTGCGCGCTCTCTACGGGCCGGACGTCACCGAGGAGATCCTGACCAACTGCGGGCTGGAGGTGGTGTTCGCGCCCAAGGAGCTCCGCGTGGCCCAGGAACTGAGCGACCGACTCGGCTTCTACACCTACGCTAGCCGCAGTCTGAGCCGGCCGCGCGGTCTGGGCGCCGGTCGGCGGACCCTCACCGTCTCCGAGCAACGCCGGGCCCTGATGCTGCCCCAGGAACTGATGCAGTTGTCGGACCGCGACCTGATCATCCTCAAGGCGGGCCTGCCGCCGGTTCGGGGCCGCAAGATCCGCTACTACCGCGAGCGGACCTTCGTGCGCCGCCTCAGGCCGGCGCCCGTCCTCCCGGCCGTGCTCCCGATCGCAGCCCCGACGTCCCATTCCCCCTCGACCGCCGCGCCCCCCCCTCACGACCAACCGGAGACTGACATGGAGCTCGACGCCGTCATTCGCGCCTTCACCGACGAAGGCTGCCCGCCTCCGGCCGCCGGGGCCTCGGAAGCGGAGATGGAGGCCTGGCTGGATCGGGCCCTGACCGACCCTCCCGTTCTGGAGCGTGAGCCATGAGAGCGCCCCTTCCCGCCACTGGCGGGCCGGCCCCGGACAATCATCTCGGTCCCGATCGGGCCCGACACGGCGAGAAGAGCGAGCGATCCATCCTCAAGGGCGACATGCCGTCCGCCCTGCTCGACCGCTATCTGATCGAACGCGACCGCCAAGGTCGGCCGCAAGCCTTTTTCCGCGACCCTCGCGCGACCGAGCCCGCCTTCCGGGATCATGGACGACGACTGAGCACGCCTCATGCCTATCCGGACACGATTGGCGACATGCTCAAGGTGGCCCGCCATCGCGGCTGGACCCGGCTCCGTGTGGAGGGTGACGAGGCCTTTCGTCGGGATGTCTGGATCCAGGCTCGAGCTCAGGGGCTTGAGGTTTCAGGATATCGACCTCGGGAGCGCGACCGGCAGGCGGCCGGCGAGACGTCTCCCGCGCTGAACACCGCCAGGGCGCCGACCGTGGATCTGGATCGACGCCTGAAGATGGCCGCCGGCGTCGTCCGTAAACTGGTGTCGGATCCGGAGGCTCGGCATCGTTTGCTGAACCGCGCCGCGGCGCTTGTATCGCTCAGACGGGACCGTGAACCCTCCGAACGGTCACGCCCTCGAAACACGGATAGAAGCCGCTAGGATACGTACCAAGCCGCTTTAAAGCGCAACACCCCATATACGGGTGATTGAGCCTTAGTATCCTCGCAAACACCCACATACGGGTTTTAACTGGATTGTTCGCAACAATGTACGTAAACACCCATTTACGGGGTACTAGTGCTTAATACCCTCACAGTCACCCATATAAGGGTTCCAACATGGCCGAAGCGGAAACGGACCTCGTACGGCGCGCCCGAGTACTGGGCGAGCGTCTCGCGGCGCAGAGACTGACCCGCAACCTGACCCAGCGCCAGCTGTCCGAGGACGCAGGCGTCGGGATCAACACCCTGCGACGTCTCGAGGCCGGAGAGAACGCCTCTCTCGACACCTTGCTGCGCGTGATGGACGCCCTCGGCCTCGGCGACCGCATCGAGACCCTGGCGCCTCCGGTCGATGTCCGGCCGGTGGATCGGGTGCGCCTGGCCGCCGCGACCGAACGGCGCCGGGCGACCGGCGCCGGGGCCAAGCCGGCTGAACCCTGGACCTGGGGAGATGAAGAATGACGGACGCCGCCATCCGCCTCTGGGGCCGCGACATCGGCGCCGTCACCTGGCTCGAGGCCGAGGGCTATGGCGTCTTCCAGTACACTCCGGAGTTCGCGCTCAGCGCCCGGGAGGTCGCGCCCCTGGTCATGCCGTTGACCGAAGCGCCCTACGCCTTTCCGGAACTGCCCCGACCCGCCTTCAAGGGCCTGCCCGGCCTTCTGGCCGACTCCCTGCCCGACAAGTACGGCAACGCCCTGATCAATGAATGGCTGGCGCGCCAGAACCGGACCGCCGCCTCCTTCAACCCCGTCGAGCGCCTCTGCTATATCGGCGAACGCGGCATGGGCGCCCTGGAGTTCCATCCGACCCAAGGCCAGACAAGCCGCCGCTCGCGTCGCCTCGACATCGCCGAACTGGTCGATCTCGCCAGCCAGGTTCTGTCGATGCGCAAGGACATGCACGGCGCACTGGGCGGCGAGGACGATCAGGCTGCCCTGGAGGAGATCCTGCGCGTCGGCACCTCCGCCGGCGGCGCTCGCGCCAAAGCCGTCCTGGCCTGGAATCCCGACACCGGCGAGTTCCGCTCCGGACAGGTCTCGGCGGATACGGGCTTCGGCTACTGGCTGATGAAGTTCGACGGCGTCAGCAACAACCGCGACAAGGAACTGGCCGATCCGCAAGGGTTCGGCATGATCGAATACGCCTTCTCGCTCATGGCGCGCGACGCCGGCATCGACATGTCCGAGTGCCGCCTCCACCGCGAAGGCGGTCGCAGCCACTTCATGACCCGTCGCTTCGATCGTACGCCGACCGGGAAGAAGGTCCACATGCAGTCCCTGGCCGCCCTGCGTCACTACGACTTCAACGCCGCCGGCGCCTGTAGCTACGAACAGGCGATTGAGACGATCCGCCTACTCGATCTGGACGCCGTCGATCTCGAACAGCAGTTCCGCCGCGCCGTCTTCAACCTCTTCATCCGCAACCAGGACGACCACGTGAAGAACATCGCCTTCCTGATGGATCGCTCCGGCGCCTGGAGACTGTCTCCGGCCTTCGACGTCGCCTACGCCTGGAACCCGTCCGGCGACTGGACCAACGCCCACCAGATGAGCCTGAACGGCAAGCGCGACGACTTCGATCTTGAGGACCTCATCATCTTCGGCGCCCACTGCGGCTTCAAACGGCGCAAGGCGCTCGGCCTGATCTCCGAGATCGCCGCACGAGTCCGCGACTGGTTGATCTACGCCGAGGACGCCGGAGTGTTCGAGCCGGACGCCGAACGTATCGGCAAGGCGTTGCGCCTCGACCTCGCGCCGCCCGCCGCCTGATCACCGCGACCGTCCGTCGTCCGGCGGCCGCCGCTTACGCTCCGGAATCTCGAGCCGGCGCTGGATCGCCTCGCGCCGCGTCTCAACCGGCGGCAGAGCCTTGAGGAAGTCGACGACCTTTTCGGCCGTACGCCGATCCTCCGACTTCGCCGACAATCCAAGCCGGACCGCCTCCGCCGACAGGGCCCGGACGATCCGTTCTCGCCGCGCCCGCAACGCCGCCAGCCAGGGCGCCGCGCTTGGATCTTTCTCGCTCGCATCCCTGACAGCGTCTTGCAGCACCCGCGGCGCCGCACCCCGCCCCGCCTCGAACCGCTCCCTCAGTTTTCGAACCGGCGTCCGCTCGGCCTTGCGCGTCACCCCGCGCGCCCGACGCGGCGTCGCCTCCGCCTCCACCGATCGCTCCCGTAGCGCATGGGCGAAACGCTCGCGCCAGAGCTGCAGGTCGGCCTTGCGCGGGTTCAGCCGCTCACCATCTCGCCCCAGCATCCGCACCGTGAGGTGGACATGGGGATGACGCCCCTCGTCGTGCAGGGCGAAGACATAGGGAAAGCGATCGCCGAACGCCTCGCCGGCGAAGGCGCGGGCCGCGTCATGCAGCCGTCCAGGGTCCGTTCCCGCCGGCATGCTCAACACCACCGAAAGCGAGGCCGGCGCATCCCGTCGTCGCCCCCGCTCCATCGCCCGCTCGGCGGCCCAGTCGTCTGCAAGATTGCGCACCCCGGCCCGATCCAGACGCTCGCCGTCCGGCCCCTCCAGCGCCAGGGCGCCGTTGCGGCTGATGTAGGCCAGGTGGGCGCCCAGGTGGGCGCCGTCCCGGGTCCGCCCGGTGATCTTGACCATCACCTCGGGGACACGCCGCGCGACGCGCTCGAACCGGACGGCGGCCTCCCCATAACCAGCCCCGCGCATCCGCCCCAAGACCGCTGGCGTCAGCCGCGCCCGTCGCAGATCGACCGGCGGACGCAGCACGTCCTCGAACCCTGAGGGCGGTCGAAAGTCGCTCATGGGACAGGCTCCGACCAGTAGGCCAGATTGCCTTCAAAGGCCTCGCCGAGCGCCTCGACCCAACCGCGAAGCTCCAACTGATGCGCGTCCAGCTGCGCCATCTCCAACCCCAGGACCGCCCCCTCCATCACGGCCGTGTTCAGGGCGCGGGCGATCTGGTTCACATTGACGCCGATGCGCCGTAGGTGGCGCCGGCACTCGATCAAGGCGACGGCCTCAGGCGGAGTGAACTGAGCCCTTCCCTCCAGCCGACGCCGGATCAAGGACACGGACCACTGGGTCCGCGACAGGCCGACCGACGCCGCCTCCGCCTGCAGGAGCGCCATCTCCACCTCGGTCAGCCGCACAGTCAGCTTGCACGACCTCGGCTCCGGCGAGGCCGCCGGGCCCTCGGGAAAGGCCCCCTGCGCCGCCCCCTCCATCAGCCGCCGCAGCAACCGCGACCGTCCGCCCTGATCCGCCGCCGCGGCGTCGAAGCGGCGGATCAAATCAGGAGTAACGCGAAGGGAGAGGCGATCCATGGGAGAGGGTGTCCGTCAGACATTGCCGGCGCAAAGCCTATCCTGCCCTAGACAGCCCCCCCCTTCGCCCCGCAGGCCTACGGGTCTGCCCGCCCTCCCCTCGGCGGCCGGTTCCGGCCGCTCGCCCGCCGCCCTGAAGGGCGCCCCAACCGGATGGCGGGACCTTCGCCCCTCGCCCGTCGTTATTATTCATCGCCCATCGCGAAGCGCTTAGCTCACCCCCTATCGCCTGCCCGCCTCGGGAGAGCCTCGCAGCCGCTCTCCGGAGCCCCGCCTCCCAAGGCGACCAGGGCCCCGACTGGCCTTCCGCGCCTGACTGTCGTCGCGAGAAGGCGCGCCGAGGGAACACGCCGAACCCGACCTTCGAGACGGCCCACGGCGGGCTGAAGGCGACCCCCCTCCGCTTCCACGCCTGCTCGGTCGGGCAAGGCCGCGCGCCATGGCGCCCCCTCGAAACGGATCGTAAGACAGAAGGCGCGGCGGCGCGGTCCCGCGCCGCCGCGGTTCCTGGTCAGCGGGACCAGATCAGACTGTGTCCGCCCTCGACCTCCACCAAGGAGGCGTAGATCGGCGCTGGGAAGCTGGGATCGTCGAGCTTGACCGAGAGGTATTCGCGGTTCTGCTGGCTCGTCTTCTTCCAGGCCGCGCCAAACTCGGTCTGCCCGGCGAAGATCCGGAAGTCGGGGGCCTTGTCGTCGGTCTTTTCGGTGGGCCGCAGCACCGCCGACTTGACGTTGAGGGTGAGGGTCTTGATCGAACCGGTGTAGCCGTCGCCTTGAGCGGTGAAGGTGCCGATGGAAGCCATGTCAGTCTCTCCTTTGCTTCGGGCCACGCCTGCCGCGGCCTCGATGGCGATCGGGAGAGCGGGGCCCGGACGGCGCGCAGGGAGAGCGAAGCCACCCCCCGCAGCGAAGCGAAGGACCGGAAGAAGCGACTTTCTTGCTTCGCGAGGAAGGCCGTCAGGCCGGGGAAGAAAGTCGATTGAGCGGTTGCGCCAGCCGACCGGGAATCGGTCAGATCCGCCCTTCGAGAGGCCGCGCCGGTCGGCGCGAGAAACAGAAGAGACAATGACCGCCTCGCCGGATACCGCCAGATTAGACGCCATACGCTTGTCGCAGACCCAGCCGCCGTCCCAGGTCGGCGCCGCAACCAGGAAGCCGTCGCAACGTCAACACCCGCTGAAGGCAGAGCTGAGAGCGGGTCGGCGCGGTTTCGGGTGTTGAGCCAGATGCGACGATATCTGTTCGACAAGCCTGCGGAACGACCGACTGATCAGGCTCGCGTCCGTCAGGAGCGCTCATTGGCCTTACGCCCGAAAAGGGCCTGTTTCTTAAGCCGTTGAAACGCGAGGCAGAAGATTACGATAAGCCTACGCAGGCAGCGACGGAAAAGCAGCGAGAACGAAGTGCAGATTAATGCCCGCTCGCGAGAACCAATCTGAGCGGTACTCAACCAGATGCAGTCCCGCTTCGGCGCAACCTCGTAGAATTACGCACTTGCTCGGAGCAGATGCCTGGGGCCCCTTGCAACAGCATCTAACGGGGGCTTGGGATGTCGAAGAAAAAGAGTCCATATTCGCTTTGGCGGCCGACGCTGTTTGAAGCCCTATCCGTCGTCTTGAGCGGAATTATCCTGGCTGTCGCTCTGAAAACCTGACCGCCGCTCTATCTCTGATAGCAGCGCTCAGGTGATCTGAGCAGGAACCAAAAGACGCCTGTCGGCGCTTGAACTCAGTTCTCGAGGGAGAGAACGCGGCCCGGCCGTGCAACTAGCCCCGAGGCTGAGCGGTGCGCCGGGTCGCCCCCGCCTCCTGCTATCGACCTTATTCCCTCGTGATCGTCACGGCGTCGCGGAATGAGAGCGAGTGGACTGGTCGGCCGTGCTCATCTTCGACGTCAATTCGAGGACGCAGATCAATCAACCCGCACCGTGCATCGTGGCTAATGATGCTCCGAGCATTGAACAAGGCGCATGCAGACACGGCCTCGAGGTCCATATCGATCCCCTGATGGTCGGTCGCCAGATCAGTGAGATGGCGCAAGTGAAAGAAATATCTGGGCATGGCGAGCCCCTTCGCGCGGCGCACGCACATTAGCCTTTCTGCCGTCTGCGCCTTGATGATGTGCAACCCTCCACGGAAGAGCGGCAGAATGGCGATCCAATCAACCAAACAATCTTAGGCATGACGGTTTCCCGTCTGTCGAAATTCAACGCTGGATGTCTGGCGTCCCGGGAAAAACAATCGACGTCCATTATCAATTCCTCCCTTCCAGCGCGCACGCAGCCGACACGTAGAACAGGGCCGACAGATCGATCCGCCGTTCGCCCATCACCGTTGCACCTCCAGCCTCAACGACCAGAGTGAATCAGCGCGCAATTCCCCGAGGCCGCCTTTTTCAATGAAGTCCGCTCGTTGCGGACACGGGGACCCACGCCGAAAGCTGAGATTTTGGTTGGCCTTGTTGACGCCCCCAATAATTCTATTATCTTGGAATTATGGAATCAGAAACCGCCATCCTCGCCCTCGCTGCTCTGGCGCAACCCACGCGCCTTGAGACCTTCCGCCTGCTGGTGCGCCACGAACCTGCTGGCCTGCCCGCCGGCGAGATCGCCGATGCGCTCGCCGTGCCTGCCAACACCATGTCGGCGCACCTTGGGGTCCTGTCCCGCGCTGGCCTGATTAGTTCCGAGCGCCGCAGCCGGTCCATCATCTACCGGGCTGACCTGGACCGCCTCCAGGCGCTGGTCCTGTTCCTGCTCAAGGACTGCTGCCAGGGCCGCGCCGAACTGTGCGAGCCGCTGGCCGACCTCGCGCCCTGCCGCGTCTGAGGACCCCATGGACGTCGTCATCTATCACAACCCCGCCTGTGAGACGTCGCGCAACACCCTGGCCCTGATCCGCCACATCGGGATCGAGCCCCACGTCGTCGAGTATCTGAAGACGCCGCCCAGCCGCGCCATGATCCTGGGCTTGGTCCAGCGCATTGGCGTTTCCCTGCGCAACCTCCTGCGCGAGAAGGGCACGCCCTTCGCCGAACTGGGCCTCGGCGATCCTGATCTGACCGACGACCAGATTCTGGACGCCATCGACGCCCATCCGGTTCTGCTGAACCGCCCGATCATCGTCTCGCCGCTGGGCGTGAAGCTGTGCCGGCCGTCCGAGGCGGTGCTGGACCTCCTGCCGCCTGACGGGCTCAAGCCCTTCACCAAGGAGGACGGCGAGGTGGTCGTCGACGCCGAGGGCCGGAGGGTCCGCTGATGGTCGACGCCGGGATTGCTGAGCAGCCGAAACGCCGCCTGTCCTTCCTGGATCGATGGCTGACATTGTGGATTTTCGCCGCAATGGCGCTGGGCGTGCTGCTGGGCACGCTTGTACCGGAGCTCCCCGCCTGGATCGACGGCCTGTCGGTCGGGACGACCAACGTCCCGATCGCCATCGGCCTGATCCTGATGATGTATCCGCCGCTGGCGCGGGTGAAGTACGAGGAACTGCCGCGCGTCTTCGCCGACAAGCGCGTGCTGCTGCTGTCCCTGTTC
Source organism: Brevundimonas faecalis (assembly GCF_040549405.1). Classification (NCBI taxonomy): domain Bacteria; kingdom Pseudomonadati; phylum Pseudomonadota; class Alphaproteobacteria; order Caulobacterales; family Caulobacteraceae; genus Brevundimonas; species Brevundimonas faecalis. The sequence goes on along the minus strand of NZ_JBEPTF010000001.1, from coordinate 587,985 downwards.
CAGAACTGGGTGCTGGGGCCGGTGCTGATGTTCGCCCTGGCGGTCATCTTCCTGCGCGACCAGCCCGAATACATGACCGGCGTCATCCTCATCGGCCTGGCCCGCTGCATCGCCATGGTGCTGGTCTGGAACCAGCTGGCGCGCGGCGACAACCAGTATGGGGCGGGCCTGGTCGCCTTCAACTCGATCTTCCAGATCGCCTTCTTCAGCCTTTACGCCTGGCTGTTCCTGACCGTGCTGCCGCCCCTGTTCGGGCTGGAGAGCAGCGTGGTGGACGTCAGCGTCTGGACCATCGTCGGCGCCGTTCTGATCTACCTGGGCCTGCCCTTCCTCGGCGGCTTCCTGACGCGGCGCGCACTGGTCGCGAGGAAGGGGGACGACTGGTACGAAACGCGCTTCCTGCCGCGCATCGCGCCCATCACCCTGATCGCCCTGCTGTTCACCATCGTCGCCATGTTCAGCCTCAAGGGCGGCGAGGTGGTCGCCCTGCCGCTGGACGCCCTGCGCATCGCTGTCCCGCTGACGATCTACTTCTGCGTCATGTTCGTGGTCAGCTTCCTGATGGGCCGGTTGATCGAGGCGGACTACCCGCGCACCACAGCCCTGGCCTTTACCGCCGCCTCCAACAATTTCGAGCTGGCGATCGCCGTCGCCATCGCCGCCTTCGGGCTGGCGTCGCCGGTCGCCTTCGCGGCGGTCATCGGCCCGCTGGTCGAAGTGCCGGTGCTGATCCTGCTGGTGTCGGTCGCCTTCTGGTTGGGCCGCCGCTACTTCCCCGCGACCGCCCCGAAGAAGGACGCCTGCTGATGGGATTCAACGTCGTGGAGTTGCCCAAGCCCACCCCCGACCTGATCGCCGCACTGGAGGAGGCCAGCCTGCCGACGGATGATCTCCATGAGCCCGGTCGGCGCTTCCACCGCTTCGAGGACGACGCCGGATTGATCGGCTACGGCGGACTCGAGCAGATCGGCTCGGATGCCTTCATCCGCTCCATCGTCGTCATGAATAACCGTCGCGGCGAAGGCCACGGCTCGATGATGCTGACTTGGCTGGAAGCCAGGGCGGCCGAGAAGGCGACGGCGCTGTACCTGCTCACGACCTCGGCGACGGCCTTCTTCCAGCGGCATGGCTACGCCGTCCTGCCGCGTTCAGCGGCGCCGGCCCCCATCGCCGCCTCCCGGCAGTTCAGCGGCCTGTGTCCCGCCTCCGCGACCTTCATGTCCAAGGATATGCGTTCCCAATGACCCGCCTTCGCGACCTGCCTGATCCTGGCCACCTGCCCGCGCTCGACCAAGCTTACCTTTCCCGCCAGCCGGCGCTGGGCCTCGGTCCGAACGATCACCCGCCGCGCATCCTGCTGCTCTACGGTTCGCTGCGGGATCGTTCCTTCTCACGCTTGGCAGTCGAGGAGGCGGCGCGCCTGCTGCGCTTCATGGGCTGCGAGACGCGCATCTTCGATCCGTCCGATCTGCCTCTGACCGATCAGATCGACTACGACGATCATCCCGCCGTCCACGAACTGCGCGAGCACGCCTTTTGGTCGGAAGGCATGGTCTGGAGCAGCCCCGAGCGCCACGGCCAGATTTCCGGGATCATGAAGCTTCAGATCGACCACCTGCCGCTGAACATGGGCGGTATGCGCCCGACCCAGGGCCGCACCCTGGCGGTCATGCAGGTCTCCGGCGGCTCACAGAGCTTCAACGCGGTCAACACGCTGCGCCTGCTCGGCCGTTGGTTGCGGATGATCACCATCCCCAACCAATCCAGCGTGGCAAAAGCCTTCATGGAGTTCGACGACGACGGCCGGATGAAGCCGTCGAGCTACTACGACCGTATCGTCGATGTGATGGAGGAACTGGTGCGCTTCACCGTCCTGACCCGCGCCCATGGCGGCCAGTTGGTCGATCGCTATTCCGAGCGGAAAGCGTCACGCGTACCGATCGAGGCGGCCAACGACCTGTCCGCCATCGCGATCAGGTCGGCTTAGCCGCCATTAGCGTCCACGGGTCCTCGCCGCACATCGGACGGCCCCAATAAGGCGCTCACAATATGCGAGCCTATGGCTCTGCACGGCCTCCCTTCTCGGACGCCTCGTCACCGCTCTGATCGACCCGCTGATCCAGGCGGTGAAGCGGGTCTGGTCATTCCGACGGGTCGTCCATGGCCAAGGCAAGGGCGATACGACTGGGATCACCCTGGTGATCTTTCATCGGCGCATCTTGGGACCTGAAGCGCTGCATGGGCGACGATCCCGATCACCAAACCCCAGAAGGCTCCGCCGACGCCGAGCAGTTTGATGTTGGCGGCGGACGCGAGAAAGGTAATCAGCGCCGCCTCACGAGACGCCGGTTCGGCCATGGCCCGCGCGAGGCTCCCGCCAATCGTACCCAGCAACGCCAAGCCGGCCAAGGCGACGATAAAGGTAGCCGGAAAGGCCATGAAGACTGCGGCCAAGGTCACGCCGAACACGCCTACCAGTACATAGAGGGCGCCTGCCGCCACACCCGCCACCCAACGTTTGGAGGGATCTTCATGCGCCTCATGGCCTGTGGCGATCGCTGCCGTGATAGCCGCAATGTTGAAGGCATGAGACCCGAACGGCGCCATGATCAACGACCCGAGGCCCGTCACTGTCACGATCGGACTTGCGCTGGTCTTGAAGCCGTCGTTCCGCAGCACCAGCATCCCGGGCATGTACTGACCGGTCAGGGTGATCAGGAACAGCGGCAGCGCAATGCTCAGGAGGGCGTTCAGTGAAAACTCCGGCCTGGTGAAAACAGGCGCCGCCAGCTGGAACCGGAGCCCGGAAAGATCGATGCGCCCTTGAGCCGCCAGGAAGATAAGGCCCAGCGCCAACAAGCCGACGACCGCATAGCGCGGGCTAAAGCGCTTCAGCAGGACATAGGCGAGGAACAGGATTCCGACCAGCAGAGGATCGATCGTCGCCCCGGCAAAGGCTCCGACGCCGAACTGCAGCAGAATGCCGGCGAGAAGACCCGAAGCAATCCCGGGCGGAACCAGTCGGACGACCCTGTCGAAACAGCCTGACATTCCGAGAACCACGAAGGCCGCTGCAGAAATCATGTAGGCGCCGATCGCTTCCGCGTAGGGGGCGGCGGCGAGCGCAGTGACGAGAAAGGCCGCCGCCGGCGTCGACCAGGCGGTGATGATGGGCTCACGATAGCGCCAACTGAGATAGAGGCCCGTCAGTCCCACCCCGATAGAGACGGACCAGACCCAGGACGCGGTCTGTTCCGGGCTGAGGCCCGCGACCCTGGCCGCCTGAAACACCAGGATGAAGGTTCCGCCATAGTTGACGATGACGGAGATCAGGCCGGCGATCACTGGATGAGCGAGGTCGCTCCACCGTAGCGGAGAAGAGCTGGAACAGGGGGACATAGTCTCTTTTGGGATGTGGGCCGTAGAGCCCGGAGCCGAGGGCAGGCTTGACAACTAGCCACCCAATGGACTGCTTGATCCTTCCAATTTTCCAAGAAGACCCAGACCACTTGTTCAAGCATTCCCAACTCGAATCCGTGAAGGCCTGGCTCGCCCACCCCGACCATGCCGCCATGCCGCTCCACGCGCGGATTCAGCGGGCGATCCGCCAACTGATCCTTGACGGGGCGTTGGGACCTGGCAGGCCGCTACCCGCTTCGCGTGCGCTTGCCCTATCGCTCGAGGTATCTCGCGATACGATCGAGACCGCCTATGCGCAGCTTCACGCCGAGGGCTTCATCGACCGACGCATCGGCAGCGGCAGTTTCGTGGCGGAGATGACAGAGTTCCGGCCCGGTCGCGGCCTTCCGACGCGCGCCCGATTTACGCGCAACCTAGCGCCGAACCTCAGCAAGCGCGGCGCCGCCGTATTCGGCAGCGGCGGCGTGCGTGAACAGCTTGCTCCCCTCCCGTTTGCGCCAGGCCTGCCGGAGACGCGCAGCTTTCCGCTCCCGCTCTGGGAACGCCTGCAGAGACAGGTATTAAAAGAGACCGGCGCCCAGGCGCTTCTTCACGGGGACCCTCAAGGCGCCGCACCGCTTCGGCGCGCCATCGCGGACTATGTGAACCTGGAACGGGGGGCACGCGCCACTGCGGATAGGGTCATCGTCCTGACCAGTTCGCAACAGGCCCTGACGTTATGCGCCAACATGCTGCTTGATCCGGGAGAGGGCATCTTCATCGAGGACCCCGCCTATTATGGCGCGCGGAAGGCCTTTGATGCGGCGGGTCTGGAAAGCCTGCCCGTCCCCGTCGATCGTCACGGCCTCATGGTGGATCGACTCCTGAGCAATCCGCACAAGGCTAGGGCCGTCTTCCTGACCCCCTCTCATCAATTTCCGACCGGCGCGACACTGACGCTTGATCGACGCCTGGCGTTGATTGAATGGGCCGCCCGTCATCAGGCGTGGATCATCGAAGACGACTACGACAGCGAGTTTCACTACGAAGGCAGGCCGACTGCCTGCGTCCAGGGTCTCGATCCATATGAGCGGACCCTCTACATCGGCACCTTCACCAAATCCCTCTTCCCCGGTCTGCGGATCGGTTACGCCGTCCTGCCGCCGCAGCTCGTCCAGCCGATGACGGTGGCGCGCACGCTCCTCGACGGCCACACGGCCTCTCTAGCGCAGTTGACGCTCGCCCGCTTCATCGAGGGCGGTCATTTCGGCGCCCATGTCCGCGCGATGCGGGGCGTCTACGCCGATCGGCTTGCCGTCCTCACTCGTCTGTTGCGCGAGCATGTTTCGCCATTCGTCGAGCCCCGCCCTCCGATCGGCGGGCTACAGATGGCCTGCATGCTGACCTGCGACCTGTCGGAGCGCGCCGCCATCGACGCCGCCCGTCACGTCGGCGTGGAGTTGCTGGGCTTATCGGGGCTGTATGCGTCGGGCCGCGGTCTGCCCGGTTTTCTGATGGGGTTCGCCGCCTACACGCCGGCTGAACTCGAGGCCGCAGTCAGGCGGCTCGCCAGCGCGTTTCACGGCCTCATGCGAAAATAAGGTCCTCCGCCACAAAAAGTGGTCTGCCATTATTATTGAAAATGGAGGGGTTAAGCAGACCGATGGCCTGTTAGAGGGGGTTGATCCCAACAGCCGCCACTGAGATCTGCCATGGAAGCCCTGCTTGCACATCGCGTCGCCCCGCCCCACCTCAGCGGCGAGGAGGGCGCGGCAAGCCTCTGCCGATCGGATCCCGCCATCTTCGCTGCGATTGCTGACGAAACAGACCGCCAGCGCGCCTCCGTTGAACTCATCGCTTCCGAGAATTTCGTCAGCCGGGCCGTGCTGGAGGCCCAGGGTTCCGTCCTCACCAACAAATACGCCGAAGGCTACCCGCATCGGCGCTATTATGGCGGCTGCGCCAATGTAGATGTCGTCGAAGATCTGGCCGTCGATCGCTTGAACCAGTTGTTCGGCAGCGCCTACGCCAATGTTCAGCCCCATTCGGGCAGCCAGGCCAATCAGGCGGTTTTTCTGGCGCTGCTCGATCCGGGCGATACCATTCTCGGTCTCGACCTCAAGGCAGGCGGTCACCTCACCCACGGAGCCCCGATCAATATGTCCGGTCGGTGGTTCAACGTCGTCAGCTATGGTGTTGATCCGCTCACCCACCGCATCGACATGGACCAAGTCGCCGAGGCAGCGCGGCGGCACCGCCCGAAACTGCTGATTGCGGGCGGATCGGCCTATCCTCGCACCCTGGATTTCGAGAGATTCCGCCAGATCGCCGATGAAGTCGGCGCCGTCCTGCTCGTGGACATGGCGCATTTCGCCGGACTGGTGGCCGGAGGCGTCTATCCCTCTCCCGTTCCTTTCGCCCATGTCGTCACTTCGACCACGCACAAGACCTTGCGCGGTCCGCGCGGGGGTTTTGTCCTGACCAACGACGCCCAGATGGCCAGGAAGATCAATTCGGCGATTTTCCCAGGCCTTCAGGGCGGCCCCCTCATGCACGTCATAGCGGCCAAGGCCGTGTCCTTCGGCGAAGCGCTACAGCCGAGGTTTAGAACCTACGCACGCAATGTCGTGGACAACTGCCGTATTCTCGCACAAGCCCTCGCCGAGGGCGGTCTGACCATCACGTCCGGCGGCACAGATTGCCACCTCGCCGTCGTCGATCTCCGGCCTCTGGGTGTAACCGGCGACCGAGCTGAAAAGGCTCTCGAATCTATCGGCGTCACGCTTAACAAGAACGCGATCCCGAACGATCCGGAGAGGCCGATGGTGACATCAGGAATCCGGGTCGGCAGCGCGGCGGGAACGTCGCGCGGCTTCGGTCCGGAGGAATATCGCCAGATCGCCGGCTTGATCCTCGATACGCTACAAGCCGTTCGTATAGGCGCGCTGGATCAGGAACGGGCCGCGATCAGCGCGCGCGTCGCGCGCTTGGCCGCGCGCTTCCCTCTGCCCTACTGAATCCCGGCAGCCTTCATGACCTCCGCCACGCTCGCCGCCTTGAAGCCCTTCGTCCGAAACAGCCGACTGGCGGCGTCCAGCGCCCGCCGCCGCCAACACCCTTCCCTGCGGCTCGTACGAGGCAGCGAAGTATCGCATAATCATCCAGTATCGGAACAGATGGAGCATTTATGTGAGCGACAATCTCACAGAGCGCATATCGCCGGTTTCAAGCTCCTCCGCGACCCACTGACCGCAGCCGGCGGCGACCCTCGGAGGATCGCCGGGGCGAGCACCGTACGACGGCAGTCGCTTGGCTCCGACAATGACGAAATCGAGGCAAAGATGACCACCCGCGCACGTATTTTGACGCAGATACTCATGATCGTAGTCGGGATTGCCCCCCTTGCTTCGGTCGCGCTTGCAGGCTTCATCGCGGATTTGAACAGCTGCGAACTGCACGAGGGCTACCCTCAAACGTGTCTCGTCCTGGGCGTTGATATCGGCGGCGCGCTCTACACCATGACGGTGATGGGGTGGCTGATGTTGATTTCCCTTTTTTTCCTCGCCGGCGGCCTGCTTGGGCTGGCATGGGAAGGCATTTTGTTGTTGCTGCGAACCCTTTGGCCAAAGCTACGACATTGAACTGACGAAACCTTGATGAAGCGGCCTGTCCTGCAAGATGCTCATTTGGCGTCGATGCCGCTAGGCCGCATCGCCTCGAGCCCCTCCTCACGATGGCGGAAATGGACGCCGTCGAGTTCGATCCGCCCTTCGATCGTCAAGGATGGCCAACCTCCCAGAGTCGGCCTCCCTGCCCCGTTGATCCTACTCTCGTTCCGTCTGGCCTGCGCCAAAAGCAGACGTTGGACTACCTGCACAAACTCGATATGCGGCGACAGGACCCAAATACTCGAGCCCATTGCCAACCAACACTTCACTGCACCCCCTGCGTCACAGTGAGCTTTCGCGCGCGGGAAATTAACCAAACAAAAAAAGGCCAGGCCTTTGGGTCTGACCTCTTTTCTTGATCTTGGCTGCGGGAGCAGGATTTGGGCGATACCTCGCACTTCCCATGATGTTCAGCGCCTAAGAGCGCAGAATTATCAGAACCCCTGAGGATGCCGCATCACAGTCCGCCGGACAGATGCAAGAGTCCATGCTGAAAGATACCCGGGTCAAAGCGGGCGAAGGTTCACACCGTTCGCCAAAGCCCATCTATCGCTCGAGTCTATCTCAGCTGTGCGCCCCACCGCATCAGAACTTGCCGATCAGGTTCACGAACCAGCCGCGCTCGTCATAGCTGAGGTCGCCTAGATCGTCGGAATAGTCGGTGAAGTTGTAGCCGACGCCCAGCTTCATGTGGTCGCCGAAGTGGCGATAGACGCCGACCAGGGCGCCCAGACGGCTGTCGTGGGCTTCCTTGATCGACAGTTCGCGCACCTCGACCAGGACATCCCAGCGACGCACCACCTGATAGTCGGCGCGAACGGCCCAGAAGACCGCCTCGCTGTCGAACCAGGGCGCGCTTTCATCGCGCGAGGGACGCAGTTCGCCCAGACGCCAGGCCACCTTGGCCCCGACCGCCAGACGCGGCGTAAGCTGATAGGTCCCGTCCACCGCGGCGATGTGGCTGCGCTGGGCGTAGTCCAGGTTCTGTCCCAGGGCGTCCACCTGGGCCGGCGACGGCAGGTCGGCCAGATAGGTGTACTTGGCCAGCAGGTTCAGACGGTCATCGTTCACCGGACGATAGGCCCCGGCCAGGGCTAGTTCGTAGTAGTCGGCGTCCATGGCCATGCCCTGGTCGGAGTTCGACAGGGAGATATTGGCCTTGGCGAACAGGCGCAGCGACGGCGTGGCCTTGTAGGTGACCTGATTGCGGGTGGCGACCGTAGTCCGCTCGCCGACCGTGTCGCCCTCGTCCTTGCGGTATTCCAGGGCCGAGGCCCAGCGCAGACGCTCGCCGCCGTAGTCGGCCGTGGCGCCGATCGCCATGCGGTCGATCGCCTGACCTAAGGCGTCGGACAGGGAGCCGGTCTCGTAGCGGGCGCCGAAGGTCCAGGCCTCGATGGGACTGAAGTCCACGCCATAGGCCTGGGTCCAACCCGTCGGGCCGTCGCCATGGTCATAGCGCTGCTCGGCGAAGAGGGTGGTCTTCTGGCCCAGTTGCTGACGGGCGCCGCCCGTCAGTCGGCCCAGACGACCGCCGGTCATGGCGTCCGGGTTTTCTCCCGCCAGGGCATAGCCCAGATAGAGGCTGCCGCGATCCGTCATCGGGAAGTCGACGCGGACATCGGCGCCCAGCCCCATGTCGCCGTCCGAAACCTCGCCCTTGAACTTGAGGCGGTCGTGGACCTGGTACTCGCCGCCGAGACCGAAGCGGTCGTTCGACTGGCGGCCGCCGTCGTGGTCCAGGGTCGCCTGGACGAAGGTCCAGACGGCCCAGGGGGCGTCCCACTGTTCAAGATTGGACTGCGGATCGGGCGAATGGCGATAGCCCAGTGTGACGGCCGCGTCGGTCCGCGTTCCCTCGCTGGGCGGCGGAACATAGAGCGGGCTATAGGGCGTGCGCTGCCCCTGCTGCTTGTCCGAGCGGACGCCGACCGAGCCGAACCAGCCCGCCGCCGTCTCGCGACGCAGGCCGGCTTCGAGCGCATGGCGTTCCGTCAGACGGCCGTCGGTGACGTCGCCCTTGGCCTGGAAGCGCAACGTATCGCTGAGAGCGACATCGAAGACCCCGCCGTACTGATCCAGGGTTTCGCCGAAGGTCAGTTCGCCGGGCGCCGAGAAGCCCGCTTCGCGCGCCTTCCAATAGCCGGCGAAACGGCCGTCGCGCTCCAGGCCCAGTTCGTCCAGTTGAGCGGCGAAGGTCAGGCTGACGGCATTGGCCTTATCCGCCTCAGTCTGAACCCGAGTGAAGTCATAGCCGCCGGTCGAGGACAGATAGGCGCCGTCGCCCGGCCCGTCCGCCTGGGCGAACTCCAGCTTCACGAAGCTGTTGGGCGCATGACGGTACAGCAGGTCGGCGCCGAACAGGTCCTGGGACGCCTGGTCCTCGCCCTGATGATAGGCGCTGCCGCCGACCCGCAGACGGTCGGTCAGCCAGTGCTGCGCCCGCCCGCCCGTGGTGAAGGCGTCGGGCCGCGTCAGGCCCGGCGCGTATTCATAGGTCGCCACCACCCAGACCGGATTCCCGGCCAGGGACGACTGACGCACGAAGCCGTCGGAGCCCGCCGTCATCGGCGGCGGCTGGCGCAACACCACCCTGCCCTGCAGATAGTTCATCTCATAGTCGCGGGCGGCGATCAGTTCCTGCCGTTCCAGCACCAGGCCGGAGTCCTTGTCGCGAACCTCCAGGAAGACCCGCTCCGAACCCGGGGCGATGTCGCGGTTGCGGAAGAAGTAGACCGAGCCCCCGGTCGAGGCGAAGTCCTCGCGGCTGGCGATGGTGCCGGGATCGGCGGCGAAGGCCGTGACCTCCGTCCTGCGTTCGCCGCCCTCGGTCACGGCCAGGCTACGCCAACCCAGGTCGGCGCCGTAAAGGGTCCGCTGGTGACGGATCAGTTCATTGCCGTCCAGGCGGCTCTGGAACACGCCCCACATGGCGTGCGTGTTCTCGTTCTCTCCTCGGACATAGAAGCGGCCGTAGGTCGGGGCGTCCTCGACGGTGATCGAGTCATCGCCGTAGACCGGATAGTGCCGATCCGGGTCCAGGCGGCGCAGGACCGCGCGCGGGTCCTTCTCCAGGAAACCGTCGAACAAATCCTTCAGCGGCTGCTCGCCCGTGTCGGCCGAGGCCGTCAGGCGCCAGTCGTTGCGCACCACGCCCTTGAAATAGAAGGCCAGGCGACCGTCGATGAAGTCGTCGCGGTGGTCGCCCGCGTCGCCCAGCAGTTCGTGCTTGGCGGCGTCGAAGCTGCGCTTGCCCGCCGTGACGTCGGCGATGCCGACGAAGAAGCGGTCGGTGCGCGGCAGGACGATCTCGCGCATGAGGTCGACCGGGACCTGTCCCGGGCGCGCGACCTGAACCGCCACGGCGGCGGTGTCGGCGGGCACGATCTGCTGCATCATGAAGCGGCCGGCGGCGTCGACCGGCACCGGCGCCCCGAAGGCGGTCACGCGCGTAGCGGGGTCCTCGACCTCGCCGCTGACGGTCACGGCGGCGCCCTTGACGGAAATGGCGTCAACGACGCGCATGTTCTCGAACAGAGGCCCGGCGTGAATATCCGGCTTGGTGACATTGACCGCATGGGTCACGTCCAGCGTCGTCGCCGCCGTCTCGTCATGTCGACCGTCCGCGCCGTAGACACGCAGGACGTAGCGATAGCGATGCTCGCCCGGCAGGTCGCGATCCGTCGTCCATGAGGCCACGTCGCCGATCCGTACCGGGATGACGGTCAGGGGCGCTTCCTCGACGCTCTGGTCGGCACGGAAGACGCGCACCTCGGCACGGTCGATATAGGCCGCATAGTTGCTGAGAGTGAAGAAACGCACCGTGTCCCCGGCGCGGACGACCGGCTGATCGGCCACGATGCTAAGGAGCGGACGCAGGTCGAAGGCCGTGGCCTGGACGCGGACGTCCGCCCCCGCCAGGGCCAGGTCCTGACGGCGCTGGCGGTCGGCGCGCAAGTCGCCGCCCTCCCCGTCCACGCTCACGCGGAACGGGGTCGGGGCGCCGCGATCGGTCCGCTCCAGATTGGGGCCGACGCCGCGACGCTCGACCGCCGCGTCATCGGCCACCGGACCGCACGGACGATCCGTGTCCTGTCCGCAATAGACCTGACGCTCGCCGGAAGCGGCGTCCTGGGCCTGCACGCCCGTGGCCAGAGCGATCGCCGATCCGCCCATCAGCAGGGCGGTCAGCAGCTTGTTCGACGCGCGGATCATTGCACGCCTCCCTCATGAGAGGTGGACGGGATGACGGTCTCCTCTTCGACGACCAGTCGGTAGCGGCCGCGCTCGTCGTTCCAGCGATCCTGGAGACGGCGGCGGACCTGGGCGATGCGATCCCTGATCAGGTCCGCATCCTCTCCGCGCACGGCGTAGGCCAGGCGCAGGACCGAGGGATGCTCGGCCAGGGTCGCGATCAGTCCCTCGAACTGCTGTTCGAACTCCGGTCGCAGGGCCTCGCCGTCGAAGGCGTCGCCGTTCAGGTCCAGGCGGACCACGCGGTGCAGGCTCGCCCCGAAGTTCAGGCGGGCGAACTTGCCGCGCGTCAGGCGCACCGTCTCCGGGTTGCCCGAGGTGACGCGGTAGCCCGTCGGCAGGGTCCGGTCGTCCAGCTTCACGATGAAGTTGGAGCCGCGGTCCTCGTTCGGGATCATCGGGCAGGTGATGTGATACCGGCCCTCGGCGTCCGTGGTGATCAACAGGCCGCGCGCGGTCGCCAGGCGGACGCCCGGCAGACCCGGCTCGCCCTCGTCCTGAACACCGTTGCCGTTCCGGTCGTCGAACACCTTGCCCAGGATGTCGGTGCAGTCGAAATCCGGATCGGGGATCATTCGCACCGTGGCCTCGGCCAGGTTGGAGATGATCTGATCGACCGTCGGATTGACCGCAAAGGCGACATTGGTGTGCTCGCCTTCGACCACGCCCGCGCCGACCACCAGGATCAGCTCGAGACGCTTGGTCTCGCCTGCCGTGAAGGTCAGGTTCGGCCAGGTCAGCAGGCGTCCGTTCTGGATCGGTTCGACCGCCACGCCGTCGATGCGGGCGCTGCCCTCGCGATAGCGGAAGCCGGCCGGAGTACGGTCCGTCAGGGTCACGCCCGGCACCGTCCCGGCCAGGGTGTTGCGGGCCGTGATGACATAGGGGACGAGGCCGCCGCGAACCACGTTCACCATCGGGGTCGTCTTGGTGACCTCGATCGCGCCCTCCAGGATCGGATCCAGGGGGATGTTGTTGTTCACGACATTGGCCGACAGGCCCGGCGTCAGGTTCAGCGACAGGACATAGCCGGTCGTCAGGGTTCCGGTGACGCAGGTCTCGGCCGTACCCACGGGCGGCGGGCCGTTGCTGGTCGAGACCAGCATGGGGTCCGGCGTCCCGTTGACCGTCAGCGGTCCGGCGCAAGGCGGCAGGATGCTGGACGGCTGGATCGGGTTGTAAGTCCCGTTGGGCGGCGTCACCGACAGGGCGTAGACGCCCGCGGGGGCCGATCCGGTCAGTTGGAAGTAATAGAGCCCCAGGGCGTCGACCGTCTGGCGCGCCGAGGCCGAGCCCCCCAGCAGGTGCAGGGACGGATCGAAGCCGGCGGGACCGCTGATCTCGACCACGGCGCCCTGAACCGGCGTGCGGCGCACGGCGTCATAGACCACGCCCCACGGATCCAGCGGCAGAGACTGCTGCGGGATCGTCGCGCCCGGCTTCAGGGTGATGGCCGTCAGCTCGCGGTCGGTCAGGGTCGCGCCGCCCGCGTTGGATGCCGAGACCACGCCCTCGACGAAGCTCGCGCCCGTCTCGTTCGGTCGCGCGCCGCCATAGACCGCATTGTTCTGCGGGTGACGGAAACGCAGACCGTAGCCGGAACCGGGCGCCACGCCGGCGAAGGCGTAGCCGCCGTCGGCGCCGGTGCGGGCCGTGCCGATCAGCAGGTCTCCCAGGTAGAGCTCGACCGTCCAGTCGGCCTGGGCCGACTCGCCCGCATCGCGGGCGCGGTCGTGGTTCATGTCCAGCCAGACCGAGCCGGAGATGGCCGCAGCCGCCCCGCGCTCGCCGAACAGATAGCCGGTCGCCTCGGCCGCCGGCGCCAGGACGACGCCGGTGATGGCGTCGCCGCCGTCGGACACGCCGCCGGACGTGCCGGGCGTGTCGATGCCGTCGTCATAGCCGTCCGGCTGGGTCTCCGTGACCGTATAGGTCCCGCCCGGCAGATCGGTGAAACGATAGGTTCCGTCCGGACCGCTGACGGTCGTGCGGGTGACGCTTTCGCCGCGCGCGTCCACGCCCGTCAGCGTCAGGACGACGCCGCCGATGACCGGTTCGTTCGCGTCATGGACGCCGTTGTTGTTGGTGTCGTTGTAGGTCAGTCCGGCCAGGGAGCCCGTCCGCTCGCCGAAGTTGACTGCCGGCGGCGTCTGGTCGGGCGAGATCGTCACCGGCACGCGGTTGGTAGGGTTTTCCGGTCCTTCGCCGTAACCCTCCGGCTGGATCTCCACGACGACATAGTCGCCGCCACGGATGTCGCCGAAGCTGTAGGAACCGTCCGGACCGGTCGTGGTCGTGGCCACCAGCTCGCCCGAGGGCTTGCGCAGTTCGACCACCACATTGGCCAGGGGGCGATCCTCCGGCCCGTTCGAGCCGTCCAGGTTCACGTCCACATAGACCTTGCCGCCCAGACCCTGACCGCGCTCGCCGAAGGCGTAGTCGATCGCATCCACGCCGGTCGGCAGGGCGATGTCGTGGATGCGGTCGGCGTTCGCCTCGACCGTTCCGCCGACCGAGCCCGCGCTGTCCAGACCGTCGGCGTAGCCTTGGGGCTGGGTTTCGACCAAGTGATAGGTTCCCGACAGAAGATCGTCGATGAACCACTCGCCCGTCGCATCCGTCGTCGCGGTGCGCGTGACCGGGTTTCCGGCCGCATCCACGCCCGTCAGGGTGACGAGCACGCCTTCGATCCCGGCCTCGCCGGACTGGCGCACGCCGTCGTTGCTGGTGTCGACGAAGACGTGGCCCGCCATGCTGCTGACCGTCTCGCCGAAGTCCACGACCTGGGCCGCGCCCGGCGTTAGGTTCACCGTCACCTCATTGGGCGTCGACGAGCCGTAGCCGTCGGGCTGGGTTTCGCGGATCGTGTAGTCCCCGCTGGGCAGGTCGATGAAGCTGTAGGTTCCATCGGAACCCGTCGTCGCCGTGGCGATGACCACGCCGTTCTGGATCAGCTCGATCTTCACGCCGGGAATGGGAGGCTCGCCGCCGCCGTTCACGCCGTCACGCTGCGGATCCTTGTAGACGGTCCCGGTGATGACCACGGCGCGCTCGCCGAAGACATAGTCCACGCCCTTCTGACCCGCTTGCAGATCAATGCCGGTAATGGCGTTGGCCGCCGGGCTGGCGTCGAAGATCGTGTTCGGCGCCGCGCCGCCCGCGCTGCCGACGCCTTCGCGGCCGTCGGCGTACAGGGTCGGCTGGTCCTCGGTCAGGGCATAGGTTCCCTTCGGCAGGTCGTCGAAGCGATAGGAACCGTCCGCGCCGGTCGTGACCGTGCAGGTCCGGCTGGGGTCCAGGGCCGCGCGCCAGGCGCAGATGTCCTGGCCGTCCGCCGTCCGACCGGACAGGGTCACCGTCACGCCCGACAGAGCGGTTTCATTCGGCTGACGCACGCCGTCGTCATTGGCGTCGATGAAGACGCCGCCTGCCAGAGAGCTCGACAGTTCGCCGAAGGCGTAGTTGGCGCCCAGGCCGCCGGTCGGCAGGACGATGCCGCTGATGACGTCGTTTCCGACGACGCCGCCGACGCTGCCGACCGCTTCCTGGCCGTCGGAGAAGTTCGACAGCGGCGCCGTGTTCTGCGCCTGTTCCGTCAGGGTGTAGCCGGCGGCGTTCGCCCCAGGCACGCCCAGGAAGATGAAGGCGCCCGAGGCGTCGGTCACGGCCGTGCAGGCCGCCAGGTCGCAGACGTTCTGTCCGTTGGCGGTCACGCCCGACAGGGTCATGGTCACCCCAGGGATGCCCGCCTCGCCCGTATCACGCAGGCCGCTGGCGTCGCGGTCGATGTAGACATAGCCGCTGAGGCCCTGGCCCGTCCCGCCGAAGTCATAGTTGGAGGCCGTCGAACCGGCGGCGACCGTGATGTTCGTCACCGAAAGCGCGCTTGCGCCGGGCGAGGCCGCGTTCGGACCGGTCACCCCGTTCGAGGTTCCGCCCAGAGCGCCGACATAGGCGCCCGTATGGGTCAGACCCGGCGCAGGCGTGATCCCCAGGGTGTAGTCGCCGGGTCTCAGGACCTGGCAGACCGGCGAAGGGTCCGTCACATTGGGAAAGGCATACTGACCCGAAGCCGTCGTGGTGATGGAGCAGTCCACCGCCTGGCCCAGGTCGTTGGTTCCGGTCAGGCGCACGATCGCGCCGGCCAGGCCGGTCGTCTCCGTCGAAGCGCGCGCCGCGTCGGCGTTCGGATCCAGGAAGACCATGCCGCCCAGGGTCGAGGTCGGCAGTTCGCCGAAGTTGCGTTCTGTCAGGTCGGCGGCCGGCCCCACCAGGCCGATGCCGAAGCCTTCCGGCGCCGCACGACCGCGCGAGCCGGCGATCACGACCCCGCCGTTGGCGTCCAAGCCGTCGGACGCGCCGTTCGGCTGAACCAACTGGGTCACCGTATATTCCACGGCCCCCGAAGGCGGCACGTTGGCGAAGGCGTAGCGGCCGTCCGCGGCCACCAAGGCCGTCAGGTTCACCGTATTCCCGGCATAGTCCGTCCCCGTCAGACGGATATGCGGCGACGAAGCGAAGTCCGCCGGCGCGAAGCCGGTTTCACCCGCCTCGCGCATGCCGTTGTTGTTCAGGTCGCGATAGACATAGCCGGAAACCTGGGCCGGGCTGATTTCCTGGAACAGATAGCCGGTGGCCACCGTGTTCGCCGGCAGGGCGATGGCCGAGATGGTGTTGGTCGCGGCCGTGCTGCCGTAGGCGGCGTTGTTGACCGTCCCCCCGGCCGTGCCCGCGGTTTCATTGCGGTCGAGCGCGCCGGACGGCTGGGTCTCCACGATCTGATAGGTTCCAGCAGGCAGGCGATCGAAGACGAAGCCGCCGCCGCTCGTCGTCACGGCGGTGCGCGCCGTGATCGTATTGCCGAAGGCGTCCGTCCCCGTGAGGGTCAAGGTCACGCCCGACATGCCCTCGCCGCCGTCGACCACGTCGTTCAGGTTGTCGTCGCGATAGACCGTGCCCGCGATCGACGACTGGACCACCTGGGTGGTTTCCGTGTCCGTATTATTGGTCGTCACCGTGTCGCGGCTGATCTCCTGGTTCGAGCCGTCGAGGCCCGGCTTGATCTCGGCCGTGTTCGTCAGATTGGTGTTCAGAGGCCCCGTGAAGGGAGCCTTGGCCTTGGCGTGCAGGGTCAAGGTGATCAGATCGCCGTTGCCCGGGAAGACGCCGTTCAGGACGCAGTTGATCTTGTTGCTGCCCGTGCAGGTCATATTGGAGATCGTGGTCGTCCCCGCGGCGACCACCGCGTCTTCCCACTGACCGGCGACGTTCACGCGCTCCCAGCCGGCCGGAAGCTGGTCCGAGACGCGGATCTGTGACGTCGGCGACGGGCCGTTGTTGCGCACGACGATGCGGTACTCGACCGGCTGGTTGATCTGGATCGGCGCCGGCGTGACGCGCGTCTTCTCCACCACTTCCAGGTCGGTCGACGGAATGACCGTCGTCGTCTGCATGGCCGAGTTGTTGTCCAGTTGGCTGTCGGCCTGGTTGACCGTGGTGTTGTCCTGTTCCAGCGAAACCACATGCGCGCGGTTCTCGAAGGTCAGAGGCCCCGAAGGCGGCGGCGTCGCCGGATCGACAGGTTCCGCCTTCATGGTCAGGCGCAGGACCACCTGGCGCAGGGGGTCCAGATAATTGCGGCTGGCGTCCGACGTGTGGAGGCGGCACTCGATAACAGAGCCCGCCGTGGCGCAGCCCGCCGCTGGCGGCGTGTACAGGGTCATGCCGCCCGTGGCGCCGACGGGATTGACCTGAGGCTGGCCGACCAGGGTCAGCCTGTAGCCTGCCGGCGGAACCGGCGTGTCGGTGATGACGATATTGCTGGCGCGCGACGGGCCGAAGTTGGTGACGCGAAGGTCGTAAACCAGGTTCTCGCCATAGGGCATGGGGTCGAAGTCGGCGCTCGGCTCCTGCTTGGTGATCGCCAGATCCATGGTCGGCGCCGAGACGTTGTGAGTGACAAAGTTGCTGTTGTTCGCAGCATTCGTGTCCTTCGTCGGGGTGACGACCTGGGCGGTGTTGGTATGGCTGATCGGGAAGCCGGAGGTCGCGCCGCCGAAGGGGAAGCGCGGACGAACCTGCTGACGGATCTGGTAGGCTTCACCCCGTGCGACCGCTCCCATGTTGCAGGAAATCTCGCCCGTTACGGCCGCGAGGCTGCAGGTCGCGCCGCTCTTGGTGGTGGTGGGACTGCCGATGAATTCGAAGCGCGCCGGATCGATCGTGTCCGTCACGACGACGTTGGCCGCCGGATTGGGACCATTGCCGCGCACGCTGATCGTATAGGTGGCCGGCACGCCGACCTGAGCAGGGTTAGGCGACACGGACTTGGCGTTCACCTCGATATCGGTGATCGGGACGATGTCGTAGCTGGCGGTGGATTCGTTGTTCGCCAGATTGGTCTCGGTCGTGTTCGGCGACGTCACCGTGGCGAGATTGTTGAACAGGCCGCTTTCTACGGGGCGATTGATCCTGACGATCGCCGTCTGGGACGTTCCGGCCGCCAGATTGCTAACCGACCAGCTGATCCGACCGTTCGACGCCGTATAGGAAGGCGTGCCCTCGGTGGCGGAAACGACCGAGAAGCCCGTCGTGAAGCCGCCGCCGTCGATGAAGTTGGGCAGGTTGTCGACGACATTGACGGTGCGAGCGACATCGCCGCCTTCGTTGCTGACGACAAGGCGGATATAGAAGGAGTCGACGGCGTCGCCGACGACCAGGGCCGGCGCCTGGCTCCACGGTCCCGCCGGGTTCAGACTGACTTCCTTGACGATCTTCAGGTCCGCAGCGTCCGGCGTCGAACGCGTGCCGGCGCTGGCGCAATCGTTCAGGGTGTTGCCGTCAACGGGCAAGGCTCCGGAACCGCCTGTCGTCCCCGTGCAGGCGGTGTTGGTCAGGTCCAGGTCGGCGCCGGCGCCGGCGCGGGTCCGCAGGGTCAGAAGCCTGTTCTGACCGACCGCGAGCGTTCCAGGGCCTTCCAGGGTGCAGATGATCTCGACGCCGTTCTGGACGCAACTCCAGGGCGCATCGACGGATTCATAGGTCTCATTGGCCGAGACCACATCCCGCACCCGCAACGGATTGGCGGCGTCGTAGGTGAGAAGCGACGGGCCGTTGTTCGTCACCCGGATCGTGCTGGTCATCACCTGGCCGGCCGAAACCGGATTGGGTCCCTTGACCTTGCTGATGCTCAGATCCGAGCTGGGATCGACGATCCGGTAGGTGGCGTTGGCGGTGTTGTTGCCCGCTGTCGGATCCGTGATCCCGGGCGGCGGCGTCGTCACGGCCGAATTGGTCGCGGTCCCGGCGGTGGCGCTCAACGCCTTCACCGAGATCGGGAACGTCTGGTTCTGGCCGGTCGACAGACTTCCCGCCGTACAGGTGACGGTCTGTCCGACGGCCGCGCATCCCGCCGGCAACGGCGTCTGAATTTCGAATTCGGCCGCGATGACGTCGACGACCTTGGCACCCGCCACCGTCAGAGGACCTGTATTGCGCACCCCGATGACGATGTTGACCGTGTCGCCGACAATGACGGTCGACGGCATGGTCTTGCTCGCCGCAAGATCCGCGCCTGGTTCGATCGTCGTCACCACGGGGGTCGCGACATTGTTCGCCGGATCAGGATCCAGGACCAGCGGACTGGTCAAACCCACAAAAGCGTTGTTCGTGACTGTGCCGCCGCTGGCCAGGACCCTGCCCCGGACCGTGATGGGAGGCAGGGTCCCCGTCCGGGGCGCACCGGTGTAGTTGCAGGTGACGACCGCCGAAGCGTGCGAACAGCTCCAACCTGTCCCGTTCGCCGACAGGTACTGCAGGTCGCTGGCCGCAGGCAGATTGTCCGTGACCCTAATCGCCGCGGTCGCATCAGGCCCGTCGTTGACGGCGGTCAGCGTATAGGTCAGCACGCCCCCGCCCGGAATGGAGTTGTCCGGTTCGTTGTCGGTCTTCGTCACCGACAGGTCGGCGCCCGTCTGGACGGCCGGCGAAACGCTCAAGCTGTCATTGGACGCGTTCGTGTCTGTATTTGTAACGCTGGAGATGCGTGCCATGGTCGTGCGCGAGCCAGTCGTCGTCGCCACGGCCGAATATTCGAAGGTTCGGCTGTTGCCGAGACCCGGGACAAAGGCCGGCGGCAGGCTGCAAGTCAGCTTCTGCGAGCCGACGGCGCCGCTCAGCGCACAATAGCTGGGGAAGGCGCCGGGCTGGACGGTGAAGTGGGCCGGAACGTCCACCGTGACGACTGCGTCGTCGACGGTCTCCGGTCCGTTGTTCGTGACGCGGATGGAGAAGGTCGCCGTCGCGCCGTTGGCCACCGGGTCGGGCGTCCAGCTGTAGTTGGAAACCTGAAGATCCGCAGCAAAGGCCGAACCGGCCGTCACGAGGATCGCCAAAGGCGCCGCGATCCGCGTCATGCGCAGCAGCGAACGCTTCATCAGGTCAAACAGGTTTCGCACGTCTTCAAGCCTCCGGCTCGGCCTCGGACAGGAAGACGACGCACCATGCGGAAGAGGACGGCCTCGCTCGAGGTCCGACCTGCCGACGCCCGCCACGTAGGCAGGACCATGAATGCAGCCCCCCGTTCAGGCCGACTGAACCTTGGCCTTAGCTCTCACAGGTCAATACGGCCACGCTCGAAATGTAATTAAGTATTTGATTTTACATGATTTTACATTAGTATCGTCGTTACACAAAATGACACTCTTGCTGAGCATCCGTTTCCTTCCCATTGCCAAGGACGTCACAGCTAAATCACCGCCTTGAGGCTGGGGTCTGCAAACCGCCGTCGATATCGGCGACGCAAACGCGGCGCCGGACCAGGCCTGACACCATTCTGGCGAGGTCGATGTCCACTAACAGGCGCGGCAGATCTGGGATGAACAGATTGATTGCGGCGGCGCCTTAAAGTGCGAAGCGCTCATCAGCCGTGATCAGCGGCAGCACTCCCACCAGTAAGCTGACCTGACCTGCATAGCCGCGTCCTCAAACGCTCGGGTAATCGTCCCCATCAGCGCAACATCTGAATCCATTCCCACATGTGTTGCTTCGTCAGATCGCCGGTCGGCGGCGCTTCATGCTGACCCGCGAGAGAGCGCGCCTCGCGAGGCGTCACGCCGAAGCGAGCGCGAAAGGTTCGCGCGAAGTTGGTTCGCCAGGCGAACCCGCAGCTTTGCGCAATCTCATCAATGCTCTTTCCGCGCTGCATGGGGTCCCGAAGCATGGCGTGGGCCAGATCAAGCCGGCGTTCTCGCAGACAGGACGTGAAGCCGCCATGCGGTTCCAGCAGATAGTAAAGCTTGCGGCGAGATATGCCGAAGCGCTCAGCGACGCCTTCGGCGGTGATCGTCGGATCCGCCGCCTGGTCGGAGAGCAAACGGTGGATCTGTGCGGCCAGGATAGGGTCGAGCACCCTCCCCCTATTCTCCGGCGCGGCCGCATTGAGGACCGCCGCCGCAAGCCCGAGCGTCGGAGCGACAAGCGCCTCCGCTTCCTTGGCGCTCATGGTTCGAGCGGCGGCGAACAAGCCGATCAGATGATTGCGAAACAACCCGGCCAAGGGCGCCGAGCCCGAAATGATCCGAAGGTTCTGCTCGTCCGGGGCGCTGAGAAGCGGCGCCAGGAGCCTGCGGGGAATGGTCAGGTTAAGACTGTCGAAATCGCTTGTGGCGGTCGCATGCGGCTGAGCGAGGTCGGCGATGAGCAAATCGCCCAGCCCGGCCTCCGAGCCCCTTACGCCGTCACGCCGACCATGCCGTCCTGAAAGGCAGAATTGGAGCGTATAGTGATCCACGCCGTCCCGTCCGATCCGCGCCCGTGACCGATCGAAAGTCTGCGCGAGGCACCGATAAGCCGTGAGCACCACCTCGCCAAAATGGTAGGCTTCAGCGCGAACCTGAAATGCCGCGTGGTCGACGCACAGACGAACGTCATAGATCGCATCCATGCTTTCTCGCCAGGTGGCTAGCGCCTCCTGGCCTTTCATGCCGGCGCTGTCGAACAGGCTGTGCGGTATCGGATCGCCCGCTGGATGAGCCCCTGCCATTACCGTCGCCTCCCTGCCGCAAAGCTGGCCACGAAAGCCAGACGCGGCTGTCCGGACCCTAACGCCCGACGTCTCGCTCAGACAACGATATCATGAGACGCATCGAACCCTCCGGACGGCCATGCGCCGTCCGGAGGGCCCGGCCGGGTTCAGGAACGAAGACCCGGCCGCCGGAACCAAGGCGTCAGAAGACGACCTTGAACGCCCCGGTGACCGCGTAGTCGCCGCCCTGTCCGCCGATGACGCCGCCGTAGCCCAGGCCGAACTCCATGCGCGGCGCCATTCGCCAACGGGCTTCCAACCGGACCACCGCAGCATTTTCGGACTGAGCGGCGCCCAGAACTTCGAAGACGTCGCCGCCGTTAAAGCGGTGGCGGCCGACCGGATCCAGATCACCCCAGTTCCGCTGCCAGCCGGTCATGCCGCGGACCGAAAAGCGCCCTGTCGGGTTGGCTTCGAACCGAAGGCCGAGGGTCGAGATCACCGCGTCGTGGTTGATCTTCTCACCCGCCAGTGCTGCGTCTCCACCGCTTTCCACGAAGGCGTCGCCTTGCACACGCACTGCCGCCAGACTGGCGAAGGGCTCGGCCCAGCCATCACCCGCAGGCATGCGATAACCGGCTTCCATGAAGCCCTGCAGCACCGAACCGTCGTAATCCGCTTCAGGCGTGTCCTGGAACCCCGGGAAGACGATCGCCCGCCGCGTCTCCGTGACGGTCCGGGCGTAGCCGACCCCGCCCGAAACACGCCAGGTGCCCATGTTCACGCCGCCGTAGACCAGACCGTGGATGCTCTCAACCTCGGCTTCGCTGGCGCGGCGTTCGACCTCGATTTCGGACTTCAGGACGCCCATGGCGGCCCCGAAGGTGGCGTTTGCGCCGACCGATCGGTCAACACCCGCCATCACGCCGCGCACGTCGCGCTCACCGCGCGCAGCGTTGAAATTCCCGTCGCTGACGCCGCCGCCCTCGAACACCTGGACCCAGACCGCCCCCGAGCGGTCGGTCTCAGCCAGTCGGTCCAGCACCGCATCGCGCGGCAGACGGCTGTCTTCCGACGTCGCCGCGCGAGCGGTCGCGTGGACTTCTCCAGACAGTTGATCGAAAGCCCAACGTGCGATGTCGTCCGACGGCAGCATCAGCAGGGCGTCCTTGAGGGGCTTTCCGTCCGGCAAGCTGTCGGCGCCGCCTGCGGCGGCCTTCTGGTTCGGCGTCAGCCCCGCCTCAGCCAGCGCGCGCAGCTGGGCGAACTCCACATAGGCCTCGGTCGCCGTATAGCCGTCGCGCAGGCCGGCGAAGGCGGTCAGGAAGAGGTCGTCGAAGTCGAACTCGCCCGTCACGCCCTGCTGCGCTTCGGCGACCACATAGCGATGGTGCAGCGTCAGCGCGCCGACCTGGTTGAGCGCCAGTTTGGAGCCGGCCTCGATATCCAGCGTACCCTCGGTATGGAAAACATCGGAGGCCACGCCGCCGAAGTCGACAGCCAGAATCGAACCCGTCTGGAAGACGGAAGCCGCCGAGGTTTCCAGCGCATCCCCGGCGCCGCCGTCGATCAACCGCAGGTCGCCCGCATTGTCGAAACGCTCGAGACCAGTCCAGCGCGTGGTTTCCGCGGTGAAGGCGTCGCCGGCCGCGAAGATCAGGCCGCCGTCGAGGTTCACCACCTGGTCGTCGGCGCCCGAGAACAGGCTTTCACCGTTGCTGCTATTCCAGACATCGGCGTTGCTTACAAGCGAGCTGTCGCCCCAAAGCTCGACCGTGCCGAGCAGGACGCCGGCATTCTCGAACGTGATCGTCCCGCCGGAGCCGCGCACCGCTCGCGCGGTCGGCAGGTCCTGGTCGCCGCGGATGCTGCCGAAGTTGCTGATCAGGATATCGCCGCCGGTCAGGGAAGAGACGTTCACGCCAGCATCAGCGCCCTGAACCAGCCCGTGGGTCGTGATTCTGGTCTGGCCGGAGCCTTGATTGAGGGCCGAAACGCCGTTCATGGCGCCGACCGCGTGCATGGCCTCGATGACGAGATCGCCCGCATCTTGGCCGTTGTTGACAGCTATGCCGTCCTGCTGATCGCCGACCACCCAACCCGTCGACCGTACGACCGTATCGCCGCCGCCGAAGTTGTTGACCGCGATGCCGTTCTGGCCGCCGGTCACAGCCGAGGCGGTCACCGTTACGCCCGTGCCCTGGGCGGCGGCGTAGACACGGATCCCGTCCCCGCCGGCGCCGATGACCGAGGCCGAGGTGTTGACCGTGACGACGCCGGTTCCCGTATGGCTGGCGGACACGCCGTTATCACCGGCCATCACCGTATCGACATCGATGCGCAAGCTTTCGCCAAGTTGGCTGTTCGAGACGCTGACCCCGTCCCCCTGGACCGCCGTCACCACGCCTTCGGCGACGACCAAGGTCTGGCCGGTTCCGCCGTTATCAACGCTGATGCCGGCCGCATTGGCCGACACATTGCCCGTGAAGACCGTCAGACCGCCTGCAGACGCTCCATTGTCCACGCTCAGAGCCGTGCCTTCAGAAATCAAATCACCCGTCCGGATGAAGGTGTTCGAAATGCCGTTGCTGATCGCGACGATCGCCGCGTCGATGCCGGTCACATCTGCGACGTCGATGAGCATTTCGCCCGAGCCCGCTTCATTTTCTGCATAGAGGCCGGTTTCGTTCGACAGGATGGGGCCCGCCGCCCGGATGACGGTTCCGCCGAGCCCGGCGTTCTCGACCCGGACGCCATGATCGTCCCCCGTCACCCCCTGCAAATCCAGCGTCACGTAGCCGGACGCCGGCCCGGCCTGGACCCAAACGCCGTCCTCGAGTTGACCGATGATGTCGCCGGCGGCGTTCACCACCACTCCGCCTGAGCCGGAATGATCGACGAGCACGCCCCAATCGCGGCCGATGACGTCCTGCCCCGCCGTCACGGTTGCGCTCGTAGCCTGAACACCGGTCCTGACCTTAACGGCCGTCCCTGCTAGGCTGACGACTGTCCCATCCGTTTTGACGTTGACGGCCCCGCTCCCGTCCTGGGAAGCGCTGACGCCTGTATATTCCGCGCGAACATCCTGGGTCCAAATGGACAGGTTTTGGGCGAGGAGATCATTGAAGGCGTAGACGCCGCCGCCGGCTGACACCACGCTCCCTTCAACCGTCACCGAGGTGTCGCCCGTTCCCTGGTTCGCGACAGAGATACCGGTGCTGCCGCTTATGACGTTGCGGGTAATGACGGTGAGATCGCCCGCCGTGGCGTCATTGTGAGTCTGCAGGCCGGTGCTCTCGGAGAACACGTCGCGCGTCCGTATGAAGGTGTCGGACGTACCATAGTTGTTGCCGAAGAAGGCGGCGTCGACGCCGCTGAGGTCTGCGACATCGACGAACAGCTCGCCGGAGCCCGGATCGTTCGTCACCCGGATGCCGAGGACGCCAGAAATTGGACCTGTCGCCCGGATGAAGGTGTCTCCAGAACCGCGATTGATGACATTGACGCCACGACCGGAGGCGGCGACGCCCTTCAGGTCCAACGAGATGTCTCCCGTCGAATCCAGACCCGTCGTGACCACGACGCCGCGGGCGCTCACACTGGTCACGTCGCCCGTGGCGATCAGGCTCACCCCGCCGGGGCCGTTCTGGTTGATCTCGATCCCGCCGTCCTGCGCGTAGACCGACGACAGCAGCAGGTTAACGTCGCCCGTGCCAGTGACGCGGACGCCCTCGCCGCTCGAGTTGTCGATATGTCCGTTCCAGGTGACGTTGATGTCGCCGCCGTTCAACGTTTGAAGGCCCAACCCCTGCAGGCCCAGATCGGAATCGATCTCGCCGTTCGAGACAATGACCAAGTCTCCGGCATCAGAGGTGAAATAGGCGCCGCCGCCAGCCAGTCGCGAGCCTTCGATATCGATGTAGCTGACCGTGCCCTGGCCGTTCACTTCGAAGCTGGAACCGCCGCCGTTCGAGATGGTGTCGACGGTGAAGCCGGGGGTGGTCGTGATCGACACGGTCGGCCCGCTCAGGGTCTGGGTCGCATCTAACGATCCCGAGCAGGTATAGACGTCCGCGGGGTTCTCAACGCATTGGGCATTGGCCGGCGAGGCTAGGACCGTGAGGCCCAGCGAGCCGACCATTAGAGCAAAGCCAGATACGGTCCGTCGCAGACTCGACGACGTTCGACGCCGCGAAACGGGAGCTGGGAAAAGAGGCAACAGCGAAGCCATGAAGGTGATCTTTCGTTCCTGATTGGGTGCCCCGCCCCGGCGCGATCAGGTTCGAATTTCGGACGAACACGGCGCTACGACGGACGCCGCCACGGTAGGTCGCCGCCGATGCAAGACGAGGTGCATCGACCGTCGCCGTGCGACCTCGCTTCCATGCAACGGTTGCAACAGGAGACTCGAAGAAAACTCAGGCTGCGCCGCTGAAGCGATCGGCCGATGCTCAACCGGCGATCCCCGCGCCTCGACGAAGCTTGCGGCGGTTGGACCGCCCCCTTCGGTACGGACGATACGATCGATGCACGCACGGATACGTCATCATTGATATCTCGTCGGATGCTTGCGTCCGGACCGCCCGGTCGGCTCCAAGAGCGATCAAGCTGCCCAGGAGGCGATCTTGCAGTCCGCCGACATCGTAAAGGAGCATAACCCGCTTGCTCTCAGCCCCACTCCTGCGCTTTGCGATCGTCGAGTAAGTCAGGTGCCTGACGATTTCGCAAAACGGTTTACCCTGGCGCTGAAAGCGCTCTCCATGAGCCGTGGCCGATTGGCCTTGGAAATGGGCGTCGACAAATCGCTGGTCGGACGCTGGGCGTCGGGCAGCGTGCGGCCCTCCGCTTACAATCTGGAACGGCTGACGCGTTTTCTGGCCGAAAAACGACCCGGTCTGACGCTTCTCGATTGGGATCGCAGCCTGCCCGAGTTCGCGACGTTGTTCGGCGTGGACGCAGCCGTCGCCGCCAGAACGAAGAGCGGGTCGGGCCTCTCCGGAGCGCTGCAAGACATGGTGCGGAACGCAGTGGATTCGCATCTGACCGCCTATGAGGGCTTTTGGCGCACCACTCAGGCTTCGGTGTTCCAGCCGGGATGCTTCTGCCAGCAACATGGGATCATCCGCATCGAGGACGACGAGCTTCGCTTCGAACTCGGTGCGGACGGCATCCGCTACGGCGGGTCCATGTCCCCGGTCGAAGGGCAGGTGTTCGCCATCGCCAGCGACAGCGTGCGCCACGTGCCCTCCTTCCTCATTCTGAACGTCGTGCCTATGCCGAAGATCGTCCTGATGGATGGGCTGCTGATCGCCGCTTGCAGTTCCCTACGCATTCCCACCGCCTATTCGATCATCTTCGAGCGTGTGGGCGATTTGTCGCGGGACCGTGCCGCCGACGACGCCTATGCGACGGCTCTCATGCAACGGCCTGAATTCGTCGAAGACGACGATGTGGCGGAAGTGGTGCGACAGCATCTGCTGCGCGACTTCGGACCCAAGGCGGCCAGCGAGGGCGGAGAAATGATGCTCAGCGCGCCGCTTACGCCGCGGCTGGCTCAGATTATGGCGTTGTCTCGAGCGGCATAAATCCATCTGGCGTCAGCTCGTCTTCATTTTCCGCCTCAAGGTGATGTCCGCATCTTTTCAGGCACACGCTCTTCCCCGATCTCATCTCCGCCTCCGCCCGGAGGGATATCCTCCAGGGGAGGAGGCTCGGAACCTTCCGGATCCGGCTCGGAATCGTCCTGTTCAGGTTTTCTCGGGTTGGGATCGTTCATGACGTCTCTTTCTCTCTGAGGCTCACCAAAGAGAGCGCGCCCTGTTGGCGCACGTTCCATTGGCGCGTAGTCCGCGTCCCCCCTCCGGAAGCAGTTCCGCTGCAAAACACGCGAAGGTGATCCCTAAGCCAAGCCATAGGCCCGCCGAATCCGCTCCTTCGTATTGGCCGCGCCAAAGCCCTGGCGATTCCCAAAAGACCGTTGTTCAGATCCCTCAGCACTAAATCTACAGGGAATACGACGATAGAAATCTAGGAATTTGGATTCTCTGAAAGCTAGTTTCTTAGATTTTCTCCCCTATATTTCACCATAAGCGCCTACATGCCTTCTCGGATATGCGCTGAAACGAGAGGAAGATTTGACATCTTCCAAAGACAATGCCCCCTCAGAACACGGATTTAGAACGGCGCGTTCTCGCGCATGAGCGCATACTTCAGTTCCTCTTGGCGGATTTAGCTCTCGCCGACGAACCGCTTCGAGATCGCATTATGGCGGCCTTCTCGCCCCAAGGACGGCGGTCCTATCAACACGAACACACGGACACCGAGGATTATGCCGAAGCCTTCGTCCATCAGGTTCTGAAGCTCAATCAAGAGCGACCGTATGTGCGCGCCCATGTGAACACGCCCCTATCGCTTCCTCAGACCTCTGCGATTGAATCAAACGATGAAGTGCCGATTTGCGTGAAACCTCGCAGCGGCGTTTGGGAAGTCCGCCGGGCGTCCCGCCATATCGGCGACTATCTTGATCGCGCGAGCGCCATCGAGGCAGCGCTCTCCGCCGCCATGGAAGAAACCCATACTGGGGCAAAAGCCAAACTGATCGTTGACGGCATCAGCGTTTCACTTGGAAAGGGTGAGTTCGACCATACCGCAGAAAGGGGCTGGAGCGGTTAAACCGCAGCCTGCCTGGCCACCAGCTTCCTTCGATGGGCAGAAACGGCTTTCGAGCGAACACCGCGATTCTCAGATCGATCATTCCGAACCCATTATCATCGGTCGGCGTATTATCTAGCGCCGGGCTGCAAGCCTTCGCCGCGACGCCCAGACGACTGTATCCCCCCTGCAGATCGGCGCGCGCAAAAACGGGGAGCCGCTCCATCGGCTCCCCGCCTGCCTCCCGGTCAGGCCGGATTCAGCGCGAACGTGAAGACTTCCGTATAAGTGCCAGCGGGCGCCGAAGCCGCACCAGGTCCGGAAGGCGCTGCCGCACAACCCGAAGAGCCGGGATTGGTCGGATCGCCTTGGGTTCCACCCGCGCCCGGGCCGCCGGGAACGTTGTAGCAGAGGTTCAGGAAGAGGTCCGCGAAGAGGCCGTCAGCCAAGGCTTGGCTGTAACCGCCCGAGTTGGTGACGATCGCCGGACTGCCGGGCCAAGTGTCGACTGCGGCGAAGCCGAGGCTCGGCACGCCTTGGACGACCAGATCCCAGTCGTAGTTGATCAGGACCCCGGCCGGAGACTTGAAGTCGCCATTCTGAGCGCTCGAGGTCAGCTTGGCGCCGGTGGCCGAATTGCACGACATACGCAGAGTGGTGACTTTCTGACGAACCCCGTTGGCGACGGCCGCATTGCCGCCGGCCACATTGGCCAATCCGATGCCGCAGAAGTCAGTGACGCTGGTGGTCACGGTTACGTTGGTCTGTGCGCTGGACACAGCTGGGATAGCAAGCAAAGCGGCAGCCGCCGCAATAGCAAGAGCACGCATGATAGCCTCCGAATAAGTGTGTTTGAAAAGGAATTCGCCACATCTGTTGATGGGCGAGCCAATGCGGCGATGACCACATTGCCGACATATTGCTCCCCTCACCTCTGCTCGACATCCCTCAAACGCGCGAGCTTATTTGCTTAGTCAAATATGCTGATAAGCTAGACTTTAGGAGGCTACCATGGTCCGCTGCTCGACCCAGGACGAGCTCACCTGATGTTATTGCCGTTCCCCCTTACTCATTCGTGCAATAGCGTGCAGACTGCCCCCCATGAGAGGAGGCTTGGAAGCCGAGCTTCCCGGGCCTGAAACCACCTCCCCCATTAGAACGAGCGTTCACGCAACACGAAGGCAAGAACGCGTCGTCGGCCCGCCAAACGGCGGACGAGAAATCC
The DNA here is from genome assembly GCF_040549405.1 of Brevundimonas faecalis. Lineage (NCBI taxonomy): Bacteria > Pseudomonadati > Pseudomonadota > Alphaproteobacteria > Caulobacterales > Caulobacteraceae > Brevundimonas > Brevundimonas faecalis. The sequence goes on along the minus strand of NZ_JBEPTF010000001.1, from coordinate 558,764 downwards.
ATATGAAGAAGACCCGACTCAAGTTCGCCCTGCTGGCGGGCAAAGCTCTGGTGTCGTCACACACTCCAGGGCAAACCTAAACGGCGCCGCCCGAGCATTACACTCTCGACGCCCGAGACGTGGATCTGGTGACGGATCTGATGACGGGCCAATTCAGCTATGCTGAAATCGACCTAGCGATCGGCCAGCTTAAAAGGCGGTGGCGACCTCGACCATTTCAAGCGCCACGGCGCTTCATAGGCAATAGAGATGATGCTCACCCGAAAAACTCGAGAAATGCGAGAAGGTCACGCCCTGAACCGCCGTCATGCCCATCGGACCCGAGTTGAGCGCGACGTTTTCTTCGTGCCCTACCTGGCCCGTGGTCGGCCCCACAGGAATGGCTGGATCAGGATCCAGCGTCAGCCTCAGCAGTGGAGGAAGGTGTTTTTTTGCGTCCCATTGTCCAGTTAGTCATCATGCGCACTTTCGGATTGGGCGCGCACCAGATTTCGCCGGTTTCATTGATGGCCGTTACCCAGATCAGATTGTGTTCTTGGCCATAGTCGATGACTGCGAAGGCGTATCCATCGCCTTTTCCTTCCACACGGATCGGTAGGGTTGGTTCGAGCTGAGTGAAAGTCATGGTTCCTCCTAGCCGGAAGGAAACGTCAATGGCCCAGCGTCAGGTTCCAGAGTTCAGAATCGGTCTCAATGACTGCGTGGAAGGGCGACTGTGAGCCATAACGCATGTCAGAACACCCATGGTATCGGGCCGGACCTAAGGGGAAGCGTCTATGTTTTGCGATTCAGCCCCTTGAAGGGTCGCCGCCGCGCTCCAAATAGCGACCGCCTTCAATCTTCACTGGAGCTGCTTCGATGCGAACCGTCGTTGTTGAACCCTTTGGTAAAGCCTGGGCAGTCCGTGTGGACGACACGGAGCCCCGGATGTTTGCGCGGGGACGCGCCGCTGAAGAGGCCGCCAAAGACATTGCGGAGAGACTGAGCGCCCAAAGCGAGCATGTCGAAATTCACCTGTTTCTGAGGAATGGCGAAAAGGCCGCGCGCTTCATCTGCCTTCCTCCAGTATCTCCAGACGACACTCCCCATCTGGTCGGAGGAAGCTTGCTGGTCGTCGCCGCGATGGCCGGCGAAATGACCGAGGCAGCGGCGTAGGCACGGAACAGGCCTTCTCTGAACCCAGGGCGGGCCTCGTTGCGGAAGGCGAAGGCCCGACGACGGATCGGCGTTTTCAGCGCGGCGTTAGATTTTCGACGCCGCGTTTAATGGCAGTGCAAACGACTCCCAGCGTCTTCCGGGGTCGAGCTTTAAGGCTTCGCTAGAGACGGGGCATTCCCCCTGGCCGGTTCGACTGCTGGAATGGAACGAGTTGCGGGCAGTAGCGACCAGCTAGAGAGGGGTTGGTGCGGATGATCGGCAGATGGAGTTTAGGTGCCCTGGCGCTCGTGATGCAACGAATGGCGGCGCAACCGCTTCTCACTACATGACAACTTTTGTCTTTGAAACGAACGCCCAACCTGTCAGCGTTCCCAAGTGGGAGGTAGACTGCGATTGCATGGCAGATGCGCAGGCACAGGCCGTGAGAATGCTCGGCGACATTCTCAGAAATGATCGCAATGTCATGCCCGATGGAGCATCATTGTCGATGACGATTTCAGATGCCGTAGGGCACGAACTCTTCAATTTGAAGGTAAGCTTTGCAATAAATACTTAAATAGAACCCAAATTCTACGCAGCATTCAAATCACTCAATGATATGAATTTAGCAAATTTAAAAATCAAGATCGCATAAACATCCCGCAGACTACTCGCAATTAGCGAATTTAATGTAATCTCAAACCTATATGCTCTAAATTTCATCAAGAGATATATGTGAGAATTTATTGATTTACAAAATTATGCGGGCGATTTATATGATCGATTCACTCCAATACTATACACCTTGTTCGCCTCTCTCTTTCGAACGACCCACCCGCCTCCTGCGAGTCCTTTTCCCTCGCCATGCAGCTGCTCCGCAAGGTCGTCGCCTTTAGGAATCATGTCGCTGTGATGTTGATCATGTCGCCGCTTTCGTCGGCCGCACGGTCAATATTCCCGATCAAGACCCTCTGCTCCTACAATACCTCGTTACCGCGCCTCATCTCATCCGCTTGAGCTTTACGATTGCGCCCGCGTGCACGACGATAGCCGATATATACGACCAGATAAGCAATCATCACGATCGGCACGGCCGCCAGAAAACTGAAGCGAAGCGGCACATCGTAGAAGCTGCCGACTATATAGACGCCGATAAGGGCCACCACGGCGCCGTTAAGGCCGGCCCGCCACGCGCCTCCAGTTGGTTTCGGCGCGTATCGTTCAGCCCGCTCAGCCGCCTCGCTTGGTCGGTTCTCCGATTCCATCGGCGTATTCCTTCAGACTGGAGGGTAGTGTTTACGCACGAGCAGGCGCTGGCCTTGCCAGAGTTCCAGCGCTGGAGCGGCATACCGGTTGGAATTCATCTCGGCGATTGCACCTTCGTCGGAAGAGCACGCCAACGACGGCGCGCCGATCAACTCGCTCGCCAGCCCGAATTGATAGATATGATAGACAATCACGATGCAGCCTCCTCCACAGGCGGGAGTGTGCGGCGTGCGCTACCGGTCTCTCTCTGCCGCCGGCGCCCGAATAGTCAGCCAGCGATAACTGACTCTAACACGATCAGGCAAACAAACGGGCGCCTATTCGCATAGCAGGCTAGATATTCGAACGAAGCGGCCAGCCTTGGCGCCGGCTCGGCTCTTGATCGATCCTCAGCATCAGAAACCGGGCCGCTGCGTTTCCGTCTTCGCAAGACCGAAGCTTCCGGGTTTGCATCCAGCGAGAAGATGAGAGCCTAGATCGCGGAAGCGGCCTTCTCTGCGGCGATCCTCTTTTCGATCCGCGTGCGCAACTGCGTCCGAATGGCGTTTCCCTCGAAATGCACGCGGCCGCCGGTCCCATATCCCTCCTGAAACAGCGCCTGAAGAATGTCGCTGACCTTCAGGCAGGCCCTGTCGGAATCCGCGATCTCGAACGCGCGCTGGACGATATGCATGTGCCTTCTCCTGAAGATCAGCGGATCAACTGCAAGTTGAGGTTCGTCTCACGTTTCAACCAGACGCCACCCATGGAGCTGACCTGGCGCCAGCCGAATGGACACGATGTCGCCGATCAATGTCGCGGCCCGACCGTGAGGAAGCGCGGGCAACACATCCAGATCATGGCCGTTGATGAGCCGAACACGCCGCCCCCCGTGAGGGAGGAGGGCGACGACATGAGCCGCCATTGTGATGGCGCTCCCTCCGTCCAGTAATTTCGTTGCGGCGACGGCGTCGAGTTTGGTCATGGTCGAACCCTCCGAAGGGCCGCGCATGACGCCGACCACATGGTCGGTCTGGGGATCGACGTTTCGTAGATGGTGACGAAGGCGGGAATGCCAGCGTCACTGCAAGCGTCCGCCCCCGTCATTCCTCGCACCAGGGAGGCGGGAGTTCGCCGGCCTTGAAGAGGATCGTCGGGCTTTCATCATAGTCGCCCATCTCGGTATCAGCGGACACCGAATAGGCGATGACCCCGAGGCGAAGGGGCGCCAGGCGTTCCGCCTTCCTCCGAGCTTCCTCGGCCGTCTTGCAGCCCGCCGGCTGCTCGGCCTTCAAGCTCTTGCCCCTGCCCTGCACATAGGTCTGGACGATATGAACGGTCTCGACGGCCATGGACCTACCTATTGCGAGTTGGGACGGAGATCGCGCGGAGAGACGAGGAAGGTTTGGTCATGGGTCGAACCAGCGCATCGGCGACCTTCGTCAGGAAGCGATGACGCCGTTGAGCGGCCATGCCCGGATCGGTCCCGCGCAGCATGGCGCGTCCGTCAAAGCGGGGCGCTTCATCGCGTATTCGTTCAATGAGCGCTGTCAGATGCCCCGAGCCCTTCCGGGCGTCCATCAAGGCGGCGTGGGAGCGGGCTTCGACCAAGCGTCGCTGAAGCGCCGCATCCACATCCTGACCGAGCTCGGATTTGACGGCCATCTGAATGAAGTCATGGGCGTACAGGCGCACGAAGCTCTCCTCGATCAATGCGGGCCCCACAAAGCGATCGTCCTTCACCGTCAGGACGACCGCGGAGGAAGCGCGGTCTGGTGCCCCGTCGCTGGCGCAACCTTCTTCTTGGGGGCGCGAACGCGCGGCGCGGAAGGCGGTTTAGGAAGCGCGGCTCGCCTCGCCGCTTCAGCATCGATAAGCGGAAGGACGTCGGAAGCGGCGGCGATTTGGCCGGGCAAGCCCAACTGGATCAACCGCTCGGCGTTGACACGCAACGACGACAGGTCGGCGTCGCTCATTGTCGGAAGCATTTCTGACAGAGGCTTCATGGGTGGATCCTCTCGGAAGGTGCATGGTTGCGACGTTCCCGGCGCAACGTCTCGGCTGACCAGCGCTGGTCGTCGATATCCGCCGGACACGGCTTCCGCCTGCTGATTGAAGGAAGGCGGCCTGGCCCGAGCGACCACGGCCGCCGCCTGTCGGCGGCGACCGGATCGTCTCTTATCGTCCAGGCGGGATTTTAGGGCGCGACGGTAAGGCGGCCCGCGGATTCCTTGCCGCTCCGGGCGTCTCGTTCCAATTCAAAGCTGATCTTCTGCCCTTCGCTCAGGGAGCTGAAGTCGGAGGTTTCAACAGCGGAAGCGTGGACGAAGACATCCTTGCTGCCGTCATCGGGGGCGATGAACCCATAACCTTTGGTGGAATTGTACCATTTCACTGTGCCGGTAGCCATTTGGAGACCTCCGTCTGGCGTTGACCGCAGGGAAAACCCCTCGTCGGCCTGTCGGGTCTGAATGGGATCGGCTTTGAACCTCGGCGCGCAATGCAAAGGGCGGCAGCGTTACGCAAGGAGATCGACGAATAGGATATGGGAAGGCGAGACTGCCAACGCAAGGCAGGAGAAACCCGCGCCGTGCGGCGTCGATGCTCCATCTATCCCCCAACATCGCGCCGACCGTCATTGCTTTTCGAATCGCACCCTCTAGCTTCCGCGCTCCAATGGAGGGACTTTCAAATGAATCTGCGGCCATGGGGACTGTGCACCGCGGTCCTGGCGCTTGTGGCGCCGCCGGTCTGGGCCCAGCAGGCCACGCCGGAGTGGATGACCTCCCCACGCGACTGGTCCGCGACCTTGAAAGACGATGTCGACGCCGTGGGCCGCATCATCGAAGAAACCCATCCGGGCATGCACGACGATCGCAATCCGGCTTTCCGTCAGCGCGTCGAGGCAGGCTTGACCGAGGCGCGTGAACGCGCGGAGACGACGACGGACGTCGGCGGTTGGTGGTGGACCATGCGCGGCCTGATCGCCGGGTTTGACGACGGTCATGTGGACATCGGCCTGACCAATCCAGGCGGGTTCCCGACGCGCTGGCCGGGTTTCCTCACCCTCTATGACGGCGCCGAGCAGGTCGTCGCCAGCCGGGACGAGGCGGATGGCGACAGCCCGCCCCTGGGCGCCAAGCTGATCGCCTGCGACGGCGTGGACGCCGCCGCCCTGGCCGAGCGCCGCGTCGGCGCCTTCCGCGGTCGCTGGTTCCTTGAAGCGCAGAAGCTCCAGTTCGGCGATTGGGTCTTCATGAGCGCCAGCAATCCGTGGACCCCCGAGATGTCGGGGTGCCGCTTTGAGGTCCAGGGCGTCGAACGATCCTACCGCCTGACCTGGCGAGCGATCGAACCCCAGGACCTCGGCGCGCGACGCACCGCCCTCACCCAACGGGTTTCGCCTCCTTTCGGCCTGAAGACGTTGGATGACGGCGGCATATGGTTGTCGATGCCGTCGTTCAACGGCGATCCCAATTCCGAAGCCTACGCGGCCCTGACGGCCCTGCTGGCGGAGGCGGCGGAAAACCAGGCTCGTCTACGCGCCGCTCCCTATGTGGTTCTCGACGTTCGCGACAACGGCGGCGGTTCTTCGCACTGGAGCGCACGGCTAGCGCTGACCCTCTGGGGCGGAGACTGGGCGACGACCCATCTCATGGCTCCTATCGAGAGTGTGGATTGGCGGGCGTCTGAAACCAACATCGCGGGTCTCAGGACCCTCCGGGATCAACTGAAAGCGGCCAACGGCGACCCCCAGATGATCGCCTGGGCGAACAATGCAATCGATGGAATGCAGGGCGCGATGGCCGCCGGCGCCCCCCTGTGGCGAGAACACACCCCGCAGGAAACCCCGCCGACCTACGCCGTCCCCCCGGAAAATCCGATGAAGGGCAACGTCTACGTTCTGACAGACTTCCGTTGCGGGTCGGCTTGCCTGGACGCCGTCGATCTGTGGAAGACGTTGGGCGCCGTCCAGATCGGTCGGGAGACGAACGCCGATACGGTCTACATGGAACTGCGCGAAAACGCCCTACCTAGCGGTCTGGCCAAGGTGTGGGTGCCGATGAAGGTCTATCGCGGCAGGGCTCGAGGCAACAACGAACCGCAGGTTCCAGCTCATGTTTTCGCTGGCGGCATGGCGGATGAACAAGCGCTTCAGACCTGGGTGCAAGGGCTGGCCTCAGGCATTGGCATCTCCGGGGATGGGACCTCGCCATGAATGGCGAGGCCTTTGTTCAATCCGGATCAGTCGTTGTCCAAGTTATCCGCATTTTCAGGCTGATTGGCGGGATCCTCGTCCTGCCCGCCTGTGTCCCGATCGTTGTCCTGATCCGGCTTGGGTTGGTTGACGGGATCCTGGTCGTTGTCAGGATTTTGCTCTGGTTGTTGCTGGACGTCGGTCATGGTGTTCTCCGTTTGATCACACCAAGGAAGCAGCGTGCTGCGCACTTGTTCCTACAGCGGCGCTACACGAAAGAGTGCCTCCAGCTCAGTTGGTCTCACGCAACCTAAAGGGCAAAAACCGGTTCGCACGCATACGACCCCTCGCGTGACATCGGGGGCGGTCGACATACGGCCGCGCGCCGACAGCTCGGCGGTAGGTGGTGCACATAGCCATCTCCGCCATGGCGGCCTCGCGTTCGTCCATCGCCCGCTTGGCTTCGGTCTCCAGTGCGACGACCAGAGTGGTTCGGTCCAATCCCTAGGTCCGCAGGCCCCTCGGCGGGCTGTTCCGAGCCAAATCGGCCACGGCGACGAGGTGGAAGGCGGTTTTCGACAGGACCTCGGCCGGTTGGACATCAATCCAAGTCTTGATCGCCGTCCACGGCGCCTCCGACTTCACGGTCACTGAAGCCGGCGAGGCGGCCGCCGAATGCTTCGGTTGGTGTAGCAGGGTGGACACCGGCGTTCGATGGTGAGAGCCTTACCCCCCTACTTAGGAGAGCGACGTGGACACAGATTTGGAGGCCACGCGCGCGAGGCTTGACGTACTCGAGTTGGTCCTATGTCGTACGCTAGCGCACCGAGACCCTGACTGGGCCAAGAATTTAGATCAGTTTCTTCACGGGCTCAGCGAGAATATTCTCTCCGATCTAGATTCTGCACCGCGAGAACACCAGCACGCTCAAGCCGCCCTGCGCCTTTGCGATTTGCTTGAACGTGAGATCGGGCAGGCTGAGAAGTCGGCTTAGCTTTCGAGGTGTCCGGTCTTCATTAGATTGAGGATGACCGGATCCTTCAGAAACGCCTCCACCTCAAGCGCATAGGCGCGGTTCGCTTCCGTTTCATTGAAGATCAAGCGCGCCGACTGGAGACGATGGGTTGTCAGCCAGAAACTGACCTCGTTCTTGTCCGCCTGCTCCACGCGCTCCAGCTTCACGCCCGCTTTGGCGCGGACCACGGTTCGTGTCGTTTCTGACATGGTCGCCTCCTGCACCGCTTTAGGTCGAGAATGTCGGGTTGGTTCGGCCCCGTCACCGAAGGGATAAATATCTCATCGTCCAAAACGACCCACTCGCAACAGAAGGGTGGCAGTGTCCGTGCCAAACTTCGGAAAGCCGCGTCAGAACTCTCCACTCATCCCGACCCGAAAGGCGCTTTCACGGCCTGAATGGGAGAAGCCCGCCGAGATGGCGAGCGGCCGCTCCCCACCTCCGATGCGGTGTGCGATCGACCCGCCGATAGCGGTCTCCCCGTTGAACTCGGCGGCGTTCACGGTCCAGCTGGTCCTGCCCGGGGCCGAGGGCATCGGAGCCGAGGACATCGCCATTGCGGCGGCGATCCCGCGACGGGCCTCCAGGCGCGCGTCCGACGCAAAGTTGGAAACGCCGACTAAGGCCGAACCGACGTTGTCAAACGTGCCCATGTAAAGCTCATAGCGGGGGGAGCTGATCATGCCGGTCGAGCCCGCCGTCGCACCGCCGCCCAAGGCTGCCGCGACGGAGGCGTTCGCAGCCCCAAGCTGGGCGACATTCACGGCGTCCGTCGCCGCTAGACCGGCCGCCACGTTTGTCACGCGACGCTGATTGGTCGCCGAGCCTACAGAAAGGGTGTTGGCCTCGGAGGCGATGGAGCCTGTTCCGATGGCGACGCTGTTGTCGGCCAAAGCTTGCGCGTTTGGCCCTGCGGCGGTGGCGTTCAGACCGGTGGCGATGGCGCCGTCCCCGAATGCCGCGCCGCCGTTCGCCGCGCTGGCCTCGGCTCCGACAGCGACCGAACCGGTGGCTGTCGCGCCAGCGCCGATGGCGATCGCGTTCACGCCCGTCGCGGCCGAGTTCTGGCCCATGGCGACCGCGCCGGCGGCTGTCGCGCGGGCCGCATCGCCCATCGCCACGGAAGAATTGCCCGACGCCTGAGCTCCGGCGCCGGCCGCTGTCGAGCGACTGCCGGACGCGACGCTCGCACCACCCATTGCGGTCGAGCCGACGCCGGTGGCCTGGGCGAGGCCCAGCGACCCGTCGGTGCGGAAGTGGTTGGTCCCCGTGGCATTTATCGCGGCGAAAGCGTCGCCTGCGTTGCTGTAGAAGACACCGCCGACGCCGTAGCTGGGCGCGGTCACCACGGCATTGATGGTGTCATAGGTCGCGCCGCCGCCGAGAGCTTGGGCCAAGCTTTCCCCCATAGAGTCGCCGCGATTGATCGCGGTATCGGCCGTCTCCTGGGCCGTGGCGGCGTTGGCGAGAGCGGTGATGGCCGTGGATTCGGCAATATAGGCCCGTGCAAGCGCGCCGTTCGCTGTTGTCTGTGCAGAGGCGGCTTCGGTCCGGGCCGTCTCGGCGGCGGCCTGCGCCGCTTGGGCGACGCCGAGGGCGGCGCCAGATCCGGCTTCCAAAGCCGAAATGCGGCCATTGGTGCTGAAGAGTTGGTCGCCCGTCACCGCATCGGCGCTGCCTGCAGCGATCGCTCCGTTTCCGACGTTCACGATCCGGCGACGGTTCGCCGCTGACCCGACCGAGAACGTCATGGCCTCGGTAGCTGTCGAGCCGGCCCCGATAGCCACCGAGAAGGATCCGTCCGCACGGGCGTTGAAGCCCATGGCCACGCCATTCTGACCGCCAGCGGCGCTGATTGTGCCGATCGCGATCCTTGAGCCGTTGTCGCCGCTCGCCGATGCGCCGCTGCCTATGGCGATGTTCGAGCTGTCTGCGCCCGAACTGTCCGCGCCCGTTCCGAAAGCGGAGTTGCTGCTGCCGTTGCCCCGTGCCGTCGAATAAGATCCTACCGAGGTGTTTGCGGCTGCGCCCGTTCCATAGGCGTTCGATTCACCGCCGATTGCGGTGTTGCCGTTACCACCGCTTGCAGTGGCGCGGTAACCGACGGCGGTCGCATTGACACCGCCGTTCGTGTTCGCGAGAGAACCACAGGCGGTCTGGCTCTCTCCCTCCGTGGTTTGCTCGCCGGGATCCTCGTTTACCCCAAAGCCGGCTTGGCTGCAGGTGGACTGCGCATCAGCAGTGTCAGCCATTGCGACCGTTGCCAAAGCCAGAGCGGCCGCCGCACCATGGAGCACCCAGCGCGTATCACGTGACTGTTGGAACTTGATCATCGAACTCTCCCAGCGAAATCTGGGAAAACTGCTAGGATCGACTCCTGACCGTCGCATCATCCAGGTGAAGGATGCGCAGCGCCGAAACTCCTACCCGTCATCTTGTCGCCCCCTGCCTAGGGCGGGGCAGGCGCAGCGGAAAAGAAATGTCCGACACCCTGCTCGACCACATCTATGAATCGGCGTTGATCCCCGAGAAATGGTCAGGGGCGTTGGACGGGATGAACCGGATCTCGAACTCACGATCCAACTCGCTGTTCGTATTCAGCGACCGTTTCAGCCCGCGGGGCATCTCCACCGACATGACCAGCGACCTGCTGGAGGCTTTCCTGCAATCCGATGCTTGGCGGATGAGCCCTAGCGTTCGCTGGACTCTGGATACACGACCCGGGGCATTCAGCTCCGTAGACGATGTGTTGAGCGAGGAAGAGGCGGTCGCTGATGCGGTCTGGGCCCCCCTGGCCGCGCGCGGCTTCGGCCAGAGGTTGGCGACTGTCATCCCGCTGTCTAGCGGCGATCAGGTGACCTTTGTACTGGCGCGGATGCGGGATCAAGGCGCATACAGCGCTGGCGAGGTCGCCGCCCTGGATGGCCTGAGGCCCGACCTGCACCGCGCCATGTTCATCTCCGCGCGGTTGGGCCTGGAACGCGCCAGCGCCATGACAGAAACCTTGGCGCGGCTGGGTCTGGCGGCGGCCGTAGTCGATCCGACCGGGAAAGTCATCGGGTCGAACGCCCTTCTCGACAGCCTGAGCATAATCCTGTCGCCGACTGCGCTGGGCCGGATCGCCATCCGGGATCGGGCGCGGAACCAAGTTTTCCGGCAAGGGCTGGAACGGATCGGAAATCGGGATGCGCCGCCGGGCGGCCTGTCCATCCCAATTCCCGCCGCGCCGGACGGGTCCCATCCTCCTCTGCTGATCCATCTGCTTCCCGTACGGGGCGCGGCGCAGGATATCTTTGCCGGCGGACAGGCCTTGATGGTGGTGTCCCTACTCGAGCGGAAGGCCGCGCCGTTGCCGGAACTGCTCAACGGCCTGTTCGATCTCAGTCCGGCCGAAGCCCGTCTGGTCAGTGAGCTGGCGACGGGAATGACGCCGCGAGACATCACCGTGGCGCGCGACGTATCCATGGCGACGCTGCGCAGTCAGGTTCGCTCGGTTCTGGCCAAGACGGGCGTGTCGAGGATGGCGGATCTGGCTCAACTGCTTGCCCAGATTCCGATCGCAAATGTGCGGAACGATTAGGTCGTGACAGCTTGTAGTTTTGGAATAAGCCAGCGCCTGAACTTCCCTGGAGCGCCCTATTGAACGAGTCTGAGTCAGCCGAAATCCGGGCGTCTTTGCGCCAACAACAGTCATTGGGTTGGAGGCCTTACGGCAAACCCGACGCTCAATCGTCAGCGGCGACTGCGCCTCGCAGGTCGGCGAGGCGAGCTTTGCAGACTTGGTCCGTCAGATCGTGGAGGATCCCGACCCGCTCCGTCAGCCAAGCCAGTTCCTCGCTGCTAATCCTCTAGTGCTCGGAATAGCGGGCCTTCACATAGGCCTCGCGCAGAAGCTCGAAGCAACGGCGGTCGAACTTGGTCTCGCGAGGCCAAGCTTCCGCCAAACGGGCGTCAATGGTCTCGGCCTTCTTGCGCAGGAAGGCAAGATTGTGAGCCTTGCCGCTGCAGGCGCTGCGCCCCAGTCAGGCTACCTCGACCTCTCCACCCTCGACGGCCTCGGCGTCACCGTCGCGACCCCGTCGCTCGGTGCGGCGCCGGCAGTCGTGGAAGTCGATTCCATCGTCGTCGAGGCCCAGGCAGCCCCTGCGCCGCCAGCAGAAGATGCCGGCAGCCCTCGAGGCCAGCTTCCGGTCCATACATTGCAACACCCTAATCTCACCTGGACCCTGGCGATTAGGTCCGCCCCAAAGGGGCTTGTCCCGGCGCATGGCTTCACCGCTTTAGTGAGTTCTTTTCTCAGCTCGAGGGACAGATCGCCTCGGCGTCGTGGGGAACGAGGCCGATGTCCGCCAGGGAGATACGGAGCGGGGTCTTTGAGCCAAGGACAAAGGGGGTCTCCACCGCCGTCAGACCTGCCGCCTCAGCGTCAAAACAGGCCAGCCTGATCTTAATCGTCCGCCACTCGCCGATCTTGGCGTCACGCAGCAGCGGCGCGATATCGATCCGATCCTTGCCGAAGCCCAGCTCAACAGGTCCAGCGACCCGGCTTTCGAGCCTGACCCCGGCTGTAAGCACCATGTCGCCGTTACGCTGGCGAGACAGGTCCACGGCCGGCCCGAAGATGACGGCCTCCGCCTCTCCCGAGAAGGAAAGCGCCATGGCGCTTTCCTGGGCTGCTCCGTCTGTCGAGCGGACCGAGAGGTTCCCTCTCGGACTGGCCGACGACAGCGCCTGCCCCACCCGCGCATCGCCGCCGCTGTCGCGGAGCAGAAGCGACCAGGGCGACTGAACGCGTCCGTCGCGGAAATATCGGTCGAGATTGCTTCTCGTGATGGTCGCGGCGCCGTCTTCCGACAACGGGCCGACAGTCTCGGGCTTTGCGTAGCTCAGCCCATAGCCATAAGCAAACTGAGGCGCATAGTTCTCGTCACCGAAGTTGAGAACGTTCTGATCGGACGAACGCGGCCAGGAGAAGGACAACCGGCCTGTGAAATCGACAGGCTTGCGCCCACCCGAGCCCCCGACCAGCACGTCGGCGACCCCGCCGCCCTCCGTACCGGGAAGCCAGGCCGCGACGAAGGCGTCCGAGGCGTTGATCTCCGGATTGACCCAGAGCGGACGCCCGCTGAGGAAGACGGAGACAGTGGGGATTCCGGCAGCCTTGAGACGGCGCAACAGGGCGAGGGGCTCTTCGGGACCAAAGTCGAGCGTCTCGATGTCCCCCTGGAACTCGGCGTACGGCGTCTCGCCGAAGACCACGACGGCGACATCAGGCTTTTGCACGTAGTCGCCGTCTTCGCTCAGTTCAGCGACGCCGCCCGCCTCGGTCACCGCTTCGCGCAGACCGGCCCAGATCGACGTTCCGCCGGGGAAGTCGGCGTTGGTGATGTCCGTGCCCTGCCAGGTCACGGTCCAGCCGCCCGAGGCCTGACCAATGGAATCAGCGGCGGTCCCAGCGACGAGGACGCGAGCGCCTGCACGGATCGGCAACACGCCGTCGTTCTTCAGCAGCACCAAGGATTTACGCACGGCCTCACGCGCCAACGCGCGATGCGCAGGTGAGCCCAGAACGTCGGTTCGTCCTTCAAGCGAGCGATCCCGGTCGAAGACGCCCAGCTTGGCCTTCACCCTCAGGATGCGGCGGACGGCGTCATCCAGACGCGCCGCCGGGATTTCGCCCGACCGGGCCTGGGCCAGCGTATTGATGTAGAGACCTCGCCAGCTGTCCGGCGCCATGAACATGTCCAGCCCGGCGTTGATCGCCTGCGGGCAGCTTTCATTGCTGCAGCCCTCGACCTGGCCGTGGGCGTTCCAGTCCCCCACGACGAAGCCCTCGAAGCCCATCCGCCCCTTCAGCACATCCGTCAGGAGCGAGCGGTTTCCGGTGATCTTCTCGCCGTTCCAGCTCGAGAAGGAGGCCATGACCGTCAGGACGCCCGTATTGATCGCCGGGACGTAGCCCTGGGCGTGGATGGCGATCAGTTCGGCTTCCGAGATCACGGCGTCGCCTTGATCGACGCCGTTCTGCGTGCCGCCGTCGGCGACGAAATGCTTGGCCGAGCCTGCGATCCGGTCAGCCGCCAGCGGGCGTCCCTCGACCAGTTCGCCCTGTAGTCCCAGGGTCATCGGCCCGGCATAGGCCGCGCCGATTTCCGGATGCTCGCTATAGCCCTCATAGGTCCGTCCCCAACGGTCGTTGCGCGGAACCGCCAGGGTAGGCCCAAAGGTCCAGTCGGCGCCCGAGGCCGCGACCTCCTGGGCCGTGGCTTCGCCAATGCGCCGGATCAGGTCGGGGTCACGCGCGGCGCCCAGGCCGATGTTGTGGGGAAAGAGCGTCGCCCCCACGATGTTGTTGTGTCCATGGACAGCGTCGATGCCGAACATAAGGGGCACCGCCGCCCCCGGTCGCGCCGCAGCCGCCGCCCTGAAGGCGCGCGACAGGGCCACCCAGTCTTCCAAAGGCGCCCGCTCATTGCCTCCCGGCGAAGAATTACCGCCCGCCAGAATGGACCCGATGGGGTAGAGCGCCAGATCCTCCGGCGTGATGGAGGCGATATCGGCCTGGACGATCTGACCGACCTTCTCCTCCAGGGTCATACGGGCCAGCAGGCCGTCGATCATGGCTTCGGTGCGGGCGTCTGTGATCGCGCGGGGGCTGGCCGCCCTGGGCCAGACGGCCGGATCGGCCTGGGCGCTGACGTTCTCGGCTGCCGAAGGCCAAGCGGACGCGCAGCCGGCGAGAACGGCCGCAAGGGCGATGGCGGACACGAGCGATCGACGGGACGCTGACATGCGGGACCTCGTACTGAAGAAAAAACGGGCGACGCCGATCCGAAGACCAGCGCCGCCCCAGTTCAGGAGACTAGAAGTTGGCGCGCAGACGAAGGCCGGCCGTGCGAGGCTGGTTCAGGAAGAGGACGTTGACCACCTCGTCCGACACCAGTTGCTTCTCGACGACCGTCTTGTCGAAGACGTTGTTCACATAGGCCTCGATGCGATAGCGGCCGCTCGACGGCTCCCAACCGGCGCCCAGATTGACAGTCACATAGCCCTCCTGGCGCGCCCAGAAACCGCCGTCCCGCGCCGAAGTGCTGCGCAGGAAGGGACTGGACAACGGCGCATTCGGATTGACGGTCGTCCCCGCCATGGAAGCCTTGAAAGCGTCATAGGCGGCCTGGCCGGCGGCGTCCGAAGGCCTGTCGGCAAACTGGATGACCGGGGCCTCGTTGTAGATATTCAGGTAGTAGGACGACCGATAGTTGGCCAGGAGATGGAAGTCCGCGCGACCGCCGAACAGGTCCGCCGTCTTCTGCAGGTGGGCGTTGATATTGACCTTCGAGACGTTGGGCAGGTCGTTGTCGGCGATGTCGATGTTGAAGTTGGGCGTGCCGTCGCCGTAGTCGGTCCCACGCGTGTCCGTCAGCGCGCCGCTGTCCGCCTTGGCGTCGATATAGGCGGTGATGATGTCCAGGCGCGAGCGGAACGGCAGGTCGAAGCGTGTCTCCAGCTCGAAGCCCTTGATCGTGGACTGGGCGACGTTGACGTTCTGTTGCGAGAAGCCGGCGCTGGCTCCGCCCGGTCCGGTGCCCAGGGACACCAGGGTCTGGAAGACCTGATCCGCGTAGTCATAGTAGAAGACGTTGGCGTTCACATCGATGCGGCCGCTAGCCGGCCGGAAGGTGTTCTTCGTCCCCAGTTCGAACAGGGTCACCGATTCCGGCGCGAAGGTCGGCGCGGTGGCCACGCCGTTGACCGTGATGGTGTCGTTGAAACCGCCCGACTTGTGACCCGTGGAAACCGCCCCGTAGAAGAGGTTGTCGTCCGTGAAGTCGTACTCGAAACCGACGCGGTAATCGCTGAACGAGTCTTCATACGAACCGCTCTGGGCGCCCGGCGCCGAGATCTGGAAGAAGCTGTGCTGGCCGTCCGCCGGGCAGATCTGACCGCCGCCGCCAGGCTGGATGTCGGGACGGTTGATGCAGGTGCCGTTCGGACGCGAGCCCTCGGCGACGCCGGCGATCTGATCCAGGAAGGTGTCGCGCGCGCCGGGACGGAAGGCGCCCATGAAATACTTGGCCGCTTCCTGATTATTGCCAGGCGTCGGCGCGACATAGCTTTCACGTCCGGTGAAGATCGGGCGGAAACCCTCAGTGCCCAGACGGGAGTTGAAGCAGCAGTTGTAGTCCAGCGAACCCAGGCCCAACGCCCAGTTGCCGCCGACGCCGTTACGCGACTTGTTCTCTTCTGTGTAGCGGAAGCCGCCCTTGATGCGCAGTTGGTCCGAAACCGGATAGGTCACGTCGAAATAGGCGGCGAAGGAGTCAGACTTCACGTCGGGGAAGGTGAACTCCGTGCCAGAGTAGAACTGACCCTTGTCGACGACGGACAGGAAGCCGACCTGCTGTTCCTCCTTGAAATAGAACAGACCCGTAGACCAGACGGTCCTGGCGTCCGGCGACGAGGTCAGCCGAAGCTCGTGAATGTCGGACTCCGACAGGGTCAGCCAATACTGGGTGCCGAAGTTGTCGTAGTCGACGTTGGCTGCGCCGTAGCCGGGGCGCACGACGCCCTCGTTGGCGGCGTTGACCTGGTAGTAGTCGACGCTGCGACGGCTGGCGGAATATTCGAGCACTGCGCCGCCGAAGTCATAGGAGGCGTTCAGCGCCAGGCCCCAGTTGTCGTTCTCGACCAGTCCCTGCGGGCCGCGGAACAGGACGTCGCGCAGTTCGAGATCATCCGGCTTTCCGCCGTTGACTAGGCCGTTTCGGATATTGGTCGCAGGATAGCCTGTGCCGCGTTCGGACTCGTAGTCGCCCATCAGGCTCAGCTTGAACCGGTCATTGGGCTGATAGAGGTAGGAGGCGCGGGCGGAGAAAAGCTCCTGGATGCCCGTCGGATCGAGCGTCTTGTCATCCCCGACATTCTTGTAGGCCGTGCCGCGATCCACGCCGTAGACGGCCAGGCGTACGGCCTGGACATCCCCGATCGGCAGGTTGATGGCCGCCTCATAGCCCGTGGTGTCCAGCGTGCCGACTTCGCCCTGGACATAGCCCAGCCGTTCCCCGAGGCGGGCCATGTTGGGGATGATGTTCAGGGTTCCGGCGACGGCGTTGCGCCCGCGTAGGGTGCCCTGCGGTCCCTTGGCGATTTCAACGCGTGCAATATCGAAGAACATGCCGCCGAGACCACGCGGCCGAGGCAGATAGACGCCGTTGAGGTGGGTCGCGGCCGAGGGATCGCCCAGTTCGGTGTTGTTCGCGGTGCCCACGCCCCGGATGTAGATCTGGACGTTGCCTTCCTGGTTGGAGATCGACAGGCCCGGCACCGCCGACTGCAGATCCTCGATCTGGTCGATGCCCACCGCCCGCAGGTCCTTGCCGGAAATCGCCTGGGCCACCCCGGCGTAATCCTGCAGGGACTGTTCGCGCCGCTCGGCCGTCACCACCACGTCGCCGAGGTCGGTGGTTTCATCCTGCGGCGTGGCGGTCGGCTGTGCGGCCTGGTCCTGAGCCAGAGCCGAACCGGCTGAGATCGCCAGTGCGGCACAGCCGAGCAGAAGCGATTGTCTGAAGCAGATCATAGTCTTCCCTCCCCGTGGGCCCTGTTCTTCAGAGCTCCAGCGTGACGACACATCTAGCGATGAGCCCGTTTCCCACCTTGAGCCTGACTTCATTTGACAGCGCTGTCAACGATGGACCGAAATCAACCCGGCGGCTGGGTCGAGGCGCGCTCCACGAGAATGTAGTCGATCTTTTCGACGGTCCGGTCCGGGTCCCGGGCCGCTTCCAGCAGCATCCGCGTCGCCGCCGCCGCCATCTCCGCGACGGGTTGGCGGACTGTCGTCAGGGGGGGCGTGCTGAACATGGCGCTGGGCGTATCGTCGAATCCGCAGACCGATACGCCCCCCGGCGCGGACACGCCGAGCGAGGCCGCAGCGTTGAGAACCCCAAGCGCCATGTCGTCGTTGCTGGCGAAGATGGCGCTGGGCCGCGGGTCGGTCGTGAGAAGCGCCTCTCCTGCCCTGCGGCCGGACGCGAAGGTGAAATCGCCTTCGACCACAAGGTCCGGCTCGGCGACCAGGCCATGGGCCTGAAGCGCCTGATCATATCCCTCGCGTCGCGCCCGACTAGCCGGATAGGCGTCCGGCCCCGAGACGAAGCCGATCCTGCGATGCCCCAAGCCGATCAGATGGGCGGTCATGTCCGCCGCAGCCTGACGATCATCCATGAAGACCCGCATGCCCCGGCCGAGATCCCGTTCCGCACCCAGCCGCACGAAAGGCGTGCCCGTTCGCTCAAGAACATCCAGCACGGTCGGATCATCGGCGTTCGGCGGCGTCAGCAGCACGCCGTCGGGCCGCAGCGACCGCAACAGGGCCACGAGCCGAGCCTCAAGGCTGGGAGCGCCATAGTCCACCAGTTCGACGAGCAGGTGATACCCGGCCTTGCGGCACTCCTCGAGGGCGCCGAACTGGAGCCGGCTGAGGTAGTCGTTGCCGCGTCCGCTGCGCCAGTGTTCGAGCGTCAAATCGGCGTCAACGAAGGCCGCGATCAGATAGGAGGAGGCGCCGGCGAGCGATCGCGCCGACAGGTTCGGCTGGTAGTCCAGGCTGACGACGGCGGCCTGAACCTTGGCCTGAAGGGCGGCGCTGACATTGGGCTCGCGGTTGAGCACGCGCGAAACCGATTTGATGGAAACGCCGGCAAGGGCGGCCACATCATAAATTGTCGCAGCCATTCTGGTCAGCGCCCCTGCTGACGAACGCAACCCGTCGCCGCTTCGAACCTGTCCTATGCCGCGATTGCCGATGGACCCGCAAGATTTCGCTCGCGAAGGCCCGTGACAATCGTCACAGTTCCGCGTCATGCAGCTTGTTGACGACGTCGAGCCCGCCCCCGCCGCGCGGGTCGCCCCCCGTTTCATCGCCGTTCTGACCCTGGCCTATGTGGGGGCCTTCATCGCTTTCGTCCCCCTTCTCAGCCTGCTGACCCCCATGCAGGCCGAGGCCCTCGCCCCCGCCGACAAGATCGGCCTTCTCAGCCTTGTGTCGCTCTGGGGCGCCGTGACCGCCAGCCTCACCAACCTCGCCGCCGGCTGGGCCAGCGACCGCACCCGGGTCCGTTTCGGGCGACGCCGCCCGTGGATTCTGTGCGGTCTCGTCGGCGTCCTTCTCGCCTACGGCCTGATCGCCAGAGCCTCAACGCCAGTCGGGCTGCTGGCGGGCGTCATGGCCTTCCAGTTCGCCTTCAACCTTCTGTTCGCGCCGCTTCACGCTATTTTCGCCGACCTAGTGCCCCACGAGCAGAAGGGCCAGGTGGCGGCCTTCATCGGCATCGCCGCCCCCATGGGCGCCGCAAGCGGCGTTCTGATCGCCGCCCCGTTCCTGTCCGATATTCCGACACGCCTCATCGTCCTGGGACTGTTGGTGGCCTTCTGCATTCTTCCGCTCCTGCTCGTCTGGAAAGAGGCGCCGCCGGCCCGTCTGCGCAAGAAGGCCGTCGCGCTCGCCTCGCCCCAGGGGAAGGGCCGGAACCTCGACTTCGGTTTCGTCTGGGCGTCCCGGTTCTGCTTCCAGATCTCGGCAAGCGTGGTCAGCGCCTACATGCTCTTCTACCTCGCCGATCATGCGCGATATGCAGAACAGTTCCCCGGATCGACCGTGGAGAGCGGTCTTGCCCGGCTGATCGCCTTCTCGACGCTCCTGACCCTGGCGGCGGGCTTCGCCGGAGGGTTGATCTCGGACCGCTTCGGCCGCCGAAAGCCCTTCATCCTGCTGGCGGCCGCCCTTCTCGCCGGGGGGCTTCTGATCTTCGCCTTCTATCCCCAGTGGCCAGGCCCCCTGCTCGGCTATGTCTTCTACGGCCTGGGCTTCGGGCTCTACACCACCGTGGACACCGCTCTCGTCGCCCAGATCCTTCCTTCACGGCGCCACACCGCCCGCGATCTCGGCCTGATGAACCTCACCAACACCCTCCCCGCGATTCTGGCGCCCGTGCTGGCCATCGCCGCCCTTGGTCCGGACCGGTCCGACTGGTCGATGCTGATGATCGTCTCCGCCGGGGTCGCCCTGCTGGGCGGGCTTGCCGTGGCGGGCGTCCGAATGGCGCGATAGAAAACATACGACAGCGCTGTCAATTTCAAAATCATGACTCTACAACGGCGTGGGGAGGGTCATTCGATGAGCAAAAACTGGGCTCGCGCCGCCATGCTCGGCGCCGCCGTGCTGACCATAGCGCCAGGCTGTTCGGCCGCGGCGATGGCCACCGCCCCGTCTATCGCGCAGAGCCTGTCGGCGTCGACCGCGCGCGAGGCCGCCGCGCATATGGGCAAGGGGTTCAACCTTGGCCAGATGTTCGACAACACCCAGCATCCTCCCACTCTGGAGGCGGCGCGTCCCAAGATCGACGCCTATTATGCGCGCGGGTTTCGCAACCTGCGGATACCCGTCACCTGGACCGAGGATGTCGGCGGAACGACCCTCGCGGACCCCGACACAGGGCGCATCGACCTCGCCTCACCTCGCCTTGCGGCCCTGACGGCGGTCATCGACTACGCCCTGTCCAAGCCGGGCCTCTACGTGGTCCTCAACGCCCACCATGAGAAGCGTCTGAAGGAAGACGGCCGCGGCGATGTCCTGGAACAGTTGTGGACGGACATCAGCGACCGGTTCGGCGACCGCGATCACCGCCTGATCTTCGAAATCCTGAACGAACCCCACCTGGCCAACCATGATCCCATGTCGCCGGCCGTTCTGCGGCGCATGACCGGGCGGGCCTATGACAGGATCAGGGCCCGGGACGCCGAACGGATCATCATCATCGGCGGCAACCAGTGGTTCGGCGCAGACGAAATGGCCCGGACCTGGCCAAACCTCTCCGCGGTCGGCGATGGCCGCGATCCCTATCTGATGGCGACCTTCCACCACTATAACCCCTGGGCCTTCGCGGGCGACAACCAGGGCGACTACGCCGACGCCTGGACTGACGCCGACATCCGCGGCCCGATGGAGATCATGGCGCGCTGGGCCTCCACGACCGGCGCCGGCATGCCGGTCTACATCGGCGAGTGGGGCGTCGGCTGGCACAGCCGGCTGCCGACCATGAACTGCAACAACGTCCGCCTCTTCTACAGCCGGTTCAACCAGACCCACGCCGCGGACATGGGCATGCCCACGGCGGTCTGGGACGACGGCGGGTGGTTCCAGGTCTTCGACCATTCCACCAACAGCTTCTCCCACAACCTGATCGACTGCATCGACGGCGCCTGCACCTGGGCCGGCGAAGAGCGGTTCAACGCGGACTGCCTCTAGGCTTCGCCCCCCCCCCCAATCTGAAGGAACCCGCCCGGATGACTATCCAGCCCGTTCGACGCCAGCCCGCCGGCCTGGCCTTCGCCTATGTCACCAGCCTCTTCTTCGCCTGGGGCTTCGTCACGGCGCTCATCGACCCCCTGATCCAGGCGGTGAAGCGCGTGTTCGACCTGAGCACGGCCGAGGCCATGCTGACGGCCTCGGCCTGGTTCATCGCCTACGGCGTCGCCTCCATTCCTGCTGGCTGGGTCCTGTCTAAGCTGGGCTACAGCCGCGCCATCATCGCGGCCCTCGCCGCTATGGTGCTGGGCTGCATCCTTGTTCCGGTGGCGACGATCGTCGATGTCTACGCCCTTGTGCTCCTGTCCCTGTTCGTCATCGCCAGCGGCGTGACCCTGCTACAGGTCGCGGCCAATCCGCTGTCGGCGTCTCTGGGCGAGCCCCGGACAGCCCACCTGAGACTGACCTTCTCCCAGGCCTTCAACTCGCTGGGCGCCACCCTCGGTCCGGTGATCGGCTCGACCATCCTGCTGACCGGCGGTGTCTTCGCCGCCGACGCCGTCATCTCACCCGCCACACGCGGCGAATCCCTGCGCTCGATCGATTTGGCCTTCCTGGCTGTCGGCGCCTTCTTCGCCCTTGTGGCCGTCTTCATCTGGACAGCCCGCAAACGGATCGAAGCCTCGGTCGCCGACCGCCCCCATGATGGCATGGTGTCGCCCCTCGCCGCCTTCCGCTCGGGCTGGGCCGTTTTCGGGGCCGCCGCCATCTTCTTCTACGTCGGGGCTGAGGTGACCATCGGCGCCCTGCTCATCCCCTTCATCAGCTCGTCGGAAGGCCTCGGTCTGGCGCCGCACGAGGCGGGACATATGGTGGGCTGGTACTACTGGGGCGCAGCCATGATCGGTCGCTTCGTCGGCAGCGCGCTTCTGACGCATATCCCCGCCGGCTATCTGTTGTCCGCCTGCACCATGATCGCTGCAGCGCTCGCCCTGCTGGTGACCCAGACAGACGGCATCACGGCCGCCTACGCGGCGCTGGCCATCGGCTTCTTCAACTCCATCATGTTCCCGACCATCTTCAGCCTGACCCTGGAACGGTCGAGCGCCTCGGCTTCGGCCACCTCTGGACTGCTCGTCTTCGGCATCATCGGCGGGGCTATTTTGCCCCCGATCGCCGGGGCGATCGCCGATGCGACGGGTGCGGTCACGCCCGCCTTCTTCGTTCCCCTGGTCGGCTACGTCGTGCTGATCGTATTCGCCTTGGCTTGCGCCCGCGCGGTCCGGACGCAATCGGACCAAGGCCAGGCCGTGATCCACTAGTCCAGGCGAGCCGACACCGCTGTGCTCTATCCAGCCAGCGGAGGACTGTTCAGATCTCTTTGCCCCACTGATGGGCTGTGGGATCTGAGGAATTCATCAGTCCTGAATCTCGCCCATCCGCATCGCTGTCTCCTAGGTATATCTGGCAAACGGACCGTCTCAGAAGAGACAGGCTTCGCCATGCGGCGATGTCGCAGGTGCGCCAGCAGCCGACAGTTAGTTCTAGATAGGCCGATTGCTGCGGGTCAGTGCCGTTGTGGGCGACGGCGCTTTGTTGAATAGCTCTGTCGCCCGCCGACTCTTACCGATACCGTGTTCAGCTTGGCGCAAGCCGTCCACACGAACTGACCAGAGGCGCCTAGTTGTTTGGCTCCACATAGCCACGTGGGGTTTCCGATCGATCGGCCCGGGCAGGCAGGCGCGGCCTTATGCCTGGCAGTTGGACGGGCAATAGGTTTATGGTTTCAGCAGCACTCTCAGCGCCGGCGTCAGCCTGCGTCTGGCGAAAGGATGGCGGCCCGACGAACGCGTCGAGTCCTATCGCGGACATGTCGATTGGGTGATCGCCTCGCGCCTCCGACTTTCACTCGATGCCGGCTACGAGGAAACGGGCTTTGCCCCCCGCGGGGGGACGACCGGTCGGGGTCGAAACCGCTACATGAAAAGGCCCATGACCCGTCAGGCCATGGGCTTCCTTCACTCTGTCCCTTGTCTGATCAGAAGTTGAAGCCGATCCCCACGCCGCCGCCAGAGCCGCCGCCGCGCGAGAAGTTGGCGCTGCCGCGCAGGGTCACGCGGCCGCTGCTCATCAGGTGTGAGGCGCCGATGGCCAAGGCGCTTTCACCGCGCCAATAGCCCACAGCCGCGCCGACCGTGCTGCCGCCGGGCTGGAAGGGCTGGGGAATGTTCGCCGCTGCGATTGCGCTGGCGGTTCCAGCGTCCGCCCTCACCCTTGCATCGCCCAGCCCCTGCCACAGCAGGGCGGTCTGGGCGTCGGTGTAATCGTTGGCCTGACCCAGCGCTCGGGCGCCGACGCCGTCCGCATAAGCGTTGGCGCTGGCCAAGGTGCGGATATCTCCAGCGTCGGCATACGTGTTGGCGCTGGCTAGCGTCGCCGCGTCTCCGGCATCAGCATAGGTATTGGCTGCGGCCAATGTAACCGCATCCCCCGCGGCCATATCCGTGCGGATCGCAGTCTCGCGTGTGTCGGTATAGGTGTTGGCGTCCGCCAGCGTCGCGGCGTCACCGGCGACCATACCCCTACGGATTTCCGCTTCGCGAGTGTCTGTATAACTAGCTGCAATGAGAAAGGCGTTATTGGCAACCCGGTCTGCGTAGGCATTGGCGTCAGCCAAGGTCGCCGCGTCGCCAGCTTCCATCTGGCCCAGATTTACAGCATCCGTAGCCTCAGTCCCGTTGGAGACGTTGACGATCTGCCGCTCATCACCGACCCGGCCTACCGAAACTGTGTGTTCTCGATCCGCCAAGGAAAGGGTGCCGAGCGCAACCGAATCCAAAGCGGAAGCCTCGCTGGCGGCTCCGATGGCGGTGCTGTTCTCTCCGGTAGCGGCGCTCACAGCACCGCATGCGGTACTGTCGAAATTTGCGGCGCAGGGCAGGCTGAGGGTGGTGCCAGGACCGACATTTTGGGCTTGCGCGGTTCCCGCAACGCCCAGTCCCAGGATCATCGTTAGGCTGGCTGCAGATGATACCAATGCAGTTTTGATTATTCCGAGCTTTGTCATGAGTATTCTGGCGTCCTCGATTGGAAATTTCAAAGCACTGACGGCATGGCGGCCTCAGGGGCGTTCATCCATTTCGACGACAGAATTTCGCAACGCGCTTCATCCATATGAATGAAAGCAATGGATTCGCGTGTGGCGCATAGAAAACGCCCGCGACGATCAGGCCACGGGCGTCCTTCATTTGAACGTGTGTCTGATCAGAAGTTGAAGGCGATCCCCACGCCGCCGCCCGAGCCGCCCCCTCGCGAGAAGCTGGCGCTGCCACGCAGGGTTACGCGTCCGCTGCTCATCAGGCGCGAGGCGCCGATGGCCAGGGCGGTTTTCCGCCAACCCGCGCACCGACGCTATTGCGACTTCGATCTCTTCCTTGAGTAACTGATCCGCCGCTCCGGAATGCTGCGCGAAGGCCCAAGGCGCGAGGGCTGGATCGGCTGGCTGTCGCCGCGGCCCCGCGACATTGCTAGGCAGCGGACTTCCCCAACTTCGGCAATGAGTCAACAACGGTCATTGGCTGGGAGGCCTTACGGCGAACCTAACGCTCCATCGTCAGTCGTGACTGCGCCACGCAGGTCGGCGAGGCGAGTTTTGCAGACTTGGTCCGTCAACTCGCGCAGAACCCCCACCCGCTCCGTAAGCCAAGCCAGTTCCTCGCTGTTGATCTTGTAGTGCTCGGAATAGCGGGCCTTCACATAGGCCTCGCGCAGAAGCTCGAAGCAGCGGCGCTCGAACTTGGTCTCGCGAGGCCAAGCTTCCGCCAAACGGGCGTCAATGGCCTCGGCCTTCTTGCGCAGGAAGGCAAGGTTGTGCGCCTTGCCGCTGTAGAGCGTCATGACCAGTAGCACCGCATGATAAAGGTGCTCGGCCGTCTGATGGAAGTTGAAAGCGGCCAAGTTCAGCTCACCTTCGGAGACGCAGAGAGCCGCCACCTTTTTGAAACTAGCAGCGCTCGCCATCCATTTCTCATAGTGCCGCTCAGCCTCTTCCAAGGCGACCCGCGCCTTGAGGTCCGCCGGTTTGTGCAACCTGGCGCCCGGCGTGTCATAGAGCACCACCCCCTCCCGCACGATGTCGGCGAAGAAATAGCGCCCACGATCCAGCTGGTCGTTCACGTCGTCGAGCGAATGGACGATCAGGCTGACCGGGGTGCGGATGTCGGGGCCGACCGGCATGGTGCGGTTCTCGGCTTCATGCCAGAACTCGTGGTCGGTCAGGTCCTCATGATCGACCACGATCAGCAAATCGAAGTCCGAGAAGTAGCGCCCGACCGGGTCGTGCACCCAGTCGCCCCGCGCATAGCTTCCATAGAGGATGATCTTGAGGATCTTGCCGTTCTTCAGCCGGTCCGCGCGCCGCGTCGAAACGGCCTCCTCGAACGCCGCGCGCACGGTCTCGACCACCTGACGGAGTTCAGCCTGCTTGCGCGGCGGCAGATGGTCGAGGCTTTTCTTCATGGCGGGAGTCTCCGCGATACGATGGCGCACGGCAAGGCTGAATACGCTCCTGCGTCCCAGCCCGCCTCGGCCGGGCGGGGGGCTCCGAGGCGTCCCAACGCCTTCGCGTCCGTCATGGCCCTGACAAGGAGCCGCGCGCCTCCAAAGGGGCGCGGCGAGCTTGAGGCCTGCTATTCGGCGGCGAACCGATAGGCGTCGTCGTCAGGGGACGGCGGCTCCGTCGCCTCCCCTTCCGGCTCCGGGACGTCTGGATCGACCGCCGGGGCGGTGCGCAGCACGGACGGCAGCCAGCCCCTGCCCTCGACCAGACGCTCGGCGGCCTCAGCCATGTCGCCCTTCCTGAAGCCGGCGATCCGCACGGCTTCCTCGGGCGTGGTCGCCTCGGCCACGGCCTCCAGCACCCGCGCCTTTGACACCCGGGAGAAATACGACGCCGCCGTCGCAGACCACGTCCCGGTCATGTCCAGGCCGACTACGGTCGCCAGCGCCTCGGCATGGGCCCAGGCGTCCGGCTTCCGGTCGCGGGGATCGCGCACGGCGTAGAGGCCGACGCCCGCGCAACAGGCCATCAGGTCCAGAAGCGCCGAGGGCGGAAGGGAGGCCAGCACCGCCCAGAGGTCGCGGGCCTCCTCCGGGAGCCGCGCGCCCCAAGCTTCCAGCCGGTCGGCCACCCGCCTTCCGGCGGGGCCGTCCCCGATCCCCGGCGCCAGCCGTTCCAGACCGGTCACGGCCATCCGCAGTTGCAGGGGCGTCCAGACGCCCCACGCTGGATAGAAGACCTGCAAGGCGAGCGCATGGACGACCACCGTCAGGGCGAGGTCGGCATCGGCCTGAACGGCATCGCGCAGCCCCATGGTGCGGTGGGCGGTCAGATCGATCACCAGCCGTTCCGACAGGGGGGCCAAGCCCTCGTCCGCCTCCGCGTCCGCCGGAGCGGAGGGCGCCGCATCCTCCCCTTCGTCTCCGCCGGTCCAATCCGCCGCCTCGAGACCGGGGCCTCGCCTCTCCACAGCCTCCTCGGCCCGGACCAGTCCTCGCTCGAAGCGGGCCAGACCATCGTGGCCGAGCAGGACCGCGACTCCGGCGCGCGCCTTGGCTTCCGGGGGATAGTCGAAGTCCGGACCGAAGGCTTGCAGGGCCTTGTCGATCGCCTCGAGCCGGGCGTCCGCCTCGGGCGAGAGGGCGTCCGCCGCAGCAGTTCCAGAGACGAGGGCGTCATATTCCTCCGACAGGGCCGCGATCTGCGCCGTCTCCGCCTCGGACCGGACCGCCTCGACCGGATAGACCCGGCCCAGGGCGCCGACCTCGGCGTAGTCCGACATCGCCTCGGCCCATTTCCAGCCCTCGCGCTGACGCAGGTTTTCAGCCAGGCGCTGCAGCTTCTCGCCGACCAGCCGGTCCAGAAGCGCCGGGTCTTCCAGCCAGCCCTCGCCGTCCTCGGTGAAGAGGTCGCGCAAGACCGACCCGCCCTCGGCCTCATAGGCTTCGACGCCGACGAAGCGCGCCCGCCGGTCGTCGGCGGCGACCTTGGCCTCGGTCATGGCGCGGCGGATAGCGTAGACGGGCCTATAGTCCCCCATCTGCTCGAACACCTGCCGCTGCCGGTCCTGATCGCCGCTGACGCAGAAGGCCGTCAGTTGGTCCAGCGTCAACGCCCCCTCCCTATAGGCCGCCATCAGTTCGGGCGCCGCCGCCCCGAGCCTCAGACGCTGACGCACCACGGTCGCGGTCACGCCGAACCGGGCGCCGATCTCCTCGGGTCCGTAGCCCCGCTCGTACGCGAGCCGCCGGAAGGCCTCGAACTGGTCGGCGGGGTGCATGGCCTCGCGGGTGACGTTCTCGTCGAGGCTGATTTCATGGGCGTCGTTCTCGAGATCGACCGTCACGCGGACCGGATGGGTCCGCTTGATCGCCTTGCGCTTGACCAGCAGCCGCAGGGCCAGCCTCCGCCCCTCCCCGATGGTCACTAGGTAGTTTCCCGTAGCGACGCCCCCGGCGTCTGTCTCGATCTCGACCACGGGCGGCTGCAACACCCCCTTGGCCTGGATCGAGGCCGCCAGCCCCTCAAGGCTCGCCTCGGAATGCTTCACCCTTCGGGCGTTCCTGGGCGACGCCTTCAATCGGTTCAGGGGGACCACGATCTGCGCGCCGTGCACAGGCGCCAGCGCCGCCTCGCAAGCGGCGGCGTCAGCCGCCGCAGGGATAGGGACTTGGGTGGATTGAGCCGTCATGTCTGCCTCCTTGGGCAAGGGTTGCAGGCACGCAGAAGGCGCGCCTGAAACCCTGCCCGTCGGCGAGACCGGGGTAGCAAGGGCCAGGGCGGATCGGCCGGAGGGGGATCGCCCGGCCTGCACAAGCTTCCAGCCCTCGCCCGGCGTCGCCCTTGTCGTCCGCGCGGAAGGCGGGGGAGACCGGCCGATCCGGCGGCGTAGCCGCGCACCCTGGCCCGCGCGAGGGCGGAGCCCTTAGCGCTGGATCGGGCGGTCGCGGAACATGGCGACGCCCAGCGTCCCTCAAGTTCACGAAGGGGGTCTGCGGCCGATGCAAAACGGGCCGCGCCTCCTCGACCAGACACCTGTGCGTGGGTTCGAAGCGCGGTCGTCGGGGAAGGATCGGGCCTCTCGGCGGGCGGGTCTCGGTGGTGCGGGCGGCCGGGGTCGAACCGGCATGGGCAATGCCCGACGGATTTTCATACCACTTCGACTTTCGCCGCCGCCCGAAGACGTTCGTGGTCTGGACTATCCCTTCGTCATAGCCGCAAGGCCTTAGACGCCGCCCGTCTAGTCTCTACACCTTCCCGTCACGCGTGACGGGCTTGGCTCGGGATCGCCATTTCACAGGGTTCCCCGAATTTGAGCGGTTCTACGTCCGGGATTTCCCCCGGCGCACTCAATCCTCAGCCTAAGTCCGTTGCGTCTACCAGTTTCGCCACGCCCGCGAGCCGAGTTGAATCTATAGCCACGTCTCGCGCGCGAGCCAAGACGAGCTTTGACCTAGGTCGCCTCCTCGCTCCCCGTCCGCCGTTTGGCCGGCTTCTGCTTGCGGACATTGATGGCCGAAGCGTCCAAGGTGTTCGCGATATGGGACGCGTAGTATTTTTCGATCATCTCGACGCTGGTGCGGCAGTTCTTGGCGACCTGATAGATATCGGCACCCTCCATCAAGCGCAGGCAGATGTAGGTGTGGCGCAGGCTGTAGGCCGTGCGCGGATTGCCTTCCCGATCCTTTTTCAGATCCAGCTCGTCGAGGATCGCGTTCAGCAGTTCACGCTGCACGAGCCCGAAGACGAGATCGGACGCCTCGCCGCCCTTCCTCTTTTTCACCCGCTGGAACGGCAGGACGGCGCCCGGCATGCTCTTGCAGTAGCCGACGCCCCGTTTGCCACGGACCTCGATCTCCAGAATACGCTCGCCCGTCGCGTCGTCGACGACGACCGAGACATCCCGGAACTGCAGGCGCTGCGCCTCGTCAGGACGTAGTCCGGTGTTGACCATGAACAGCACATAGTCGTGGAACTGTTCGCATTCCTGGCGCCATCGCTCCTTCTTTGGATTGCGGGCGCGTTCGCGGGTCGCCTGGTAAAGGCGCTTGTATTCCTGAGGCGAGAACCACGCCCTGTGGCTGATCTTGCCCGAGGCGCGATAGGGGCTCGACATGTCCGGGAGGGCCGCGATCCAGCCCTTTCTGTTGGCGGTCTTCAGCACCTGACGAAGGCACACCATTTCGTTGTGCAGGGTCTGCCGGCTGGGCCGTTTCCACGCCCGAACGGGCTCCGGAGGCGGCGTGACGCGGTGCAGGCGATATTCCTGGATCCGCCCGGCGGTGACCTGGGACAGCGGAAGGTCGCCGAAGAAGGGGTTGAGGTGGAGGCGCAGCACCCGGCCCTTGCCCGCCACATAGGACGGATTGCGCTCGCCGAGGGTCATGGCTTCGTACTCACGTTCAAAAACCGCCGCCGCTTCGCGGAAGGTCTTCTCGCCTGGCTGGGCCTTCGGAACAGGCTCGGAGCGGACGGGCGGCTCAGGCTGCAGGACCAGCCCTCCGCGCCGTCGAAGACGATCCTCCGCGACACGGTCCAAATACCAGTCGCGCGCAAACTCGCGCGCGTAGGCGATGTTCGTCTCCTTAGTCGACCGCCGGTGATTGCGACCGTTCAGATAGGTGGCGCACTGCCAGAACCGACTGTTCTCTCGCCGGTACACATGGAGCTTGCCGTCCATGAGCGTATGAGTCTCAGACACAATCCCTCCTCGCCGTGACCGGCAAGTGTGTAAGGCATGTGTAAGAGCTTAAACGCTACAACAGATTGATTTTATTACGCAAATCAACGGTGTTGGGTTTTTAAGTCTGCTGCGTCTACCAGTTTCGCCACGCTCGCCCCGTCAGGCCGTCACGGCCTAGCCTGTGTAGCCGCCGAACGCAGGACGCGGAAGTCCACATCGGAATCGGCGATCAGGCGGACCAGGGCGGCCCAGGCGGCGACGTTCTGGGTCATCTGGGCCGGGTCGATCTTGTCCAGGGTGTCGTCGGCCGTGTGGTGCAGGTCGAAATAGCGGGTCCCGTCCTGCGCCAGGCCGAAGACCGGCACGCCCGCCCCGGCCAGGGGGCCGATGTCGACGCCGCCGTGCAGTTCAGGCTCCGGCGAGGGCAGGACGCCTAGGGGACGCAGCACCCGCGCCGCGATCCGGGCGAAGTCGCTGTTCTGGGCGCCGGGCGGCAGGCCCAGGGCGTAGACGCGGTCGGCGCCGAAGTCGCTCTCGCCCGCGATAATGTGCTTCTCGACGCCGGAAGCGCCGATGTTGCGCAGATAGGCGCCGCCGCCGTTGCCGGTGTCGGTCGGCTGGGCCACCTCTTCCGAGCCGTAGAGGACCACGCGCACGGTGCGGGCCGGGCGGCCCTGCTCGGCGATCAGCTTGGCCGCCGCCAGGGTGATGGCGCCGCCGGCCGCGTCGTCGATGGCGCCGGTGCCCAGATCCCAGCTGTCCATGTGCGAGCCCAGGACGATGACCTCCTCCGGCCGGGTCGCGCCGACGATGTCGCCGATCACGTTCTGGCTGTGGGTCTGATAGGTGCGGGCCGTGGATTTCAGGCGCAAGCGCACCGTCTCGCCCATGCGGATCAGGCGGGCGATCTGGTCGGCGTCGGGGGCGCTGAGGGCGAAGGCCGGCAGCGGCACCTTGCCCTCGACATAGCGGGTGGTGCCGGTGTGGGGCATGCGATGCTCGTCCGAACCGGCCGAGCGCATGACGAAGGCCAGGGCGCCCCGCTTGGCCGCCTCGGTCGGACCGACGCCGCGAAGGCGCGACAGCGGGCCGTAGCCCGAGCCGTCCTGCATCCGCACCATCTGGCCGCCGTCCACGACCGCGATCTTGCCGTTCAGCGAGCCGACCGGCGCGGCCAGCAGGGCGTCCAGGCCGTCAAAGAAGACGATCTCGGCCTCGATGCCGTTGGCGGGGGTGGCGACGGAGTGGCCCAGGGCGGCGGCGACCAGCTTCTGGGGCCGGGCGCCCAGGAGTTCGGCGCTCTCCTCGCCCCGCTCCCAGCCGACCAGGGGGAACTGCTCGATGCGGACGTTCTGGAAGCCGTGGGCGCGCATGTAGTCGGCGGCCCAGTCGGCGGCTGCCTGCTCCGACGGCGAACCCGCCGGGCGGGCGCCGAAGCGGGTCGTGACCTGGGTGACGTAGTCCAGGGCGATATTGGATTGCAGCGCCTGGTCGCGCACCTGTTCGGCGGCGCGAACCGTCCCGGCGTCCTGGGCCAGGACCGGCGTGGCGATCAGGCCCAGCGCGATCGCGCCGGCGGCCGTCAGACGGGTGTTGAACGACATGGAGCGCCTCCCAGACTCACTAAAGAGGCGGCACGTTAGCGGGTGGGACCTGCGACCGAAAGCCTCAGGTCCCCGCCAAAATCACTCGCCCTTGAGGAAGGGCTCGACCGGGCCTTGCAGCTTGACCGTCAGGGCCTTGCCGCGACGGTCGACGCGGTTGCCGACGGCCAGGCGGACCCAGCCTTCCGAGACGCAATATTCCTCGACATTGGTCTTTTCCTCGCCCTTGAAGCGGATGCCCACGCCGCGCATCAGCAGGTCGGCGTCGTGGAAGGGGCTGTCGGGATCGACCGAGAGGCGATCAGGCAGGGCGTCGGACATGGCGAAGGGCCTCATGAAAATCGAAGCGCGCTGAATAGCCGCGCAGGCGCCGCGCGACAACCGTGCGCCCCTCGGAGAACGGTCAGGACACGGTTTCCAAAGGCGCCGCCGCCGAAACCTTCAGCATGTCGTCGACCATGCGCTTCATCTCCGCCTTGGTCGTCCTGGCGGGAATCTCCAGCAAGGGCACGCCGACACGCTCCAAGACGCGGCGCTTGACCTTCATTCGGTCCTCGGCGTCGTCGGAGAGGTCGTGTCCGGTTCCGTTGTACTCCACAGCCAGCATGGGCAGGCCGTTCGCATCGATCAGCAGGAAGTCCACCCGCTTGCCGCGATAGGCGCTGAAGGCGCGTTCCTGCACCTCGGCGTCCGCACCGAAATCCGTCCTGACGAAAGCCGCCATCGAGACCTCGAACGCCAGTCGCCATCTCTTGTTTCTACCCTCGCTCCTGCACTTGGCCTCAAGCCACTCCTCCAGGGCATAGAGAACGGCGGACGCTTCCCTGTTCACGGGCCGGGACGGACGCAGCGCGCATCCCTCGACGTTCTGCATCTGATTGTCGTGCCGGGTGACGTCGTTCTCGATGGCCCGCAGCCTGCGCTGCTGTGCATCTTCGCGAGCCTTCTTTTCCGCAGCCTCGAGGCGATCCACCTGGGCGATCAGGGCAGCCTCGCGCTGTCCGAGCGCCTTGATCGTCTGTGTCTTGTGCAGGATTTCAGTCTTGAGCGCCTGCTCGACCTGCAGGGCTTCGGCCTTGGCCCGGCCTCTATCCGCCTCCCTTCCCGCCAGGAAGACGCCGAGGGCGCCGAGGACGACCACGGCGAGAACCGATCCGATCAACACGAGACTCAAGGGCACGAAACACCTCCACACGACCAAGCTTGACCGTAATCAAGGCGGCGCAGGCGTTACCAAGAGCTTTATATTAACGACGATGTTCACAACAACATCATCAGGTCGATGCGGCGGCTCGCCCCATCAGGAGCGAAGACGCCGCCTTCCCGCCTACTGAACCGATTGGCGGGCGGGCGCGGGCTGGGCGGCGGCGTCGCCGGGCGCATAGGGGCGCGGGCCGGCCTCGGCGGCGGGCGCGGGGGCGGCCTGGCGGGCCTGAGCGGGTCGCGCCGATGCGGGTCGCTGCTGGGCGGGGCGCGAAGACGGCTGGGCGGCCGGACGGCGGGCGGCGGGCTGGGTCGCCGGTTGGGTCGCGGCAGGGGTCGCGGCGGCGGGCGCGGCCGTGCGGGTCGGGGCGGGCGCGAGGGCCGCGGCCGGGGCTGCGGTCGGAACGGCGGCGGGCGTCGCGGCCGCCCCGACCCGCACGGTCGCAGCGGCGGCGCGGGCGGCGTACTGCTGGGCCTGGAAGCGCTTGGCCAGCTTCTCGGTCAGTTCGCGGGCGGCGGCGGGCTGCATCTGGGCCATGACGGCGGCCAGGGTGCGGGGGCGCATGGCCGCCGCGACCGGCAGGCGCACGCTGTCGTCCAGGGTGGCGAAGACGGCCGCCGCCTCCTTGGGCCGCATGGCGGAATAGACGGCGACCAGGCGGTCGGTCTCGGCCTTTTCCCTCTCGTCGACCTGGCCGACCAGGGTCGCGATCTCGCCCTTCAAGGCCTCCAGCGCCTGCAGCTTGGCGTCCAGCTTCTGCTCGGCGGCCACCATCAGCGGCAGGGTGGTGGCGAAGTCGGCGTCGCGGGCGTCCAGCTCGGTGCGGCGCTTGGACAGGGACTGGATGATCCGCAGTTCGGCCGGGGAAATGCCCGCCTGCTGGGCCAGTTGTTCGGGCGTCAGGGCGCAGACGGCGGCGGCGGGCGCGGCCTTGGCGGCGGGCTCGGCGGGCTTGCCCTCTCCGCCCACGGCCTCCTGGGCCCAGGCGGTCGCGCCCTGGAACAGCTCCGGCGCCACGCCCGCCGCGCGCACGGCCACGACGCCGCCGATGGCGACGGCGATCAGGGGCAGAAGACGGGGCAGCTTGCTCATCGGTCTACTCGGGAAGGGCGGTTCGGACGCCGCACAGGCACAGGGTCGAAAACTTCGCCCCTCAAGTCGTCCGACGCCGCGCGTCGGACATGGGGGCCAGAAAAGAAACGTCGCCCCTCAAGTCGTCCGGCGCCGCGCGCCGGACATAGGGGCTCTTAAAAGATCAAGCGGCGAAGAGGTCTTCGTCCAGGCTACGACGGGCACGGTTTAAGCTCTGTTGCGCAGCATGGTTAGCGGCCAGGGCCTGCATGACCGGGGCCAGGCGGTCGGCGCTCTCGGCCGGGCGAGATTCAGGACGCACTTCAGGACGGGGGGCCGGCGTCTTCATGGCGGCGCGGGCGCCCTCGATCCGCTCCATCAGGGCGGCCATGCGGCGGGCGCGCGACTCGTCGTCCAGCAGGGGGGCGACGGCGGACGGTTGGGCCTGAATCGGGGCCTGAACCTGGGCCTGGACCTGCGGGGCGGCGGGCTCCTGCCGGGGCTCGACCGGGGTCGCGCCGCGCGGCGGCAGGCCGGCGGGGGCGCGGGCGATCAGCACCTCCAGCTCCTGCTTCACGGCCCGGGCCTTGATGATGCGGTCGTGCAGCAGGTCCGTCTCCTGGCCCGAGGCGCGCAGGGTGGCCAGGGCCTGTTCGGCGCGGCCGGCGGCGGCGTTCAGCTCCGTCACGGCGCCGGCGAAGGCCAGTTGCCCCTCGCGCAGGGCCTTCAGCTTCCGCTCCAGCTTGATGCCGTAGCCGATGGCGGCGACGAGCAGGAGCATCAGGATGGAATCGAGAATGATGCCGGTCATGTCAGCTTTTCCCTCGGGTGATGCGGGCGGCGGCGTCGGTGGTGATCGGGGCCTCGACGCGGACGGCGATGTTGCGGCCCTTGCGGCCCATCTTGCCTGTGGTCAGCGGGATGGAGCCCGCGCGCACCGAGACGTCGGATTCGGGCGTGGCGTTCAGCATCAGGGTGTCGCCGACCTTCAGGTTCAGAACCCGCGACAGGGGAATCTGCTGCTCGTCGAGCACGCAGCGCACCTCCGTCTCCGTGGTCCAGAGCTCGGTGGCCAGGTGGCCTTCCCAGATGTTGTCGCGGCCGAACTTCTCGCCCATGAACTGCTGCAGCAGCATCTTGCGGATCGGCTCCAGCGTCGAATAGGGCAGCAGCAGCTCGACCCGGCCGCCGCGGTCTTCCATGTCGATGCGCAGCTTGACCAGGATGGCGGCGTTGGCCGGGCGCGCGATGGCGGCGAAGCGGGGGTTGGTCTCCAGCCGGTCCAGGTTGAAGTGGACGGGGGTCAGGGGCTCGAAGGCCTGGCGCGCGTCGTTCAGGATGACCTCGACCATCCGCTGCACCAGCACCCGCTCGATGGTGGTGTAGGGCCGCCCTTCGATCCGCAGGGCCGCCGTGCCGCGACGCCCGCCCAGCAGGACGTCGACGATCGAATAGATCAGGTTGGAATCGACCGTCAGCAGGCCGTAGTTGTCCAGCTCCTCGGCCCGGAACACCGCCAGGATGGCCGGCAGGGGGATGGAGTTCAGATAGTCGCCGAAACGGATGGAGCTGATGGTGTCGAGGCTGACCTCGACGTTGTCGGAGGTGAAGTTGCGAAGGCTGGTCGTCATCAACCGCACCAGGCGGTCGAAGACGATCTCGAGCATCGGCAGGCGCTCGTAGGAAACCAGGGCCGAGTTGATGATGGCGCGGATGCCGCTGCGCTCGGAATCGTCGCCGCCGCCGGAGTCGAAGCCCAGCAGGCTGTCGATCTCGTCCTGGTTCAGCACCCGTTCGGACATGACCGCGCCGGGGTCGACTTCCGTCCCGCCGAAGGGGTCCAGTTCGTTCTCGGGCGCCACGACGTCGGTCATGCCTATTGCACCAGCATCTCTTCGATCAGCACGGCGTCGACCTTGCCGGGGGCGGCGATCAGGTTGACGCGGCGCAGGATCTCGGCCCGCAGCTGATAGGAGCCGGCCGAGCCCGCCAGGTCTTCGGGACGCAGTTCGCGCAGGAAGCTCTGGAACATGTCCTGCATGCGCGGCGCCTCGGCCTGGAGGTGGGAGGCCAGGGCGGCGTCCTTCATCTCCAGCGTCAGCTTGAGTTTCAGATAGGTCGGACGGCCGTCGGCCGACTGAATGTTCACGATCATGTCGGGCAGGGTGTAGAAGGTCACGCCGTCCGGACCGGCCGCGATCACGCCCGCCGCCGCCGCGCCTTCGCCCTCGGCCCCGCCGCCGTGGCCGCCCTTTTCGTCCTTCTTCTTCTCGTCCTTCTTCTCGGCCTTGCCGTGGTCGGCGGCGCCCTCGGCCGCCGGAGCCTTGGGCTTCATCAGGAAGAAGGCCGCGGCCCCGCCGCCGCCCAGGACGACCAGGGCCGCCGGGATGATGATGAAGAGCAGGGGAATCTTCTTCTTGGCGGGCGCGCCTTCGCCCTCGGCGCCCTCGCCTTCCGACACGGCGGGCAGATTGGCGTCGTCGCCCGTCGGCGCTTCGCTCTTCTTCTTGCCCAGCTTCAATTTCAGCATGCGCACGCCGCCCCGATCCTTGCAGTCTCGTAGATGGGCCGTTTTGGTTAACGAGGCGTTTACGATCGGCAAATCCTGCCGGGCGCCGAAGGGGTCAAAAGTCCTCAAACCCTTGCCACGCCTGGATTAACCATGATGGCACGGTCGTTGCGACAGGAGAGGCGAAGGAGCCGCCCCGTGGAAAACGCCGCCTACATCGGACTGTCACGCCAGATGACCCTGCGCCGCGAGCTGGACATCGTGGCCAACAACATCGCCAACGCCGACACCAGCGGCTTCAAGGTCGAGCAGCTGATGGTCGGGACCGAGATCGGCCAGCGCGCCCGCAACGACGCCATCCGCCCCTCGGCCAGCTTCGTCCTGGACAAGGGCGTGGGCCGCGACTTCACCCAGGGGTCGGTCAAGCAGACCGGCCGCGCCCTGGACTTCGCCATCGAGGGCGAAGGCGCCTTCTTCCGCGTCCAGAGCGGGACCGGCGAGGCCTATACCCGCGACGGCGGCTTCACCACCAACGCCGAGGGCGTGCTGACGACCAAGCAGGGCCTGCCGGTTCTGGGCGACGGCGGCGAGATCGTCCTGGACCCGGAACGCGGCCCCGCCAGCGTGGCGCCGGACGGCACCGTCACCCAGCAGGGCGAGCCGGTGGGCCGCCTGACCGCCGTGCGCTTCGACACCCTGTCGGTGCTGCAGAAGTCCGGCGACGGCCTGTACCGCAACACCTCCAACGCCCGGCCGGCCGACGCCCCCGACGCCCAGATCCGCCAGGGGATGCTGGAGTCGTCGAACGTCAACACCCTGCTGGAAATCACCAATCTCATCGAGATCAGCCGCGCCTACGAGCGCGTCACCAAGATGATCGAGAACACCAACGACCTGTCGCGCCGCTCGGTCGAGCGGCTGGGCCGGGTTTCGTAAGGGAGAACTGAGACATGCGCGCACTTCGCACCGCCGCCTCGGGCATGGCCGCCCAGCAGCTGAACGTGGAGGTCATCTCCAACAACATCGCGAACATGAACACGGTCGGCTACAAGCGCCAGCGGGCCGAGTTCCAGGACCTGCTCTACCAGAACGTCGAGCGCATGGGGGCCCAGTCCTCCAGCCAGGGCAATGTGGTCCCGACCGGCATCCAGATCGGCGCCGGCGTGAAGGCGGGCAGCGTCTATCGCATCACCGAACAGGGCAGCCCCAGCCGCACCGGCAACGACTACGACATCGCCATCGACGGCAAGGGCTACTTCCAGATCACCATGCCCTCGGGCGAGATCGCCTACACCCGCGCCGGCAACTTCACCGTCAACGGCGAGGGCCAGTTGGTGACGGACGACGGCTATCTGGTCGAGCCGGCCATCGCCATTCCCCAGGACATGACGGACGTCACCATCTCCAAGTCGGGCCAGGTCCAGGTCAAGACCGCCGGCCAGACCGAGCCCCAGGTGGTGGGCCAGTTGGAGATCGCCACCTTCTTCAACGAGGCGGGCCTGGAAGCCATCGGCGACAACCTGCTGCTGGAGACGGCGGCCTCGGGCCCGGCCACGGTCGGCGTCCCGGGCGAGGTCGGATACGGCACCCTGATGCAGGGCTATACCGAGGCTTCGAACGTCGACGCGGTCAGCGAGATCACCGCCCTGATCGTCGCCCAGCGCGCCTATGAGATGAACTCCAAGGTCATCACCACCGCGGACGAGATGCTGTCGGTCTCGGCCCAGGTGAAGAGCTAGGGAAGGGACTGAGCCATGAAACGCGCCCTGATCCTCGCCGCCGTCCTTCTCATGGCCGCCCAGCCCGCCCTGGCCGGGCCGGTCGACCTGATCCCCCATCCCGTCGACGACGACGGCCGCGTCACCCTGGGCGACCTGTTCGACGGGGCGGGCGCCGCCGCCGAGGTGCTGGTCGGACGTCGCGCCGGGGCCACGGTCGTCTTCGAGGCGGCCCAGGTCCAGGCCGTGGCGCGCGGCGCCGGCCTGGAATGGAGCAACCCGCAGGGCCTGCGCCGCATCGTGGTGCGCCAGGGCGCGGCGCCCGTGGGCGGCGCCCTCTCGGCCGAGAACTCCGCCCGGCCCGCGTCGGCCGACATCTCGGCCCGCGCCGGCGCCATGGTCGAGGTCCTGACCTACGCCCGCAGCCTGTCCGCCGGGGAGACGGTCCAGCCCGAGGACGTCGTCTGGTCCACGGTCCAGGCGCACCAGGCGCCCAGCGGCGCCCCGCGCGACGCCGAGCAGGTGATCGGCCTGTCCGCCCGCCGCGCGCTGCGCGCCGGTTCCGCCGTCGCCGTTCGCGACCTGGCCGCGCCCCAGGTCATCGCCCGCAACGACATGGTCGAGGTGGCCTATATGGTCGGCGGGGTCGAGCTGACCGTCACCGGCAAGGCCACGCGCGACGCCTCGGCCGGCGATCCCGTCCCGGTGCTGAACATGCAGTCGGGCCGCACCATCGACGCCGTGGCCGTGGCGCCCGGCCGGGCCGTCGCCGGCCCCGCCGCCCAGGCCGCCCGCCGCAACCCGCAACAGTTCGCCGCCCGTTGAGCGCGCAGCAGAAAGATCCCGTCATGCGTAAAGCCCTGATCCTCGCCGCCGCCCTCTCCGCCTCCGCCCTGGGACTGGGCGCCTGCTCCACCGCCATCGAGGCCGTGAAGGGGCCGGAACTGGCCCCGATCGGCTATCCCGCCGCCCTGGTCCCGGTCGAGCAGGCCTATCTGCCCGCCCCCTCGGCCGCCGCCGCCAGCTCCAACAGCCTGTGGCGCGCGGGTGCCCGCAGCTTCTTCGGCGACCAGCGCGCGCGCCGCGTCGGCGACATCCTGACGGTCAACATC
The DNA here is from genome assembly GCF_040549405.1 of Brevundimonas faecalis. NCBI lineage: Bacteria > Pseudomonadati > Pseudomonadota > Alphaproteobacteria > Caulobacterales > Caulobacteraceae > Brevundimonas > Brevundimonas faecalis. Next base: position 519,901 of record NZ_JBEPTF010000001.1, on the reverse strand, counting down.
GACATCAACGACCGCGCCCAGACCCAGAACTCGACCAATCGCAACCGCACCAACAGCGCCTCGGGCGGGGTGACCAACTTCTTCGGCCTGGAGAACAGCCTGGGCCGCGCCCTGCCCGGCGGTTTCGACCCGGCCAACATGATCGGCACCCAGGGCGACGTCAGCGCCTCGGGCTCGGGCAGCGTCAACCGGGCGGAGCGGGTCAACCTGACCGTCGCCGCCGTGGTCACGGCGGTCATGCCCAACGGCAACATGGTCATCCAGGGTCGGCAGGAAGTGCGCACCAACCGCGAGGTGCGCGAGCTGACGGTGGCCGGCATCGTCCGCCCCGAGGACATCTCCAGCGCCAACACCATCCGCCACACCCAGATCGCCGAGGCGCGCATCAGCTACGGCGGTCGCGGCGACATCAGCCGGATGCAGGCCACGCCCGCGGCCCAGTCCCTGGTCGAGCGCTTCAGCCCCTTCTGACGGACATGTGAACCCAGGTTCCCGCTTCCGCGTTTCGTTCGGCGAACGCGGAACGGGTTCGGCTATTGCGCATGCGGCCGGGCCTCACCACAGTTCGACGGTGGAACTGAGACAGCGGGGGCATGAATCATGACCGCCTTGATCGCGCCGGCCCTGGCCCTGGCGCTTCATCTGGCCCCGCCGACGCAGGCGGCCGAGGCCTGGACCTGGACCCTCTATCCGGGGAACGACGGCCCCCTGGTCCTGGCCAATGAGATCCCCGACACGCCGCGCCTGCGCGCCACCCTGGAGTGCGCGCCGGGGTCCAGCATCGTGCGTGTGACGCTGTACGGCGCCGCCCCGGCCGAGGGCTTCGCCGTGGTCACCGCCGGATCGGCCCGCGCCGACGCCCAGGTCCAGACCCGGCGCGACCGGCTGCAGACCAGCCTGCGCACGGACCAGCCGGTCTTCGTCGCCTTCATGGCCGGGGGCGTCCTGACCGTCGCCGCCGGGGAACAGTCGACGACGGTGGAGATCGACCGCCCGAATCTGCCCAAGCTGCGCCGTTTCGCCGAACAATGCACAGGCTGAGGAGCCCCATGTCCGTCTTCCGGCCCCACGCCGCCCCGCGCCGTCTTATGCCGATCGCCGCATTGCTGGCGGTCTCGGCCCTGACGGCCTGCGCCCCGACCGCCGCCAACCTGTCCGGCGCCTCCAGCGGCGCGCCCATGCCCACGCCCGGCTACGACTGGCACCTGAACGCCGACGCGGACGAGGCCAGCCTGACCTACGGCGTGGCGGAGACCGACGACGCCCCCATGGACCTGTCCTGCCGTCCCGGTTCGGGCGCCCTGCAGATTCTGCTCACCGTCGCCCAGGGCCATCCCAAGGCCGTCTCGCTGGAGTCCGGCGGCGACACCGAGACCTATCCGGCCCAGGCCGAGCCCTCGGCCCTGCACGAGGGACTGGACCTGACGGCCCAGGCGCGCGCCACCGATCCCGTCTTCCTGCGCTTCCGCCGCCTGGGCTGGCTGGCGCCCTACGGCGCGGACTACCGCACCCCCTTCGTCGCCCAGCCCGGCTCCGAAAAGCAGATCGACCGCTTCTTCGCCCTCTGTAGTCAGGGCTGACATGCTCCGGAAAGCTTGACCGGCGCGACCCGGGCCTGTCTGTTCGACCCGCTTGAGGGAGGACAGTATGGACAAGCTTTTTCTGATCGGCGTCGCCTTGGCGGCCTTCACGGCGGCGACGCCTGCCCTGGCCCGGGAGGCGACGGAGGGCGCCGCGCCCGCGCGTCAGACCCAGACGTCGACCCCGGCGGCGGCCGAGGTCCTGGCGCAGATTCTGACCGACTACGAGGCCTATCTGCGCCGTGTCGATCCGATCAGTTCCGGCATGGACGGCGACCGCGACGCCCTGTCCCGCCTGCCCGACAACAGCCGTGAAGGCGAACTGGCGCGGCGCGCGCCCCTGACCGCCCTGCTGACACGGCTGGACGCCGTGGACGCCGCCGCCCTGAACGCCGAGCAGCGGCTGAACCATGACTTCGCCCGCTATCTGATCCGTCGCGAGATCGAGCGCCTCTCTCTCGACACCTCGCGACTGGCCTTTGATTCCGAGGGCGGCCCCGGCCAGCTCCTGTCCTATCTGGCCGGATCGACCCGCATCGCCGGGCGCGCCGACGCCGACGCCTGGCTGGCCCGGCTGGAGGCGACGCCCGCCTATTACGACGGCGCCGTCGCCAACGCCCGGCGTGGCCTGTCCACCGGCATGATCCAGGCCCGATCGGTCGTCGAAAGCGCCCTGGGCCAGGCCGTGCGCGACCTGGAGGCCGCCCCCGCCGACGACGTGCTGATGCAGCCGTTCAAGACCCTGCCGTCCAATATCCCGGCGGCGGATCAGGAGGCCCTTCGCCGCCGCGCCCTGGACTTGATCCAGGGGCCCGTGACCGCCCGCCGTCAGGCCTGGCGCGCCATGCTCCAGGACGACTACCTGCCCAAGGCGCCGGTCGAGCCCGGCCTGGTCCACCGCCCCGGCGGCAAGGATCTGTACGCCTTCATGGTGCGCAGCGACACGACCACGGACATGACCCCCGACCAGGTCCACGAGGTCGGCCGCCAGGAGGTCGCCCGCATCCGCGCCCGCATGCAGGAGGAGATGCGCGCCGCCGGCTGGACCGGCGACTTCGCCGGCTTCCTGAACTTCCTGCGCACCGATCCGCAATTCTATGCGACCAGCCGCGAACAGTTGCTGGAGAAGGCCTCGGAAATCGCCAAGCGCGCCGACGACCGCCTGCCCGCCCTGTTCGGAACCCTGCCCCGCCTGCCCTACGGCGTGCGTCCGGTCCCGCTGGAGATCGAGGCGACCTACACCACCGGCCGCTACAACCCCGGATCGATGAAGAACGGCGTGGCCGGGGGCTATATCGTCAACACCGGCCGACTGGACCAGCGCCCCCTGTACGAACTGCCCGCCCTGACCGTGCACGAGGCCGTACCGGGCCACCACCTGCAGATCGCCCTGCAGCAGGAGGCGGCGGACCAGCCCTATTACAGGCGCGGCGCCGACGTGACGGCCTTCATCGAGGGCTGGGGCCTCTATTCCGAGTTCCTGGGCGAGGAGATGGGCATCTATCGCACGCCCTACGAACGCTTCGGCCGTCTCAGCTATGAGATGTGGCGCGCCTGCCGCCTGGTCGCGGACACGGGCCTGCACTGGCTGGGCTGGACCGAGGAGCAGGCCCGCGCCTGCTTCCGCGACAACTCGGCCCTGGCCCCGCACAACATCGAGACCGAGCTGCAGCGCTACATCGGCTGGCCCGGCCAGGCCACGGCCTACAAGATCGGCGAGATCCGCCTGCGCCAGATCCGCCAGAAGGCCGAGCGCGAACTGGGCGATCGGTTCGACGTGCGCGCCTTCCACGACGCCCTCCTGGTCGACGGCCCCCTGCCCCTCGGCCTGCTGGACGCCCGCATGGACCGCTGGATCGCCGAGCAGAAGGCCAGGTAGGCCGCCTCCGAAAGTTGGACCGCCGCAAACGACCCGTTGCGGTCATCAAGCGAGCCTGCTCGTGCCGAGTTGTAGCGGTGCTAGATTTCTGGCCCACCTCAGACACCACGGACTAGACTGGAGCGCTTAGGTCGAGGCGGTATTCGCTAATGGGCAGTGAGATCATCTTTATCATCCCAGCGGTGCTCGGCTTCGCTGCCATGGCGACGCTCGGCGGCACGCTCGTGGTCTGGCTTGTCTGGATTTTAGCGCGCCGATGGGGACCGCTCTCACGGCGAGCGGGTTCGTCGCACTTCCCGATAGGCGCGACTGCTGCGGTGCTGCTTGCCATCTCATTGCCTGCCGGATGCATACGAGCCTGCCAGCCTATCCCCCAGTCTGAAAGCCTCAGGACAGTGGCTGCATTCGAGGTGCCGCTGACCTCTGCGGTCGACCGGGCCAACTTCCTGACCATCCTCACCGCTGAGGCGAGAGCCGAGGGCCTCAACCTCAATGTCGAGACGGCAAAGGAAATGGAGCGCTGGGCGGAGATGTCACCCGAACTTCGCAGGTCAATCCAGGCAACGGTCTATCGCGGCGGTGATCTCCGCCAAACCGAGGCTTATGTCTCCGACATGTCTCACCTAGGCCATGCGTGGATATCCTTCACCCAAGGTGAAGACCCTGCGCTGGCGCGGCGCTTCCGTGAACGACTGATGTCACGGGCCGTTGAGCGCTGGCCTGAGACACTGAGCGTGCCGGTCGCCCAGACAGGCTCGCTTCCGAACAAGGAGGACTTGGTCCGGGGCTTCCACGGCTATGAAATCGATCCGGCCAAAATGGCGGGATACATTTGCGGGACCGCTCCCGGTAACGCCCCCCATTCGGCCTGCGACTAGGCGGCCTGCCGTTTCCAGAACGCGTATTTCCGCTAACCACCCATAGCGGACGTTCAGCAGATCCACCTCCATAACACCAAGCAGATCATCAGCGATCAGGTTCTACGACCCCAGCGGTTTGCTTGCCGACGATGATGGCGTGAGCGCTGATGCGATCCGTCGCCAGCCATCGCATCAGCAACCCTCAAACCACTGAATCTAAACGCGCTCTTGCTCGAGAGACGCCTTTGTTCGCCCCGATTCAGATCCCGGCCAGGCCGCGCGCGTTCTTTGACATCGCCGCCCCGACCGACCCGGGTCGGCGCACTCTTGCCGCCGTGTCGCACCGCCTGCCCATCGCCAAGCGACAGGGAGGAAACTACAGCCCCAGTTCGGCCCGCGCCTTCTTCGTCAGCTTGCCGACGATGATCGCGTGGGCCGAGCGGATATGGTCGGCCAGGTCCGCGTCCGGCCAGTCGCCGATGTCCGGCAGGTTCACCCACTTGGCCCGCGCCAGATAGGGCGCCGGCCGGGCGCGGCCGCTCTCGGTCAGCACCTCATAGGCGATGTCCGAGACCTTGAACGAGACCCCGCCCATGGCCCCGACCATGACGAACATCTTGCCCCCGACCTTGTAGGCGTCGTGGTCGTCGCCGAAGGGGTGCTCCAGCACCGCCCCCGGCAAAGCCAGGCAGACCCGTCCCACCCCCGCGCGATCCATGGTCAGGCCTCCACGCCCAGATCGACGCCCAGGCCGATCGGGCAGACCACGCCGGTCCCGCCGATGCCGCAGTAGCCGGCCGGGTTCTTGGCCAGATAGCCCTGGTGATAGTCCTCTGCGAAGTAATAGGGACCGGCCGGTTCGATCTCGGTCGTGATCGCGCCCTGCCCCGCCGCCGTCAGCGCCGCCTGATAGGCGTCGCGCGACGCTTCCGCCTCCGCCTGCTGGGCCGCGTTCGTCGTATAGATCGCCGAGCGGTACTGCGTGCCCCGGTCGTTGCCCTGGCGCATGCCCTGGGTCGGATCGTGGTTTTCCCAGAAGGCCTTCAGCAGGTCGCCGTAGGCGATCTGTTTCGGATCGAAGACGACCTGGACCACCTCGGTATGGCCGGTCCGGCCCGAGCAGACCTCTTCATAGGTCGGATTGGGCGTGATCCCGCCCGCATAGCCGGCCGACGTGACCCACACCCCCGGCAGTTTCCAGAACACCCGCTCCACGCCCCAGAAGCAGCCCATGCCGAAGACCGCCGTCTCGAACCCCTCCGGATGGGGGCCCTTCAGGGCATGGCCCAGGACAAAGTGATTCTGGTCGGTCGCCAGCGGCGCATCCCGCCCCGGCAGGGCCGTCTCGACGGTCGGCAGTTCAGACGCTTTCTGGAGCAACATCAGAAAAATCTCGCAAATTCGGGGGCAAAATCGACTTCACCCCATATGGGGCCTCACAGGGCGCTTGCCGAGGGGGTCAGGCTGTTCTATCAGCCTCGCTCCGCTGGATCGACCGTCCGGCGGTTGCACGGCGACGTCGTGGAAACGGACAGGTGGCGGAGTGGTCGATCGCGCACGCTTGGAAAGCGTGTGTACGTGAAAGCGTACCGAGGGTTCGAATCCCTCTCTGTCCGCCACGATCCGTTTAAAATCAGACACTTAAGCCGCAAAATCCATTTCACCCGTACCGCCGGCCATCCATGCTTCAGGGCTTGAATTCCTGCGTCCCGAGCCGGCTGGGTGATGAGGCTCAGATGCGCGAAAAGCAATTGCCTCGGCGCGGACGTCGATACGGCGGCTTCTTCCCGATCGTCTGAGATCGAAGTTCGCTGAAAATGCGACGCCGCCCTTGCCTTTTGCGATCGATCCGGCCTTCTTGCCTCCGGGTTTGGGGTAAGGCGTACAGCTTAGAGCATGGATCAGGCGCTCGGATTGATGGACCAGATGTTGTGGTCCGTGGTCATCATTGCGGCCCCCGCCGTGGCGGTGGTCATGATAGTCGGCCTGGTGATCAGCGTCCTGCAGGTCGCGACCCAACTGCAGGAAATGACGCTCAGCTATATTCCAAAACTGCTGGCCGCGGCCCTGATGCTGATCCTGGTCGGCCCCTGGATGATTCAACGCATGGTCCAGTTCGCGATTGAGGCCATACGCACCATCCCGACCATTCAATAAGCATGGACCCTCTCGTCGGCTGGCTTCAGACGAGCCTTCTCGTCGCCTTGAGAATCGCGCCGGTCCTGGCCTTCGCGCCGCCGTTCACCCTGGTGCGCGCCCCCGGCGTCGCGCGCGCCCTGATCGCCCTGGGTCTGGGCGCCGCCCTGGCGTCGTCCGGCGTGGTTCAGGCCGCGTCGCCGCTCTCCGCCGGCGGATTGCTGGCCGCCGGCATGACGGAGCTGGCCGCGGGCGGGCTGATCGTTCTGGCTTTCCAGCTGACCTTCGCCGCCATCTACTTCGCCGGACGCACGGTGGACGTCCAGTCGGGCATGGCCCTGGCCACCCTAGTGGATCCCAGCTCGCAGGCGCGCACGCCGCTCGTGGGGACCCTGTTCGCCCTGCTGGCCGGCGCCGCCTTCTTCGCGACCGACGGGCATTTCGACCTTCTGAAGGTGTTCGCCGTCACCTTCGACCTAGTCCCTCCGGGATCCGTTTTCACCGTCCCCTCTCCGGCGCGCATCGGCGCCTTCACGGCCGTGGCCTTCATGACCGCCATGGGGGTGGCGGGCGGCGCGATCCTCGCCCTCTTTCTCGCCGACGTCGGCATCGCCCTTCTTTCACGCACGGCGCCCCAGATGAACGCCCTGGTCCTGGGCTTTCAGGCGAAGACCATGTTGCTGCTGGTCGTCCTGCCCCTGACCCTGGGCGTGTCGGCCAGCCTGCTCCTGCGCCTTAACGCCATGGCGCTGTCCGTCATTCCCGAGCTTTTCGCATGAGCGAAGGCGCCGAGCAGGACAAGTCGGAAAAGCCCACGGCCTTCAAGCTGGATCGCGCCCGCAAGGAGGGCAATGTCGCGCGCGGCATGGACCTGGGCTTCTTCGCCGCGCTGACGGCCGCCGTGGGCTTCACCTGGTTCGCAAGCGATCGGCTGACCGCCGTGACGGGCGACGGCGCGCGACGGATTCTGGCCGCCGTATCCGTCGACGCCACAGGCGGACAGACCTACGCCGAAATCGCCGCCCTGATGGTTCGCCCCCTGCTGCCGGTGCTGATCGCCGCCGTGGGCGCGGTGTTCGCCCTGGTTCTGGTGCTGGAGTTCCTGCAGACCGGCCCCGTCTTTTCGATGAAGCCCCTGAGGTTCGACTTCAATCGCCTCAACCCCGCCAAGGGGCTGAAGCGCGTCTTCTCCGTGCGCATGCTGATCGAAACCGCCAAGACCGTCTTCAAGGCGGCACTCTATATCGTCGTCGCCGGACTGGCCGTGCGCGCGGCGGTGGAGGCCGCGCCGGCCCTGACGTCCGCCCAGTCCCTGGGCGTCGCGGTTCAGGCGTCCCTGTCCCGTCTTCTGGCCGCCGCCTGCGGCGCGGCCCTGTTGATCGTCGCCCTGGACCAGGGTCTGGCGCGCCGAGACTATCTGAAGCGGATGCGCATGAGCCGCCGCGACATCAAGCGCGAACATCGCGACCGCGAGGGCGACCCCCGGCTGCGCCAGAAGCGCAAGCAACTGCATGGACAGTTCGTGCAGACGAGCCAGAGCCTGAAAAACCTGCCGGGGGCGGACATGGTGATCGTCAACCCCGTCCACTTCGCCGTGGCCCTGCGCTACGATCCGGCCGTCGGCGACGCCCCGGTCGTGGTCTCGCGCGGCAGCCACGCCCTGGCCCTTCGCTTGCGGCGCATGGCCTTCGCCCGCAGCGTGCCCGTCATCCACGCCCCCGCCCTGGCGCGCCGTCTCTATCGAGGCGGCGCCCTAGGCCGCCCCATTCCGGAAGACGCCTTCCGCGAAGTGGCGGACCTCTATCTCTCACTTGACCGAAACCGCAGGTCCGGAAGCCTCCATGACTAAGTCTCCGTTCGCCCGCAATCAGGACCTGATCCTGGTCGGCGCCGTCGTGTCGATCCTGGTGGTCCTGTTCGCCCCGATCCCGCCGGCCCTGCTGGACCTGCTGATCATCACCAACTTCGCCTTCGCGCTGACGATCCTGCTGCTGACCCTCTATGTCGAAAAGCCCGTGGCCTTTTCGACCTTCCCGTCCCTGCTGCTGGTGGCCACCCTGTTCCGGCTGTCGCTCAATGTGGCCGCCACGCGCCTGATCCTGACCGACGCCCATGCCGGCGAGGTCATAGGAGCGGTCGGCGACTTCGCGGTCCAGGGCAGCTTCGTGGTCGGACTGGTGGTCTTCTTCATCCTGGTGGTGGTGCAGTACATCGTCGTGACGTCCGGGGCGCAACGCGTGTCCGAAGTCGCCGCCCGCTTCGTTCTGGACGCCGTGCCGGGCCAGCAGATGAGCATCGACGCCGATCTCAACATGGGCCTGATCGACCAGAACGAAGCCCGCCAGCGCCGCAAGGCCCTGGAGCGCGAGGCCTCCTTCTACGGTTCGATGGACGGCGCCAGCAAGTTCGTGAAGGGCGACGCCATCGCCGGCGTGGTCATCCTGCTGATCAACATCATCGCCGGCTGGATCATCGGCGTGGCCCAGATGGGGATGGATTGGTACGCGGCGCTCCAGACCTTCAGCCTGCTGACGATCGGCGACGGCATCGTCACCCAGATTCCGGCCCTGGTCGTCTCGGTGGCGACGGGCATCATCGTGACCCGATCCTCCTCCGATCGTCACCTGAGCACGGAAATCGTGGCCCAGTTGACGTCCGTTCCGCGCATCGCCCTGCTTGTGATGGGGGCTCTGGTCCTGCTGCTGGCCATGCCCGGCATGCCGAAATGGCCGGCGCTCGTCCTGCTGGCGGTCGGCGTCGGCGGCTGGGTGCTGACGCGCCGCAAGCCGTCGCAAAAGCTGTCCGAAAGCGAGATCGACACCCACGCCGCCGAGGGCGAGCGCCGCACCGGCTCGGCCGGCGCCGCCGTCGAGATCGTCCTGGGCCGCGAACTGTCCGAGGCCTGGCAGGACCTCAAGCCGCTGCTGGGCGACCGCATCCAAGCCCTGCGCGAGGATCAGGAAAAACGCACGGGCTTCGCCTTCCCCGCGATCAGCTTCCGCGACGGGGTCGGCATCGGAGATCAGGAGTACGACGTCGTCATCCAGGGCGCACGCCATGGACGCGGCCGCATCCATCCCAACCTGACCTTCGCGATCAGAAGCGCGGAAACCAAGATCGACATCCCCGGCGTCGAGGGCAGGGATCCAGCCTATGGCCTGCCGGGCGTATGGATCGACGAGACGCAACGCGACGACGCCCGCGCCGCCGGATACGCCCTGGTCGATCCCGTCACGGTCCTCATGACCCACCTGGGCGAGATCGTGAACGCAGCCCAGCCGCAACTGCTGACCCGCGCCGACGTGGTCGCCATGCTCGAGGGCGTTCGGACCCGCCAGCCCGGCCTGATCGAGGAGCTCGTTCCCGCCGTCATGACGGTTTCGGACATCCAGCGCGTTCTTCAGGGCCTGCTGGCCGAGGGCGTCTCCATCAGTCAGGTCGATGTGATCGCGGACGCCCTCGTCGACGTGGGCCGTCACACGAAGGACCATTCGGAGCTGATCGAGAAGGTGCGCCAGAGAATCGGCTTCAGCATCTTCAGCAGCCTGCGAGGCGCGCATGACAGCCTGGCCGTTCTCAGCCTGTCGCCTCGCCTTGAAAGCCAGTTCCTGGACAGCGTCCGCCGCTCCGACGGCGCCGGCCCTGTCGTGCTGGACCCGAGGCTGGCCGAACAGGCGCTGCGACGCCTGGCGCAGTTGTCGGATGAAATGACCGTCCAGAATCTGACGCCTGTCCTGCTTTGCGGCGCGGAGTTGCGCCGACACGTGCGCGCCTTCACCCGTCGCGCCCTGCCCAAGCTGTCGATCGTCTCCGTCGCGGAGGCCCCGCAGACGGTCGATCTGACCTCTTTCGGCGTCGTTCAGGTCGAAGGCGTTTAGAACGACGTTCTTCGTGCTTGCGGGGTAAAAGCGTGACTGTTAGCTTCAACCTATGGGGGATTTTGTACAGTCAGCGTCCTTGGTTCTTTCGCGTGCGACCAGCCGCGCTGAGGACGTAGCGCATAACATCGCCAACGCGGCCACGCCTGGGTACAGGGCGCGTTCAAGCTTCAGCGCCATGCTCGCGGGAACGACCTCGAGCGCGAGTCGCCTCGACCTGACCCTTGGCAAGCTTGAAGAGACCGGCGCCGCTCTGAACCTCGCGCTCGCAACCTCCGGTTACATGGCCTTCGAGGGCGCCGACGGCGTGGTCTATTCTCGCAACGGCCAGTTGGAGATGGATTCCGAAGGTCGCCTGACCGGCATCGGAGGACGCACGCTGGTCGCGGAAGGCGGCGGCGACATTCGCCCCGGGACGCGCGACTTCGAAATCGCCGCCGACGGGGCCGTCCTGGTCGAAGGAGAGACGATCGCCCGCATCGCCCTGTTCGATCCGGGCGAGGCCGTGGCGGCTGCGGGTCCCGACGGCGGCCTGCGCTTCACCGGCGACGACATGACCTCCGCGACCGACCGCCTGTTCCGCCAGGGATGGCTGGAGACCTCCAACGTCGTCCTCGGCCAGGAAATGATGGCGCTGATGGAAGCCGTGCGCCGCGCGGAATCCGGCCAGAGACTGATCAACACCTATGACGACCTCATGGGGCGCGTCATCACCACCTTCAGCCAGAGCCCCGCATGAACGGCGTCTTCCAAATCGGGGCCACCGGCCTCCGCTCCCAGGAACGCGCCCTGGAGATAGCGGCCAACAACATCGCCAACCTCAATACGCCGGGCTTCAAGCGGGCCCAGATTCGTTTCGGCGAACTGGTGACGACGGCCGGCGTCGATCCGTTGAAGCAAACCACCGCCGAGCGTCTGGTCGGCGCCGGCGTCGCGGCCGAGGACGCGGGACGAGATTTCACCGGCGGTGAAATCCGTCGCACCGGAGCACCGCTTGATCTGGCCGTCGACGGCGACGGTCTGATCGAGGTGCTCGGACCCGACGGCCGCTTTCTGCTGTGGCGCGGCGGCCGCCTGTCGGTCGACGCCGACGGCCTGCTGACCAACCAGGCGGGCCTGCCCCTGCGCGCCCTGATCACGATTCCCGAAGGCGCCAAGGAGCTGAAGATCTCCAGCACAGGGGTGGTGACGGCCGTCTTGCCGGACAGCACGGCGCCGGTCGAACTCGGACGGATCGACCTGGTTCTGGTTCAGGCCGATCGCGGTCTGAAACCGATCGGAGACGGCCTCTATGAAGCCCTCGACCCTCGCGCCCTGAAGACCATGGTCCCGGGCGAGGACGGCGCCGGACATCTGGCGCAGGGCGCCGTCGAAGCCTCCAACGTCGAACTCTCCAGCGAGATGGTCGCCCTGCTGATGCTCCAGCGCGCCTACGCCGCCAACGCCCAGGTCCTGCAGGCCGGCGACCAGCTGATGGCCATCGCCAACGGGTTGAAGCGATAGGCGATGACGGTTTCAGTATTGCTGGCGTTGAGCCTCGCGACCTCTTCGCCCGCGGCGTCCCTCGTATTTCATTCCACCGCTGACGGCGATGCTGAAGCCGTGCGTTTCGGCGACATGGCGGACCTGTCGTCCCTGCCGTCCGAGATGAGGGCTCCCGCCGCCGCCCTGGTGATCTGGCGCCCCGTCGACGGCCGACGCTCCGTGGAGACGACGTCCGCGAGCGTCGCGGCCCGCGCTCGCGCCCTGCTCCCGGCGCTCACCCCCTATCTGCCCGCCGCCGCTCCATCGAAATCGGTCCTGCTGCGCCTCGCCGCCCGGGCGGAGACTTCGGACAAGGCGCCCTCGACGACCGCTCGCGGCGACGTCGAGGCCGTACGGTCGAAAACAGCCCCCGTCGTGCCCCGCCTAAGCCCCGTCGTCGTCAGCCTGACGGTCGGCCCTGTCGTCGTCCAGCGCGAGACCACGGCGCTCCAGAACGGATACGCCGGCCGGCCCCTCTTCGTCCGCACCGCCGAGGGCGAGGTCCTTCGCGTCATGGTTCCAGGAGACGCGCAATGATCCGTCGCGCCGCCCTATGCTTTCTGCCGCTGGCCGCCTTCCTCGCGGCCTCGCCGGCGACGGCCCAGGTCATGGATCCGGGCTTCGCGGGCCTGGCGGGAGATCGCTCCGCCGCTCGCGTCGGCGACGCCCTGACGGTCCTGATCATGGAGGCGTCCAGCGCTTCACAGTCCGCGCGCAGCGGCAGCCAGAAGGACACCCGCCTGGGCGGAAGCGCAAGCGGCGGCGACTTCGACGAATCCGGCGCCCTGCGTCTCGAAGGCCGCTACGACGGCCGGGGCGAGGCCAGCCGTTCAGGGCGTCTGATGGGACAGATCACCGTGACCGTGCATGAGGTTCTGAATAACGGCGACATGGTCGTGGTCGGAGAACAGACGATCGCCATCGACGGGGAACGCAACCGTATCCGGCTGCAGGGTCGGGTGCGTCGGGCCGACGTGTCGGCCAACAACACGGTCCTGTCTTCGCGTCTGGCCGACGTGGAGATCGCCTACGCGGGCCACGGCGCCCTGTCGCGCAGCGCCTCCCCCGGCTTCCTCAATCGCGCGCTCGCCTGGCTGGGTCTGTCATGAGCCGTCGCAGGATCATTTCAGCGACCCTAGCCGCGGCCTGCCTGGCCTTTTCGGCCGCGTCCGGCGCCGCGGCCCAGACCGTGCGCATCGGCGATCTGGGTCGCTTCGACGGCTGGCGGGACAACGCCCTGATCGGCTACGGCCTGGTCACCGGCCTGACCGGCACGGGCGATTCCCCGCGCAATCCCGTCACCCAGCAGGCGATCAGCAACGCCGTCGGTCGCCTGGGCGCCAATATCGATCCGGCCGATATCCGCAGCCGCAACGTCGCGGCGGTCATGGTCACCGCCGTCCTGCCCACAGCGACCGGCGCCGGCGACCGCATCGACGTCACCGTCACCTCGGTCGGAGACGCGCGCAGCCTGGCGGGCGGCGTGCTGCTGATGACGCCCTTGTTGGCGGCGGATCAGACCCCTTACGCCCTGGCCCAGGGCGCCCTGGTGGTGGGCGGCCATCAATTCTCCAGCCAACAGAATTCGGAACAGCGCAACTTCCCATCCGCAGGCGTCATCACGGGCGGCGCCACCGTAGAGCGCGGCCTCGCCAATCCGCAGGCGGGCTCCTCCGACATGGTCTTCCTGCTGCGTCGCCCCGACGTCGGCAATGCGGTCAAGGTCGCGGACGCCGTCAACGCCGCCACCTCGGCTCGCGCCTGGGTCACCGACGCCAATCGCGTGCAAATCGACGCCTCCGCCGTGCCGGACCGCTTCCGGCTTCTGGCCCTGATCGAGAACACGCGCATCACGCCGGAGGAAGCGGCCCGCATCGTGGTCAACGAGCGAGCCGGCACGGTGGTGGCCGGGGCCGGCGTGCGCATTTCAGGCGTCGCCATCTCCCAGGGCGACATCCGCGTCTCCGTCAGCCAGAGGAACGAGGCGTCGCAACCCGTGGTCTTCGGCGGTCTGAACGACGGCGTGTCCAGTCTGATCGTCGCCAACACCCGCATCGACGTGACCGAAGGCAAGGACGCCACCATGGTCTTCCCCAGCTCCACCGTGGGTGACCTCATGGAAGGCCTGTCGCGCCTCGGCGTCGATGCGCGCGGCAAGATTTCCATCCTGCAGGCCGTGCAGGCCGCCGGCGCCCTGCACGCCGAAATCGTGGTTCAATAGGAGCGCATCGACGTGGACCCTCTGACCACCGCCATTCTGGCCAAAAGCCTGGACGGCCTCTCAGCGCGCGCGGCGGCGACCGCCAATAACGTCGCCAACGCCAACACGCCTTCGTATCGGCCGATGCGGGTCAGTTTCGAAGCCGCCCTGGCCCAAGCGGCGACCGGCGGCCCCGAGGCCGTCAAGGCGACGCCGATCCGCTTCGCCGCCGAAAGCGACTGGCCGCATGATGCGAGCCTGAGGCTTGACCTGGAACTGGCGACCTCCGCTTCGACGGCCGGCCGCTACAGCGCCCTGGTCGAACTGCTCAATCGCCATGCGCAGTTGAGCGCCCTGGCCGTGTCCGGAGGCCGCTGACCATGGACCCCATCCAGATCAGCCGCACCGGCCTGGACGTCGAATGGCGGCGGCTTGAAGTCATCGCCCAGAACCTCGCCAATCTCGGCACGACGCGCACGGCCGACGGTCAGGCCTATCGCCCCCAGCGTCTCGTGTCGGGCCCCAGCCAGGGCTTCGCCGCCCATCTCGGCGAGAACCCGACGCCGGGCGGCGTCCGGGTTTACGGCGTCGAGCCCGTGGACGCTCCGCCGCGCCGCGTCTACGAGCCCGGTCATCCCCATGCGGACGCTCAAGGCTATGTCGAATATCCCGGCCTGGATCACGCCGGGGAAATGGCCCTGCTGGTCAAGACCAGCCGCGCCTATGAGGCCAACCTGACCGCCCTGGCCGCCGCGCGCCAGATGTACGCCCGCGCGCTGGAGATCGGTCGCCGATGAACGCCTTCGCTCCCTACGCGCCCATTGCGTCGGTCCAGCCTTCCGCGGCTCTGAACCCCGCCGGCCTGGAAGCTGTCCAGACCCCGGTTCGCGCGCCCGCCGCCACCGGCGGCTTCACCCGAATGCTGCTCGACGGCGTGGAGGCGGCGAACGCCAAGGTCATCCACGCCGAGGCCCAGACCCGCGCCTTCGCCCTGGGTGAAGACATCCCCGTGCACCAGGTCACGCTGGCGCTCGAAGAAGCCCGGCTGTCGCTGGAACTGGTCGCCCAGGTCCGCAATCGGCTGATCGAAGGCTACCAGGAACTGATGCGGATGCAGGTCTGACCCGCGCCTGCTTGTAAGAGTTGATTTCCAATGACCCCGCTTCAACGTCTTCGCGCCCTTCCGCCCGTGGCTCAGGCGCTTGTCGGTCTGGCCGCCCTGGCCGTGCTGACCGGCCTGCTCGCGGCCGCCTGGTATTCCACGCGTCCCCGCTACGAGGTTCTGTTCCGCGATCTGCGCCCGGCGGACGCCGCCATGATCGTCGCGCGTCTGGACGAGACCAAGACCCCCTATCGACTGGCCGACGGGGGGAGCACCATCCTGACGCCCAAGGCGCTCGCCGACGCCGCCCGCCTCGACATCGCCGGATCCGACATGCCGCTGAAAGGCGCCGTCGGGTTTGAACTGTTCAACAAGTCGGACATGGGCCTGACCGAGTTCGCCCAGCGCATCAATTATCAACGCGCGCTTCAGGGCGAACTGGCGCGGACCATCATGACGGTCGAAGGCGTCGACAGCGCCCGCGTCCACCTGACCCTGCCCGAGCCCTCCGTATTCCGTAACGACCGCAAGCCCCCGCGCGCCTCGGTCACCATCGTGACCGTCCGGGGCGTCTCCCTGGACGAGGGAGCGGTCGCGGGAATCCAGCGCCTCGTCGCCGCCTCGGTCACGGACATGGACGTGGCCGATGTCGTGGTCCTGGATCAGTCCGGCCACGTGCTGAACCCCGCCGTCGCGACGACGCCGGAAGCCGTCAGCCCGGAACTGCAGCAGGCGCGCGCGATCGAGCAGTACTATGTCGCCGCCGTCCGTTCGGCCCTGGCCGCGCAATGGCCCGACGCGCGGGTCGAGGTGGTCATTCCCCTGCATCAATGGGGTCCCGGCGCAGCCGGCTCCGACAGCCGGGATCAGGCCCTGACCGCATGGACCAGGACCAGCCGCGCCTTCGACATCCGCGTCTCCGTCATGACGCCGGACCAGGCCGACGCCGCCTCGCGTACGGCGGTTCGCGAGCAGTTGCTGCAGGCGGGCGTGCTCCGTGAGACGGACGCCCTGCTGTTCCCGCTCTCGCCCGCGCTCGCCGCTCCGATCGCCGAGAAGGCGGCGCCGGCCGCTCCGGTCGAGGCGCGCCCGACGAAGGCCGCCTCATCCTCCGCGCGGTTCGACTGGCGTTGGCTGGCGGTTCCTGTGCTGGGCGTCGCCCTGCTGATCCTGCTCCGCCGCCTGTGGGCGCCGCGTCGACTGGGCGCGGATCAACGGGCGGCCTGGGCGCGCCGTCTCAGCCGGCTGGTCGAAGGAGCCGACCATGGTCTTTGATCTGGGCAAGCGCCGCCTGCGTGGCGCTGTCGCCGACCTGAGCAGGCTTTCGCCGGAGGACCTCGAGGGCGTCCTCGACCTCATGCCGCCTCACGACGCCCGGATCGTGAAGGGACTGCTGGAGGAATGGTCCGGCGCCGCCTCCGCCCCGTCGGCTTCGCCGCCCCCTGCCGCACCGCTGTCGGACTGGCTGGCGCAACGCCTGGCGCCCGGCTCCGCCTATCCGATCACGGACGCGGTTCGCGAGACCCTGTCCGCCTTCACGCCCGCGCCCGTTGAAAGCCGACGACGCGTCGCGCCGCTCAGGGACGGCTTCCTTCGATGAGCCGCGTGCTCGGAACCGCCGTCAAGGGCCTGGGCCGCGTCACGCCCTTCACGACCGCCGCCGCGCCGAGCGAACGCGACCTGTCGCCCATGGACGCGGCCGACGCGGAAATCGGCCGGCTGAACCACGCCCTGACCGACGCCCTGGCTGAACTCCAGGCCTTGAAGGCCGACGTCGCCGACGCACCGCAACGCCTGGTCGAGGCCGAACGAAAGGCGCACGCCCAAGGCCTGGAACAGGGCCGAGAACAGGGCCTGGCCGAAGCGGCGACGCGCGAAGCCGAGGGTCTCGCCCTTCTAGCCTCGGCCGCCGAAGACGCCGGTCGTCGTTTCCAGGCCGCCTTGCAGGCGCTGGAGCCCCTGGCGGCCGATCTCGCCTTCGCCGCGCTGGAACGCATCACCGGCGACGCCGACTTGCAGTCCGGGCTGGTGTGGAACTCCATTCGCCACAACTTGGCCCTGCTCGACACCGGTTCAGGCGTCCGCATCACCGTATCGGGCGCGGACTTTCCCGACGCTGAGGCGTTGAAGGATCTGGCGCGTCTTCACGATGTCGAGATTCTCGCCGACGCCGGCCTGCCGCGCGGCGCATGCCGCATTCGCCCCGACCTCGGCGAACTGCACCTGGACATTCCCGATCAGGTGGCGCGCATTCGACAGGCGGTCGCGCACGCTCTGGACGGCGCGGAATGAGTCTGGCCGCCGCCATCGACGCCGTCCGCGCCTTTTCTCCGGCGATCCGCCAGGGTCGCGTCACGCGCGCGGGATCGACCTTTCTGGAGGCCGATGGGCCCGACGCCCCCGTCGGCGCCCTGTGCATGGTCGAACAGGAGGGCCGTCGCCCGGCGGCGGCGGTCGTGTCTTCGGTCAGGCGGGATCGGGTGGTGCTGGCGCCGCTCGACGCCATGCTCGGCGTGCGGCTGGGCGCGCGCGTGGTTCTGGAGCGCGAGGCCGTCAATCACACGGTCGGCGACGCCCTGGCCGGCCGGGCGGTGGACGGCCTAGGGCGGCCGATCGACGGGGGGCCGCCGATCATCGTCGAGCGCCGTGCGTGCGCGTCCTCGTCGCCTTCGCCGCTGGATCGGCACACGCCCTCTGAAATCGTCGAGACCGGCGTCCGCGCCATCGACGGCCTGCTGACCCTGGGACGCGGACAGCGCATCGGCCTTTTCGCCGCGCCCGGCGTCGGCAAGACGACCCTCCTGACCCAGCTGGCTCGCCACGTCGAGGCGGACCGGGTGGTCATCTGCCTGGTCGGCGAGCGAGGTCGCGAAGTCGAAGCCCTGTGGGCGGATACGAAGGCGTCCGGCGTCAGGTCCCGCTGCGTCCTGGTCGCCGCCACTTCGGATGAAAGCGCCGCGCTTCGCGCCCAGGCGGTGGAGTTGGCCATGGCCCAGGCCGTCGCCTGGCGAGCCGACGGCCTGCACGTGCTGCTGCTGGTCGATTCCGCGACGCGCTACGCCATGGCCTTGCGCGAGATCGGACTGGCCGCCGGAGAACCGCCCACCGTGCGCGCCTATACGCCCAATGTCTTCGCCGCCCTGCCGCGTCTGGTCGAAGCCTGCGGCGCGGTGAGAAACGGCGGCGCCGTCACGGCCGTCATGACGGTGCTCAGCGAAACCGACGACGTCGATGATCCCGTCAGCGAAGTCATGCGATCCCTGCTCGACGGCCATATCGTCCTGTCGCGCAGGCTGGCGGAACAGGGGCGCTTTCCCGCCATCGACGCGCCACGCAGCTTGAGCCGCCTCGCCTCCGGTCTGCGGTCGGCGGAACATCAGGCCGCGGCCGAACGCGCCTCGTCCCTGATCGCCGAATATGAACAGGCGCGCCCCCTGCTCGACGCCGGCATGTATACGGCGGGAGCCAACGCCGACATCGACGCGGCCATAGAGCGGCGGGCGGATCTGACCGCCTTCCTTTCCCAACGCACGGATGAGCGTTCGTCGCTGAAAGAGACGATGACCGCCTTGGCGACAGCGGCGAGATTGCGAGGATGACCCGCCGTCACGCCTGCGAAGTCCTGCGGCTGGCCGTCCGTTGGCGAGAATTGCAGGAACAGGCTGCGGAGGCTCGCGCCCTGGACGCGCGTTCGACCGCGGACGCCCTCCAGGACGCCCTGGACGCGGCGCGTCGTGAAGAAGAGGCGGCGCTGGAGGGCTGGCGATCCGCCGTCGCCTCATCCCGCCTCGACCTGAACAGCCTTTCCTTCTGGAACGAAAGGATCGGCCTCGAAACCGCCCGCGCGCAGCAGGCTCTGAACGCATGCGATCAGGGCCGCAAGGCGCTCGACGCCGCACGCGAGAACTGGACCGTAGCGCGCGGACGCACCGGCCTGGCCCGCGATCAGCGGACGAGCGCGCATCGGCGGGAAGAGCGACGCCTTGAAGAACGAGCAATGGCCGAAAGCGCCGAGATGCTGCTGATCAGACGAGGAGGCGCCGCCAATGCGTATTGATTCCTCGACCGGGAGGCCGCCTGCGCCCGGACAGGCTCAAGCCTCGCCGCGTTCCGGTTTCACGGCGCTTCTCGACAGGCGCGACGACGCGCCCGTCGCAGCCCGCGACGGCCAGGCCTTCGGTTTCGGCGAGTTCGGCATGTTCGGCCGTTTCAGCGCCGTCGAGGCGCCGACCGCCCCCGAGCTGTCGCGGCCTTCGCAACCGACGACCGCGCCTGATGCAGAGACGCCGGTTCAGGACCTTGCCTCCGGCCCTGTCGTCCGGTCAGAGAAAGGATCGGAGACTCGTCCCGTCGTTGTCGACAAGACGGCCGCCTTGCCCAGACAGGCGGAACGTCCAGGTCCGTCGGCGCCGGCCGCCGAGACCGTCAGGGCGGCAGAGCCTTCACCGCCCGGGGCCGAAACCAGGATCGCCGTCCGTCGCAAGACCTCGGCCGATACGACCGCGCGCCTCGCGCTGAACCTGCGTCAACTGCTTCCGACCAAGACGTCCGACGCCGCGCCTCATCTCGTCCGCCTGACCGAGGCTGAGGACGGCCGCGTGCTGGTGACAGTCGCGGGACCTGCGTTTTCACAACCTACGATTGAACGTTTTCGACAGGCCGCACAACTTCGCCTTGCCGCGCACGGGCTTGTGCTGGATAGAGTGGTCTGGACGGAAAGACAGCGTTACGCGACCCTTCCATTCGGGGTCGAAAGCCGGGGGGCGACATAGATGGCCATTTCACCGATCAGCGGAGCCAACGGCGGTTCACAGGCGGCCTTCGGGCTGGATTTCCAATCCCTTCTCGGGATCATCCTCACGCAGCTGACCTATCAGGACCCCCTGAAGCCTGTCGACAACTTCCAGTTCGTCTCTCAGCTGGCGCAGTTTTCCCAGTTGCAGCAGAGCCAGAGCCTCAACGACCAGATCACGGATCTGCTCGCGGCCCAGGGCGCCAGTCAGGCGACCAGTCTTCTGGGCCGGACCATCGACATCAGCGCCAGCGGCTCGACCTTGAGCGGCAAGGTTCAGTCCGTCTCCTTCACCACCGGCCAGCCGACCGTCACCATCAAGACCGACAGCGGGCAGACCATCTCGGGCGTGTCCATCGCCGACATCTCCAACGTACGGCTCTAGGAGCAGACGATGCTTGGCGCAGTCTATATCGGCCTCAGCGGCATGAACGCCTATTCGCGCGGGCTTCAGACCATCAGCAACAATGTCGCGAACCTGACGTCTCCGGGCTTCAAGGCCTCGTCCGTCAACTTCCGGGACGTGTTCACCACCGGCGGGCTGGGGTCCGCCTTCTCGGGCAGCACGCGATCGACAGGCGGCGGCGTCGCCTTCGCGGGCGCGGGCGTCGACTTCAAGCAGGGCGACCTGCGCCAGTCCAACGGCGACCTGGACCTCGGCATCCAGGGCGCGGGCTTCCTGATCCTCAAGGACGGCGACAAGACCGTCTACGCCCGCACCGGCCAGTTCGCCGTCGGAGACAAGGGCGACCTCGTCCTTCAGGAAACCGCCTGGAAGCTGACGGTTCTCAACGCAGCCCGCGAACCCGAGGTCCTGAACCTCGACGGACGCCGGACCGCGCCGCCCAAGGCCACCACGAAGGTCTCGTTCTCGGACAACCTGTCCTCCACGGCGACGGAGGCGACGGTTTCCGACATCGCGGTCTACGACTCCCGGGGCGGGAAGCAGGTCTGGAAGGTGCGTCTCCAACCCGTCGGCTCGACCTCGCCGAACGAGTGGAACGTCACCGTCACGGATCAGACGGGCCGCACGGTGAACACCTCGAAGCTGCGCTTCATCGGCAGCACCGTCGATCCCAGCAGCGCCAAGATCACCGTGACCGACACCCCCGCCGGGGCTGACCCGCTGTCCGTGGTGCTGGACTTCTCGCAGGGCGTCACCTCCTTCTCGTCAGGCACGACCTCGACGCTGAGAGCCGCCTCGACCGACGGCTCGGGCGTCGGAGCGCTGACGCGCGTCTCCGTCAACGCCGACGGTCAGGTGGAGCTGGCCTATTCCAACGGCCACAAGGAAACGGCCGGCGCCGTGGCGCTCGCCGATTTCAGAGACCCTCAGCAACTGGAGCGGATCGGAAACGGCCTGTTCGAGAACAAGGGACCCGCGGCCCGCATCCTGGCCAGCGGCACGGACGGCATGGGCAAGATCGTGGGGCAGCGCCTGGAAGCCTCGAACGTCGATCTGGCCCAGCAGTTCGGCGAGTTGATCCTGATCCAGCGCGGCTTCCAGGCCTCGTCCCAGGTCGTCAGCGTCTCCAACGACATGATCCAGCAGTTGTTCGGAATTCGAGGCCAGGGGTGATTGCGGCTCAACCTTGGGTTCCAGGCGACGCCTACCTGTCGCCGCGCACGACAGACCTCCTGAACGAAGCTCTCGCGACCTGGAGCGAGCGATGGTTCAAGGCCGGCCGGTTCGAGATCGAACGCGGCGGTCAGGAACGCGCCGCGCCGCGCCCGCGCACCAAGCGCATCGACGCCCGATGGGGTTGGATCGAAACCGCCGAGGCGTCTCATTCTCTGGCCGCGCTCGCGCTCGACGCCCCCTTGGACGAGCTTGAGATTTCCGCTCAGGACCAGGCCGCGATCGACACGCTCGAAGAGGCGATGCTCAAGGATCTGACGACCAAGCTGGGCTTGCGCCTGCCTGAAGGGCGCGACGAGACGGTGGTTCGTTTCAGCATCCAGGACGACCATGGCCGAAAGCCCATGTCGATCATCGTGCGTCGCGACGCCTTGATCGGCCTGCTGTTCAAGACCCTGCCCGCGCCCCGCCCGGTCCCGCCCCTTGCGACCACGCGTCGTCACGCCCTGACCTCGACCCCCGTTTCATTGCGGGCGGTGATCGGCGCCGTGTCCCTGCGTCTCGAAGAAGCCGCCGATCTGAAGATCGGCGATGTCGTCATGCTGGACCGCCTCGTGGCGGACGCAGCGCGTCTCGGCGTCAATGTCGATGACGCCTTTCTTCCCGCACTGAGCGCCGAAGTGCTCGATCCAGGCCCCGCCGCCGTCCTCAAACTCCAGCCTCTTGTCGCGTAAAATGTCCTCCAAAGCTCCCGCCGCCGCGTCCGCCGCTTCGACCGCCGACGCCTCCCTGGTCTCCCTGCAATCCGCCCTGTTCAAAGGAGTCTCTGTGGACGTCGAGGCGTCTCTCGGCTCCGTCGCTTTGACCGTGGAGCACGTGCTCGGCATGAAGAACGGCGAAGTCCTGACTCTGGACAAGCGCCTGAACGAACAGGTCGAACTCACGCTGAACGGTCAGGTCATAGCCCGTGGCGAACTGGTGGCCGTCGACGACCATTTCGGCGTTCGCCTGACCGAAGTCGCACGGCCGGAATGAGGCTCTCCCTTCTTGCCGGCGCCGCTCTTCTGCTGACGGCGTCGCCGGCTCTGTCCGCCGCCTCCCTGGCCGGCGGGACCTCCGCCGATATTCCCTGGCTGCGCCTGATCGGCGCCCTGGCGCTCTGCCTCGGCCTCGCGGCCGCAGCGGTGTTTGCGCTTCGCCATCGCCAAGGCGCGACCGGCGGCCTGCCCGCGCTCTGGAAGCCCCGCGCCCGGGACGCCTCGCCGCCGCGGCTGGTGGAGACCGGCGCCCTGCGCCTTTCGAACAATGTGCAGTTGGCCCTCTTCACCATCGACGGCGAACCGTGGATCGCCGCGACTTCCCCCCAAGGACAGGTCAGCCTTGTCCGTTGCGGCGAGCAGGCGTCTTGAGGCGCGCCCTCCTGCTGGGCGCCCTGATCGCCCTTGCGCCCTGCAGCCACGCCCTGGCCGCGCCCTCGACAGAGGTCGCCGCCGCCGTGGCCTCGGTCCAGACCGCCGACGTCATCCGCACGACCCTGGCCTTGACCCTTCTGGCGATCCTGCCGGGCGTGGTCATCTGCATGACGCCCTTCATCCGGATCGTCATCGTCCTGTCGATGATACGGCACGCCTTCGGCATGCCGGAAACGCCGCCCTCGGCGGTCTTGGTCAGCCTTTCCCTGCTGCTGACGGCCTTCATCATGGGACCTTCGCTCAAGACCATGAACGAACAGGCGCTGCAGCCCTTCATGGCCGGGCGCGTCGATGTGGAGACCGCCTTGGCGGAGGGGTCCGCTCCCCTGCGGACCTTCATGCTGCGGCAGGTGACGGACGCCAACCTGCAGACCGTGCATCAGATCGCGGGCAAGCCCCTGCCCGACTCGGCCGACCAGGTCGGCATGGCCGAACTGACGACCGCCTTCATGCTGCATGAGCTCGGCGTCGCCTTCCGCATCGGCTTCGTGGTTCTTCTGCCCTTCCTGCTGATCGACCTCGTCGTCTCCGGCCTTCTGCTCTCCCTGGGCATGATGATGGTGCCGCCGACCAGTATTTCCTTGCCGATCAAGGTGCTGATGTTCGTCCTGATCGACGGTTGGAGTCTGGTTCTGGAAGGCGTCATCGGAGGGTTTCGCTAGCCGCCATGACTGCGGAGCCTATCGTCCCGGATAATCGGCTTGAGCTCTGGGAACGCTGGTCGGCGTCCCGCGACGTCGATGCGCGCGAGGCTCTTTTCACCGCCTATTGGCCCTTCGCGCGACGCATCGCCGATCGGACGGCGCGAACCTATGGCGGCGGGGCGGCGGATCGGGAAGACGCGCGGCAATGGGCGGCCGCCGGCCTGCTCGAAGCCATCGACCGCTTCGACCCGGATCGCGGCGTCTTTTTCGAAGCCTTCGCCGCCCGGCGCGTCAACGGCGCCGTGTCGGACGGGCTGGCCGGAACGACCGAGCTGCGAAAGCAGATATCGACCCGCAGGCGCATGCGTCAGGAGCGCCTGCGGTCGCTCGCCGCCTCGCCCGATCCTCATTCAGGTTCGAGCGCGCTGGAACGGTTGGCGGATCTGGCCTCCGACCTGGCGATCGGCTTCATGCTGGAAGACGAGGGCCTGGCCGCCGATCCTGAAAAGGCGACCTCCCTGCCGAACGCCTATGAGACCCTGGCCTGGAACGACGCCCTGCGTCGCCTGCGGACGGCGCTCGATCAGCTTTCCCCCAAGGAACGGCGGATCATATCGCTCCACTATATCGAAGGCCTCGACTTCACCTCCATTGCGGCGGCCCATGGATTGAGCAAGGGTCGCATCTCTCAGCTTCACAAGCTCGCGCTCACGCAGTTGCGTCGCCGCCTGCTTGAGCCGCCTTCCGAATATCCATCAGGGTGATCCATGACCGCCGACCTCTGCCCTCAATCCGACATCGACGCCGTCGTCGCCCTTCTCGACCAGGACGAGGCGGCGGGCCTGTCCGCCCTGTCCGCCCTGGCGCGAGCCTGGCCCCTGGATGCGCGCCTGCCCTTCCTCGAGGGCTCCGTCCTGGCCGGCGCGCGGCGATATGATGAAGCGAAGGCCGCCATGACGCGCGCCGTGGACATCGCCCCGGGCTTCGATCTGGCGCGCTTTCAGCTCGGCTTCCTGGGCTACACCTCCGGCGACGCGGCCGGCGCCTCGGTGGTTTGGGCCCCCCTCAAGGCCCTGGCCGAAACCCATCCCTTGCGCGCCTTCGCCGAGGGACTGGAGGCCATCGCCGAGGATCGCACGCCCGAGGGCGTGAAGCGGATCGAGGCGGGCATGGCCGCCAACGACTTCAACCCTCCCCTCAATCGCGACATGGGCCTGTTGATCGCTGAACTCCGTCGCGCCGGACTGGACGACGGAAGCGCCGCGGAGGAGACCGTGTCGGAGACCCAGTTCCTGCTCAATCAGTCGCTTTTCCGGCGCTAGGCCATGGAGCCGATCTCCGGCGTCGACCGACTGATCGCGCTGCTCAATCAGCGCCTGCAGGTGCGCGCGGATCGACGCTCGGGGTCCGCCCGCCCGTCGTCCGCCCGCCGTTCCGACGCCCTCGCCGCCGTACGCGCCCTGGCGGCGACGGCGGACCAGGATCCCCAGCGTTTCCGCCGCGCCCTGGTCGAGACGATCCTGTTGAGCCGGTTCGGCGATCAGGCGATCAACGACGCCCGTTTCCAGCAGATCGTGGATCGCGTGGCCCTCGCCCTTGCGGACGACGACGAGGGCCTGCGTCTGCTGGATGAAGCCCAGCGCGAATTGCTCAGTCGGAAATAGGCCTCTCGGACGTCCTCGAGGCCGAAGGTCGTGTCGCGACCTGGGCCAGGGCCTCGGCCACCGTCTGCCCGCCCGGCCCCACCGGCATGGTCAGGGCGGCTTCGCGGATACGATCCGCCAATTCCGTCCTGCCTTCCGACTGAGCCAGCAAAAGATCGGCCAGGGCGCCGCCCAGGGTCTCCTTGTCAAGACGACGAGCCGTGGCGGCGTGGCGGCGTGCGTCCTCGACGTCTCCTTGCAGCAGTTGCACGACCGCGATCGCGCCGTGGGCTTCGCCGAATGCGGGATCGACGTCGCGCGCGCGCTCGAACGCGGTCATGGCGCGCGCGGCGTCGCCGGCGAGGAAGTACGCCCATCCGGCCGCGATCCAGGTCCCCGAATGGTCGACGAAGACCTCGGCCGCCTGATCCAGGGCCGCGGCTCCGGCCGCCATGTCTCCCCGACGCATCTGCACGAGCCCCATGCCGAGCAGATTGCGCGCGCTGTCGGAGCGCACGGCCAAACCGGCCGAGAAAGCCTGTGACGCCTCGTCCATCCGCCCCTCGGCCAAGGCGAGCATGCCCAGGGTCGCCTGCCCTTCAGGCGCGCCCGCAGACCTTTGCGCCCAGAAGCGGGCGCGTTCGACGTCCTCGGCGTCGATGGCGACGCTGGCCAAGGCCCCCATCAGATCCGCCGCGTCGCCATGCGGCTCTGTCACGCGCTCCCCGAGCGCCAGCGCCTCGTCCAGGCGCCCCAGATGGTGCAGGGCCTGGATCTTGAGCAGGGCGGCGACCGATCGCGCCATGGCGAGATCCTCGCTCACCAGGTCCAGGACGGCCTCGAACTCGCCCAACCGACTGCGCGCCCAGGCCAGATTGAACCTTAGGCCCGCATCATCGGCCTGGCTGTCGTGCAGGCTCTGGAAGACGCTGGCGGCGTCGCCGTATCTTCCCTGTTCCAGCGCGACCAGGCCGAGGATGTTGATCAGACCGGGCGGCGGCGGCGCTATTCCGGCGTATCGGTCGATCAGTTCGACCGCCAGTTCTGGCCGCCCCTCCGCAAACGCCGTGTCAGCCGCATCCCCCAACAGTCGCAGGTTGTCGGGATCAGACTGCAACAGGTCCAGCAACCTGTCGGATCGCGTCGTCGGATTGTTCATGGAGCCCCCTTCATCCCGGTCAGCATAGGGACCACACCGCCTCAAAGACAATCGCCAGCTTCTCCAGAAACGGGTCGAAGGCCGGTTTGCGGGCGTCTGGGCGCCGTGTTGAGAAAAATCTCTAAACTTTGGAGCTGATCTCCCGATGCAACTCAACGAGGGGGATCGTCTTCGTGGTCGCCCGTTGTTTGGGGGAGGCGTCCATGGCGGCGGTGGTGATCGGTTCGCGGCTGGGCTTGGAACAGAGTTCGGCGTGGCTTCTCGGTTCGCGCGGCCAACTGGGACAGGCGGCGACGGGACGCGCGGGCGAGAACCTCTACGTCAACGCCGCGACCGGCAATCTGGTGCTGAGCCAACAGGACGAGTTCCTGATCGGCCTGGGCCCGGACGCCGCAGTCTCTCGCGTCTACAACAGCCAGGGGGCGCTGAACGACGAATGGCGCGCCGGCGCCTTGCGTCGGGTGCATGGACTGTCGGGAAGCCTCAACGCCGTGGGCAGCACGATCCGGCGCACGGACTGGGACGGATCCGAGGCGGTCTACGCCTGGGAAGCCGGACGCTCCGCCTATGTCAGCACCGACGGCTCCGGCGTCTACGACAGCCTGCGCCTGGAAGGAACGACCTGGATCTGGACCGACGGCGACACCCGGGTCGTCGAGCGCTACGACCAGACCAACGACGGCCGTCTGGTCAGCAGCACGGACATCGACGGGAACGTCCTGACCTATACCTACAACGCCCAGGGCGCGATCTCTCGCGTCACGACGGCGGACGGCGGCTATACGGAGTTCGTCTATGCGGGCGGCAATCTGGCGCGTCTGGTCACGACCTATCGCGACACGGACAATCAACTCCGCACCCTCACGCGGGTTCGCTACGCCTATGACGCCCAGAACCGTCTGAGCAGCGTCACGGTAGATCTGACCCCGGACGACAATGCGATCGCCGACGGCGCGGTCTACGTCACCACCTATCAGTACGATGGATCGAGCCGCCGCGTGGCCTCGATCAGCCAGACCGACGGGTCGCGCGTCGACATCGCCTATGTCCAGTCGGGCGGGGTCTATCGCGTCGCCGCCCTGACCGAGGCCGTGGCGGGAGGCGTCAGCCGCACGACCAGCTTCAGCTATGACAGCGCCAGCCAGACGACGATCACGGATCCGGCCGGCCGGCAGACCGTCCTGACCCACGCCAACGGGCGCCTGGACCGCGTCACGGCCCCGTCCGCCTACGCCGGCGCGCCGGCGCAGGTGACGGAGTACGTCTACAACGCCTGGGGCGATCTTCTGCATGTGCAGACGGCGCCGGGCGTCTGGACCGACTATGAGTATGCGCCTGGAACCAACGGCGTCTGGACCACCCGGCGCGACAGCCAGGGCCTGACGACCACCCGCACCCTGAACGCGGCGGGTCAGGTTCTGACTGAGACCCAGTACACCGTCGCGGACCCCGACGGCGCCGGTTCCGGGCAGCCCTCCGGCGCTCTGACGACCCGCTACGTCTATGACGCTCGCGGGCGCATGACCCATGCGATCAGCGCCGAGGGCCGGGTCACGCGCTTCGGGTACGACGCCCAAGGCCGCCAGACCAGCATCGTGGTCTTCACCGCGAACCGGATGGATTTGTCGTCCTATGCCGTGACGGCTTCTCCCAGCGAGGCGGCGATGGCGACGGTGATCGCCGGCTTCGATCAGTCCAAGTCCCAGAGAACGGACATCGCCTACGACTTCCGCGGCGCGGTCGCCACGGTCAGCCAGTATGGAACGGTCGAGGCCTCGGGCGCGGGGTCGACGACGAACGCCCTGACGCGCACCCACTACGTCTATGACCAGACCGGCGCCCTGCTGATGCGTCGGGTGGAGGGCCTGACCGGCGCCGAGGTCTTCGTCTACGACGGCATGGGCCGGGTCGTCCGATCGATCGACTTCAACAGCCAGACGACGCGCACCGCCTATCATGACGCGGCCAGCATGACGGTCGTCGCCACGGCCGGTGGTCTCAACAAGATCTCCAGCTACAACCTGGCCGGAGAACTGATCAGCTATACGGAAAGCGAACGCGGTCCGGATCTGGTCGACGCCAGGGGTTGGCCGCAGAACCTCGGCGCCCTGCCCTCGGGCCCGGTGTCGGTCGGCGGATGGGAGAATCCCTGGTACAAGTCCGAAACCCGCTGGCAGACCGTCATCGGACCGGACGGTCGTCCCACGGCCGTCATCGAAGCCGGGCAGTTCGACACCAACAACCAGGGCGGCGGCAGCGCCACCAACGACGTCCAGATCGATGCCTCCAAGGCCTATGAGTTCGTCTTCTATTTCAAGAAGAGCGATCTCAGCCGCCACGGGATCTATCTGGGGCTGAACGACAACTGGGACACGATGGAGCCCTATGTCGAATACGCCAGCGGATCGGGCCCCGAGGTCAATCCCTACTTCTTCCAGGGCAAGGCGGC
Source organism: Brevundimonas faecalis (assembly GCF_040549405.1). Lineage (NCBI taxonomy): Bacteria > Pseudomonadati > Pseudomonadota > Alphaproteobacteria > Caulobacterales > Caulobacteraceae > Brevundimonas > Brevundimonas faecalis. The sequence goes on along the minus strand of NZ_JBEPTF010000001.1, from coordinate 491,004 downwards.
CGATCTTCAGGCGGTGCTGGACAATGACCGTTGGTACAAGGTGGTGGGCTATGTCCTGCCCCAGAACAGCGGCAACATCCCTTCAGGATCTCTAGGCGGCGTCTTCGACATGACGACCGGCGAGAAGGTCCACAACGCCGTGACCTTCCGCTGGAGCGCGGATCGGCCGAACAATGCTGTCCACGCCCGCTTCTTCACGGCCTACGACCCGCTCAATCAAGGCTATTCGACCTACTTCGGTCGACCGGAAATCCGCGAGTTCGACCTCGCCTCGTCCAATCTGATCAACAACAGCGACTGGCCGACCGGGATCGGCGGAGTTCCGACCGGGCCGGCCAATCCCTCGTCCTGGAGCAATCCTCCCGGCTCCACTGACGAATACGGCGGCTATCATGCGGTCGAGACCCAATGGCGGATCGTGGACGGCCCGGACGGTCGTCAGATCGTGGCCATCGAGTCCGGTCAGACGGATCCCGATGCGGCCGGCGGCGGCAACATCACCAACCTGGTGACGATCGACGGAAACAGCGCCTATCAGTTCGTCTATTATTTCCAGAAGCACGACCTCACCAAGCATTCGCTCTATCTTGGTCTTTCGCGCAATCTGGCGACGCCCTATGTCGAGAGCGCCGTCACCGGCGCCGCCGAAGGCAACCCCTACTTCCTCCACGCCGACCTCGCCGATCAGACCGTTCTGAGCGAGGATCGCTGGTACAAGGTCGTGGGCTACGTCCTGCCCCAGGGCTCGACGCTGCAGTCCCCCGGACAGTGGGGCGGCGTCTTCGACGCCGAGACTGGTGAAAAGGTCGCCGACACCGAGACCTATCGCTGGAGCGCCGGACGCCCCAACGACAAGGTCTATTCGCGCTTCTTCAACTTCTACAATCAGGATCAGCTCGGCTACTCGACCTATTTCGGTCAGCCTGAGATTCACAAGATCGATGTCAGCCGTCTGGCCGGGCAGGCCGGACAGATCAGCCAGGGCCCGACGACCCGCTATCGCTACGACGCCCTGGGCCGCCTGCGCCAGGTCGCTGATCCGACCGGCGGCGTCAGCCACCTGCTCTATGACGGGCGCGGCCGCAAGACGGCGGAAATCGACGCCGACGGCTCGGTCGTCGAATATCGCTATGACGACGCCGACCGCCTGATCGCCACGATCCAATGGGCCCAGAAGCCGTCGGCCGCCCAGCTGGCGTCGCTCACGGACGCCGCCGGCGCCCCCGCTGCGGTCGATATCGCCGCCATCCGTCCCGCCGCCCACGCGGACGATGTCTGGAACTGGTCGATCTACGACGCTTCCGGACGGCTTGTTCAGACCATCGACGGCGAAGGCGGATCCGTTCGCTACACGTGGGACGGCGCGTCGCGCCTGACGTCCACGACCCATCGCCTGGTCGCCTTCACCCCGGCCGAGTTGGCCGCCTTCCGCGCCGCCCCGCCCCTGGGTCCAGTCGGCGCGCTCGCCCCCCATCCCCAGGATCGCACCACGCGTCACTTCTATGACGCCGACGGCCTGAAGATCGGCGTCCTGGACGGCGAGGGCTATCTCTCGCGCATCGTCTACGACAATGCGGGCCGGGTGGTTCAGACCACGGCCTACGCCGTCGCGGCGCCCGAGGCCCTGAGAGCCGCCGGGAGCTTCGCAAGCCTGCTGGCCGGGGTCGGAAGCTCCGCCTCCGACATCAACACCTGGTCCGTCCATGACGGTCGGGGCTTCCTCAAGGGGACGGTCAACGGCGAAGGCGACGTCGAAACCTTCGATCACGACGCCATGGGCGGCGTCATCGTCCACAAGCGCGGCATGCGTCTGGCCGGCGGCTCCCCCTCCATCGCCCCGACCCTGGCTCAACTGGTCGCCGCCCCCGCGGCCCCGACCATCGAAACCACCACCTATGTCCGCAACCATTTCGGCCAGGTGCTGAGCGAGACCCGCCAGCTCGCAACCGGCGTGGAGCGCGTCGTCAACCACTATGACGCCGAACGTCGCCTCGTCAGACAAGGCATCACCCGCGCCAACGGGCACGCCCGTTCGATTCAACTGCGCTATGATCGTTTCGGCCGCCTGACGGGACAGCTCGAAGGCGAAGGCGCCCTGGCCCTCGACTGGCTCACGACCAAGGGCGACGCCCCGCCGCAGAGCAGGATCGACGAAGTCTACGTCACGCGCGGCGTCACCTTCGCCTATGACGACGCGGGTCGGATGATCCGCCGCACCGACCCCGACGGCGTCTGGGGCTCCGGACGAAAGACCACCTACTTCTATGACGACGACGGCAATCTGCGCTTCGAGGTCAACGCCTCGGGCGAGGTGCTGGAGCGTCGATACGACAACCTGGGCCGTCTGAGCGAAACCGTCGCCTACGCCAACCGCATCAGCATCTCCGGGCTGCAGGGCGGTCTTCTTTCGCAGCATTCCGCCTTGCCCGTCGTCGCCCATGCGGACGACCGACGCACCGTGACGCGCTATACCGCCGTCGGCGCCGTGCGCGAGACGACGGACGCCGTCGGCGTCTCCACCCAGTTCGCCTACAACGCCTTCGGCGAGCTCACGCAGAAGACCGAATCCACGGGCACGATCGCCCAACCGACGACGACGGCGACCGCCTACGCCTACGACCGTCGCGGCCTGCTGACCTCGACCACCCTCGACAGCGGCGGGTTGAACCTGACGACCCAGGTCGTCTACGACGCCTTCGGCCGCACCGTGGAACTGAAGGACCCGCGCCAGGTCCAGGCCGGCCTGCCCGGCGCCCGCACCGCCTACGATCGCGCCGGACGCGTCATCCGCACGACCGATCCTTCCGGCGACCAGATCGCCTTCACCTGGGACGCGCGCGGTCACAAGCTGACCCAGACGGACGCCCTGGGGCGCATCACGCACTGGACCGTCTCGGCCTTCGGCCGCCAGGTCGCCGTGACCACGCCGGAGGGCCTGACCTCCACCACGGTCTATCTCGACAACGGTCTGGTCCAGACCTTCACCGACGGCGCCGGACGCACCGTGTCCTACGCCTATGACCGCAACGGCGACGTCCTGAGCGTGACGGACGGAGCCGGCGTCGAAACCTACGACTACGACAACATCGGCCGCCTGGTCGAAAAGATCGACGCCTCCGGGCGCGTGGTGGAATACACCTACGACGCCGCCGACCGTCTGCTGACGGAAACGATCGATCCGAACGGCCTGGCCCTGCAAACCCGCTATGTCTACGACGCCTTCGGCGGCCGCATCCAGGTCACCGACGGCAGCGGCCGCGTCACGACCTATGAGTTCGACCGGAACGGCCGCCAGGTCGCCATGGTCGTCGATCCCTCGACCCACGCCCTGCGGACGACCTGGGCCTATGATCGTTCAGGCGAGGTCGTCGCCCTGACCGAGGCCGCCGGAACGGCCGCCCAACGGGAAACCCGCCACGTCTACGACAAGGCCGGCCGCCTGATCCGCCAGGAAACGGGACCCGCCGCGCTCAACATCCGGACGAGCTTCGCCTATGACGCCAACGGCAATGTCATCGAGCGTCGCGACGCCGTGGACGCCAATCCGGCGAACGACGTCGTCACCCAGTACGTCTACGACGCGGAAAACCAGCTCGTCGCGACCATAGACGGCGTCGGCGCGGTCTCCCGGCGCGGCTATGACGCCAAGGGCCGCCTGATCCTGCTGATCGAGCATGCCGAGCGGCTGTCCCCCGCCCAGCGTCAGGCGCTCGGCGCCCAGCCCAGCGACGCCCAGGTGATCGCCGCCGTCCTCAACTCGCCCTCGGATCGGACGACCGGCTACGTCTACGACAACGACGACCGCCTGGTCTTCACCGTCGACGCCGCCGGTCGAGCGACGGAACATGTCTATGACGGCTCAGGCGCCGTCGTGCGCACCATCCAGTACGCCGGCGTCGTGACGGGCCAACCCGGCGTCGCGCCGCCCTATGGCCGCGATGCGCTCGCCGCCATTCTGCACGGCGCCGCCTTCGCCAACGCCGCCGACAACCGCACGACCGTCTCCGCCTACGACGCCGTCGGCCGTCGTCGTTACGCCGTGGACGCCATGGGCTATGTCACGGCCTTCGTCTACGACCCGTCCGGCAGGGTGGTGAAGTCGGTCCAGTACGCCACGGCCTCCACGGGCCAGGCCAGCCTGGCCCAGTTGGACGCCTGGACCGCCGCGAACGGCTCCGCCCAGGATCGAACGACGCGCGTCGTCTATGACGGCGCCGGCCGCGCGACCTATACGGTCGACGCCGAAGGCTATGTGACCCGCACCAGCTACTCCGGCGATCTCGTCCAATCGGTCAGCCGCTTCTCGAGCGCCGTCGCTGTCGCCGACGGCGCGACCGCCGCGACCCTGGCCGCTCTGGTCGCCGCCCAGGAGGCTTCCGCCGCCAAGACCGCCTACGGCTATGATCAGGCCCGCCGGGTCAATGAGATCACCGACGCCATGGGCGTGCGGACGCGCCTGGAGCTCGACGCCCTAGGCCGCACCGTGCGCGAATGGACCGCCTTCCAGACCGCCGACCAAACCGCCGTTTCCCGGATCTACGACGCCGCCGGACGCGTCACCTCCGAGACCCGCGGCGAAGGCGCGGCCGCCGCCTCTACATCCACCTTCACCTACGACGGCCTCGGCCGCCAACTGACGGCGACCAACGGGCGCGGCTTCACCACCACCCGCACCTGGGACGCCATGGGTCGCCTGCTGACCAGCGCCACGCCCCTGGCCGACGGTCAGGCCGCGGTCACGACCAACGCCTACGACGCCTTCGGCAATGTCGTGCGCGTCACCGATCCGCGCGGCTCCACCGGCTACTTCTGGTACGACAAGCTTGACCGGTTGGCGCTGCAGACGGACCCTGAGGGCTACGTCACGATCAACGACTACGGCATGAGCGGGGAGATCATCGGGGTCAAACGCTTCGCCCAGAAGGTCGCCGATCCCGCCTCTCCCCTTCCCCTTCCGGACAGCCCCGCCGACGCCTACACCCGCTTCACGCGCGACAAGCTCGATCGCGTCGTCGCCGTCACCGACGCCCTGAACGCCACGGAAACCTATACCCTGGACGCCTTCGGGAACCGGATCCGCGTCACCGACCGCCTGGGCGCCCAGACCACCTTCACCTACGACCGGCGCGGCTTGAAGACCTCCGAGACCCTGCCGGTCCAGTCCGTCCGCAGCGACGGTTCGGTCCAGGCGACCGCCGTCGTCAACCAGTTCGCCTACGACGCCCGCGGCAACCTCGTGCGGAGCGTCGAGGCCGCCGGCCTGAGCGAACAACGGGTCACCGTCTACGCCTATGACGCCCTGGATCGTCTCGTCTCCAAGACCGGCGACGCCCTCTTCATCGCCATCCCGACCGGAACCCCGACCGTCGTTCCGGTCGAGCGAATCCTCTACGATGCTCGCGGCAATGTCGTGGAAACCATCGACGCGGCCGGCGCCCGCACCCTCTTCTACTACGACAGCCTGAACCGGAAGGTCGCGGAGATCGACGCCGTCGGAACCTTCCGCGCCTGGACCTACGACGCCGCCGACAATGCGATCAGCCAGCGCGTCTACGACACCCCCGTCGCCCAGCCCGGCGTCGCCGGCGGGACCGCGACCGCGCCCTCGGGCTATTATCGCGAAACCCTCTTCTCCTACGACCGCAACAATCGCCTGATCGCCACCGTCAAGGCGAACCAGGCGGTCGGCGAGCATAACGGCGCCGTCTACTGGGTCGACATGGTCTCCATCGTCGACAGCCAGAGCTATGACGCCGCGGGCAATGTCGTGCGCCGCACCGACGGACGCGGCGTCAGCACCTGGCTCTTCTATGACAAGCTGGGCCGCAAGGTCGCGGAGGTGGACCCTGACAACTTCCTGACCACCTTCGAATACGACGCCGAAGGCAATGTCCTGCGCGAGGTCCGTTACGCCCAGCCGGTCCAGGGCGGCTTCGACGAGCACCGCCCGGCCGGCAGCCTGCCGCCGCGCGCCCCCTCCGCCGCGGCCGGCGACCGCATCACCGAGTTCACCTACGACAAGGCCGGACGCCGTCTGACCGAGAAGCGTCTCGGGGTTCAGGCCTACAGCGTCGATCCCGTCACCGGCGCCCTCAACACCGCCTCGGGCGACGCCCTGATCAGCTACGCCTGGGACGCCCTGGGCAACGTCACCCGCCGCACCGAGGCCAACGGCGACTTCGTCGACTACGGCTATGACGCCCTCGGTCGCCAGACCAGCGCCCTGAAGTCCGCCACCGTCGACTTCGCCGGAAACGGCGGCCGCCTGCACGCCCAGACCTTCTACGACGGCCTCGGCTCCATCGTCCGCACCCACGAGAACTCTTTCGGCAGCGGCGACCTCAACGCCCGCATCACCCAGTTCACCTACGGCGCCGGGGGGCGTCTGGCCTCCATGACGGACGCCGCAGGTTTCACCCGCAGCTATTATTACGACGCCGTCGGACGCATGACCCGCGACGGATACGTCAGCCGGATTCGTTCCGACGGTTCCGCCGCGAACGAAACCCAAGTCTACTACTACGACGCGGTCGGTCGACTGATCCATCAGTCGACCGCCTTCCTGACCGCCAACGGCTGGGCCGAAGGCGACATCGAGCGGCGATATTACAACGCGCACGGCGAGATGACGGCCAAGGGCGTCAACGGCCTGTACCAAGAAACCTGGACCTATGACGACGGCGGGCGCCTCACCAGCAGCACCGCCAAGGACGGCGTCGTCCGCTTCTACTTCTACGACCGCGCCGGCAACGTCTCCCTCGAGGCCGCCTCCTCCGGCGCCGACCTGTCGGGCTACCACTTCTGGACCATGCTCGGCCTGCTCAACGGCAACAACAGCCACGCCGTCGGCGCGGTCGCCGTCGAGGGCGTGACCATGACGGTCCAGTTCCACAACGCCCGCAACCAGCTCATCGAAACCCGCGAACTCTTCCGACAGCTGGAGCAGAATCTGGCCGACCCGAGCCAGTTCGTCACGACCACCATCACGCGCAGTCGCGGCTACAACGCCTTCGGCGAGGTGGTCAGCGAAACCAATCCTCGCGGCCACACGACCGAATACGCCTATAACGTCATGGGCCGCCTGATCGAGCAGAAGAGCCCTGAGGTCGCCTATACGGCGGAGAACGGCGCCATCCTCTACGCCCGGCCGACCGAGCAGAGGTACTACGACATCTCGGGCCGTCACGTCGGCACGCGCGACGCCAACGGCGCCCTGTCGGTGCGCAGCCTGAGATCCGGCACGGGCCACGGCGGGGAAGAAGCCGTCACCGAGACCCAGTTCAACGCCGACGGCGGCCGCATCCGCTACGGCATGGACATCTTCGACGACGTCCGCACCGTCACCGACGCCCTGGGCGCGGTCAGCACGCGCGAGTACGACGCCCTGGGCCGCCTGGTCCGGCAGGCGCACGCGGTTCGAGCGGACGGCGTCGGCCTGGTGGACTTCTACGCCTATGACGGCCTGGGTCAGCGCATCAAGCACTGGAACAGCCAGTTCGGCGCGGGCGTGGTGGAAGCCACCGACTACGACCACGAAGGCCGCATCGTGCGGACGACCGACTTCAACGGCCGGGCGACGACGCACCAGTACGTCTGGTTCGCGGACATGCCGACCAACGGCCTGGGGAATTTCGGCGGCTGGATCAAGACCACCAGCCTGCCGACGGGGCGTTCCTCGATCGAGATGTTCGACGTCTTCGGCCGGACCGTGGGCAAGACCGACCTGGGCGGCCGCGTCTACACCATGACCTTCGACAAGGCCGGGCGCCTGGTCAAACAGACCTCCAGCACGGGTCAGGACATCCAGTACGCCTGGTACAACACCGGCCTGGCGGCGAGCCAGATCGACTACTCCGGCAACGTCTACGGCTTCAGCACCGCGAACACCAAGATCAACTTCGCCTATGACGCCGCCGGCAACCGCACGCGAGAACGCTATGTCTCGCTGCACTACCAGTACACCTACGACCCGATCGATCCCGTGCACCCGAACCCCTGGGGCGGCGGCGGCGGCGGTGGAGGCGGCATCGGCGGCGGCGGCGACTGGGGCGGCCAGTATCCGATCATTTCGCTTCAGGAGCAGGCCCGCGCGGTCGCCAGCGCCCTGGGCGTGCCCGGCGACCTGATCGAGATCGAGCCCGGCGACGGAGAAGGCGGCGGAGGCGGCGGCGGTGGTTTGCCGCCCATCGACCCGATCGATCCCAATCCGACGGACCCGAACCCGCCGACGAACCCGACCAATCCCACGAACCCGACCAATCCGACCAATGACCCCGGCGTCACCCCGCCCGGCTATTCCCAGTACGAACTGGTCTATCAGGACGCGACGACGGCCTATGACGCCCTGGGCCGGATGATCAGCTTCACGGACACGGGCGCCGCGAACCAGAGCCCGGTCTCGGTCGCCTATGAATACGACCTTCAGGGCAATGTCCGGCGGGTCTTCACCACCTATCGCGCCGTCGGGGCGACCACGAACTCCACCCAGGACTACTGGTATCGCTACGACTCCATGAACCGGTTCGTCACCGTCATGGGCAGCCTGCAGGGCGCGCGAGGCTCCGGCCAGATCGTGCGCGGCGGCGCCGGTCGCGACATCGCCTATGACGCCGCCGGCAACCGCCGCACCTCGACGCGCACCCAGTTCGGCCAGACGGCCAGCGGGGGCGGTCATTGGCAGTGGGACCCCACGTCCGAATATCCGCCCTTCGAGTGGGACGGATACGGCAACCCGCCGCCCGGCTACCACTGGGTTCCGGAGATCGTCTATTACGACGCCGCCGTCGTCGAGCATTACAACTACACGGCCGACGGCTATCTGCTGAACCTCCACACCTCCCAGGAATACTGGAACTTCGACACCCAGAGCACGGCCATGGGCGGCCAGATCCTGCGCGCCACGGACGTCCGCGACGCCATGGGCCGTTCGACCAGCCATGTGGAGTACATGGAGTTCGGCTCGACGGTGGCCTACAGCCGCACGGCGACCTATGACGCGGCCTCGAACCTCTTGTCCGAGAACACGGTCACGCGTCAGTCGAACGGGTCGAGCCTGTACGCCGGCACGACCTACGACTATCGCCTGAAGGAGACCAACGGCCTCTACACCGGGGCCTGGCAGGGCGTGGCGACGCACATCGCCTCCTCCTCCTATGTCGTCCCGGTCAACGGCGGGGCGGCGACCAACCACGCGACCACCCACACCGACTATGTCTACGCCTGGTACGACGCGGCCCGTCAGCAGGCGATCCGCTATCAGGTCGACAGTCAGGCGGCCCAGAACTCGCTGTTCAGCTATGACGTCAACGGCCGCCTGGCCTACGTCAACATCCAGGACGGTCGTCCGCGCAACGTCACCTATGTCACCGACGTCAACGGCCAGATCCTCAGCCGCACCGAGGCCGACCGCAACTACAGCACCCCCGATCCGATCGACCGCTACTACTACTTCAACGGTCTGAGGATCGGCGAGGTCGGCAACAACGGCGCCGCCTCCACCCTCGACTACGTCACGGCGATCAACAATCGCTCGCGCCAGGCCTCCGTCACCCCCTTCCGCAACGGCTCCAACTCGCCCACCCCCCATGCGGACTTCGACCAGGCCTTCTCCGGCCTGGCCCCCGACAACACCACGTCGGCCGCCACCTCCGTCACCGTCCGCGACGGCGACACCCTCCAGTCCGTCGCCGCCTCCGTCTGGGGCGACGCCTCCCTCTGGTATCTGATCGCCGAGGCCAACGGCCTCTCCTCCGCCAGCCAGCTCGCCGGCGGTCAGGTCCTGACCGTCCCCGCCCGCGTCGCGAACCTCCACAACACCGCCGACACCTTCCGTCCCTATGACCCCAACAAGGCCATCGGCGACGTCAATCCCACTCAGCCCAAGCCCGCCGCTCCGCCTCCCGCGCGCGGCAAGAAGGGCTGCGGCGTCATCGGCCAGATCATCGCCGTCGTCATCGCCGTCGCCGTCAGCGTCCTCACCTACGGCGCCCTCAGCGGCGTCGTCGGCAGCATCGCCGCCGGAGCCATCGGCGGCGCCGCCGGCTCCATCGCCAGCCAGGGCTTCCTCATCGCCACCGGCGCCCAGGACGGCTTCGACTGGAAGGGCGTCGGCATCGCCGCCCTCTCGGCCGGGATCACCAAGGGCATCGGCGGCAAGCTGGGCAATCTCGTCGGCAAGCTGCCCGTCAACGAACACATCCGCGCGGGCATCACCGGGGCCATGGCCAACGTCGTGACCCAGGGCGTCTCCGTCGCCGTGGGCCTCCAGGACAGGTTCTCCTGGACCGGCGTCGCCGTGGCCGGCGTGGCCGGCGGCGTCGGCTCCATGGCCAACGGATGGCTGGGCGTTCTCGACACCCCGGTCGAACAATGGTCGGTCGCCGACCATGTCCGCGCGGGCGTCTCGGGCGCCATAGCGGGCTCTGCCGGCGCGGGCGTACAATCTCTGATTGACGGCTCCAGCTTCGGAGACAACCTCAAGTCGGTCCTGCCCAGCGTCATCGGCAATACCCTCGGCGGCATCGTCGCCAAACAACTGACCACCCAGGCGCAAACCGCAGGGGGCTCCAACGCCGCCAAGCTCAAGGCGCCGAGCGCCAAGGAGCTGAACGAACTGAAGGCCGCCGGCTATCAGTTCAGCAAGGCCAAGGACGGCGGCCTGATCGTGACCAACTTCGACAAGGTCATGGCCGGCGGCAAGTCTTCGCCGACGATCCGAACCGGAACGGACCGGACCCCCGAATGGCTGGATGAGTTCACCCAGTTCATCGACACCCAACCCGGCGGCCATCAGGCCGACCAGCGCGATTTCGGCGGCGTCACGATTCGTCGTGACGCCGGCGTCCACGGCGATCTGCAAAGCCGCTGGATGACCGTCGGCGACGGCGGCGCCATGCGCTTCCTGTCCTACGGCGGCCAAACCCGCGTCTACATGGGCGGAACCCAGCGCTTCAACGATTGGGGCATGACCGTCAGCTACGGCGAACGGCCCGGCGTCACCTCGCTGCCCGACATCGTCGTCACCGCCCCCCGACGCGGCGTTGCCGCCTACGCTGTTCAAGAGGCACCGGATTACGCCTCTCCCATGTTCACCAGGGCCGGCAACCTGCCGCAGCGGCGGACGCACTACGCCGCGCAGATCGAGCTTCCGGGAATTCCGAATTCAAACCTGAGAGGTTTCGCGGACATCACGGGACGCACCCCCTTCCGCGTGGTTCAAACCCCGCAAGGCGTCAGCATCCTTCAGGGCGGTCGCTCTTCGAGCCTGCCGCTGACGCCGGGACTGTCGGAACGCTTCCTCGGCACCGACGTCCGCATGTCCGTGGACAGCGATTACGGACGCCTGCAACGCTACAACGCCGCCTATGTCGAAACCGACGGCAGCAACCGCGCCCTTCAGGCCATGCTCATGGTCTCCTCCGGCATGCTCGGCGGACCGGAGTTCCTCGGCGTAACCGCCGGCGCGCCCCTCAGGACCGCCAACTACCTCGCGCCTCGCGCTCTGGCCTCAAAGGGAACGCCGCTGACTTTTGATAAGGCCGCGAGAACTTGGACGACTCCAGAGGGATTGGTTTATGCGGAAGGATCAGCGCAGGGAAATCGGATTAAGCATGTGCTTGAGCACACAGTTCCCAATCCGACCAAGCCAGTCCATTCAGTTTTCAATGTCGGAAGAAGTGACGTATTAGGCGTGGTTGATGAAGCATGGACGTTAAGGCAAGGTCCGGGCACACTGCAAAACAATGGCAATCGTTTGTGGGACGTAGACATGGGTAGAGTTGTCGGAACAAACGGTCAAACCAGTGTTCGTGTTATTGCCAGAGATGGAACCACTCAAATAATCACAGCTTTCCCTAGGTAATAGATCATGAAAATTTGTCCGTATTGTGAGCAAGATGCAGTGTGGGAGGTAGCGCTACATACCTCAGCAAATTTCAGATTTTCTATGTGCTTCGAATGTGATTCTGTCTGGCCTCAAGGGGAGATTATTTCAGACGAAACGGGAACAAATTTTAAAGATTTTATGAATTCGATCGACCATCCCGTCGACTGGAGTAAGGTTGAGCGGATTGCTATGGCCGACTAATCTGTTGTCGCAAAGAAAATCTCCATCAATGTTGCGGCGAATAAAGCTGTTTTGGCGCACACAGCTACTGAAGCCAAAGGACCTTATTCTCTGGTTGACGCAACAAGTCCGGCGTAGCCGGGCTGGAGGGTGCGGGCGCACAATCTCTGATTGAAGGCTCCAGCTTCGGCGACAACCTGAAGTCATCCCTCCCCAGCGTCATCGGCAATACCCTCGGCGGCATCGTCGCCAAACAACTGACCACGCCGCCTGTTCAGGGCAAGGACAAGGGACTCTGGCCCGCGACCGTGCGGATCAACCCGGAAACCGGCCAGCTCGTTCCCGATCTCAACCGCTATTTCGTGGAGCCGAATGAATTCGTCAGGGGCGGACGCTCCACCGAGCGGAACCTCCTCCAACGGGGATGGGACAGCTTCAAGAACGCCGTTTCGAACGGCTACAACCACATAGCCGGCGGCGCTCGTCAGGCCTTCTCGTCGCTAGGCCGCGCCTTCGGCGGCACGGTCGATCACACCCGAACCACGCTCTCCACCTCCCTGACATGGGCTTCCGAAGACGCAACCCAGGTCGCCGACGTGATCGTCACGGGCGTCAAGCAGACTCCGAAAGCCCTGCAAGGAGCATGGAACGACTTCTTCAACGCTTGGAGCCTGCAGCCCTCAAGGCCGCGAGGCTTCGGCGAGACGACCTTGCGTCCGTCGCCCCCTTCCAACCTGGCGACATGGTTCGGCGGCGACATCGGGCTTCGGCAATCCGCCATTCGAGACATGTTCGATCACGCCGCCGGTGTCAGCGGCATGCGCAGCGTCACCCGTTCCAATGCGACGAATGCGGGCCTCACCGTGCGCGCCGCTCTGGAGCGCGCGCACGGCGGGTTCGCCAGCACGTTCGCCGCGCCCTACGGCGTGATCGATACGGTCCTGGGACGGCCTGCGTTGGAACAGCCCGCAGAACGTGTCCGGACACATGATGGCGGAACCGGCCATCACCGTGGCCTCAGTGTTCGTCGGCGGACCGAAAACCGCTGTAGGCATGGCTCCTAGAGCTGCCGCAGAGAGAACATTTCTCACGGCTGATGGCTTTGCAGCATTGCCAACGACGGGCACAGTTGATCCTGCACTCATTCGGTTTAGCCAAGATAGCGCAGGAGCCTCATTCAAACCGCCATTCGGCTCGGTCGATGATTTTGCAACCGGCCTAGCCAACAAGTCCATCGATCCGAGGACGGTTTCACCAATCCGCATCGCGGATAAGGAAGGCATGATTTTCACTTTGGATAACAGACGTCTATACGCCTTCCAAAAGGCTGGTATCGAAATTCCCTATCAGAAACTCGATTCCATCCCGAAGCGCGAGCTTTTCAAGTTCACAACACAGAACAATGGTGAATCCATTCTCATTCGATCGGGGAAATAATTATGACTGGTGATGAACTTTTTGAGTTTTCCGCCTCGGTCAAAAATAGGCAAGACTTCATCAAATTTATTAAATATTTGAATGACGATTTTCGTGAACGGCGGAGCGAATGGCAAAATGACGACCTCAGCGAATTTCTTGAAGGGCTATCCGGCTTTGCAAACGATATGAACGGCTTTTACAAAAATATGGGTGAAGTTGTCGATGTCGAAATGATTACTTGGCGTATGGCCGCTCAGATGCTTTTAGCCGCTTCAGTTTACGGAAACTAACGATTTACCGTCGCCGCAGACAGCGGCGATATCGCCACTTCGGGGGCGTGTGCTGGAAAATTGGGCCTATCCTGCTGATATGGAGCTAGCAAATGCACTGCACTTCCGAGCATTACAGACAAATCCGAGTGCACAGCCACTTCCAAACCACATTTTCTAGGGTCCCAGCCCACGAGATGTAACAACGTACTATGGAGATTTTGGAAAATGGTAACTCAAAACAACGAAGTCACGCCCAATCCAGATGAATTAATATTTCGGAACAATCTATCTATTGATGATTATTTTATTGAAAAAACTCCAGTATCTACAACAGTATGCTTTAGAGATGGGAATGGAAAGATATTCGACCTATCAGTAACAAATTCAGACCTAAAGAACACGATAATATATCGACTTATTGAACTTGGCGTTCGAATTGTCGAAGAAAAATAATAACCTCTGATTGACAGCTCCAGCTTCGGAGACAACCTGAAGTCGGCCCTCCCCAGCGTCATCGGCCAGACCCTCGGCAGATTGTTCGTCAGCTGACTGACGACCCAGGCCCCGGCCGCAGGAGCCGCGCTTGCGGGCGGCGTGATCAACGTCTCGAAGCGACGCGGGACAGGCCTCGCCCGGCGTCGAGCACGAAAAAACAGAATCCGCCCTATCGTTCTGGACAGGGCAAGGCGTCTGAGACAAGGCTTCGGGCCAGGGACAGGGGGAAACATGGGTTACGCAGCACTTGCCGTCTGGGCGGCGATTCAACTGTCGGCGACGCCCGCGGACCAGGGCATGGCGCGCCAGTTGGACGACGAACTGGGCCGCATAGCCGCTGCGTCCAGCCAATGCCATCAGTTGGGCTATTCAGTGTCGCCCTTCTTTAGCGAGGCGATAGAGGCGGAGTTATCCGAGCCGAAACTCAACAGCCCCAGTCCCGCCGTTCGCGAGCAGTGGGTGCTAGAGTCCATGCGCGCGCATGTCGCCGAGTTCGCGCGCCTGGGTCAGGCCGCCTCCGATGGAGCCACCGCGAGGGAACGGACGGCCGAGCCCACCCATCGGATGGTGGAATGGCTGGACCGCGCCTGCGCGGCGGCGACGTCACACATCGTCACGCGAGACTACATTACCGCACCCGCCAATTTCGATCGCGCCGCCAGCCGACGCATGATGGCCGACGACATCCTTCAAGGTGCGGGGCTGGCCTCCTGGCAGACCCCCGCCATCTTCGCGCGCGGCGATGTCTTCATGCTTCTGGGCGCCTGCAGCGATATCCTGCCTGAAGCCCGCCTGAGCGCGCTTAGTAGCGCGACCATGCCGTCCGCCGACGTACGGACCTCGCGCGAGCGGCAGTTCTATGAGCGCAAGTATCGAGAAGGCGTAGAGAGCATCAACCAGTTCAACTTCAGCGCGACGCAGTGCGAAAGCCGCTATCGAACCCTGAACGCCAAGGTCCCCGGCGCCGGAAGGGGCCGCAGGTAGGTTCAGAGCCGCCCCTCATCGACCATGCCGCAGGGGCCGGACGCCTTCCCTACTGCGCCCGGCCGTTCTTGAAGAAGCGGCGCTCGGTCTCGCGCGGCGCGCTTCCGTCCGGACGGCTCGCCATCCGCCGCGCCTCGCCGGTGAGGAAGCCGCCGACCAGTTCGCCTTCCAGCCACTGCCGCATCTCGGCGTCCAGGCTCAGCATCTCCACCAGCCTGCCGGTCCCTCCGGGCGCCAGGTCGCGGCCGTCGGCGTCGAGGCAGCGCAGGTAGCGCTCGCGCCCGTCGCGATCCGTCAGACTCTCGGTGTTGAGGGCGCCGTTCGGCCAGTATCGGGTCCGGTGCTCGCCCTGCCCCTGTCGCCGGGTGCGCAGCAGGGGCGTTCCGTCGAGGTAGAAGTGCTCGCCGCACATCTCCTCGCCATGCCAGTAGAGCGAACTGCTCTCCCGGCGGCCGTCGGCGGTGAAATACTCATGCAGGCCGTGATGGCCATGGCTCAACGACAGGCGGTCGTCGCGAACCGACTGGCCCTCGCCCATGAAGTCGAAGCCGAAGGTCCAGGTGCCGCTCGCCTGGCTAGGATAGTGGATCCAGTCGCGACGGCGCTGAGCGCCATAGGCCGGAGTCTCGGCCTGCAGCAGGGTGCGGTCGCGCGAGAACCAGACCACGTCGCAGGCGCCGTCCTCGCCTTCGAAGAGGTTGGGGCCGACCGGGAAGCCGTCCTCGAACCGCAGTCGATAGGCGCCGTCTTCCAGGATCACATGCTCGACGCCGCGGCCAACGAGGCCCGGAATCTCTGTGATGCGGAAATAGCGGTGCGGGTCGCGCAGGATGTCGGCTTCCAGATCCGCCCGGATGCGATGATGGACGGCGAAGAAGGCCTGAGCGATCGCTTCGAGCCGTTCGGCATGGGGTTCAAGCGCCGCCTGATAGGCGTCCCACACCTCTTCGTCTTCGTCTTCGTCTTCGTCTTCGTCTTCGTCTTCGTCGTCGCCCTCCCCCGCCTCGGGATGGAGATGAGCCAGCCGGCTCCAGACGGCGTGGGCTTCCTCGATCAGGGACAGAGCGGGCGCATAGACCGGGTTGGCGGCGATCAGGGCCGGAACCTGGGCGGCCTCGTCCATCCGGGCGGCCGCATTGTCGAAATACTGATCCACCCCGCCGTTCGACACCTGGGCGTCGAACAGGTCGAAATAATAAACGGCGCGGACATGGGGGGCGAAGGCGGCCGGACCGGCCTCGCACAGGGCGTCCACGATCGCCGCGCTGAAATGGGGCGCCCGGCGCAACAGCGCGGACCAGTCGACGGCGGGAAGGAGCGGGCCTTGCGTCATGATCTCATGCCTATCACGGCGCCGAAACGTCGCAAGGGAATGACGAGGTTGTAACTTGTCCCGCGCCCCGCCCCATGGTGGAGGACTGGGTATGGATACCTTTCTCGTATTCCTGATGACGCGCGCCGATCAGGCGCTGAAGCTGCTGTTCGGCGTCGATCGGCTGCTCTGAGCGCGCCTGTTCGGCGAAAAAGGACGTCGGATCAGCACCCTTGCGCCGCGGCCGACGCGCCTCGACGGCGCCTGCCCAATACGACCGAACAAAAGTCCGGACCTTTTGAAGCCGTTCGGAACCCCTTTGCCCCGCATCGCCCCGCGCTACGGCGTAAAAAAACTGTTGATCTTTGCCCAAAAACGCCGACAGTTCGCAAAGGGCTATTGTTATACCATTTAGCCCCAACAAAAACACCGGGGAGAAAAAGGCAGTGTCTCGATATTTCAAGGCGGCGCTGGCCGCATCGGTCGCGCTGGGGAGTCTGGCCGCCGGCCAACAGGTTCGGGCGCAGGACGCCGGCCAGCAGGCCCAGGTCGTCGACGACGTCATCGTCACCGCGCGTCGCCGGGAGGAGTCGCTGCAGGACACCCCCCTGGCCATAGCCGCGGTCACGTCCGAGGAGCTGAAGTCGGCGCGGGTCGAACGTCTGGCCGACCTGGCCAAGATCGCGCCGGGCCTCAGCTTCACGCCCCTGTTCGGCGCCCAGAACCAGTTGCCCATCATCCGCGGCGCGGCCCAGACCTACGGCCAGTTGAACGTCGGCGTCTTCCTTGACGGCGTCTATCTGAGCGGCAAGGCCGGGGTGGACATCGAGATGGCCGACCTGCAGCGGATCGAGGTGGTGCGCGGGCCGCAGTCGGCCCTGTACGGACAAAACACCTTCGCCGGCGCCATCAACTACATCAGCGCCCGTCCGTCGGACGAGCTGAAGGGTCACATCGAGGCCACCGCCGGCGACCACGGCCTGCGCAAGCTGACCGCCGGGATCAGCGGCCCCATCACCGACACCCTGCGCTTCAGCGTCGGCGCCTACGGCCGCGAATTCGACGGCTGGTACGTCAGCGCCATCGACGGCGGCAAGGTCGACTACAGCCAGTCCTACGGCGGCATGCTGACCCTGGACTTCACGCCGACGGACCGCTTCTCGGCCATCCTGCGCCTGACGGGCAGCGAAGAGGATTCCGGCCAGCCCGCGTCCGAGGTCCAGCGCACCAACGCCTATCCGCTGCAGGTCGGCGGCGCGCCCGTCGGCACCATCCGCAACCAGCTCTATGTCGGCGAGGTCCAGCCCCTGGGCCGCCGCATCAACGTCAACACCAAGCGCACGGCAGCCGAGGTCGGTGATTACGGCACGCGCCAGGACACCTTCCGCGCCAGCCTGGACCTGAACTACGACTTCGACGGCTTTTCGCTGAAGTCGATCACGGCCTACGCCAAGCGCAACGCCGAGTTCACCTATGACGGCGACAACACTGTCTGCGATCGCACAGGCGGATGCCCCAACTTCGGCTATCCCTTCGCGCCCGGCAGCCTGATCCCGGTTGGAGCCTCGGGCTTCGCCACGTCGTCGGCCGAAGAGACCTATACCGACTTCAGCCAGGAACTGCGTCTGTCGTCCAACGGCGACGGCCCCCTGAGCTGGCTGGTCGGCGCCTACTACTATGACGGCGACGCCGACGTCGTTCAGCGCAGCCTGGCCGGCCTGTCGGCCACCAACGCCTCGCGCTTCGGCTATCCGAACATCGTCAATACGACGAAGAGCTGGTCGGTGTTCGGCTCGGCCACCTACGCCTTCACCGACAAGCTGTCGGCGACGCTGGAGGCGCGCTACCAGAAGGAAGAACAGACCTATCACCAGGCGCCGACCCGCACGGCGCCGACGACGCCGCCGCTGACCGCCGCCGAACAACCGTCATACGCGCGGTTCGATCTGGAGAAGGACTTCAGCTTCACCACGCCGCGCCTGATCGTCGACTACAAGATCGAGCCCGGCAAGATGCTGTACGCCAGCGTCGCGCGCGGGGTGAAGACCGGCGGTTTCAACCCCAATATCAACATCTTCGCCAACCAGCGCACCTTCGAGCCGGAGACCAGCTGGAACTATGAGATCGGCGGCAAGTTCGACTGGATGAACCGTCGCCTGCGCACCAATGTCGCCCTGTTCCACACCGACTGGTCGGACCAGCAGGCGGCCTGCCAGAACCCGGCCTCGGCCTTCCCGCCCGGCTCGACCTCGACCCAGCGCACCTATACCTGCAACGTCGCCGAGGCGAAGGTGTCGGGCCTGGAGATGGACGGTCACTTCTACTTCAACGACCACTTCTCGATCGTGGGCAGCTACGCCTGGACCCGCGCGCGGTACGAGAAGTTCGCCGACGCCTCGCTGGACGGCACCCTGGCTGCGCTGGGCCTGCCGGCCTGGGACTTCGACGGCCGCCACCTGCCCTATGTGCCGGACCACAAGATCACCCTGTCGCCGCGCTTCGAGATGGCGGCCTGGGGCGATTATCGCTTCGAGGGACGCCTGGACGTCCAGCACCAGAGCAAGACCTACGTCCGCGCCGACAACATGCAGTACTTCGGCGCCAAGACCACGGTCGACCTGCGCCTGGCCCTGCGGTCCGAGGCGCTGAGCTACCAGTTCTTCGTCAACAACCTGCTGGACGACGATACGCCGACGGCGGCCGTGCGCTTCTATGACTCGGTCAACTATTCGGTGGCCTCGCCCCTGGTCACCGGCGCCGACCGGCGCATGATGGGCGTCAGCCTGGGCTATCAGTTCTAAGGCCCCTTCAGCCCCGGAGCCTGACGGCTTCGGGGCTTCTTCTCCTCGCCCTGATCCGGCGAAGATCCCGGTGAACTTCTCTGTCGTTCGGAGTCGAACCTTGAAATCCTATCTGAAGACGACCGCGGCGGCCCTGATCGCCGCTTTTTCATGTCTGGCGACGGCGCAGTCGGCCTCGGCGGCCGACCTGGACCTGACCCAGCCGCGCGACGCCCTGGCGGCCATGCGCAAGATCAACTGCTCGACCATCGACGGAAAGCCTCTGGTCTATCACTGGAGCGGCAATGTCTGGTCGCGCGTCGAGGGCGAGCCCGACCGCCTGCTGTTCAAGGTCGAGGGCATGAACATCCGCCAGTGCGGCACGGTTCAGGACCCGGTGCGGGGCCAGGGCTTCCGCCTGGTGTCGCGCGAACTCATGCTCTACCTCGACCCCGTCACGGGGCAGAGGATCGACAGCTGGAAGAACCCCTGGACCGGCGCCGAGGTGTCGGTGGCCCACGTCGCCAATGATCCGGTCAACCAGCGCCCGATGTTCGAGCGCGACGCCCAGGGCAGGCCCTTCGTCGCCCCCTTCCGCATCCAGGGCGACCGGGTCTTCATGCCGGCGGAAATCCCGCTCTTCTATCCCAACCCCATGGCGGGCGATTACCAGGACTACGTCGGCAACCACTATCACGCGATGGAGATCTTCGACTTCGCCGCCGACCGCCGCACCCTGGTCAGCAGCCGCACGGACACGGCGAACGCCGTCCTGTCCTGGGTCCGCATCGCGCCCTGGATGCCCTTCATGAAGATGGGCAGCCGCTCCGGCCTGATGGTGTTCAACGCCATGTCCCAACCGGTCGAAGGGATCGAGGCCCTGCCCCAGGTGCTGCGCGACGCCATCGCGACGGACTATCCGGCCTATGCCGCGCCGCCGCCTCTGGACGACGCCCGGCCGAACGCCACCAGTTGGACCGTGGCCCGCGCCGGCATCGACGCCGAACGCCGCGCCAACCCGCAACCGACCCGGCAAAGCGGTCACTGAGGCCCAAAGGAAAAGCCCTCGAAGAGCGATCTTCGAGGGCTTCTCTTTTCAACCGTCAGGCCGGAGGTCAGGCGACGCGCGTTTCCTTGATGCAGGTGCGCTTGAACAGTTCGTCGTTCTCGAACCAGTGCCAGGTGCGGGCCCGTTGATTGCCGTCGGCCGAGAGCTGGATCATCTCGTAGAGATACGCGTTCGGCAGGTCCTTGCGTTCCCAGCGCAGCATGATGGTCTGGGCGTCGGCCTCCCAGCAATTGCCGATGATCCGCTCATTGTCCCACCAGATCTTTCCGTCGCGATAGGTCGAGGGGAAGTGGATTTCCTCGGTCCGGCCGTCGTCCCAGGTGTAGGTGTTGATCTGGTAGTATTCGGTCTCGCTGGGGAACTGGCACTGGAGGCGCGACCTGTGGCGGTCGATGACGTTGTTGTCCGTATCGACGTGGATGTAGACGCCTTCCCAGACGCCTTCGTGGCGGGCCAGAAGGGGCATTTCTTTGCGGAGGTCGGCCATGGATTTTCCCTCGGAAATCTCGATGTCGCTGTCGAACGCCCAGCGAATGATATAAAGGTATACTCAATATGTTTTTTGACACAAGCCTTGAAGGCCGCCCCATGTCCCAGACTTTCGCCGACGACGCCCTGGTCCTGACCGGCGACGGAGACGTCGCCGTCCTGACCCTGAACCGTCCGGACAAGCGCAACGCCCTGACCCAGGCCATGTGGCGCGCCCTGCCCCAGGCCGTGGCGGCGGTCGAGGCCGATGCGGCGGTCAAGGTCCTGGTCGTCACCGGGGCGGGCGGCGCCTTCGCCGCCGGGGCGGACATCGCCGAGTTCGAGACGGTCTACGCCACCCGCGACAGCGCCGCCGCCTACGCCGCCGAGATCGCCGAGGCGATGGAGGCCCTGGCCAATCTGTCGAAGCCGACCATCGCCGCCATCCCCGGCCCCTGCGTCGGCGGCGGCCTGGGCCTGGCCCTGTGCTGCGACATCCGCATGGCCTCGGACAGGGCCAAGCTGGGCATCACCCCGGGCAAGCTGGGCCTGATGTACAGCCTGGGCGACACCCGCCGCCTGGTCGAGGCGGTCGGCCCCTCGGCGGCCAAGGACATCCTCTACACCGGCCGCATCCTGAGCGCGGCGGAGGCCCTGGACCTGGGCCTGATCGACGCCGCCTGTCCGCCGGAAGAGCTGGAAGCCGCCGTCGCGGCCAAGGCCGAGGCCATCGCCACGGCCTCTCAGTGGTCGGCGCGGCGCACCAAGGCCGTGATCCGCCGCATCCTGGACGGCCAGACCCAGGACGACGACGCGACCCGCGCCTGGTTCCTGGATTCGCTGGAGGGCGAGGACTTCCGCGAGGGTCGCGACGCCTTCCTGCAGAAGCGGACGCCGGTCTTCCCCTTCCGCTGAAGCGTCTCAGCCCGCGAAGTCGGGCGGGGTGAAGACGGGCCGCGCCAGGGTCTGGGCCAGGTCGAGGGCGTCGGCCTCGGTCCAGGCCATGACCTGGACCGACAGGGGCAGCCCCCCGTCCATCCCGCCCGTCAGCCCCGAGGGGAAGGCGGCCGCCGGCATCCCCGCGACATTGGCCATGGCGGTGAAATCGGCCTGATTGACCGGGACCGGATCGTCGAAGACGAAGGCGAACTGGGGCGTCGTGGGCGACAGCAGACCCGCATAACCGGACAGGCGCGCGCGCAGCCGGGCCGCCGTCGTCTCCAGCTCGCGATAGGCCTTGGCCAGGCGCGGCGCAGGCTGGCGCGCGCCCCAGGCCAGGCCGTCGGCGAAGGCCCTGGAGAAGCCTTCAGGGCGTTCGGCCAGGCGCGCCTCATGCACCACATGGCCCTCGACCTCGGAGATCAGCAGTCCCAGCCGCCGCACGGCGCCGAAGTCGTAGTCGTCCAGCCGCAGGGTCTCGACCGCCAGCCCCAGGTCGCGCGCGGCCTGAAGACGATCTTCGAAGGCCCAGACCACGCGGGGATCGACCCGGACCTGTCCCGAGAAGTCCAGCGCCGCCCAGGGCCGGCCCTCTGCGGACAGCGCGGCCGCGCCCTCGGCCATGGCCTCGAACACCAGGCGGCAGTCCTCGGCCGAGCGGGCGTGGGGGCCGACGTTATCGAGGGTCCAGGACAGGGGGATGACGCCCTCGGTCGAGACGCGGCCCCGGCCCGGCTTCAACCCGAAGATTCCGCAATAGCCCGAGGGGATGCGGACGCTGCCCATGGTGTCCGTGCCCAGGGCCGCCGCGCACAGACCCGCCGCCGCCGCCGCGCCCGACCCGCCGGACGAGCCGCCGGGCGTGAAGCCGCTCCAGTGCGGATTCTGGCAGCGGCCGAAGGCGGGATTGTCGGTCGTGGCCCCCAGCGCCCCCTCGTGCATGTTCAGCACGCCCAGGATCACCGCCCCCGCCGCCTTCAGCCGCGCCACGCAGACGGCGTCGTGGTCCGCCACCTGATCGCGATAGGCGTCGATCCCCGCGTGCAGGGGCAGGCCGACGGAGGCGATATTGGCCTTGATCCCGATGGGAACCCCGTCGATCGGCGACAGGGGCCGCCCCGCCGCCCAGCGCGCGCCGCTGGCCAGGGCCGCCGCCCGCGCGCCCTCGGCGTCCACGGCCAGGAAGGCGTTGAGGCGCGGGTTCAGCCGCTCGATCCGGCTCAGATAGACCTCGACCGCCTCCGACGGCGTGACGGCGCGCTCTCGGAACAGCGCCGCCAGGCCGGCGACGCCCGCCTCGACCACCGGATTGGAAAAGGCCACGGCGGGCGCTCCCTTACTTCTTGAACCGTTCGTCGATCAGGCGGATCGGCTTCTGGCGCACGTCGATCTGGGTCAGGGCGGCGGTGGCGCCGCGCTCGACCAGTTCGATCACCGGTTCGATGCCGATCTTGCGCTTCAGGATATCCCCGAAAGCCTGGGCCGTCGCGGGCGACAGATCGGTGGCCTCGGCCACGACGATGAAGCTGTCGCGGTCCTGGGCGTCGCGGGTCGCGCGGCAGATGAACTCCTTGGCGAAGGCCGGGTGCTCATCCAGCATCGGGCCGACGCCCTGCGGGAAGATGTTGATGCCGCGGATCTTCACCATATTGTCCGACCGGCCCATGAAGCCCTCGACCCGGCGGTATTCGACGCCGATGGAGGATTGGCCCGGCTTCCACTGGGTCACGTCGTGGGTGTTGAAGCGGATGATCGGATAGAGGTCGTCCTTGAACAGGCAGGTGCAGACCATGTCGCCGACGCCGCCGTCCTCGATCACCTTGCCGGTGTCGATGTCGCAGACCTCCAGATACTGGGCGTCCTCCTGGACATAGAGGCCGTCGCGATCCGGCCCCTCGGCGGCGATCAGGCCGGTGTCGCCGACGCCGTACCAGTCGAAGCATTGGGCGCCGCCCCAGGCCTCGCCGATGGCGGCCTTGTCCTCACGGCCCATGTGGCCCGAGATCATCCGCACCGGAATGTCGTGTCCCGGCTCCAGCCCCATTTCGCGGGCGACGGTCGCCAGCTTCTTGATGTAGTCGGCGAAGCCCACGATCACGGTGGCGCCGAAGTTCTTCATGATCTCGACCTGCTGCACCGAGCGGGTCTCCACCCCCGTCCCGGCCGACAGGAAGACCGCGCTGGTCCAGTGGGTCACGGCCTCGCGCACATAGTGGCCGCCGTTGATCATGCCGTGGCCGTAGACCGAGTGGACGATGTCGTCGGGGCGCAGGCCCTGGAAGCGATAGAGGCGGGCCAGAAGGATGTTCTGCACCTCGCGGCTCTTGGGGCCGAACAGCAGGACCTGGGGCTTGCCCGTCGTGCCCGAGGTGGTGTGCAGGATGACCGGCGGCCGCTGCTCATAAGCCTCGAAGCCGGCGAAGTCGCCGAAAGGCGAGGCGCGGTCCAGGCTGGCCATGATGTCCGACTTGTCGAAGATCGGCAGGCGCGGCAGGTCCTCCAGCGAGCGGATGTCGCCCGGCTCGATCCCCTTGTCGCCCCACAGGCGGCGATAGAAGTCGGTCTTCCACGCCCGGTCGACGCAGCGCATGAACAGCCGGTTCTGATGCGCCGTCAGCTCGTCGCGGCTGACCGTGGTGGCGTAGCGGGTGAAGGCGTCGCCGATAGGGTGGTCGGCGGTCAGGCCCTGGGGCGTCATGTCCTGCCAGTAGTGGCGGTGCAGGTCGGTCATGCGTCGTCTCTCCCCGCGGCCAGGCGGAAAGCCCTGGCGGCGTCGTCTAACAGGTCGAATTGGTCGATCAGCGCCGCGAGCGGCGCGTGAATGTCGGGCAGGCCGCCGAAGGCCAGGCAGGCGGCGGCCTTGGCCAGGTGCTGTTCGCGGCTCAGGGGCCAGTCGGGGGCGCCGAACTGGGCCTGGAGCGTCAACCTGACCTCACGCCCGTCGGTGAAGCGCGCCACGGCCTCGGCCGGGGCGAAGGCGGCGGGGTCGGGATTGTCGTTCACGACCACCTCGATCCGGCCGGCCAGGTCCAGCACCGCCGGATCGGCCAGGGAGGCCCCCGAGAAATCGTCCAGCCCCACGGGCCGCCCCCGCGTCAGGGTCACGGCCGACAGCCAGGCGGCGCACAGGCGGGCGTAGGCCACGCTCATCCCCTCGACCGCCGGACGGCCGACCAGATAGTGGATGATGGGCGGGGCGCTGTAGGTCAGGCGCTCCAGCGTCGCGGGCGTCAGGCCGTGGTCGCGCATCAGCATCTCGGTCGCGACGATGCAGCCCTGGGCCGCGCGGCCGGTGGGATAGGGCTTCCAGCTGACCTCGGCGATGCGGAAGCGGCGGCCCAGGTCGGCCAGGGCCGCATCGAGGTCGAACGCCCCCTCGAACAGGGGCAGATAGCCGAACCTGCCGTCGATGGACTGCGACGGCCCCGGCAAGCCCGCCCGCGCCAGGTCCAGGGCCGAGACGGCGTTGCGCGCCGCCTGTCCCATCTGCACCGGCAGGGTCGCCTTGCCCTCCACATGGGCCTGCATCGAGCCCGAGGCGAAGGACAGGGCATAGCCGAAGGCGTCCAGCGCGACCTGCCGATCCGGCTTGGTCAGACTGATCAGGGCGGCGACGCAGCCGAAGATTCCCGCCGTCGCCGGGCGGAAGAAACGCAGAGGGTTCGAGGCCGCGACGCCCAGGGAGGCCGACACGTCCACCCCCGCGACCAGGGCCGTCAGCACCGCCTCGCCGGAATAGGGACCGGACCGCTCGACCTCGGCGAACAGGGCCGAGACGATGGTGGCCAGGGGATGGACCACGGCCGGTTCGTGGACGCAGTCGAACTCCTGGCTGTGAATCTGGAAGGCGTTGACGAAGGCGGCCTGGGGCGCGGGCAGGCACGCGTCGGACCGACCCAGGACGGAGCAGACGCCGCCCTCGCCCCAGAGGCGCGCGGCGCTCAGAACCGCATCGGCGAAGGGGGCGTTGCGGCCGGCGACGCCGACGCACAGGCTGTCGTGCAGAAAGGTCCGCGCCGCCGCCTGGGCCGCCGGATCGACGTCGGACCAGCGCAGGGACAGGGCGTGGTCGACCAGACGTTCGCTCGGATTGGCACTGGGATTGGCGCCGGGGTTGGTCATCGCGTCTCCTCCACATCGACCGGCGCGGCGGCCCAGACATCGGCCAGGCTCGCGCCCTCGCCCAGCGACAAGGCCGCCGCGATCAGGGCCTCCGCCGCGGGGGCGGTCAGGCCGCCCCAGGCGAACAGGGCGCGCGCCTTGGCGATCAGGGCGGCGTCGTCCAGCGGCTTCTCCGGATCGCCCAGGGCGTCGGGCGCCTCGGCGCGCAAGGTCGTTCCATCGGCCAGAACGGCTTCGGCGACGGCGCCGAAGCGCGCCGGATAGCGGGCGTCGCATCCGGCGTCGCGGGACAGCTCGACCCGGTCGCGCAGGGCAGCGACGGCCGAGTCGGCGATGGCCTCGGACGTAAAGCGCGGCAGATCGGCGTCGCCGTGCAGCCAAGCGACGGCGGCCGCGTATTGCAACGAGAACTTGGCCTCGCCCGGCGTGCGGGGCGAGGGCCGGTCGCAAAAGGTCAGGGCGTCGCCGTAGGTTCCGATGCGCAGGCTCTGCAAGGCCCGCCCGGCCGCTTGTTCCCGCAGGTCCAGAACGGCGTCGACGGCGGCATGGGCGTGGCGGCAGGCGGCGTGGGGCTTGAAGCTGACCTCGTGGATCGCCCAGGCGTCGCCGCCGTCCAGCACGGCCTCGGGCGCGCCGTCCGGACACAGGCCGTGGAAGAAGCCGTGCGGCCCCTCGAAGATCGCCAGCGGCCCGGCGTAGCCGTCGCGCGCCAGCAGGGCCGAGGCCAGGCCGTTGGCGGCGGCCCGGCCGTCGTGCAGGGCCTTGGTGAAGACCGGCTCATGCCGCACCTGCCAGAGGCCGAAGGCCTGCTGTCCCGCATTGCCCAGGGCCCAGGCCGTCCGCAGCGGATCGAGGCCCAGCACCGAGGCCGCCCCCGCCGCCGCGCCGAAGCCGCCGCAACTGGCCGTGACGTGAAAGCGGCTCGCATGCCCCGGCCCCACGGCGCGGCCGATGCGGATCATGGCCTCATAGCCGCGCACCACGGCGTCCAGCACCGCCGCGCCGTCATCCACGCCCGCCGCGTCCGCCGCCGCCAGCACGGCGGGGAAGACCACAGGCCCCGGATGCAGCAGGCCGCGCTTGTCCACGTCGTCCATTTCCAGAAGGGCGCCCGCCGGGCCGTTGGCCAGGGCCGCCGCCTGGGGTCCGAGACGGCCGCCCCGGATGACGCGGCACGGCCCCTCGCCTTCCAGCGCGGCCAGGCGACGCGGCTCGACCGCGCCCGGCTCGACCGCGCCCGCGACGGCGCAGGCCAGCCAATCCAGCAGATGCCGTCGCGCCCGCGCGCGGTCCGCCGCCGAGACGGGACGGGCCAAACCTTCGGCCAAGGCTATTGAAAGGCTTTCCCTTTGTCCGGACCTGATGGCAGAAGACGGACGCACGTCACGAGGGTCAGACATGAGCCAACCCCGCTATCGCCAGCTCGCCGACGCCCTGAGGGCCGATATCGCCTCGGGGCGCTATCCGGTCGGCGGCCAGTTGCCGCCCGAGTTCGAGCTGTGCGAAATCTACGACGTGTCGCGCCACACGGCGCGCGACGCCCTGCGCCTGTTGTTCGAGGCGGGCCTGGTCGAGCGGCGGCGCGGCGTGGGCACCACCGTCCTGCGCACCGGCGCGGCCCCGGCCTTCGTCCAGCCCCTGGGCGGGGTGACGGAGCTGATGCAATACGCGCGCGACGCCCAGTTGGAGATCCGCAGCGCCGGCCTGCGTCGACTGGAGCCGTCCGAACAGGAAAGGCTGGGCCTGGTCTCGGACGAGGCCTGGCTGGTGGTTTCCGGCCTGCGCCGCAAGGACGGCAAGCCCCTGGCCCTGTCGCAGATCTACATCGCCCCGGCCTACGCCGACCTGGCGCCGCGCCTGCGCGCCTGGGACGGCGCGATCCAGGAACTGATCGCCCGCGACTTCGGCGTGGTGGTCCAGCGCATCGAGCAGGAGATCGCGGCCCTGTCCCTGGGGGTCGAGCCCGCGCGCCTGCTGAAGGCCGAACGCGGCGGCGCGGCGCTCCAGACCCTGCGCCGCTACTACGACCGGGACGACCGGCTGATGCTGGCCTCGGACACGACCCATCCGGCGTCGCGCTTCGTCTACGCCATGAGCTATCGCCGCGATTCCTGAGGCCAAGCGGCTCATCGCCAATGAACCGCGTCGGGCGCCGCCGGTTCGCCCGGCAGACGCGGGTCGAGGCGCGCGGGTTCCTCGCGGAAACGCAGCGGCGTGCCGACCACCTCGTTCCCCTCCGCGTCCAGGGCGATCATGCCGCGCTGGGCCGTCGCCGGATCATCGAAGGCCTCCTTCAGGGTGCGGACCGGGGCGAAGCAGACGTCGCGCCCCTTGAACCAGTCCTCCCACTCCGCCCGCGTCCGCGTGGCGAAGGTCTGGCGCAGGAAGGCGCGCAGGGGTTCCTGATCCGGGCCCGGCGGCAGGGCCGCGACCGCGACCAGGTCGGGCCGGTCCAGCGCCTTCAGCAGGTTCTTGGCGAACTTCAGCTCCGACCCGCCCAGCACGACCCACTGGCCGTCAGCGCATTCATAGAGGTTGTAAAAGGCCGCCCCGCCCCATGACCGCTCGTCCTTGGGTTCGTGCGCCTGTCCCGTCGCGAAGATGCGACCGGTGACATTGGGCGTCCAGGCCAGGGTGCTGTCGTACATGGAGACGTCGAGATAGTCCCCCTGCCCCGTCGTCATCCGCCGCAGCAGGGCCATCAGCACCCCCGACAGGGCCGCCAGGGAGGAGAAGGCGTCCGCCACCGGCATGTGCGGCATGGCCGGCTTGCCGTCCTGGCCCTCGTTCAGGGAGACGACACCGGCCAGGGCCTGGACCGCCACGTCGTGGGCCGGCAGGTCGCGATAGGCGCCGTCCTGGCCGAAGGCGCTGATGGCGCAATAGACCACGCCGGGATTATAGGCGCGCACGGCGTCGTAGCCGACGCCCAGCCGGTCGGCCACGCCAGGACGGAAGGCCTCGACGATCACGTCGGCCTCGGCCGCCAGGGCGTGGAAGGCGGCCAGACCCTCTGGCGTCTTCAGGTTCAGGCCCAGGCTGCGCTTGCCGCGATGGGTGTTGCGGAACCAGACCGAGGCGCCGTTCTTGACGTAGCCGACATGGCGCGTCGGCTCGCCCTCGCCCGGCGGCTCGATCTTGATCACGTCGGCGCCATGGTCCGCCATCATCAGCGTCAGCATCGGTCCCGGCAGGAACAGGGACAGGTCCAGAACCTTGACGCCTTCCAGCTTCATCAGGCCGCGCCTTCGTCCAGCAGTTCAGCGTTGTGCTCGCCCATGCGCGGGGCGCGCAGGCCCGGCGCCCGCTTGCCGTCGATCTTGATCGGACAGGCCAGCAGGTGCAGCCCGCCCGCCCGTTCCGGGTGATCCACCACGTCGCGCATGCCGACCTCGGCGACGTAAGGGTTGTCCAGCGCCTCCTTCAGGCCGCGCACCGGGGCGAAGGGAACCTGGCCGCCCAGCAGGACCAGCCATTCGTCCGTGGTCTTCGTCTGCATAACCGCATCCAGGGCCTCGGTCAGAGCCTCGATGTTGGCTCGGCGCGTCGGGATGTCGGCGAAGCGAGGGTCGGCCTTCAGGTCCGGGCGTTCGGCGACGGCGCAGAAGGCGTCCCAGAACTTGGGCGTCTGGCACATCAGCATGGCCCAGCCGTCGGCGGTGCGGACCAGTTGCGACGGGGCGATGGAAGGGTGGGCCGCGCGCGGCATCCGCTCGATCTCATAGCCTTCGTTCATGGCCCAGGTCGCCGGATAGGAGGTCTGGTGCAGGGCCACGTCGAACAGGGAGACGTCCACGTCGCAGCCCACGCCTGTCCGCCGCGCGCCCAGGATGGCCGAGACGACGCCGAGCGCGAAGACCGAACCGGTCATGAAATCGACCATGGACAGGCCGAAGCGGATCGGCGGGCCGTCAGGCTCTCCGGTCAGGCTCATGAACCCCGCCTCGGCCTGCATCAGATAGTCGTAGCCGGGCCAGGTCTTGCGCGAATTATCCCGGCCATAGGCCGAGAGGTGGCCGCAGACGATGGAGGGCTTGATCGCCTTCAGGTCGTCATGGGCGATCTTCAGCTTGGCCGGCTGATCGCCGCGCAGGTTGTTGACCACGGCGTCGGCCGTCGCGACCAGGCGGTCGAAGGCGGCGCGGCCCTCGGGCGTCTTCAGCTCGATCGTCACCGACTTCTTGCCGCGCGAGAAGGTCTGGAAGAAATGGCTGTCGTTCTCGCCCAGAAAGAAGGGGCCGGTGGCGCGGCTGACGTCGCCGCCCATCGACACCGCCTCGATCTTGATGACCTCGGCGCCCAGTTCGCTGAGCAGTTGGGTGCCGTAGGGACCGGCGCCGTATTGTTCGACGGCGACGACGCGCACGCCTTCCAGGGGACGGTTCATCAGATCTTGTTCCTGGCGATCAACTGCTTGGCGATGATGATGCGCTGGATCTCGTTGGAGCCTTCGCCGATGCACATCAGGGGGGCGTCGCGATACAGGCGCTCGACCACGAACTCCTTGGAATAGCCGTAGGCGCCGTGGATGCGCATGGCCTCGGTGGCGACTTCCAGCGCGGTTTCGGAAGCGAAGAACTTGGCCATGCCCGCCTCCATGTCCACGCGCTCGCCCCGGTCGTAGAGGCGGGCCGCGTCCTCGACCAGAAGCTCGGACGCGCGGACCTTGGTCGCCATCTCGCCCAGCTTGGTCTGGATGGCCTGGTGCTCGCAGATGGGCTTGCCCATCGTCTTGCGCTCCTGGGAATAGCGCACCGCCTCCTTCAGGGCGCGACGGGCGACGCCGACGCCGCGCGCGGCGACGTTGATGCGGCCGATCTCCAGCCCGCCGGTGGCCATGAAGAAGCCCTGCCCCTCCTCGCCGCCGATCAGGCCCATCTCGGCGTCGCACTCATAGCCGTCGAAGGCGATCTCGCCGGTGTCGACGCCCTTGTAGCCCAGCTTGGGCAGCTTGCGGCCCGCCTGCACGCCCGGCAGGGGCGCGCGGGTCTCGGGGTCGATCTTAGGCGTGATCAACATGCTCATCCCCTTGTAGCGGGGATTGGCGTCCGGATCGGTCTTCACCAGCAGGGCCAGGCAGTGGCCGTTGACGACATTGGTGATCCAGGTCTTCGAACCGTTGACGACGTAGTTGTCGCCGACACGTTGGGCCGTGGTGCGGATGCCCTGGAGGTCGGTGCCCGCGTCGGGTTCGGTCAGGCCCAGGCAGCCGCGCAGTTCGCCGGCCGCGAACTTCGGCAGCCAGTAGTCCTTCTGTTTCTGGGTGCCGAACTTCTGGACGACGATGCACATCATCAGGTGGGAGTTGAACACGCCCGTCAGGCTCATCCACTCCTCGCTGATCCGCGCGACGATGCGCGAATAGGTCGTCGCCGACAGGCCGAGGCCCCCGTACTCCGGATCGACCAGGGCGCCGAACAGGCCCAGGTCGATCATGTCCTGGACCAGTTCGGCCGGGTATTCGTCGTCATGCTCCAACTGCATGGCGACCGGGGCGACCTTCTGCTCCAGCCACTTGTCGATGGCGTCCAGGATGGCGCGCTCGTCGGCCTCGGTGATGTGGGATTCGCTCATCAGTAGTGGCCCACCTTGTCCTCGACGGCGTTGCCGCGCGCGGGGATCAGCAGGTTGCGCTTGAAGGTGCAGACGACCTCGCCGCGCTGGTTCTTGCCGATCGTATTGATGGTGACGATGCCCTGGCCGGGACGCGACCTGCTCTCGCGCTTCTCCAGCACCTCGCTCTCGCCGTAGATGGTGTCGCCGGCGAAGACGGGGGCGGTGAACTTGACCTCGTCCATGCCCAGGTTGGCGATGGCCTTCTGGCTGGTGTCGGTCACGCTCATGCCGATCAGCAGGGCCAGGGTGTAGGGGCTGACCACCAGGTTCTTCTTGAACTCCGAGGCCGCCGCGAACTCCGCGTCGAAATGCATCGGATGGGTGTTCAGCGTCAGCAGGGTGAAGAGGTGATTGTCGTATTCCGTCACCGTCTTGCCGGGGCGGTGCTCATAGACGTCACCGACGACGAAGTCCTCGAAATAGCGGCCGAAGGTCTCGCGATAGCGTTGCGGACCGACCTGTTTGACGTTCTGGACCATGGTTCGTCTCTCAGCTTCTTTTTGCGGTGTCGAGGACGCGCTCGGCGGCCCTCAGGATGGGAAGGTCGATCAGCTTGCCGTTCAGCAGGGCCGGGCCGCCCTGGGCCGCCTCGAAGGTCTCGACGACCTTGTTCGCGTGTTCGACCTGGGCGGGGGTCGGGGTCAGGGCCTCGTGCACGCCCCTGACCTGATCGGGGTGGATGCAGGCGCGGCCGGTGAAGCCCATGGCCCGCACGCGGCGCGTGGCGGCGATCAGGCCGTCCGGATCGCGCACGTCGAGGAAGGGCACGTCCAGAAGCTGGACCCCCGCCCGCGCGCAGGCGGCGACCAATCGGCCCCGTGCATAGGCCAGGGCGTCCCACTCCATGTCCGAACCGATGTCGACGGAATAGTCGGCGCCGCCGAACAGCACCCCCTCCAGCCCCGGCGCGGCGGCGACAGCCCAGGCGTTCTTCAGCCCCTCGGTCGATTCGATCACGACCCAGAGCGGGGCGTGGCCGGGCCCCAGCTTCTCGGACAGCAGGGCGACCTGCTCGGCGCTCTCGGCCTTGGGCAGCATGATCAGGGTCAGGCCCGCGATCCCCTTCAGAGCCTCCACGTCGGCCTCGAACCAGGGCGTGCCGACGCCGTTGATCCGCACCGCCGCCGGACGTTCGGCGACGAAGGCGGCGGTCGCGGCCCGGGCCTCGTCCTTGGACTGGGGCGGGGTGCCGTCCTCCAGGTCGATGCAGGTCACGTCGGCGCCGGCCGCCAGGGCCTTTTCAAAGCGCTCGGGCCGGGCGCCGGGGACGAAGAGAAGGGAACGGTGGATCATCGGACTCACGCTTAAATGTCCGGACAAACTAGAAAGCAGACTTTGTCCGGTCAAATGGATTTCGCGCTCTTCAGACTGAAGGCGGCGGGACGGCGGCGGCGAAGGCGGCGGCGATCTCCTCGCGCGAGGCGATCCAGACGTCGGGCCGGGTCTTCACATGGTCGAGGAAGGCCTTGAAGGCGCCGATCCGGCCCGGTCGGCCGATGATCCGCAGGTGCAGGCCCAGGCTCATGTAGCGGGCGCCGATCTCGTTCGCCTCGGCATGCAACTGCTCGAAGGTGTCGATGGCGTAGTCGGTCCAGTTCTGCGGCGTCAGCGACGGCGCCAGCCAGAACTTCATGTCGTTGGAATCGATGGCGTAGGGCAGGACCACCATCGGCGTCTTCGACCCGTCCGACATCTCGACCAGATCCCAGTAGGGGAAGTCGTCGGAGTAGTCGTCCATGTGATAGGTGAAGCCCTCCTCCACCAGCAGACGCCGCGTGTCGTCGGTGTGGAGATAGCGGGACAGCCAGCCCGCCGGGCGCTTGCCCGTGGTGCGCTCCAGGGAGTCGCGCCCCTTGCGGATATAGTCGCGCTCGGCCTCTTCCTTCATCCAGAACTGGTGCGCCCAGCGCCAGCCGTGGCAGCAGACCTCGTCGCCGCGCGCGACGATGGCCTCGGCCAGCCAGGGCGCGCGCTCCAGCGCCAGGGCCGCCGCCGTCCAGGTGGCCTTGATCCCCGCCCGGTCCAGTTCGCGCAGCACGCGCGGCGCGCCGGCCCGGATGCCGTACTGGTAGTTGCTCTCATTGCCGTGGACGCGCATGGCGCGCTTGGGCGAGGCCGAGAGTTCGTCGACCGGCTCGGGCCCCTTGTCGCCGTCCAGGATGTTCTGCTCGGCGCCTTCCTCGACGTTGACGACGACGGACAGGGCCAGCTTGGCGCCGTTCGGCCAGGTGAAGCCCTCGGGCGGAACGGCGGGCGTGGCGGGCGGACGGTTCATCAGTGCGGTTCCTCTCCGCCCGAGACGTTGAGGCTCTCGGCGGTGATGTAGGCGGCCTCCTCCGAGCAGAGGAAGGCGACGGCGTTGGCGGTGTCCTGGGTCAGACCGGGGCGCTGCATGGGGATGCGGGCGGCCATCTTCTTCAGATAGTCCTCGACCGAATCCGCCCCCGTGACCTTGGCGAAATACTCGTTCTGCCAGGCGCCCAGGCCGGTGGTGACGTGGTTCGGGCAGACGTTGTTGACGGTGATCCCCAGCGGCCCCAGCTCGATCGCGGCCGAGCGGACCAGGCCCACCAGGCCGTGCTTGGACGAGGTGTAGGCCTGGGCGTGGGGGAAGCCGGACTTGGCGGCCTGGCTGGCGATGTTGACGATACGCCCGCCCTTTCCTTGCGCCGCCATCACGCGGGCAGCGGCCTGAAGGCCGAAGAAGGCGCCGGTCAGGTTGACGCCGATCACGGCGTTCCAGTCGTCGGGCGTCACCTCCAGAAGAGGCTTCATGATGTAGCCGATGCCGGCGTTGTTGACCCAGATGTCCAGGCCGCCGTGGGTCGCGACCGCATGGTCGGCCAGGGCCTGGACCTGAACCGGATCGCGCACGTCGCAGGCGCAGGTCGAGGCCGCGACGCCGAGGGCGCGCAGGTCGGCGGCGACGGCCTCCATCTCCTCGGTCGCGCCGATCATGGCGCCGGGGGTGGCCGCGTCGCGCGAGGCGCCGATGTCGGAGACGACCACCGCCGCGCCCTCCGACGCCAGTCGGACGGCGATGGCCTCGCCCAGGCCCTTGCGACGGCCCGAGCCGGTGACGACCGCGACCTTGCCGGTGAAACGCCCCATCAGAGGCGCTCGGTCAGGACGAAGACCACCTCGGCCATGCCCTGGAAGTCGCCGGCGATCTTCTGCATCAGGGGCGTCGCCACGTCCTGGCCGAAGACCTCCATGTCGGCCACGTCGATGATCTCGAAATAGGCGTAGGGCGGCGGGGCGTCCGATCCCAGGACGGCGACGGAGCGGAACACCTCGAACCGTTCGATGGACGGCAGGCCGTTGACCGTCGGAATATCCGTCGACCGGGCCCAGGCCTCGTAGTCGGCGACCGACACGCCCGGCTTCAGGTTGAAATAGGCGATGATCCGCGTTCCGGCCATTCGGCGTCCCTCCCGATGCTCGACAGCGCCGCGCCGTCGTGCCAAGGTAAAGATATAAACATATGCCATTTGTTTGGAAAAGCCCGGAAGCGAGGTTTGCATGACCGCCTCCCCCTCCATCGCCAACGCCGGCCCGGCCCAGGCCTATGACGGACCGCCCGACTATCAGGCCGTGGGGCGTCATGCCGTCTTCCCGGAAACCCAGCACGACGAGGTCGCGCGGCTGAACTTCCTGGCCCATATGAACCGCCACCTGTCGACGCGGGTCATGCCCTTCGTGAAGACGGCGTGGGAAAGGCGGGTCGAGCCGGAACTGGTCAAGACGTCCGGACAACCCAAGTCACGCCACGAGGTGCGCAAGGCCCTGGCCCAGGACCCGATGTTCCAGACCTGGTCCGCCCTGCGCCGCCTGACGATGGAGCAGCGCCAGCAGGCCGGCCGCTGGACCGCCGCTCGCCAGGCCGAGACCCTGGCCGCCAAGGTGCGCGACCTGACCCAGGGCGACCCCCGGCTTCAGCTGGACCCGAGCCTGCCGATCCCGCGCTATGTCTCGGCGGTCGATCACCACTGCATGCCCGGCAGCTATCACTCCGAACTGTTCGAGGGCGACGTGACCGTGGCGGCCAGCTACGACCACGGCATCTTCGCCACCACGGGCGGGATGCTGGGCCGCTATCTGGACGGCGGCGGCCAGGCCGTGGCCGCCTGGATGAAGAAGACCCATCCGGATTTCCGGCCGCGCCGCATCCTGGATATCGGCTGCACCCTGGGCCACAACATCCTGCCCATAGCCCAGGCCTATCCCGAGGCCGAGGTGGTCGCCATCGACGTGGGCGCGCCCATGCTGCGCTACGGCCTGGCGCGGGCCAAGTCGCTGGGCGTGGAGAACATCAGCTTCGTCCAGGCCGACGGATCGGACCTGTCGCGCTGGGCCGACGGCCATTTCGACTGGGTGCAGACGACCATGTTCCTGCACGAGCTGTCCTACGCCTCGATGAAGGCCATCTTCGCCGAGAGCAACCGCGTCCTGGCGCCCGGCGGCTTCGTCCTGCACGTCGAACAACCGCAATACACGCCGGACATGCCCCTGTTCGAACAGGCGATGCGGGACTGGGACTGCTTCTACAACAACGAGCCCTTCTGGAGCACGCTGCACGAGATCGACCTGGACGGCTGGCTGGTCGAGGCGGGTTTCGAGCGCGACAGGCTGCTGCACGTCGGCGTGACGGCCGTGGTCGATCGGGACCTCTTCCCCGACGCCGCCGACGACGACAGCGAGGACTTCGGCCGCAAGGCGGCCTGGCACGTCATCGGAGCCCGTAAATGAGCCTGCCCCTCGCCCTCGACGTCGCCTCGGCCAAGCCGGCGGGCAAGCGTCCCTACTTCCTGGAGCAGGAGGTCGAGCGGGTGCTGGGCATCGCCATGGCGGCGGTCCAGGAACTGGCCGTCGCCCGTCAGCGCATGGACACCCTGGAGCGCATCCTGGAAGCCAAGGGCGTGATGACGCGCGAGGAGATCGACGCCTTCCGCCCCGACGCCGACCAGGCGGCCGAGCGCGGTCTGTGGATGCAGGAATACCTGGTCCGCGTCCTGCGCATCGTCCAGCAGGAGGGCGAGGCCATAGCCGCCGACGCCAGGGGCGACATCCGGTCCGAAGAGGTGGCGGTCGAACTGTCGGACCGCGCCTGATGCGGATGCTGCGCGCCGCCACGCTGACGACGCCCGATCCGGAGGCCGCCGCCGAGCGCTACGGCGAATGGCTGGGCTATGAGACGGTCGAGAGCGGGCCGGTCGATCCGAACCTGGCCGCCGGCTGGGCAGCGCCGGGCGCCGCCGGACGTCGCCAGGTCGTCTGCCGCCCTGAATCCGGCGCGCCGCTCTACCTGCGTTTCGTGGAGGGAGAGGCGCCGGCGGACTATCGTCCCCTGCGCAGCTTCGGCTGGGCGGCGACCGAGATCTGCGTCGCCGACGTCCTGGCCGTGCATGAGCGGATGCGGAAGCCGAACTGCCCGTTCGAGGTGATCGGCCCGCCGCGTCGCCTGGACGGCATGCCTATGATCCACGCCATGCAGGTGCGGGGACCGGACGGCGAGATCGTCTACCTGACCCAGATCGAGGACGACCCGCCGGGCATGCGCCTGCCGCGCGCCGAGAGCCTGATCGACCGGATCTTCATTATGGTCCTGGCCTGTTCGGATCTGGAGGCGTCCAAGGCCTGGGTCGAGGCGGCCCTGGGGGTGAAGACTAGCCCCCCGATGGCGATCACCTACACCATGCTGGCCAAGGCCTTCGACCTTCCCGTCGAACACAAGCACCCGATCGCCATGGGCCTGCATCAGGGCGACGGCTTCCTGGAGCTGGATCAGTATCCGCGGGGCGCGACGCCGCGTCCGCGCCGCGTCGGCGACCTGTTTCCGGGCGTGGCCCTGACCACCTTCGTCCATCCGGACCTGGACGCCGTGCGGGCGCCCTGGTTCACGGCGCCGGTCGTGCGCAACGGCGCGGTCTACGGCGGCAAGGCCGTCGGGACCCTGATCGGCCCCGACGACACCCTGATCGAGCTGGTTCAGGCCTGATCGAACTTGCGATACCGGCCCAGCAGCAGGAGCAGCACGGCCGAGGCCAGCAGCAGGCCCGCCGAGACATGCAGCGGCCCGGCGTAGGAGCCGCTCTTGTCGAAGCCCGCGCCGAACACCACCGGCCCGAAACCGGCGCCCAGGGCGAAGAAGCCGTAGAGGGCGCCGTAGATTCCGCCGTAGCCCTTCATCCCGAAATAGCGGGCGACCAGGAAGGCCATCAGGTCGTACTCCAGCCCGGCGGCGAAGCCGATGACGAAGATGGACAGGGCCGTCACCGTCGTATCCGTCCCGCCCGAGGCCAGGTGCCAATAGGCCAGGGCCGGGATGGCCAGGAAGATGAAGGCCACGGCCGGCGCCCAGAAGCGGTCGATCAGCCAGCCGCCCAGGATACGGCCGATGATGACCGACAGGCCGATCAGCGAGGCCAGCCAGACGATGTCGTCGGCGCCGAAACCAGCCTGGCCCAGGATCTTCTCCATATTGGGGATCGAGCCGCCGACCGCGAAGCTGACCAGCAGGAAGGCCACGCCCAGGACCCAGAAACGCCATTCGCGCAGCGTCTGGCCGAAGGTCAGACCCGGCGTCGCCGCCGACTGAGCCGCCTGGCGCGCGCGCCGCTCGGCGACGGTCTCGCCCGCCCCGCCGTCCTTGTCGCGGAAGAAGAACCAGCCGACCGGCAGGGCCAGGATCAGCGGCAGGGCGCCGATGGCCACATAGGCGCCGCGCCAGCCGAACTCGGCCACCAGCCAGGCCGTCAGCGGCTTGACCAGGAAGCCGAACAGGCCGGTGCCCAGCAGGGCCACGCCCAGGGCCAGGCCCTTGCGCGTCTCGAACCAGTTGTTGACCGCCCGCGTCCAGGTGATCGGCAGGGTCCCCGCCCCCGCCACGGCCATGACGGCCCAGGTGGCGTAGTAGAGCGGCAGCGACCCGTTCGACAGGGCGAAGCCCATGAAGCTGAGGCCGAACAGGACCACCGAGATCAGGGCCACCGGCCGCACGCCGAAACGATCGGCCAGCATGCCTACCACCGGCGCCGCCAGCAGCACCGTCAGGGTCATCACCGTCAGCCCGGCCATGATCTGGCCGAAGCCCCAGCCGAAGGCCTGGGCCAGATGGGGCGCCAGGGCCCCCGTCGTATAGAGGGGCACGGGCGACAGCCCCAGCCCGATCCCCAGCATGGCGGCGACCACTATCGGCCAGCCCCGGCGGAACTCGCCGTATCCTTTCGCCTCTTCGCTCATTGCGCCTCTTCCCTAGATGTTTTCTTTGTTTTCAGTTGGTTCGACCGGCGTTTCTTAGACGACGCCCTTGTCGACCAGACCCTGGATCGCCTTGCGCTGACGCTCGGCGTAGAAGGGCGGCGTCGGCGTGATCGCCGCCCCCGCCTCGTCCAGCAGGCTGTTGCGCGGCTGGATGTCGAAGCCCTCGTAGGCCTCGCGCCACAGGCCCATGGGCTGGCGCGACAGGATGTTGGCCATACCCGGGCGGCGGCGGTAGCGACGCAGGCCCGCGATGTCGATCTCGGCGTAGCCGGTCATGCTCTCGCCATAGCCCGCCTCGCCCAGGACCAGGCCGCGATAGTCGATGACCTTGGAGCTGCCGTCGGTCGAGGCGCGCGGGATGGAGATGCCGTCGATCCCGGCGCTGTTGGCCGAAACGACATAGGCCAGGTTCTCGATCGCCCGCGCCTGCTTGGCGATGTTCTTGGGGCTGGGGATGGGCGAGGCCGCCTCGCTGGTCGGATGGACGATGACCTCGGCGCCGCGCAGGGCCAGGGCGCGGGCGATCTCCGGATAGAGGATCTCCTCCGACGAAATGGCCGCCAGCCGCCCGATCTCGGTGTCCGCGACGGGGAAGAGGGCCTCCTTGCCGTAGACCTCCACATAGCGGTCGTAGACGTCATAGGGGCTGGGCGCGAACATCGACACCAGCCGCCGATTGCGCAGCACCGTCTCGCCCGAGGGCGCGACGACGAAGGAGGTCTGGAAATAGAGGCCGGGGAAGTGGGGGTCGCGCTCATAGGCGTTGCCGCCGATGAAGACGTCGGCCTCGGCCGCGATCCGGCCCAGGGTCTGATATTCCGGCCCGTCGATCTCCAAGGCCGCCTTCTCGGCCCAGACGGCCGCGGGTTCGCCCATGGGGAAGCCGGTCAGGAAGTATTCCGGCAGGACCACCAGCCGCACGTCCGCGCCGATGAACCGCTTGGAGCCCAGGATCTGGATGCGGATGCGCTCCAGCGACCGGGCCATGCGCTCGCGCGCCGCCTCGGTCGTCTGGTCCAGGTTCACGGCGTCGCAGGCGGTCTGCAGGGCCAGGGCGATATAGGGTTCGGGAATTGACATAGAGGTTTCAGACCAATCTGACATATTGATATACCTACAGACGCCTCATCTCTCGATGCGACGCCCCTCCAGACCGCGAGACGCCTCCACGATGACCGACGACGCCTGGCCCTTCTCCGCCGTGCCGCAGCTGGACGAGAGCATGCCCACGCCGCTCTATCACCAGATCTATCTGGTCCTGCGCGAGCAGATCCGGTCGGGTGCCATCCCCGCCAACGCCCTGCTGCCCGGCGAGCAGCAGATGGCCAAGATCTTCAACGTCTCGCGCATCACGGTGAAGCGGGCGCTGAACGAACTGGCCGCCGACGGCCTGCTGAACCGGCATCGCGGCCGGGGCACCACCGTCACCAACGGCACGGCCGTGCCCGTGGTAAAGGGGTCGTTCGACAACCTGCTGGAGAGCCTGCGGATCATGGGTCTGGAGACCGAGATCGAGGTGCTGGACGTCGCCGACATCCCGGCCGACGCGCCCACGGCCGAGGCGCTGGAGCTGTCGCCGGGAACCCGCGTCCAGCGCGCCGTGCGCCGGCGCAAGCTGCAGGGCGAGCCCTTCTCCCACCTGGTGACCCATGTGCCGGGCGACATCGCCGACCGCTATTCGGTGCGGGACATGGCGACCACCTCCCTGCTGACCCTGCTGGAGCGCGCGGGCGCGGCGGTGTTCGACGCGGAACAGTCCATCACGGCGGTGGCGGCGGAGCCCCTGGTGGCGTCGGCCCTGGGCGTCGCGGTCGGCGCCCCCCTGCTGAAGGTCGAGCGCATCATGCGGGACGTGAACGGACGGCCGGTGCAGCTGATACACTCCCACTACCGCTCCGACCGTTTCCAGTACCATGTGAAGACTCACCGAAGGAAACCGCCCTCCCATCCCGAAAATTCGAGAGGCTGACAGCTGACGCTTGCAATCCTGGCACAGATTAAATGATATAGGAATATGTCATTTAAGGGCGAGCGATGATCAGTTCCATCAAGGTCGAAACCGGAACGGCCGAGGGCCTGGGCGACGCCGTCATCCGGGTCCGCGACCCGCGCACCGGGCGCGTCGAGGAGTTCATCCGCCGCGCCGATCCTGAGGCCGTCGCGGCCGCCGCCGCCGGCCTGCGGGAATCCCAGGCGGACTGGGCGATGCGGTCGTTTGAAAGCCGGCTGGAGACCCTGTCCCGCTTCGCCGCCGAACTGGCCGCCCGCCGCCCCGCCCTGGCCCGCGCCCTGGAGGTCGACACCGGGCGGCGCCGCATCGCGGGCATTGAGGCCGCGAGCCTGGACGGCATGCTGGCCGGGGTCCGGCACGCCGTCCAATCGTTCGGACAAGCCGTCTGGCGCGACGGCGTTTCGGCGCCCCATGTCCGCCATACGACCCAGTGGGTTCCCTACGGCCTGGTCGGGGTGATCAGCCCCTGGAACTTCCCCTTCCTGCTGTCGATGATCGACGCCCTGCCCGCCCTCGCCGCCGGCTGCGCCGTCCTGGTCAAGCCGTCGGAGGTCACGCCGCGCTTCGTCGAGACGGTGATGGAGGCCGTGGCCGCCACGCCGGGCCTCGGCGCGGTGTTCGGCTTCGTCCTGGGCGACGGCGCGACGGGCCAGGCCCTGATCGACCAGGTCGACTGCGTCTGCTTCACCGGCTCGGTCGCCACCGGGCGCAAGGTCGCCGTCCAGGCGGCGGGCCGCCTGATCCCCGCCTTCCTCGAACTGGGCGGCAAGGACCCGATGATCGTGCTGGAAGGCGCGGACATCGAGGCGGCGACCGACGCGGCCCTGCGCGGCTGCGTCCTGTCCACCGGCCAGGCCTGCCAGTCGATCGAGCGCCTCTATGTCGCCCGCGCCGTCCACGACGCCTTCCTGGCCCGCCTGGTCGAGAAGGCCGAGGCGGTGCGCCTGAGCCGACCCGACATATCATCCGGCGACATCGGTCCCGTCATCTTCGAGAAACAGGCCGCCGTCCTGCAGGCCCAGATCGACGACGCCCGCGCCAGGGGCGGCCGCGTCCTGACCGGCGGAACGGTCGAGACCCTGGAGGGGGGCCTGTGGCTGCGCCCCACCGTCATCGCCGATGCGGACCACGACATGGCGGTGATGCGCGACGAGACCTTCGGCCCCATCCTGCCCGTCATGGCCTTCACGGACGAGGACGAGGCCGTGCGTCTGGCCAACGACAGCGACTACGGCCTGTCGGGCGCCGTCTTCGCCGCCGACCTGGATCAGGCCGAGCGGGTCGGCCGACGCCTGGATGTCGGCGCCGTCAGCCTGAACGACGCCGCCCTGACCGCCCTGTTCCACGAAGCCGGCAAGCAGAGTTTCAAGACCTCGGGCCTGGGCCCCTCACGCATGGGCGCCGACGGCCTGGGCCGCTTCCTCCGCCGCAAGGCCCTGATCGCCAACACCGCCGCCCCCCTGCCCCTGCAAGCCTTCCGCGAGGACGGCTGACGGAGGACCTCGACGTCAGAACCACAAACCACGTTCCTCTATAACAACCTGGGCTTCGCCTATCCGCGGCGGAAGCACCGCTTGGGCTTTTGCGGCCAGCACGCCTACCCTCTATGAGGTCTCGGGCCTGTTCAGGTCGGGAACAGCATCCTAGATACCCCCAGAGCACACAGGTCCTGCGGCTCGAGCGGACCGACAACTCCGACACGACGTGGAAGTTCGGCACGGGGCGGATTCCGCCGCCATTTTCCTGGCCATCCAGACGCGCCGTGGGTTCGCGACCGCTGGCACGCCCTAGCCAAGCACCATTGCGACGGCGGGACCCAAGGGACTTCCCCATCGGCGTGGACCGGGGCCTAAACGCCTATCTGCACATCAACCTCGGCGACAACTTCACCAAGTTCAACGACAACCTGACGGACTTCGAATACGACGATCGGGCGTTCTTAAACGTCGTCGGCGTCTTCCCTTGCAGGGTCACTCGCAGATCCAATTGTAAAATTATTCCTGCCCCTTGCTCCACCCGGGGCTTTCGCGCACAGCCCCACCGCGCCGCATGTTTCAGAATAGAACATTGTGGACCGATGTTGTGCGAGCGCGCTATGTGACAGTCATGAAACCGGATGGGGGCCGGTAAACCATGAAGAAACGGGAAGCGGCCGTGGTCTGCGGCCTGATGCTGCTCGCCGCCGGCCTGTCGGTCAGCGCGCTGAAGGACCCGCAGCGCAAGGAGGCCGCGCGCCCCCTGACCCTGCACCAGGTGAAGCCCGGCGTCTTTACAATTGCGGTCCTGGGCAGCGCCGATCCGACCACCTTCGACGAACTGGCGCGCCGGACCTGCGGCGACCTGGACCCCTGCACGGTCGGCGTCTGGATCGAACAGGCGGCGCCCAAGGCCCTGCCCTTTTCCGCGCAGCAGGTCGCGGCCCAGCGTTTCAGCTATCAGTCGGATCGGACCAGGGGGGTCAACAGCACGACCTGGAACTGCTCCGCCTATCCGACGACACCCATGCCCGCCTGCATGGAGCCGATCGAGCGAGAACTTCCATCCCCGCTCCAGGCCTTCCTGAAGGGCATAGGCGTCCAGCCCTAGACCAGTCGCGACAGCACGGCCTCGAACACCACCTCGGGCGCGTCGGGCGAGGAGCCAGACATGACAGCCGCATCCTCCATCACATCGCCGGCGATGACGATCCGGGCGCGCTCGACGCCGAACAGGGGACGCAGGACAGGCACGAGGGTATGGCGGTCGATCTGGATCTCGGCCGTGAAGCGCGTCCCGTCCACCTGATAGGTTCCGACATAATAGGAGCTGCTGTCGCCGCCCTGGATGCGGCCGTCCTGAAGCACGACCACGCCGTAGCCCACGCCCAGCCGCGTCTTGAAGCCCACCTTGTAGAGTCCGTCGCGCATGACGGTGAAACGCCGGGGGCGGGCCAAGCGATCCCGCCCCCTTGTTTGCAGGACGGCGTCAGAACCGGGCGGTCACGCCCAAGGTCACCGTGCGCGGCGCGCCGTAGAAGCCGATGACCGAGTCCCCGGTGATCGGCGCCGGGAAGTTGTATCCGCCTGCGCGATAACGCTCGTCCGATAGGTTCCGGCCCGCCAGGCTGACGCGATAGCGCGCATCAGGCGAGGTCCACATCAGGGTGGCGTCATAGAGCCAGTAGGCGCCCTGATCGAGCAAGGGGATCGGCGTCTCGAACATCTGGGTCGCCCCACGATACGACGCCGTCGGCGT
The DNA here is from genome assembly GCF_040549405.1 of Brevundimonas faecalis. Taxonomy (NCBI): domain Bacteria; kingdom Pseudomonadati; phylum Pseudomonadota; class Alphaproteobacteria; order Caulobacterales; family Caulobacteraceae; genus Brevundimonas; species Brevundimonas faecalis. Next base: position 446,956 of record NZ_JBEPTF010000001.1, on the reverse strand, counting down.
GAAGACGACCGAGCCGCGATCGCCCAGATCGAAGCTGTAGGGCAGAGCGATGTTGGCCGTCCAATCCGGCGTGTTCTGGAAGTGGCGCTGATCGGCCATGTTCTCGCGCTTGCCCGTCAGCGGGTTGAAGGTGACGAACTCGTTGAACTTGGCGTCCAGGTAGCCGAGCGTCAGGCGCGGGATGAAGCTGTCGGTGATCCGCGCGCTGGCCTCCAGCTCCCAGCCCCAGATCTCGCTGGAGCCGGCGTTGTCGACGAAGCTGACCACCGAGGTCGGCGGGATGAAGAACTGCGAAGTGATCTGCTGGTCGGTGTATTCCGACTTGAACAGGGCCGTGGCGAAGTTGATCCGGCGGTCCAGCAGCGAGCCCTTCAGCCCGATCTCATAGGTGTCGACCAGTTCCGGCTGATAGCCGTTGATCGTCTCGGGATAGAGGCTGGCGTCGCCGCGCATGTCGAAGCCGCCCGACTTGAAGCCCCGTCCATAGGAGGCGTAGCCCGTCAGTTCCGGCGTGAACTTGTAGCTGACGCTGACGCGCGGCGTGAACTCCGAATAGTCGTCCGAGTTGGTGTAGTCGGTCAGGGGCGCGCCCAGCGGAATGGCCGCAAGATTATGGAAGAAGGGGCTCTTGATGCCCAGGTAGTTCTGGCGCAGCTGATCGACGCTCTTCTTGTCCTTGGTCCAGCGACCGCCGACCGACAGCGACAGCTGGTCCGTCAGATCGTAGCTGAAGTCGGCGAAGACGGCGAAGCTCTCGGTGTCCACCTTGCCGCCGGTGAAGGTCGTCAGATTGGCCAGACCGACGACGGTGTCGAACGCGCCTTCGGCCGAGGCGTCCATGTAGAAGACGCCGGCCACGCCCTGCCAGCGCTCGCCCTCGAACAGCAGTTGGAATTCCTGGGTGAACTGCCTGTCCGCGTAATAGCCGGGAATGTCGAGAATCGGCTGCGGCAGGCCGTCGAAGTCGATGCCGTCGCCCTTGGTGTCGCCATCGCGCCAGGCCGTGACCGACTTGAAGGTCAGGGCGTCGCTGACGTTCCACTCGCCGGTGAAGGACAGGCCGCGCGTGCGGACATAGCCGTCGTCGCCGATGCCCGCGCGCGTATCATAGACGCCGTTCGTCATCGGCGCCTTGAGGCGGTAGCCGTGACGGGCGTTGGACTCGTCCGTCGTCATGTCGCCCGCAAGGCGGAAGAACAGGTTGTCGCTGGGCGTCCATTCGACGCTGAGGCGGCTCGCCGTGACGTCCTTGTTGTAGTGCTCGGCGCCCGTGGTCAGGTTCGTGCCGTAACCGTCGCGCGTGTATCGGGCGATCGCGCCGCCGATGCGCAGGGTGTCGTTCAGCGGGGTCGAGCCCGAGGCGATCAGGTCGACCTGGTTATAGCTGCCGTAGGCGCCCTTCAGCGTCAGCTCCGGGTCCTGGCCCAGGCGCTTGGTGACGTACTTGATCGCACCGCCGATGGTGTTGCGGCCATAGAGGGTGCCCTGCGGCCCGCGCAGGACCTCCAGCCGTTCGATGTCGAAGATGTCCAGAACCGCACCCTGCGGACGGGCCACATAGACGTCGTCGACATAGAGGCCGACGCCCGGCTCGAAGCCCCACAAAGGGTCCTGCTGGCCGACACCGCGGATGAAGCTGGTCAGGGTCGAGTTGGTGCCGCGCGCGATCTGGACCGTGGCGTTCGGCGTCTGCTGCTGCAGGGTGGTGATGTCGGCGGCGCCGGTCTGTTCCAGGCGTTCGCTGGTGACAGCCGTCACGGCGACCGGCACGTCCTTCAGGCTTTCCTCGCGACGGCGGGCGGTGACGACGATGTCGTCGACGGACGAGGCCTGTTCCGTCTCCGTCGCCTGCTGGGCCAGGGCCGGCGCCGCGCAGAGCGAGGCCGTGATGAAGGCGCTGCTCATCAGCGCCAGACGCAACCGTCGTGTCGATCCCATTCTCGATTTCCTCTCCAGGCGCGGTCGTTCGCTCGCCGCTGATCTGTGTTGAGGCGACGGTGATCCGTGAAAGGCCTCGCTGTCAATATCATTCATTCTTTCGTGAATGATGTTTCACGAAACGCCTCGACAGGCGCCGGGTCGTTCTTCATTCTGAAATGAACAAATGCGGCGAAGATCGCGAAGGGCGGAAAGGTCGAGGAGCGGACCATGGATCAGATCAATCACGACGCGACGCATCCCGTCGTCCGCACCCCGTCCGGCGACCTGCGCGGTCGGCGCGAAGGCCCCGCCCTGGTGTTTCGCGGCGTGCCCTACGCCGCCGTCCCGGTCGGTGACCTGCGCTGGCGGCCGCCCCTGCCCTTCCCCGCCTGGCGAGGCGTGCGCGAAGCCGCCGACTTCGGCCCCTCGGCGCCCCAGGCCGGCCCCGCCGACGTGGCCGACATCGTCTCCATCGGCGGCGCGCCGGAGCCGACCGGCGAAGACTGCCTGACGCTGAATGTCTGGGCGCCCGCCGAGACCCCCGCGCCCGCACCGGTCATGGTCTGGCTGCACGGCGGATCGAACCGGATGGGGGCGGGATCCCTGCCCTTCTACGACGGCGCCGCCTTCGCGCGCGACGGCGTGGTGCTGGTCAGCGTCAACTATCGCCTGGGACACCTGGGCTTCTTCGCCCATCCGGCGCTGACGGCCGAGGCGGCGCCGGACGCCCCCCTGGGGAACCAGGCCCTGCTGGACCAGATCGCCGCTCTGGAATGGGTGCGCGATCATATCAGCGCTTTCGGCGGCGATCCCGCCGACGTCACCCTGTTCGGAGAATCCGCCGGCGGCCTCGACATCCTGGCCCTGATGACAGCCAGGCGGGCGCGCGGCCTGTTCCACAAGGCCGTCGTCCAGTCCGGCGGCGGCTGGCTGCCCGCCACCCCGTTGAAGACGGCCGAAGCCCGAGGCGTCGCCGCCGCGACCGCACTCGGCCTGACCGATCCCGACGCCGCCGCCCTGCGCGCCGTCGCGCCCGAACGGCTGACGGCGGTCGAGGGCGCCTTCGGCCCCGTCGTCGACGGCCGCCTGCTGGACCGCGACCCGATCAGCGCCTTCGCGCGCGGCGACTTCGCCGACGTCCCCCTGATGATCGGGGTCAACAGCGGCGAGGATTCCCTGCTCAACTACGGCGGCGGGCTGAAGCGCTTCGGCAAGCTGATCAAGCCGAACGCGGCCCTGGCCCGCCTCTACCCGCAGGCGAACGGCGACGAGGAGCAGTTGATCCGTCTGGGCTTTCGCGACTTCGCCTTCGCCGCCCCGGCGCGCTGGGTCGCCTCGCGTCCGCGCCGCTCCAGGGCCTGGCTCTACGCCTTCGACTATGTGGAGGAGGCCCGGCGCGAGGCCATGCCCCGCGCCAACCATGCCGCCGAGATCTTCCACGTCTTCGAGACCCTTGACCGCCGCCCCGACGGCCCACCGCCGGCGACGCCGGCCGACCGGGCGGTCAGCGCCGCCATGCACGCCCGCTGGATCGCCTTCGCCAAGACCAGCGCGCCCGGCGCGGACTGGCCCGCCTATGTTCCCGCCGAAGACGCCTGGATGGTGTTCGACAGGACGCCCGGCGGCCAGGTGAAGCGCGGCTGGTGGAAGACGGCGCTGGACCGCCATGAACGCAAGGGCCGCCTGCTGATCCTCCTGCTGCGGGCGCGGGATCGCCTGCGACGCCTGTTCGCGGTAGGATGACGCGATGACCGCCATCGAGTCCAAGCCCCGTCCCCGCACGGCGACCCAGGCGCCCGCCAAGGCCCCAGCCAAGGCCAAGGCTCCGCCCAAGCCCAAGGCCCAGAGGCGCGAGGAGACGACGACCCGCATCCTGGACGTGGCCGAGGCCCTGTTCGCGCGCGACGGTCTGCACGGCGTCACCCTGAAGGCGGTGGCCAAGGAGGCGGGCGTCGATACGGCCCTGCTGCACTATTATTTCGACGACAAGAACCGGCTGTTCTCGACCGTCTTCGGTCGCCGTGCGGAGGTGGTGAACAAACTGCGCCTCGACAGCCTGGACCGCTACGAGGCCGAGCACGGCGACGCCATGACCGTGCGCGGCGCCATCGACGCCTTCCTGCGCCCGCTGTTCGTCCTGTTCGACGAGGGCGACAAGGCCTGGCTCAACTATGCGGCCCTCGTGGCCCAGGTGAACAACACCCCGGTCTGGGGCGGCGACACCATGCACCAGCATTTCGACCCGGTGATCCACCGCTTCATCGACGTCCTGAGGCGGATCGCGCCGGAGACGCCGCCGCGCCAGATCTACTGGTTCTATCATCTGCTGTCGGGGTCGCTGACCCTGTCCCTGGCCCAGACCGGCCGCATCGACGTCCTGTCCGGCGGCCTGTGCAAGTCGTCGGAAATGGGCGCCATCTGCGACGCCATGGAGGCCGTCTTCACCGGCGGCTTCGACGCCATCCGCCTGCGTGGCCAGCCGTCCGACGCCTGACGTTCGCCGAGGATGCGCCTGCCGACCACCCTTAGGGACTACTCCTGGCTGATCCTGCCCTTGGGCGCCGGAACCCTGCTCAATGGCGTGATCCGCCCCTGGCTGGCGACCGCGATCGGAGGCGTGCGAAAGACCTCGGGCGCCGGGGTGCGCGGTCCGGACGTCTACTGGGTTTTCGATCCGGCGACCCAGGCGGAGCACCCCTGGCTGGTCCGCTTTCTGGAGCTTTCGGACGGCCAGATGGGCCTGATCATCTTCCCTGTGATCGCCATCTGGTTGGCGGTTCACCTGATCCTGCGCCGACGCCGCAGGGAACCCTGACGCCCCTCGTTCCTTCTGTGGAAAAGCGGAGGCGGTCATGATCCAGAACAAGACCCTGTTGCGATCCCAGGCGGGCGTCCGCCTTCACCGCATCGAAGACCTGGCGACCAGGCAGCGCCAGATCCTGTTCCGCGTCAGCACCCACCGCGAGGTCCAGCCCAAGCTCTATCCCGACGAGGCCATGGCCAACCGCGCCTTCGCCCGAGAGGTCGCCGCCTCGCTGGAAGATCCAGTGGTCCGGGGCCTGATCGCGCGCGGCGATCTTTCACCGAGCTGACCGCCGCGCAAGACGCCGACTCGACAGGCGTCCTCATTCAGGCAGGCGACGCAGCCTCGCGACGATCGCATTGGCGCGCTCGTTCAGTTCTTCCTGGGCGTCCGACGCAACATGGGGCGTCGTCAGGAAGACGCCCATGCCTTCCCTGGGATAGATCGACACCCAGGACGAGGTGTTGAACGCCCCGCCGCCATGATAGAGCATGCCCTCCGTATCGGGACGGTAGGTGTTCCACTGATAGGCGCGTCCCCACTGTCCCTGCTGCACAAGGGGCGTCGTCGCCTGGACGACCAGGTCGTTTCCGCCGCTCAGATAGAAGGCCAGATAGCGGGCGATATCGGCGGTCGAGGCGATCAGGCCGCTTCCGCCGTTGCAGCCCGGCCCTATCCCTTCCGGCGTCGCCAGGCGCGCCTGGTCTTGCGGACCGATACGGCAATGCACGTCCGTCTCCCCGGTGCGCGCGAAGACGAAGCGCTGCAGCAGGTCCTCGTAGCTCGCGCCGTACCGCCGTTCCAGTACAAGGCCGATGAGGCGAGAACCGACGCTGCTGTAGAGATAGGTCCGGCCAGGCTCCGACAGCAGGTCCACCCTGGCGAGACGCGTCAGGAAATCCCGATCGTCATGCGCCTCAAGGCAGGCGATGCGGGCGGGGTCAGGCATGTCGCCCTCATCGCACGTCAGGAAGACGGGCAGGCCGGACGTATGGGTCGCAAGATGGCGCAGGGTCACGTCCTGGCCGTCGCGCGCCAACCGCGCGGGATCGATTTCGGGCAGATAGGCGGATACCGGAACATCCAGTTCGACCTTTCCGTCGCGCACCGCCTGGGCGAGAAGAAGACCGGTGTAGGTCTTGGTTATGGATGCGACCTCATAGAGGGTTCGGTCGTCCGGCCTGCGTCCCGAAGGCAGGACGCCGAAATGGAAGGTCTGCGCGCGTCCACGAAAATAGACGACGCCGGACACGGCTCGATAGCCGGGATCGGTCATGAGCCTTTCGACCTCCGGCTCGACCGCGCTCATGATCTGGCGCGTCGCCGCGGCCGTCGGACCGCCCGCAGGCGCCCTGTCCTTCTCCGGCTCCGCTGAACAGGCCGTTCCCGCCGCGGAGGCGATCAGAAGGAGCAGAGCGGCGAAACGAGGGGAATGAAATCTGTGCACGTCGACGCCTCCTATCGCACAACGACGGCGGTGCGACCGACGCCGGCGTTGTTTCCCTGCGGGGCCCAGGCCTGGACCTCGATCTCATGCACGCCCGGCCGGTCCGGCCTGTAGCGTCCTTCGAACCGGCTGGGACGTCCGGCATAGGGCAGAGGAAGGACCGCGATCCGCTCGCCGTCGAGATAGACCGTCGCCGTGACCTCGACCCCGTCCGCATCCCAGATTCCGCCCGGCTCCAGGCCACACCCGCACATCATGGTCACGCCCGCAAGCAGGCGTATCTCCTCCCCGACCGCGTGGACGCCGTAGGCGACGGGCGTGGACAGGTCGACCAGCAGGCCCGGCGCCTCCACCAGCCAGCCGTCGCCATTGATCAGATGCCGGCCAGGCAGGACCCATTGCGTGCTGACCTGCATCCCGGAACGCGACGGTCCCTCGACCGGACCGACTTCCAGCGCCACCAGCCGGGGGCGCGCGATGTCGATCACGGCGGCGTAGAGGGCCGCGCCGTCTTCCGGGAGCTGTCGCCGCCCGCCTGTCGTCGCGCTCATGATCCGGCCCGTGTCGCCCGTTCCTCCCGCCGTCCATCCCCGGGCGAGCACCTCGCCGCTGTCCGCGTCGCGCAGCGTCACCGGGACGCTTCGGCCGCCAGGCAGGAACTTGGCGCCCCGCGCCAGCACCCGCACGTCGATGCGGGTTTCCTCCGCCGCCGCGGAGACAGCCGACAGGGCGAAAACCGTCAGGACGCAAAGACCTGTGCGCAAGATGACGAACATGAGCATATCCTCAGGGAGACGGCCTCGTCGGCCCGACTTGAGCGGGAGGAAAGGGCTCTGGTCGTCCGCACGGCAAGTGACATGATGGGACAACTGATGACATCTCCTGCCCCGGGCGCGTTTCCATGACGGCTTCCGTATCGGCCGACGAGCCGTCGCGTCTTCACGAAGACGTCCGCTTCAACGGCTACCTGCTGCGCGCACGCCCCCTGGCCCTTTGGCGCGGCGATGTTCTGGTCAATGTCCCGCGCCAGTCGCTTGAGCTCCTCGCCTATCTGATCGCATGCGGCGACCGCCCCGCGCCCCGGGAAGCCCTGATCAGGCGCTTCTGGTCCATGGATCATGCGGGCGCCGACCAGAACCTCAACACCTGCGTCAAACGGCTGCGCAAGGCCCTGGTGGAAAGCGGCGGAGAGGACCTGATCGAAACCCAGGCGCGGATCGGCTATCGCTTCGTCGGGACGATCGACGCTCAGGATCGCGCCGCCCGAAAGCCGAGAACTCGGCTTGTCCTGATCGGCGCCTCGGCCGCCGCCGTCGCTGTCGTCGCCGTCGGCGCGGTCTATGTCGGCGCCCTTCCCGCGCCGTCGCCCGGGTCTTCTCCGGCGACCGTCGCGTCGCCGAAGGCGGTGCGCATCGCCGTGCCTCCTGGACGCAACCTGTGCGACACGACCCTGTTTCCGATGTTCATCGACGGCCTGCGCGAGAACCTGATCGCGGACCTTCAGACCCCCGCAAACGCCGAAGTGGCCTTCCTGAAGATCGACGCCAAGGAAACGCAGCCGCAGGATCCCGAGGCCGCCTATGTCCTGGACCTGGGCGTCAGACAGATGCCGGACCGCACGATCGCCAACCTGTCCCTGGTGTCCGCCAGGGACGGCGAGGTGATCTGGACCCGCCAGGTTTCAGAGCCGACCAACCTCGCCAACTATCTCGACACGCAGCAACGCCTGTCCTCCCGCCTGGCCGAAGCCTTCGCGGCTCAAACGCCCTGAGGCTTCTCCCCCGCGACGGCGGGCGCGAACCCGCAGCGCCCCTTCCACGCCACCAGGCCGACCGCTCCGAGCAGAAGGGCGCAGTTCCAGGATAGTGACGCCGCTCCTCCGTGCTGGAGCATCAATCCGCCCAGCAGGCCGCCGCCGGCGATGGCCAGGTTCCAGACAGTCACGATCATCGACTGGGCGACATCCGCCGCCTCGCCCGCGATCCGCGCGGAGGCGGTCTGGAACAGGGATGCGGCGCCCCCGAACGCCAGGCCCCAGAGCGCGACAGCAAGCAATACGGCCCAGGCCGTCTGTCCGAACGCCGCCGCCATGACCGCCGCGACCAGGAACAACCCCATGCTCCCGAGCGTCAGCGTCCGGAGATGGGCGTCGATCCTCACCCCGACGAAGGCGATGCCGACGATGGCCGCCGCTCCGAACAGAAGGAGCGTCGCATCCACCCGCTCGCCCAGTTCCGCACGCTCCAGGATCGGCGCGATGTAGGTGTAGAGAATATTGTGGGCCAGCACGAAGCCGAACATCGCCGCCAAGACGGACTTCAGCCCCGGAAGAGACGCCACCGCGACAAGCGAGCCCCGTTTCGCCTCGGTCTCGCCCGCGAAGTCGGGAACGCGCCAGGCGATCCAGCCGATCAGCAGGATGCTCAGACCGCTGGTCGCCAGGAAGACCCACCGCCAGCCGATCAGGCCGCCGATCAAGGCCCCGGCGGGAATGCCGATCGTCAGCGCCAGAGGCGTTCCGATCATGGCCAGGGCGATGGCGCGTCCCTGAAGACGATCCGGCGCCATCCGGGCGGCGTAGCCGGCCAACAGCGCCCAGACGAGCCCCGCGAACACGCCGGCGACGAACCGGGCGGCCAGGGTCAGAAGATAGCTGGAAGACAGGGCCGTCACCGCATTGACCAGTAGAAAGCCGCCGACCGCCGACATCAGCAACCCTCGCCGTCGCCACCCGCGCGTGACGGCCGTCAGCGGAACGGCCGCCAACAGGGAGCCCAGGGCGTAGGCGGTGATCAACTGCCCCGCCATGGCCTCTGACACCGCAAGATCGGCGCTCATCTGAAAAAGCAGCCCCGCCGGCAAGGCCTCGGTGAGGATGGTCAGGAAGCCGGCGGCGGCCAGGGCGAGAAGGCCGAGGACCGGAAGGCGGTCGCTGGACGGAGAAGGAACGAGCCCCACCTCAGCCCTCCCTCCCAATGTTCGGCAGCACCAGGTCCGTGACGCGATAGGTATGGAATTCGCTCGTCGACACGGCGTCCAGCCGCTTGAACTTGTCGACGAAGACCGGGTCGGAGAAGAATTCGCCGACATTGCCCTCGTCCGCGATGGCTTCGATGTTCACGACCGTCAGGCCGTCGGTGCTCTTGGCCAGGTTGCTCCAGAGGAAGCCGGGCTTGCGCTCCGCGACATAGCGCACGACGTCCTGGATGATCGCGAAGGCCTCGTCCTGACGGCCGGGATGGGCGTGGATCACGTTGACGATGAAGACGGTGGGCGCGGGACCGTCGGTGAAATGGGCGGGTGACGACATCGGACTTCTCGAAAGCAGGCGGCCAGGTTCGACCGCGCCCTTCAGGTAGACGGGGCCAGACAGGCGAAACACAGGCTGTCATTCCGGACATTCACGACATAGATGTCCGCAATGGACAGTCTCAGCGCTCTCAACGTCTTCATGCGCGCCGCCGAGACGCGCAGCTTCGTGGGCGCGAGCCGGCGCCTGGGCGTTTCACCCTCGGCGGTCGGAAAGTCGATCGCCCGGCTGGAAGAAAGGCTGGGCGCCCGCCTGTTCAACCGGAACACGCGCAGCATCGCGCTCACCGCCGAGGGGGAGCGGCTGCTCGAAAGATGCCGCAGGATTTTCGCCGAGGTCGAGGCGGCGACCCGCGACATGTCCCTGTCTCAGGAGGCGCCGCGCGGCCGTCTGCGCGTCAGCCTGCCTCTGGTCGGCATGCTGCTGATGCCGACCCTCTCGGCCTTCATGCGCGCCTATCCCGCGCTCACGCTTGAACTCGATTTCACGGACCGGATCGTCGATGTCGTCGAAGAGGGTTTCGACGCCGTCGTTCGCACCGGCAAGGTCTCCGACTCCCGACTGATGACCCGCACCCTCGGCGCCTTCGAGCACCGCGTCGTGGGATCGCCGGCCTATTTCGAGCGCATGGAAGAACCTGCGACGCCCGAGGATCTGGCCGCGCACGTCTGTTTCCAGCACCGCTTCCCTTCGACGGGCAAGTTCGAGCCCTGGCCGCTCTATCGAGACGGCGTCTTCGTCGGAAACGATCTGCCGGCGTCGCTGATCGCAAGCACGCTGGAGCCGCTGATCTATCTGGCGGAACAGGGACAGGGCCTCGCCTGCGTGCCGACGTTCACGATAAGGCCGCAACTCGCCTCCGGCGCGCTCAAGCCCGTGCTGACGCCCTTCGTCGCAAGCGTGGGCAAGCTTCGGGTCGTCTGGCCCTCAAGCCGCCACCCCATGCCCAAGGTCCGCGCCTTCGTGGACTTCATGGCGGCCGAACTGGCCCTGTCGGAGCGATGACGGCCCTGTGCGGGCTGTCGAGCGACGGCCTCTTTTCGCGAATGGGCGTGACCGCGCCGCCCTCTTCCCGCGATGAACAGGAAGGGGGCGCCGCGCAGCCACGCGCCCGGAACTAGAAGTCGTAGCTGAGCGTCGCGAAGATCTGCCGCGGAGCCGAGGCGTGGAAGACCACGATGCTGCCCGTCGCGTCGTCCGGCGCGAAGACGCTGCCGTCGAAGTTCGACGCATAGCGCTTGTCGGTCAGGTTGGTGACGTTGACCGCGAACTTCGCACCCGGAGCCCCGATCTCGCCGAGGTCGTAGCTGACGCCCAGATCGAAGGTGGTGTAGCCGCCGAAGCCCTGGTCATTGGTGTAGGTGTAGAAGCGCTCGCCCGTATACTTGCCCATCAGCGAGGCCGAGAGACCGCCCCAGTTGGCGGTGACGACGCTGGAGAACATCTCCTTGGGCGTGTCCACCTGCTGCTTGCCGGCCGTGGCCTTGATCACGCAGGTCGCGCCCGTGCACCAGTTCAGGTCGTTGTCATAGGTGGTGTCGCTGTACGAGGCGGAGTTGTACCAGGTCAGCCAGGGCGCCGGCTTCCACAGGACGCCGAGCTCGACCCCCGTGCTCGTCACGCTGCCCGCATTGTGGAAGGAGTTGCCGCAACCGGGGTTCTGCTGCTGGTTGGTCGGGCAGGGATTATACTGCAGCAGTCGATCGTTGAACTTGACGTGGTAGGCGGCCAGCGAGACCTGCAGGGGGCCGCTGACATAGCGATAGCCGGCGTCGAAGCTCTTGGACGTCTCGGGCTTCAGATGCTTGCCCTGCAGATCCCAGACGGCCTGGGACACGGATTGGGGCCCCAGTTTGAAGCCGCCCTGGAACATGGCCATGTTCTCGGCGTAGCTGGCGTAGAGTTCATGACCCGGCGCGACCTGCCAGTGGACGCCGATCTCCGGCAGGAAGTTGTCCTCGGCCGTCAGGCTGCCGCTGGCGAACTGGCTGGACGCGGGCGGGGGCGTCAGCGCGACGCCGTCCACGGCCCTGGCGTCGGACTTGGCGTAGGTGCTCTTGAAGCCGAAATCGACGGTCAGGGCGTCGTCGAACAACGACACCGTGTCCTGGATGTAGAACTGGCGCGTCTCCCAGTCGGTTTCCTGCACCCACTGGGCCTTGTCCGGACGGCCGCTGAGATAATGGGCCAGGCTGAAGGGACCGGTGACGTTCGTCCGCAGATAGCGCGCGGCGCTGGAGGTGTTCTCCTCAAGCCAGAATCCGGCCTGGATGTGATGGACGCCGAATTCCCAGCTGACGCTGCCCAGAACGCCCGAGCGGTCGATGGTGTAGCGCGTGTCGCGGATTTGGACGGGCAGGTCGTCGGCCGTGGTCGCCGTGCCCTGCGTCGACCAACCGGTGATGAAGTTGTTTCCGGCGCCCTTGTTCTTGTGGCTGTAGACCTGCCCGCGAACGCTGAGGTTGTCGGTCAGGGCGTAGTCGGCGGCGATGTAATAGAGGTCGTCGTTGCGCAGGATCTGACCATTGGTGAAGGTCACGTCCGAGTTCTTCTGCGGCGACGTCGCGGGCACGCACTTGCCCGGCGCGGTCGGGCCGGTCACGGTGCAATAGGCGCGGTCGAGATAGGCCTGCCAGTCGGGCGCATAGCCGGCCCAGTCCCAGCCCAGGCGGTTCAGCATGTCCTTGGACAGATAGGCGTCGTCGGCCTGGTTGGTGCGCGACAGGTCGACGAAGGCCGTGATCGCGCCGCGTTCGAACTCATACTTCAGCTTGCCGTTGAGTTGACGGCCGTAAGAGGTCTTGTAGTCCCCCTGGTCCACGAACAGGTCCTGCTTGCTGTACTGACCCGAGAGGTAGGCCGAGAAGCCGCGATGTTCGCCGGTGTCCAGGCGCAGGAAGGTGCGCTGGGAGTTTTCGCTGCCGACGCCCTGGCTGGCCGAGACGCCGAAGGATCGGCTGGGGTCGCGCGAGGTGTAGATCAGGGCGCCGCCCAGGTTGCTGGTCGAGGCGATGCCGAGGCCGGCGATCCCCGTCGCCAGGTCGGCGCGGCCCAGGTTCTCGGAGATGAGGGCGCGGCTGATCGTCAGGCCGTTGTAGTTGTTGTAGGCGCCGTCGCCGAGCGGCATGCCGTCCAGCGTATAGCCCAGGTGCGTCGTGTTGAAGCCGCGCACCTGCAGGGTCAGCGACTGTTCGTTGACGCCCAGGGCGTCGATCGACTGGGCGCTGACGCCTGGCAGGAAGTTGAGCGCCTTCTGAAGGCTGGTCCCCGGCGGCAGGACATCGAGGTTCGACGGCGTCAGGGTCGAGACCGAGCGGGTTTCGCCGGAGCCGACGACGATGATGTCGTCGACCTGATAGGGATTCGGATCCCCTGCGGGGGCGATCTCGACCGGATCGGCGCTTGGCGTCGTCACAGGCGCGGTCGCGACGTCGGCCTCATTGCGAAGGTCCGCGGCCGACGCGGCTCCTGCAACAGCCGCCAGAGCCGTACCGGCCAGCAGGCGGGCCAGAACCCCGTGTTTGATGTGTGACGACATGACGCCTTGCGCTCCCCGAAAAGTCAGGGGGCTGTAGGCGTTCAGTGATACGGCGAAGCTACGGTTGGATTACATCTTCACGGCGGCCCAGCGGATCCCGAGGCGTCGACCAACCCGATGTATCGAGAACCGCGCCCCTAATCGACGCCTACCCCGGGTCAAGCGCGTCGGGAGGCGATTCCAGGTGGTCTCTACAGTCACCGCCGGGATCATTTGAGACCGCTCACTCCGAGCCTGCAATCATTGGGGTCGGGAAATCTGACCGCTTGAGCGACCCCTTGAGAACTGCTCCGCCTGCGCCAGCTTGTCAGGATTGCGTGTAATGAAGATCGACACGATCCGACCGGCCTCAATCTCCAGAGCGGTGGTCTGCAGCGCACCGTCGCGTTCGTAGCTGACATAGCCCGGCAGGCCGTCGATCCAGACCCAGTCGACCAGCACGGGCGGAACCCGGGTGAGCTTGTGGCGAAGCGCGGCGAACAGGCGCGCCACACGCTCGAAGCCGACGATAGGTCGGAGCCAGGCATGGGCCTTGCCGCCGCCATCCGCCCTCAGGACCACGGCGTCGGCCAGCAAGGCGCGCAGGCCCTCCAGATCACCCTGGTTCGACGCAACATAGAAGGCGCGGGCGATACGATCGCCCTCCTCGCGGCTGACCGGGAAACGCGGACGGGCCTCCCGGACATGTTTGCGCGCGCGGGCCGCCAGTTGCCGGACCGCCGCGGCGTCGCGGTCCAGCGTCCGCGCCACCTCGGCCAGGGGCGTGCCGAACACATCGTGCAGGAGGAAGGCGGCCCGCTCGAGCGGAGACAGCCGCTCCAGCGCCAACATCAGCGACAGGGTCAGATCATCCAGCGTCGGTCCCGCCTCTTCCGGTTCGAAAATCGGCTCGGGCAGCCAGTTGCCGACATAGGCCTCTCGTCGCGCCCGCGCCGACTTCAACGTGTCCAGGCAAAGCCGGGTCACCGTCCGCGCCAGGAAGGCGCCGGGCTGCGCGATGGCCGAGGGATCGACCCGTCGCCAACGCAGCCAGGCTTCCTGTACGATGTCCTCCGCCTCCGCCGTCGATCCCAACATCCGATAGGCCAGCCGCAGCAGGCGTGGACGGCGCCGCTCGAAGGTGTCGGTCGAAGGATCTGACAAGATCATCAGGCCGGCTGTCCAGCAGGTAGAAGACCTTCATACATCATGGCGGCGCGGACGGCGGGTCGCATGCGCATCTGGTCACGCATCGCCTCAAGCGACGCCGGCGCTGCAACGCCGAACCGTTCAGCCCAGAGCAGCATCACGAACAGATAGAAGTCCGCGACGCCTGGGTCGTCCCCGAACAGATAGGCCCCTCGCATCGCCTGACCTAGCGGGGCGAGGAGGGCTGTGACCGTCGCCCCGGCTCTGGCCGTCTCCTCGGCCGAACCGCCATGCCACATCGGCTTGAACGCCCGGTGGACCTCGGTGGTGATGTAGGTCAATGCTTCCAGCACCCTCGTCCGCCCCAAAGGCCCGCCGATGGACAGCGAGGGCGCGGCCGTCGCAATCCAGTCCAGAACCGCGACATTCTCGGTGATGACCTCGCCGTCGGCCAGCACCAAGACCGGGACATAGCCCTTGGCGCTCACCTCGTGGAAATCGCGGCCGGTTTCGGTGCGATGGCTTCTCAGATCGACCCGCTCGAGGTCGAAGGTGAAGCCCGCTTCGCGCAGAGCGATGTGGTCCGCGAGGCTGCACGCCAGCGGGCTGTAGTAGAGTTTCATGGTCGTGATCCTGATGCTGGCGAGGTCAATCGGCGGTGATGGCGCTGCGCAGCCAGTCGCTGAGCGTCGTCGCGCCCAGGCGCGCCCCTGGTCCCGGCGTCAGGGACCGGTCATCAATCGGGGAGCCGAAATACAGGCCGTGCGGCTCGGCCACGATCTTGCGGCGATCCTCCTGAGCCGAGAGGTAGTGCTGGGCGAAGGCGTTCATGCGGATCGCCTCGGGGCCCGCGATTTCAACGGTGTCGTTCAGCGGCGCGGCGAGGACCAGTTCGATCAGGGCGTCGACGACGTCTTCCGCCGCGACCGGCTGGACAAGCGCCGACGACAGATGGATCTCGTCGCCGACGCTGCCGGATTGGATAATACCCGCCACGAAGGGGAAGAACTGCGTCGAGCGGAGGATCGTCCAGGGGACTGGCGAGGCCTTGATCAGTTCCTCCTGGGCCAGCTTCGCGCGAAAATATCCGCTGGACTGCAGCCGGTCCGTGCCGACGACCGACAGGGCCACGTGATGCGCGACGCCCGCCGCCTGTTCGGCCGCAAGCAGATGGGCGCCGGAGGTGCGGAAAAAGTCCAACGCGGCATCCGCTTCAAATGAGGGGGAGTTGGCGACGTCGATAACAGCGTCCGCCCCCGCCAAGACCGCAGCCAGACCTTCACCCGTGATGGTGTTGACGCCGGTATTGGGCGAGGCCGCGATCGCCTCGTGCCCAAGCGCCTTCAAGCCTGACACGACCTTTGATCCAATCAGGCCGGTCCCGCCGATTACAACGATTTTCATGTCCGTCTCCCGGGCCGCACCGGGCTTCACCATCGGAGCCTTCGGTCGACCTTCACCGCGAAGACGAGATGAGGAGACAGGATGTGACATGGTTGGGCGATTTTTTTTCGCCCCAAGGCAGCCTTCTTCCACTTTACGCCACAAGAGGCCATCGCCTCGAGTGCGGGAAGCCGGCGCCGGCAACCTTGGCGTCATCGGCATCCTGCCCGTCGAAACCTATATTCCTCTCCGCAATAGCCCTCGCCGCAACCGTGCCCTTCTGGCTATGAGTCCTGCGCCTAGCATCACGCCCGGTCAGTCACATGAGACGGAATCGCACGTGTATGAACCACACCGTCTGACACTCCCGCTGCTTGATGAAGCAGCCCGCTACAAGAGGGATGCGGACCAAGCGAAGTTTTCGGATTCGCCCATGAAAAGGTCGGCGAGAGCAAAACGCGAACAGGGCAGCGTCAAACCTATTGCCAAACCTATTTATCCTTATGATTTAAAAGGACAAATTTACAAAATGGCGACCCCGGCAGGACTCCAACCTGCGACCTCGGCTTTAGGAAAGCCTTGCTCTATGCAGCTGAGCTACGGGGCCGTCACGGGTCGTCCCTAGCGGGTCGCGGGCGTCAGGGAAAGACGGGACGCGGTTGTTTTGCGGTGGGCAAAAAAGTTCTAGCGGTTAATCCACGTTAAGCTACAATATGTTGTGCGGAACAAATCCTGAATCGGGCCGTGTCGCTGATTCGGTCATGATTCGTTTCGCGCCTGTTCCCAGGCGCCCGCCGCATCTGTTTACCAATGCCCTTCCTTTCGCGTCCGCGCTTGACCCCGGCGCGGAAGTCGCCACCTTCATCCAGGTATGAGCGACCGTTCCGCAGGTCTGGCCCCATCGCGCGTCACGGCGATCCTGGGGCCCACCAACACCGGCAAGACCCATCTGGCGGTCGAGCGGATGCTGGGTCACGCCTCGGGCATGATCGGCCTGCCGCTGCGGCTGCTGGCGCGCGAGATCTATGAGCGGATCGTCAAACTGCGCGGCGCGGCCTCCGTCGCCCTGATCACCGGCGAGGAGAAGATCGTCCCGCCGCGCCCGGCCTATTTCGTCTGCACGGTCGAGGCCATGCCGATGGAGCGCCAGGTCGAGTTCCTAGCCGTCGATGAAATCCA
Organism: Brevundimonas faecalis; assembly: GCF_040549405.1. NCBI lineage: Bacteria > Pseudomonadati > Pseudomonadota > Alphaproteobacteria > Caulobacterales > Caulobacteraceae > Brevundimonas > Brevundimonas faecalis. Next base: position 430,248 of record NZ_JBEPTF010000001.1, on the reverse strand, counting down.
GTTGGTCGCCGACCCTGAGCGCGGCCATGTCTTCACCCAGAGGCTGCTGCACGCGCGCGGCCGGTTCGAGACCATGTTCCTGGGCGCCGGGACCATGGCGCCCCTGATGCGGTCCCTGGTTCCGGATGCGGAGATCGTCTCGCGCGAGCGGCTGTCCACCCTGTCCTACGCCGGGTCGAAGAAGCTGACCCGCCTGCCGCGCCGCAGCGCCGTGGTCGCCTTCTCGACCGAGCAGGTCTACGCCATCGCCGAACTGCTGCGCCGCCAGCGGGGCGGGGCCGCCGTGGTCATGGGGTCGCTGTCGCCGCGCACCCGCAACGCCCAGGTCGAGTTGTTCCAGTCGGGCGAGGTGGACTTCCTGGTCGCCACCGACGCCATCGGCATGGGGCTGAACATGGACGTGGACCATGTGGCCTTCGCCGGTCTGCGCAAGTTCGACGGCCGACGCACCCGCTGGCTGCACGCCGCCGAGATCGGCCAGATCGCCGGCCGCGCCGGACGCCATCTGCGCGACGGAACCTTCGGCGTGACGGGCGAGGCCGAGGACCTGGACGAGGACATCCTCGAACAGGTGGTCGAGCATCGCTTCGACCCGGTCGAGGCGGCCGAGTGGCGCAACGCCCGGCTGGACTTCGACACCCTGCCGGACCTGCTGCGCTCGCTGACGGTCACGCCGGAACGCTTCGGCCTGCGGCTGACGGCCCAGGCCCTGGACGAGACCCTGCTGCGGCGCTTCGCGGCGGACGAGGACGTCAAGAAGATCGCGCGCTCACGCGGCGCCCTGATGCGCCTGTGGGAGGCGTGCCAGCTGCCGGACTTCCAGAAGACGACCCTGGACGAACACGCCCGCCTGTCGAAGGAGATCTTCACCGCCCTGACCGGCGGCCGCGGGCGGCTGACCGAGGACTGGATCGCCCCGCGCTTCAACGACCTGGACCGCGACGACGGTCAGATCGACCAGCTGTCGGCCCGCCTGTCGGGGGTTCGCACCCTGTCCTATATCGCCAACCGGCCCGACTGGGTGGCGGGGGCGCAGGCGTGGCGCGACCGGACCAAGGCGCTGGAGGAGCGCCTGTCCGACGTCCTGCACGACCGGCTGACGGCGCGCTTCGTCGACCGGCGCACCACCGCCCTGATGCGGGCGCTGAACGTGCGCTCCGACACCCTGGCCGGAGTGGCCGAGGATGGAGAGGTGACGGTGGAGGGCGAACCGGTCGGTCGCCTGGACGGGGTGCGCTTCACCCCCGACGCCGGAGGCTCGGCCCTGGCCGATCGCGCCCTGCGCCAGGCCGCGACCCGCGCCGTGTCGCCCGAGATCGCCCGACGCCTGGGCCGGCTGGCCGCCGACGGGGACGCGGCCTTCGGCGTGACGCCGGACGGCGACGTCCTGTGGCGCGGCGCCCTGACGGCCAAGGTGGTCGGCGGCGATCCCTTCTCCCCTCGGCTGCGCCTGCTGGGCGACCTGGGTCCCGCTCCGGCCCGGGAAAGGGCGCAGCGACGGATGGAGGCCTGGCTGGCCGCCGAGGCCGGGCGGGCGCTGCGCCCCCTGCGTCGCCTGCGTCAGGCGGTGGAGAGCGGCGCCCTGACCGGCCTGCCGCGCGGCCTGGCCTTCCGCCTGATCGAGGCGGGCGGCGTCCTGCCCCGACGCGAGGTCGAGCGCGACCTGGCCGCCCTGAGCCAGCATGAGCGGCGCACGCTCAAGACCTTCGCCGTCCGCGTCGGCGCCTGCTCCGTCTGGCTGCCCGAGGCGGTCAAGCCCCGCGCCCTGGCCCTGGCCCAGGCCTTCGTCGTGAACGAGGGCTTTCGCCCGACGGGGGACGGCCTCCTCCCCCTGCCCTCGCCCGCCCCCTCGCCTCGCGCCCTTTCCGCCTTCGGCCGTCGCGCCGTCGGGGCCTGGAGCGCGCCGATCGAAGCCCTGGAGCGGTTCGCCGACCTGTCCCGCGCGGCCGGAAAGGCGCCCCTGGACCAGGAGGCCCTGACCGCCCTTGGCTGGACCGCCGACCAGGCGCGGGCGATCCAGGCGGCCCTGCGGGTTCCCCGGGCGGAAAAGGCCCCGCGCCCGGGCAAGGCGGACGCGGCCCCGCCCCAGGCCTCGCCCTTCGCCGCCCTGGCGCAACTACGGCTGCCCGCCGAAGCGTCTGCGCCGAAGTCCGAACGTCGCGTCAAGGCTGCGCGCCCGCGTCGGCGGCGCAAGCCTCGCGCAGACGCAGGCGCGTGACGCCCCTGACCGCTGTCCGCCGCCCATTGCCTCGCGACCTGAGCGACGGCACAAACCCGATCGTCTTCGAGCGACGCGGAAGAGGGGTTCCATGGTCCTGAGGCTGAATCGAGGATCGTTGCTGGCCTGCGTCCTGGCGGCGACGCCCCTGGCCCTGTCCGCCTGCGCCGCCGCAGCGCCCGCGCGCATCGAAAGCCCCGCTGCCCCGACGCGCGGCGCCCTGGTGTCCGCCGTCCTGCTGGAATCCCCGGACCGCGCGGCGCTTCAGGCCTTCGCCGACGACCTGCCCGGCGGCCTTCGCGTCGCCCAGGGCGCCGACCTGTACCGCCTAACCTACCGCACGGTGTCGAAGGGCCGTTCGGTCGAGGCCTCCGCCCTGGTCGCGGTCCCGGCCGATCCGGCGCGCCTGAAGGGAACCGTCGCCTATCTGCACGGCACCAACGTCACCCGCGCCCTGTCGCCCTCCATGCCTGACCGTGCGGACGGGAACCAGGAGGCCGCCGTCTTCGCCGGCGCCGGCTACCTGACCCTTCTGCCCGACTACATAGGCCTGGGCGTCTCGACCGAACCCCAGGCCTATGTGGTGGTCCAGCCTCAGGTCGATGCGTCGCTGGACCTTCTGCGCGCGGCCCGGACCTTCGCCCAACGGGAGGGCTGGCCCCTTCCTTCCGACCTCTTCCTGATGGGCTTCTCCCAGGGCGGACAAAGCGCGGCGGGCCTGCATCGGGAACTGGAGCGGACGCCCCTGCCCGGCTATGTCCTGAAGGCGACGGCGGCGATCGCCGGTCCCCACGCCCTGGCGGATCTTCTGGTCGAGAAGACGCGTCCGCCCGCCTCGATCGAGCCGGTCAATATCGCCTATGTCGCCTTCGCCGTGACGGCCTATTCGGTCTACTACGACCGGCCCCTGGCCCAGACGGTTCCGGCCGATCTGGCGGCCCGCCTGCCTGGCCTGTTCGACGGAAGCCATGAGCCGGGCGAGATCATCGCCGCCCTGCCCGCCGACGCGGCCGACCTGTTCCGGCCCGAGGTCCTGGCCGCGCTCCAGGCCCGGCCCGATCACTGGCTGCATCGCGCCCTGGCCGAGAACGACACCGACGCCTGGGTTCCGCGCGCGCCTCTACGCATCATCACCGGCCAGGCCGACCGGGACGTGACGCCCGCCTCGTCTCGCGCCCTCTATGATCATGCCCGCGCACGGGGCGGAGCCGTGGAGTGGGTGTCGATCGAAGGCGCCGACCACATGGGAACCGCCGCCGCCTCCTACGCCCCCGTCCTGGCCTGGTTCGACCGCCTGTCGGCGACGCCGTGACCCCGGGCCTGGAGAGCTGCCGCGTCGACGTCTGGCTGTGGCGGGCGCGCTTCGCCAAGACGCGGAGCCTGGCCGCCGCCCTGGTCGAGAAGGGCGCGGTCCGCCTGACCCATCACGGGGTCCAGACCCGCCTCGACAAGCCCAGCCGCAGCGTCCACCCGGGCGACGACATCCTGTTCGCACAGGGCGGACGCCTGATCGCCGTGCGCGTCCTGCAATTGGGCGAAAGGCGCGGGCCTCCCTCGGAAGCCCGCGCCCTTTACGAGGCGCTCGAGGCGCCGGAGACCTGATGGGTCCCTCTGCGGTTTACTGCTTCACGAACTCGCCTTCGATGCGCAGCTTCACCTCGTCGCTGACGGCGGGCAGGGCGTAGCTGACGCCGAAGTCGGAACGCTTGATCGTCGCCTCGCCGTCGAAGCCGACGCGATAGGCGCCGCCCATGGACGGGCCGGCCTTGTTGAACTCGACCTCCATGGTCACCGGCTTGGTGACGCCGCGCAGGGTCAGTTCGCCGTGGACCGTCGCCTCGTCCGGATCGGACGGATCGATCATGATGTGGACCGAACGGAAGGTCGCCGTCGGATGATTGGCCGTGTCGAAGAAGTCCGCCGTCTGCAGGTGGGCCTTCAGGCGGTCGTCGTTCGGAGCCACGTCCGTCAGGGGAATGGTCGCGGTCAGGGTGCTGGCCGCCGGGTTGGCCGGGTCCAGCTTCAGATCCGCCGTCACGTTCACGAACTGACCATAATAGGTCGAGAAGCCCAGGTGATCGACCGACCAGGTGATCTTGCCGTGGCTGGAATCCAGCTTGTAGTCGCCGGCCTGAACCTCGGCCGGGACCGTGGTGGCGGCCTGACGGGCGACGACGGCGCCGCCCCCGGCGAGGCTGAGCGCCAAGACGCCGGCGACGGCGTAGCGAGCGAGGATGCGCATGAGGGAACCCTTCCGATGGATCAATCTGTAATAATCTCAGATACTGATTTGGCGAACCGTGGTCAAGGCCCGCGCCGTCGCCGTGTCAGCGCGCTCGGTTGACAGTTGGTTCCGGCGGGGTCATGTCCCCTGCCCGCGACCCCTCCCGTCGTCCAGCCACGGACCCCGTTCCCTCCCATGACCTACATCGTCACCGACGCCTGCGTGAAATGTAAGTTCATGGACTGCGTGGAGGTGTGCCCGGTCGACTGCTTCTACGAGGGCGAGAACTTCCTGGCGATCGCGCCGGACGAGTGCATCGACTGCGGGGTGTGCGAGCCGGAATGCCCGGTGGACGCCATCGTGCCGGACACCGAGGACGAACCGGACGGCAAGTGGCTGCAGATCAACGCCCAGTACGCCAAGGTCTGGCCCAACATCACGGTCAAGGGCACGCCGCCCGCCGACCGTGAACAGTACGAACGCGAAACCGGCAAGTTCGAGAAATACTTCAGCGAAAAGCCCGGCAAGGGCTCCTGATTTCTGGCCACAATCCGGTCATATTCGCCTCAAACCCCACCTCGTCTCTGTGGATGTTTTGAGATTTCCTAATTTTATGATATGTTCCTCCCTATTCGAAACGGGCGGTCCGCAGTCATGCGCGCCGCCCGCGTTTACGACAGAACCCCGCCGTTGAGACGGGGCGGCCAGAGGTTCGGTGATCCGCTTTCGCTTCTGATGTGTGATGTTTCCGCTCAACCGACGGGAAGCTTTCCCGGCGGCGGGGTTGTTTTCGCTCATTGAAGGCACGGCGCCTCGCTTCACCCCTGTTCCGGGAAAGGAATGACATGACGAGCAAGACCGGTCTGGAATTCAAGGTTGGCGATGCGGTGGTCTATCCCGCCCACGGCGTCGGCAAGGTCGCCGCGATCGAGACTCAGGAAGTCGCCGGCATGTCGCTGGAAGTCTATGTCGTGACCTTCGACCACGAAAAAATGACCCTGCGCGTCCCGACCAAGAAGGCCAAGACCGCCGGCCTGCGCACCCTGGCCGCCGACGACACCGTGACCAAGGCCCTGACGACGCTGAAGGGCCGCGCCCGCATCAAGCGCACCATGTGGTCGCGTCGCGCCCAGGAATACGAAGCCAAGATCAACTCGGGCGACCTGATCTCCATCGCCGAAGTGGTCCGCGACCTGCACCGCGCCGACACTCAGCCGGAACAGTCCTATTCGGAGCGTCAGCTCTATGAATCGGCCCTGGACCGCATGGCCCGTGAAGTCGCCGCCGCCAACCGCATCGACAAGGACGCCGCCGTGGCCCTGCTGGCCAAGTCGCTGAGCGCCAAGAAGCCTGTGGCCCCCGCCGCCGAAGAGGCCGAGGCCGAAGCCGCCTGATCCCAGGCGCCTCGCTGAAACGACAAGGGCCCGGCGGCGACGCCGGGCCTTTTTCATGGACGGCTTTCAGACGATTCAGACTCGATTTCCCACATCTCCGAGCCTGTCTGAAACTTCACGAAATGCGCCGCAATTAAGCCCCATTTCGCTACACATGTAGCGCTACAAATGTAGCGGACATGAAGGCGCGCCATGATCGAGACCCTGCCCCGAAGAGAGCGAGAGGTGTTCGAGACCCTGTGCGGACTGGGACAGGGCGCCACCGCCGCCGTCCGCGACGCCCTGCATGATCCGCTCAGCGACTCGGCCGTGCGCACCCTGCTGAAGCGGCTGGAGGCCAAGGGCCTGGTCGCGCGCGCAGGCGACGGCGCCTGGCGCCCGGCGCCCCAGGCCCGCGCGGTCGCCGACACCGCCCTGCGGCGCATGGTGGACACCTTCTTCGCCGGATCCGCCGCCTCCGCGGCGACCGCCCTGCTGGGGCTGACCAAGACGCTGAAGCCGGAAGAGGTCGCCGCCCTGCGCCGCGCCCTCGACGCCGCCGAAGAGGAGGAGCCGTCGTGACCTGGCAGTTGCTCCTCGAACTCCTGCTCAAGTCCGGCGTCGTAGCCGGCGCCGGCCTGGGGCTGTCGGCCCTGGCCGTCCGCCGTCCGCCCGCCGAGCGGGCCGCGATCCTGCGCGCCGCCGTCTGTCTCTTGCTGGCCCTGCCGGTCTTCCTCTGGATCGGGCCGCGCCTGGAACTGGCCCTGCTGGCCGCCCCCTCGGCGGCGTCGGTCGCAGCGCCCGCCTCCGCCCTGGCCGAAACCCGGTCCTGGAGCCTGGACCTTCAGCCGCTCGCCGGGGTCGCGGTCAGCGGCGACGCCCCTGTCGGAACGGCCTGGCCCGAGATCGCCTTCCCCGTCATCGCCGCCCTGGCCTACGCCGCCGGCCTGGTGCTGATCGCCGGCCGCTTCCTCCTGGGCCTGTGGACCCTGCGTCGCTGGACCGAGGACGGTCGTCCCGTCGCCCACCGCGTCTGGACCGAGGCCCTGAAGCGCCTCGACGCCTCGGGCGGCGCTCGCCTGATCGCCTCGGAACGGGTTCGTGCTCCGCTGAGCTGGGGCCTGCCTCCCGGAACCATACTGATCGGGCAGGACTGCGTCGCCCGCACGGACGCCGCCGAGGCCGTCCTGGCCCATGAACTGGCCCATATCCGGCGCGGCGACTGGCTGTTCGCCCTGCTGTCCCGCCTGGCCCTGGCCCTCTTCTGGTTCAACCCCTTGGTCTGGCTGCTGCACGCCGCCCTCGCCGCCCGCACGGAAGAGGCCGCAGACGCCCTGGCCGTCGATCGCATGGACCGCCGCGCCTACGCCCGCGTCCTGATCAACATCGCCTCCGACTTCGCCCAACCGGCCCCAGCAGGCCTAGCCGCCCTGGGAATGACCGACTCTCACGCCTCTCTCGCCAAAAGGATCAGCCGCATCATGAAGACCCGCTCCAAGACCCCGTCCCGCCCCTTGGCCCTGGCCCTGTCCGCCGGCGCCCTCCTGGCCGTCGCCACGCCCCTGGCCGCCGTCGAGCTGACCCCGCGCGAGGCCCGCGCCTCGTCCTGGAGCCCCCCGACGCCGCCTGCTCCGCCCGCGCCTCCGGCTTCGCCCGCCGATCCCGCCGCCCCGGCGCCCCCTGCACCTCCCGCGCCTCCGGCCCCGCCCGCTCCGTCGGCGCGCTCCGTCTCCCGCGTGATCATGGAGGACGGCGGCCGTATCTATCTGGGCGAGATCGACGAGAGCGAGCGCCGCGAGCTGGCGGCCGCCATGGCCGAGGCCCGGGCGACCGCCGACGCCGCCCGACAGGACGCCTATGACGGCCGTCGCCAGGCCGAACTCGGCCGCCAGGCCGCCGCCGAAGGCCGCCGCGTGGCCGAAGCCGCCCGTCGCGCCGCCGAGGACAGCCGTCGCGCAGCCCTGCAGGCCGCTCGCATCGACCATACGGAAATCCAGCGCGCCGCCCGCGAAGCCGCCCTCGCCGCCGCCGACGCCCAGGCCCACGCTCGCGTCGCCGCCCGGGACGCCCAGGAACAGGCTCGCATCGCCATGATCCAGGCCCGCGCCCAGATGCGCAGCGGCGCCGACGACATGGACAGGGGCGCCCGCGACATGCGCAACGAGGCCGTCCGCCTGCGCGACCCAGCCTACCGGGCCCAGGTGATCGCCGACAACCGCGCGCGCGGCAACGACGTCACCGACGCCCAACTGGTCAGGCTGTCGCGCAGCCTGCCGGACCGGGCCGATGAAATGCAGCGCTCCGCCCAGTCCATGCGCCGCCAGGCCGCCGGCGACCTCTGACTGATCCTAGGGCCGCGCCGCCTCGCGTACGAAGGCGCGGCCCTCGAACACCAGACGATCCGGGGCCTCGAACCGGATCGTCTGCCCGTTCAGGGGGACCAGCTCCACCCGGATCGTCTCCGGATCGGGATAGGCCTCCGCCTTGGCCGCCAGGACGCCGATCCACACCCTGAGTCCGCCTTCTTCCGCCGCGACCAGCATTCGCCCCATGGCCGGGCTTACATAGGTTCCGGCGTAGGACGACAGGGGCTGCGACAGGGTCCAGGGCCGCTGGGCGCGTTCGGCCCGCGCCCGCGCCAGCCCCTCCACCCGGCGATCCCGCCGCGCCTTCAGGGCCGTCAGTTTTTCCTCATAGGCGGCCGCAAGGTCCGCCCGGCCGTTCAGGCGATCATAGACGTAGTCAGCCACGAGATCGGCCAGCTCCCCCGCCACGGCGTCCTCGTTGATCATGACGGCCACCCCGACGCCCCGCTCCGGCATGAAGGAGACATGGGCGCGCGATCCGGCGAAATTGCCGAAATGGTGGATCAGCCTTTCATCTCCCGACCACCCGATCTGCCACCCCAGGCCGTAGCCCTCGCGGCGATAGGCTCCGAAGGTCGTGTCCTGCGCCGCCAGGGCGCGGTGGGTCGAGGCGACCAGGCCTTCCGGAAACACCCGGCGCCCGTCCAGCACCCCGTCGTTGAGTTGGACCTCCAGCCACAGGGCCATGTCCTGGGCCGTGGAAACCAGGCCGCCCGCCGACTGCATGGTCGCGTCCTCCTTCTGCAAGGGACTGACCCGGGGCGCACCCGTGTCGGCCAGATGCCCCGACGCGATCACGGACCTCAGGCGCGCCTCCTCGATACGGGCCGTCGTGGCCGTCATGCCCAGGGGCCCTGTCGTCTCCCGCTCCACCAGCTCTCGCCAGTCGCGACCGAAGCGGCCTTCCAGCAGGGTCGTGGCCAGGTTGTAGCCGACGTTGGAATAGCGGAAGGTCCCGCGCGGCGCGTCCGGGCGCCTGACGGTCTCGGCCAGCAAGGCCTGCATGCCTTCCCATGAGTGATCGCCGCTGTAGGCCGCACGGAAGCTTATCGGCTCATTGTCCAGGCCCGAGCGATGACTGAGCAGGTCGGTCAGACTGGTCTGCGCGGCCATGTCCGCGGGCAAGGCCGTCTCTCCGCTCCATGACGCCAGGGGCGCCTCCAGATCGACCTCGCCCCGCCGCGCCATGGCCGCGATGGACAGGGCGGTGAAGGCCTTGGTCGCCGAGGCGATATAGAAGCGGGTCCGCGCATCCGCTGGCGCCCCCGTCTCCACGTCGGCCACGCCGTAGCCGGCCGTCATCATCGCTTCGTCTCCCCGCACCACCGCCAGCGACAGGCCCGGAACCACCGCGACCTCGGCCATGGCCCGGCGCACGAAGGCGTCGATGTCCGCCATCGCCGCCCGTTCCTGCGCCGGTTCGGCCCGGACGACGGATGCTCCGGCGCACGACCATGACAGCATCGCCGTCATGGCGACCGCGCAGACCCTGAACCCAGACATGAACCGACGCCCTCCGTTTCAGGACATGAGGCGGCGGAGGAGACGTTCGGATGCAGTCGCCCGAGAGATTCCTCCCACGCGGACCCTGCGCGCCTTGACGGCGCTACATCATGGATATTATTTATCCGCGATAAGAGAGACGAGACGATGAAGCTCAGCGAAGGCGTCGAACAAGCGATCCATTGCGTGGCCATGCTTTCGCAACTGTCCGAGGACGGCGTGCTGTCCGCCGCGGCCCTGGCGGAGTTTCATGGGGTCAAGACCAGCTATCTGCTCAAGCATCTTCAGGCCCTGTCCGGCGCCGGCGTCCTGCGCACCTTGCCCGGACCAAAAGGCGGCTATCGCCTGGCGCGCGCGCCCCAGAGCATCAGCCTGCTCGACATCCTCCTCGCCGTCGAAGGGCCGGAGCCGGCCTTCCGCTGCCAGGAAATCCGTCAGCGCGGCCCCAATCCCCTGCCGGTGAAGCCCAGGGGTCCCTGCCAGATCAACGCCGCCATGCTGCGGGCCGAGCAGTCCTATCGCGCCGAACTGCGGCGGACCTCCATCGCCGACGTCCTGACGGAGGTCGCCGCCAAGGACGAGGACGGAGCCATCGAAGCTCGCGGCTGCGCCTTCCTCGCCGTCCATGAACGCAGACAGGGCGGCTGACGCCCCCTCAATCAGGAGAAGACCCATGCAGGAACGACTGAACGGCTACAAGGCCGCCCCCGACGCCTACAAGGCGGTGATGGCCCTCGAGACCTATGTCGCCAAGGATTCCGGCCTCGATCGCGGCCTGATCCATCTCATCAAGCTGCGCGCTTCGCAGATCAACGGCTGCGCCTATTGCGTCGACATGCACGTCAAGGAAGCCCGCCACGACGGTCACTCGGAACAGTGGATCGCCCTGATGTGCGTCTGGCGCGAGTCGCCCGTCTATACGGCGCGCGAGCGAGCCGTTCTGGAATGGACAGAGGCCGTGACGCGCCTCGCCGAAACCGGCGCGCCGGACGCTGCGTTCGAAGGCCTGAAACCCTATTTCAGCGAAGGCGAGATCGCCAAGCTGACGGTCGCCATCGGCGTCATCAACGTCTGGAACCGGCTGGCGGTCAGCTTCCGCACCCCGCACCCGCTCGACGCGCCCACGGCCGCGGCTGCCTGAGCGGACGACTGTCGTCGCCCAGGCGTCCTTCCGACGTCGTCAGAAATACTCGGCGCCGGCCGGGCACTGGGCGCTGATGCGGCGCGCCGTGATGCTGGCGGGGATATAGGGCGTGCCGCGCGCCAGCTGGGCGCCGCCGCTGAAGCGGAAGCTCTCGGGCTGATAGGTTCCATTCAGGCGCACGTTGATGCGGCGGCCCTTGCGGTCCTGGCAGCTGCCTTCGAAGCGGGCGTTTCCGTCCCCGACCTGGCGTGTCGGATAGGTGCATTGCCAGCGACGCGTCGACAGACCGCCGAAGAAGCGGTTGATCTCGCTGGGGCGCACGCACTTCTGCTCGGTGTCGCGCGCGCCCATGACGCTGGTGGTGTATTCCCAGTAGCCGGGCAGGACTTCGGTCCGGCTGGCCTGGGCCTGGGGCGCGGAGGCCGGCGCGGCCAGCATGACGGCGCCGGCGACCATCGGAGCGGCGGCGGCCATGACCTTGGCGAAGGGGATCAGGGACTTCATCGGCTTGACGTGCATTTGGCTCTTCATGGGATGGGCTATAGCCTCATATCGTTGAACGCGGGCTGAACGAAGCCGATCCCCGGCCTTCATCTCGCTTCTTGGGCCGCGTCTCGGCGGAATCCCCGGCCTGACTCGACTCCAGCCTTGACGCACGCCGAGTCATTCCTCTATACGGCCCCCTCTCTCGCAGGGGTCCTGCCTCTGACGAGCACCTGTTTCATGCGTCCGCAACGACCTTCGCGGATGTGACCTTGAGGATCTTAAGATGTCGCGTCGTTGCGAACTCACGGGCATCGGCCCCATCGTCGGGCACAATGTGAGCCACTCGAACATCAAGACCAAGCGTCGTTTCCTGCCGTCGCTGAAGACGGTCAAGGTGACTTCGGACGCTCTGGGCCAAACCTTCTCGCTGCGTATCTCGAACGCCGCCCTGCGCACCCTCGACTACAAGGGCGGCCTGGACGCCTTCATCGTCAAGGCTCGCGACGAGCAGCTGTCGATGGCCGCCCAGCGCATCAAGCGCCAGGTTCGCGCCAAGCTGGCCGAGCAAGCCGCCGCCTGATCGGCGTCGACTGACGGAATATGAAGAGGCCGGCGGAAACGCCGGCCTTTTTCTTTGCCCGTTTCAAGGATGGGCGAAAGGCTTGCGGGGACCGCCTCGCCCGCTAGGGTCTCTGCCTCGTCTTCCGGAGCCGAAGCCTTGCGCCTGACCGCCGCCCTCTGCCTGACCACGGCCCTGCTGCCCTCGCCCGCCCTGGCCCAGGAGGCGCAAGCGGCGCGCGACAGCACGCCCTTCACCCTGTCCAGCGGGACGCCGCGTACGGCGTCCCAGACGGCCCTGACCTTCGACAAGGCGGACCTGTCCTTCACCGTCCTGCCTGCGGAGCAGGCGCTGCGCGCCGAAGCCGTGCTGGACTTCACGCCCAAGGCGCCGATCGAGACGATCGAGCTGGAGCTGGACGTCGTCTTCGACATCTCCGCCGTCCAGGTGAACGGCCAGTCCCTGCCGCGCGGCGCCTGGAGCAATCCGGACGGCCGGCTGACCATCCCCCTGCCCCGCCCCTTCGCGGCGGGCGAGCCTGTCAGCCTGCGCATCGCCTATTCCGGTCGGCCGCATCAGGCCAGGCGCGCCCCGTGGGACGGCGGGTTCGTCTGGACCACGACGCCGGACGCCAGGCCTTGGATCGCCAGCGCCGTCCAGGGCGAGGGCTGCGACCTGTTCTGGCCCTGCATCGATCACCCGCAGGGCGAGCCGGGTCGGGCGGACCTGCACATCACCGTCCCGTCCGAGCTCAGCGCCCCGGCCAACGGCCGCTTCCTGGGCAAGACCGACAACGGAGACGACACGACCACCTGGAACTGGACCGCGCGCCAGCCCGACACCTACGCCATCACCCTGAACGTCGCGCCCTATGTAGAGATGAGCGCCGACTATCGCAGCCGCTTCGGCAATGTCGTGCCCCTGCACTTCTGGCGGCTCGCCTCGACCGATCCGGCCAAGGCCCAGGCCCTGTTCGACGAGCTCCCCAAGATGCTGGACTTCTTCGAGGCGACGGTCGGCCCCTTCCCCTTCGGCGACGAGAAGATGGGGGTGGTGGAGACGCCCCACCTGGGCATGGAGCACCAGACGATCAACGCCTACGGCAACGGCTACAAGCTGGACGGCAAGGGCTACGACTGGCTGCTGCAGCACGAACTGGCCCACGAATGGTTCGGCAACCAGATGACCAACGCCGACTGGGACGACATGTGGCTGCACGAAGGCTTCGGCACCTACATGCAGCCCCTCTACGCCCGTTGGCTGAACGGAGAGCGGGCCATGCAGGCGGAGCTGCAGACCATGCGCCTGACCCTGTCGAACCGCTTCCCCGTGGTTTCAGGCCGGCCGCAGGACGCGGCGACCGTCTATGACGACGACACCGGGCCGGGGCTGGATCTCTATTACAAGGGGGCGCTGATCGCCCACACCCTGCGCCTCTTCATCGGGGACCAGGCCTTCTATGAATCCCTGCGCCGCCTGGTCTACGGCCGCCCGGACCCTGCACCGGGGAATTTCACGCCGCGCTACGCCACGACCCCGGAGTATATCGCCATCGTCAACGCGGTGACGGGCCGCGACCTGACCTGGTTCTTCGACGCTTATCTGTATCAGGCCGCCCTGCCTGACCTGGTCATGACCCGCGAAGGCGACCAGGTGACCCTGGAATGGAAGACCGGAAACGGCCGCCCCTTCCCCCTGCCGGTTGAGGTCGAGGTAGACGGGCGCATCCGCACGCTGCCCATGACGGGCGGGCAGGCAAGCTTCATCGCGCCAAAGGCGGCACATATTTTACTGGACCCGCGATCAAAAGTACTACGCAGAATAGAATATATAGAAAAATGGAAATCCACATAAATCGATTACATATAAGTAAATTAAAAGAAAAGCCGAACATTAAATGTTCGGCTTAGTATGATGTGGAAACATCAGAGAAAACAAGCAACAATCATAACGCTTGCGCCGGATATGGCCCGAAGATTAATCTTCGGGCCAAAGACCATCACTATACTAGACGATATCAAGCGGTCCGGTTGCAGTGGTAGGCGTCACTTTCAGCTTACCATCCACCGTGCAAGGTGCACTTGCGCCGGTCGAGAACAGATAGCCAGGCGAAGTAGCCCCCACCGGAATGGTAATCTCGCCCGGATTGGCGACAACGGAGATGAAGGGATCAGGACCCGTAACGGACAGGGTACCTTGGCATTGGCCATTTACAGCGAAAACATCAACATTGAACTCGAATTGATTGGTCGCCGCATTCAGAGCAGTCACGCTCCACGGGAAGTTAACAGGGATTACGGGAGCGCCGCAGGCAGGATGAAGCCCTGGACCAAAGGTTCCAGAATTGATCTGGGCCGTTCCATTTGAAAAGACCTCAAGCTCAAACTGAGCAGCACAGACAACACCCGGAATGGTTTGGTATAAATTCAAGTTACCATTCAGATTATACTTTCCAGGCGTAACAAAAGATTGTGCACTAGCAGCAGAAACGCCCATAACAGAGATAAACGCTACAGCCGAAGCGACAGTAAGAAACTTCTTCACAGCAACCTCCATAGTTAAATTTGATCATTCAGAATGAATTGACCAACGCAAACCTGCAACAATCGAAAAAAATAGTCAACGCAATTGTATCGTTAATTCTAGAATTTAGCAGTTACTGAAAATCCATAAACTCTTGGATCGAGAGTAAATACATTTGTAGTTAACATCGTATCATCGCTGTTAACAAAGGCGTCAACAATTGGAGAATTGTCGAAAACATTCTTAATGTATGCATTGAACATCACTCCACTATTTCTATTTTCAACACTCAATGATACATTTGCATTATTCCATGATTTTATTCTGTCAAACTCTGTATTATATACCCGAAAATAACTTTCGGCCTGAGCATAATAATCACCCCTTAAAGTAATATCGAGATGCCCAATATTCCACTCGTATTGAGCACCAACGCTTGCAGTCCACCTCGGAGAATTTGGCAGTTCATTTCCACCCAGATCAGCCATAAAGCCGCGCCCACGATTAGGAGCATCCCGAAGCGGATTATACTCTACGCCAAATAACCTGTAGAATGGCAAACCACCAACCATAGCGGGATCAAAAGATCCCAATCGAGCCGACCCCCCACAAAGCACCTGAAGAGCATTTAGCTTAAAGGCTTCCGGATAAGCTGACTTTAATATTTTTTCAGCAATATTAGCCGGAGCAACACAATTGGATGGAACCTGAACCCATGGCCTCAAAACAACCCAATCATCATTACCTTGAGTTCTATTCATTACATCAATAGAGCCCTCACCATCATCTATCCTAGTTTGCAGATATCCAACATTTGCATCAATTCTAAACTTCGGAGTTACATTGTAATTTGCTTCAAATTCTAACCCATAAATTACAGCATCAAAATTCTCATTTAAAGAAATCCTGTCCACAATTTGTGAAACTTGGTAATCTTTATAGTCATAATAAAAAGCCGTCGCGTTAAAACGTACACGCTCATCATAAAGCTTTGATTTAATGCCAAGTTCAAATGCATTGAGATACTCTGGATCGAATGTTTCTGCTAGGGGATGATATTGCACCACACGCGGATCCAAATCGGCTCGGGGAGGATTCGATCCACCCCCCTTATATCCACGAGCATAGGAAGCATAAGCCATCAGATTATCCGACGGCTTCCAATCCAGAACCAAGCGGCCAGTGACCGCGCCCCACGACTGACGTATGTCCGGCAACGCGGGGAACCCCCTGGATACAGCCCCACCAGTCGCCGGCCCAGGCTGCCCATCATCTTTGGAGCCTAGCAATAGCTGCGTAGGGTACGGAGTCGATGTCTTTTTATCGTTCGTGTATCTCAAACCGGCAGTCAATCTAAGGGAATCTGAAATATTGTAATACCCCTCACCAAATACGCCCCACGATCTAGTTGAGACTTCATTTTTACTTCTAAAATAATTATGACCATCTCCAGACAAATTACTCATAGGAGAAAGATCCACATAAACACACTCAGCCTTTTTACCATCAGTACAATTGCTAGTTACTCTACTTCCATCCGGAAGGAGAACAACATTATAAAAATACTGAGCTACCATAGTGAAAAGATTATTGAATACATAATAATCATCTTTTGTATCAAATTTAAGATAATTTGCGCCTATATTAAAATTGAACACGCCATTAAAATTTGATTGCAGCCTGAACTCTTGAAACAATTGACTATTGTCTGATTTACTTAAATCTGCAGCAAGCATCCTTCTAGATGGCCCGAGTTGAGGGTCTGTAAATACCCCACCTGGGGCCGACAGGGAATTTTGTATCGGCCTCAAATAAACAGCATCAACCAAATTATCACTATTATTTATAATTTCATTAGAAGCAAATCTCATATAATCTTGAGACGACCAAAAATCATCCTTACTATATGACGTTTGCGATATGAATTTTAGATTTTCACTGATATCAAAATTTACATTTAATTGATAGACGTCGTTTGTTGCTATAAATTTTGGATCATAGCTTGTAGATATTTCTCTCAAATTTCTGGACTGAACAACACCTGAATAGGGATCTATATTTTGATCTATGCCATTTACAGCGACATACTGATTTCCAGTGGGACGAGCACCGTAAAGAACTCCACTGGCGGCCCAAACCTGCGCCATTCCCATACCATTGGGAGTTCCATAAGCTTCATCTGAATATAGCGAACCTGGAAGGCACCCTTGACTGAGACGGCCTTGGATAACTTTACTCGTTACAGCATACGATCCAATTTGGGTCGGACCTGGATCACGGGTGCAGAGCTGCTTTCCTGTACGGGAACGATTATCGTCTTCACCAAAATGCTCCCAAATCAGGTTGATATTGAGCCGATCACTAGGCTCCCACATCGCTGACAGACGGGTCGAATATAGGTCGCGATTGTTTACCCACGTATCGTTAAAGGTGTTGTGATCAAAGCCATCTCGCTTCGTCACCGCCGCTGCCGCCCGCACCCAGAAGGTGTCGGTGAGCGGAATATTGACCATCATCTGACCCCGCATGGAGCCATAATTCCCCGCTTCCGCCTTCAACATCGCTTCGAAGTCCGGCCCTGGCAGATTGGGGATCATGTTCACCACGCCTGCCGTGGCGTTGCGCCCGTACAGAGTGCCTTGAGGCCCGCGCAGAACCTCGACCCGGTTCACATCCAGGTATTCCTGCTCGAACAGACGGTTCCGTATCAGGGGGGTGTTGTTAAAGCTGACCGCCACGGCCGGATCCGAGGATGCAGACACGGCCTTGGTCCCGATCCCGCGGATCGAGAAATTGTACATGCTGAAGTTGGCCTTGGAGAAGCTGACGTTCGGGATGGCGCGCAGCAGTTCCGACCCGCCTTCGATCTTCATCGCATCCAGGGTTTCCGCCGAGAAAGCCGAGACGGCGATCGGCACGTCCTGGATGGATTCCTCACGTTTCTGGGCCGTGACGATGACGTCGGCCACTGCGGTCGCGTCCTGTCCCCCGTCCTGGCCGGACGGTCTGAGGTCGTTTCCCCCCGCGTCCCCCTGGCCCGCGCGCACAAGGCGAACAGCATTGGGACCGGCGAACTCGGCCTTTAGCCCCGTGCCCGCCAGCAGGCGGTCCAGCGCTTCACCCACCGGCATTTCGCCCGAGACGGCGGTGCCGCGCAGGCCCGCGGTCAGGGATTGATCGGCGGCGACGGAGATCCCGGCCTGGCGTCCGAATTCCAGCAGACTCTGCGACAGGGCGGCGGACCGAATGTTGAAGTTGGCTCGGGCGGACTGGGCCGCAGCCCCGTCGACGGCCGAGACCGCGATCAAGAGGGCGGCGCAACCGGCCCCCGCCAACATGCGCAGACGCGAAAAACGAACAGGCGTAGGCCGAGCTTCCATGTGCCTCTCCCTCCCAAGAGATGGTTGTTTGGGAGGTAGACGTTCCCGCCCCGCAGACACCCTACCGAAGCATGAAGATTTTTCCGAACGCGGCCGTCAGGCGGCGGCTTTCAGCGCGTCCTCGCGGCCGGCGTCATGCACCTCCGCCCCAAGCAGCGCAGCCAACCGCTTCACCGTGTCCGCACGGTCGTCGATCACCAGACGCAGGGTCACATGGCGGCGTCCCAGGATCGGATCAGCCAGAAGCGGCCGCTCATAGAAACGGTTGACGTCGCGGACGACCTGACTGACCGGCGCGTCCTCATAGGTCAGGACGCGCTGACGCCATTCATCGACGGAGCCGGCGGCGACCTGGGTCACCTTCAGGTCCGTGCGCGGCGGGCTCGACGTATTCTTGACGTGCAGTCGCTGGCCAGCGCGCAACAGGACCGGCCTGCCTCCGCCGTCCAATCGCCGAACCTGGACCACGCCCTCCTTGACGGCGACGTCCAGGCTTTCGTCCCGATTGCGGACGTTGAAGGCGGTGCCGACGGCCCGCACCTCATAGCCGGCCGTGCGCACCAGGAAGGGCCGCTCCGGATCCTTGCGCACGACGAAGGCGGCCTCGCCCTCGTTCAGATGCACGACGCGCTCGCGGGCATTGATGTCGTATCGGGCCTGGGTGACGACGTTCAGGGCCATGATGCTGCCGTCCGACAACTCCTGGCTGCGCTGCTCCCCGACGCCGGTTTGGGCGGTCTGGCGATCCAACCGCCACCAGGCGCCCGCGCCCAGACTGACGGCCAGGCCCAGGACGAGGACGGCGGCGATCGCGGCGCGGTTCGGCCGGAAGGCGCGGCGACGTGCTGCGACGCCCATCTTCCCGACGCTGGACACCTCGCCCCAGACCTCGTGCATGCGATTGAGCGCGGCCTGATGAACGGGATCCGCGCGCCAGGCGTCGAAGGCCTGACGCTCGTCCAGAGGCATGGGACCGCGGCGCTGGGCCGCGAACCACTGGGCCGCTTCTTGTTCGATGTCGTCGTCTACAATCATGCACAAGAACGTGGGCGAAACCGGGGAGGTTGAAACGATACAACCATAGACGAGTGAACAGCGCTACGCCCTAGTCGTCGCCGTCATCTGTTCGCATGCCGCGCGCCAGCTGCAGCATGGCCGCCGAGATATGCTTCTCCACCGCCTTGACGGTGACGCCCATGCGACGTGCGATCTGCGGATAGCTGAGCCCGTCGATACGGTGCAGCAGGAAGGCCTCGCGTCGTCGGTCCGGCATGCCGTCGATGACGGACAGGGCCCGGCGCAATCGTTCGTTGGCCAGCAGGGCCCGCTCCGGGTCCGGCGCCGAGGAAGGCTGCTGCTCATAGGCGGTCGCCTCCTGGAACAGGCGGGCCGCCCGTCCGCGGCTGCGCATCCGGTCGATCACCAGGTTGCGGGCGATGCGGAACAGCAGATGCGCCGGCGCCGCAACCGGCTCGCGCCGCGCCGTCTCCACCAGTTTCAAACAGGCGTCCTGGGCCAGATCCGCTTCATCATCACGCACCTTGCGCGTGATGGCGCGCAGGCCCGCCGCGTGCTCGCGGCAGGCCGCATCCAGATCGACGGTCTGCGCTTCCTGCAATGATCGCTTACCCATGGCCCCTCCCCGGACCAGTGTTAGCTGGACGGGACTGTCCCTCAGAGGCGGGCGGCCGTCAAGGCGGTCAGGGCTCCAGTTCAATGTCCCAGTAAAGGTAGTCGAGCCAGCTCTGGTGCAGATAATGGGGCGGGAAGCGACGGCCCGCCTCCTGCAACTCCCAACTGCTGGGCTGGTGGGCGGCGCGGCGCATCAGGGGCATGCCGGCCTGCTGGGGGGTACGGCCGCCCTTGCGCAGATTGCAGGGGCCGCAGGCGGCGACGATGTTCCGCCAGGTGGTGCGCCCGCCCTGGGCGCGGGGAATGACGTGGTCGAAGGTCAGGTCCTGGGCCGGCGAGGACCGTCCGCAATACTGACAGGCGAAGCCGTCGCGCAGGAAGACGTTGAAGCGGGTGAAGGCCGGCTGGCGATCCTGGTCGATATAGGACTTCAGGGAGATGACGCTGGGGAGTTGCATCTCCAGCGAAGGGCTGCGCACCACCTTGTCATAGACGGCGACCACATCGACCCTTTCCTGCCAGACCGCCTTCACGACCTCTTCCCAGGGCCAGATCGACAGGGGGTAGTAGGACAGGGGGCGGAAGTCGGCGTTCAGCACCAGGGCGGGAAAACCGGACGGAGGGCGGGTCAGGACCTGCATCGGGCCCTCCCGTTCACGCGGGGGGATATCGAGGCGACAGGAGTGAGGACACGTCTCCTTCCCTAGTCTTGCAGGGAAAGCCTACGCCTGATTCCCGCTCATCGCCATGACCGTCGCGCAGCGTTTTCGTGACGCTGCTTTCAGAAGGCCTCGACCAGCTCGAACCGTTCGCAGACCACCTTCATGCCCGGCGCCCAGGTCCCTTCGCGGCGGTAGTAGGCCTCGTGCGCGTCGCGCCACCATTCATAGGTCAGATCGCCTTCGCCCTCGGCGCGGGCGAAGTCCTCGCTGACCTCCTCGAAGGGCATGATCTCGACCTCGGTCGTGCGGATGGCGCAGCGCGGATTTCCCGCTCCGTCCAGGATGACGCTGATCTCGCCCACGGTCGGCATGATGTCGGCCTCGCACGACGCCAGGGACGAACAGGTCGCACGCTTGCCGCCCGCCAGCACCAGGGCCAGCAGTTCGTCGGCCAGCTCAGGGCTGTCGCCGAAGGGCCACTGGGGCGCGTCACGATAGGCGGCGGGGATCGCGTTCATCAGGACCTCGATATCGGTTGAACAGCGCTGGCGAAGCCCGGCGCCGCTCAGCTTTATATCGTCGTTCTCAGGAGCTCAATATCGGCTGGGCGCGCTGGGGAAACCCGGCAGGCTCCATCCCCACAGCAGGGCCCCGGCCCGCAGGGCGAAACCGGCGACCACCGCCGCCCCGACCGCCGGCCAGGTCGGAACCGTCAGGGCCTTCAACACCACGAAGAGGGTGGCGGCCAGAAGCGCCGCCGTGATGTTCAGTTCGCGTCGCAGCAGGATGGACGGCTGGCCCGCCAGGACGTCGCGCACGATGCCGCCGAAGCAGGCCGTCACCGTGCCCATGACGATGCAGATCAGGGGCGACACGCCGTATGAGGCCGCCTTGGCCGCCCCCATCACGCCGTATGCGCCCAGCCCCACGGCGTCGAGCCACAGCAGGGCCCGGAAACGCCAGCTGCGCGCGCCCAGCATCCAGAAGCCCACCGCCGCCGCCAGGCAGACGGCGATATAGCGCCAGTCCTGCACCCAGAAGACCGGCGCCCCGATCAGCAGGTCGCGCAGCGTCCCGCCCCCCACGCCCGTGATGGCCCCGAAGAAGGCGAAGGTGACGAGGTCGTGCTTCTCACGCGCGGCGGCCAGGGCGCCGGTGGCGGCGAAGACGGCCACACCCGCGAAATCCAGCAGGGGCAGAACGGTTTC
The DNA here is from genome assembly GCF_040549405.1 of Brevundimonas faecalis. Taxonomy (NCBI): domain Bacteria; kingdom Pseudomonadati; phylum Pseudomonadota; class Alphaproteobacteria; order Caulobacterales; family Caulobacteraceae; genus Brevundimonas; species Brevundimonas faecalis. The sequence continues at coordinate 408,970 of NZ_JBEPTF010000001.1, read as the reverse complement.
GGGCCGTGCGAGGTCGGGCTGGATAGGCGTCAAGTCAGAGGTCCTCCAGCGCGATATCGCCGCGCTTGACCCCTCCATACCATCCCCACAGCAGATGCGCCGCGACTCCGCGATGCGGCCGCCAGATTTCGGCGCGGGCGTAGGCCTGCTTCTCGTTCGGCCGCGTCTCATCGCGATCCGCCCAGCGCATCGCCTCCTGCAGGGCGACGTCCCCGCCGGGGAAGACGTCCAGACGTCCCTCACAGAACATCAGGAAGGTCTCGGCCGTCCATTTGCCGACGCCCTTGATAGCGACGAGGGCTGCGACGGCCTCGGCGTCGTCCAGTCGTTCCAGATGATTGAAGTCGATGCGGCCTTCGGCGTGGGCGCGAGCGATCTCGTGGCCGTATTTCGCCTTCTGACCCGACAGGCCGAAGGTGCGCAGGGTCTCGACATCCAGCGCCAGCACGGCGTGCGGCGTGACCGTCCCGCCCAGCCCCTCGACCGTCCGCTTCCAGATGGAGGCGGCGGCGGCCACCGAGACCTGCTGCTCCACGATCATGCGGAACAGGCCTTCATAGCCGCCCGGCCGCAACCGCCACTCGAACACGGGGGTGGAGGCGTGCGCCCGCGCCAGCGCCGGATCGGCGGCGGCCAGGGCTTCGCGCGCAGCGGCCAGGGCGACGGAGGAAGGAGCGACGGGCATGTCGCCATGCTAGGCTGAGGCCGCCCTCGCTTGAAAGCGCTTTGTCCGGCGACAAGGCGGTCCATGTCCGGAAACCGCCATCCCCGATGCGAACGCGCGGCCGGGACATCTCCCGGCCGCGCTGGACTGCTCTATTTCGCCACATAGGCTCCGGTCGCCGCATAGCGACTGTTCGCCGTCAGCGGATAGAGGGCGAAGATCAGATAGTCGGTGTTCGCATTCGGGGTGAAGGCCTTCTGGAAGGTCTGCGGCTGGTTCGTCAGCTCGACCGTCATCAGGTCCGATCCCGTCAATGCGCCCGTGCTGTCGCGTTCGATCACCTGGACCTGAACCGCCGGCTTCGGCTGCCCCGCCTGCCAGTCAGGCGCGAACATCATCGCCCCGTACCGCAGCGCCCCGGCGACGTTCGGCTTGGGGATGGTCTGGGCCACGACCTCGCCGTTCGGAACCTGCGACACCTTGAAGGTCATGGTGCAGTTGCCGTTGGTGCTCCACGGCGCGCCGGCGAGCCACCCCATCGTCATGCTCGATGTCGGATTGATGGTCGTCCAGGGCGAAAGCTGGCAGACGGAGCTGGAGCCCGGATAGGCGTAGGGGCCGCCGACATGCGTGTTCGCAAGGTGGTTCCGCGAGGTGTAGAGCGGATCGACCGGCCAGGTCAGGGCACGACTGTCGACCGGCGACACGCCCGCCGGCTGCCACGGCGTCGTCAACGGCACGACCTTGGACCAGTCATGACAGTCGGCGAGATAGAAGGCCTTTTTCCGCATCTGAGCGTCATAGAGACTGTTCGGGCATTGGTCCTTGATGAGCTGCGGCGTCTGCCCCGTGCCCAATCGCCAGGCCTCCCAGCGGGTCACGCCGTACTCGCGGGTGAAGTAGTTGACCTCGACCGCATCGCTGTTGGGCGCGAAATGATGAACTCGGATCGTGTCCATCGTCTTCCCCGTCGCATAGGTCTGGGACGGAACCCAATCCCAATCCACCGTGGCTGCGGACGTCGCAATCTGCCCCGGGCAGGCCGGAGCATAGGTCGTCGGGGACGCGGACCCGCCCTGTGCGAAGGCCGCTGACGAGTTCGGGAACAGTTTCCAGCCCGCCGCCCGACAGTCGGAGGTCCACCAGGGCTGCCAACCGCCGCTCGGATCGAAGGTGCCGCGGAAGAAGACATTCTGAGCGTCGGCGCCCAGGATGTTGTAGCCGCCGTGCTCTGCGTTGAAGTTGACCATCCCCGGGAACAGGGGATCGTCATTGATCTCCGACGCATAGAAGTAGGTCTGGACGCCGCGCGACACACCTGCCGTGTCGGCGATCGGGTAGGAGTCGCTGATCTGGACGTCCAGGAAGTCGATCTTGTGATACGGCAAGGCCTCGCCGACACGAAGCTTTCTGCGCGAGTTCGGGCAGCCGACGGGGTCCGCGCTGATCGCCGTGTCGTTTGCGTCCACGCAGACCATCTGCGTCAGGAAATCAGTCGGCGTTGCTTGCGCCGCTGCGGGACCAGCGCTCACGAGAACCGCGAGGGCGCCGCCAGCGAACATTGCGGCCCGGGTGTACTGAAAATGTGACTTCAAGATATTCTCTCCAACAAGCGATCGCCCAAAAGCGAACCCTGAGAGAATGAGACAGCCCGACACTCAGGCTTGAATATCGTTGATATAAAAAATTAATTTGTTAAAAATCAATGCAATAAATTCAGACTCCATCCGAGTCGCCGCGCTGCCGCCCGCACAGATGTCGGATCAACCAACAGCCGCAAACCCAACTCGAGCCATGTTCGCCACCCGCTTCGCCCCCTCCCCTACCGGCCGACTGCATAGGGGCCACGCCTTTTCGGCCCTGACGGCCTGGATGGCGGCCAGGGCGGCCGGCGGCCGGTTCGTGCTGCGGATCGAGGACATCGACCCGACGCGTTGTCGACCCGAGTTCGAGGTCGGAATCCTTGAAGACCTGGACTGGCTGGGTCTGGGCTGGGAAGCGCCTGTGCGACGTCAGTCCGATCATCTGGCCGACTACGCCGCCGTGGTCGAGGCCCTGGCCGCGCGTGGTCTTCTGTACCGCTGTTTCCGTACACGGAAGGAAATTCTCGACGCCATCGGCGATGCGCCGCATGGACCGGTCGAAGCCGCCCGCCCCGGCCCGCATCCTGCCGAGGAAGAGGCCCGGCTGTCGGCCGAGGGACGAGCCTTCGCCTGGCGGCTGTCGCTGGATCGGGCGCGCGAGGCCCTGGGCCGCGAGGCCTGGGACGGCTTGAGCTTCTTCGAGGAGGGCCAGGGCCCGAACGGCGAGACAGGCCGCATCCGCGCCCGGCCAGAAACGGCGGGCGACGTCGTTCTGGCGCGCAAGGACGCCGGAACCGCCTATCATCTGGCCGCGACCCATGACGACGCCCTGCAGGGGATCAGCCATGTGATCCGGGGCCAGGACCTGTTCGAAGCGACCCATGTCCAGCGCCTGATCCAGGCCCTGATGGGCTGGCCCGAGCCCGTCTATCGCCACCACCGCCTGTTGACCGGCCCCGACGGCCGCCGCTACGCCAAGCGCGACCGCTCCGTCACCCTGGCCGAACTGCGCGAAAGCGGCATGACGGCCGAAGCCCTGAAGGTCGAACTGGGCTTCTGATCCTCAAGCGCCGCCACGCTCAAGCCCGACGCCGCGAATAACCCCGCGCGCTCAAGCAGCGAGCCGCCGCGCGGCAAGCGATAGCGCACAAAAAAGACGCGGAGGTCGCCCCCCGCGTCTTCAATCGTCGGAACCCGTAGGCTCCAGGGCCTTAGAGGACCTTGAGGTCCACAGCCGAGGTCTTGCCGCGCTGGGTTTCCAGCTCGTATTCGACCTTGGCGTTTTCATCCAGACCGGCCAGACCGGCCTTCTGAACAGCCGTGACGTGGACGAAAACGTCCGAGCCGCCGGTGTCGGGTTGAATGAAGCCGTAGCCCTTGGTGGGGTTGAACCACTTGACCGTGCCGGTCGCCATATCTGCGTCTCCGTAAACGCGCTTTGCCAGGCGGGCGTCCACACGGGAGCACCCGTCAGCCCATCTGGGACAAGCTCGTTCAGGCGAAGGAGCGAGACGCGGGTTTGGACCCCACGTGAAATCCGGACTGCGGCGATGTTGTCACCCGACTATCCACAAGTCGTCAACTGTAAAGCGAATCCGATCGCCGCAGGGCTTGGTTAAGATCAGACGGCGAAACGGCCTTCCCTGATCAGGCTCCGAGCAGGCCAAGGGCCAGGGCCTGGCAGGCCGGCCCGCCGCGCACGCCTTCGTTGGACATCCCCATGACGGCCTGGCCGCCCGCCGGATCGACGATGACGATGGCGTGCCACATAGTGTTCGATCCCTCATGCGCCACGACCGCCCCCTTGGCCCAGGGCTGGGGCGGCAGAACGATCCAGCCGCAGGCGTAGGCCTGCCCCTCGGCGGGCGTGATCAGGCGTCGGACGGTTTCGGGCTTCAGCCAGCCGTCGCCCTCGTTCAGGAAGACCTTCAGGAAGCGGGCGTAATCCGCAGCCGACATGTGGACCGTCCCCGCCGGCCCCAGGGCCAGGGGATTGTCCGAGCCGGAGTCCTCGGGATCCATAGGCGTCGCCGTCGCCCCGACCCTGCGGTGCCCCCAGGCGTTGTCGCCCTTGGGCGCGCCGAAGCCCGCCGAAGCCAGGCCCAGCGGCGCGAACATCTCGGCCTGCATGACATCCTCCCACGACCGGCCGGTGATCGCCTCGATCGCCGCCCCGATCAGGACGTAGTTGGCGTTGCCGTATTCGAAGGTCCCGCGCGTCCCCGACGGCGGCGCGGCCAGGGCCTTTTCGACGATGGCCCGCCTTTGCTGCGGCAGGGACCTGGCGTCAGCCCGCGCCGTCATCAGCCAGGCCATGCCCATGACGGCGTCGTCCTTCAGCCCGGCCGTATGGGACATGAAGTCGTCCAGGGTCGCGCCCGACCAACCCGCATCCATGGTCATGCCGGGGAAGGCCGCCGCCAGGGGCATGGCCCACTGCGCCCGCCCCTGCTCGATCAACCGGGCGAGGACCGCGGCCGTCATCGCCTTGGTGTTGGAGCCCAGGTGCCAGCGATCCCCGGCGTTCACGACAGCCTCGCCGTCCGCGCGGCGCAGGCCTGTCGCTCCCGACCAGGCCAGTCCCTGTCGCGTCGCGATTCCGCCCGCCAGGGCCACCGGCTTCACCTGCTCGAACGCCCTGGCCAAGGCGGCGTCGCGCCCGGCAGTTTCCGCCTGCGCGGCGGCCGGGTCTGCGGCCAGGCCGGACCCGGCCGCCACGGCGGCTCCGGCGATGAGGGCTTTGCGGCGATCGATCATTTCATGCTCCTTTGCGAGCCCAGCCTGCCGCCCGCCTCTGGCGACGCCAGTGAATTCGCCGCAATGTAGGCCTATCGCGACACAAGGACGCAAAGCGCATGGCCAAGATCGACTACGACGAAGCCCTGGAAGCCCTGCAGATTCAATTGGTCGAAAGCCAGGCCTGGGCCATCGAGCAGGGCCTGAAGGTCGTCATCGTCCTGGAGGGCCGCGACACGGCTGGAAAGGACGGCGCCATCAAGCGGATGACCGAGCACATGGCCCCGCGCCAGACCCGCGTCGTCGCCCTGCCTAAGCCGACCGAGCGCGAGACCACCCAGTGGTATTTCCAGCGCTACGCCGCCCATCTGCCGGCGGCGGGCGAGATCGTGATCTTCAACCGCTCCTGGTACAATCGCGCCGGAGTCGAACCGGTCATGGGCTTCTGCACGCCCGAACAGCATGAGCGCTTCCTGCACGACGTTCCGCACTTCGAACGCATGCTGACCCAGTCCGGCGTCCTGCTGATCAAGCTGTGGCTGGACATCAGCCGCGAGGAGCAGGCCCGTCGTCTGGAGCAGCGCCGCGATCACCCGCTGAAGCGCTTCAAGGTCTCGCCCCTGGATGCCGAGGCCCAGGCTCGCTGGGACGCCTATTCCGACGCCCGCGATCAGATGCTGAAGCGCACCCATCTCGACTACGCGCCCTGGACGGTGGTGGCGACGGACAACAAGAAGAAGGCCCGGCTGAACATCATCCGCCACGTCCTGCGCCGCCTGGACTACCCCGGCCTGGAGGCCAACAAGCCCGATAGCGACATCGTCTTCCCCGGCGACAAGGCCGAGGGGCGGCTGGCGAAATAAGGTCTTCCCTCACTCCTCCCGAAGGACCGGTCATGACCCGGCAAGAGAGCGAAATCCTCAGCAAGGTCCCTGCCGTCACCCTGGGCTTCTGGGTCATCAAGATCCTGGCCACCACACTCGGCGAGACGGCGGGCGACACCGTCACCATGACGATGAAGCTGGGCTATCTGGCCGGGACAGGCGTCTTCATGGCCGCCCTGGCGGTGCTGGTCTGGCGTCAGATCGCAGCCAGGCGTTTCCACCCCTTCCTCTATTGGACGACCATCATCGCCTCGACCACGGCGGGCACGGCCCTGGCCGACTTCGCCACCCGATCCCTGGGCATAGGCTATACAGGCGGATCGCTGTTGCTGCTGACCTGCGTGCTTGCGTCGCTGGCGGCATGGCGTTGGACCACCGGCTCAATCGCTTCCGATGCGATCAGCTCTCCTCGCGCCGAGGCCTTCTACTGGCTGACCATCACCTTTTCCCAGACTCTGGGCACGGCGCTGGGCGACTGGACCGCCGACACCGGCGGGCTGGGCTATGTCGGCGCGGCCCTGGTCTTCGGCGTCCTGCTGGCCGTCGTCGCCGGCCTCTATTTCTGGACGAAGGTGAACCGGGTCATGCTGTTCTGGGCCGCCTTCATCCTGACCCGGCCTCTGGGCGCCACGGTCGGCGACTTCCTCGACAAGCCGCTGGATCACGGCGGTCTGGCCTTCAGCCGCCCCTTGGCCTCCGCCGTTCTGGCGGCGGTGATCCTGGCGTTGATCCTGATCCTGCCCCAGCGCGCCGGGCGACACCCCGGCGAGGCGACCTGACGTCTCAGTCGTCGCCGAACAGGCGGCGGTTCTTATCGACGAAGGCGCGGATCGCTCCGACCAGCGGCCCGCCCTCACGGCCCTTCAGATAGGCCCAGCCCGCCCCGGCCCCGATCAGGGCGCCGACAGCGTCGACGATCAGGTCCCACATGGTGTCGACCAGGCCGGACTTCTGAGTGTTCAGACCGAACACCTGGTCCAGGGTGAACTCCCAGATCTCCCACACCGCACCGATCATCACGGCGAAGCAGAAGGCGAAGAAGGCCACGGTGAAGGGCGCCGCCGTCAGCCGGTTCCCGCGCACCAGCATCAGCATCAAAAGGGTGCCGGCCAGCCCGAACCCGACGGCCGAGCCCCCGTGCAGCACCACGTCCCACCACCAGTAACGCTCATAGAAGTCGCCGACCTCGCCCAGCAGCAGGGTGGCGCACAGGAAGGCGGCGATGGCGCTGACAAAGGCGGTCGGCAGGGCGACCCCCACCTTCTCGCCCAGCCAGATCGGGACCAGGGACAGCAACAGGGTTCCGATCCCGACGAAGGTCACGCTGAACTCATCGGTGATGAAGCCGACCACAGCCGCGCCGATCAGGATCGCCCAGGTCGGATAGAGGATGATCGGGGGACGCCTGTCCCGACGCTCGCCGTCCATGCCGCGCTCTCCCGTGGTCGACCTTTCCGTCAGACTAAGGCCGGACCCGCTTCACCGGCAAGGCGAGGTCGAGAAGCGGAACGCGCCCGGACGCCGAGCAGCAGACCCAGAGGCCCCACGCGCCGCGCGATCTCATAGGCCGCCAGACAGCCCCCGAAGGTGACGGCGATCAGCACTGCGGCCTCCAGTCCCTGCGGCAGACCCAGCCTGGCCAGATGATACGCCGCGACCACGGTGATCGTCTGGTGGACGATGTAGAAGCAGAAGACCCCGCCCGTCAGATAGCGCAGCAGCGGCCCGTCCCGGTTCAGATAACGGGCGCCGTAGCCCAGGGCGGCCGCGATGAAGGCCCATTGATCCAGGGCGTAGACGAACCGCATCCCCCCTCGCAGCGCCTCCGGCGGAACCCCGCCGTCGCGATAGGTCCAGCTATAGGCCGCCCATCCGGCCCAGGCGCACAGACCGAGCAGAAGGGCCGGCAGCCTCACCTTCTCGAATCTAGCCTGCAACAGCGATGACCGCGCGCTGAGGAAGCCGAACAGGAAGGCACCGAACGACACGGCATGGTTGTACCAGTCGTCCGTCAGGGCATGAGTCGTCGGGAAGACAGGTCCCAAGGTCCAGCGCAGGAGAAAGAGCCAGAGGACGGGCCAGACCAGCAGGCCCCATCCGCCCAGCGCCCGCTCCAGCCCCTTTTGCAAAACGGGCAACCACCGCCGCCCGAAGAGCAACAGTCCCGCCAGGATCAGGCAGTAGACGAACAGATAGGCCACAAACCACATGTGGTTCCACGTCGGCGTCGTCAGGCATCCGTCCGCGTCGCACCAGCCGCCGGACGCCGTCGCATACTTCATCCAGAAATCGGCCAGCCAGTGCGATCGTCCGGGATCGACGATCCCCAGGCCCTGCGCCGCCTCGACCACCTCATAATAGGACTGGGGCGGCACGATCACGAACATGGCGAACAGCAGCGGCGGCAGCAGGCGCAGGGTGCGCGATCCGGCGAAGCGTCGCACGGCGCCTCTTCCGTCGCGCTGCAAGCTGTCGAACAGGAAGCGCGTGGCCGCCCCCGACACTAGGAACAGCAGGGTCAGCCGCCACGGATTGGTCAGTTGCATCACCGGCTCCAACTGCTCGACAGGCCGGGGGCTGTTCACATGCCAGTCCCAGGGCACGTAGAACATGCCGACGTGATAGAGGATCAGCAGCATGAAGGCGCAGACCCGGATCCAGTCCAGGTCATGGCGACGGCGATCTGCGACGAGGGGTGTGACGGACATGAGCGACCTGGGATGACGGAGACGACGAACCCCGGCCTGTCATCGACGCCCCGCGTCCGGCAATCGGAGCGGGACCGGCGGACCTCGAGCCGGGCCGGATCGCCGGCGACGGGGGCGAGCGGCGCGCCGTCAGGGACGAGCGGAGCGAACCGCCGCGACCTGCTGGCCGGCTGGCCTGTCATCATCGTCGTGACCTTGGGCTTCATGGTGGTCAACGCCCTGACGGTTCTGGCCGATCAGCCCGACCTGCGTCCCTGGGCGCCCTGGGTATGGGAAGGGTCCAGCGCCCTGGCCCTGTCGCTGCTGGTCTGGCTGCCCTGGCTGGCTGGTTCGGTCGCCCCGCCGGCCCTGTTGAGCGAAGGCTGGAATGGTCGCGGACGCTTCCTCGCCGTCCATCTGACGGCCGCCTGTCTCTACAGCCTGTTGCACGTCGGCATGATGGTTACGATGCGCCACGGCGTCTACGCCCTGTTGGGCGAGACCTATGACTACGGCCCGCCGATCGAACGCTTCATCTACGAACTGCGCAAGGATCTGCTCAGTTACGCCCTCTTCCTCGGCGTCTTCTGGACCGTGCACAATCTGCGCGAAGCGCGCGAGACGCCGCTGCGGCCCGTCAGCTTCGACATCCGCGACGGAGCGCGACTGATCCGGGCGCCCCTGAACGACATCCTGGCCGCAGCTTCGGCCGGCAATTATGTCGAGTTCGTTCTCGTCGACGGACGGCGGCCGCTGATGCGCGTCACCCTGGCGGCGGTCGAGGCCGAGCTGGCGCGCTGCGGCTTCGTGCGGACGCACCGCGGATGGCTGGTCAACAGCGCGCGGATGACCGGCCTGCGGCCCGAAGGCTCAGGCGACTGGACGGTGGAGCTGGGTGATTTCGAAGCTCCCCTATCCCGCCGCTACGCCGAGGCGCTGGAGCGACTGCGCGCGGCCTGACGCCGCATCCACACGGCCACGCCCACGGCGCAGACCAGGCTCAGGGCCGCGCCCGCCGCAAAGGTCGCCTGGGGACCGAAGCCGTCCCAGAGCAGACCCGCCGCCAGATTGCCGATCAGGGCGATCAGACCCGAGATCAGGGCGAACAGGCCGAAGGCCGAACCGCGCAGATGGGCGGGCGCCGCATCGGCGATCAGGGTCATCAGCAGGCCTTGCGAAAAGCCCATGTGCAGCCCCCACAGCGCCACGCCCAGGTAGTAGACCGCCTGATTTCCGGCCAGAGCCAGCGCCACGTCTGCAGCGGCCAGGAAGACCAGGCTGAGCAAGAGCAAGGAGGTGCGCCCGATCCGATCCGACAGCGCCCCCACCGGGAAGGCGGCCAGGCCGAACACGAGGTGCAGCAGGACGGTCGCCGCCGGAGCGAAGGCGGCGGGAACGCCCACGTCCAGGCCCTTCATCAGCAGGAAGGACTCGCTGAACCGCGCCAGGCCGATCACCGCCGTCAGGGTGATCATGGTCCAGGTCGCGGCGTCCAGGCGGATCGCCCCCTTCAGACTGGGCGGTTTCCTGGCGACCTCGTCCGGGCGCGGCGGGTCGGACACCCCGCCGATCAGCAGGGCCACGGCCAGGAAGGCGGGAATGGAGGCCAGCCAGAAGACCGCCTTGATGTCGTTCGCCAGCAGCACCATCAGCCCGATGGCCAGCAAGGGTCCGACGAAACCGCCGACCGTGTCCAGCGACTTGCGCAGGCCGAAGGCGCGGCCTCTGATCTCCTGCGGCGTCACCGCCGCGACCAGAGCGTCGCGCGGCGCGGTGCGGATCCCCTTGCCGATCCGATCCACCCCCTTGGCCAGCAACACCCCCTCGACCGAGGCCGCCAGGGGAAAGATCGGCTTGGACAGGGCCGCCAGCCCATAGCCCGCCACCGCCAGCCACTTGGGCCGGGCGATACGATCGGACCAGAAGCCCGACAGGAACTTCACCGCCGTGGCCACGACCACGGAAAAACCCTCCACCAGTCCGATCACCACCGCCGAAGCGCCCAGCCCGACCACCAGATAGATGGGCAGCAGGGTCTGGATCATCTCCGAGGAGACATCCATCAGCAGGCTGACCACGCCCAGGACCCAGACGCTGCGAGGAATAGAATTGCGAGGCATTCGCACTTCGTGAGCGACGCCGGCCCTCAAGTCCAGCTTCGAACGCAAACTTCACAATTCCGTCGCTGCAGGGACGACAGCAGCTATGGCCGGAGAGCGTCTAGGCGCCCCCTACTTCAATCCGTCTTCGGCCAGGGTGTGGGCGACGAGGGCGTTGGCGTGGCCATGGCCCATGCCGTGCTCGTCCTTCAGCAAGGCCACCAGTTCCATGTGTTTGGCGGGATAGCCGGCGCGCACGACCGCCTTCCATTCGGCGATGGGGCGGCCGTATTTCTTTTCAATGGAGGGGAAGTAGGAGGCTGGGCCCTTGATCGGCGCTTCGGTCATCGGCGGCTTTCTTTCTCTGTCTGTCGTCAATAAGGGCGGCGTCGCGCGGCGGCGCAAGCGTCCTCGCATGACGCGGATCGGACGCAGGGCCTTCACCCGCGACGGCTTCCGGGTCTAAGACCCCTGCATGAGCACAGCCCCGCTTCCCGACGCCGCTCGCCAGAACTGGGTGGACCGCCATGCGCCCGAGCGGCTGAAGCCCTGGCTGAAGCTGGGCCGCTTTGACCGGCCGATCGGGACCTGGCTGCTGCTGCTGCCCGGCTGGCAGGGCATCCTGCTGGCGCTGAACCAGTACGACCGCCCCTTCGGCGGCTATGAGCTGTGGCTGATCATCGGCTTCGCCGTCGGCGCCGCCCTGATGCGCGGGGCGGGTTGCGCCGTGAACGACATCGTCGACCGCGACTTCGACGCCCAGGTGGCGCGCACGGCGATGCGCCCCATCCCGGCGGGCCAGATCAGCGTCAAGCAGGCCTGGGCCTTCGTCGGCGGCCTCAGCCTGGTCAGCCTGTGCATCCTGCTGACAATGAACCTGACCTCGGTCTTGCTGGGTGCCCTGTCGCTGGGCCTGGTCGCGGCCTATCCCTTCATGAAGCGGATCACCTGGTGGCCCCAGGCCTGGCTGGGACTGACCTTCAACTGGGGCGCCCTGCTCGGCTTCGCGGCGGCGACCGGCGGCCTGTTCGCCCTGGGCTGGCTCTATGTGCTGGAGGTCAAACTCAGCGGTGATTCCTACTGGATGGCCGACGGCTTGAACCGCATGGGAAATCTGGCCCTGTCGGCGGGCCTTCTCTATGCGGGCGGCCTGTTCTGGACCCTGGGCTACGACACCATCTACGCCCTTCAGGACATTGAGGACGACGCCATGGCCGGGGTGAAGTCCTCGGCGCGTCGCCTGGGCGCCAGAGTGAAGGAGGGCGTCGGCCTCTTCTACGTTCTGGCCGTGCTTCTCGCAGGGGCCGCAGGCTGGGCGGCCGGACTGGGGCCGATCTTCTATGTCGGCCTGGCCCTCTACGCTCTGCACTTCGTCTGGCAGGTGCGGCGGCTGCGACCCGACGACCCCGCCCTGGCCCTGCGCCTGTTCAAATCAAATCGCGACGCGGGATTGATCCTTCTGGCCGCCATCGCGTTCAACGGCATAGCTTTCTGATCGAGCCTTCCCAAGGAGTCCGGCATGATCCCCTCGCGCCCCGCCCGCGCCCTGCTTCTGACCGTCGCCGTCGCGGCGACCCTGGCCGCCTGCCAGCGCAAGGAGAAGGAGGCCTCGCCCGAGGCCGCACCGCCCGCGGCCGAAGCCGCCGCGACCGGCCCCCTCTCCTATGAAAGCGCCACCCCCTACGCCAAGGTCAGCCTGACCCTGCCCGAGGCGATCAAGACCCAACCCAAGCTCTACGCCGACCTCTATCGCCAGGAGGTGGCCGACCTCGGCCGCTACGCCGAGGGCGCCCAGGCCGACCGCACCGAGGCCGGCGGCGACAGCGCCATGGGTCCGTATGAAAAGACCATCGTCTACGGCGGCGCCGTCCAGACCGGCCGCCTGTTCAGCGCCATGCGTACCGACTTCGACTATTCGGGCGGCGCCCACCCGAACACCGTCGCGACCGGCCTGCTGTGGGACAAGACGGAGCAAAAACGCGTCACCGCCGCCGACCTCTTCGCCAAGGGCGCCGACCTGACCGCCCTGGAGCGCGCCCTGTGCACGGCGGTCAACACGGCGAAGAAGGGCCGCCCCGGCGCCGAGCCGGTCACGGCCGGCGGCGACATGTGGAGTTGCCCCAAGCTGACCAAGACGGCCGTGGTTCTTGCCCCCGGCTCCGTCCAGGGCAAGGCGGGCGGTCTGACCTTCCTGCTCGACGCCTATGCGGTCGGCCCCTATGTCGAAGGCGCCTATTACCTGACCCTGCCGGCGTCCGCCTTCCAGGGCCTGCTGGCCCCTGCCTACGCCGCCGAGTTCGGCGGCCAGCCGCTGAAGGCCGGCGACGTGACCGAGGACCTGCGGCCCAAGGCCTGACGTTCCGGGACCGGCCGCTTTCCGGCGGTCGGTCCCCCTTATTCGACCTGATAGCGATAGACGAGGTCGTCGGGATCCTCCCTCGGCGCCGATGGATCGAGCACGCCGCCGAGCCTGAGCGCGACCGCCGAGGAGGCTGTATTGCCCGGCGCCACATAGCTGACCAGGGACGGCGGCTTCAGGGTTCGGCAGACCCAGTCGCGCAGGGCCGCGGCCGCCTCGGTCGCATAGCCCTTCCCTTCATGCCCCTCGTACAGCAGCCAGCCCAGTTCCTTCTCGTGGAACAGGGGACCGTGGTTGACGCCGACCTGGCCGATGCACTCCCCCGTCTCTGTCAGCACCATCATCAGGGCGCCGTGACCGAAGAAGCGCCAGATGGCCAGGTCGTGGCAGAACATGCCCCAGGCCGCCCGCCGGTCGAACGGCCCGCCCATCCCCGCCGATCGATCCGAAGCCAGGAAGGCCTCGTAGGCCGCGAAGTCGTCCAACACCTGCGGCCGCAGCGTCAGCCGTTCGGTTCTCAGGGTGACGATCTCGTCCGTCGTGTCGATCTGCAGGAAGGGAGTGTCGGTTCTCATGAAGGGTCCTGGACGCGACCTTGTTTAAAGCCTGAAGGCCTTAGTCGGCCTTTGCGAGGAATTCGTCCACCAGGGCGTCCAGTCGCGCGGGCTGGTCGGTCATGATGAAGTGGCGGCTGTCGTCCACGCGGACCAGCTTAACCCCGGGCAGGGCGGCGTACTCGCGGCCCCACATGGCGTCGGCCACGGCGGCCGGCGCGCCGCCGTTGGCGTCCGAGGCGTAGACGGCCCAGACCGGCGTGGTCATGGCGGCCAGGCCCGGACGGGCGTCGGTGGTCATCACCTCGCGAATGGCCGCAGCCATGGCGTGACGGTCGGAAGCCATGGACCATTCGACCATGGCGGGGCGCGCGGCTTCGTTCCGGATCAGGCCCACGGCGCCGCGCTCCTGTTGCGTGCGGAAGCCGGCGGCGTCGGCGTTCAGAATGGCCGCCGCCGCCTGGTCGGCGAAGGGCTTGGCGCCTTCGGCCGTGGCCTGGGGGCCGTACATGGCGCTGAAGAAGGGCAGGCTGTCGACGCTCATCAGCTTGCCGACCGCCTCAGGATGCTGTTGCGCGACCAGAAGGCCGGTCAGGGCGCCCATGGAGTGGCCGATGATCGCGGGCTTGTTCAGGGTCTTGGCGTAGCGCGCCACCTCGTCGACCGCCGGCTGGATGAAGGCGCCGTCGCCGTGCGTCCAGGCCTCTCCGGCGAAACCGGCCAGTTGCACCAGATGCACCCGGTGTGTCGCCGACAGGCGCTGGGCCAGGGGCCGCCACACCTCGCGCGAGGAGGCGAATCCGGGGATCAGGATGACGTCGGGGCCCTGTCCGATCACCTCGACCGACAGACGGTCAGAAGCGAAGGCGGGCGCCTCGACCCGCGCCGGCTCGACCCGAACGGTCTCGGCGTGGGCCGGGGAAAAGATGTTGGCGGCGGCCCAGCCGACGGCGGCGGCCAGCATCAGGGCGCGGAGGGTTCTGGCGGGAGCGGAGATCTTGGACATCGGCGTTTCCTTTGAGTGTTTGGCGGACCCGCCGCACATCAGGCGTGCGGGACCGATCCCCGGGTCAGGCCCGGAGCGAAGGGAGAAGGCGGCTTTTCGGAAAGTAAGGTTTGACTGACAGAGGCGTCAGACGTGGGGATTCTCGAAGACATCCTCCACCGGCCGTTCGAACAGGGCGGAGATGCGGTAGGCGAGGTCCAGAGAGGGGTCGTGCTTCTCGGTTTCCAGGGCGTTGACGGCCTGGCGCGAGACCCCAAGCGCCTGACCCAGTTGCTCCTGGGTCCAGTTACGCTCGACGCGCAGCAGCTTCAGACGATTCTTCATCAGTTCGAGCTCCGGATGAAGGGCGAGACCAGGCCGAAAACGGCCCAGAACAGGGGGTAGATCATCCAGCCCTCGGCGTGGGGCGCCCCGGCGAAGCTCTCGCCGAAGCCCCAGGCGCTGAAGGCGGCCATGGCCACGCCGGCCGAGACGATGAACTGCTTGGCCGTGACCGCGCGAACGAACTCGTCGCTGTCGCGCATGAAGCTGAGGGTGGCCCACATCTGACCGGCGATGGGCGCGGCGACCGTCAGGGCCAAGGCCCAGGCGGCGGGCTTGCCCTGGATGGCGTCGAAGGCGCCGCCCATGGTCGCCGCCATGACGGCGACATAGCCGGCCATGAAGGCGAAGGTGCGGATCACGTAGCGGCGGCCAGCGGGGGTGGTCTGTTTCGACAGCGTCAACATGGAAGGCGCTCCTGACTGAATGTAAGGCTGACCTTACTCCACATTCATGTCATGTCAACCTGACTTTTTGTCAGGCCAGCATGATTTTCATCGGCGCGCTCGCACGGCTCCCTCTTCTGCCCTAGACAGACCCTCATGCGCCTGATGCCCGCCAATGCTCCCGACTTCATCGCCGCCAACACCCGGTTGCAGCCCGTGCCGCACGCGCCCGAGATATCCCTGTGGCTGGCGGACGAGATCACGCCCCTGTGGCGTCTGACGGAGGAGGAACTGGGCGAGATGGGCCTGCCCCCGCCCTTCTGGGCCTTCGCCTGGGCGGGCGGCCAGGCCCTGGCGCGCTGGCTGCTGGACCATCCGGATCAGGTCGCGGGCAAGAGGGTGATCGACCTGGCGACCGGGTCGGGCCTGGTCGCCGTCGCCGCAATGAAGGCGGGCGCGGCCGATGTCCTGGCCGCCGACATCGACCCCTTCTGCGAGGCCGCCGTCGCCGCCAACGCCCGCTCCAACGGCGTCGAGATCGCTTTCACCACCGAGAACCTGCTGGCCTCGCCCCCGCCGCGCGTCGATCTGATCTGCGCCGGCGACGTCTTCTATGAGAAACCGATGGCCGAGGCGGTCCTGGCCTGGCTGAAGCAGGCCCAGGCCAACGGAACCCGCGTCGTGGTCGGCGACCCTGGCCGTACATACTTCCCGAAATCCGGCCTGACCCTGCTGGCCGAGTACACGGTGCCGACCACGCGGGAACTGGAGGATCAGGAGGTCAAGCGCTCTCGCGTCTGGTCTCTGGACTAGCCGTCTTCGTTTCGCCCGGCGCTGATCGTCTTCAGCGCCGCCAGCGCCCGCTCGCGCGCCGCGACGTGATCCACGACGGGGCGCGGATAGGTCGCGTCCAGCACCACCCCCGCCTCGGTCAGGGCCGCCGCGGGCGCCGTCCACGGCGCATGGATCCAGCGGTCGGGCAGACGCGCGATCTCGGGCAGCCAGCGCCGCACATAGCCGCCCTGCGGGTCGAACTTCTGGCCCTGAACCACCGGATTGAAGATGCGGAAATAGGGGGCGGCGTCAGCGCCCGATCCCGCGATCCACTGCCAGTTCTGCACATTGCTGGCCAGGTCGGCGTCGGTCAGGCAGTCCCAGAACCAGGCCTCGCCCTCGCGCCAGTCGATCAGCAGATGCTTGACCAGGAAGGAGGCCGCCGCCATCCGCACCCGGTTGTGCATGGTCCCTGTCGCCCACAACTGGCGCATCCCTGCGTCCACCAGGGGATAGCCCGTCCGCCCCGCCTTCCACGCGGCCAGACCTTCCGGATCGTCACGCCACGGCATGGCGTCGTACTCGGGCCGGAAGGCGCGTTCAGGCAGATAGGGGAAGTGGTGCAGCAGGTGGGCCGAGAACTCGCGCCAGCCGATCTCGGCCACGAACTTCTCGGCCTGGGCCGCCGGAACCCGCCCTGTCGCCGCCGCGGCCCGCGCCGCCTGCACCGCCCGCCAGGGGCTGATCTCGCCCCAGTGCAGATGCGCCGACAGGCCGCTGGTCCCGTCCCGATCCGGCCGGTCGCGGTCGGTCGCATAGGCTTTCAGCCCACCCGCCGTGAAGGCGTCCAGCGCCGCCAGCGCCCCCGCCTCGCCCGGCGTTCCGACGAAGCCCGTCGACCAGTCGGGCCGCATGGGGCGCAAGCTCCAGTCGTCGATCGCCTTGCTCCGCACGTCGTCCGGGACCACGACCCGCTCAGGCGCGTCCAACGGCGCGGGAGCCTGGGCCGTCGCCAGAAGGGCCTTCAGGAAGGGGGTGAAGACCTTGTAGGCCTGACCCGATCCGTTCAGCACCGCGCCCGGCCGCTGCAGCAGGGCGGCGTTGAAGCCGCGACAGTCCACGCCCTCGGCCTTCAGCCCATGAGCGATGTCCGCGTCGCGAGCGAAGGCCTCGGGTTCGAACAGGCGGTTCATGAAGACCTGATCCGCGCCGGTCTCCTGGATCAGTCGACGCAACTCCGCCTCAGCGTCGCCGCGTCGCAGGATCAGCCGCCCGCCGCGCGCCCTCAGGTCCGCGTCCAGCGCCCGCAACGACCCGTCCAGCCGCCGACGCGAGGCGGCGCCGATCGGTCGCCCTTCCAGCCGCGCGTCCAGGACATAGACCGGCAACACGGCCCGCCCCGTCGCCAGGGCGTGCTTCAGGGCGGGGTTGTCCGCCAGTCGCAGGTCGCGGCGGAACCACAGGATGACGGGCGGTGAAGCGGGCAAGCGGCGTCCTGACGTCGTGCGGCCGAAGGCGGTCCGCTCCCTCCCCTGCGGGATCAGGCGTCGCGCGGCAAGACCGTCAGGACATGGGCGATGAAGGCGTGGAAGGACTCCATGTACTTGCGCAGGAAGGCCTCCGTCTCCGGCGAGGAGACCGCGCCATCGTCGCCGATCAGGTCGGGCTTGAACTGGATATAGGCCTCGACGGCGTTCATCTGGGGCGCGTTGAGGAAGCCCAGGATCGGGCGCAGGGCCTGCTGCCCCACGGCCGTGCCGATGGCGCCGGGCGAGGTCCCGATCACCGCCGTCGGCTTGTTGGCGAAGACGTTGTGGCCATAGGGACGGCTGGCCCAGTCGATGGCGTTCTTCAGGCCGCCCGGCACCGAGCGGTTGTATTCGGGCGTGACGATCAGGACGGCGTCCGATCCCTTGATCCCCGCCTTGAAGTCCTTGGCCACGGCCGGGAAGTCGGCGTCGTAGTCATAGGAATAGAGGGGCAGGTCCCGGATCGGAATCTCGTGGAACTTCAGCTTCTCGGGCGCGACCTGGATCAGGGCCTTCGCCAGCTTGCGGTTGATCGAGTTTTTCGCGAGGCTGCCGATGATGTAGCCGACATTATAGGTGGTCATGGGGCCCGCTCCGCTGGGTTGGAGGCGACGACGACCGCCGCCTCCAACCCAATGCCTGGTAAAGCTTGGCGGTTCCCGTCAGACCGTGACGGCCTGACGCCCCCGGCCCGCCTCGCCGAAGACCCGCAGATAGCGCGCGATCTCGGCCGGGTCGCCGGTCGCCTTTTCAACATTGTCCGACAGCTTGACCGCCGAACGCCCCGCCGCCTGCGTCACCTTGCAGACCAGTGAGATGGGCGTCAGCTCCGGCATGGGCGCGGGCGCGCAGTCGCGGAAGTCGTTGGTCAGATTGGTGCCCCAGCCGAAGCTGGTCCGCACCCGGCCCTTGAAGTGGGCGTGGGTCGTCTCGATCGTATCCACGTCCATGCCGTCGGCGAAAACCAGCAGCCGTTCGCGCGGATCGCGGCCCTTCGCCGCCCACCAGGCCAGGATCTCCTCCCCGCCCGCGATCGGCGGCGCGGAATCGGGCCGGAAGCCCTTCCAGTCGGCCAGCCATTCCGGCGCGTCGGCCAGGAAGGCTCTCGTCCCGAAGGCGTCCGGCAGGGCCACCAGAAGGTTGCCGTCATAGGTCGCCCGCCATTCCTCCAGCACCTGATAGGGCGCCGCGCGCAGGGCCGCGTCGTCGTCCCCCGCCAGGGCCGCGAGGACCATGGGCAGTTCGTGACCGTTGGTGCCCACGGCCTCCAGGTCGTTGTTCATGGCCAGAAGGACGTTGGACGTGCCGATGAAGGCCTTGCCCAACCCCTCCTTCAGCGCCTCGACGCACCAGCCCTGCCACAGGAAGCCGTGGCGACGCCGCGTGCCGAAATCCGATATGGCCAGGCGTTCCAGCCGCCGCAGCCGCTCGACCTTGCCCCAGAGTTTCGTCTTGGCCCGTGAATAGAGGACGTCCAGCTCGAACCGGCCCAGACGGCGCAAGGCGCGGCGGCTGCGCAGCTCGTTCAGGATGGACAGGGCCGGGATCTCCCACAGGGTGACGTCGGCCCAACCGCCCGAGAACTCCAGCTGGAACTGCCCGTCCTCGCCGCGCGACAGGTCATATTCGGGCAGACGGTACTCCGCCAGCCAGGCCAGGAAGTCGGGGCTGAAGATCGACTTCACCCCATAGAAGGTGTTGCCGCCCAGCCAGATCAGCTCGCGGTTGGAGAAGCGCAGGGTGCGCGCATGATCCAGCTGCGCCCTCAGCTCCGCCTCGTCCACCTCATCGGCCAGCCGCACGCTCCTGGTGCGGTTGATGACGCTGAACCGCACCGGCGTGTCCCGATGCTTGCGCCAGATCAGCTGCAACATCAGCAGCTTGTAGAAGTCGGTGTCCAGCAGGCTGCGGACGATGGGGTCCAGCCGCCAGCCGTGGTCATAGGCCCGCTTGGCCAGGTCGACGCTCGCCATGGCTCAGTCCTGGACCTCGCGCTCGATCACAGCCTCGGGCGGGGCCTCGTCCTCGTTGACCAGCCGCCCTTCGCGCGCGGGCTTGATGTAGGGCTCGGGCTGGGGCGTTACGGCGTTGCCGCGCATCAGGGCCCGCCCGGCGGTCAGGCCGCCCGTCACCTGCAGGTCCAGGCGCGCGGCGTCGCGGCGGCGCACCTCGGCCACGGTGTCCGCCGCCTCATCCTCGGACACGCCCAGGTCGACCAGCACCGCCTCGCCGAATTTCAGGGCGGATTCGAAGGTCTCGCGGATGTGGTAGTCGACGCCCGCCTCGATCAGGCGCAGCGAATGGCCCCGGTCGAAGGCGCGCACGAACAGCTTCACCCCCGGGAACTCGGACTTGACCAGTTGGACGATGCGGTCGGCGGCCTCCGGCTTGTCGACGCAGACCAGCACCGCCTCGGCCCGGCCCGCGCCCGAGGCCCGCAGCGTGTCCAGGCGCGTGCCGTCGCCATAATAGACCTTGAAGCCGAAATTGCCGGCGGCCTGGATCATCTCCACGTCGTTCTCGATGATCGACACGTCCACGTCGCGCGCCAGCAGGGGTTGGGACACTACCTGGGCGAAGCGGCCGAAGCCGATGATCAGCACCCGCCCGCGCAGGCCGTCGGCGGCGTCCACGCCCTCGGCCTCTTCCGGCGACAGGCCCGCCTCCTTCGGCAGCCACCGCTTCATGGCCAGGGTCGTCAGCGGCGTCAGGGCCATGGACAGGATGACGATGGCCGTCAGGGCCGCGCTGGCCTGGCCGTCGATGACGCCGCCGGCCGCCGCGGCGCCGTAGAGGACGAAGGCGAACTCCCCGCCCTGGGCGAACAGGGCCGCGCGCTCGATCGCCTCATGGTGGCGAGCCTTGAACAACCGCGCCACGACATAGATGACCGCCGCCTTGACCAGCATGAAGGCCAGCAGGCCCAGGACCACGATGCGCCAATCGGTGATCACCACACCGATATCCAGAGCCATGCCGACCGACAGGAAGAAGAGGCCCAGCAGGATGGCGCGGAAGGGTTCGACATCAGCCTCCAGCTGATGGCGGAAGGTCGAGTCCGACAGCAGCACCCCGGCCAGGAAGGCGCCCATGGCCATCGACAGCCCGACCCCGTTCATGATCCAGGCCGTGCCCGCCACGACCAGCAGGGCGGCGGCCGTCATCACCTCGCGTCCGCCGTTGCGGGCCAGGAAGCGGAAGACCGGATTGATGGCGTAGCGCCCGGCGATCAGGACCCCGGCCACCGCCGCGGCTGCCAGGCCGATGGTCCGCCACAGGGGAACCGTGGACTCCGTCGCCGTTCCCAGGGACGCCGCCAGGACGGCGACAATGGCCAGCAGGGGCACGATGGCCAGGTCCTCGAACAACAGGATGCTGACCGCCCTCTGTCCCTGCGGCGTCGGCAGGTCGCCCCGCTCCTCCAGCATCTGGACGATGACGGCGGTCGAGGACATGACGAAGCCCATGGCCCCGACGAAGGCGACCGGCGCCGGCGCGCCCGCCGCCATGGCGACCAGGGTCAGGGCCAGGCCCGCCAGCCCGACCTGGGCCGCGCCCAGGCCGAAGATCTCGTTCCTCATGCCCCACAGGCGCTTGGGCCGCATCTCCAGCCCGATCAGGAACAGGAAGATGACCACGCCGAACTCGGCGACGTGCAGGATGGTCTCCGGTTCGCGGAACAGGGCCAGGCCGAAGGGACCGATGGCCACGCCCGCCGCCAGATAGCCCAGCACCGAGCCCAACCCCAGCTTGCGGAAGACGGGCACGGCCACGACCCCCGCCGCCAGCAGCGCGGCCACATGGCCCAGATCCATTCCCGTCGTCGCCTCGGCCATCGCTCACCCTTGTGCTTGAACCCCCATAGTGGGGGCGAAGCGCCGCGATTGCGAGAGGGAGTTCAGCCGAAGACGGGTCCCAGGCGCGCCGGGTGCCCGCTGCGGCTCATGGCGCCCCAGTCGTCGGCCAGCCCCTCGGCCAGGGTCGCCAGTTGATCCAGGACGGCCAGCATGGGATAGGGACCCGTGCTGACGCGACAGGCGCCGGCCTCGAACAGGCGCGCAGCCGGCGGGGCGCCCGGACCGGCCATCAGGCTGATCGGCCCGCCGATCCCCTGGGCCAGGCGGCGCACCAGGTCCGGGTCGGTCGCGCCCGGCAGGAAGACCACGTCGGCGCCGGCGGCCAACCAGGCCCGACCGCGCTCGACCGCCATGTCGAGACGCGCCGCCTCGTCCTCGCCCAGCCCCAGCAGGAAGACATCCGTCCGGGCGTTGATCACCAGATCGGGCGTCGCCGCCCGGATGGCGGCGATCCGCGCCTGCTGCGCCCCGATGTCGATCAGAGCGCCGGGGTTGCGATAGTCGGCGTCCTCGAAATTGATCCCGACCGCCCCCGCTTCCCAGGCGGCGCGGGCCGTATCCGCCGCATCGGCCGCCGACGGGCCGTAACCCGCCTCCATGTCGGCGTTGACCGGCGCCTGGACGGCGCAGGCCACGACGGCGATCTCCCGCGCCATGGCCTCGCGGTCCAGACCCTCGCCGTCGCCGGCGCCGCGCGCCCAGGCCACGGCGGCGCTGCTGGTCGCCACGGCGGGAAAGCCCGCCCCGACGAAGACGCGGGCGCTGGCCGCATCCCAGCAGTTGGGCAGGACGAAACCGCCCCGAGCATGCAGATCGCGGAAGGCGGCGGCGCGGCGGGTCGTCTCGGTCATCGGATCCTCCTGACGGGTCGATGCAGCCTAGACCCGTCGCGGCGAGGACGTCCCGCGGTTTTCGGACAGGGTCGTCGGAAGGCGCGGCGCCCGCGCCACACCTCGTCGCCGCGCCGCGCGCATCGCGGACGACCGCCACAGTTTGGCCGAACATCGTCACGCTTGATGCAGAGGACAGGGATGGAGGAGACCTTCAATGCCGAACCGCAACCCGTCGCGCCCGATCCTCGCGATCGCGGCCGTCGTTCTGACCGGCGCCCCGGCGCCCTCCGTCGCCGCCCCCCTGCCCCCGCCCATGCCGCCGCAACGCGACGGGACCCCGACCGAGGCCGCCTGCCGCGCCTTCGGCTTCGACCTGAGCGCGCCGACCCGTCCGCCGATCCTGCACCGCGGCCGGCCCGCTCCATCGTCTGCTTCTGCATCCGTTCAGCGGATGGGGCCGGAGAACCGATCCGAGTATGCGGCCCCGCCGTCCGCTCCGCCTCCCCCGCCGCCGCCTCCCCCGCCTCCTCCGCCAGGCTCTGTGGTCAGCGACGCGACCGTCAGCGGTTCGCGCATCGCGCCCCGTCCGCCCGGCTTCCCCGTACCGCCGCGTCCCGTTGACACGGAACGCTATCCCGACGCGACGCCCAACCCGGTGAAGCGCACGGCGGACCAGCCGGTCTCGACCTTCTCCATCGACGTGGACACGGCCGCCTACGCCAACGTCCGCCGCTTCATCGACAACGGCAGGGCTCCGCCGCGCGACGCCGTCCGGGTCGAGGAGATGATCAACTACTTCGACTACGGCTACGCCCGCCCGACCTCGGCGGCCCGTCCCTTCGCCGTCACCACAGCCGTCGCCGCCTCGCCCTGGGCGCCGGGCCGCCAGATCGTCCATGTGGGCCTGCAGGGCTATGAGTTGCCCGAGGGTCAGCGCCGCCCCCTGAACCTGACCTTCCTGGTCGACGTCTCCGGCTCGATGAACAGCCCCGACAAGCTGGAGTTGGCCAAGCAGTCGATGAACCTGATCATCGACCGTCTGCGGCCCCAGGACCGCGTCGCCGTCGCCTATTACGCCGAGGGCGCGGGCACGACCCTGGCCCCCGCCTCCGGCAATGAAAAGCTGAAGCTGCGCTGCGCCGTCGCCTCCCTGCGCGCGGCGGGCGGCACGGCCGGCGCGACCGGCATGACCAACGCCTATGACCAGGCCCAGGCCAGTTTCGGCCGCGACAAGGTCAACCGCATCCTGATGTTCACGGACGGCGACTTCAATGTCGGCGTCACCGACGACAAGCGGCTGGAAGACTATGTCGCCGACAAGCGCAAGACGGGCATCTACCTGTCCGTCTACGGCTTCGGGCGCGGCAACTACCAGGACGCGCGGATGCAGGCCGTCGCCCAGGCCGGCAACGGGACGGCCGCCTATGTCGACGACCTGAACGAGGCCCGCCGCCTGTTCGGCCCCATGTTCGACCGGGGCGCCTTCCCCATCGCCGACGACGTCAAGATCCAGGTCGAGTTCAACCCCGCCCGCGTCGCCGAGTGGCGGCTGATCGGCTATGAGACCCGACTGCTGAACGAGGAGGACTTCGCCAACGACGCGATCGACGCGGGCGAGGTCGGTTCGGGCGCCTCCGTCACCGCCCTGTACGAGATCACCCCCGTCGGCGGCCCGACCCAGGTTCCGGAGCGCCGCTACGCCGACAACCGCCCCGCGACCGGCGGCGATCCGAACGGCGAGATCGGCTTTATCCAGGTGCGCTACAAGCAACCCGGCGCCGCCCGCTCCGAGCTGATCCAGCAGGTTCTGGCCAACTCCGCCGACGGCCGCGTCAGCGCCCAGCCGCCTGAAGCGACCCGTTGGGCCATGGCCGTCGCCGCCTTCGCCCAGAAGCTGCGCGGCGATCCGTGGATGAAGGCCGACTATGGCTGGGACGCCGTCCTGGAACAGGCGCAGGGGGCGCGCGGCGACGATCCCTACGGCGACCGCGCCGAGTTCGTGCAACTGGTCCGCGCCGCCCAGACCCTGCCTGAACGAAGGGAGCCCTAGGCGACTTCCGGCAGGGGACCTTGAGATCGCCTGCCGGAACCGGGCTCCCTCGCGCGGGTTCCTAAGGTCAAGCCTGACAGACGCCGGGCAAGGGAGAGACCGATGAAAATCCGCGACGTGATGAGCAAGGACGTGCAGGTGGCCCGTCCCAACGACACCCTTCAGGAAGTCGCCGCCCGCATGGCGGCGGGCGATTTCGGCTTCATCCCCGTCGCGGACGGCGAGACCCTGGTCGGCGCCCTCACCGACCGCGACATCGCCGTGCGCGCCGTAGCCGCGGGCGCCCCGCCGACCGCCCGCGTGGTCGAATTCCTCAGCCGCGACGCCCTGGTCGTGCGCGCCGACGACGACCTGAAGGCCGCCCTGGACCTGATGAGTTCGCGCCAGATCCGCCGCCTGCCGGTGGTCGACAAGGACGGCCGCCTGGTCGGGGTCGTCTCCCTGGGCGACCTCTCCACCCGGGTGAAGGAGCGCTATGCCGGCGAGGCCCTGGAGGAAATCTCCCGCTCGGGCTGAGTTCATGCTTCGCTAACCACGACGCGGAACCCGGCGATAACCGCCGCCCGTCATCCTGTCCCTTTCATTCGGGAACCATGTCATGGCGCGCGCGCAATTCCAGAAGGGCCAGAAGGTCTGGGTCGAGAGCGTCGGCGTCTGGTCTCAGATCGAAAAGGTCCTGCCGGTCTGGGCCAAGGGCTTCGACGAGCCGGTCCGCATCACCTATGACGTCGGCCTGGGCCGCGACTTCCTGGCGACGGAGCTGCAGCTGCCGGCGGAGGACGCGGCCGCGACCGAGTTGGGCGACTGGCGCGTCCTCCGCGCCCGAAACAAGTGGCAGGACCCGGCCGACTGCGCCCATCACCCCTTCCCCGGCAGCTATCCGGTCGTGGTGACGGACAGGGCCGACTGGGGCGGCTGGCGCGTGCCCGGCGCCGAGTACGACCGCGACCCGGCCCGGATCGAGTTCCAGTCCCGCCTGATCGCCGCCTCGCCCGACCTGATGGCCCTGGCCCGCGAACTGGTTGAAAGCGTGGGTGAAAGCCCGGAGGACGCCCCGCCGGAAAGTCTGCGTCTGGCCCGCCGCGCGCGGGACATCCTGCGTCGCGTCGCCGACGCCATGGGGGCGCCCGCCGCCCCCGCCTCGCCGGAGCTTCCGGCCACGCCGCCCGCCGCCTGAGCCCCTCTTCCCCTGTCAGGCGAAAAGCCTTTCTTTCCGACTCTCGACAGGAATCCGCGACGCAGCCTAGATTCGCCCCGTTTTCGGGATGAGGAACGGGCTTGCAGGGCATTGAACGCCGCAGCTACCAACCCGGCCGTCGTGCGACGGACCGGGCATCGGGAGGCGCGACCGTATGGTTGCGCGTCCTGCTGCTGGCTGTCGCCCTGGCGGTCACGGCCTACGCCGTCCTGGTCATTCGCGACAGCAGCCGCCCGCACCGCGAGGCCGAGGCCGCCCGGCGCGAGGCCCTGTCGCTGGAAGCCCGGCTGGCGGCGAACCGCATCCAGTCCGCCCTCGACCTGACCCAGGCCGCCGTCAATCTGAGCGTGCGCGAACTGGTCGACCATCCCGGCCGGGCCGTCGACGCCCTGGACCGCGCCCGCGCCGTGGCGCCGGAGGCGGGCTTCGTCCTGACCGGCCCGAACGGCCAGGTCCTGGCGGCCTCGGGCGGCAAGACCGGCCCCGACGCCGCCGTCCGCGCCGAGGGCGCCTACACCCTGCGCGACGAGGCCCTGCTCAGCCGTCGCGAACTGGGCGCCGGCCGCGTCCTGATCGCGCGCACGCCCCTGCCCCCGCTGAAGGCTGAACTGGCGGGCGCGACCCTGACGGTCGTCCCCGCGACCAGCCTGCCCGCCGTTCAGGGCCGCCCGGCCAAGGGCGTGGACGGCCGGACGACCCTGTCGATCTCCGCCCCGATCGGTGAGACGGAGCACGCCGTCGTCGCCTCCCTGCCCGCCGCCGGGGGCTTCTTCGCCTGGCTGAACGACGCCTGGGTCCTGGCCGCGCCCCTGCTGCTGGTCATGATCATGCTGGTGGTGATCGCCGTCCAGAACTGGCGCCAGGCCCGCGCCGGCCGCGCCTGGGCCGACACCGAGCGGCGCTTCCGCGTCGCGGTCGAGGCCGCCCGCTGCGGCGTCTGGGAGTGGGATCTGGCCAAGGGCGAGGTCGTCCTGTCCGACTACATGGCCGCCATGCTGGAGGCCGAACCGGGCGCCGTCCTGACCACGGCCGACCTGATCGAGCGGGTCCATCCCCGCTATCGCGAGACCCTGGTCGAGGCCCTGGACCGCGCGGGCGCCACCGGCCTGTTCGACGTCACCTTCCCCGTGCCTCTCAAGGCGGGCGGGGTGCGCTGGATCGACGCCCGGGGCCAGTCGCGCCAGCCGCGCCGCAACGCGGGCTTCGGCAGCCTGATGGGCGTGGCCCTGGACATCACCGAGGCCCGCCGCACCAAGGCCCAGGCCCAAGCCGCCGAGAACCGCCTGCGCGACGGCATCGAGAGCGTTTCCGACGCCTTCGTCCTGTTCGACCGCCAGGGCCGCCTGGTGCTGTGGAATCAGGCCTTCCAGGACGCCTTCGCCTTCCCGCCCGGCGTGGTCGTGCGCGGCGCCCACAAGGACGCCCTGAACCAGATCGCCGCCGAGGCGGTGAAGGCCGAGCACCCCTCCGCCGGCGGCCGCGCGGGCGTGCGCGAGGTCGAGCTGAAGGACGGTCGCTGGCTGCAGATGGCCGAGCGCTTCACCGGCGACGGCGGCACCGTGGTCATCGCCGCCGACATCACCGTCATCCGCCACCAGGAGGCCGAGCGCCGCCGCGCCGCCGACGAACTGCGCGGCATGGTCGAGGAACTGGAGGACCGCGAGGCCAAGCTGTCCCTGCTGGCCCGCAAGTACGAGGTGGCCATGACCCGGGCCGAGGCCGCCAACCAGGCCAAGTCCGAGTTCCTGGCCAATATGAGCCACGAGCTACGCACCCCGCTGAACGCCATCAACGGCTTCTCGGAGATCATGGCCGCCGAGATGTTCGGCGCCCTGGGGGACAAGCGGTACAAGGGCTATGCCGCCGACATCCACGCCTCGGGCCAGCACCTGCTCAGCCTGATCAACGACATCCTCGACATGGCGAAGATCGAGGCCGGCAAGCTGACCCTGCACTACGAGCCCGTCTCCCTGAACGGCCTGTGCGACGACGCCATCCGCCTGATGCGCGGCAAGGCCATGGAATCCGGCCTCGGCCTGGCCCTGGTCGCGGCCGAGCCGATCGACGTCGAGGCCGATCATCGCGGGCTGAAGCAGGTGCTGCTGAACCTGATCTCAAACGCGGTGAAGTTCACGCCCGAGGGCGGGTCCGTCACCGTCTCCCTGGTCCGCCAGGGCGAGGATCATGTCCGCGTCTCGGTCGCCGACACCGGCATCGGCATCGCCGCCCACGACCTGGACCGCCTGGCCCAGCCCTTCGAACAGGTCGAGGGCCAGCATTCCAAGACCACCCAGGGCACGGGCCTGGGTCTGGCCCTGACCAAGTCCCTGATCGAACTGCACCAGGGCCATATGATCATCGAGAGCGAGCCGGGACGCGGCACCACCGTCTGGTTCGACCTGCCCCTGCGCGCCCCCGAAGGCGCCATGGCCCCCGTCGGCGTCCCGCCCCAACGCGTCCAGTCCCGCGCCGCCTGATCAGGCTTAGGTTTCGGGAGGTGCGCCGACCTGACTCCTCCCCCGTTCACGGGGGAGGGGGACCGCAGAGCGGTGGAGGGGGCGGACGCATGCGCCACGGCCGGCCGGTTCTCACCGCCGTTCCGTCCTGACCTGGACACCGAAGCCCGAACCTTCGCCCCCTCCACCACGCTACGCGCGGTCCCCCTCCCCCGCTTCGCAGGGGAGGAGTTCAGTGGTCCGGCGCCGCTTGGCCGGTCTCTGTGAGCGGAGCGGGAGAGGCGTCGGCGGGTGTTTGTGAAACAGGGTCTGAATCGTCTGAATCATCCCCTTCCTCCAGTCGGGCCAGGCCGACGAGGCATTCGGCGGCGAGCTTGGCGAGGAGGCGGTTGGCGGGTTCGGCGGGATCGAGGCCGGACATGGCGCGGCCGAGGCTGAGGGTGTGGCGGTCCAGCCGGGCCTTGCGCTCGGCCAGGGTGAGGCGGGGTTCGGGCTTGGGTTCGGCGGCGGCGGCCTTTTCGGCGCGGTCCTGTTCCGCCTGGGCCAGGGTCAGCAGGCGTTCGTGCAGCCGCATCCAGCGGGCGGCCTCGGTCGAGCGGCCGGCCAGGACGGCGCGGTTCAGGCGGACCAGGGCGTGACGGGCCATGTCGGCGTAGTCGGGCAGGCCGGCGGCCAGTTCGGCCTCCAGGTCCACGGGCTCGGGATCGGGTTGGTCGCGGCGACGCCAGCCCTCGGCCGCCGCGCGATGGCGCAGGGTCCCTTCGCGCAGGTCGTAGCGGTCGCAGACGGCCTCGGCGCTGTCGCCGGCCAGATAGTCGTGACGGGCCAGGGCCCAGGTCTCGTCCGAGGCCCGGCGATAGCCGCCGCGCCCGTCTTCACGATCCGGCCGGGGATCGTCGTCGTCGCCGTAGATGTAGACGTATTCGTAGTGCGGTTCGTCCGCGCGGGTCGCTTGCTGGTCCATCTCGCCCTCCGGTTCACCCCAGAAGATGGGGGAACGCCATTATGAGGCCGCTGGAGACCGTGCTAGGTCGTCAGGCCGAAATTTCCTGAAAGTCGAATGATTTCAAAGGTCGGAATGACGAAATTAGGATGGCGAGATCGGAAATCTATCTTTTTTGGGGTGTTTTAGGGGGCCGACCTGACTCCTCCCCCGTTCACGGGGGAGGGGGACCGCGGAGCGGTGGAGGGGGCGGCTGCACGTGCGACGGCCGAGTTGTTTGCACCGCCGTCCCGCCCTGATCTGGAAACCGGAGCCCGAACCTTCGCCCCCTCCACCATGCTGCGCATGGTCCCCCTCCCCCGCTTCGCAGGGGAGGAGTGAAGCGCCACCCTCCCCCAAAGGCGGAGGGAGAAGAGGCATCAGTGCGGTTTCTTGTCTGAAGCGGCGCCCGCCTTTTCGTCGCGGCCGCGGTGCGGCTTATGGCGGGAGAGGATGGGGGCCAAGGCCTTGCGGTCTTCGGGGCTGAGACGGGACAGGGTCTCGACGGCGCCGGCCTCGAGCCGGGCGCGGCCCCGGGCCTCCGAGGCGCGCGAACGTTCCAGCAGCGCGGACACGGCCACCGGATCAAAGGTCGGAGCGCCGGCCAGGGCGATGGCCTCGCGACGGGCCGCGCGGGCCTCCTCGAAATCGGGCCGGGCCTCCATGGCGGAGGCGCGCAGGCCCTGCTTGACCTGGTCGCGCACGGCGGCGGGCATGCGGTCCACCACGTTCCAGACGGACTCGCCCCGCCCGGGACGCCGCGCCTCGGCCACGCGTTCCTCGACCTTGTCGCGCATCACCCATATGGCCCCGCCCGCCGCCAGGGCGAAGAGGTTGACGGCCACCGAAACGGCCAGGGCGATCTTCAGGCTCTTCATGCTCATCCGCCCAGGACCTCCGTGTCGTCCGCGCCGGCCAGACTGGCCTGATAGAGGACCGCGTCGGCCTGGACGTCGGCGGTCATGTGAGCGGTCAGGCTGATGCCGAAGACCACGCCGGCGCAGGCCGCCGCCGCCCATCCGGCGCCCGACAGCCAGGCCAACAGGCCCGGCGCCCGGCCGCGACGCGGCTTGAGCCCAGCCACCGCCGCCGCCGCGATAACGCGTTCGCGCAGGGCGTGGGACACGGCCGGTCGCGGCGCCGCGTCCAGCAGGACGTCCAGCCGGTCCGCCTGGGCCAGCAGGCCCGCCGCGCGCGGATCCGCCGACGCCAGGGCGCGCCCGGCCTCACGCTCGGCCTCGGGCCAGCGCCGCAGGTCGCCGCCGTAGGCGTCGGCCAGATGTTCAAAACGCTCGAACGTCATCGTCATGGTTTCCAGCCCCCGCCTTTAACCTTTCACCGTCTTCGTTTCACCCGCCGCCGCATGGGGCGCCAGATCCGCCAGAGCCTGCCGCAGGGCGCGGCGACCGCGCGAAAGCAGGCTTTCCAGGGCCTCGACGCTGATGCTCATCAGCCCGGCGGCCTCTATGTTTCCCAGTTCCTGATAATGGCACAGGACGATGGCCTCGCGCTGCCGCTCGGGCAGTTTCGCCAGGGCCGCCTCGACCCGCGCCCCGGTCTCCATGGCCAGCAGGCCGCGATCGGGCGCGGGACCGTCGTCGATCCGTTCCGGCGGGGCGTCGGTCGGCGTCTCACGCCGACGACGCAGCCGGTCGTAGCAGAGGTTGAGGCCCACCCGGTGCAGCCAGGTGTCGAACTTGGCCTGGCCGGGCGTCCAGCGCGGCGCCTGGCGCCAGGCCCTGAGCATGGCTTCCTGGGCCACGTCCTCAGCCTCCCCCGCGTCGCCCAGCATGCGCTGGGCGAGCGTCAGCATGCGCGGCAGCTTGCGGGCGACCATGGCCTGGACGGCCGCGGGGTCGCCTTCGCCCACGCGGCGCACCAGATCCTCGTCGGGGTCGGCGGTCTTCGCCAATCCAGCCTCTTTCGCCGTTCAGGACGCGGGCCGACGGTCGGACCGCCTTCCCCGACACCGACCTTACTCCGAAGCGGGCGTCGAAGGCGACGCCGCAGAAGCCGCGACCGGAGCGGCGTTACGGCGCTCCTGACGCTTTTCGCGCATTTCGGCGCGGCGCGCCTGCATGGCGGCGCGACGCTCCTCGACCGTCAGGGTTCCGTCGCGGTTCGCGTCCATGCGGACGAAGGCCTCATTGGCCTTGCGCTCGGTCTCGGCGATGACGATGGGGAAGCGGGCCCCGCCGCCCTGCGGTCCGCGCGCCATATGGCGGGCGCCGCGTCCCTCGCCGTGTCTTGGCCCGTGCGCCATGCGGCGGCCCTGCTCGCGTCCGGCGCGCTCGCCGTTCGCGGCCGCGCGCGGGGCGTCGAACTCGGCGCGGCTGATCGCGCCGTCCTTGTTCGCGTCCAGGCGGTCGAACCGGGCCGCGCGACGCTCGGCGCGCTTGGCCTGGCCGGCGGCGCGCATTTCCTCGGCCGTGACCGAGCCGTCGCCGTTCGCGTCGGCGGCGCGCAGGCGCTCCACCCGGCGCTGGACGAACTCAGCCTGGGTCACAGGCTGGGCCATGGTCGCACGAGCCGGACGTTGCGGCTGGGCGGGCGCGGCCGTCTGGGCGACGGCGACGCCGCCGAAGGCGGTCAGAAGGGCTATGGCGGCCACGCCGCCGATGGTCTTTTTCATCTCGATGGTTCTCCACGGGCGAAGGCCCGAAAACACCCTGTCGAGAGGTTGAACGCGGGTCGGACGGGTTTCCGTCGCGAGGCCCGTCTTCAAGACTCCTCCCCCATTTACGGGGGAGGGGGACCGCAGAGCGGTGGAGGGGGCGACCACACGCACGAGGGCCGACCGATTTCCAACCGCCGTCCCGTCCTGACCTGGAAACCGACGCCCGACCCTTCGCCCCCTCCACCACGCTTACGCGCGGTCCCCCTCCCCCGCTTCGCAGGGGAGGAGTTTGCTTAGCCCGGCAGGGCGGCGTCGAAGGCGGCGCGGGCGCGGCGGCGAAGGTCGGTCAGGCGAGCCTTCAGATCCTCGAAGTTTTCGGCGCCGACGGCGGCGGCCAGGCGTTGCTGGAAGCCGGCGGGTTCGGCCTCAGGGTCGCCCCGGCCGTCGAAGGCGCAGGCCGTCAGCTGGGCCAGTTGCTGATGCGTGCGCCAGCTCTCGGCCAGGACGGGATCGTCGCGCAGCGCCTCCAGGGTGGAGACCGTCAGGGGCGCGCCCGCCGTCGCGGCGCACAGCTGGCGGTACTGGGCCACGAATTCGGCGTCCACCTGGCCCCCGGCCGACAGCTTCAGGTCCCAGAAGCCCTTGGGCCGGCGCTCGCGGTCCATCAGGTCGCGCATGGCCCGCACGTCTCGGGCCACGTCCACGCCCGGGCGCGGCCGTCGCAGGGCCGCCTCCAGCGCCGCCTCGACCCGGGCGCCGAAGGCCGGGTCGCTGGCCCAGACCAGGCGGCCGCGCGTCAGGGCCATGAACTCCCAGGTGTCGGCCTCGGTCGCGTAATAGTCCTCCAGCGCCTCCAGCCGCACGGACACCGGTCCCTTGGAGCCCGTGGGGCGCAGCCGCATGTCCACCTCGTAGAGGCCGCCCTCGGCCGTATGGGCGGACAGGGCGGCGATGAGGCGCTGAGTGAAACGGCCGTAGAAGAGGTCGGCGCTCCAGCCCCTGGCCGCCGACAGGGCCTCGGGCGGGGCGGCGTAGACGGTCATCAGGTCCAGGTCGGAGCCGGCCGTCATCTCGCGCGATCCGGCCTTGCCCAGGGCGACCACGGCGACCGCGCCGGGGAAGGCGCCGCCCATGCGCTCGGCCTCGGCCAGGGCGGCCGGCGCGAGGGCGCGCATGCAGGCGTCGGCCAGGGAGGTGTTGGTCAGGCCCGCCTGCTCGGCCGTGGTCCGGCCGGTCACGACATGCATGCCGATGCGGAAGACCTGTTCGCGATGCAGGCGGCGCACGGCGTTCATGGCGCTTTCGAAATCGTCCGCCTCGCGCCCCTCGCGCACCACCTGGTCGGCCAGGCCGGTGTCGGTGCCCAGGGCCGTCAGGAAGCGGGCGTCCAGCACCCCGTCCAGGGCCTGGGGCTGGCGGCCCAGGGCGCGGGCCAGGCGCGGGGCGAAGGCCATGACCCCGACCACCAGTTCGAACAGCTTGGGCTGGTTCAGGAACAGGGCCTGGACCTGGACTCCCGCGCTCAGGCCCGAGAAGAAGACGGCGAAGCGGCGGAAGGCGTCGTCCGGCGCCCCCGTCCCGGCCACGGCGGTCAGAAGCTGCGGCGCCAGGCGGGTGAAGAGCTCGCGTCCCCGGGCCGTCCGCGTCGCGGGAATGCGCCCGTGGTGCCAGCTGCGGATCGTGTCCGACACCGTCGCCGGCTCGGAAAAGCCCATGCGGCGCAGGGTCTCCAGGGTGCCGGGGTCGTTCTCCACCCCGGTGAAGACCAGGCTGCCGTAGGGCGAGGACAGTTCCTCGCCGCCCTCGAACAGCTCGCCGTAGCGCTGGTTGACCCCCATCAGCAGGCCTTCGACCCCGGCGTCGAACAGGGCCAGGTCGTCCTCGCCCGCCAGGGCGGCCACGTCGGCGCGCCGGTCCGGCTCGACCGGTAGGACATGGCTCTGTTCGTCGG
This sequence comes from Brevundimonas faecalis, assembly GCF_040549405.1. NCBI lineage: Bacteria > Pseudomonadati > Pseudomonadota > Alphaproteobacteria > Caulobacterales > Caulobacteraceae > Brevundimonas > Brevundimonas faecalis. The sequence goes on along the minus strand of NZ_JBEPTF010000001.1, from coordinate 375,444 downwards.
CCAGCATCTGGACCCGATGCTCCAGGTCGCGCAGCTCGACATAGGCGGCGGCCAGTTCGTCGCGCGCCGCCGTCGGCACGTGGCCGCGCTCGGTCAGGGCGTCCAGGGCCTCCAGCGTGCGCGGCGACCGCAGGCCCGCGTCCCGGCCGCCCAGGATCAGCTGCTGGGTCTGGACGTAGAATTCGATCTCGCGGATGCCGCCCCGGCCCAGCTTCAGATTGGCGCCGGCGGCCTCCAGCCCCTCGCCCGTCTTGTGGACGTGGATCTGTTTCTTGATCGACTGGATGTCGAGCACGGCCTGATAGTCCAGGCTGCGGCGCCAGACGAAGGGCGTCAGGGCCTTCAGGAAATCGGCGCCCGCCGCAATGTCCCCGGCGCAGACCCGGGCCTTGATGAAGGCCGCCCTTTCCCAGTTCTGGCCGACGGATTCGTAGTAGGCCAGGGCCATGGGCGCGGCCACCACCGGCGGGGTCGAGGACGGGTCGGGCCGCAGCCGCAGATCGACGCGGAAGACGTAGCCGTCCGCCGTCCGCTCGGTCAGCAGGGTCGCCAGACCCTGGGCCAGGCGGTTGACGAAGCCCTGGATCTCCGTCCCCTCGGCCAGGGCGCTTTCGAGAGCCTCGGGCTCGAAGAAGAGCGACAGGTCGATGTCCGAGGAATAGTTGAGCTCGAACGCCCCGCCCTTGCCCATGGCCAGGACGAAGAGGCCGGGAACGGGACCGCGCGGATCGTCCGGCGCCGAGATCAGCTTGCCGCGCCGCCGCCAGTCGTGGGCGGTGCAGCGCAGGGCCGCGCGCGCCGCCGCATCGGCGAACCGGGACAGGGCGCCCGTCACCTGATTCAGGTCCCAGACCCCGCCCAGATCCGACAGGGCCGTCAGCAGGTGCAGGTCGGCCTTCAGGCGCCGCAAGGGCGTCCGGGCCTCGTCCGGCGGGCCGTCGACGGCGTCGGTCGCGGCCAGGACAGCCTCCAGGCGCGCCTCGGGCTCCGTCTCCAGGATCAGCCGCAGGCTGTCCGGCCGCCGTCGGACCAGCCCGCCCAGATAGGGCGAAGCCGCGAAGACCGGCTCCAGCGCCGCCCAGGCCCGGTCCAGGCTGTCGCGCCAGCCGTCCTGGTCCGCCGCCTCGATCAGGCGTTCGCGGATGCGGTCCGCCGCCTCGCGGTCGCGCACGGGCCCGCAGGGGCGCAGGGCGTCTCCCAGATTCATGCGTCCGCGCTCCCGCCCGCCGAGTTGTCCATGGCGGCGTTCGCGGGCGGCAGGACGAGGGCGACGCGCAGTCCCGGACCGCGCCCGTCATAGACTCCCGGCCCTTCGTCCAGTTGCACCCGGCCGCCGTGGGCCTCGGCCACCGCCGTCACCAGGGACAGGCCCAGGCCGGAGCCCGGCTCGGTCCGGCTGTTGTCCAGCCGGACGAAGCGTTGCAACACCCGATCCCGATCCTCGTCCGGCACGCCCGGCCCGTTGTCGGTGACGGAGAATTCGATCTCGCCGGACGAGCGTCGACGCGCCCGGAACATCACGGCCCCGCCCTCGGGCGTGTACTTGATCGCATTGTCGATGACGTTGGCCAGGGCCTGGGCCAGGAAGGGCTGGTTGCCCTCGATCATCAGGCCCTTCTCGATCTCGGCGCTGAACTCCAGGCCCTTGTCCTCGCCCGCAGGCTCGTAGAGTTCGGCCATGTCGACGGCCAGATCGGCGGCGTCGAACAGCCGGGGGTCGGGCGCGCCGCCGGCCTGAAGCCGGGCGATGGCCAGGACGGTGTTGAAGGTCTTCAGCAGGGCGTCGGTCTCGTCCAGGGCCACGCCCAAGGCGTCCACGCCCGAGGTCCGTCCCGCCTCGGCGTCGATCAGGGCCGCCTCCATCTTGGCCCGCATCCGCGTCAGGGGCGAGCGCAGGTCGTGGGCGATGGCGTCGCCCGCGTGCCGGATCGACGCCATGGAGGCCTCCAGCCGATCCAGCATGCCGTTCAGCCCCTGGCCCAGTTCGTCCAGTTCGTCGCCCGAATGGCGGTCGGGCACGCGCGCCTTGAGGTCGCCTTCCTGGACCGCACCGACCACGCGGTTCAGGCCGCCCATAGCCCGCTCCACGCCCCGACTGACCCACAGGCCGCCGCCGACGCCCAGCACCAGAACCATGATCATAGCGCCCCACAGGGCCTGGGTCAGGCGGGCCAGATAGGCCTCGATGTCGCCGATGTCCTCGCCCACGAACAGCTGCTCGCCGCCCGACAGGGGCATTTCCACACCGATGGCCTGGCGCCGGCGCACCCGTCCCTCGTCGTCCGTGTCCGTCAGGCGGAAGCTCTCCCACCGGCCGCCCTGCACGACCTCGCCCGGGTCCAGGGGCGAGGTCGAGATGTTGCCGGTGATGGTCTTCCGGTCCTTGTCCATCAACAGATAGAGGTAGGAGCCGCCCCGCAGCGTGCGGTCCACCAGGGCCTGATTCAGGGCGTCCAGGCCCCGCGTCCGATAGACGGCGGTCAGGGCCTCGACCTCGCTCTTGACCCCCGCCTCGGCCCGCGCCCGCGCCTCGGACGCCGAGGCCAGATAGACATAGGCCAGGACCGCGCTGGCCGTGGTCACGAAAAGCGCCAGGAAGAGCAGGGTCAGCCGGAAGGGCGTGCGCCGAAAGAGGGAGGGGAGCTTCATGCGGCGAAGCCGCCTTCAAAAGCAGATCGAAGATTGGGGAACGGCGCGCCAAGCGCTCGCCCCCTCCACCGCCTGCGGCGGTCCCCCTCCCCCGCTACGCAGGGGAGGATATGAGGCGCAACGCCGTCTCCTCCCCCGTTTACGGGGGAGGGGGACCGCGAAGCGGTGGAGGGGGCGGCCTCAACCGCGTCCTTTTCCATCCTTGCGCCGTCCATACGTCAAATCCCAAGCAGGGCGTCAGCGCCCCCCCTCCCCGAACGGGGAGGGAGAAGGCCGCCGCAAGCCTTACGCCTCCAGCCGATACCCGGCGCCGCGCACGGTCTGCAGCATGGCCTTGTCGAAGCCCTTGTCGATCTTGGAGCGCAGGCGGCTGATGTGGACGTCGATGACGTTGGTCTGGGGGTCGAAGTGGTATTCCCAGACCTTCTCCAGCAGCATGGTGCGCGTCACCGACTGGCCGGCGTGGCGCATCAGGAATTCCAGCAGTTGGAACTCGCGGGGCTGGAGGTCGATCTCCCTGCCCTCGCGATGCACGGTGCGGCCGATCAGGTTCATCTCCAGCTCGCCGACCTTGAGCACGGTCTGGACGCCGCCGGTCTCGCGGCGGCGGGCCAGTGCCTCGACGCGGGCGATCAGTTCGGCGAAGGCGTAGGGCTTGACCAGATAGTCGTCGGCGCCGGCCTTGAGGCCCGTCACGCGATCCTCGACCTCGCCCAGAGCGGACAGGAAGAGAACGGGGGTCTGGTCCCCGCCCTTGCGGACGGTCTCGACCATGCCGACGCCGTCCAGGCGCGGCATCATACGGTCCACGACATAGACGTCGTAGCCGCCCTTCTGCGACTCCAGCAGGCCGAAGGCGCCGTCCACCGCATGGGTGACGTCATGCCCCGCCTCGGTCAGTCCCCGCACCATCGCGGTCGCCGCCTCGGCGTCGTCCTCGACCACCAGAATACGCATGGGCCCCTCCAAAAACAGATTCGGCGGCGATGTTAGCGCATCGCCGCCGATCCCGTGAGTTACGCCTTATTCAGACTTGGCGAAGGGCAGGACGATCGGCGCATTGCCGCTGCTGGTCCGCACCAGCAGCAGGACGCCGGGACGTCCCGCCGTGCGCGCGGCCGCCACGGCGTCGCGCAGTTCGCGAACGGTCGTGACGTTCCGGCCGTTGGCCTGGACGATCACCATGCCGGGCTGGAAGCGCAGGCGTCCGGCCTCGGAGCGGGCCTCCACCGCCGTCACCACCACGCCGCGCGCCTCGGCGGGCAGGTCGTAGCGGGTGCGCAGGGCCGGGCTGATCGGGGCGAGGGTCAGGCCCTCGACCGTCTCGCCGACGGCGGCGCCGGGAGCCGGGGTCTCGGCGCCCTCCTCAGTCTGAGCCTCGGCCGCGCCCAGGTTGGCCGGACGGGTGCCCGCACGCACGTTGATCGTCTGGCGACGGCCTTCGCGCAGCAGTTCCAGCCGCAGGGTGTCGCCGGGCTTGGCGGCGCCCACGGCGCGGGTCAGTTCGTTGCTGCCCACGATCGGACGCCCGTTCAGGCTGACGACCACGTCGCCCGCCTGCAGGCCGCCCTGCTCGCCCGGCGCGCCCGCCGTCACGTCGGTGATGTAGGCGCCCTTGGTGCCTGCCGGCAGGCCCAGGCTTTCGCGGTATTCGTTGGTGAGATTGCCGATGGTCACGCCCAGGTAGCCGCGCTCGATCTTCTCGCCGCGCATCAGGCGATCCGTCGTCTCCTTGGCGATCCCCGCGGGAATGGCGAAGCCGATGCCGACCGAGCCGCCGGTCGGCGAGAAGATCGCCGTGTTCACGCCGATGACCCGGCCGTAGATGTCGAAGGTCGGTCCGCCCGAGTTGCCCCGGTTGATGGCAGCGTCGATCTGGATGAAGTCGGTATAGGGGTTCTCGTTGCCGCCGATGGCGCGCGACTTGGCCGAGACGATGCCCGCCGTCGCCGTGCCGCCCAGGCCGAAGGGGTTGCCGACCGCAATGACCCAGTCGCCGACGCGCGGCTCCGCCTTGTCCTCGAAGGAGACGAAGGGGAAGGCCGAGCCCTCGACCTTGATCACCGCCAGGTCGGTCAGGGGATCGCGCCCGATCAGGCGGGCCTTCAGCTCACGCTCGTCGTTCAGGCGGACGGTGATCTCCTCCGCGTTCTCGACCACGTGGTTGTTGGTGACGATGTAGCCGTCGGCGGAGATGAAGAAGCCCGAGCCGGCGCCCTGGGCCGTGGTGGAATCGTCCTCGCCCTCGCCCGAACCGCCCGGCGCGCCGGGAACCGGCACGGCGCCGAAGCCGGGGATCTGAATCACGCCGCGCGGACGCTTGACCCGCGTCGTCACGTCGATCTGCACCACGGCGGGCGCGACCTGCTGGAAGATGTCGGCGAAACTGAGCGGCGCGCCCTGGGGCGGGGCGAAGGCGAGCCCTGCGGCCCCGGCCGAGGGGACCAGTTGTCCGGCCGCCTGGGCGGCGGGGGCGGCCTGGGCGCCCGGCCAGTTGATGACCCCGCCCGCCGTCGCGGCGGCGGCGAAGGTCAGGCCGACAGCGGCCCCCAGAATGAACTCCTTGCGCTTCAGCATCGTCGTCCTTGCAGTCCTGAAAGCCGGGACTCTAAAAGCCCCGTTGACCATGGATATAGGGCGTTTGGGCTTAAGCCAATGCCGCGCCTGTACAGATGGTTGATCCCGATCATCGTTCGCCGTGTGGCGCGACTGCGTCAGGATCGCGGCGGAAGGCTTTCCGTTTCGTTAGACGACGCGGCGGTCAGGGCCGCCAGGGCCGCCTCCTCCTCCGCCGTCAGGGGCTCGACCTCGACCCGGCGGCGACGCGCGCGGACGACGAACAGGGCGATCGCCGCCGCGACCAGGGCGAAGGGCCCGAACCACAGCAGCCAGGTTCCGGCCCGCACCGGCGGCTGGAACAGGATATAGTCGCCGTAGCGGCGCACCAGGTCGTCGCGCACGGCGCGGTCGCTCTTGCCGGCCGCGATCTCCTCGCGGACCAGGCGGCGCATGTCGGCGGCGATGCCGGCCGGACTGTCGGCGATGGATTCGTGCTGGCAGACGACGCAGCGGATGTCGGAGAACAGGGCGCGGGCCCTCGCCTCCTGCGCGGCGTCGGGCAGGGGGCGGTCCGGCGCAGGGGGCGGTTCCGCCAGGGCCGCGCCCGCCGTCAGAGCCAGGGCCGCCGCCAGGGGAAGCAGGCGCCTCATGCCCTGTCCTCCGTCTTGCGGCGCGATCCGGCCCCGACTCGCAGCCGCCGGTCCAGCAGGGACAGCACCCCGCCCAGGGCCATGATCAGCGGACCGAGGAAGATCAGTCGCGCCCAGGGATTGTAATAGACCCGCACGGTCCAGGCCGGCTCGCCGGCCTCGGTCGCGGCCCGCTCGCCCATGACCACATAGACGTCGTCCAGGCCGCGGAAGTCGAGGCCCACCTCGGTCGTGGTCTGTCCGCCCGCCGGGAAGAAACGGCGCTCGGCGGTGACGGCGCGCTCGACCGCGTTTCCGGTCGCCGGAGCGACCGTCAGCCGTCCCTGCTCGGCCAGATAGTTCGGCCCCTCGATCACCTCGACGGCGTCCAACGTGACTTTCCACGGCCCCGACGAAATCTCGCCGCCCAGGGGAAGGGCCGCCGCCGCCTCGGTCTTGAAGCCGGTCTCGACCACAGCCCCCAGGATGAAGACGCCCAGCCCCGCATGGGCCAGGGTCATGCCCCAGGCGCCCAGCGGCAGGCCCTTGGCCCGACGGAGGGTCTCGGCCAGCGGCGCGCGGAAGGCCTTGGTCCGCGTCGCCAGTTCGGCCAGGGCGCCGAAGATCAGCCAGGCCCCGACGCCCAGGCCCGCCGCCGTCAGCGCCTTCTTCGGTTCGAACAGCAGGAAGGCGGCGAGGGCCGCGACCAGGGCCAGGCCCGCCGCCAGCCACAGCCGCTGCAAGGCCCCCTTCAGATCACCGCGCTTCCACGCCAGCAGGGGTCCGGCGGGCAGGATCAGGCAGGCGACCACCAGCAGGGGGACGAAGGTGGCGTTGAAATAGGGCGGGCCCACCGAAATGGTCGCCCCCGAGATCCCCTCGAGGATCAGCGGATAGAGGGTGCCCAGCAGGACCGTCGCCGACGCCGCCGTCAGGAAAAGGTTGTTCAGCACCAGGGCGCCTTCGCGGCTGATCGGGGCGAAGGCCGCGCCCGACCGGATCGCCGGCGCCCGGAAGGCGAACAGGATGAAGGCCGCGCCCGCCGCGACCCCGAGGATGGCCAGCAGCATCATGCCCCGCTGCGGATCGACCGCGAAGGCGTGGACGCTGGTCAGCACGCCCGAGCGCACCAGGAAGGCCCCCAGCATGGAGAAGGTGAAGGCCAGGATGGCCAGGAAGACGGTCCATCCGGCCAGCGCCCCGCGCCGTTCGGTGACGATGGCCGAGTGCAGCAGGGCCGCGCCCGCCAGCCATGGCATGAAGGAGGCGTTCTCGACCGGATCCCAGAACCACCAGCCGCCCCAGCCCAGCTCGTAATAGGCCCAGAAGGAGCCCAACAGGATGCCGACGGTCAGGAAGGCCCAGGACGCCAGGGCCCACGGCCGCACCCAGCGCCCCCAGGCCGGATCGACCCGCTTCTCGATCAGGGCGGCGACCGCCAGGGAGAAACAGACCGAAAACCCGACATAGCCCGCGTAGAGCAGCGGCGGATGGAAGGCGAGCGCCGGGTCCTGCAGCAGGGGGTTCAGCGACGCCCCCTGGACCGGGGCCGGGTCCAATCGCGCGAAGGGGTTGGAGGTGAAGACGGCGAAGGCCAGGAAGAGGGTCGACAGCGCCCCCTGCGTCGCCACGGCCGAGGTCTTCAGCCCGAACGGCAGGCCGCGCGCCAGGGCCAGAGCCCCGCCGAAGCCGGTCATGACCAGGCACCACAGCACCAGGGAGCCTTCATGGCTGCCCCAGGCGGCGGCGACCTTGTACAGCATCGGCTTGTCGGTATGGCTGTTCATGGCCACGTTCGAGACCGAGAAGTCCGACACGGCGAAGGCGTAGATCAGGGCGGCGAAGGCCAGGCCCGTCGCCGCCGCCGAGGCGATCAGGGCGCCGCCGCCCGCCCCCGCGAAGACCGGGCTCAGCCTCAGGCGGCCGAGCGTCGCCAGGGCCGTGGTCAGGACCGCCAGCACCAGGGCCAGGATCAGCGCATAGGCGCCCAGTTCGACGATCACAGGCTGCGGCTCGCATTGGTCGGCGGGGCCTCGCCCGTCTCGGGCCGCCACTCGCCCTTTTCCTTCAGCCGGTCGGCGACTTCGCGCGGCATATAGGTCTCGTCATGCTTGGCCAGGACCTGGCTGGCCTCGAAGGTGCGGTCGGGGCGGAAGGCGCCCTGGGCCACGATCCCCTGCCCCTCGCGGAACAGGTCGGGCAGGTCGCCGTGATAGCTGACCGTGCTGCGCCCCGCATTGTCCGTGACGACGAAGACCACCGTCCCGTCCGCGCCCTTGTGCACGCTTCCGGCCTCGACCAGGCCGCCCAGGCGGATGACCCGGCCCGCCGGCGCCGCCGCCTCGGTCGCCTCGGACGGCGAGAAGAAATAGGTGACGTTGTCCTTCATGGCCCACAGCGACAGGCCGACCGCCAGGGCCAGCACGGGCGCGGCCGCGGCCACGATCCACAGGCGACGCCGCGCCTTGGGCGATTTGGGAAGCCAGCTCATCTCAAGACATCACGATAGGGTTGCACGGCGGGCTCATCCGGCCCCGCCCGAAGGCGCTTGAAGTCTCTGCCGCAGGTCGGCCCGGCGCGGGTCGGTCGGGTCCAGGGCGGCGATCAGCGGCTCCCAGGCCTCGGCCGCGCCCGCCCGGTCGCCACGCTTCAGCGCCGCCTCGCCCAGGAAGTAGCGGGCGCCGAGTTGGCCCGGATCGATCTTCAGCGCCTGACGGAAGGCGGCCTCGGCGTCGCCGTTCACCTGGCCGTCGGCGGCCCGCACCAGGCTTTCGCCCAGCCGCGCCCAGCTCTGGGCGTCGTCCGGCCGGATCGCCAGCGCCCGGCGGAAGGCCGAGGCCGCGCCGAGCGGATCGCCCGCCTCGAACCGGGCGGCGCCCAACAGGGTCAGGGCGCGATGATCGTCGGGCCGGTCCTTGACGATGCGGCCGATGACCGCCGCCGCCTGGGCCGGCTCCAGGGTGTCGGGCGAAGACGCCCAGTCGCGGACCCGCGTCTCATAGGCCTGATCCGCCATGCCCGGCGCGCCCGCGAACCAGTAGAGGCCCAGGGAAACGACCGCTGTCGCCCCGATCCCGGCCAGGACCCAGACCCGGTCCTTCGGCCCCGCGAGCGGCGCCCGCGCGTCGCGCCGCGCGGCCAGCAGCCGCCGCCCCGCCTCGGCCCGTGCGGCGGTCCAGCCCGCCTCGTCCAGCAGGCCGCGCGCCTTCAATCGGTCCAGCTCGGCCAGTTCGCGCCCGGCGGCGTCGCGATCCACGCCCGCCTCGGCCTCCACGCCGCGTCGCGCCCCGGCCAGCACCAGCAGCCCCGCCAGGGCCGTGGCCAGTCCCGTCATGATCCAGAAGATCGTCATGCCGCCGCTCTAACTTATCAGGCCGTGCGACGCGAGGCTCCAGAGGTCGCACCGGAGCCTGAAAACGCGTCGGACGAGGCCAGGCGGCGGCGCACCGTCCTCTGCGCCTCCCGCGCGCCGATCAGCCCCAGCAGTTCGCCGGTCAGGGCGATGCGCGCCCGGGCCGTCGTCTCGTCCGGCGCCAGGCCGTCGTTCAGCCGCTCGATCGCCTCGTCGGCCCAGACGGCCAGTCGCCCGGTCAGACCCTCGGCCGCGTGCCGCCGCTCGGCCTCACAGCCGAACACCACGGCCGGACCGCGCACCTGGCCCAGGACGGCGGCCAAGGCCCGAGCGCGACGCGACGCTTCGGGCTCGATCGCCTGATCCAGCCGGGGCGTCGGCCGCGTCATCCGTCCGCTCAGAGCCGTGCGCTCGACCGGCAGGACCGCGTCCGTCGCCCGCTCCGCCGCGCTGAACAGCTCCGACAGGCGCAGGGCGATCTTCACCCGCGCCTGTCGCACCGCCCGTGCCCAGGCGCCCTCCGCCTTGACCGGCAGGCTGACGTCGATCTCGGCCAGGGTCTCGGCGCACCAGTCAAGGTCCGCCTTCCAGCGCGCAGGATCGGCGTCCGGCGCCGCCGGATCGAAGGCCGCCGCCTCGCCCGCGCGCCGTGTCAGCGCCGTCACCACCCGGTCGACGAAGACGGACAGCTCGCTCTCGCTGATCACCGTCTCGCGGCCCGCCGCCGGCGCCGCATGGGCCACGACCCGCAGGATCAGCCGCGCGTCCGGCAGCCAGGCGAACAGGATCTCCAGCAGCCGCGTCGCCCCGTCCGGCGACATGCCCGCCGCCTGACGAAGCAGCAGCTTCAGCTCCGCCGTCTCCTCCGGTCCCGGCCGTCCCAACCAGGCCTCCAGGTGGTCCACGGCCCGTCGCGCCAGGGCGGCCAGGTCGAAACAGTCCGCCAGGGCCTCCGGCCCCGCCTCGGGCGCCGGCGCCGGCCCGTCGGGCCAGACCGCTTCCGGACGGTCGCGCAGGACGGCGGCGGCGCTCAGGCAGATGCGGTCGGCCACCATCCGCGACAGCTCGTCGTCGCGATCCAGCTGCGACAGCAGTTCCGGCTCCTTCTGGGTGGCCAGACGCCACAGGCGAGCGGGAAGAGACGATGGAAAGCTCAGCCCCTCCAGTCCGTCGGCGCGCGGCTGGAACAGAGGCAGCAAAGGACCGAAGGCGACCGCGCGACGGCGGCGGTCCAGCACCTCGCGCTCGACCATTTCACGCAGAATCCAGGCGCGATCCCCCGTCATCGTCTCGGCCAGGGTTTCCAACTGAACCAGCAGACGATCCGGGCAACCGGCGAACAGTCGAGCCAGGGCGGCTCTGCGTGCGGCCGACAGGTCCGCCATGCGCGCTCCCTCGAGCCGAACCTGTTCCGGCCTCGGACCTCAGGGTGACCTGATCGGGTTAACAGGGTCTTTTACCGGATCGACGACCGCCTCCCCGTAATCTCTACGTCCGATTTTGACGCAAAGAAGTGAGAATATATTCCTGCCCACCCTTCCGCTGAGCAGGGCTCAGGACGGGCGGCGCGACCCTATCAAACAGCGATCAATTGAACTGGGGATTCCAAGAATGAGATCATTATCCTTGGCCATAGGAACGGCCTGGCTGTCCGTGCTCATGGCCGCGAGCCTGCAGGCGAAGCCTGCTTCGGCGGATACGATACAGGACTATCTCGTCCAGCAGGTCTGCGTCGACGCCAACGACGTCCCGACCGCCGCCGACCCGATCACCTGCCCCGGGACGGCGCGAAAGCTCCGCATCGGCGAGCATCTGCCCTACCACAAGTGGGACATGCCGACCCAGTCGCCCCTGGCTCAGATCAGCGACTCCTATCCGATCGCCGATCTCTACGGCCGGACGCGAGTGGTTTCGAACTTCTTCTTCACCAGGGCGGGAACGGTTCCCTATTTCGCGCCCGGCGCGCCCTCCGGACCCCAGGAGGGGGATTCCGCCTATGACATCATAGGAACCGACGGAAACTACGCCTCCGCCCTGGGCACCTATGACCAGGGGGCCGGCTGGCAGCCGTTCTGGAGAAACGCCCAGTGCGACCTGTCGGACTCCTGGATATTCGCGCCCAAGAACCAGACCACGCCCTTCGGCCAGGGTCAGGCGTCGAGCAATCTCACCGCCTCCTTCCCGCAATGTCCCACCGTGGACCGGTTCAGCACGTCTCTGACGCGATGGAACAATTATCCAGACTATCTGTACCAGAGCGGCAAGCGCCTCGACACGATCAAGTCGTGGCACTTCAGCCAGAACAGCACCAATTCGGACGCCATCGAGGTGTTCATGTTCACGAAGGAATACGGCAAGACGAAGTGGGAGGCCTGGCAGGCTTCCAGCGTCGTCTCCGGGCCGGACCCCGTGGCCGTCCAGATGTGCGGCGTCGGCACGAATGACGGCGTGGCCCACTACGGGAACACGACCTATTATCTCGTCGCCTGTCACGACTGGTCGTTCATCTTCCCCGCCGACAACGGCGGCTGGGATCCGGCGCAGTTTCACATCGACCCGCTCTACAACAGTGTGAATCTGCTCAAGAACACGCACATGCAATGCACGGATGGGAACGGCAGGGCGCGATCCTGCGGGACCACAGGCAATACCTGCCGCGTGATGCCGCCGTGGAATCGTCTCGGGGACCTGAACTGGACCTTCAACCAGAACCCGCAGGCGCCGAGACAGAGCTCCAACTGCTCGCTGCTGTTCTCCATCCCGACGCCGCCGGCCGGACAGTCCGTCTATCAGGACACCCAAGGCGCCCTGCCCGCGGGAACCGACTTCTCCTACGGCGTGGCGCTGCGCGCGCCGCTCAGCACGGGCGGAACCCATCCGGCTACGGTCGCGATTCACCAGATCGACGCCTCCGGAACCGTCCTGTCGACCCATTCGGTCAACGCCGGCGCGCAGAAACGCTATCGCATCTTCAAGGGCGATTTCGTCAGGAACCCCGCCGCCGTGCGCTTCCGCTTCGAGATCTACGTGGGTGCTGAAAACACCGAGTACGAAATGACGGACGCCTGGGTCGCTCCGATCCCCTGATCCGCTTCGATAGAGCAAACTTCAAGGCCCGCTTCGGCGGGCCTTTTTTCATGTCCGGACTGAACCAGAGCGCATCCATGCGTTGTTGAAGCCCGCGCCCGACACGAGCGGTCGGATCGCGCAAGCCAACTGCGGCTCTATTCCAGAACGTCCTTGACCGTCCCGACGCCGACGAGCCGCGCGCCCTCCTGAATCGACCATCGCCGCCCCGGATGTATCTGTCCGACCAAACCGGGCCACGCCCAGAACGCAATCGTCAGGTCCATCGTTTCGCCGGGCCGCAGTTCAACCCCGTCGGGCAGGTCGATGAGCCCGATGGTCATTTCCCGACTGTCGGGACCGAAGAAGTTGTGATTGGGACGGTAGCCGCCCTTGATTGGATCTGTCCGTCCGCCCTCCTCCGTCGACAGTAGCCGAACGGAGGCCCGCACCTTGATCAAACCGTCCTGCACGGCCATGGCCGAAGCCTCCAGAAATCCGACCGCCTAGTCCAGCTTCTCTCGGCAAGGCCCGATCGCCCCGCCTTGCGAACCTTGGATTTCACGACGCGTCGTCCAGTCAGGCGAAGCGCCCAATCTCATGCTGGGAAAGAACAGACTGCTTCGGTTGAGATGAAGCGAGGTCTCGACTTCAAAATCATCGACGTCCTGATACAGCAACACGCGGTCGCCTTCGCGCAATCCGAGTTCCGCGACCACGTCCGCCAAAGCCCTCTGATTATAGAAGAGCAGCCAATAGCGGCCGTCTTCCGACAATTCGTTGAAATCGCAGTACACCCTCAGCATCCAGGGATGATACCGACCAACGCCCCGCCGATCAATTTCGAACGAACGTCGGTTCATGAACTGTTGCGAACACGAAGCGCCCCTGCATAGATGAAACCATGTGGCTGAAAATCACCGGATTGGCATTGAGCTTGGCGGCGGCCATCGCCGTCGGCGCTTGGCGGTATGTGGAGCGCCCCCGGGTGATTGAAGGCGTCTGGCTGCATATGTTCGAGGGGTCGGATTTTTTTGAGCGGCGCTCGCCTGGACGTGAATGCGAGCTTTACCGCGACAGCGAGCGCGCAGGCTGGCTCGACTACAGCCTCGCAGCGGTCGACCCCAGATATGGGCGTGAGCACCCGCTCCCAAGCACTGGAACCTATCGCAGCAAACACGGCGTGTGGCCGCTGGACGCCTTTGAAGTGCGTTTCGAAGGACGCAAGCGCCTCACGCCGTGGGGAGGCGGCCACATGGGTCTTTGGAAATCCGAATACGAAGTCAATCGAATGCTCTTCGTAAAACCGATCCCAGCCTTGACGTGCGATGTGGATTAACTCTCCGCCGCCGGCAGTTCCAGCACCACCTTCAGGCCGCCCATGTCGCTGTCGGCCAGGGTGACGCGGCCGCCGTAGCCGCGGGTCAGTTCGTCGACGATCGACAGGCCCAGACCGGTGCCCGGCGTGTCCTCGTCCATCCGCGTGCCGCGCTTCAGGGCCGTGTCCCTCTGGTCGGCGGGCAGGCCGGGGCCGTCGTCCTCGACCACCGCCGTCATCTGGCCCGGCAGGGACGGGCCGGCCGAGATGCGGACCCGGCGACGGCACCACTTGGCGGCGTTCTCCATCAGGTTGCCGAAGATCTCCTGCAGGTCCTGGCGTTCGCCCAGGAAGGCCAGGTCGTCCGGCGCGCGCCAGTCGATCTCCACGCCCTTTTCCTCGAACACCCGCTCCAGCATGACGGCCAGTTCGTCCAGCACCTCTCCAACCTCGGTCCGCTCGCCCAGGCCGTGGGCAGCGCGGGCGGCGGCGCGGGCGCGGCGCAGATGGTGATCCACCTGGTCCTGCATGACCCGCGTCTGACGGCGCACCATGTCGTTCAGGGCCCCCTCGCGACTACCGGCCTCGGCCAGCATGACGGCCAGGGGCGTCTTCAGGGCGTGGGCCAGGTTGCCGACGTGGGTGCGCTGGCGCTCCACCGTCTCCTGATTATGGGCCAGCAGGCGGTTCACCTGTTCCGCCAGGGGCTGGATCTCCAGCGGATAGACGCCTTCGACCCGGTGCGACCGCCCCTTGCGCACGTCCGAGATTTCATCGCGCAGGTCGAACAGGGGCCGCAGACCGACCCGCACCTGGATGAAGACGGCCGCGACCAGGCCCGCGCCCAGCAGCAGCAGGGCGACCCAGGTCACGGTGGCGAACTGGCGCGTGTCCGCGTCCACGTCCGACCGGTCGACGCCGGCGAAGAAGACCACCGGCTCGGCCCGGTCGGGAAGCTGCTTCATGCTGGCCGCGATGCGCAGGGGCTCGCCCTTGGGCCCGTCCTCGCCGTTGTAGCTGATGGTCTGGCCGAAGGCGGACTGCAGCCGGGTCGCCAGGTCGGCGCCGTAATCCAGCTCGGCCTCGCCCAGGGAGGCGGAACGCGCCACGACTCTCAGTCGCCCCGCAGTGGTCGGCTCGGCCACCATCCAGTACTTGCCCGACAGAAGGCGCTGGGTCCGGGCGTCCTGAATCTCGCCCACCTCCAGCGAGCCGTCTGGCCGGATGACGGAGGCGACCACGGCCTCGTCAATCGTATCGCCCAGGGTGTTGCCCAGGCGGCGCAGGGCCGATTCCTGAAACAGGGAGGTCAGCAGCAGGCCCGCCACGATCAGGGCCGCCAGGATCCAGGCCGCGGCCAGCCAGATCAGACGCCGGGTCAGGGAGCGGCCCGGGCGACCCAGCCAGCGGCCCCATCCGCCCTTCGGCCGCGACGGCGTCTCGTCCGCCCCGGCCTCGATCATGCTGCGGTTTTCAGGCGCCAAGGTTAAGGCGCCGGCTCAGGCCGCGTCGCTCTCGCCCGCCAGCGGCGACAGGCGATAGCCCAGGCCGCGCACGGTCTCGATCCGGTCGGAGCCGATCTTCTTGCGCAGACGGCCGACGAAGACCTCGATGGTGTTGGAGTCGCGGTCGAAGTCCTGATCGTACAGGTGCTCGACCAGTTCCGTCCGGCTGATGACCCGGCCCTGGTGCATCATCATGTAATGCAGCAGGCGGTATTCCAGCGACGTCAGGCGCAGCGGCTCGCCGTTCACCGTCGCCCGCGCCGCGCGCGGATCCAGGCGCAGGCCGCCGCAGGTCAGGGTCGCCGCCGCATGGCCGGCCGAGCGGCGCAACAGGGCGCGCAGGCGGGCCAGCAGCTCCTCGGTGTGGAAGGGCTTGGTCAGATAGTCGTCGGCCCCGGCGTCGAAGCCCGCCACCTTGTCCGACCAGGCGCCGCGCGCCGTCAGGATCAGGACCGGCGTCGTCTTGCCCTCGCGGCGCCAGCGCTCCAGCACGGAGACGCCGTCGATCTTGGGCAGACCCAGGTCCAGCACCACCACGTCATAGGGTTCGGTGTCGCCCAGGAACCAGGCCTCCTCCCCGTCCGGGGCGTGGTCGACGGCGTATCCGGCGTCGGCCAGGGCGGTCTTCAACTGGCGCGACAGATCGACGTCGTCCTCGACGAGCAGCACCCGCATTCAGTCGTCTCCGCGAACCCGGCCAGACTGGCCGTCGACCTGGATGTCCGATACGCGGCCGCCCGGGTATTCCCAGCGCACCACATAGTCGCCGCCGCGCTCCTGAACGCCCAGCATGCGGCCGGGGCGGCCCGACTGGACGCGACGGGCGATGTCGCCGGGATCGACGCGCGGACCGGCGCGGGGCGCATCGCGCAGCCCCATGCCCGGATAGGACCGGGACGGTTCGCGACGGTCCTGGGCGCTGACCTCGTCGCGGTCCCGGTCGCGGCCGCGCGACTGAGCCGCCGCGTCCGCCAGGGGGACGAGGGCGATCAGGCCGGCCAGCAGGAGGGCTCGAATAGGCATCATGATTTGTCTTCTAGACAGGGGCCTCTGAACAGGGGCTGAACGGACAGTCTATCGCCGTTCCCCAGGATGAGAAACGTCCGCCGCCGGATTCTCCGTCGCTGTCGCCTTCAGGACGCAGGCGCTCGGCGGATGGAGAGCTTCGGGCTTCATGACGAAATCCTCATGCAGATGAATGCTTTCTGACCCGGGACGTCAGGCGGGGCTCAGTCGCCGCGTGGTCTTTAGGGCCTCGACGCAGCCGATCGGTTGCGACCGAGCGAAGGAGAAAAGACCATGAAGAAGCAGTTTATCCCCGTCCTGGCCTCCATCCTGGCCGTCACCGCCGTCGCCTCGACCGCCCTGCCCGCCGCGGCGCAATCCTACGACCGCCACGGCCCTTCGCGCGGCCACGGCTACGAACAGGACTACCGCGGCTGGAACCCCATCTCCCAACGCAAGCACAACCTGGAGCGCCGCATCGACCGGGGCGTCCACACCCGCCAGCTCAGCTATCGCGAAGCCTCGCGTCTGAAGGACGAGCTGAACGGCCTGGTCCGCCTGGAGCGCAACTACATGCGCGGCGGCCTGACCCGATGGGAGCGCCAGGACCTGAATCGTCGCTACGACAGCCTGTCCGCCAAGGTCCGCTACGAGCGCCGCGACAACGACGGCCGCCGCTGGTGACGGCCGACTGAACCGGGGCCTCTTCCCCTCCCCTGTCAGGGGCTCCGTCGGAAGGGCGCGAACCGCAAGGCTCGCGCCCTTCTTCCTATGCCGGATCGATCACCTGAATCTCGGGCCAGCGCCCGCGCGCGCTGGCGATCACCTTGTCCCAGCCCTTGGCCAGGCCGCGGGTCGGATTGGGGCGGATCACCATGTCGAACACGTCTTCCAGACCATAGGGGGCGGCGACGCTGATCGCGTCGTCCTTCTCCAGCCGCACCGCCAGGGCGAAGGCCGGGGCCACGAACCGGGCCGGGGCGTCGTCGGTGCAGGTCAGGGCCTCGTAGGCTTCGCCGAACTTCTGCTCGAACCAGAGGTGCACCCGGGCCTGGTTGCGCACCTCGACCAGGTCGCGGAACGGCGGCTCGAAGGCGGCGGCGACCCGCTTGATGATCACGTCCTCGGCGTCCCATGAGGTGTCGGGATCGAAATAGCCGATGTCGTAGTCCTTGACGCCGTAGCCGGTCGGTCGTCCGGTCCGGTCGTTCCACACCCCCTGATAGACGGCGCCCGAGAACAGCCGCCAGTCGGGCAGGTCCAGGTCCCGCATCATGGTCAGGACGTGCATCAGCGCCGGGTCGGCGCGGACGATCTCGATCAGTCGGGTTTCCAGGGTCATGGGCGGCAGAGACGGCGATTCCGACCCGAGGCCAAGTCCTTCTCTCCTTGAAGGAGAAGGGCCTCAGCGGATCGGCCAGCCATGATCCAGCGGCCCATGCCCCTGCCCCAGGCCGGGCGCGCGGCGGATGGCTTCGGCGACATAGGCCCAGGCCTCGGCTACCGCCGTCTGGAGCGGCAGGCCCTTGGCGATTCCCGCCGCGCAGGCGCTGGCCAGGGTGCAGCCGGTGCCGTGGGTGTGGCGGGTGTCGATGCGCTCGCTCTCCAGCACCGTCTCGCCGTCTCGGGTCAGCAGCAGGTCGATCACCGTCGCGCCCGGCACGTGGCCGCCCTTCATCAGCACGGCCCGCGCGCCCATCTCCAACAGGGCCTCGCCCGCCCGGCGCTGTCCGTCCAGGTCGGCGACGGCGATCCCGGTCAGGGCCTCGGCTTCCGGCGCATTGGGGGTCAGCAGGGCCGCGCGCGGAACCATCAGCCGCCGCACCGCCTCGACCGCGCGATCCTCCAGCAGGGGCGAGCCCCCCTTGGCGATCATCACCGGGTCGACCACGGCCGGAACCCCGCCCGCATAGTCGATCAGGCCCGCGACCGTCTCGACCACCTCGACCGAGCCCAGCATGCCGGTCTTCAGCGCGTCGGCGCCGATGTCGTCCAGCACGGCCCGGGCCTGGGCCTCGATCACCTCCAGCGGCAGGGGGTGGACGCCGTGGACGCCCAGGGTGTTCTGCACCGTGATCGCGGTGATCGCCGTCGCCGCGAAGCCGCCCAACATGGTCACGGCCTTGATATCGGCCTGGATGCCCGCCCCGCCGCCGGAATCGGAGCCCGCCAGGATCAGAACGCGGGACCTTGTTGCTTTCCCTAACGTCTCCGGCGCGGCCGGAGACTGTTTGAGGGCGTTTTCGGCGCGAACTTGCATGCGTTCATCTTCGCTCATGCCGGGGCTCCCGAGAACAGCTTCAGGCCGACGATGCCGGCGACGATCAGCAGGATGCAGACCATCCGCACCGCCGTGGCCGGCTCCTGATAGACGGCCATGCCGACCAGGGCCGCGCCGACCGCGCCTATGCCGGTCCAGACGGCGTAGGCCGTGCCGATCGGCAGCCGCTGCGTCGCGATCCACAACAGGACCATGCTGCCGGTCAGGGCGAGCAGGACGCCCAGGGACGCGAGCGGCCTTTGCAGGCTCACGGTCTTGAGGCCCGAGGCCCACAGGACCTCCAGCAGGCCGGCCACGACCAGCGTGGCCCACGGATTGATCGACATCAGCCAGGACATGGCCGCTGCATGGGCCAAGGCGAGGGCCAGGGCAAGCGGGCGGTCGGTCCGGGCGACGCCGAAACCAATACATTGCCATTCAGCTATATAGCCGATAGACGATTTACATGCACGCCGCCCTGCAAGCCCTGTCCGATCCCCACCGCATGGCCATCGTCTCCATGCTGGCGGACGGCGAACGTCCCGCCGGGGACTTCGTCGACGCCCTGCCGATCAGCCAGCCGACCGTGTCGCGGCACCTGTCGGTCCTGCGCGAGGCGGGGCTGGTCGCGGTGCGCAAGGACGCCAACCGCCGCCTCTATCGCCTGAACCCCGCCCCCCTGGCCGAGCTGGACGCCTGGCTCTCGCAGTACCGCCGCTTCTGGTCGAACCGGCTGGACGCCCTGGAGGCGCATCTGGACAAGGAGTTTCCCCAATGAGTTCGACGACTGTTCTGGACCGCGCCGACCAAGGCGCCTGGCGAGAGACCGAAGACGGCTGGGAACTGCGGTTCGAGCGTCGCCTGCGGCATTCGCCGGAACGGGTGTGGAAGGCCCTGACCACGCCCGAGGGCCTGAAATGCTGGCTGGCCGAGGCCGTGATCGAGCCGCGCCCCGGCGGCCGCATGGACCTGAACTTCCGCCAGCCCGCCACCGAGGGCTTCCCGGACACGCCCGACCGCCGCGAACAGCACAACCAGGTCCTGGTCTACGCCCCCTTCACCCGGTTCGAGCACACCTTCGGCGACCCCGACTCCGTCGTCAGTTGGCGGCTGGAGCCGGACGGCGACGGGGTTCATCTGACCCTGGTCCATCGCGTGCCGAGCCGCTGGGCGCGCGGCGGGGTCAGCGACACCCTGTCCGGCTGGCATCATCACATGGAAGGCCTGGACGACGCGGCGACGCAGACGCCCCACGCCTGGAGCTGGCCGCGCTGGACGGCCCTGCGCGACGCCTACGCCGCGCGACTGGAAGAAGAAGGAGCCGCCTCATGACCGCCCCCGCCGCCTCTGCCCCCATCGCCTCCGCCGGCATGCTGATCCGCCGCCCCGTGGCGGAGGTCTTCGCCGCCTTCGTCGATCCCGCGATCACCGCCCGCTTCTGGTTCACCGGCGGCTCCGCCCCCCTGACGCCCGGGGCGGAGGTCCGCTGGGACTGGGCCATGTACGGCGTGAGCACGGACGTGAAGGTCAAGGCGATCGAGCCCGAGCGTCGCATCCTGATCGACTGGGACACGGCCACGCGGCCGACCGAGATCGAATGGCGGTTCGAGCCCCGCGGCGACGCGACCTGGGTCACGGTCGAGAACCGGGGCTTTCCCGCGACCGGGGAAGGCGTCGCGGCCGCCCTGGACTCCACCGGCGGTTTCGCCCTGGTCATGGCCGGAGCCAAGATCTGGCTGGAGCACGGCGTGGAACCCGGCTTCGTCCTGGATCGCTTTCCCGACAGCCGCGCGCCGGACTGGAAGGATCGATGACCGCCCCTGTCGAAATCCGCGTCGAAAAGACCTTCCGCCACCCGCCCGAACGGGTCTTCGACGCCTTCGTCGATCCGGCCCGCGTCGGCCAGTGGCTGTTCCATACGCCCGAGGGGGTGATGGAAAGGACCGACTACGACCCCGTGCCCGGCGGCGGCTTCCATATCGTCGAGCGGCGTGACGGGACGCCGGCCCATCACTGGGGCCGCTTCATCGCGGTCGACCGGCCGCGCCGCGTCGTCTTCGACTTCTGGGTCGAAGAGGCGCCGACCGAGAAGACCCGCGTCACCGTAGACTTCCTTCCCCGCGACGGGGGATGCGAGGTCGTCCTGACCCATGACCTCGCGCCCGCCTGGGCCGCCTGGGCCGAGCGCACCACGGCGGGCTGGACCATGATCCTCGACAACCTGCACCGCATGACGGAGGCCGCGCCGTGACGACCGCACCCTTCCTGATGTTCCAGAACGGCCGTTGCCGCGCCGCGCTCGACTTCTATGCCGCGACCCTGCCGGACACGCGCACCCTGTCGGTCCAGCCCTATCCGGAAGGGACGCCGGGCGGAGACGGCCTGATCATGCTGGCCCGCGTCTCCATCGACGGGCTGGAGGTGATCGCCAACGACAGCACCATCCGCCACGCCTTCGACTTCACCCCCTCGACCTCCTTCTTCCACCTGTGCCGGGACGCGGCCGAGGTGGACCGCCTGGCCGACGCCCTGTCGGACGAAGGGGCCGTCCTGATGCCGCCCGGCGACTATGGTTTCAGCCGCCGGTTCGCCTGGGTGAACGACCGCTTCGGCGTCTCCTGGCAGCTGAATTTCGAATAGGTCAGACGGCGACGGCTCTCACGGCCGCCTGCAGCTTCAGCGCCTGGACCGTCTCGCGCACGTCGTGGACGCGCACCATGGCCGCGCCGCGCCGCGCCCCCTCCAGGGCCAGGGCCAGCGAGCCGCCCAGGCGGTCGGTCGGCGCCGCGGCCGTGGAGTCGATCTCGCGGATCGACCGCTTGCGGCTGGCGGCGTAGAGCACCGGCCGGCCCAGCGCGACCAGGGTCTCCAGCCGCGCGGTCAGGGCCAGGTTGTGCGCCGTGGTCTTGGCGAAGCCTATGCCGGGGTCCAGCCAGATCCTGTCGCGCGCCACGCCCGCCGCCTCGGCCGCCTCGGCCCGCGCGGCCAGATGGGCCGCGACCTCCGCGACCACGTCGTCATAGCGGGGGTCGTCCTGCATGGTCCGGGGATCGCCCTTCATGTGCATCAGCACCACCTCGCAGCCCAGTTCGGCGGCGGTCGCCAGGCTGTCCGGCGCATGGGTCAGGGCCGTCACGTCGTTCCACATGCCCGCCCCGGCCCGGACGGCGGCGCGCGCCACGCCCGGCTTCATGGTGTCGATGCTGATCATTCCGTCCCACCGCGCCCCTATGGCCGCGATCAAGGGCAGGGTGCGGGCGATCTCCTCGTCCTCTCCCACCGGCTCGGCGCCCGGGCGGGTGCTTTCGCCGCCGATGTCCAGCACGTCGGCGCCCTCGGCGATCAGGCGCAGGGCGTGGGCCAGGGCCGCCTCCTGCGTCGCATGCAGGCCGCCGTCGGAAAAGCTATCGGGCGTGACGTTGACGATGCCCATGACACGGGTCCGTTGATGCGCCATCGTCGCTCCATGATCACGAATATTCACGACCGCCGCACCAATCTGCACCTATGGCGGACAATTGACGCCGTAGCAGAAGCCACCTGGCACGATAATCATAATCCCGACGTCGATGGGTCGCATGACAACGCTGATCCGAGCGCATCCATCGCCTCAGGCGACATCTATGCTGTCCGCACGGCTATTTCCGTCGCTGATGCGGTGACGTGGGCGCACGCATTTGCAGATGAAATCACGCTCTATCTCTATGATGCGGGCTCATACGACACCGACGAAGGTTAGCGACGAAAGCCAAGCCTCACCAAAACGTGCACGCTCATGCGACAAGAACTCCCATGACGGCGGTTTGACTTTCGGCGCGCCGAGGCCCAGCCTCTAGTCGTTATGGAACATTTCGTCAGCCAGGCTCGACGCCTCACCCACGCGGGTCGCCGCGTCGAAGGCTTCTAACCCGTAGCGGCCGGCCGTGCGTCGTCGCCCGCTACGGGGCGCGTCGTTTCGCAACCTTTCCATTTCCTTCCACTGAACCAGGACCGCGTGCGCAGGCCGAAACGGCCGCCCGCGAGCACGTCTGTCATGACCGATCGTCAAGACGATTCCCCTGCGTCGCCCCCGCGCGGCGCCGACATCCTGCCCTTTCGGCGTCCGGCCCGGCCGCCCCTGTCCGGGCCTGCGTCGGGACCTGACCCCGCCGCCGTTTCCGAAGACGACGGCGACGACGACGGCCCCTCGGCCGCCTGATCCCCTTTCACGTCAAAAGTTCAAAAGAGAAAACCATGCCTGTCGCCAAGCCCCGCGGCCGCCCTCCGGCCCTGCCCGCCATCATCCTCAGCCGCGAGGACTTCGACGCCCTCGACCGCCTGGTCGGCGACCTGCCCGGAACGGGCCCCGCCGGTCTGCTGCAGCAGGAACTGGACCGCGCCCAGGTCTACGACGAGGCCGACATGCCCCGGGACGTGGTCGGCCTGAACCGCTGGCTTCACTACGCCGACGACCGCCATCCCGAGGTGCGCCGCGTCCAGCTGGTCCTGCCGCGCGAGGCCGACATCGACGCGGGTCGCGTCTCCATCCTGTCCCACGTCGGCGCGGGCCTGATCGGCCTGAAGGAGGGCCAGTCCATCCAGTGGCCCGACCCGTCCGGCGAAACCCGCAAGCTGACCGCCGTCCTCATCGAGGACGAAGACCCCATCGAGGCCGCCGCTCGCTGAAAGCCTGCTCCTCCCCTGCGAAGCGGGGGAGGGGGACCGCGCGCAGCGTGGTGGAGGGGGCGAAGGTTCGGGCTGCGGCTTCCGGGCTTGGGCAGGCGATGGTGAGAGCCGGTTGAACGCAGCGGCTGTAGTCGCCCCCTCCACCTCTCCGCGGTCCCCCTCCCCCGTAAACGGGGGAGGAGTTTCTGGGGCGTCGCCTAGCCCTTCCGTCCGATCAGCCCGCCCAGGGCTTCCAGATAGATCGCGAAGGCCGTCCGCCCCTCGGGCGTGATGGCGACCCGGGTCAGGGGCTTGTTGTTCACGAAGCTCTTGCTGATGGCGACATAGCCCGCCTCCTCCAGCTTCTTCAGGTGGACGGACAGGTTGCCCTGGGTCGCCTCCAGCACCGTCTTCAGCTCGGTGAAGTCGGCCGCCTCGGCGTCGGCCAGATAGACCATGATCCCCAGCCGCAGGCGGCCGTGGATCACCTCGTCGATCTTGCCGAGATCGCCCAGCGCCATGGGATCAGCGCGCCGCCCGCGCCTTCAGGGCGTCGCGTGTCATGACCCAGCCGGGCGCCGCGAACAGCAGGAAGAGGGCCGCGGTGCAGACCACCAGGTAGGGGCCCGGATCGCGCACCAGAAGACCCAGGGCCGCCGCCGTCAGCCAGCCGCCGATGGCCACGGCCAGCATCCAGACTCTCTTCTTCAGCTCCCAGGCCACGTACCAGGCCGCCGCCTGGAAGGCGAAGACCACGGCTGGGTAGTAGAGCCAGATCGAGAAGTCCTGCTCCCGCACCGCGCCCGCGCCGAAGATGGCGACGATGGCCAGGTTGGCCATGCCGGTGGCGCTGAAGGCGGCGTTCATCGTCCGCGTGGCCATGGGGCCGGGCTGGGGCGCCTTGCGGTCCTCGCGCACGGACCAGACCATGACCGCCGTGAAGGCCAGCAGGACGCCGACCACCACCGCCAGATTGGCCAGGTCCGGCCAACGGATCCAGCCCATGAACTGTCCGATGTGGAACAGGCACTGTCCGCCGTACAGCAGGCCCCCGGCCAGATAGGCGACGCCCAGCGTCAGGTGCCCCTTCGGCCCGCCCCCCTCCACGATGGAGCGCAGGAAGGCCAGATCGGCTTCGGGCGTGCGGGGCTTTTCGGGCATGGAACGAATCCTTGGGACGGCCGACGCCTTCGGGATGAACGCGCCGGCCGAGGTTGGCAAGCTATTCGGCCGCCGCCGGCGCGACCTGGGGCGCGCGACGCCAGGGAATGCGCCGTCCGTTCAGCCACCGGCCCATGAAGCCGTGACGCACCGTCAGCTCATAGCTGACCAGGCAGAGGCCCAGCACGCCCGCCGACACGCCGACCAGCTTGATCGGCCACGGCGCGGGCCAGTCCTGCACCCAGACCTGGGCCAGCATGACCAGCGGCAGATGCAGGATGTAGACCCAGTAGGAGGCGTCCGACAGGTAGCGCTGCACCGGATTGCGGGTCGAGAGGAACCTCAGGCACAGCCCCATGGCCGCCAGGGCGGAGGCGTAGACCGCCAGGGCCATGACCGCCGCCGCAATCGCCTTTTGCGACGTCGGCTCGACCATGGGCGTGACGACCGGCCCTCCCGCCAGTCGATAGGCGGCGAAACCTGCGACCACGGCGACGATCAGGAACAGGGGCGACCAGGCGGCGATCCGGCCCAGCAGGTCGCGCCGCCGGTCCAGCAGGAAGCCGAAACCGAAGGCCAGGCCGAAGCCGACCAGGGCGGAGGGATGGGGAATCAGGCCCGCGTCCGGCGTCGGCACGGCGAAGAAGGCGATCCACTTCGGGTCCAGCCACAGGGCCAGGGCCAGGGGCGCGGCCAGCACGGCCGGCGTCCAGGGCCCGACCAGGGCGCCGGTGGCCCGATCGACCATCCGGCCCCAGCCGCCCGTCCGGTCCAGCCTTGCGAAGGGCGCCCGCAGCAGAAGGGTCGCCGCATAGAAGAGGGTCAGGACCCACAGGAACCACAGGTGGGTCAACGGCACGTTCGTCCAATCATAGGTCGGCGGGGGCGGAGGCGGGGCGCCGGGCGTGACCAGGCCGTTGGCGTGGGCGTTCCAGACCAGGGCCGTGACGATGCCGACCATGACCGGAAGCCAGAAGGCGCCCAGAACCCCGGTGATGCGGATCAGCCGGTCCCGCGCGAAGGCGGCCCAGCCTTTGCGCGCCAGCATCATGTGGGCGAACAGGCCGGCGATCATGAAGAAGGCCGCCATGCGGAACAGGTGGATGGCGAAGAACAGCCAGGCCGCCCCGATGGAGCGGCTGTCGTCGGCCACGATCCAGATCTGGCTGGGGAAGAAGGACAGGCTGGCGTGCAGCACCACCCCCAGCAGCAGGGCGGCGGCGCGCAGCCCGTCGAGGCCGTGCAGGCGTTCGGAATCTTTGATGTGGGATGCCGTCATGGCGCCCTCCCGTTGTGGATGGCGTCAATTTGCACAGACTAGTCTGAATTACAAACCTGTTTATCGACCTACGTGTGATGAAGCCTCGGCGCTCGCGGTTTCTGCCTGAGACTGATGCCCCGCCGCCGCCCGCGAGAGCGGCGACGACACGCGGACCGACTCTTCACGCCCGGTTCATGATGCGCGGGTGCAACATGCGCGCGACGGATCAAGCTTGGCCGCATTTCCCTTGCGACCTTGAGGCGAAATTACGGCATGGTGCGCGTGGAGAGACCTTTCATGACCAAGTCCAGCAACTCCGACAGCGACGCCCGCGCCAACCTGCGGGTCGTCTCCTCCCCCGAGGCGGAGGTCTATGACCTGATGCGCGCCCCCGAAACCACGGCCGAGCGCGTGAAGCGCCTGCAGGCCGAGGCCCGCGCCCTGGCCCTGGAGCAGGTCGAGGCCCTGGAGGAGGTTCTGCTGAAGGCCTCGGACATGGCCAAGGAGATCGCCGAGGGCGGCGACGCCTATCCGGTCGGCGCCCGCGAACTGGCCGCCCGTCTGGTCCAGGACCTGCCCGCCAAGGCCGAGACCATGAAGGCCATCGTCGCCAAGAGCCACGTCTAGGTTCGCCTTCGTTATCCTCCCCCGTTTACGGGGGAGGGGGACCGCGGAGCGGTGGTGGGGGCGAATATGGCGAACCGGCCAGCCAGTTTCCATCGTGGCCCCGCCTGTCCCCGAAACCATAGCCCGAACTTTCGCCCCCTCCACCATGCTGCGCATGGTCCCCCTCCCCCGCTGCGCAGGGGAGGAGAAGCAGTTCAGGCGGTCACGTCCGCATATTCCGGATGACGCTTCAGCCAGGCGACGGCGTAGCTGCAATGGGGGATCAAGGTCAGCTTTTCAGCTCGAGCGTGATCGGCCAGGGCCTGCATGAAGCGGCTGGCCGCGCCGCTGCCGCGCAGGGCGGGATGGGCCTCGACGTGAAGGATGACGCGGGCCTCTCCGCGCACGGCGTAGTCGGCCCAGACGGGGCGCTCCACGCCCGTTTCGTCGGCGAACTCCTGCTGGTAGCGGCGGTCGGCGGGCAGGTCTCTAAAGGCGCTCATCGGCGACTCCTGTGATCAGGCCGGCCTGTCGTTGAGCAGGGCCAGCAGACCCAGAACGCTTTTCACCGTGAACCAGATCGACACCAGCAGCAGAAGCAGGCCGAAAAGAATCAGGAAGGGCACGCCGATCAGCATGATGGAGGCCACGATGCTGACCGCGACCAAGGCCCACAGGATCA
The DNA here is from genome assembly GCF_040549405.1 of Brevundimonas faecalis. Taxonomy (NCBI): domain Bacteria; kingdom Pseudomonadati; phylum Pseudomonadota; class Alphaproteobacteria; order Caulobacterales; family Caulobacteraceae; genus Brevundimonas; species Brevundimonas faecalis. The sequence goes on along the minus strand of NZ_JBEPTF010000001.1, from coordinate 348,747 downwards.
CGCTGATCCAAAAGACCGACCAGAACAGCCTGATCTGCGCCTCTATGTGCTGGGCCGCCAGCCCCGTCGCCGAACCCCGGCAGGCATAGGCCACGACCAGGCCGACCAGGACCAGCAGGTTCGCGCTGGGGATCGACAGGATGTAGAGAATCCAGGCCAGGATGGCGCCGTCGCGTCCGTTTCCGCGCTCAAGCGCGGCTTGCGGCTGGTCGGTCACGGGCGGCCCTCTCAGTAGAACAGGCGGTGGGGATGGCGGACGGCGCGACCCTGCAGCAGGTCCTTCAGACCCAGGGCGCCGCGGACGATGGTCCAGATCGCCATGAAGAACAGGACGAAGACCCCGACGTTGATGACGATCAACAGGACCCCGGCCAGGATGGCCGCGACGGCCGCCGTCAGGGTGCGCTGCTGGAAGATGAAGTGGCTGCGCGCCACGGGATCGGCGGGCGGCGTCTTGCGCCACATGCGCAGCAGGCCGATCGCCGCCGCCGCGCCGAAGGTCGGCACGGCGAACAGGATCAGGGCGTAACCGACATAGAGGCTGGACAGATCGGGCGACGCCTCCGCGTCATGCCTGTCGTAATCGCCGTATTGGACCATCGAAACCTCGCAAGAGCGCGATGATGGCGGGACCGACGGTCCCGCGCAACCGTCAGCGCGAATAGGCGACTTCACAGCCGGCCGCCGCCGCCCCGGGAATGGCGCCGGGCTTGTCCACCCGGACCTTGACCGCCAGGACGCGGTGGTCCTCCAGGCAGGCCAGGGCCGCCCGCTCGGCGAAGGTCTCGATCAGGGCGATGTGCGGACCGGCCGCCAAGTCGCGCACGATTCGGGCCACGCCGTCGTAGTCCAGGGTGTCCGACAGACGGTCGATGGGCGCCGCGCCCAGGTCCAGCTCCACGTCCACCACCAGGGGCTGAAGGCGGCCGTGCTCGTGATCATAGACCCCGATGGAGGCCTCGACGCGCAGTTCGCGCACCCGGACCGTCAGGCCGAGGCGGCGCGGTTCGATCAGGGGCAGAGGGGTGACGACGGCGCTCACGACCAGGTCTCCGGCGGCAGGATGTCGTTGATGCTGAAATCGGGCCGGTCGCACCAGCCGCCCAGCTTCCAGGCCCGCTCCGCCTCGGTCAGGCCGCGCGCGGTCACCGTATTGGTCGGCGTCTCCTCGATCGACAGCTCGGCCAGGCGGAAGGGCAGGCCCTCGGCCGCCAGTATGGCCTCCAGCTTGCGCCACAGGGCGATGACCAGGGCCTCGGTGGTCGGGTCCCCGTCGATCACCAGCACCTGCTTCAGGCGTTCCGGCTCGTGCGTCCGGAACCAGGTCAGCAGGGGGTCGGCGCCGTTCAACTGGAAGGCGTGATCCAGGCCTCGGTCGACGAAGCCGTGCCAGCGCCGCTTCAACTGGTCGAAGGAGGCCGCATGGTTCGACCCGCCGAAGGCGATCTCGGCCGTCGGCTCCAGCGTGACGCGGACGAACTCGTTATGCCCGTGCGGCACGGCGCACTTCGAGGCCGCATCGGCGATCAGCCGGTGCGCCATCGAGAAGCGGCGGGTGAACTGGACGGCGGGCATGGGCGGAAAAGTCGGGCTCTAGAAGGTCAGGGACGTCGGCCGTCCCATATAGGGGGCCGCGAGGGCTCGCGCATCAACACCCTGACGGCGGCGAAGTAAAGGCGGTCTCAGGACAGCAGGCCTTCGTCGAAGGCCACGTCGCGCGCCCGACCGACCAGGCTTTCGCCCCCGTCGAGGGTCAGATTCTGCCCCGTCAGGCTGGGCGTCTCCAGCACGAAGCGGACGGCGCCGGCCACGTCATCGATCGTCGCGCCGCGCCCCAGGGGGGTGTCGCGCCAGGCGGCCTGGTACTCGGCCTCGGTCTGGTCGCCGCTGCGCAGGATCAGGCCGGGCGAGATCCCGCACAGCCGCACGCGCGGCGCCAGCCCCATGGCCAGGGTCCGCGTCAGCCCCGCCAGCCCCAGCTTGCCCGCCGTATAGGCGAAGAAGTCCGGGTTCGGACTGTCGACCTTGTGGTCCAGGATGTTGACCACGACCCCCTGCCCGTCCCGCGCCGCCACGGCCGCCGCGAAGTCGCGGATCAGGAAGACGGGCGCGGTCAGGTTGGCCGCCAGGTGGGCGTCCCACGATCCCGGCGTCAGGGTCTGCAGGGTGTCGTAGCGAAACAGGGAGGCGTTGTTCACCAGGGCGTCGATCCAGCCGAAACGCTCGACCACGGCCGGGATCAGGGCGTCGCGCTCGCTCGCTGCGCCTAGGTCGGCTTGGAAGGTCTCGGCCCGTGCGCCGGTCGCGTTCAACGCCTGCGCCAGGGCGGCGGCCTCGTCGGCCCCGCCGCGATGATGGACGGCCACGTCCCAACCCGCCGCCGCCAGGACGCGGGCGATCCCCGCGCCCACGCGCCGCGCCGCGCCGGTGATCAGGACGACCTTGCGCGCCGAGCCGCTCATTCAGGTCGGCCTGCGACGGAAGATTTCGACGCCCGCTCCGGCGGCCTCGGGGAAGATGTGGGGCTTGACGATCCGCACGCGACAGGCCTCGACCGCCGGCAGGTCAAAGCAGACCCGGATCAGCTCCTCAACCAGGGTCTCCAGCAGGTCGACGTGGTCGCGCCCGCGCCAGCCCGCGATATGGGCGCGCACCCGGTCGTAGTCGATGAAGCCGCCGTCAGAGAGAGGCCAGGCGGCGAACATCTCGACATTGACGATCAGTCGCGTGGGGCGCTCGGGGTGCCGCTCCCACGGGTGCAGGCCGATGCGCACATCGACCGCGACGTCGGACAGAAGGACGCGGACATGATCCCCGGCGGTGCGCCAGTCGAACCCGCCCGCGCCGGCGGCCGATTCAGTCAATCCGGCCGAACTCGTAGAAGTTCACGGCGGCGATGACGGCGATGAAGGCGAAGATGATGGCGATGGCCAGCATGGCGAAGCTCCTGTGCAACCGCTCGAATAGAGCGCGGCCCAGTCCGGATCAAGGGCGCTGTTCAAGCCGTCGCCGTGCGGCCTATGGTCGATCCATGACCACCTGGCGTACGCGAATCGAGCCCTTCACCCGTCCGCTCTTCTTCACGGCGTCGCGGCTCAGCCGGGGCATGACCCTGGGCGTGCGCGGCGTGGCGACGGATACGCAGGGCCGGGTGCTGCTGGTCAAGCACACCTATCTGCACGGCTGGTGGCTGCCCGGCGGCGGGGTGGATCGCGGCGAGACGACACAGGCGGCCGTGGTCCGTGAACTGCGCGAGGAAGCGGGGCTGATCGCCCGGTCCGAGCCGCGCCTGCTGTCGGTCCATTCCAACGAGCGCTTCTTTCGCGGCGACCATGTCCTGGTCTTCGCCGTGGACGCCTTCGACCTGACCGACCGGACCAGCCATGGTGAGATCGCCGAGATCGGCTGGTTCGCCCCCGACGCCTTGCCTGAGGACACGACCCGCGCCACCCGCGCCCGATTGGCCGAAGTCTTCGACGGCGCCCCCGCCGACCCGAACTGGTGAGGTTCTGAAGACGATGCAGCTTCCCCTTCTCGCCCTTTTCGCCATGATCCTGGGCGGCGCCGCGACGGCGCTGCAGGGACCGACCAATGCGCGCCTGGCCGGGGCCCTCGGCTCGCCGGTCAACGCCGCCTTCGTCTCCTTCTTCGTCGGAACCGTGGCCCTGGGCGTCCTGGCCGCCTCCCTGCATGTCCGGCCCGACGCCCAGGCGGTGAAGGCCCTGCCCTGGTGGGCCTGGATGGGCGGCCTCTACGGCTGCGTCTTCGTGGTCGCGGCGGCCTGGGGCGTGCCCCGGTTCGGAGTGGCCCTGACCATCACCCTGATGGTGGCGGGCCAGTTGGCGCTAAGCCTGATCCTGGATCATTTCGGCGTCATGGGCGTGCCGCAGCAGCCGGTCAGCCTGACCCGCGTCGCCGGCGTCCTGCTGGTGGTGGGCGGCGTCCTTCTGGTCCGGCGCGGCTGAGCCTATATCCCGCCCGATGACCGACCCGACGCCCGACATTCCGGAAACGACCGCCCTGCCGCTCCAGGCCGCGGAGCTGATCGCGGACGAGGCGCGGCGCGCGCCCGACAAGCCCGGCGTCTATCGCATGTACGGCGAGGACGGCGCCTGCCTCTATGTCGGCAAGGCCAAGTCGCTGAAGAAGCGGGTGGTCCAGTACGCGCAAGGGCGTTTCCACACCCAGCGCATCGGCCTGATGGTCAGCCTGACCCGTGCGATGGAGCTGGTGGTCACGGCGTCCGAAACCGAGGCCCTGCTGCTCGAGTCCAACTTCATCAAGAAGCTGAAGCCCCGCTTCAACGTCCTGCTGCGCGACGACAAGTCCTTCGCCGAACTGATGATCCGCCGCGACCACCGCGCGCCCCAGGTCCGCAAGCATCGCGGCGCCCACACCATTCCCGGCGACTATTTCGGCCCCTTCGCTTCGACCTGGGCGGTGAACAACACCCTGAACACCCTGCAGAAGGCCTTTCTGCTGCGGTCCTGCTCCGACAGCGTCTACGAGACCCGGACGCGGCCCTGCATGCTGCACCAGATCAAGCGCTGCTCCGCCCCCTGCACCGGCCTGATCAGCCTGGAGGACTACGGCGATCTGGTCAGCGAGGCGGAACAGTTCCTGCGCGGCAAGTCGCGCGCCGTCATCGGCCGCCTGTCGCAGGAGATGCAGGCCGCCTCCGACGACCTGGACTTCGAGACCGCCGCCCGGGTGCGCGACCGTATCCGCGCCCTGTCGGCCATCGCCATGGAGAACAGCGTCAACGCCGACGGAGTGGCCGAGGCCGACGTCTTCGCCCTGCACGCCGAGGGGGGCCAAGCCTGCGTCCAGGTCTTCTTCTATCGCGCGGGCCAGAACTGGGGCGGGCGCGCCTATTTCCCGCGCATCGACAAGTCGGACACCGACCCGGAAATCCTGGCCGCCTTCCTGGGCCAGTTCTACGAGGACAAGCCGGTCCCGCGCCTGATCCTGTCCAATGTCCGTCCGCATGAACTGGAGCTGCTGGAGGAAGCCTTCAGCATGAAGGCCGAGCACAGGGTCGAGATCGCCAAGCCCCTGCGCGGCGGCAAGGCGGGCCTGGTCGATCACGCCCTGACCAACGCCCGCGAGGCCCTGGGCCGCAAGCTGGCCGAGAACTCGGCCCAGTCGAAGATCCTGGACGAGGTCTGCGAGGCCTTCGGCCTGGACGCCCGGCCCGAGCGGATCGAGGTCTACGACAACGCCCATATCCAGGGGACCAATGCGGTGGGCGGCATGATCGTCGCGGGGCCCGAGGGTTTCCGCAAGAACCAGTACCGCAAGTTCAACATCCGGGGCGAGGACCTGACCCCCGGCGACGACTACGGCATGATGCGCGAGGTCATGCAGCGGCGCTTCGGCAAGCTGGTCAAGGACGAGGAGGCCGGCGAGGCGGTCGAGCGCCCCGACCTTCTGCTGATCGACGGCGGCGCGGGTCAGCTGGCCGAGGTCCTGGCCGTCATGGCCGATCTGGGGGTGGACGACATCGCCGTGGTCGGGGTGGCCAAGGGGCCGGATCGCGACGCGGGCAAAGAGCATTTCTTCATGCCCGGCAAGCCGCCCTTCATGCTGCCGCTGAAGAGCCCGGCCCTCTACTACATCCAGCGACTGCGGGACGAGGCGCACCGCTTCGCCAACGGCGCCCACGCCAAGCGCCGCTCCATGGACATCAAGAAAAACCCGCTGGACGAGATCGAAGGCGTCGGGCCGGGACGCAAGAAGGCCCTGCTGCACGCCTTCGGCTCGGCCAAGGGCGTCGGCCGCGCCTCCGTCGCCGACCTGCTCAAGGTCGACGGGATCAACCAGTCCCTGGCCGAACGCATCCACGGCTTCTTCCGCAAGAACTGAAGACTTGAGCCACGAACCGCTGCGGGTCTAGGAAGGCGCTCATGACCGATGAACTCGCCGACGGCTATCACCGCTTCCGCCAGAATCGCTGGCCGTCCGAGCGGGCCGAGTATGAAGCCCTGGCCCATGGCCAGAAGCCGCACACCTTGGTCGTCGCCTGTTCCGACAGCCGCGCCGATCCGGCCCTGATCTTCGATACGGCGCCGGGCGAACTGTTCGTGGTCCGCAACGTGGCCAATCTGGTCCCGCCCTACGAACCTGACGGCAAGCTGCACGGCGTCTCGGCGGCGCTGGAGTTCGGCGTCAACGTCCTGCAGGTCAAACGCATCGTGGTCATGGGCCACGCCTATTGCGGCGGCGTGAACGCCATGCTGAACGGCTCGCCCGCCAACTGCCAGGACTTCGTCGCCCCCTGGGTCGAGCAGGCCGCCCCGACGGTGCGCCGCGTGGTCGAGGAATTCCCCGCCGATCAGGTCGAGCGCGTGGCCGAGGAAACCGTGGTGCGGCTGTCCATCGACAACCTACGCACCTTCCCCTGGATCGCCGAACGCGAGGCGGCGGGCGATCTGGTCCTCAGCGGCCTGCACTTCGGCATAGCCGACGGCATCCTGACCAAGCTGACCGGCGCCCGGCGGTTCGAACGGCTGGACTAGGCCGCGGTAGGGCGACAGGTCGTCGCCCCGCCTTGCTCTCGCCTCAGGCGGCGAACCATGCCACACCGACGGGCGTTGCAATGGACGTGATGATGACCCCTGCCCACAAGCCGAACCCCATCCCCAACATCCTGACCAGCATCCGCCTGGCGGCCGGGGTGGTCATGTTCCTGCTGCTGGCGGGAGCGACCAGCGGCTTTCCCTTCATCTCGGCCTGGCTGAGCCCCGACGACCAGTTCGCCATGTATCGCGCGGGCTTCTGGATCTTCGTCATCGCCGCCTCGACCGACTGGATCGACGGCTGGCTGGCCCGACGCTGGCACGCCGAGACCCGCTGGGGCGCCATCCTGGACCCGATCGCCGACAAGATCCTGGTCACGGGAGCCGTCCTGGGCGTGCTGACCTCCGGCTCGGTGCAGCAGATCATCATCCCCTGCGGCCTGATCCTGTTCCGTGAATTCGCTGTCTCGGCCCTGCGCGAAACCATGGCCGGGCGCATCAACCTGCCCGTCACCCTGGCCGCCAAGTGGAAGACGACCCTGCAGATGGTGGCCCTGGGCTGCCAGCTCTTCGCCCGCAACTGGGACGGTTGGGGCCTGCCCTTCGACTATCTGCCCGCCTTCCAGCTCTTCTCGGACGCCCTGATCTGGCTGGCCGCCATCGTCACCCTGTGGACCGGCTGGCAGTATTTCCGAGCCGCCCAGAAGCAGATGCAGGATCTCTGACGCCTTCCCTGCATGAAGGGGCGGCGGGTCGCCGCCCCTGTCTGTCTCGGCGATGAAACGCCCATGAAAAAAGGGCGCTCCGATCGGAGCGCCCTTTTCTGTGTCGCCTTGATCCGCCGATCAGACGGTCGGGACGCTGGTTCCGGCCGGGGCGGGCGTCGCCGCCGGAGCCTCGACCTCCACGCCGTCCGACGCCGGCGTCACCGGCACCGAGACCGACGGCCCGGCGACCGTGTCGTTGGCCTCGTCGCGGTTCGGAGCCTGGTCCTTCTCCAGCAGGTCGCGGATTTCGTCGCCCGACAGGGTTTCGTACTCCAGCAGGGCCTGGGACAGCTTCTCGTGATCGGCCGCCTTCTCGGTCAGGATGCGGCGCGCCTCGTCCCAGCCTTCGGTGACGATGCGGCGGACTTCCTCGTCGATGATCCGGGCCGTCTCTTCCGAGACGTTCTGGCTGCGCGACACCGAGTGGCCCAGGAAGACCTCCTCCTGGTTCTCGCCATAGGCCACCGTGCCCAGACGCTCTGAGAAGCCCCAGCGCGTGACCATGGCCCGGGCCAGTTTGGTCGCCTGTTCGATGTCCGAACTGGCGCCCGAGGTGATGCTTTCGGGGCCGAAGATCAGCTCCTCGGCCACGCGGCCGCCGGCCATGATGGCGATGCGGTCGACCATCTGCTGGAACTTCATCGAATAGCGGTCGCCTTCCGGCAGTTGCATCACCATGCCCAGGGCGCGGCCGCGCGGGACGATGGTCGCCTTGTGCACCGGGTCGGCCATCTTGACGTTGATGGCGACGATGGCGTGACCGGCCTCGTGATAGGCGGTCAGGCGCTTTTCTTCCTCGTTCATGGCCATGGACTTCCGCTCGGAGCCCATCATGACCTTGTCCTTGGCGTCCTCGAAGTCGCGGTGCGTGACCATGCGACGGTCCTTGCGGGCCGCCATCAGGGCCGCCTCGTTGACCAGGTTGGCCAGGTCCGCGCCCGAGAAGCCCGGCGTGCCGCGCGCCAGGGTCTTGACGTTGACGTCGGCGGCCAGGGGCACGTCCTTCATGTGGACGCGCAGGATGCGCTCGCGGCCCGAGACGTCGGGGTTGGGCACCACGACCTGACGGTCGAAACGACCGGGACGCAGCAAAGCCGGGTCCAGCACGTCCGGACGGTTGGTCGCCGCGATCAGGATGATGTTCTCCGACGCCTCGAAGCCGTCCATCTCGACCAGCAGCTGGTTCAGCGTCTGCTCGCGCTCGTCGTTGCCGCCGCCCAGGCCCGCGCCGCGGTGGCGACCGACGGCGTCGATTTCATCGATGAAGATGATGCAGGGAGCGTTCTTCTTGGCCTGCTCGAACATATCGCGGACGCGGCTGGCGCCGACGCCGACGAACATCTCGACGAAGTCCGAACCCGAGATCGAGAAGAAGGGCACGCCCGCCTCGCCCGCCACCGCGCGCGCCAGCAGGGTCTTGCCGGTGCCCGGAGGGCCGACCAGCAGGGCGCCCTTGGGAATCTTGCCGCCCAGGCGCTGGAACTTGCCCGGGTCCTTCAGGAAGTCGACGACCTCCTGCAGTTCGTCCTTGGCTTCGTCCACGCCGGCGACGTCGTCGAAGGTCTTGCGGCCCTTGTGCTCGGTCAGCAGCTTGGCCTTGGACTTGCCGAAGCCCATGGCGCCCTTCGCCCCGCCCTGCATCCGGTTCATGATGAAGAACCAGAAGGCGATGATCAGGGCCACCGGCAGCAGCAGGCCGATCAGGCCCGACCACCAGGGCTGGCGCGTGCTCTTGACGTCCACGGCCACGCCTGCCGCCTGCATCTTGTCCACCAGTTCGGTGTTGGGCAGGGGGGTGACGCTCGTGAACTTGCTGTCGTTCTTGTAGACGCCGCTGATGGTGTCGCCGCGCACCATGGCCGTCTTGATCTCCTGGCCGTTGATAGCCGTGATCAGCTGCGAATAGGTGATGGGCGCGGGACGTCCCGACGCCGCCGCCTTGGCGCCCGGCATGGCGGGGCCGCCGTTCTGGCCAACGGCGGCGTAGATCGCCACCAGGCCCAGCAGAATCACGCCCCAGACGGCGAAATTACGCAGATTCATTCGATCCTCGGTTTCTCGACGCGCTCCGTCCGGCCGCGTCGATCGTCAGTCTAGTCCTGAAAATAGGTCAGTCGGCGGCGTTTCGCCATGCACAGGTTGAAACAGGGCCCGCTCCTGCGTCGTTTCGCCCGTCGCAAGCGCCAGGCGCCCGACGCCCAGGGCGCGAACCTTGGCCCCTCGCCATGCAAGAATCGGCGCGCTGTCGTCGTCCCGGATCAGGACCGGCAGGGTCGCCCGCGCCGCCGCCGGAAGCCGCGCCGCCGCCGCCCGGTCCTGAGGCGTCAACCGCGCCAGCCGGCCCTGCGCCGCCTCGACCCTTCCTCCGCCCGCGTCCGCCGTAATCTCGAACCGCCCGTCCCAGGCCCCGGTTTCGCCCGGCGCCAGCCACAAGGGCGCCGGGGGGCCGCGCCGCATCTCGCCCGGCTCGCGCATCAGCAGCGCCGTCGCCCCGGCCGCCTCGACCCGCGTCCCGGCCAGGACCGCCGTGAAATCCTCATCGCCGGCCAGCCGCGCCTTCAGCCCCGCCAGCCTCTCCCCGCGCGGCGGAACGCACCCGCCTCCCGCACACAACAGGGCCGCCGCCAGCGTAGCAGCGGAGAGGTCGCGGGGGATTGCGAGAACCCCGGCCCAGGCCAAGCTCGTATTTGCGAGCCCCCTTCCCTCCTCGGGCGGGAGGGCCGCACGATCCGTCTCGGCCGTTGCACCACCTGTCAGCGCCGCCCGCGCCCGGCTGCGCCCGAACCGTTCATCCGCATTGGCCGGATCCTCGATCCAGCCCTGGCCCCGCCCCCGCAGATAGTCCCGCAGGTCTTCGCGCCGTTCACCCAGCAGAGGCCTCAACAGCATCAGCCCCTGCCCCTCGGGCCAGATCGGAGAAGGCGACCATTCCCGCACCCGCCCCAGGGTCGAGCCGCGCGCCCGCATCCAGTCAGCTTCGCGCACATCGTCAGCGGTGTGGGCCATCAAGACGACCCGCGCCCCCGCCGCCCGCGCCGCCTCGGCGATCAGGCCGTGACGCGCCGCCCGCGCGCGCGCCGTCACCCCGGGCCCGGCCTCGGCCGTCCGCCATTCCAGCCCGCGCCAGTCGGCCCCGACCGCGCGCGCGGTCTCGCCCGCGAACCGGGTCCAGTCCGCGCTCGCCGGATTGAGCCTGTGATCCACCGTCAGGGCCAACAGCCGCCGCCCCCGCATCCCGGCCCATTCGGCCGCCAGATGCAGCAGGGCCATGGAGTCCCCCCCGCCCGACAGGGCCAGGGCGACCGGCGCGTCCCGTTCCCGATCCAGCCGGGCGTCCAGCCGGGCGAAGACCCGGTCCTTCAACCCGTCATCGGCGCTCCTGCTCAGCTGCAGGCGGCCCGCGTGCGCAACTGGGTCGCGCGGGTCTTCTGCGCCGCCGTGGCCGTTTCCGCATAGCGGCGCGTGAACTCGTTCAGGGCGCCGCAGGCCTGCGCAGCCCGGTCGGTGGCGCGCAGGGCCTCGGCCAGCTTCAGCGTCGTCTCCGGCGCCCAGGGCGTGCGCGGCCAGCCGTTCAGGGCGGCGGCGTAGGCGGGCACGGCGGCGGCGTTGTCGCGCGCGGCGACGTGCAGGTCGCCCAGGCGGCTGTTGGCCTCACGCGATTGCGGCGTATTGGGCCAGGTGACGATGACCGTCTCCAGCGCCCTCTGCCCGCGCACGGCGTCGGTTCCCAGCAGGCGCAGGGCGGCCGTCAGGTCCTGGCCCGCGTCCCCGGTGGGCGAGTTGGCGACGATCGGACCGTTCAGTTCCGCCTCTTCCTCGGCGGCCTTTTCGATCTTCTCGATGCGGCCCTCGGCGTCGCGCAGGCGGCGGCTCAGGGCGGCGTTGTCGCGCGTCGCCTCGTCCAACTGGAAGGTCAGGCGTTCGCCGTCGGCGTTCACGCGCTGGAAGGTCTGCTCCAGATCATTCAGCCGCTGCTCCAGGATCGACACCTGACCCTGCAGGGCCACGACCTCGGGGTCAGGCTCGACGATGACCGGCTGGCCGGCCGCGTTCCTCTGGGTCAGGGCGCGTTCCAGGCGGCGGACGTTGCGGTCCAGTTGATCCAAGCGGCGCTTGTCCCACTGGACAGGCTCCATCGGAACCGTCTGGGCGACCACCGCCCCTCCGATCAGGGTCAGGCCGATGGCCGTCATGGCGGCGGATTTGGAAAAAGGCAGCTTCAGCATGTCTCAAGTCGTCCCATCGATTTGCGGCGCCCGCAAGGCCGCGTCGTCAGTGTCCCAGGCCCAGATAGATGATCGAGACGATGAACAGGGTCGCCGCGATCTCGCAGAAGATCACCAGGGCCACGGTCCGCCACAGGGTCGAGAAGATCTTCAGGCTATAGGCGCCCTTCAACTGGGCGAACATGTGCACCGGCACGATGAGGCCGGCCGCCAGGCCGACAGCAGGCCCCGCCCCCTTCAAGGTCGTGGCCAGGATCACCACCGCCATCAGCAGCATGGACATGAAGGTCAGGGAATAGAGGACGAAGACCCCGTGATCGTACAGGGTGAAGCCTCGCTTCCACAGGAACATCAGCGCCACGAAGGGAATGGACAGGGGCACCAGCAGGAAGGCGAACTTGTAGACGGTCTGCTGCAGCTTATAGAGCGCCAGGTCCGGATTCTTCAGCTTCTTGGCCACCGTCTTGGTCAGGCCGTTGCTCTGGCCGTCCTTGCCGACGGTCGCGGCGACGTCCGCCACCTGGGCCTGCCAACTGCCGGGCGACAGACCGTCCTTGCGTCCCTCGATCGCGTCCTTTTCCAAGCGTTCCAGCTTGGCCTTCTCGGCGATCACCTGACCTTCCGCGCCGGCCAGGGCCCCCGCCGCCGCTCCAGCCCGGGCGCCGCTGTCAAACGCCGGCGGCGAGCCGTCGGCTGGCTCCATGGCCGCCTCACTGGCCTCGACCTGCTGACGCGCCGCGACGACAGCCTGTTCGGCCTCGGCCACGGCCTCGCGCTGGGCGGCGATCTGCTGCGGCAGGGTCTGAAGCTTCACCTCTCTGTGCGGCATGAAGCTCAGGGCGAAGAACATGACGAACAGGGTGAACAGGAACATGGCCAGGGGCGAGACGTAGCGTGTCCGCTTGCCCTGCACCCACTCGCGCGTCAGCCGCCCCGGATTCAGGATCAGCAGCGGCAGGGTCCGCCACAGACGACCGTCGAAATGCATGACCCCGTGCAGGATTTCCTCGCCCAGGTGCAGCAGGCTGCGATGGACGTGGGCGGGTTGACCGCACTCGGCGCAGAACTTGCCCGTAACCTCGGTCCCGCAGTCGGCGCAGGTCGTGTGATGATCCCCCGCCTGCCCCGTCGGCTTCTCGATAGCGCCTGCAATGACGCCGCCCGTCACGGCGCCGCCGGCTGCTTCCAGATCAATCACGCAAAACTCCCCCCGGATTCGGCGCGGACTTTGATCCGCTACGCTCTCAAAGAAAAGAGGCGCCGGCCGCAAAGCCGACGCCTCCCTTCATTCAGTCGCCGATGCGCGGCTTAGCCCATGATCAACGGGGGGCGCCCGACACGATGGCGGTGTGGGCGTTGCGGTTCTGGGCCCAGGCGGACTCGTTCGAGCCCTCGGCGATCGGACGCTCCTTGCCGAAGCTGATGGTGTCGATACGGCCGGCCGGCACGCCGCGCTGGATCAGATAGGTGCGGACCGATTCGGCGCGGCGGGCGCCCAGGGCCAGGTTGTACTCACGCGTGCCGCGTTCGTCGGCGTTGCCTTCGATGCGGATCGTGACCTGCGGATAGCGCTGCAGCCAGGCGGCCTGGGCGTCCAGGCGCGGCTGGGCTTCCGGGCGCACCGAATAGGAATCTAGGTCGAAGTAGACGCGGTCGCCGACGTTGACGACGAAGTCCTGTTCCGAGCCGGGGGCCGGGGCGCCGACATTGCCGCCGGTCACGGGGCCGGTCGGGGCCGTCGGATACTGCGGACCGGTCGGTTGGGCCGGCTGGGTCGGAACGGCGGGCTCCACCTTGGGCTTGGGGGCGCAGGCGGCCATGGTGGCGACCAGGGCGCCGACCGCGGTCAGACGGATCAGGGTCGAGGTGTTCATAAGGACGTCTCCTATGGTCAGGCGATCTGAGGACGGCGCCTCAAGCTTCACGGTTCGTTCGGCTCGACTAGACTGCGGCGCGGCGTCGCGCCACCCGCGATAACGTACAGTTTATGGGAATGGCTCCGCTCGTGATCTCACGAAGCCGTAACCGGTTCAGGCCGGGCAGGAATCCGGTCCCTGACCCACGCCGAGGTTGACCGGCGGGGCGTCCAGCAGGCCCGACCAGGCCGGATCCGAACCCCGACCGTCATAGCCCGCCTGCGACACGACGCGGCCCGATAGGTCCACGGTCCACAGGCGGGTGTCGCCGCCCGGGCTCTGGCGCGCGAAGGCGATGTAGCGGCCGTTCGGCGCCCACGACGGACCCTCCTCGAAATAGGAGGAGGACAGGATGCGCTCGCCCGTGCCGTCCGACTTCATGACGCCGATGTGGAAACGTCCGCCCGACTGCTTGGTGAAGGCGATCATGTCGCCGCGCGGGCTCCAGGCCGGGGCGGTGTAGAGGCCGCCGCCCCGGCTAATCGGACGCTGGCCCGAGCCGTCGGCCCGCATGGTGTAAAGGCGCGCCGAACCCGACCGGTCCGAGGTGAAGACGATCTGGTTGCCGTCGGGGCTGAACGAAGGCGAGGTGTCGATGCCCGGATCCGTCGTCAGGCGCGACAGCTGGCGGCTGCGCAGGTTCATCACATAGACGTCGGTGTTGCCGCCCCGGATGATCGAGAAGGCCATCTTGGTCCCGTCGTTCGAGAAGCGCGGCGCCAGCACCTGGCCGTCGAACTCGCCCAGGCTTTCGCGGCGGCCGGTCGACAGGTTGTAGAGGTAGATGCGGCTGTAGTCCTTGCCCAGGGCCACATAGGTCACTTCATCGGGGTTCGAGGCCGAGAAGCGCGGCGACATGATCACCTCGTCGCCCTGGGTCAGGAAGACGGGGTTATAGCCGTCCTGGTCGACGATGGTCAGGCGCGACAGCTTGTTCAGCTGGGTGCCGCTTTCCGACACGAACAGGACGCGGGAATCGAAGAAGCCCGCCTCGCCCGTCAGGCGCTGATAGACCACGTCCGAAATCTTGTGGGCGATCCGGCGCCACTGCTCGGCCGTGGCGGTGAACTGATAGGAGACCAGCTGGCACTGGCGATAGGGGTCGTACAGGCGGAAGCCCACGTCCACCCGGCCGTCCGCCCGCAGCGTCACCCCGCCGTACAGCACCGCCTGCGCCCCGATCGAGGTCCATTGCGGGAAGTTCGGCGCATTGGCCAGGGTCAGACCCGTCTCGACGAAGCTGCGCGGGTCCAGGGGATCAAAGAAGCCCGACCGCTTCAGGTTGCCGCTGACCACGTTCGAGATCTGCGGCCCGTTCTGCCCCGTGAAGGGCACGACCGCGATCTGCAGGGGCCGCAGGACGCCCTGGTCGATCTCGACCTCCACCGGCCCGGACTGTTGCGGCGCCGCGGCCGGCTGCGTCTGGGCGGACGCGGGCTGAACCATCGCCGGAGCCGCCATCACGACCGCTGCGGCCGAGGCGAGGAGAAGGTGCAGACGCATGGAGAGCTCCCGGAAGTTCAGAGATGTTCGGCCCTTATCGCCGGACCTTATGACAATAACCAGCTTGCGCAGGAAAAGCTTGCCCCGGAATGGGGCGACTTTCAGACTTCGGAGGCGAGGTCGCCGTCGCGTCCGACCGCATTGTTCCTTCTCCCGATGGAAGAAGGCGGCCCGAAGGGCCGGATGAGGGAACCGTTCTCTACTACCGGTTGGCGCAGGCCCGTTCGGTGTTGAAGGTCGGACGATACTGCCCGCCGGGGAAACCCGCCGGCACGTCGAACGGCGCCGTCTGGCGCAGCGCGCGCAAGGCTCCATCCGCTGCGGCCCGATAGACAGAACTGGATTGCGGATTCACCAAGGTCGGTCCGCGCGTGATCCTGCCGTCCGCCGACAAGGTCAGATCGACCTGAATTCTCAGCTCGTTCGCGCCCGGAATGTCGCAGGGGAGAATCCAGTTCGGATAGACCTGATTGAAAATGGCGGTGATCTGCGGCCCGGTGGCCTGGCTGGCCTGGCCTGAACCCTGCTGCCCCGCCGCCGGGCGGCCCCGGTTGGGGGTCTGGCGCGGGGGGCCCTGCATCAGGTCGTCCAGATCCAGGCCCGGCTGGGGCCTGGGCGGGGCGGGGTTGGGGCGCGGCGGCGTCGGACGGGCCTTCTCGGGCGGGGTCGTCGTCCGGGGAGGCGTCGGATTCGGACGCGGCGGCTGGGGCGCAGGCCTGGGCGGCGTCGGGGTTGGACGCGGCGCGGGCGCCTTCTCAGGCGGCCGGGGCGTCGGGCGCGGCTCGGGCGTCGGACGGGGCGGCGTCGGGGTCGGCGGCGCAGGCCGAGGGGGCGCGGGCCGGGGCGGGACCGGCGCGGGCGGCGTCGGTTCCGGCGGGGTCGGGGTCGGCGGAACCTCGATGGGGGCGCTGGCGCCGTCCTCGGGCGAGGGTTCGGGCTGTGGATTGTCCGCCGGGGCGGCGGCGATCTCGATGTCCGAGACGATGGACACCGGCACCGAGTTCACCAGCGGCCTGGGTTCCTCCTTCGACGACCAGGAGACGAAGGCGAGCGCCACCACCCCCGCGTGCAGGGCGATGGAGCCGAGAATGGCGGGACTGGGTCGACGCAAGACCTCAGCCCCCCGTCGTCTCGTCGGCGGCCGTGTCGGTGATCAGGTTCAGCTTGGTGAAGCCCGAGGCCGACAGGCGGGCCATGACGCGCGCCACGGCCTGATAGGGGGCGCGGCCGTCGGCGCGGATGAAGACGGCCTTCTCGCGCGCCTTCTCCCCGCCTTCCTCGGCGACGCGGATCGCCAGCTGCTCCCACCGCACCTCGGACTCGCCGATGAAGATGGAGCCGTCCTTGTCGATGGTGACGGCGATCGGCTTGTCGTTGGTGTCGACGGCGCTGGCCTCGGTCTTGGGCAGCTCCACCGGCACCCCGACCGTCAGCAGGGGCGCCGAGATCATGAAGATGATCAGCAGCACCAGCATGACGTCCACCAGGGGCGTGACGTTGATCTCGCTCAGCGGCCGCTTGCGGCTGCGGCGTCGGCCGCGCCCGCGCGTTTCGCCCGCGGCTCCTCCCATCGCCATGGATCAGGCGCCCCGGCGCAGGTTCAGGTCGGCCGAAGGCGGCGGCGGAGGCGGCGGGGCGGCCGGCGCGCCCAGACGCCGGGCGATGGCCGACTGCAGGTCGTCGGCGAAAGCTTCCAGGCGACCCGTGAACTTGCCCGCCGACACAGAGAAGGCGTTGAAGGCGATATAGGCCGGGATGGCCGCGGCCAGACCGATGGCCGTGGCGAACAGGGCCTCGGCGATGGCCGGCGCCACGGTCGTCAGATTGGTGTTGCCCGCCACGCGGATGCTGTCGAAGGCGTTCATGATGCCCCAGACCGTGCCGAACAGGCCGATGAAGGGCGAGGCCGTGGCCACCACCGACAGCACGCCCAGGCCGTTCTCGATCTTCTGTCCCTCGCGGGCGATCACCGAATCCAGGGCCCGGTCGATGCGGGCGATCAGCATGCTCCCTTGCGTGTCCGTCATGGCGCCGCGCGCCCGCGCCTCGCGCCAGTCCTGCAGGGTCAGCACCAGCATGCGCGGCAGGGGATCAACCGGCTGCGGCCCCGCCTGGGCCGCCACGTCCTCCAGCGACCGCCCGCTCTCGACCTGTTTCTCGAACTCGGTCGCGCGGGCGTTCATGCGGGTGAAACGCACGGCCTTGTCGATGATGATGGTCCACGACCACAGCGAGGCCGCCGCCAGTCCGACCATGACCGTCTTCACCACCCAGTCGGCGGTCATGAACAGTTCAATGGGATTCAACAGGGAGGCGTCGACGGGGGCGGTCATGCGGGGTCCTGAAAGAAGGGTCCGGTTCGTCCGCCAGTTGCAGCGGGCGGAGATGGCGGTTTCATGGCGTTCAGGGCGGCGGTCTAACCGGCGTCGCGTCCCGCGTCACGGGGGGCGCGTCTGACAACCTCGTTATTGCCAAGCTTGGCCGTCAGGCGCAGGCGGCGACGCAGGCCCGCGCCAGGACCTCGGTCGAGTCCGTCAGCGGAACCGCGACCGCCTCGGCCGTCAGCAGCAGGGGCACCTCGGTGCACCCCGCGATCACCCCCTCCGCCCCGGCCGCGACCAGGGCGCCGGCCAGATCGCGCATGGCGGCCTTCTGCTCCGGCCCCGTGTCGCCGCCCTTGACGCCGAAGACCACGGCCATGAAGCGCGCCCGGTCCGCCTCCGACAGCCGCACCGCCTCGCCCCCCTCGGCCGCCAGGGCCTGGACGTACAGGGCCTCGCCGCCTGGCGTGGCCAGGACGCCGATGCGCCGCGCGCCCGTCGCCGTCGCCGCCCTGGCCGTCTCGACCGGCATGTCGATGAAGGGCAGGCCCGCCGTCCGGACGGCCCCGGCGTGGGCGTGGGCCGTATTGCACGGCATGGCCAGGACCTGGGCCCCCGCCTGTCGCAACCGCGCCGCCATCTCGCCCAGGGTCCTGCCCGCCGCCTCCGGCTGCTCGTGACGATTGGGAATCTTGGCGTTGATGTCGGCGATCACATGGATGTGGTCCTGGTCCGTCGTCGCCGGTGTCAGGGCCTGCAGCCGCTCCAGAAAGGCCAGGGTCGCCGCCGGCCCCATCCCGCCCAGGACGCCCAGCACCTTCCCGCCCATCAGAACATGCTCTCCAGTTCGCCCTGATAGCCGAACAGCCCCTGGGCCCCGCCGGTGTGCAGGAAGACCACCGTCTCACCCGCGAAACGCCCGGCCCGCGCCAGGGCGATCAGCCCCTTCATCGCCTTGCCCGTATAGACCGGGTCCAGCACCAGGCCGTCGGTCCGCGCCGCCAGGGTCAGAGCGTCCGCCACCCCCTGATCGATCAGGCCGTATCCGGCGCCGACATAGCCGCAGTCCGCGACCACCATCTCGTCCCTGACCCGGTCGGCGTGACCCAGCAGGGAGGCGGTCTCCTTCGCCAGCTTCAGGACGGCGGCCTCCTGCTTCTCCTGCGGCGCCCGCACCCCGATCCCCAGCACGGGGATGTCCGCCCCCATGACGGCCAGGCCCGCGACCAGGCCCGCATGGGTCCCCGCGCTGCCCGTCGCCGTGACGATGCGGCTGATCGCCAGATCCAGCTCGTCGGCCTGGACCAGGATCTCCCGCGCGCAGTCGACATAGCCCAGGGCGCCGACGGCGTTCGATCCCCCGCCCGGGATCACATAGGGCTTGCCGCCCCGCGCCCGCACCGCCTCCGCCGTCTTCTCCAGCTCGGCGGTCATGTCGGTTCCGCCCGGCACGCGGCGGACGCCCGCCCCGAACAGCCGGTCCAGCAGGACGTTGCCGTTCCCCACATAGTCCGGCGCGGTCGAGCCGGTCCTCTCCTCCAGGATGATCTCGCATTTCAGCCCGTGCGAGGCCGCCGCCGCCGCCGTCTGCCGCACGTGGTTCGACTGCACCGCTCCCTGGGTCACCAGGGTGTCGGCCCCGACCTCCATGGCGTCGCCCAGCAGGAACTCCAGCTTGCGCGTCTTGTTGCCGCCCCCGGCCAGGCCGGTGCAGTCGTCCCGCTTGATCCAGAGATCGATCCCCAGGGCTTCCGAAAGCCGTGGCGCGGGCTCCAGCGGGGTCGGCAGATGCGCCAGTCGAACACGGGGGAAACGGGCGAGATGCATGGTCCTGAACTCCGGACTGAAGCCTGACGACGATAATCGTGGCTAACATGCACGCTCTCGCGGAACCAAGTTTCTTGTCGGAAGTTTCGCAGTCGGACACTTCGGACGCCCCCCAAACCCGATGTCGTCCAGCGGCGGCCCGGCCTTAACGCCCCCCCGACTGAGAAGCCGGGCCGCCCTCCCCCTTCTTTCTTAGCTTTCCAGCGTCAGCACCATGTCCCAGCGGTCGATGCCGGGCGCGAAACCGTCGGGCGTGATCTTCTCCGCCTCGAAGCCGAACCGCGCATAGAAGCCCTGGGTGTGCTGGCTGGTGCACAGCCTGACCCGCGCGACCCCCGGCGTCGCCCGCGCCGCCGCGATCCGCGCCTCGGTCAGCACCCGCCCCAGTCCCTGACCATGCAGTCCGTTGTCCACCATGCCCCAGCACAGAACGACGCTGACCCCGTCCGCATCGACCGCATGGCCGCCGCAGCCGACGATGCGCCCCTCCCTCTCGATCACCTGATAGGGCCAGCGCAGGGCCTGATCGTTCAGAAAGCCGACAAACCCCTCCCGCTCGCTCTCGTCGAAGAAGAGCGGAACATTGCTGTCGAACAGGGCCAGACATCCGGCCATGTCTTCGGGCCGATAGGTGCGAGAAAGGATCATTCCCCTTCCTGCCACGCCCGCCTCGCTTGACCTACCCCCGAAAGGGACTAGGGTCGCGGCGTTCTCCGGGGGGTCGCAATCGAGCGGCTGAGATAGAGGTTTCTCCTCTGACCCGTCGAACCTGATCCGGGTCATGCCGGCGAAGGGACGAGTTCACCGCCTCCACGCCGGGAAACCGGCTTCCGGGGCGCTCATACCGCGCCGGCGGTCCCTCTTTGTCGAAGAGGCCGCCACAATGAATATCCAAGTCACGCCGCAAGCCGCGACCGAACAGCCCCACGAGCCCAACGTCGAATTGCCGCTGGCCGACGCCCGCAAGGCCGTCGCCGCCGAGCACGGCCGCATCCCCACCGGCCCCCGCGCCGGCGGCGTCAAGGTCTATGTGGCGGGCGAACTCTTCCCCGACATCCGCGTCCCCTTCCGCGAGGTCGCCGTCCACCCCAGCGCCAATGAACCGCCGGTGACGATGTACGACAGCTCCGGCCCCTACACCGACCCGACCGTGACCATCGACATCAAGAAGGGCCTGCCCCGCGTGAAGTCGTCGTGGCAGCTGGATCGCGGCGACATCGCCCCCGTCCTGAACCCGCGCGAGGTCAAGCCCGAGGACAACGGCCACGCCAGCGGCAAGCACCTGGCCCCCCGCTTCGATGTCTCCAACCATCAGGTCTTCAAGGGCGTCGAGGGCCGCCCGGTCACGCAATACGAGTACGCCCAGGCCGGGATCATCACGCCCGAGATGGAATACGTCGCCATCCGCGAGAACCTGCGCCGCGAGCAAAACGCCCCCTGCATCCGCGACGGCGAAGACTTCGGCGCCTCGATCCCCGACTTCGTCACGCCCGAGTTCGTCCGTCAGGAGATCGCCCGCGGCCGCGCCATCATCCCGCACAACATCAACCACCCCGAGGTCGAGCCGATGATCATCGGCCGCAACTTCCTGGTGAAGATCAACGCCAACATCGGCAACTCGGCCGTCCTCTCCTCCGTCGACGACGAGGTCGACAAGCTGGTCTGGGCCACCCGCTGGGGCGCCGACAACGTCATGGACCTGTCGACCGGCCGCAACATCCACAACATCCGCGACTGGATCATCCGCAACTCCTCCGTCCCCATCGGCACCGTGCCCATCTATCAGGCGCTGGAGAAGGTGAACGGCATCGCCGAGGACCTGACCTGGGAAGTCTTCCGCGACACCCTGATCGAACAGGCGGAACAGGGCGTGGACTACTTCACCATCCACGCGGGCGTGCGCCTGCCCTTCGTGCCGATGACGGCCAAGCGCGTAACGGGCATCGTCTCGCGCGGCGGCTCCATCATGGCCAAGTGGTGCCTGGCCCACCACAAGGAGAGCTTCCTCTACGAGCACTTCGAGGACATCTGCGACATCATGCGCGCCTATGATGTCAGCTTCTCGCTAGGCGACGGCCTGCGCCCCGGCTCCATCGCCGACGCCAACGACGAGGCCCAGTTCGCCGAGCTTCGCACTCTCGGCGAACTGACCAAGATCGCCTGGGCCAAGGGCTGCCAGGTCATGATCGAAGGCCCCGGCCACGTGCCGATGCACAAGATCAAGGCCAACATGGATGAGCAGCTCAAGCACTGCCACGAGGCGCCCTTCTATACGCTTGGCCCGCTGACCACCGACATCGCCCCCGGCTATGACCACATCACATCGGCCATCGGCGCGGCCATGATCGGCTGGTTCGGCACGGCCATGCTCTGCTACGTCACGCCCAAGGAGCACCTGGGCCTGCCCGACCGTCAGGACGTCAAGGACGGCGTCATCACCTACAAGATCGCCGCCCACGCCGCCGACCTGGCCAAGGGCCACCCCGCCGCCCGCATGCACGACGACGCGCTAAGCCGCGCCCGCTTCGAGTTCCGCTGGGAGGACCAGTTCAACCTCGGCCTCGACCCCGAAACCGCCCGCAAATACCACGACGAGACCCTCCCGAAGGAGGCCCACAAGACCGCCCACTTCTGCTCCATGTGCGGGCCGAAGTTCTGCAGCATGAAGATCAGCCAGGACATCCGCGATGCGGCCCGGGGGCAGAATGATGCGGGCGGGAGCCTCGCGGCCCAGGACGCCGAAGCCGGCATGGCCGAAATGAGCGCGAAGTTCAGAGCGGGTGGCCAAATCTATTTGACTGCTGACAAAGACCCAGTGTCCGCTACTTAAGGTTCATGGACAAAGATTGGATCAAGCAGGCCGACGTCAGACGGAGGCGCTATGCGCCACTCACCTGGATTCCGCTCTACCTGAACAGGGAGAGGGGAACCGGCAACTATGGCGAAATTGGCTACATCAAGGACATCGAAGCAGTACGAACTGCCGCGATTTATCTCGACAAAAGGGCTGAGCTAGATGGACTGGGGTTTGTCGACCTCCCTTACTCCCACGCCCCCAGCACTTGGAATGGCTACACACCCTACGATGTGCGGCGTTCTGAAGAAGGAGGAGAACAGGGAGTCTATCTAGTTTTGAATCAATCCCTAGACGGAGATAGTCCATCCGTTTGGAGTTTAAATCAAGATTTTGTATTCGCGCTCAAACTCAGCAGGGAGGGGGATGTTTGGATCAGACCCTCCGAGGGGTTTATGGAAGTTGCGAAAATTGAACGAAGCGGCGATGGCGATGTGGAATCTATTCTGGTTCGACCAGAATATTTGAAAGATTACCTCGCCGCTCGTTCTATGGCGCTCATGATTGGCAGCTACCGCGAACGAAGGTGGGTTGTTCCAGATTTATCGGGCCTGCCTTTTGCGGAAGACGAAGACGACGAAGCAAAAGATGAGTTCGGGCGTCATTCATTTTATGTGCGAGCAATAGTTGCGGGCGGCTTCCCTTATGGTGGAGGCGTAGCAGTGTTTAATGCATCTAGAACGGATCAGTGGGAAGAGGATGAAGTTCCGATCCTTGGCCCCGAAACCGAAGAAAATACGTCATCGTCTCAAACGCATTTCAAACGTGAAGGCCAAAAGCTGTTCAGTATCACGAGCGAGCGGCGCCTGACCGAGTGGCTAGAGCCTGCTGATCTCAGCCCTCGCGTCCGGCGAGACGATACCCCTTCTGCGACACACTTCTTAGTGGACGCACAAGGTTCCCAGACCAATGCTGACGAACTCAATTTCGAGGAAATCGGCCTTTGGCTATTTTTCAAACCGAACGTTATTTCCGACATTTTAAGTCGACGAGGTGCCTCAATACACTGGCACACGCGCTTCACAGCTAGCGTATCCTTGCCAGGCGGCATTCCCATCCATTTTGGAACCAACAATGCCAATCTCGTGGTGGTCTATGCTCACGACATAGCCCGCCAACCGGAATGGCAACGAAAAATCTGGGCCGCCTACAATGTAGTGCCCGAAGGCGGCCTAGGAGAGGAGCTTGATGCAGCACAAGTACGGGCTCGCCCCGTCGAAACTCTAGCTCCCGAAGGCTTTATCGCTGCATCTCTTGAGATTGCCGACAAAGAATTTAAGACCCGCTGGGGCGTCTCTCTTTTCAGAACGCATCAAGACACGGCTGAAATTATCTCACGGTCACATCGCTTTCGTTCACTCGACCAAGCCGGATTCTTATCCTTGGCAAAAGATCTCGCCCGGATCTCCGCCGACTTGATCGATCAAAAGGCACTCCACGGAATCGCGGCTCCGCAAAACGGTCAGGGAACGGGCTCTCTGAAGTCGCTCGAACGAGTGCTCGCGACAGTCGTTAGCCCAGAGGAAGCTCGAAAATTAACCGGCAAACTCTTTGGAATCTACGAATTACGCTTGAGTGACGCGCACCTTCCATCGAGTAAAATGGAAGATGCCATGAAGCTCATAGAGATACCTCTAGAACAAGACTGGCTTCTCAAAGGGGCTTTCATGATCCATCAGTGGGTAGCTTCATTTTACTCAATCGCCGAAGCCGTATCGCTAGATGGCAGTAGCGCCGAATAGGGGTAAACCTCATCGGACATCTAGGCGCGGAGCCCCCCGTCCGATCCTGACGCACCCGTCCGCCATCCTGCTGCGCTCAGGCAGGAGGCGGCGAGATGGACGACCAGACTTACTGGCACGAGGGCGAGCCCCGGATCATCGCCTCAGGCCGGTGGGAGCAGGATAAGTACGGCGCTGCCAGCTACATCCCCGACCACATTCGCCCCTCGACGGCGGGGCCCGCCGATGCCGACGCGGCCCCTGTCAGCGATGAGGGCGAGAGGACCGGGGCCGACGGCTATCGCATCTGTTCCGACGCCGTCTGGGCGGCGGCGCGGCGCGACTATCTGGCCGGAGACGCGGCCGAGGCCGTCTGCGCCCGCCCTTTCTCAGTCGAAGCCTCAGCGTTTTCAGACGATTCAGACGTTTCAGACTCTGTTTTCGACACCCCTCTTCGAAGAGGCGTCGTCGCGAGGCGGGCTGCGCCGCTTCGCGGGCCGATTCAGACCTTTCAGACTATTCTTTCGGCTTCTATGCCGGGTCCGCGTCTCGATTGCGGTCTCAAGCGCTTTCCACCGCACCCCCGCCTCAAGGCGGAGCCTCAGCCACGCAGGTCGAGGTCTGATTTCAGATGGTTCAGACTATTCAGACCGTCTTTCCTATCGTCCCCGCCCGCGCCCGTCCCGTCGCCCCAATTTCAGACCTTTCGGACCTTTCAGACCCCGTTTTCCTCTCCCGAGAGCCAGGGCGTGACCAGTTCGACGAGGCGGCGGGTGGGGCGGCGGGGGCGGCCGTCGAGGTGGATGCAGACGGCGACGACCTCGGCCTCGCACAGGATCTCGCCGTCGCGCTCCACCGTCTGGCGCACGATCAGACGCGGCCCCTTGATGGTCTCGTAGCGGGTGCGGACGATCAGGGCGTCATCGATCCGGGCGGGCTTGCGGTAGCGGATGGACAGCTCCGAGACGACGAAGGCCGTGGGCTCCTCGTCCTCCAGCAGCTCGGCGTGGCCCACCCCGGCGGCCCGCAGGAAGTCCGACCGGCCCCGCTCGAAATAGCGGACGTAATTGGCGTGGTAGACGAGGCCGGTGAAGTCCGTGTCCTCGTAATAGACCCGCACCGGCAGGACATGGTCCCGCCCGACGAAGCGGCCGGAACTGGGCAGGTCGAGGGAGGCGTCGGGCTGGGTCATGCCCCCGGCTTTAGCAGCCCCGCCCGCCCGCGTCTTCTTCAGGGCGCAGGGGCCGCGACCTGGGCCGCTGACGGGGTGGGCGCGGTCGGGGCCGCCGCTTCCGGCGCCGCCGCGTCGAAGCCTGGGCAGTAGCGGGCCTTCAGTTCCACGAACTCGCCGCTCAGGGGGTCATGGCTCATCAGGATGCGGTTGGGGCGGGAGACGAAGGCCGTCGCCCCCTTCTCGCCCCGGACCCCGGCATAGCCGCAGACGGCCCGGCCGCGCCCGGCCTCGACATATCTCAGCTCGCCGCGCGGCCCCATCTGGGCCTTGACCTGGGCCAGGGCGCGCTCGCCCGCCGTCGCCTGCCGGGGGCCGAAGCGGGCGCCCTGGGTCGCCGCGAACAGGCTGGCGCCGCCCAGCAGCAGCACCGCCGCGCCCAGCACGGCGATCATCCTGTCGGTCCTGCGCAATGGGTCCAAGACGGCCTCCTCCGCCCCGGAGGATGACCGGCTTCCTTCGACGCCTCAAGCTGTGGCGCGAATGATTGTCGGCCCCTCGCCCTGGAGGCGGGGCAGAACGGTCACTTTCCGAACAGGTCGGGCGTTCCCGGCGCCGGGCGCGGCGTCTCCAGGCCCAGGTGTTCATAGGCCCGGGCGCAGGCCATGCGGCCGCGCGGGGTGCGCTGGATGAAGCCCTGCTGCAGCAGATAGGGCTCGATCACGTCCTCGACCGCGTCGCGGGCCTCGGCGATGGCCGCCGCCAGGGTGTCCATGCCGACCGGCCCCCCGCCGTAGTTCTCGATCAGGGCCTTCAGGAAGCGGCGGTCCAGGCTGTCCAGCCCCGCCTCGTCCACCTCCAGCCGGGCCAGGGCGCGCGCCGCCGCCAGGCGGTCGATGGTCGCCGCCCCCTCGGCCGTGGCGAAGTCCCGCACCCGCCGCAGCAGGCGGCCGGCGATGCGCGGCGTGCCCCGCGACCGGCGCGCGATCTCCAGGGCGCCGTCCTCGCTGATCGGCGCGCCCATCTTCCGGGCCGCGCCCCGGATCACCGCCGTCAGTTCCTCCGGCGTATAGAACTCCAGCCGCAGGGGGATGCCGAAACGGTCGCGCAGGGGCGTGGCCAGCAGGCCCGCCCGCGTCGTCGCCCCGACCAGGGTGAAGGGCGCCAGGTCGATGCGCACCGAACGCGCCGACGGCCCCTCGCCGATGATCAGGTCCAGGACATGGTCCTCCATGGCCGGATAGAGGATCTCCTCCACCTGGGGCGCCATGCGGTGGATTTCGTCGATGAAGAGGACGTCCCGCGGCTCCAGGTTCGTCAGGATCGCGGCCAGGTCCCCCGCCTTGGCCAGGATGGGGCCGGAGGTGGCGCGGAAGCCCACGCCCAGCTCGCGCGAGACGATCTGGGCCAGGGTGGTCTTGCCCAGGCCTGGCGGGCCGAACAGCAGGACGTGGTCCAGGGCCTCGGCCCGCGCCCGCGCGGCGTCGATGAAGACCTTCAGATTGCCCTTGGCCGCCGACTGGCCGACGAACTCGGACAGGGTCTGGGGCCGCAGGGCGCGGTCGTACTGCTCGCCGGGGGCCGGATCGGCGGAGATGATGCGGTCGTCGGTCATCGCATCGCCCCATGGAGAGCGGCGAGCGAGTGGCGAGTGGCGAGTGGCGAGTGGTGAGGAAGCCGACTTCCGGCCGCGCGGATCAGCACTGCAACGTCGAAAAGCAGCCGCTCACACTGACACGCTCGCCACGCGTCACTCGTCACTCGCCACTTCCCCTTCACCGACCCAGCTCCTGCAATCCGGCGCGGATCACGGCCGACAGCTCAGCCTCCTCGCCCAGACGGATCAGGGCCTGGTCGACGGCGCGGCGGGCGTTGACCTCGGCTATGCCCAGGCCCAGCAGGGCGGCCACCGCCTCGCCCGCCACGCTGGGCGGCGGCGGCGCAGAGGCGGCCTCGACGTGGACGCCGGGCGCCGTGGGCGCGAAATGAGCCTCGCCCAGGGGCTTGCCCTTCAGCTCGGTGACGATCCGCAAGGCCAGCTTGGGGCCGACCATATTGGCCCGCGCCACCGCCGCCTTGTCCTCGCGCGCCACAGCGCCGGCCAGCTCGGCGGGAGGCAGGACGTCCAGCACGGCGAGGGCCGCCTTCGGTCCCACGCCCTGTATGGCCAGCAACAGGGTGAAAGCCCGCCGCTCGTCCCGAGTCAGGAAGCCATAGAGGCGCGGCCCCTGGTCCTCGCTCCACTGGCTGTGGATGTGCAGGATCGCCTCGTCGCCTGGCGCCGGCAGCCGCCCCAGGGTGCGCGCGCCGCAGGTCGCGACATAGCCCACCCCGCCGCAGTCGATCAGGCATTCCGCCTCTCCGACCTCGACCAGAACGCCGCGCAGTCGCCCGATCATGCGCTCATCCTTCCCTGTTCAGCAGCGCCCCGCCTCTCCTCCCCTGCGCAGCGGGGGAGGGGGACCATGCGCAGCATGGTGGAGGGGGCGAAGGATCGGGCGACGGTTTCAGGATTGGGATTCGTATGGAGACGTTTGAGGGCGGCGCCTGGAGCCGCCCCCTCCACCGCTCCGCGGTCCCCCTCCCCCGTGAACGGGGGAGGAGTCAGGGCGCACACCGTCAACTGAGCTGTCATGCCGCCCCCCTCAGGCCATGGGCGCGTCGATGGTGCGCATGGGTGATCGCCACGGCCAGGGCGTCGGCGGCGTCGGCCTTGACCTCTCCCGAGGTCGGCAGAAGCCGCTTCACCATGAAGGCGATCTGGCTCTTGTCGGCCTGGCCCGCGCCCACCACCGCCTTCTTGATCAGGGTCGGGGCGTATTCGGCGACCCTGAGCCCGGCCCGCGCCGGGGCCAGCATGACCGCTGCCCGCGCATGGCCCAACTTCAAGGTCGAGCTCGGATTGACGTTGACGAAGACCTCCTCGATCGCCGCCTCGTCGCAGGCGTAGGCGGCGCAGACCTCTCCCACCTGCTCCAGCAGATGCAGCAGGCGCTCGGAAAAGGGCGCCTTCTCGTCGGGCGCGACCACCCCGTGGGCGATCCAGCGCAGGCGGCTGCCCTCGCTTTCGATCACGCCCCATCCGGTGCGGCGCAGGCCGGGGTCCAGCCCCAGGATGCGAGTCGTTTCGTTCGCCATCCGTTCCTATTGCCCCAAAGAGAGTTAGCGAACAATGACCGTGCGCGCCCGCTTTAAGATTGCATATGCAACGACACCGTGCTTTGCATATGCAATGGATGACGCCTCCCCCTGCATATGCGGTCGCCTGCGCCGCGCCTCGCGCGCCCTGTCGCGCCTCTATGACGAGGCCCTGGCGCCGGTCGACCTGACCGTGACCCAGTTCTCGGTGATGCGCACCCTGTCGCGGATGGATCGTCCCGGCCTAGCCGAACTGGCCGAGGCCACGGCGCATGAGAAGAGCGCCCTGTGGCGCACCCTGCAGCCCCTGGTCCGCAAGGGCTGGATCGCGGCCGAGACCGCGCCTGGCGAACGCGGTCAGAGACTGTCCCTGACCCCTGGCGGCCAGGAACGGCTGGCCGACGCCCTGCCCCTGTGGCGCACGGCCCAGGTCCGCGTCTCCGAAACCCTGGGTCCGCGCGAAGCGGCCCTGATCGCCTTGTTGAGCGAGCTTGAAACCGATGTCTGACGCTTCGCCCGCCGCTTCTTCCGGCCTGTCGCGCCGCGCCTGGACGATGATCCTGGCCGGGGCCGTCATCGTCACCCTGTCCATGGGCGTGCGTCAGGCCTTCGGCCTGTTCCTGCGCCCCGTCGGGCTGGAGTTGGAGATCGACCGCCAGACCTTCGGCCTGATCATCGCCGCCCAGAACCTGCTGTTCGGCCTCATGCAGCCCTTCGTCGGCGCCTGGGCCGACAAGCACGGGGCGGGCAAGGTCGCCGTGGGCGGCGCCCTGGTCTATCTGGCGGGCCTGGCCCTGGCCGCCACGGCGGCGGACGCCGTGGGGCTGATGCTGGGCTTCGGCGTGATGACGGGCCTTGCCATGTCGGGCGTGACCTTCGTCGTCGTCCTGGGCGCCGTGGGCCGCATCGTCCCGCCCGAAAAGCGCACCCTGGCCTTCGGCGTGGTCACGGCGGGCGGCTCCCTGGGCCAGTTCCTGGTCGTGCCCGCCGCCCAGGGCCTGCTGGACGCCCTGGACTGGCGCATCGCCCTGTTCGTCCTGGCCGGGATGATCGCCCTGATCATTCCCCTGGCCCTGGGCGTGGCGGGCAAGCCCCCGGCTCCGGACGCCCAGGACGGCCTGCCGCTGAAGGCCGCGCTGAAGGAGGCCCTGGGCAACCCCAGCTACGCCCTGCTGAACCTGGGCTTCTTCGTCTGCGGCTTCCATGTCGCCTTCGTCGGCACGCATTTGCCCGCCTATCTGCGCGACATGGGTCTGTCGGCCGGCGTCGGCGCGACCTCCCTGGCCCTGATCGGCCTGTTCAACATCCTGGGGTCCTGGCTCTGGGGCGCCTGGGGGTCGCAGGGCTCCAAGAAGGGACTGCTGGCCCTGCTCTACCTGCTGCGCGGGGTCGCGGTCGTCGTCTTCCTGCTGGTTCCCCTGTCGCCGGCCAGCGCCCTGGTCTTCGCCTCGGTCTTCGGCTTCCTGTGGCTGGGGACCGTGCCTTTGACCAACGGCCTGGTGGCCCAGATCTTCGGCGTACGCCACCTGTCGGCCCTGGGCGGGATCGTCTTCCTCAGCCACCAGGTCGGCGCCTTCCTGGGCGCCTGGCTGGCGGGCGTCGCCTTCGACGCCACGGGCTCCTATCAGGTGATCTGGCTGACCTCCGTCGGCCTGGCCGTCATGGCCGCTCTGGCCAATCTGCCGATCCGCGAGGAGCCGGTCCTGCGTCCCGCCGCGGTCCCCGCCGAATGAGCCGCCGCCTGCTGATCGCCGCCGGGACGCTGGCGCTCGTCGCCCTGGGCGGCTGGCTGTGGAGCCGCCACGGCCTGTCCGTCTGGCTGGACGCCGCTATCGCCTTCTGCATCTAGGTCGGGCGAGAGGTCTCCCCTCACTCGTCCCGGGGCATGACCGAGAAACCCGCCAGGCCTGGCTGGCCGGACAGGCGCCGCGACAGGTCGTCGACCCTCAGGGGCATGGCGCCCCGCGCCTTGACGTGATGCTCGTGAACATGGCCGTCGTGACTGACGACATGGCCGATGCGCACCGGCTTCAGCCCGCTCTCTTCCAGCAGGCGCGTCAGGACCGCCTCATCCGGGGCTGCGTCTCGCGACCAGCGCAGGGTCACGTCCGCCACCCCCACGTGCGGCAGACGGGCGTCCAGCAACCGCAAGCCGGCCAGGACCCCCAGGGTGCCGATCCCCGCCGCCAGGGCCAGGCCCCACATCCCCACGCCGAACAGCATGCCCACAGCCGAGGTCGTCCAAAGCGAGGCCGCCGTCGTCAGCCCGTGGACGGAAAACCCCTCCCGGAAGATCACCCCGGCGCACAGGAAGCCTATGCCCGTCAGTATGCCGTGCGACATCCGCGTCGGATCGATCACCAGTCGCTGGTCCGGCAGGGCGACGAAGGCCCAGGTCGACTGATGCATGGCCGCCAGCATCAGGACGCAGGAGGTCATGCAGACCAGGATATGGGTGCGGAACCCCGCCGGATGCCCGCGATAGGTCCGCTCGATTCCGATCAGCCCGCCCGCCGTCATCGCCGCCGCCACCGGCGCCAGCAAGGCCCAATCCACCGTCATGTCCAAACCTCAAGCTGCACAGGACCCGTCACCCTGAACCGCGCCGCGAAAGGCCGCAAGACGGTCGCGGCGCCTGAAAGGCCGGCCGCGTCTCAGTGCATGCGTCGGACGCGCGGCCGATCCGGGTCCGGCGCAGGCGCCGGCGCGACCGGCTCGACCTCGACCGGCGCCGCCGGCACGGCCGCCGGGGGCTGTTCCTCCGCCGGAACGGTCAGCACCGGGGCCGGCGTCGCAACCGGCGGCGGCTCGGGAATCGTCACGACGACCGGCGGCGGCGGAGCCTCGGGTCGGTCCAGCACGCGTTTCGCGCCCCGGCTCAGAAGCGAGGCGGCGAACAGGGCGGCGAGCAGCGTCAGCAGGACGCCTCCGCCCCAGAAGGCCAGCCTGATCACGGCCCAGCGTCCGCCCTCCAGCGGCGGCTCGCCTCCGCCCGGCAGGTCCGAGCGCGCGGTCTCCAGCTCGTCGCCCGGCTCAGCCATGTTGCTCGACATAGGTTTCGGGGTCCTTGTTCACCGGCCGGACGCCGGTGATGTGCCGCGCCTGGAAGGCGGCGAAGCGCACGCCCAGGGCGTGACGGGTCGCGAGATCGGCGTTCATGCGGAAGTCCGTCAGGCCCTGCCGCTCCTCCTCGCCCATATGTTTGGAATTGATCACATTGGCCGCGCCCACGGCCTCGAACCAGGCGCCGGTGCCGATCTTGAATCCCGCCACGGCCTTCACCGCGTCGCGCAGCTTGTTGTGGTCCCCGATGGCGTCCTCGGTCTCGCCCTGGACCGTGCCGTCGTCGGCGTCGTTGGCGCCTTCGCCCAGCTTCAGCAGTTCGGGATAGAAGTGACGCTCCTCGGCCTCGGCGTGGGCGTCCAGAAAGGCCGACAGTCGCCCCCAGACCGCCTCCAGCGCCTCCGGGTCGCCCGGCCCGATCTCCTCGATGATGGAGAAGAGACGGCGCTGCTCGGCGTGGTCGTCGAGGATCAACTGGGTGATGTCCATGGCGCGGTCTCCGGCAAGGCTTGAAACGGACTAATCCGCCTCCGCCTCGCCGGGTTCCACGCTAACGACTCTCAGCCTCGCAGGCGATCAGCCCGCGTACTTGGCCGCGTCTTCGTCGGAGATGTCTTCGTTGGAATAGACGTTCTGCACGTCGTCTTCCGCGTCCAGGGCGTCCAGCAGCTTGAACAGAGTGCCGACAGCGTCGCCCGTGACCGTGACCTCCGACTGGGGCTTCCAGACGATGGCGGTCGACTTGGGATCGCCCAGGACCTTGGACATGGCTTCGGCCACCTCGTTCAGGTCCTCGAAGGCGGTCCAGATGGTGTGGCCCGGCGCGTCCTCGTAGATGTCCGGCTTGACCAGGTCGCTCTCGACGTCCTGGGCGCCGGCCTCGATGGCGGCCTCCATGACCGCGTCCTCGGTCCCAGCTTCGGCGGCGTAGGTGATCTTGCCCACCTTGTCCCACATGAAGGCGACCGAGTTCATCTCGCCCAAGGCCCCGCCGTTCTTCTTGAAGGCCGTGCCGATGTTGGAGGCGGCGCGGTTGCGGTTGTCCGTCAGGGCCTCGACGATGATGCCGACGCCGCCGGGGCCGCGGCCCTCGTAGCGGATCTCCTCCATCGTATCGACGTCGCCGCCCGAAGCCTTGTTGATCGCCCGCTGGATCACGTCCTTGGGCAGGCTCTCGGCCTTGGCGTTGTTGATCGCCAGGCGCAGGCGCGGATTGGCCGCCGGGTCGGGCAGGCCCGACTTGGCCGCCACGGTGATGTCCCGCGACAGCTTGGAGAAAAGCTTGGACCGCACCGCGTCGGCGCGCCCCTTGCGGTGCATGATGTTCTTGAATTTCGAGTGGCCGGCCATGGTGTCGTTCGCCAGAAGTCAAATATGCTGAGGCGCGCCCTTTACTGGATGCCGCATCCTCTGTCACGAGTGGGAACCGCCCGGATGCGCCGGGGATTTAGCGCACAGACGCGAGAGGAGACGCCGATGGCCGCCGCCGACGACACCTATCTGGACGACGCCTATGACGAAGGCATCGACCACGCCCACGCGGGCGAGATCGTCGAATGGTACGCCAAGCGCCCCGTCACCGTCTCCACCGCCGCCGCCACGGGCTCGCTGATCGGGGCCTTCGCCCTGGGCGTCCTGACCACCGTCGGCGCCCTGGCCCTGATGCGCCTCTACGACGAGCGCTGATCCTCTTCGGCTCTCCCCGCGTGCGAGGGAGAGCCGATCATTTCGCCAGCAAGGCTTCGACCTCTTCACGCGCGCCCAGGGACGGCTGGGCGCCCGGCCGGGTCGCGGCCAGGGCGCCGGCCGCGCAGGCGAAACGCAGGGCTGCATCCGGATCCATGCCGTCCAGAAGCGCCACGGTGATCGCCCCGACGAAGGCGTCGCCCGCACCCACGGCGTCCACCGCCTCGACACGCGGCGGCGTCGCCCAGGCCGTCTCCACCCCGCGCCGGTACATGACGGCGCCGCGCGCCCCCTTGGTCACGACCACCAGGCCGCCGCCGACGTGCAGGGCCTCGCCGTAGAAGGCGGCCTCCGTCTCATTGACCACGATCAGGTCGGCGCGACGCAGCAGGGCCTCCGACACCGGGGCGGCGGGCGCCAGGTTGACACAGACGAAGTCCGTCGCCCGGCCCACGGCCGCCTCCACCGTCTCGATCGGCAGTTCCAGCTGGGCGATCAGCGGCGTCTCGATCCGCGACGGCAGTTGCTCCGGCGTGACGAAGTGGTTGGCCCCCGCAGCGACCGTGATCTGGTTCTCTCCGCTTGGATCGACGGTGATCAGGGCTACCCCCGTAGGGGCGGCGATGTCCGTCTCCACCCCCGACAGGTCGACGCCGTGCGCCAGCATCAAGGCCACGGCCGCGCCCGACATCTCGTCGTCCCCGACCCGACCGATCAGAGCGACCTCCGCGCCCAGGCGCCGCGCCGCCAGGGCCTGATTGGCCCCCTTGCCGCCGGGGTGACGGGCCAGGCTTGCCCCCGTCACCGTCTCGCCCGGCCTCGGCAGGGCCGGAGCCGTGGCGACCATGTCCAGATTGATCGATCCGACGACGGTAATCCTCATCGTCCCGCTCCCAGTCTTTCCGTGATCAGGGCGAAGACCCCGGCCGCGTCGGCCTTCGTCGCCCAGAAATGCTTCGCCGTCGCGGCGTCCACGCGGAATTCCACCGCCGTGTGCCCCCGCGTCAGATCGCTGTCGGTCTCCACCGCGATCCGGCAGGGCGCCAGGTCGAACAGTTCCGGCTTCAGCAGCCAGGCCACGGTGCAGGGGTCGTGCAGCGGCCCCGCGTCCCAGCCGACGATGACCCGCTCGATCCGTTGCGAGAAGCGCAGCATGGCCGCCGCCGTCCGGGCGGACTCCGTCTCCAGGGCTTCGATCGCCGCGATCCGGTCTTCCGTCGCCCGCACCTGATGAGTGGCGTCCAGGCCCATGACGATCATCCGGCAGCCGGAGGCGAACACCTCCGCCGCCGCGTCCGGGTCGGCCCAGATGTTGAACTCGGCGCTGGCGGTGATGTTGCCGCCCTCGCTGCGCGCCCCGCCCATGACCACGACCGGTCCCAGGTGGGCCGCCAGTCTCGGCTCGGCCCGCATGGCCAGGGCCAGGTTGGTCATCGGTCCCATGACGGCCAGGGCGACCGTTCCGGCGGGTCGCTCCATCGCCAGCCTCACTATGGCCTCGGCCGCCGCCCCCTCGCCCAGCGGCGCGGCCGGCTCGAACGGCTCCAGGTCGCCCAATCCCTCGGCCCCGTGGAACTCGCCCGCCCCCGCCGGTTCACGCTTCAGGGGTCGTTCAGCCCCGACGAAGACCGGCACGTCCTCGCGTCCGGCGATCTGGCGCAGGATGCGGGCGTTGCGCGCCGTCTTCCCGGCGCTGACGTTGCCGCCGACCGTGGTCACGGCCAGCAGGTCGAACTCGGGAGAGGCGAAGGCGGTCAGCAAGCCCGTGGCGTCGTCCACCCCAGGGTCGCAGTCTATGATCAGGCTCTGTTTCACCCGACCGATGTGCCGCGCGCGAGGGACGGGCGCAATCCCTCCCGCGCCCGGCTCGGGCCCTTATCCCTCGGCGGCGATCTTGCGCAGCGCCTCGGCGAAGACGGCCGGAGGCTGGCCGCCGCTGATCAGGTACTTGCCCTCGACCACCACGGCCGGGACAGAGGTGATCCCGCGCGCGCGCCACAGGTCCTCGGCGCCGCGCACCTCGGCGACATAGCGGCCGGACGCCAGGACCTCGCCCGCCTCGGCGCGATCCAGCCCGGCGGCCTCGGCCGCCTCGGTCAGGACGCGGGCGTCGGTGATGTTGCGGTTCTCGGTGAAGTGGGCGGTGAACAGGGCGCGTTTTAGGCCTTCCTGCTTCTCGGGCGCCGTCTCGTGGGCCCAGTGCAGCAGGCGGTGGGCGTCGAAGGTGTTCCAGATACGGCTGTCCGGCCCCATCCGCATGTCGAAGCCGACCTCGGCCGCGCGCTGACGAATCATCTCGCGGTTCTGGGCCGACTGTTCGGGGGTGGAGCCGTACTTGCGGCCGATGTGCTCGACGATGTTCTCGCCTTCCGGCGCGATCTGGGGGTTCAGTTCGAACGGCTGGAAGGCGATGTCGGCGGCGATCCCCTCCGGCTTCAGCGTCTCCAGGGCGGAGGTCAGGCCGCCCAGGCCCACGGCGCACCAGGGACAGACCACGTCGGAGACGAAGTCGATCTTCAGCGTCTTCAGCGGGGCGGGCGCGGCGTCGGTCATGTCGGTCATCGGGGGCGTTTCCTGGGCTCTGGTTATCAGCACCATATGGTGTTGCGGTTCGGCCTCGCCAGACCCCCTCGACGGTCTTTCGTCATTCTCCTAAGCCTGGGCCTCGACATCCGACCGAGGACCCTCGCCCATGGACCGCCGCGCCTTCATCGCCGCCTCTTCCGCCGCCGCCGCCGGCCTGGCGACGCCCGCCCTGGCGCGAACGCGCGGCGATCGGCTGCAACTGGGGATCATCGGCACGGGCCTGCGGGCGCAGAGCCTGATGTCCATCCTGCTGAAGCGGGCCGACGTGGACATCGCGGCCGTCTGCGACATCGAACCCCTGATGCTGGCCCGCGCCCAGGGCATGATCGCCGCCGCCGGCAAGCCCGCCCCGCGCGCCTATGAAGGGGCGCCGGACCGGGCCTATCGCGACCTGCTGGCGCACCCCGGCCTGGACGCGGTCGTCATCGCCACGCCCTGGGAGTGGCACGCCCCCATGGCCATCGCCGCCATGGAGGCCAGGATTCCCGTCGGCTGCGAGGTCGTGGCCGGCGTCACGCTTCAGGATCACTGGGACGTGCTGGAGGCGCACGAGCGGACCGGAACCCCCTATATGGTGCTGGAGAACGTCTGCTATCGCCGCGACGTCCTGGCGGCGTTGAACATGGTGCGGGCCGGACTGTTCGGCGAACTGGTCCACCTGCAGGGCGGCTATCAGCACGACCTGCGGGCGGTGAAGTTCAACAGCGGCGACCCACAGAAGCCCTATGGCGGCGGGGTCGAGTTCGGACCCAAGGCCTGGTCCGAGGCGCGCTGGCGCACCTGGCACTCGGTCAACCGCAATGGAGAACTCTATCCGTCGCACGGCATCGGGCCGATCGCCAACTGGATCGATCTGAACCGCGGCAACCGCATGATCAATCTTACCAGCCACGCCTCGAAGGCGCGGGGCCTGCACGACTATGTCGTGGCCGGCGGCGGGGCCGATCACCCCAATGCGGCGGTCAAGTTCAAGCTGGGCGACGTCGTCACCACCTCCATCACCTGCGCCAACGGCGAGACCATCCTACTGCAGCATGACACCAGCCTGCCGCGCCCCTATTCCCTGGGCTTCCGGGTGCAGGGGACCAAGGGGCTCTGGATGGACCTGAACAAGTCCCTGCACATCGAGGGCCGCAGCCCCGCCCACCAGTGGGAGGCCCAGGAAGCCTGGTTCGAGCAGTACGACCACCCCTTGTGGAAGACCCACGCCGAGACGGCCGCCGGCGCCGGCCACGGCGGCATGGACTTCTTCGTCATCCACGCCTTCATCGAAGCGCTGAAGGCCCATAAGCTGGAAGAGGGGGCGCCGATGCCGCTCGACATCTACGACGCCGTCAGCTGGAGCGCGATCACCCCCCTGTCGGAACAGTCGATCGCCGAGGGCAACCGCACCCTGGACTTCCCCGACTTCACGCGCGGCCGGTGGCGCGACCGCAAGCCGAGCTTCGGCTTCGACGGAACCTATTGAGCCTCAGCTTCCCTTCCTGCCCATCAGGGGCGACAGGGTCTGGTTGACCTCGTCCATGACCGAGCCCCGACCGGCCGCGACACGGGCTTCCAGGTCGTCGGCGCGTTCCTGCAGACGGCGGATATGTTCGACGCGGGGGTCGTCGGCCGGAACGGCGACCAGGGCCGCGCGACGCGTCTCGATCTCCGTCAGCAGGGCGTCGAAGCGCGCGTGGTCCAGCCCTTCTCCCTGCTCGAACAGGGCGATCGCCTCTTCCAGGGCGGCTTCGAAGGCGGCTTGATCAGGCATGGCTCATCCTCATTATGCTTACGCTTATCAATGAGCGCCGCCCCCGAGCGGTTCCGCCTTGGCCGTCGATCACGCAGGGTTTACGAGACGAGAATGCGCCGCCTGATCGCCTCCGCCTTCCTGACCCTGCTGCTTGCCGCCTGCGACCGGACGCCGCCGCCCGCCGGCCTGGTCGAGGTCGCCGGCGCGACCTGCACGGTTCCGTCCGACCTGCGTCCCGCCCGTCCCTATGCCCCGCCCGCCGACGAAGTCGCCGCCGATGTGCCGATCGCCTTCAACATGCTGGCCGTAAGCTGGTCGCCCCAGGCCTGCCGCTCGGGCAAGGACTATCCGGACGAACGCTATCAGTGCGCCCAGAACCGTTTCGGCCTGACCCTGCACGGCCTGTGGCCCAACGGCTCTGACAACCGCCACCCGCGCTACTGCGCCGCGCCCGGCCCGGCGATCCCGGTCGAGACCGTCCGCAAGCACTTCTGCATGACCCCCTCCCCCTCCCTGCAGCAGCATGAATGGGCCGCTCACGGGACCTGCGGCTGGGACAGCCCCGAGGCCTATTTCGAACAGGCCGCGAAGATGTGGGACAGCCTGAACAAGCCGGACCTGGAAGCCATTCCGGCGAACCGCCTGACCGCCGGCGCCGTCCGCGACGCCTTCGTGGCCGCCAATCCGGGCCTGCCGCGCGACGGGGTCTTCATCGCGACGACCGACGGCTGGTTCCGCGAGGCGCGGCTCTGCTACTCCAAGGATTATCGCCCCATGCGCTGCCCGCGCGGCCTGGGCGCGCCCGACCGCGAGCGGCTGAAGCTGACGCCCCGGGGCGAGACGCAAACCGCGCGTTAACCGAAGCGGCGCAGCCTCTGGTCCCCAGTCCTTGCGGAGCGCCGCCGATGTCGACCGTGCTGACCCAGAATTTCCGCCGCCGACAGGACCATTTCGAGCCCGAGGACCTGGACCCACAGGAGCAGCGCCGCCTGCGCGGCCTGCTGGAGCAGATCGACTACGCCGCCTTCGTCGCCAATCGCGAAGTCATCGGCCAGACCCTGTCGCGGGTCGATGTCGGAACCTTCCAGAAACTGGCCGTCCTGACCGCCGGCGCTCGCGCCCGCTGGGCCGCCGAGGCCGTCCGCCTGGGCGAATCCGGCTCTCCCGCCACGCCCGACCAGACCGCTCGCCTGACCGCCGCCCGCTCCGCCTACGAGGAGTTGGCCGAGGCCTATGAGGCCCTGCGCCGCATGGTGGAGCGCGGATACATCAGCCTGCGCTGAAGCCGCGCCCTCCCCTTTCCTCCCTCGCCTCAGTCCTGATCCAGGGGTTGGGGCCGAGTGACGATCGGGGCGTTGGGGTCTGTCTGAGCGGGCCTTGCGACGGTCGGGGCCGGGCCTGCGGGCGCGACCGGCTCGGGCGCAACCGTGACCACGGGCGGCGCGACGGCGGGAGCCTCAACCGGAGTCAACGCTGATGGCCTGGGCGTCGTCGGCGAGGAAGCCGCTGCGAGACGCTCGGGCGTCGGGCGAACCGGCGCGGGCGCGCGAGCCGGGGCCGCGACGGGCCGCGCTTCGGCAGTCCTGGCGGGCGCGGCGGATGGCGCAGGCGCGACGACGGGAGCCGGCGCAGGGGTTTCCACGGCGTCTTCCATTGGGGCGACGACCGGCGCGGGGGCGACATCCACGGGCGGCGGAACGGAAGCGACCGCGGCGTCGGGCTCGCTGTTCGAGCGCGTAACCAGCCAGGTGACCAGGGGCGCGCCGATCACGACCACGGCGGCGGCCGCCACATAGAGGGGCGTGCGGTTCGGGCGCCGAGCCGACGCCGAAGCGCGCGCCACAGGGGCTTCCGCCGCCGACACGACCGGAGACGCGGCGACCGGGGCAGGCCGCGCCGGTTGGGCGAGCGGCGCCGCGGGAGCGTCGGACGCCGCGACGGTCGGCTGAACTTCGATCCGGGGTTCAGGCCGGGCTTCGGACCGGGGCGCGGGCGTCGCGGCGTTTTCCGCCGGAGCGGGCGTCTTGACGGCGGGCGCGGGGGTCGCCGGGCCGCCCGCCTCCGTCCACGGCAGAAGGGGCGCGGGGGCGGTGATGAGCGTCGGCCCGGCCGCGCGCGGCGGCGCGGCAGGACTCGGCGCCGATGTAGGCCGCCGCTGCGGCACCAGGGAACCGCTCATCAGGCCGCCGGACGCCGGACGCGGCGCGGGGCGGGGCTGCTGCGACGGCGCCACGGCCGGGCCGGGGCGGACCAGTTGGGGCGCCGCCGCATCCTTCGGCGGCTCCGGCAGCGGCGGCAAGCCGGCGCTGCGCGGCAGGGGCCCGGCGCGGAACACGGTCTGGGGCGCGCGTCCCCACTGGGCCGGACGGCGGGCGAAGGGCGTGGACTGGTCGTCGGCGTCGGACATTCGGTCTCCGGCGCCCGAGGGCGCGCATCACGAAGAGGGTCGGCGGACCCTCAGACTGCTGAGCGAGTTCGGCGGTTTCGTGACGGCGAAACCCTCGCTCAGTTCTTCAACCGATAGCCCGTCCGGAAGATCCAGCCGACCGCCAGAAGACAGGCGAAGAAGAAGCCCAGGGTCGCCGTCAGGCTGATCCCGAGACTGACGTCCCCGACGCCGTAGAAGGCCCAGCGGAAGCCCGAGATCAGATAGACTACCGGGTTGAACAGGGCCACGGTCCGCCAGGCGGCGGGCAGCATCTCGATCGAATAGAAGGCCCCGCCGAGGAAGGTCAGGGGCGTGACGATCAGCATGGGAATGAACTGAAGCTGCTCGAAGCTCTGCGCCCAGATGCCGATGATGAAGCCGAACAGGGCGAAGGTGGTCGAGATCAGGATCAGGAAGGCCAGCATCCAGAGGGGATGCAATATCTGCAAGGGCACGAAACAGGCCGCCGTGGCCAGGATGATCAGACCCAGGACGGCCGACTTGGTCGCCGCCGCCCCGACATAGGCCAGAACGATCTCCAGCGGCGAGACGGGCGCCGACAGGATTTCGTAGATGGTCCCCGTGAACTTCGGGAAGTAGATGCCGAAACTGGCGTTGAAGATCGACTGGGTGAAGAGGCTGAGCATGATCAGCCCCGGCACGATGAAGGCGCCGTAGGGCACGCCGTCCACCTCGGTCATGCGGCTGCCGATGGCCCCGCCGAAGACCACGAAATAGAGCGAGGTCGTGATGACCGGCGTCACCAGGGACTGCCACAGGGTGCGCAGGGCGCGCGCCATCTCGAAGCGATAGATGGCCCAGACGCCGTATCCGTTGAAGCTCATCACGCGGCCTCCCGATCCTGGTGAACAAGGCCGACGAAGATGTCTTCCAGCGAGCTCTGACGAGTGCTGAGGTCCTTGAAGCCGACGCCGAGGTCGGACAGGCGGCGCATCAGGGACGGCACGCCGGTCTTTTCGGCGTTGGAATCGAAGACGTATTCGATCTCTCCGCCGTCGTTCTTCAGCTCCAGCGGCCATTCGGCCAGTTCCGGCGGCAGGGCGGCCAGGGGTTCCTGCAGGTTCAGGGTCAGGGTCTTCTTGCCCAGCTTCTTCATCAGGTCGGCGGTCCGTTCGACCAGGATCACCTCGCCCTTGAGGATGACGCCGACGCGGTCGGCCATCTCCTCGGCCTCCTCGATGTAGTGGGTGGTCAGGATGATGGTCACGCCGCGCTCGCGCAGCCGGCGCACCAGGGCCCACATGTCGCGACGCAGTTCGACGTCGACGCCCGCCGTGGGCTCGTCCAGGAAGAGGATGTCGGGTTCGTGGCTCAGGGCCTTGGCGATCATGACGCGGCGCTTCATCCCGCCGGACAGGGTCATGATCTTGGCGTCCTTCTTGTCCCACAGGGACAGGTCGCGAAGGATCTGCTCGACATAGGCCGGGTTCGTCGTCTTGCCGAACAGGCCCCGGCTGAAGGTCACGGTGGCCCAGACGGTCTCGAAGGCGTCGGTCGTCAGCTCCTGCGGCACCAGGCCGATCCGGGTCCGGGCCGCGCGATAGTCCTTCTGGATGTCATGGCCGTCGGCGAGGATGGTCCCCGTCGACGGGGTGACGATGCCGCAGACGATGGAGATCATCGTCGTCTTGCCCGCCCCGTTTGGACCCAGCAGGGCGAAGATCTCGCCCTTCTCGATCTCGAGATCGACGCGTTTCAGGGCCTGATGCCCCGTCTTGTAGGTCTTGGTCAGACCCTGAATGGAGATGACTGGCGGCATGAACCCTCCCCGGCGCAGGTTGCGCAGATAGGCGGGGCGCCCTGCCGTCTCAAGGGGCGGCGGCCATCTCTCTTCGATCGCAACATGCGCGGGGAGTAAAGCGCCTGAAACGTCTGAAATCCCTCTCCTCCCCTGCGCAGCGGGGGAGGGGGACCGCGCGTAGCGTGGTGGAGGGGGCGGAGGTTCGGGCCGTGGTTTCCAAATTGAAACCAGCGGCGTGGGATTGTGGCGAGGGTCGTGGCCTTGGTCGCCCCTTCTACTGCTTGGCTGCTACGCGCCGCCCTTTGGGTCGCGGCCCCCTCCCCCGCAAGCGGGGGAGGAGAAAAACCACACCATCCGGCGTATAATGTCCCGAACACTGAGGACCGCCCCATGTCCGCACGCCGCATCCTGCCCGTTCTCGCCCTGCTGGCCCTTTGCGGCTGCGAAACCGAAAGCGCCCTGCCGGAGACGGCGGGTTTCGGCGCCGATCCGCAGTTGCCGGAGCCTCGTCCCCAGCGCGTGCCCATGGTCAAGATCGCGCCCGCCGTGGGCTGGCCCCAGGGGCGGACGCCGATCCCGGCCGAGGGCCTGGCCGTCAACGCCTTCGCGACCGGCCTGGATCATCCGCGCTGGCTGTACGAACTGCCTAACGGCGACGTCCTGGTCGCCGAAACCAACGCCCCGCCCAAGCCGGAGGGCAGCGGCGGAGGCGGTATACGCGGCTGGTTCGAGCGCCGCATCATGGGCAAGGCGGGCGCCCGCGCGCCCAGCGCGAACCGCATCAGCCTGCTGCGCGACGCCGATGGAGACGGGACGGCGGAGACGAAGACGGTCTTCCTGTCCGGCCTGACCTCGCCCTTCGGCATGGCCCTGGTCGGCGAGCGCCTGTTCATCGCCAACGCCGACGCCGTGGTCGCCGTCCCCTATCAGACCGGCCAGACCCGGATCACGGCCGCGCCGGTCAAGGTCGCGGACCTGCCCGCCGGACGGAACCACCACTGGACCAAGAGCCTGGTCGCCTCCCCTGACGGCTCGAAGCTCTATGTCGGGGTCGGCTCCAACTCCAACGTGGGCGAGAACGGCCTGGACGAGGAGGTCGATCGCGCCGCCGTGCTGGAGATCGACCCGGCGACGGGCGCGCGGCGCGTCTTCGCCTCGGGCCTGCGCAACCCCGTCGGCATGGCCTGGAACCCCGAGGACGGCCGCCTGTGGGTTTCGGTCAACGAACGCGACGAGATCGGCGACGACCTGGTCCCCGACTACATGACCTCGGTCACGCCCGGCGGCTTCTACGGCTGGCCCTGGAGCTATTACGGCCAGACGGTCGACGCGCGGGTCCAGCCGCCGCGGCCGGACATGGTCGCGAAAGCCGTCAAGCCAGACTACGCGCTCGGCTCGCACACCGCCTCTCTGGGCCTGACCTTCTATACGGGAAGCCTGATGCCCCGGTGGCGCAACGGGGCCGTCGTGGGCCAGCACGGTTCCTGGAACCGCAATCCGCCCGCAGGCTACAAGGTGATCTTCGTGCCCTTCAGCGGCGGCCGCCCGTCCGGCCCGCCGCAGGACGTCCTGACCGGATTCCGCAACGAGCAGGGTCAGGCCATGGGGCGACCCGTCGGCGTTCTGGGCGTGCGGTCCGGAGCCCTTCTGATCGCGGACGACGTCGGAAACGCCGTCTGGCGCGTCACGCCGCGCGCTTCCGGCCAATAGAGCAACCGCAGAACCACAGTTTCCCGAAAGTGGATCGGCGAGACGTTTCTGAATCCCGTCTTGCACAAGACTTATGCGCGTCGGACGTCAGGTTGACGTAACGTCGCCTTCACGCCTTCCGTTACGTCATCGAAAACCCGCGTAAAGCATCCGTTTCGCAAAACATTATGGCGCATGCGGCCTTCCGCCTGTTGACCCGCCGCCCACGGCCGTCCATCACCGAAAAAACACCAGCGGGAAGAGGCGGGCGCAACCATGGGACTGGCTGCAAACATCCGGCGTGACGTCAGGTTCATCGGCGGCCTGCTCCGTGTCCTCAAGCGCGTCAAACCCATCACGCTCGACAGCGACGTCCTGGCCTGCGACGACATCGAGGAGGCGGTCGACAAGTTCGGCGCCAACATCGCGGTCGAGGACGAGCACCGCAAGCTGACCTATCGCGAGTTCGAGGCCCTGGCGAACCGCTACGCCAACTGGGCCAAGAGCCGGAACCTGAAGCGCAGCGACGTCATCGCCCTGGTGATGCACAACCGCGTGGAATACGTCGCCGCCTGGTTCGGCTTCTCCAAGATCGGCGTGGCCACCGCCCTGATCAACAACAACCTGACCGGGGCCGCCCTGGCCCACTGTCTGACCATTTCCGGCGCCTTCAACGTGGTGACGGACGAGGACTGCTGGCCGGCGGTCGAGGAGGCGCGCGGCCTGGTCGATCGCAACCTGATGATCTGGGCCCACGGCCTGGGCGAGGAACACGAGACCAACGCCCGTCGCGACCTGGACAACGCCGTGCGCAGCGCCTCCTCGGTGCGGCCCGACCGCTCGATCCGCCAGGGCATGACCAACCGCGACACGGCCCTTTTCATCTACACTTCGGGCACGACCGGCCTGCCCAAGGCGGCGCGGATGCCGCATTCGCGGGTGCGCACCTATATGCGCGCCTTCGCCGGCCTGACCGCCTCGACGCCCAAGGACGCCCTGTTCAACGTCCTGCCCCTCTATCACTCGACCGGCGGTCTGGTCGGGGTCGGTTCGGCCCTGCTGAACGGGGCGCGGATGATCACCCGGCGGCGCTTCTCGGCGACCAATTTCTGGCCGGACGTGAAGGCGACCGGCGCCACCATGTTCGTCTACATCGGCGAGCTGTGCCGCTATCTGGTCAACAGCCCCGAGAACCCCGACGAAAAGGGCCACAAGCTGCGTCTGGCCTTCGGCAACGGCCTGCGCCCCGACGTCTGGCCCGAGTTCCAGTCCCGCTTCGGCATCAAGGACATCGTGGAGTTCTACGGCTCGACCGAGGGCAACGTCTCCCTGTTCAACTTCGACGGCAAGGCCGGCGCCATCGGCCGCGTGCCCGGCTACCTGAAGTCCCAGCT
This sequence comes from Brevundimonas faecalis, assembly GCF_040549405.1. Lineage (NCBI taxonomy): Bacteria > Pseudomonadati > Pseudomonadota > Alphaproteobacteria > Caulobacterales > Caulobacteraceae > Brevundimonas > Brevundimonas faecalis. Next base: position 304,439 of record NZ_JBEPTF010000001.1, on the reverse strand, counting down.
CAACATCCGCCTGATCGCCCTGGACCCGGAGACGGGCGAGCCGGTGCGCGGCTCCGACGGCCTGTGCCGCGCCGTCCCGACCGGCGAGACGGGCGAGGCCATCGGCCAGATCGGCAATGACATCCGCCACGACTTCTCGGGCTATGCCGACAAGAAGGCCTCGGAAAAGAAGATCCTGACGGACGTCTTCAAGAAGGGCGACCGCTGGTTCCGCACCGGCGACCTGATGCGCCAGGACCGCGAGGGCTATCTCTATTTCATGGACCGCCTGGGCGACACCTTCCGCTGGAAGGGAGAGAACGTCTCCACCGCCGAGGTCGAGCAGCGCCTGTCCGAGGCTCCCGGCGTTCAGGAAGTCATCGCCTACGGCGTCGAGATTCCGGGCCAGGAAGGTCGCGCCGGCATGGTCGGCCTGGTGCTGGAGGACAAGTTCGACCCCGCCGCCTTCGCCGCCTACGCCGACGAGCAGTTGCCCTCCTACGCCCGCCCGGTCTTCGTGCGCATGCTGAAGTCGGCGGACACGACCGGCACCTTCAAATACCGCAAGGTCGATCTGGTCGCCGACGGCTTCGACCCGGAAAAGGTCGACGGCCCGGTCTGGGTGCGCGGCGGCAAGGCCGGCTATCAGAAGCTAACCGCCAAGGCGCGCGAGGCCATCCTGAGCGGCGAAACCCGGCTGTAGGTCCGCGCAGCAGGCCTCAGGACGCCGCCCGGCGGAAGGCCAGGGGCGTCAGCCCCGTCTGCGCCTTGAAGGCCCGGTTGAAGGGTCCGATGGAGGCGAAACCGCAGTCGAAGGCGATGGTCAGGATCGGCAACCGGCGCAAGGCCGGATCGGCCAGCCGCCGCTTGGCCTCCTCGATGCGGAAATGATTGGCCATGTGGTTGAAGTTGCGGAAACCCAGAGGGCCCGTGATGCTCTGACTGACCCTGTACTCCGCCTCTCCCAGGCGATGCGCCAGGTCCGCCACCTTCAGATTGGGCCGGGCATAGGCCGCGTCTTCCGTCATCAGGCGCAGGATGCGGTCGCCCAGATCGCTGTTCGCCTCGCTCGCCGCCCCTGCACGGGGCCGCGTCCGACCGCGCCCGGTCGCCGCCAGGGGATGGCGCGCGCGTCGTCCTATGGCCAGGCCCATCCCCGCCAGGGCGACCAGGGCGCAGGCCACCTTGATCCAGCCGCTCCATAGGGCGGCCCAGCTTCCCGCCGGAGCGCCGTCGACCCAGACGACGGCGACCGCCAGTATGGCCGCATAACCGGCCGAGAAAATGATGCGGAACAGGCGCTCCGACGCCGGGACGCCGGCCCCCAGCCCCTTCAGCGGCTCGATCGCCGCCAGCAGCAGCAGGGCCGAACTGACCAGGCCGCTCAGATTGCCCACCATGCGCGGCAGGAAGGCCGCGTGTTCCGGCGCCAGGCGCAGGAAGGCGCCGGCGGCCACGAGGCCCAGGACCAGGAACAGGGGCCAGCGCACGGGAGCACTGCCCGGCGGTCGGGGCGGCTGAAACAGGGCGCGGACCAGCAGCCACGACCATCCGCAGGTGGCGTCGCCCAGGACGGCGACCGCCTGCGAGGCCGCCCCGCCCCCCGGCCCCATGGCCTGAGCCAGGCAGAAGGCCGCCACGGCCGACGCGAACAGGCCGCCGTAGAGGGCGATCTCCGACAGGGGCGCCGTCGTACGCGGCGCGACGGTCAGGCCGTCGGCGCTCACGACCGCCCGCCTCCGCACCGAGCGACGCGGAAATCCATGGCCGATTTCCAAATCGGCGAGATCGCGACCGACAAACCTCTCACAGCCCGGATCACCTCAGACGAACCAAGGGTGAATTGGACGTGACGACATCGAAAACCGCAAGCCCGTCGAGCACGGGACGTGCAGGCGGAACCCTGTTGCGCCGCTCCGGCCTGATCTGGTTCCTGGTCGCGGCGATCGGCCAGGGCGCCTTCATCTGGATGATCCTGGCCCATTTCGGCCGACGCACCCTGGTCGGCGACTTCGCCGGCTGGAACGACAAGCCCCTGATCAAGGGCTATGTGACGGGCGACGACGCCGGGAACCTGATGTTCGCGGTCCATGTCCTGCTGGCGGCGATCGTGACCCTGGGCGGGCTGATGCAGTTGATTCCCGCCCTTCGCCGCCGGGCCCCCGGTCTGCATCGCTGGAACGGACGGGTCTTCCTGATCACCGCGATCATCATGGCGCTCGGCGGCCTGTGGCTGACCTGGGGGCGGGAAACCTACCTGTCGCTCATATCGGCCGTCGCGGTTTCGGTGGACGGCGTCCTGATCCTGGTCTTCGCCGCCCTAGCCTGGCGCACGGCCGTGCGGCGCGATTTCGAAGCGCACCGGCGCTGGGCGATGCGGACCTTCCTGGTCGTCAACGGCGTCTGGTTCCTGCGGGTCGCGCTGATGGCCTGGGCCATAGCCACTGGCGGCCTGGGCATGAACCAGAGCCTGTCCGGCCCGGCCGACGTGGTGCTGCAGTTCTGCGCCTATCTGCTCCCCCTGGCCGTGCTGGAGGCCTATCTGCGCGCGGGGCGGAGCGGCGATCCGGCGGTCAAGCGGTTGACCGCCGCCGGGATGATCCTGGCGACCGCCGTCACCGCCCTGGGCGTCTTCGGCGCCGTGGCCTTCATGTGGGGCCCCTACATGATCTAGCCGCGACCGCCGCGACTGGCGCCCTTTTCCGTCCCGAACCGGGATTCGCGAAACGCGCCCTTAAGCATTAACGCGGATAAGGGCGTCCTGAGCCTTCTCCTCCAGGACGTCCGACCGCCCCATGTTCCAGATCATCGGCATCGTCATGCTGTTCGGCATGGTCTTCGGCAGCTACATCCTGGCGGGCGGCAAGTTCGGCGTCATCATGCACGCCCTGCCGCACGAACTGATGGCCATCGGCGGAGCGGGCGTGGCCGCCTTCCTGATCTCCAACAGCCTGCCGGTGATCAAGGCGTCGCTGGCAGGCTTCGGCAAGACCTTCGCCGGACCCAAGTGGAAGAAGCAGGACTACAAGGACCTGCTGAGCCTGCTGTTCCAACTGACCAAGACGATGAAGTCCAAGGGCGTCATCGCCCTGGAAAGCCACATCGAGAAGCCGGCCGAGAGCACCATCTTCCAGAAGTATCCCAAGGTGCTGAAGGACCACTTCGCCACCGACTTCATCTGCGACACCCTGCGCATGATGACCATGAACCTCGAGGATCCGCACCAGATCGAGGACGCCATGGAGAAGCAGCTCGAAAAGCACCACCACGAGCATCTGGAGGCCGCCCACGCGCTGCAGAACCTGGCCGACGGCCTGCCCGCCCTGGGCATCGTCGCCGCCGTGCTGGGCATCGTGAAGACCATGGGTTCGATCACCGAGCCGCCGGAAGTCCTGGGCGGCATGATCGGCGGCGCCCTGGTCGGCACCTTCCTGGGCGTCTTCCTGGCCTATGGCCTGGTCGGCCCCTTCGCCGCTCGCCTGAAGGCCATCATCGACGAAGAGGCGGCCTATTACCGCATCATCCAGTCGGTCCTGGTCGCGCACCTGCACGGCAACGCCGCCCAGATCTCGGTCGAGATCGGTCGCGGCGACATTCCCTCGACGGCCCAGCCCTCCTTCTCCGAGATGGAAGAAGCCCTGGCCGCCGCCCCGATGGACGCCTGATCCCTCACATTTTCGCGCGCAGCGGAACCCCGGCGCCGAATCACGCGGCGATCACGCAGCCTCTCCGCGCCTCACGGACGCGTGCATTGTGATCGACGCCATGCGCCGTCTCGCTTGTCGAACCGCGCAATCTCGCGTTACCCCTAGGCGGCGGCGGGATGATCCCGTCCGCTGAAACATCCAAGGGACTTCCGTCAATGACCATCCGTCGCCTGATGATCGCCGCCGCCGGCATGACCGCCCTGTCGCTGGCCGCCTGCCAGCAACCCGCCGAGAAGACTGAGGAAAAGGCCGCCGCTGCTGCGGACGCCGCCGCCGACACCGCTTCTGCGGCCGCCGACACCGCCGCTGACGCCGCCGCCACCGCCGCGGGCGCCGCGACCGACGCCGCCGCTGCAGCCGGCCAGGCGACCGAAAAGGCCGCCGACGCCGCGGGCGCCGCCATGACCCCGGCTCCGGCTCCCGCCGCCGCCCCGGAAAAGGCCGCCCACTAAAGACCTCAATCCGGCCTCGATGCCGGGAAAGGGCCGTCCGACGGGGGTCGGGCGGCCCTTTTTCATGGGCGCATAACGCGACTTCACGAACCCGTGAGAATTTCGCTTGCGATTTCGCTCACGATCCCGTTATCTCCGTCTCAGCGAGGGTTCATGATCTCGCTTTTACCTTCTGAAGGATAACAACTATGCGCATCACCGCTCTGATCGCCGCTTCGGCCGCCGCTCTGGCCCTGGCTGCTTGCCAACCCGCCGCCGACAAGGCTGAAGACGCCGCCGCCGAAGCCACCGACGCCGCTGCGACCGCCACGGACGCCGCCGCCACCGCCGACGCCGCCGCCACCGACGCTGCCGCCGCCGCCACCGACGCCGCTGCCGCTGCTGCTCCGGCCGCCCCGGCTGCTGACGCCGCTGCCGCTCCGGCCGCTGCTCCGGCCGCTGCTCCGGCTGCTCCGGCTGCCGCTCACTAAGACTTACGTCTTGGATCGCGGACTTCGGTCCGCGATGCGGAAAGGGGTCGTCTTCGGACGGCCCCTTTTTTCGTGCCCGCTATCCAGCCCGGTCGAGGCTCGCTAAAGCCCCCGGCATGGCCGATCACCCCATCGACGATATCTCGCCCCAGCTTCTCTGGGCCGAAGACGGCTCGCCGCGCTCCGGCCGATTCGGCGACGTCTACTTCTCCAAGGACGACGGCCTGGCCGAGACGCGCGCCGTCTTCCTCGAAGGCTGCGGCCTGCCCCAGGCCTGGACGGGTCGCTCGACCTTCGCCGTGGCTGAGCTGGGTTTCGGCACCGGCCTCAACATCGTGGCCCTGCTCGACCTTTGGCGTCGCGCCCGTCCGTCGGGCCAGGCCCGCCTGAACGTCTTTTCCGTCGAAGGCTTCCCCCTGACCCGAAACGAGGCCGCCCGCGCTCTGACCGCCTGGCCCGAACTGGCCGAAACCGCAGCGACCCTGCTGGACGCCTGGCCCGCCGGAACGCCTGGCTTCCATCGCATCGACCTGCCGCAGTGGGGCGCGAGCATCGACCTGGCCGTCGGCGACGCCCACTGGGCGCTGGAGCAATGGTCGGGCGCGGCCGACGCCTGGTTCCTGGACGGCTTCTCCCCCGCCCTGAACCCCGGCATGTGGTCGCCGGAAATCCTGGCCCTGGTCGCCGCCCGCTCCGCCCCCGGAGCGCGGATCGCCACCTTCACCGTCGCGGGCGCGGTTCGACGCGGTCTGGCCGAGCACGGCTTCGAGGTCGAGAAGAAGCCCGGTCACGGGCGCAAGCGCGAGCGGCTGGAGGCGCGCCTGCCCTCCTCCGTCCCCTCCCGCCTCAAGCCCCATGTGGCCGTGATCGGCGCCGGGATCGCCGGCGCATCCGTCGCTCGCGCCCTGATCGCCGAGGGCGCCCGCGTCACCGTGGTCGAAGCCGACAGCGCCGGCGCCGGCGGGTCCGGTTTTCCCGCCGCCCTGGTCACGCCTCGTCTGGACGCGGGCGACGTTGTAGTCGCCGGTTTCCACGCCCAGGCCCTGGAGCGGGCGCGCGACCTCTATCGTCGCCTGCCGGGAGCCGTCATCGCCGAGGGCGTGCTGCAACTGGAGCAGGCGCCCCGCGACGCCGTCCGCTTCGACAAGGTCGCCGCTCAGACCCTGTGGCCCGAGGGCGCCATGGCCCGACCCGACGTCGCCGCCTGCACCGAACGCCTAGGCGAAACGGTCGACACCGGCGGCCTGCTGATGGGCGACGCCCTGGCCCTGCGTCCCTCTGCGGTGCTGGAGCCCTGGCTGGCGGGGACGGAACGCGTCACGGCTTCTATCGCCGCAATCCGGACCGATCAGGACGGCGCCGTCCTGCTGGACGCCGAGGACGCGACGATCCTGAAGGCCGACGTCGTGGTGATTACGGCCGGATGGGGAAGCGCCGACCTTCTACCCGACTTGGACCTGTCGCCTGTCGCCGGACAGGCGGACTGGGTCGAGGCCGCCCTGCCGCCCAGCTTCGAGACGCCGGTCGCCTGGGGCGGCTACGCCGTGCCGACCGGGACGGGCCTGCTGTTCGGCGCCACCCATGACCGCGGCGTGACAACCCCGATCCCCAACGAGGACGCGAGCGAACGCAACCGCGCGACCCTGGCCGCCGTCCTGCCGGGCCGGGCCGCTCTGGTGAAGGCCTCCACGCCGTCGCGACGCATCGCCGTCCGCGCCACGACGCGGGACCGCCTGCCCGCCTGCGGCGAACTGGAGCCCGGCCTGTTCGTCCTGACCGGGCTGGGGTCGCGCGGCTTCTGCGTCGCTCCCCTGTTGGGCGAGCATCTGGCGGCCACGATTCTCGGGGGCCCCTCGCCCCTGCCGCGCGCCTTCGCCGACCGTCTGGCTGTCGGCCGCTTCATATCCTCGTCCTGGAACCATGCAGCCAAGGTTCATCCTGGCGCGTTAGACTGACCTCCTTCCCTCGGAGGTTCCCCCATGTCCCGCGTTTCTCCCCTGCTGCTCCTCGCCGCCGGCGCCGCCGCGCTTTCGGCCTGCGCCCCGACAACCCGTTCAGACGGCGTGTCCGGCGATCAGACCGCGTCCCAGACGCAACGGCAGTGCTTCTACACGGACCAGGTTCGCAACTTCAGGGTCAAGACCCCCTCCCTCTACCTGCGCACCGACAACAACAAGGTCTTCCAACTCGAGGCCCTCGGGGCCTGCACCGACCTGGATTCCTCGGCCATGGGCATCGCCTTCCTGCCCGCGACGCGGCTGAACCGGCTTTGCAGCGGGGACTGGTCGGACCTGGCCGTTGCGGGCGGCCCTTCGCCGCAAAGCCCCTGCCGCGTCCGCGTGGTCAAGCAGTTGACCGAGGCCGAGATCGCCGCCCTGCCGGAACGCGATCGCCCCTAGAGCGAAGACCCGAGGTCGAGGCGATTTTCACGCCTGCTCATGTCGCGGATTACTTCGCGGTAATACGGACATGCGAGGTTTGAGAAGGCTTCGCGCAAAGGCTATGAAGTCGCTCCAACGGTATCTGCGTCCCGGCGCCGGACAGAAGGTTCGCGCCCTCCCTGCACCGACCCTTCTCAAGGATCCTCGCACGTGGCGAAAACCCTTCGTAACCCGGCCCTCCTGACGGCCGCGGCCGTTTCCCTGACCCTCGCTCTGGCCGCCTGCGGCGGGCACGGCGACGACAAGTCCAAGGCCGGCGAAAAGTCCGGCGCCTCGCGCCAGACGGTCAGTGTGGCGACCGCCGCATCCGTCGCCCTGCCGCGCGCCGTCGTCGCATCGGGCTCGGTTTCGGCCTGGGAAGAGGTGCCGGTGGGCGCAGAGACCGGCGGCCTGACCGCCGTCGGCGTCTTCGTCGACGAGGGCTCCTACGTCCGTCAGGGCCAGGTCCTGGTCAAGCTGAACGACGCCCTGCTCCAGGCCCAGCTTCGCCAACAGCAGGCGGCGGTCCAGACGGCCGAGGCCAACGCCGCCCGCGACGACGCCGCCCTGGCCCGCGCCCAGGAACTGAAGTCCCGCGGCTTCCTCAGCCAGGCCTCGCTCGACGCCGCCCTGGCCGATCAGCGCGCCTCGACGGCGGGCCTGGCCTCGGCGCGCGCCGCCCTGTCGGAAACCCAGACCCGCGTGGCCCAGAGCGAGATCCGCGCCCCTGTCGGCGGTCTGATCATCAGCCGCAGCGTCACCAAGGGCCAGATCGTCGGCGCCGGAACCGAACTGTTCCGCATGGTCCGCGACGGCCGGCTGGAGCTGGACGCCCAGGTGCCGGAAACCGTGTTGCCCGCCCTGCGCGCCGGCCAGACGGCGACGGTCTCCTCCAACGAAGGGCAGACGACGACGGGCACGATCCGCATCGTCACCCCCGAGGTAGATTCCCAGACCCGTCTGGGCGTGGCGCGTATCACGCTCGCGCCCGGCAGCGGCCTGAAACCGGGCATGTTCGCCCGCGCCTCGATCAACGCCGGGGCCGTGCCGACCACGGTCGTCCCGACCGGGGCCGTTCTCTATCGCAACAACCGCTCGGGCGTCTTCGTCCTGAACAACGACTCCTCGGTCCACTTCCAGCCGGTGACGGTCCTGGCGCGTCGCGACGATCAGACCTCGATCGACAGCGTCCAGCCCGGCGTCCGCGTCGTAGTCCAGGGCGCCGGCTTCCTGAACGAAGGCGACAAGGTCACGGTGGCCCCGGCCGGCCAGGCCCCAAGGCCTGTCGCGGCGCCCGCCGCCGCTCCGGCCAAGAAGTAAGGTCCGGCCATGAACCAGATCTCATCCTGGGCCATCAAGAACCCCATCCCCATCATCCTGCTGTTCCTGCTGCTGACGCTCGCGGGCGTGACCGGCTTCATGGGGATGCGGATCAACAACAACCCCGACATCGACTTCCCCCTGGTCGCCGTCACCGCCGCCCGTCCGGGCGCGGCCCCGGCCGAGATGGAGGTTCAGGTCGCGCGGGTGATCGAGGACTCGATCGCCGGTCTGTCGGGCGTGCGCCACATCTATTCCAACGTCACCGACGGCGTCTCCTCGACCACCATCGAGTTCGAGCTGGGCACCGACACGGAACGCGCCACCAACGACGTGCGCAACGCCATGAGCGGCGTGCGCGGCTCCCTGCCCCAGGACATGCAGGAACCGACGGTCCAGCGTATCGACATCACCGGCGACGCCCTGATCACCTATGTGGTCCGCTCGCCGACCATGACGCCGGAACAGATCAGTTGGTTCATCGACAATGAGATGAGCCGCGCCCTGCTGGCGCTCGGCGGGGTGGGCGAGGTCAACCGCTCCGGCGGCGTGGACCGCGAAATCCGCGTCGAGCTGGACCCGCAGCGCCTGGCCGCCTACGGCGTCACGGCGGCCGAGGTCAGCCAGGCCCTGACCAGCGTCAACAACAACCTGCCTGGCGGCCGCGTCACCGTGGCCGGCGCCGAGCGCGCCGTCCGCACCCTGGGCGCCGCAGGCTCCGTGGATCAACTGCGCGAGACCCTGATCCCCTTGTCCGACGGCAAGAAGGTGCGCCTAGGCGACCTGGGCGCCGTGGTCGACAAATGGAGCGAGCCGCGTCGCCTGGCCCGCTACAACGGCCAGGAGGCCGTGACCTTCAACTTCCTGCGCTCGCGCGAGGCCAGCGAGGTCAAGGTGGCCGAGAAGGTCCGGGCCGAGGTGGCCAAGATCGACGAGGCCCACCCGGAACTGACCATCGAACAGGTCACGTCCAGCGTGAAATACATCGAGGAGAGCTACCTCGCCTCGCTGGAGGCGCTGGGCCTGGGCGCCGTTCTGGCGGTCATCGTGGTCTTCATCTTCCTGCGCGACTGGCGGGCGACCCTGATCGCGGCCACGGCCATGCCCATGTCGCTGATCCCGACCTTCGCCCTGCTGGCGCCCATGGATCAGTCGCTGAACAGCGTGACCCTGCTGGCCCTGTCCCTGACCATCGGTATTCTGGTCGACGACGCCATCGTGGAGATCGAGAACATCGTCCGCCACATGCGCGACGGCAAACCGCCCTATGACGCCGCCTTCGAGGCCGCCGACGAGATCGGTCTGGCGGTCGTGGCCACGACCGGCACCATCATCGCCGTCTTCGCCCCCGTCGGCTTCATGCCGGGCATCATCGGCCAGTTCTTCAAGGCCTTCGCCCTGGCGGCCTGCATCAGCGTCTTCTTCTCCCTGGTCGTGGCGCGGATGCTGACGCCGCTGATGGCGGCCTATCTGCTGAAGCACACCAGCCATGAAGACAAGGATCCCTTCTGGATGAAGGGCTACCTGCGCGCCCTGCGCTGGAGCCTGGGCAACCGCTGGAAGGTCTTCGTCCTGGGCGGCGTCTTCCTGGGCGGCTCCATCTTCCTGTCGGTCGCGGCCAAGATGTCGTTCGAATTCATGTCGCCGGGCGACGAGGCCCGCGCGGCCTTCCAGGTGGAGCTGCCGCCCGGATCGACCCTGCGTCAGACCGACGCCGTGGTGCAGCAGGTCACGGCCAGGCTGCGGGCGCGACCGGAAGTCACCTCGGTCTACGCCGCCGTCGGCGGCCAGGACGTGGGTCAGGCCAACGTCTACGCCGACATGACGCCCAAGGGCGAACGCGCCCTCAGCCAGCAGGCCTTCCAGCGCGTCATGGTCGATGAGTTGAAACAGATCCCCGGCGCCCGCATCCGCGCGGGCATCGCCCAGCAGGGCGGCGGTCCGGGCGACGGCACCAGCTACACCTTCTCCATCCTGGGCGACGATCCCGTCGTTCTGGAAGCCGCGGCCCGCAAGGTCGAGGAAGAGATGCGCGGCGTGAAGGGCCTGGCCAATGTGGTCAACACGGCCGCCATCGCCCGTCCCGAAATCCTGGTCACGCCGCGTCCTGACGAGGCCGCCCTGCTGGGCGTCTCGGCCGGCTCCATTTCCCAGGCCGTGCGCGTCGCCACCATCGGCGACGTGGATCAGAACCTGCCCAAGTACAACCTGGGCGACCGCCAGATCCCGATCCGGCTGCAACTGACCGAAGAGGCCCGCGAGGACCTGAACGTTCTGGAAACCCTGCGCGTCCCGACCAATTCGGGCGCCGCCGTGCCGCTTAGCGCCGTGGCCGACATCCAGTTCGGCGCCGGCCCGGCCACCGTCAGCCGCCAGGACCGTTCGCGCATCGCCTCGATCCGCGCGGAGCTGGACGGAATGACCACGGGCGCCGCGGGCCAGGCCGTCAATCGCCTGCCCTCGGTCAAGAACCTGCCCCAGGGCGTGCGTCAGGTGCCCGCCGGCGACGCCGAGTTCATCCAGGAGATGATCACCGGCTTCGCCATCGCCTTCATCTCGGGCATCCTGCTGATGTACGCCGTGCTGACCTTGATGTTCAAAAGCTTCGCCTATCCCGTCACCATCATGGCGGCCCTGCCCCTGGCCATCGGCGGCGCCTTCATCGGCCTGGTGATCGGCGGCAAGAGCTTCTCCATGTCGGCCCTGATCGGGGTGCTGATGCTGATGGGGATCGCGGCCAAGAACTCCATCCTCCTGGTCGACTACATCATCATCGCCGAGAAGGAGGGCGGCATGACCCGCCGTGAGGCCATCATGGACGCCGCCCACAAGCGGGCGCGCCCCATCCTGATGACCACCTTCGCCATGGGGGCCGGCATGGTGCCCATCGCCATCGGCATCGGCGCCGACGTCGAGTTCCGCTCGCCCATGGCCATCGCGGTTCTGGGCGGACTGATCTCCTCGACCTTCCTGTCCCTGCTCTACATCCCGGCCTTCTTCACCATCGTCGACGACGTCGCCGGATGGGGCCGCCGGATGCTGGGCCGGATGTTCGCCGGTCAGCGCAAACTGGCCGACGGCAGCCGCCCGGGAGAGCCCAGGCCTCCCGTCGGAGCCGAACCCTACCTCGGCGACTGATCTCCAGCCGTCCTCCATATGATCAACCCCCGGGGCTTGCGCCTCGGGGGTTTTTCTTTGCCTGAAACGAGCCCGCTGACGAAGGAAGGCGGGGACGAGGATGAAGACAGGGGAACGGCCCCTGTCCTTTTGGGTCCGGGGCTACGAGGTAGCAACTCATGCTGTTCATGAGCGGCTGCGGCTCCCTTCCCCTTGCGAAACCTTCGCGCTCGACCGCCCTCGCGTCCCGAACACGGCCGCTTGTTTCAGCCCCGGCGCCCAGAACGCAGAAAGGGCGGCGGACCGAAGCCCGCCGCCCTCTCCTCAACCTGATGTCAGGTCAGGCTTAGAAGGACTTCGTGAGGTTCACGAAGGCCGTCCGGCCCAGGTAGTCGTAACCCGAGTACAACGGGGCGTTGCCGACCCGGTTGTTGTAGCCCGACGAGATCGTCGGCGGGTCTTCGTTCAGCAGATTGCGAACGCCGGCCGTCACCGTCCAGCCTTCGCCCGTGTACTGAACCGAGGTGTTGTGCTGCCAGTAGTCGCCGACTTCCAGATCGAACTGGCTGGTGGCCGGGTTCTGACGACGATACTCGTAGTCCGAGGTGCCCTGGATCCATTCCACGCCATAGCGCACCCGCCACTTGTCCCATGCGTAGGACAGGTCAGCGGTGCCGGTGAACTCCGGATTGTTCAGGCGGCCCTTGTACTCGACCAGCGGGTCTTCATCGAACAGCTTGTTCGTGATTTCCGTGTACTGGGTGAGCGCCAAGTTGAACAGAGCCGTGCCCGGGCCGACATCCTTGCGGTAACGCAGGGTGTAGTCCAGGCCCTTGACGATGTCGGTCGCCAGGTTGACGTAGCCGTTCTGGACCGTGAGGCTCTTGTCGCCGGCGTCACGCGCCACCAGCGAGCAGAAGCCCACGCGAGCAGCGAAGTCAGCGGCGTTCGAGTCGTAGCAACGCTCAAGGATGTTCGCGGCGCCGTACTGAGCTACGCCGTTGTTCACCTCGATTTCGTAATAGTCGACAGCGAAGGCGAAATCGCCCCAGCCCTCAGGCAGGGTCGGCTTCAGCACCAGGCCGATCGTCATATTGGTCGAGGTCTCAGCCTTCAGACCGGCTTCCGCGCCGCCTTTGGTGATGACCGCGACGCTCGACTTCTGCTGGAAATCGGTCGGCAGATTCTCGGCCGCGCAGTTGGCGATGAGAGCCGGCGTATCGGTCGCCGTGTCGATTTCGTTGCAGGGATCGAAGCTGGCGGCCTGGAAGCCCGAGGTGGCGCCGACGAACTGCTCGAACAGCGCCGGAGCGCGGTAGGAGGTGCCGTAGGTGGCCCGGAACGTCAGCATGTCGATCGGCTGATAGACAAGACCGATCTTGTAGGTCGAGTCGTCGCCGTACGAGTCGTAGTCCGTGTAACGGAACGAAGCGTTCAGCGTCAGCTCCTTGGCGAAGGGCGCGTCGCGCAGAAGCGGCGCTTCGACTTCACCGAAGACTTCCCACACCGAGTCGGAACCGCGGGTGATGGCCGAGGTCGAGTAGTTGTAGGTATTGCCCGTCTGCGAATCGAGGCCCGGGGTGTCGTCGATTTCCGCGTCACGCCATTCGGCGCCGAAGAAGCCCATGACCTTGCCGGCTGGCAGATCGAACAGCGGACCGTCGATGCCGAGGCTGACGATCTTCTCTTCGTAGGTGGTCACGCCCTTGACCGGACGGAAGACGTAGTCGGTCCATTCCTTCGGCAGGATGCCGCCGACCACCTGGCTGCTGAGCTTCGGCGCGGCGACGCAGCCGGGGTTGGTGCTCAGTTCACGGCACTGGAACTTGCCGGGCGAGATCTCGATCACGTCCAGGCTTTCGACCAGGCGGTTCGTCAGGAACTGCTGGCTGACATACTCCGAACGCGACCGCGAGTAGCTGGCCGACAGGTCGTAGCGCCATTCCGGGATGAAGAAGTCGCCGCGAAGGCCGACCACGTTACGGTTGAAGCGCTGCTCTTGCGTCGAGTGATCGTTGCCGAAGCCGATGAAGGCGCGGACGCCGATGTCCTGGCCCTTGTTCAGGCCCTGGTCGCCGGAGAAGGTGCTGAAGGCCAGGTTGCTGGGGATCAGGGGGCTGCCCTTGGCGTAGTCGAGCGCGAGCTGACGATAGCTGGTCTGCGACGACTTGCGCTGGTTGAGCAGGAATTCACCGTAGAGCTCGGCGTTGCCCAGAGCGTTCAGCTGATATCCGCCTTCGCCATAGAAGGTGGCGATCTTGACCGGCGAGATCAGCGACCGGTTCAGCATGCGGTCGTCGAAGGTGTCGCGAACATTGGAGTTCACGCCCGTGCCGCCGACGCCTTCATAACCGGCCATCGGACCGGTGACGCCCGAGTTCGGACGGAAGCGGTTGAACAGGACGTTCGGCGCGCCCGCGGCCGGCGTACCCGCCACGCCGTTGAAGATGCGGTTTCCGTCGCCGTCGAGGCCGCCGTCGACGCTCACGCCGATCGTATTGATCGACGAGCCGTTCGAACCGGTGCTGGTGATCGGATAGCACTTCGACTTGCCGGTCAGCGGGTCGATGTAGTCGCGGCTGGCGCCCGCGGCGGTCGGACGACGGCCGTCGGTCTGGCAACGCGTGAACTCACGATCGCGCAGGGTCAGTTCGTCGCGCTCATAGAGCTCGACCGAACCGGCGGCCCGCCAACGGTCGCCGCGAGCGCCCGCCACCAGGGAGATGCGATCAGAACCGCCGGCGCCTTCGGCTTCCAGAGGCTCGTTATGCTGGGCTTCGAAGATCAGGCCTTCGAAGTTCTTGCGGGTCTGGATGTTGACCACGCCGGCCACGGCGTCCGAGCCGTAGACCGAGGAAGCGCCGTCGCGCAGGACTTCGACGCGGTCGATCATGGCGGTCGGCAGAACGTTCAGGTCGGCCGAGCCGACCGAGCCGCGCGAACCGGCCGGCGAGACGCGACGGCCGTTCAGCAGCACCAGGGTGCGGCTCGGGCCCATGCCGCGCAGGCCGATGGTGTTGGCGCCGGGGCCGCCGTTGGTGACGTAGCCGCCGTAAGAGTTGTTGATCTGCGAGGTGCCGCCGGTGACGGCCGTGCTCTGCAGGGCTTCCGTGGTCGAAGCGAAGCCTTGCAGGGTGGCTTCTTCACGCGTCACCACCTGGGTCGGCGACGGAGCGTTGAAGTTGTCGCGACGAATGCGCGAACCGACAACGACGATTTCTTCGACTTGAGTGGCTTCCTGGTCGGTATTCGTTGCGCTCTGAGCGAACGCGGCTCCCGGAACGAGCATGGTCAACGACAGTGCGGCGGCGCCGGCCACCATCGTCGTGCCAAGCAGGTAGTCTTTACGAGTGCTCATATGCCTCTGTGTACCTGTGAATATTGAACTTCAGATACGACGCTCGATGAACGCCGTTTCGGATACCAATGTTCGACTCTACGTTTCTTGGTTGATGTAGGGCTATGCAAACGACTTCAAGCGAGCAACAAAAATATTGCCGAAAATCTACGTTCGGCAAATAAATGCGTCATTTTTGACGCCTTACGACCCAGTTAGAACCACAAATTGTCCATTTATGGCGAGATTAAGCCGCATCTTGCCCGTATTGTGACGCTATCCCGACGAAATGAGGCGGTTCCAAAGCCTCCTTAAGGCGAGGATGCGCCCGAGGTACGACGCCGCAGACGACCTATGGCGTCGCGCCCGCGCGCGCACTACCTTCACGTTCATGGCTCGTTCTCCTTCGAAACCGACCAAGCCCGTCCATGTCCCGGGTGCGGAAAATCCCGGACTGCGTGAAGCGCCGGTCGCCTTCGACCATGGCCGCCCGCCCATGTTCGCGCCCGTCGTCGGCCCTCGCCTGACGCCGGAAGAAGCGCCCGGCGCGCCCGAGGGCTGGGTCCCTCACCGACCCGACCGGCCGGTCGATCGCAAGCGCATCCCTTTCCGGCTGGAGACGAAGTACAGCCCCGCGGGAGACCAGCCCTCGGCCATCGCCGAACTGGTCGCCCAGGCCGAAACGGGCGAGCGGGACCAGGTGCTGCTGGGCGTCACCGGCTCGGGCAAGACCTTCACCATGGCCAAGGTGATCGAACAGACCCAGCGCCCGGCCCTGATCCTGGCGCACAACAAGACCCTGGCCGCCCAGCTCTATTCCGAGTTCAAGGCCTTCTTCCCCGACAATGCGGTCGAGTATTTCGTCAGCTACTACGACTATTACCAGCCCGAGGCCTACGTCCCGCGCACCGACACCTACATCGAGAAGGACTCATCGATTAACGAGCAGATCGACCGGATGCGCCATGCGGCCACCCGCGCGATCCTGGAGCGCGACGACGTCATCGTGGTCGCCTCGGTCAGTTGCATCTACGGCATCGGCTCGGTCGAGACCTATACGGCCATGACCTTCACCCTGAAGGTCGGAGATCAGATCGACGAGGCCAAGCTGCGCGCCGACCTGATCGCACTTCAATACAAGCGCAACGACGCCGCCTTCGAACGCGGCATGTTCCGGAAACGGGGCGACACCATCGAGATCTTCCCCGTCCACCTGGAAGACCGCGCCTGGCGCCTCTCCCTGTTCGGCGACGAGATCGAGGCCATCGAGGAGTTCGATCCCCTGACGGGCAAGAAGACCACCGCCCTCGAGGAGATCACCGTCTACGCCGCCAGCCACTATGTCACTCCGCGCCCGACGCTGAACCAGGCCGTCCACGGCATCAAGGCCGAGTTGAAGGAGACGCTCGACTGGATGGTCGAGAACGGCAAGCTGCTGGAGGCCCAGCGGCTGGAACAGCGGGTGCGCTTCGATCTGGAGATGATGGAGGCCACCGGTTCCTGCGCCGGGATCGAGAACTATAGCCGCTGGCTGACCGGCCGCGCGCCGGGCGAACCGCCGCCCACCTTCTTCGAATACATCCCCGACAATGCCCTGCTGTTCGTCGACGAAAGCCACGTCACCGTGGGCCAGATCGGCGCCATGTACCGGGGCGACTACCGCCGCAAGTCGACCCTGGCCGAGTACGGCTTCCGCCTGCCCTCCTGCATCGACAACCGCCCGCTGAAGTTCGACGAATGGGACGCCATGCGGCCGCAGACCCTGTTCGTCTCGGCCACGCCCGGCCATTGGGAGATGGAGCGCACGGGCGGCGTCTTCACCGAACAGGTCATTCGCCCTACCGGCCTGATCGATCCGCCGGTCGAGATCCGGCCCGTCTCCGGCGCCACCCGCAACCAAGTCGACGACGTCATCGACGAGGTGAAGGCCACGACCCGCGCGGGCTATCGCTCGCTCGTCACCACCCTGACCAAGAAGATGGCCGAGGACCTGACCGAGTACATGCACGAACAGGGGGTGCGGGTCCGCTACATGCACTCCGACGTCGACACCCTGGAGCGGATCGAAATCCTGCGCGACCTGCGCCTGGGTTCGTTCGACTGCCTGATCGGCATCAACCTGCTGCGCGAAGGCCTGGACATCCCCGAATGCGGCCTGGTCGCCATCCTCGACGCCGACAAGGAGGGCTTCCTGCGTTCGGAAACCTCCCTGATCCAGACCATCGGCCGCGCGGCGCGCAACGTCGACGGCCGCGTTATCCTCTACGCCGACCGCATGACGGGCTCGATGGAGCGCGCCATCACCGAGACCAACCGGCGCCGCGAGAAGCAGGAGGCCTACAACGCCGAGCACGGCATCACTCCCGCCACGGTCCGCCGCGACATCAAGGAGATCCTCGACAGCCCCTATGAGTCGCGCGACCTCGACAAGCTGACCCGTCCCGGCGTCGCCGAGGAGGCCAAGCCCTTCGTCGGCTCCAACTTCCAATCCGCCCTCAAGGACCTGGAGGCCAAGATGCGGGAAGCCGCCGCCAACCTGGAATTCGAGGAGGCGGCGCGCCTGCGCGACGAGATCAAGAAGATGAAGGCGCTGGACTTGGAATTCGCCAAGGACATGATGGGCGAGGCCTGAACCTTCGCCCCTCACACGCCTCGGAGACGGATCAGGTCAGCGCCTTTTCCATGACCACGAAGGTCAGGTCCTGATCCGGCGACAGACCGAAGGTGGTCTCGTCGAAGGGGAAGGGCCGCGTCTCGCCCGTCTGGGCGTAGCCGCGCCTTTCGTACCAGGCGATCAGTTCGGCGCGCTTGCGGATGACGGTCATCTCCATCCGGTCGGCGGCGAAGCGGGAAACGGCCTCGACCTCGGCCGCCTCGATCAGGCGACGCCCCAGACCGCCCGCCTGACGCTCCGGATCGACGGTCAGCAGGCCCAGATAGGCCAGGCCCTCGCCCCGGCTCTCGACCTGGACGCAACCGACCAGAGCGCCGTCCGTCTCGGCCAGCAGGATCGCCCGCGACGGGTCGGCGATCAGCCCGCCCAATTCGGCCTCGTCCGTGCGCTGGCCGCCCAGCAGGTCGGCCTCGTGCGTCCAGCCTGCCTTGGCGCTGTCGCCGCGATAGGCGCTTTCGATCAGGCCATGCAGGGCCGGGACGTCGCTCGGCGCGGCGGGACGAAAGACAGGCTCGCTCATTTAACCCCCAGTTCCTCGATCAGGTGATCCATGCCGTAGACGTCGCGCAAGGCGGCGGTCACGGCGGCCGTGGTGACGATGACGCTGCGATTGACGTTCCGGTCGTAGCCGTAGGCGTTGCGCTGGGTCAGCATGGTGGAATCGAAGTTGGCGCCGATGATCTCGCCCCTGGCGTTCACCGCGGGCGAGCCCGAGGAGCCGCCGATGGTGTCGGACGAAACGGCCATGTTCATCACCGTCGTCGGGGCGATCCGATCCCTGGCCGCCAGCAGCTTGGGCGCGACGTTGAAGGGCTCGGCGCCGGTGGCGCGGTCCCACAGACCGGCGAAGGTGGTGAAGGCCGCGATGCGCTGGCCCGGCACGTCCGTGCCTTCGACCCGGCCGTAGGTCAGGCGCAGGGTGCCGGTCGCGTCCGGATAGACGGCGTCGCCATAGACGGCGAAGCGGGCGGCCGCCAGACGCTCGGACGCGCGGTCTGTCTGGGCCTTGACCTTGTTGTCCCATTCCGTGCGCACCGCGCGGGCGTCGGCGTCGATGGCGAGGACGTACTGGATCAAGGGATCGGTCGAGGCCTGGACAGCGGGCAGGCCGCCTTCCCACAGGGCGCGGCGCACGGCGGGATCGGCCAGCTTGGTGCCGGCGATCAGACGGGCGGACAGGCCTTCGGGGCTCTCCTTGCCCAGAAGGGTGCGGACATGCGGGCTGTCGACCGTCAGCCATTCGCGGGTCTTGGACAGCCACCACTCGAGGCGAATCTGCTCCAGTTCCGGATAGGTCGGACGCTCGGCGAACAGGCTGGCCTGGACGCCCGGCAGGCGACTGTCGGCCAACTCGGACAGTCGCTGATCCGACGGCTTGGCCCGCTCCTGGGCGCCGCGCACGATGGCCCGCGCCCACTGGAACAGGGACGAGCCGCCGGCCACCGAGGTCGTGCCCATGCCCGTTCCGCCTTCCAGCAGGGCCATGGCGGGATAGAGCTCGCGCGCCAGGGGCTGGACCGTCGCCAGATCGCCCCAGGGATCGCCGACCTCGGCGCTGAGGGCCTCATTCTCCGTGACCTGACGATGGAAGGCCGTCTCCTGCCCAGCCAGTTGATCCATGAAGGCCGGATCGACCAGGGCCGCCATGCGGCCGCGACCGCGCTTGTAGGTGTTCTCGACGCCGACAATGGGGTCCATGGCGATGAAGGCCTGGTCCTCGCCCTCCTCGGCGTAGCGGATCAGCCGGCCGCGCAGCTCGGAGGCGATCAACTGGTCCATCGGCAGGACCACGTCGCGGATGGTCATCAGTTGGGCCTGGGTCAGCAGGCGCTGGGTCGAACCGGGGTTGCCGGTGATGAAGACGGGCTCGCCCTCGGTCGGATTGGCCGCGTTCCAGGTGAAGTGGATCGGCGTCGCAGCGGGCTTGCCGTCTTCATAGAGACGGATGAAGGCGGCATCGATGGCGAAGCGCGGGAAGGAGAAGTTGTCCAGGTCGCCGCCGAAGGTCGCGGCGCGGTCCTCCGGCGCCCAGGCCAGGCGCACGTCGGAGTATTTGCGGAACTTGTAGAGCTTGAACTGACCGCCGCGATACAGGCTGACCACCTGGCAGCGGATCTTGGGATCGCTCCCGCAGACCTCGCTCTCGATACGGCCGGCCTCGGCCTCGCGCGCCTGGGTGAAGGCCTGACCGTCCAGGCCCTGCCCCGCCTTCTGCACGCGTTCGGTGACGTCGACGATGTCGGTCAGGATTTCGGCCGAGCCGCCGGGGCATTTCAGCTCCTCCTCGCGGCTTTTCGGCGTGAAGCCGGTCTCGGCGTACTGGACCTGGGGCGTGGACAGGTTGGCGACGCAGGTGGCGACGCAGTGGTTGTTGGTCATCACCAAGCCTTCGCCGGAGATGACGCCCGCCGAGCAGCCGCCGAACTTCACCGAGGACAGGCGCACCTTATCGAGCCAGCCCTGGTCGATCGACGTGCCCAGCGTCTGGTTGGCGCGGACGATGGGGAAGTTGTCATAGGTCCACATGCCTTCTTCCGCCTTGGCGGAAGAGGCGGCGGCGAAGGCCAGGACGGCGGCCGAGGCAAAGAGCATGTGACGCATGGAGAACTCCTGGTTCAGACTCTGGCGAGGAAGAAACAGAGTCCAATTCGTCTGAATAGTCTGAAATCGGCTTGAAGGAACCTAGCAGGCCGATACGTCAGACGGGGGCGTAATTCCTTCTCCCCTTGAGGGAGAAGATGGGCGCCGGAGGCGCTCGGATGAGGGGCGTCGGCGCGAGGTTACGAAAAAGGGGGCCGGCGACGAGCCTGAAAATCAGACCGCGCCGCCGACACCCCTCATCCGTCATGCTGACGCATGACACCTTCTCCCTCAAGGGGAGAAGGGTCTTGGTTGTGTTAGCGCGTCACGCCCAGTTCGCGCAGCAGGCGCGGCTGGTTGTAGACGTTGCGCAGGGCCTCGGTGACGGCGGCGGTGGAGACCGTCACCGTGCGGTTCAGGTCGCCGTCGTAGCCGAACGAACCGCCCAGGGAGTGGATGTTGCCGTCGAAGGCGGCGCCGATCACCTCGCCCCTGGCGTTGATCACCGGCGAGCCGGAGTTGCCGCCGATGATGTCGTTGGTCGAGACGAAGTCATAGACGACGGTCTTGTTGATGCGGCTTTCGGCATCGACGAAGCGGGCCGCCGCGTTGAACGGCTCGGCGCCCGTGGCGCGCTCGTACAGGCCGCCCATGTACGTGAAGGACGGGACGGTCACGCCGCGATAGGTCCAGCCCTTCACCTGGCCATAGGACAGGCGAAGCGAGAAGGTCGCGTCGGGATAGAGGTTGGAGCCGTAGACGGCGAAGCGGGCCTGGGCGACCTTTTCGGCGGCGCGGGCGGTCGGGCCGTTGACCCCGGCGTCCCACTGGGTGCGGAAGGCCTGGGCCGCATCGTCGTTGGCCAGGACGAAGGCGATCATCGGGTCGCCCGAGGCGGCCAGCTGTTCCGGCGTCATGGCCAGGGCTTCAGCGCGGAAGGCCGGGTCGATCAGCTTGGTCTCGACTAGGCGGGCGGCGATGCCCTCGGGATTTTCGCGGCCCAGCATCGACTTCACATTGGCGTTGTCGACCGTCAGGTATTCGCGAGTCTTGGACAACCAGAAGGACAGCTGGATCTCCTCGACGCCCTTGGCGATCGGGGCTTCCGAGGCCAGGCGACGGCCCAGGGCCGCGATGTCGCTGTCGGCGTAGCCGGGGCGGCGCTCGGCGACCGGCTTGGCGCGTTCCTTGGAGGCGCGGACGATGGCGCGGGCGTAGGAATAGAGGGTCGAACCGCCGCCGGCGTTCCCTTCCAACTGGCGATAGGGCAGGTAGAGGTCACGGGCCGTCGACTGGACCTTTTCCAGGTCCGCCCAGGGGTCGCCGATGCGCTGGACCAGGGCCGGGTCGGCGGCGACGCGCTGACGCAGCTCGGTCTCTTCCTGGCGCTTCTTGGCCATGAAGGCCGGATCGGTCAGGGCGCCCTGCTGGCCGTAATAGACCTTGAAGCTGTTCTCGAGACCGAAGATCGGGTCGAGGGCGACGCGCTTCTCTTCATCGCCCTGGGTCGAGTATTCGACCAGACGGCCGCGCAGTTCCGAACCCTGGATCAGGGTGACGGGGATCTGCTGATCGCGCAGGCGTTCCAGTTGGCTCATGGTCAGCAGGCGCTGGGTGGTGCCGGGGTTGCCCGCGACGAAGGTCACTTCGCCCTCGGCCGGGGCGTTGGCGTTCCACTTCAGGTGGTTGGGCGTCGAGACGGGCTTGCCGTCCTCATAGGCGCGCAGGAAGGCGGCATCGAGGGCGTAGCGCGGGAAGTTGAAGTTGTCGGGGTCGCCGCCGAAGAAGGCCGCCTGGAACTCCGGCGCGAAGGCCAGACGCACGTCCTCATACTTGCGGAACTTGTACAGGGCGTACTTGCCGCCGCGATAGAAGCTGATGACCTGGCATGTCAGCTTGCGGTCGTCGCCGCAGGCTTCCTTCTGGATCTTGTCGATCTCGGCCGAACGCGCCGTGACGAAGGCCGCGCCTTCCAGGCCGGCGCCAGCGCCCAGGACGCGGTCGGTCACGTCGACGATGTCGGTCAGGACCTCGGCCGTCTGGCCGGGGCAGGTCTTTTCCTCTTCGCGCGTCGCGGGCATCCAGCCGTTCTTGACGTAGTCGTTCTGGGCCGTGGACAGGTCCTGGACGCAGGAGATGACGCAGTGGTGGTTGGTCAGGATCAGGCCTTCGCCCGAGACGAAGGAGGCCGAGCAGCCCTGCAGGCGCACGGCGGCGTTACGGACGCGGTCCAGCCAGGCCTGGTCGATGCGCGTGCCGTACTTGTCGTTCACCGTCTGGATCGGGAAGTTGTCGAAGGTCCACATGCCCTCGTCGGCGCGGGCGGGCGATGCGGGCGCGCTGAAGACGGCGGCGGCCATGCCGAGCGCCGCCAGGGATGCGGTGTGGGTGATCATGCGACGAAGCGACATGGACGTCTCCGGATAGGCGGGACAGGACATCCCGCCTTGCTGTTGTTGCGCCGTCACTAGACCCGCAAGGGGAAGGGCCTCAACCCCCCGCGCCAAAGGTCGCATGTCGCGACGCCGCGAGGGCGCGCTCCAAGCTTACCCCGATTTAACTTGGCCCCGGGCCGGGGCGCGGTCAGATAACCATGCAAGTCAGGGGTTTGAAACGCGTCATGTCGCTCGCGCTGTCCACGCTGCTCTTCGAGTGGCGCCGCTATATGGCCGCCGTCATGGCGCTGGCCCTTTCGGGTCTGCTCGTGCTGGCGATGACCGGGGTCTTTATCGGCATCGGCAAGGGCTTCACCGCCCAGATCGAGCGCTCGGCCGCCGACATCATCATCATGCAGCCGGGCGCCAAGAGCCTGATCAACGGTCCGTCCGGCGTGCCCCGCCGCTTCATCCCCCTGGCCTACAACCACCCCGACGTGGTGGAGGTCCAGCCCCTGGACGGCGCCGGCGGCACCTTCCAGTCCATCAATGAGGTGGACCCGACCCGCAGCCAGGCCGAAAGCGCGGCGCAGGGCGCTCCGCGTCAGAAATTCGTCCAGTCCAGCATCATCGACACCACGCCGGGCTCGGTCACCATTCCCACCGACTATTCCCAGGAACTGGTCGACGCCCTGCGCCAACCCTACACCGTCGCGGTCGACGAGACGGCGCTGAAGACCCTGGGCGTCAAGCTCGGCGACAAGGCCCTGTACAACGGCCAGACCGTCACCGTGGTCGGGATCACCCGCGGCTATCCCAACATGATGCAGCCGGGCGTGGTCATGTCCCGCGACACCCTGCGGATGCTGGGCCAGGCAGACACCGGCCCGCGCGTCGGCCCCCTGATGATCAAGCTGCGCGACCCGGCCAGGGCCCAGATCGTGGCGACCCAGTTGAACGCCATGGGCAAGGGCCAGTGGAAGGCCTGGACCCGCCAGGAATTGGCCGACGCCAACGCCGGCGCCATGTTCGATGAAGGCATCCTGGTCATCATCATCGGCGGCTGCGTGGTCCTGGGCACCATCATCGGCGTGGCCATCACCTGGCAGACCCTGCGCGGCGCCATCATGGCCAACATCAAGGAGTTCGCCTCGCTGCGCGCCCTGGGCGTCGGCATGGGGTCGCTGCGTCGCATCGTCATGGAACTGAGCTTCTGGGTCGGCGTGGTCGGCGTGGGCGCGGCGATCTTCCTGACCTGGCTGGTCTCCCTGTTCGCCCTGGCCAACGCCGTCATCATCTCCCTGCCCCCGATCCTGCTCATCGTGGTCGGCGGCGGCCTGATCCTCATCGCCATGCTCTCGGGCTTCCTGTCGATGGGCATCCTCAAGAAGAGCCAACCTGCGGACCTGCTGCGATGAACACCATGACTTTTGGGCATACGAAAGCGCACGGCAAGCACGGCGAGTTCGCCATCGAGGCCAAGGGCCTGATCAAGCGGTTCAAGTCCGGCAAGAACTATGTCGAGGTGCTGAAGGGCGTGGATTTCGACGCCCGCCACGGCGACCTGACCATGGTCATGGGGCCGTCCGGATCGGGCAAGTCGACCCTGATCGCCGCCCTGTCGGGCCTGCTCCGGCCCGAGGAGGGCCGGGTCGACGCCCTGGACATGGACGACATGTGGGCCTTCTCGTCCGGCAAGATCGACAAGTTCCGCCTGGACCACTGCGGCTTCATCTTCCAGGGCTTCAACCTCTTCCCCTCGCTCAGCGCCCTGCAGCAGGTGACGACGGTGCTGAAGTTCCAGGGACTGACGCCGGATCAGGCCAAGAAGCGCGCCACGCTCGCTCTGGAAGAAGTCGGCCTGGGCCATCGCCTGCACCAACGCCCGGCGGCCCTGTCCGGCGGCGAGAAGCAGCGCGTCGCCATCGCCCGCGCCCTGGCCAAGGATCCGCAGATTCTGTTCGCCGACGAGCCGACCTCGGCCCTGGACGGCGAGAACGGCCAGGTGGTCATCAAGCTTCTGCGCCGGGCCGCCACCGAACACGGCGCGGCGGTCATCTGCGTGACCCACGACCCGCGCCTGGAAGCCTGGGCCGACCGGGTCATCCACATCGAAGACGGCGTGATCATCGACGATCAGCGCCGCACCCCCAATCCCGAAGTCGCCCAAAACACGACTTTGGCCTCGCACTGACACCGATCCTCCGAGGACGCCTCACATGCCCGCTTTCCTGAAAAACAAATGGCTCTGGATCGGCCTCGTGCTGCTGGTCCTCATCATCGGCGGTTTCGTCTTCTTCCAGAAGTCGAGCGCGGCCAAGAAGGCCGAACAGGCAGCCGCCGCCGAGAAGAAGGTGGAGAGCCCCTACGCCGCCATCGCCAACGCCAAGGTGGATGTCGAAGGCGGCATCATCCAGATCGCGGCGCGCCGCGGCGGGGTGGTGCGCGACGTCCTGGTGCAGGAAGGCGACCGCGTGACCGCCGGCCAGATCCTGGCCCGCCAGGAAGACGACGAGCCGCGCCTGGCGCTGCAGACCGCCGCCGCGACCCTGGCCGAGACTGAAAGCCAGCTGCGCCTGATCAACGTCGACATCGCCACGGCCCAGCGCGAATACGACCGTCTGCAGAAACTGGCGGGCACGAACTTCGTCGCCGCCCAACGCCTGGACCAGGCTCGCGACGCCATCGCCTCGGCCCAGGCCCGTCTCGGCTCGCAGCAGTCGGCGGTCCAGACTGCCCGCGCCCGCCGCGACGAGGCCGCCTATAACGTCGAGTTGACGGTCATCCGCGCCCCGGCCGACGGCCGCATCGTGCGCCGCTACGCCAACCCCGGCGCCGGCGCCTCGACCCTGAACGTGTCCAACATGTTCGATCTGGAGCCCGACGCCCCACGCATCGCCCGCGCCGAGATCGTCGAGGCCGATATTCCGAACGTGGCGGTCGATCAGGCGGTCGAGATCACGCCCGAAGGCGACCCGAGCAAGGTCTACATCGGCACGGTCCTGCGCCGCGCCGCCGTCTTCGGCGCCCGCAAGCTGGCCTCGGACGACCCGTCGCAACGCTCGGACGAGCGCGTGGTCGAGGTGGTCGTGGCCGTCAAGGACGCCCCCCTGCTGATCGGCCAACGCGTCCTGGTCAAGTTCATGAAGCCCGGCGAAACCGCCGGCGCCAAGCGCGATACGAGCATCACGGGCGTCCCGGCCGCCCGGGCCATGCAGGCTCCCCCGCGCCGCTGAGCCTCACAGCGCCGAAAACGGAAAGGGACGCCGCGAGGCGTCCCTTTTTCGTTGTCGTCCCAGCGCTCCGCCCGAAGGTTGAAGCCGGAATTGAAAAACCCCGGTCGTTCTGACCGGGGTCGATTGATGGATCTTGAAACCTCGCGGCTACGCGCGCGGTCGTTTGATCGTAATGGGCACGAAGTTCGAAGGATGACTGACCACGCGATCATTCGCGCTGTTCATCTGCTTCGTATTGACCAGCATCCCGCCCCACAGGGCGAAGGACATCATGGCGTGCTGCAGGTTGCGTTGTTTGTCGTTCATTTTTGGCGTCTCCTTCCGTTGAACGATGAAAGAAGACGCGTCGTGCTTATCGGGAATCTCACCGTCATAGTCGTCGCGTCGAGAGTGAAGATAGCGACACCTGCCCAAAAGTCAAGTTTTTTGGTCAGAACCCGGACATCTTGTAGCGATAACGTCACCGAACCATGAGCCAGCCGACCGCCCCTGCAAGCCGCCCCATCCCCCGGCCCGTCGCCACGCCCTGCGTCATGGTCTGCACCGTGGACGGGGCGTCCGGCCTGTGCCTGGGCTGTTTTCGCACCCTCAAGGAAATCGCGACCTGGAGCCGGATGAGCGAGGACGAACGGGCGGAGATCATGCAGGGCCTGTCCGACCGACGCAGCCAGATCGACCCCGCCCTGCTGGGCGAATAAGCAAACTCCTCCCCCGCTTCGCAGGGGAGGAGCAAAGCAGCCGCGTAAACCTTTCATTCGCCGTATCGTTTCACCGGACGCCAAGACCCTGGGGCGCATAAGGGCGGCATGATCCGCTTCGACCCGCGCTCCGCCGTCGTCTTCGCCGCCGCCCTGGCGACGTCGTTCGCCTGCGCCGGCGCCCTGCGCTGGATCGACGGCGCCGGCGAGGCCCAGGCCGCCGCCGCGACCGTTCCTTCGGTCGTGCGCGCCGTGGACGGCCACTACTGGGCCGAAGCCATGGTGGACGGGCGGCCGATGCGGATGCTGGTCGACACCGGCGCCAGCCTGGTGACCCTGAGCCGCGCCGACGCCGCGCGGGCGGGCGTTCCCGTCGAGGCCGACGACTTCACCCGAACCCTGCATACGGCCAGCGGCCCGATAAAGGCCGCCCCCGTGGTCCTGCCTTCGCTGGCGGTGGCCGGAGTTCGCCTGACCTCGGTCGAGGCCCTGGTGGTGGACGGCGACATGCCCGCGCCCCTGCTGGGCATGAGCTACCTGGGCCGCCTGTCCGCCTTCGAGGCCGGTCCCCACGGCCTGACCTTCCGGGGTTAATCCCCAGAAAATCCTCCCCCGTTCACGGGGGAGGAGAAGAAACCCCGTCCCTAGCTCCTGCGGTGGAGCGGCAAGGGCGAACGTCAGCGGCGGCCGAAGGGCACGACCTTGTTGTCCCGGTCATGGCCGATGTCGGCGGCGCCCAGATAGGGAATACCCGAACGCTCGCACCAGTAGCGGACAATCTCCTCCGCCGTCAGGCCGAAGTCGGGGTCGTTGGGCGTGACGTCGGAAACCCGGCCCAGGCGAATGCCCGCCACGCGGCGGATCGAGGCCTGGCCTGTCAGGTGGAACATCATCCGATCGACGCGGTAGAGGGCCTCGGACACCTCTTCCAGCATGAGGACATGGCCGCTCAGATCCGGCTCCAGCGCCGTGCCGACCAGTTCGTTGAGGATGGTGAGGTTGAAGGCGACGGCGGGGCGCGTCTCGTCCCGCAGCGACGGCTCCAGCGAGGCCGGGTCGCCGTGGCGCAGCCATTCGACCGCCCGCCGCCCCGTCGCGTCATGCCGCGCGCCATCCGACGCCATCGGCCCGTGGGCCAGATGCGGAAAGCCCGCCTTGTAGAGCAGGGCCAGCAGGCTGCCCGCGTCGGAATAGCCGAGGTAGCGCTTCTTGCGCGCCACGTCCGTCAGTTGCGGCAGGACGGCCTCGGCGATGCGACAGGAACCGTAACCGCCGCGCGCGAACCACACGGCGTCCAGACGCGGATCATTGGCGAACTCGATGAAGGCGCGGGCGCGCGTGGCGTCGTCGCCGCCGAAATGGCCGTGCGTCTCGAACAGGGCCGGATGGAGGACCAGCCGCACGTCGCCGTCGGGATAGGCCTGGTCCATCCAGGCCTGGATCGCCTCTCCCCGCGCGGGGTCCAGACGCGAGCTGGCGTTCACCACGCCGATCTTGAACGGTTCGGACATAGGGATGGGGCTGGCCTCCGGCGTCGCCCGTGCTAGTCAGGCCGCCGGACATTCCCCGGTTTCGCGCGTCAAAATCAAGCCGATGAACAAAGACTATTTCTTCTGCGGCGTCGGCGGGTCCGGCATGCTGCCCCTGGCCATGATCGTTCAGGCTCAGGGAAACCGCATCGCGGGCTCCGACCGGGCGCTGGACCAGGGCCGGACGCCGGACAAGTTCGACTGGCTGCGCGCCCACGGCGTCGCCCTGCACCCCCAGGACGGATCGGGCGTGACCCGCGTTGATCAGATCGTCGTCGCTACCGGGGCGGTCGAGGACACGGTGCCGGACATCGGCGCGGCCAGACGCGTCGGCGCGACCATCAAGACCCGGCCCCAGTTGCTGAGCGAACTGTTCAACGCCGCCCCGACCTCGATCGGCGTGGCCGGGACCAGCGGCAAGTCCACCATCACCGGCATGATCGCCTGGGTCCTGGATCGGGCGGGCCGCAAGCCCACCGTGGTCAACGGCGCGGTGATGAAGAATTTCGCCGACGCGGACCATCCCTTCGCCAGCGCCCTGGTCGGCGGCCCGGACCTGTTCGTTGCCGAGGTGGACGAGAGCGACGGCTCCATCGCCCGCTATGACCCGACGGTGGCGGTCGTCTCCAACATCTCTCTGGACCACAAGTCGATGGAGGAACTGCGCGACCTGTTCGGCGGCTTCGTCGGCCGGGCGACGACGGCGGTGCTGAACCTCGACAATCCCGAGACGGCGGCCCTGGCGCAGGAACTGGCGCCCGGCAAGGCGATCACCTTCGCGCTCGGCGAGGAAGAGGCGGACCTGTCGGCGCATGATCTTCAACCCCTGCCGACGGGCATGCGCTTCGAACTGCGGGCGCGCGGCGAGGCTCCGCGCGCGGTCGTGCTGAACGTGCCCGGCGCGCACAATGCCGCCAACGCCCTGGCGGCCCTGGGTGCGGTCAAGGCTCTGGGCGTGTCGGTCGACGACGCGGTCGCGGCGCTCGAAACCTTCGCCGGCATCCGGCGACGGCTGGAGGTGGTGGGGACGCAGAACGGCGTCACCGTCGTCGACGACTTCGCCCACAACCCGGACAAGATCGCCGCCACCCTGAAGACCCTGCACGCCTTCGACGGCCGCCTGCTGATCCTGTTCCAGCCCCACGGCTTCGGCCCGCTGAAGCTGATGAAGTCCGAGTTCATCGAAGGCTTCGCCGGCCTGATGCGTCAGGACGACGTCCTGCTGATGCCGGAACCCGTCTACTACGGCGGCACCACCGACCGCAGCGTGGGGTCCGAGGACATAGCGACCGGCGTGCGCGAGGCGGGCCGCCGCGCAGAGGCCCTGGCCACGCGCGCCGATTGCGGCGACCGCATCCTGGAACTCGCCCGTCCTGGAGACCGGGTCGTGGTCATGGGCGCCCGCGACGACAGCCTGTCCAGCTTCGCGGCGGAGCTCTTGGCGCGACTTTAACCGTCAGTAGGCGGACATAGTTTAAAATTGACGTTGTAAAACATTCACTTCTGGAAAATCCGCTGTTAAGCGCCCCTGCCCTATCGCCCTAGGCCTAACGGCGTGGGGGACGGACGAATGGCCAGGATCGGAGACTTTGCGGACCAGGCCGCGCCGATGGCGCTGGACGCGCCCGGCGCCGAGGCCTTCGACCGTTTCCAGGCCGAGCCGGACACCCTGGTGATCGCCGTGACGGACGCCCAGGGGCGCCCCGTCGGCCTGATCGAGCGCAACGCCTTCACGCTGAAGATGGCCGCCGAGTTCGGGCGGGCCCTCTACGCCCGACGGCCGGTCTCGGCCCTGATGGACCCCACGCCCCTGCTGGTCGACGCGGAAGCTTCAGCCGACGACCTGTTCCAGACGCTGGACGCCGCCGATCTGGGCGCCCTGCTCAAAGGCTTCGTCGTGGTGAAGGAAGGGCGGTATTTCGGGGTCGGCGCCGGGCTGCACGTCCTGCAGGTCGGCGCCGCCATCCATCGCCGCCGCGCCGAGGCCATGGCCGAACTGGCCCAGAGCCTGTCCCGCGCCGAGGCCGAGGCCCGCGCCTCCAGCCGCGCCAAGTCCGAATTCCTGGCGGTGATGAGCCATGAGATCCGCACCCCGCTGAACGGCGTCCTGGGCGTCGCCGCCCTGATGGAGCGGGAATTGAGCCAGGAGACCCTGCGCCCCCATGTGCGGACCATATTGGATTCGGGGAACAGCCTGCTGCGCCTGCTGACCGACGCCCTGGACATGTCCCGCGCCGAGGCCGGCGTCCTGACGCTCGAACCCGCCCCCCTGGATCTGGAGGCCGTAGCCGCCGACCTGGCCGCCCTGTGGCGCCCGCGCGCCGAGGAAAAGGCCCTGACCCTGGCCGTGACGGCGGACACGGCCGCGGCCCGCTGGCTCGTCGGAGACGAGATGCGGCTGAAGCAGCTCCTGAACAACCTGATCGGCAACGCCCTGAAGTTCACCATGGCCGGAGCGGTGAAGGTGCGGCTGACCACGCGGCTGGAGGACGGGCGCGTCGCCCTGTCCGCCCTGGTGGACGACAGCGGGCCGGGGATCAGCGAAGCGGCCGCGGCGGCGATCTTCGAACCCTTCAACACCGGCGAGGCCGGGCGGCGCGGCGCGGGCGCCGGCCTGGGCCTGGCCATCTGCCGACAGATCGTGGAACGGATGGAGGGGCGACTGTCGGTCGAGCGTTCGCCTCTGGGCGGCGCCCGGTTCCGCTTCGATCTCCACCTGCCCCTGGCCGAGGCCGACGCCCGCCGCGTCCACGGCCTGGACGCCGATCCGACCCCGCACGAAACCCTGCACGTCCTGGTGGTGGACGACCACGCCGCCAACCGCTTCGTCGCCGGCAAGGTGCTGGAGCTGTTCGGCTGTTCCCACGAAACGGCCGAGGACGGACGGGAAGCGCTGGAGCGGGCGCAGATCGCACCCTTCGACCTGATCCTGATGGATGTGAAGATGCCGGTGATGGACGGGGTGACGGCGACCCGCGCCATCCGCGCCCTGCCCGGGGCGGCCGGCGCCACGCCCATCCTGGCCCTGACCGCCAACGCCGATCCGCGCGACGAGGCCGAGTATCTGGCGGCGGGCATGCAGGGCGTGGCCCAGAAGCCGATCCAGCCGGAGGCCCTGCTGAACGCCATCCGCCTGGCCCTGTCGCGCCAGCCCGCCGCGCGGGCGGCCTGACCCGGCTGAACCGCGGCATTCGAAAGCGCGAATAGCATTGCTAATCGTTCGCAGGGTGTGGCAGAGCCGTCGGCGTGACCCAAGCCGCCGCCCCATCTCCCGCCGAGACGCCCGCCAAGCCTGTTAAGGCCAAGGCGGCGCTGAACGCGCGGCGGTCCTTCTGGCTGAAGCAACTGCACAGCTGGCACTGGATTTCGGCGGCGGTCAGCTTGGTCGGCATGATCCTGTTCGCCGCGACGGGGATCACCCTGAACCACGCCGCCCAGATCCCGGCCGAACCGACGACGAAGGAGGCGACGGCGACCTTGCCCGCGCCCCTGCTGACGCGCCTGACCGACTTCCCGGCCGAGACTACCGATCCGGTTCCCGCCCCCGTGGCCCGTTGGGCGGCCGACGCCTTCAAGGTGCAGATCGCGGGCAAGCCGACCGAGACGACGGCCGAGGAGATCTACGTCGCCCTGGCCGCGCCCGGCGGCGACGGATGGCTGACCATCGACCGTTCAACCG
This sequence comes from Brevundimonas faecalis, assembly GCF_040549405.1. Lineage (NCBI taxonomy): Bacteria > Pseudomonadati > Pseudomonadota > Alphaproteobacteria > Caulobacterales > Caulobacteraceae > Brevundimonas > Brevundimonas faecalis. The sequence goes on along the minus strand of NZ_JBEPTF010000001.1, from coordinate 272,866 downwards.
GGGAGGCCGTGCATGAAAAGACCACGCGCGGCTGGATCGCCTACCTCAACGACCTGCACAAGGGTCGGAATACCGGAAAGGTCTGGTACTGGTTCATCGACGTCTTCGCCGCAGCCTGCGTGATCTTTTCCATGACGGGTCTGGCCCTGCTGTGGCTGCACGCGCGCGGCCGCCCCTCGACCTGGCCGATCGTGGGCCTGGGTCTTCTGATCCCCGTGGTCATCGCCCTTCTGTTCATTCACTGACGAGCCTCCTCCCATGCGCAAGCTTCCCCTCGTCCTGACCGCCGCCGGCCTTTCGACCGCCGCCGCGCCTGCCGTCGCCGCCGACCTGCAGGTGTCGATCGAGGTGCCCCGCATCTCCAGCGCCTCCTACCACCGCCCCTATGTCGCGGCCTGGATCGAACGCGCCGACCAGACCAACGCCCGCACCCTGGCCGTCTGGTATGATCAGGCCCTGCCGAACGCCGAGGGCAAGGACTGGCTGAAGGATCTGCGCACCTGGTGGCGCAAGGGCGGCCGCGCCATGGCCATGCCCGCCGACGGCGTCTCCGGCCCGACCAAGGCCCCCGGCCGTCACGCCGTTAATGTTCCGGGCGCCCGCCTGAGCGCCCTGCCCGCCGGCCAGTACGTCCTGGTGGTCGAGGCCGCCCGCGAACTGGGCGGCCGCGAGGTCGTGCGCGTTCCCTTCCGCTGGGGCGCGGCCAATACGGCCACGGTTTCCGGCTCCACCGAACTGGGCGCCGTGCGCGTCACCGTGACCCGCTGAGGACATGACCATGAAGAAGACCCTCGCCCTCCTGTCGCTGGCCGCCGTCCTGGCCGCCCCGCTTTCCGCCCAGGCGCACCGCGCCTGGCTGGCGCCGACCTCGACCGTCCTGTCCGGCTCCGACGCCTGGGTCGGCTTCGACGCCGGCATGTCGAACGGCGTCTTCATCCCCGACCACGCCGCCATGCGCCTGAACGGCCTGGTCATCACGGCGCCGGACGGCTCGACCGCCCAGGCCGAGAACCTGATGCAGGCCAAATACCGCTCTAGCTTCGACCTGCACCTGACCCAGGCCGGCACCTATCGCATCGCCAATGTCGGTTCGGGCTTCCAGGTCAACTACAAGCAGGGCGGCGAGCAGAAGCGCTGGCGCGGCGCTGAAGCCGAGTTCCTCGCCGCCATCCCCGCCGATGCGACCGAGGTCCAGGCCACCCGCACCGACAGCCGCACCGAGACCTTCGTCACCCTGGGCGAGCCCACCGACCTGACGCCGACCGGCAAGGGCCTGGAGCTGGCGCCCGTCACCCACCCCAACGATCTGGCCGCCGGCGAAGCCGCGACCTTCAAGCTGCTGAAGGACGGCCAGCCCGCCGCCGACGTGGAAGTGACCATTGCCCGCGGCGGCACGCGCTATCGCGACAATCCGGAAGAGATCACGGTCAAGACGGGCGCGGACGGCGCCTTCACCGTGACCTGGCCCCAGGCCGGCCTCTACTGGCTGGGCGCCTCGGTGCGCACGGCGGGCGTGAACGGCCAGCCCGGCTCGAACGCCTCGTGGAACGGCGCGCTGGAAGTCCTGCCCTGACCACGAAACGCTCCAGCTCGGCCCCGCCGCCGCTCCAGCTCGGGGCGACGGTTGAAGGCCGTCAGGATACGCGCGTCCTGATCCCGCCGACCGCACGCGCGCCCGAGCGGCCGCCCAGCGACCTGATCTGGTCGCTGGCGGGGGAAAGCATGGGCACCACCTGGTCCGTGCGTCTGGTCCCGCCGATGGGAACCACGCAGGAGGCGTTTCAGGCGGCCGTTGAAGAGGAACTGGCGCGCATCATCGCCCTGTTCAGCCCCTGGACGCCCGCCAGCGAGATCAGCCGCTTCAACCACGCCCCCGCCGGGACCTGGGAGCTGTCGCCTGATTTCTGGACCCTGTTGAACGCCGCTCTGGATCTGGCTGACGACGTCAACGGCGCGGTCGATCCGACCCTGGGGGCCCTGGTTGACCTGTGGGGCTTCGGACCGCCGGGACCGCGCGATCCGCTCAATCCCCTGCCCTCCGCCGAGGAGGTCGAGGCGGCCCTGGCCGTGTCGGGCTGGCGAAAGCTGCGGCTGAACCGCGACGCGCGGGCCGCGGTGCAGCCGGGCGGGATGAAGCTGGACTTTTCCGGCATCGCCAAGGGTCACGCCGTGGACCGGGTCTCCGCCCGCCTGACCAAGATGGGCGCGACCTCGCACCTGGTCGAGATCGGCGGCGAGTTGCTGGGGCGCGGCGTCAAGCCCGACGCCCAGCCCTGGTGGGTCGAGATCGAGACCGCGCCGGGCTCGCCCGCCCCGCAGACGGTGGCCGCCCTGTTCGACGTGGCGGTGGCCACGTCAGGCGACTGGCGGCGAGCCTTCGTCCATGAAGATCGCCTCTATCCGCATACTCTGGACGGCTCGACCGGGCGGCCGGTGGACAACGGCCTGGCCCAGGTGACGGTCTTCGACGCCTCGGCCATGCGCGCCGACGCCCTCGCCACGGCCCTGACCGTTCTGGGTCCCTATGACGGGCCGGAGTTAGCCGAGGCCATGCAGATCGCCGCCCATTTCGTCGAGCGCACGCCGCGCGGCCTGGTCGAGCGGATGACGCCCGCCTTCGCCGCCATGATGGACGAAGAAGAAGCCTGATCGTGACCGCCGACGTCTCCCGCTGGCTGTGGACGGCCGTCACCGTCGCCCTGTGGCTGGGCCTGGTCGGCCTGACCGTCTGGCGCGTGCGCGCGGCCGCCCGCAGGGCCGCCGAACAGGGCCGCGCCCTGGCCCCGGCGGCGGGCGAGGACACCGTCCTGATCGCCTTCGCCAGCCAGACCGGCTTCGGCGAGGAACTGGCCTGGATGACCGCCCGGGCGCTGGGCGACGGCGGCGTCGGCGCCCGGCCCCTGTCGTTTTCCGATCTGAACCTGGAGACGCTGAAAGGCGCGCGACGCCTGCTGGTGATCGCCTCGACCACCGGCGAGGGCGACGCTCCCGACGGCGCCGCCCGCTTCGTTCGCCAAGCGATGAAGACCGAGGTCGACCTGTCGCACCTCTCCTATGGCCTGCTGGCCCTGGGCGACCGCTCCTATGACGCCTTCTGCAGTTTCGGCCATGCGGTCGGCGACTGGCTGGACGCCTGCGGCGCACAGACCCTGTTCGACCGGGTCGAGGTGGACGACGGCGACGCCGGCGCCATCCGCCACTGGCAGCACCAGTTGAACCAGATCACCGGCTCGACCACGGCTCCCGACTGGACCCCGCCTGCCTATGACCGCTGGCGGCTGGTCGAGCGACGCCTGCTGAACGCGGGAAGCCCCGGCGGCGAAGCCTGGCATCTGGCCTTTGAGCCGATCGACCACGCCCCGGACTGGGCGGCCGGCGACATCGCCGAAGTCGGCCTGCCCGTCCGCGACGGCGAGCCGTCGGCCAGTCGTGAATACTCGGTCGCCTCCCTGCCCTCGGACGGGCGGGTCGAGTTCTGCATCCGACTGATGACCTATCCGGACGGAAAACCCGGCCTGGCCTCAGGCTGGCTGACGCAGGACCTGGAAGTCGGCGGCGAGACGGCCATGCGGGTCCGCGCCAACCGCGGCTTCCACGCCCCGCCGCCGGAAGCCCCCATCATCCTGATCGGCAACGGCACCGGCATCGCCGGTCTGCGCGGGCATCTGAAGGCCCGTGCGCAACACGACAAGACCGGCGGCGCCTGGCTATTGTTCGGCGAGCGGACGCAGGCGCACGACGCCCTCTATGACGCCGACCTGCAGGCCTGCCTGGCGACCGGCGTCCTGACCCGCCTGGACCGGAGCTTCTCGCGCGACGGGGGCGAGAACCGCTACGTACAGTCGCTGGTGGCCGAGCACGCCCGAACAGTCGCGGACTGGGTCGATCGCGGGGCCTATGTCTATGTCTGCGGCAGCCTGGAAGGCATGTCCAAGGGCGTCCACGCGGCGCTGGAGGCGGCGCTGGGAGAAGAGCGACTGACGCGGCTGACGGACGCTGGGCGCTATCGGCGAGACGTTTACTAGCTAACCCTCTCCCGATGGGAGAGGGTTCTCAGACCTCCGACCACCGCCTGAGCAGGTTGTGATACAGCCCGGTCAGTTCGATCACCGCCTGATCCTTCGGCCCCTTGTCCAGATTGACCCTCTGGGTCGCCACGTCCAACCGAAACAGGCTTTCGCGGTCGGCGTCGTCGCGGACCAGGCTTTGCAGCCACATGAAACTCGAGACGCGGGCGCCCCGCGTGACCGGCGTGACCTGGTGCAGGCTCTTGGACGGATAGAGGACCAGATCGCCGGCCGGCAGCTTGACCGACTGCGATCCATACAACTCCTCGATGATCAGTTCGCCGCCGTCATAGTCCTCGGGCTCGGACAGGAAGAGGGTGGCCGACAGGTCGCTGCGGATGCGGACGTTGTCGCGCTGGCGGATGGCGTTGTCGACGTGGACGCCGAACTCCCCGCCGCCTTCATAGCGATTGAAAAGGGGCGGAAAGATCGTGTGCGGCAGGGCGGCGGAGACGAACATCGGATTGGCGTTCAGGGCCTGGACCACCAGGGTCGAGACCTCGCGCGCCGCGTCGCTGTCCTCGGGCAGTTGCAGGTTCCGCTTGGCCGTCGCCGACTGATGGCCCGAGGTCATGTTGCCGTCGGCCCAGGGGCCGGCGTCCAGGGTCCGGCGCAGGGCGGCGACCTCGGCCTTGGTGAAGACTTCGGGAATGTGCAGCAGCATGAAGGCCTCGATCAGATGCGCATCGGCCCCGCCGTTCGGAGGAACGACGGGGCCGACATGATGGCGCGAAACGCGAACGCTTAGTAGCGCAGGTTCAGCGTCAGGATGGCGGAACGCCCCGGCGCCACGTCGGCATGGTGCACGCCGTTGGTGCGGATGATGTATTCCTCATCGCCCGCGTTCTGGACGTTCAACTGCAGCGAGGCGCTGTCGTTGATCTCATAGGAGGCGAACAGATCGACGCGGGTGTATTCCGGCGCATAGACGCGGTTCGTACCGCCGCCGGCGCCACCCTGGTTGCCGCCCCACGACTTGGAGACGTAGTAGACGCCGCCGCCCAGGCTCAGCTTGGGCATGACCCGGTAGGTGGTGAACAGGCTGGCGCTGTGCTCGGGCGTATTGGCCAATTGCTGACCCTGCAAGGGGTTGGGGATCGCCACCGGAGGCGTGCCCGTCGTCAGGACCGCCGCGCGCGTCAGCTCCGAATCCATCCAAGTGTAGCCACCGAAGACCTGCCACTTGTCGGTGATGTTGCCCGACACGCCCAGTTCCAGACCCTTGACCTCGGCTTCGCCGACCTGCTCGTACTTGCCCACGTCCACCAGGATGGCCGCGTTCTTGCGCGTCAGATGGAACAGGGCGCCGCTGAGCGCCAGACGGTCGCCGAACAGATTGGCCTTGGCGCCGATCTCGAAGCTCTCCGTCTCTTCCGGATCCAGAACGGTCGCGATGAAGTTGCCGCTGCCGGTGCTCGTGCCCGTGTTCTGATCGCCGGCCGAGATGGTCGGCGGCGTCGAAGAAGTCGAGAAGGAGGCGTAGAGGCTGCTGTTCGCCGTCGGCTTGTAAACCAGGCCGACCTGATAGTTGACGAAATCCCAATCGCCGCTGGACGGCGTATAGACCGGCGCAGCGACCGTACCTGTGGCGTTGACCCCCTCGACCGAATAGTCGTCCCAGCGCAGCCCCAGATTCAGGATCAACTTCTCGCCGAAGTGGATGGCGTCGAAGGCGTAGACGCCCAGGGCGTCGGTGTCGCTGGTGCTGACCACACCGCGCGTAATCGTGCCGGTCCACGGGTCGTTCGGATTGGGGGCGTAGACCGGGGTGCAGTCGACGCCGGTCAGGGGCGCCGGACAGGCGCTGCCCGTCAGGGTCGTCACCGTATAGGAGGCGTTCTTGTTCTTCTCACGCGACACTTCCAGGCCGATGTCGAAGTCATGCTTGATGCCGCCGGTCAGGAAGGAGCCGTGCAGGTCGGTGACGTTGGCCAGGGTTTCGGCCGGGTTCCAGCGCGACTTGAGACCGCGCTTCATCCACCAGACGCCGTTGATCTGTTGGGCGTTTCCGCCGTCGCCGGGGTTGGTGACGACATAGTCGTTCAGCGTCTGCGAATACCGGGTGACGTTGCGGATCGCCAGGTTGTCGTTGAAACGATGCTCGATCTCCAGCGTCAGGCTGTCGACCTTGTTGTTCAGATAGTCGCGCGCCTTCAGGCCGTAGAAGCTGTCGTAAGGCACGTCCAGGATGCCCGAGGCGTCCGGGCGCGGCGCGGTCGCACCGCCGCGCTTGGTGTAGAGCGGGATGCCGTAGTCGGGCATCTGGTCGCTGTCGAGGTGATAGTAGCTGGCCGTGATCGTGGTGGGCGTGCCCAGGCCGACGGCGATCGCGGCGCCCACGCCCCACTTGTCGAAGTCGACAGCGTTGCGGCCGGCGACGTCGCCTTGCGAGGCCATCAGGTTCAGGCGCATGGCGGCCGTGGGGCTGACCTGCCAGTTGGCGTCGACCGTACCGCGCAGATAGCTGTCCGTGCCGGCGCCGACCGAGCCGTTGACGAAGTTGGTCAGGCGCGGGGCCTTGGAGCCCAGGTTGATGCTGCCGCCGCCCGAGCCGCGACCCGAATAGACGGAATCGGCGCCCTTGATGACTTCCACCTGCTCCAGGTTGAAGACTTCGCGCTGCTGGCCGCCGGTGTCGCGGATGCCGTCGACGAAGATGTTGTTGCCCGAGGCCTGGCCGCGGATGAAGGGACGATCGGCCAGGGGCTGGCCGCCTTCGCCGGCGCCGAAGGTGATGCCCGGCGAGGTGCGCAGGATGTCCTGCAGCGAGGTGGCGGCGGTCTGTTCGATGATCTGCTGCGGGATCACCGTCACGGTGCGCGGCGTGTCGACCAGGGGGGTGACGAACTGCGGATCCTTGGGCTCGCGCTTCACGCGTTGGCCGTTGACGTCGATGGTTCCCAGATTGGTCGCGTCCTGCGTCACGTCCGCCGTCGTGACCGGCGCTTCATCGGCGGCCAGGGCGGCGGGGGCGGCGCACAGCATGCCGGCGGCGCTGGAGGCGAAGAGCAGCGCCTTGAGCGCGGACGAGCGGGGATCGGACATGGGGGAGGAACCAGTCGGTTGAGTTGAGACCGGCTCGCAATATCATCATTTCCCCCTGCGACAATCTGACTCCTGCGACTAAATCGCAATTGCGGCAGAGATGTCACACTCCCGTCGCAAGCCCGCCGTCAGACCGGCTTGGCCACCGCCTTCATCGAGGTTGCGGGATCGGCCAGCAGACCGGCGTCGACCGGGGTCACCTTGCCGATCAACTGTCGCCCGCCCATGAACTCGGCCGGAGCGTTGACCGCCTCGACGCAGAGGATGCGGTCGCCGTTCATATGGAAGACCGCGAAGGACCCGCTCGCCGGATCGCCGCGCACGACCTGACGGTCGGCGTCGAAGGGCAGGCCCGCGATCTGCAGCTTCAGGTCGTACTGGTCGGACCAGAACCAGGGGACTTCGGGGGCCGGGGCCGCACGGCCGACGATGGCCGCCGCCGCCTGCTTGGCCTGTTCCAGGGCGTTGGGCACGCTCTCCAACCGGTGCATGAGCCCGCCATGGACGGGAATGGGACGGTGGGTCGCGTCGCCGATCGCATAGATGGACGGATCGGCGGTGCGGGCGTTCTGGTCCACCGTCACCCCGTTCTCGCAGGGCAGGCCCGCCGCCCGCGCCAGGCTCTCGCGCGCCAGGGCGCCCACCCCGACCAGGACCGCATCCGCCCCGATCAGGCGTCCGTCCGCCAGGCGCACGCCCTCGTCCTCGAAGCCCGTGACCTCGGCGCCGGTCAGGATCTCGACGCCATGTCGACGATGATAGTCGGTGAAGAAGGTCGACAGGATCTCGGAGGCGACCCGGGCCAGCACCCGATCCATCCGTTCGATCACCACCGCCTCTGCGCCCAGGGCCCGGGCCGAGGCCGCCGCCTCCAGCCCCACATAGCCGCCGCCGACGACGGCCAGCCGCTTGCCCGGCGCCAGGGCCGCCTTCAATCGCTCCGCGTCCTCCAGGGTGCGCAGTTCCAGCAGGTCCGCGCGATCCGCGCCGGGAACCGCCAGCTTCCGCGCCATGGAGCCGGTCGCCAGGATCAGAACGTCATAGGCTTCGACCGTTCCGTCGGCGAAGGTCACGGTCTTGCCCGCCGCGTCGATCGCGGTGGCCGTGACCCCGGTGCGAAGCTCTATGGCCTGTTCGGCGTAGAAGCTTTCAGGGCGCAGCAGCAGGTCGTCCAGACCCGCCTCCCCCTTCAGCCAGGCCTTGGACAGGGGCGGCCGCTGATAGGGCGGCGCCGTCTCCTCCCCCGCCAGGACGATCTCGCCCTCGAATCCGTATTGTCTCAGCAGCGCCGCCGCCGAGCCCCCCGCGTGTCCCGCGCCGATAATCAACACCTTGCTCATGGCGGCACAGATAGGACGGCGATCATCGGGTGACGAGGGGCGGAATGCGCCTTTCGGCGAACTGCCCGAAACGGCTCAGCAGTTCGGGCAGTCCGGCAGGGCGCCGGCTTCGAGTTGCAGGGTGGTGTGGCTGATCTCGAAACGACCGCGCGCCAGGCTCTGCGCCTCGGCCAGAAGGGCGTCGGCGTCCGGTCTCTGGTGCACGATATGGGCGGTCAGGGCGGCGTCAGTGGTCGACAGGCCCCAGACATGCAGGTCGTGCACCGCAGTCACCCCCGGCAGGGCCAGGATGGCCGTGCGGATCTCCGCCACGTCCAGGCCGTTCGGCGCGGCGTCCAGCGCCAGGTTCACCGAATCCTTCAGCAGGCCCCAGGTGCCGGCCATGATGACGGCGACGATGACCAGGCTGACCAGACCGTCGATCATGGCCCAGCCGGTGAACAGGATGACGGCGCCCGCGATCACCACGCCCAGCGACACGGCGGCGTCGGCCATCATGTGCAGATAGGCGCCCCGCACGTTCAGGTCCTTGTGCTGATCCTTCATGAACAGCAGGGCCGTGCCCAGGTTGATGACGAAGCCTATGCCCGCCACGATCATGATGACGCCGGACTGGACCGGCGCGGGTTCGGCCAAGCGCCGCACGGCCTCGAAGGCGATGGCGCCGCAGGCGAAGATCAGCAGCAGGGCGTTGGCCAGGGCCGCCAGCACCGTGGCCTTGCCGTAGCCGTAGGTCCGCTTCGGCCCCGCCGCGCGCCGCGCCAGCCAGGCCGCCCCGCCCGCCAGGGCCAGGCCCAGGACGTCCGACAGATTATGCCCCGCATCCGCCATCAGGGCGGTGGAATCGGCCCACAGGCCGGCCCCGAACTCGCAGACGACGAAGGCCAGGTTGACGATCAGGCCGACGGCGTAGCGCCAGTCCCCCGTATCCACCGGTCCATGATGATGGCCGCCGATCCCGTGCGAGTGACCGTGGTCGTGGGAATGGCCGCGCGCGCCTCCCGCGCCATGATCATGGTCGTGGTCGTCATGCCCATGATCGTCATGAGCGTGGTCATGGTCGTGTGCGTGATCGTGCGCCATGCCGATTGTCTAGGCCTGCTTCCCGTGGAAGGTCAATAAAGACGAACGCAAGTCATTGAATGTAAATATATAACCTATCAGACCCTAGTGCTGATGGGTCATGACCAGCAGGCCGATGACGATCAGGGCCACGCCCAGAATCGCGCCTTCGTAGCGCGCCCAGCGCTCCAGCCGCAGGATCGAATATCCGGCGCTGGCCAGGGCGGCCAGCAGGGTCATGCCCAGCACCGTCCCCGCCGCGAAGCTGAGGGTCAGAAGACCCAGGGCCACGACCCCCTCCGTCGCCGAGGACAGATAGATGGGCAGCAAGACCTCGCCCGGCGTCACCGCCATCATCAGCACCAGTCCCCAGAAGGCGGCGCGGTCGGACACGGCGGGCTCGGGAACCTCGGCCTCCGGCCCCAGGGCCGTCACCGGCTTCCGCAGGGAGGCCCGCGCCAGATAGAAGGCGCCGAACAGGAAGAGCAGGGCCGCCGACAGATGCGGCAGAACCCCGTCGATCCAGGTGTTCAGGGCGATCCCCGCCGCCACGATCAGGGAGCCGACCAGGGCCGTCGACAGGATATGCCCCAGACCGGCCGCCACCGCCGCGCCCATGACCCGTCCCAGGCTCCACCGCTGCGCCCGCCCGACAAGGACGAAGGGCAACCAATGGGTCGGCAGGGCCGCATGCAGGAAGGCTGCGACGAATCCACCGCCCAGGAGCGAGATCAGGACCGGTTGCTGAAGATCGTGCGGCGTCATTGTGCGACGCCTATATACTGTTACTTTGTAACGGTCGAGAGCGAAGTCGGCGGAAGTTCGCCCCTCTCCGCCTCCACGCGCCGCCTGATTCGACTGAGCGCCACGGGCGTGACGCCCAGATAGCGGGCGATATCGATCTGCATCAGACGCGACGCCAGCGCCTCCTGCTCGGCCACGAACCGCCGATAGCGCGCCTCCGCCGACAGACACAGGAGATCATGCTCGCGGATCTCCTTTCTGAGGGCCGCGCCCTCGGACAGGTCGAGAAAAAGGGAAGCAAGCCTCGCATCCCGGCGCATCGCGTCCCGGAAGCGGTCATAGCCGACGACCGCGATCTCGCTCTGTTCGAGACAGGCGGCCGAGAAGGCGCTGCTCCCGTCCCCGATCTGCGACCGCCGCGAGCCGAACAGGCCGCCGTCGACGATGAAGCTCTTGATCCTCTCCCGGCCGTCCCGCGTCACATAGAAGAGCTTCACCAGCCCGCGCCTCAGCACATAGACGTCGCGCGCCGCGTCGCCCTGCCGGAAGACGACCTCGCCCTTCTCGAAACCGCGCGGCCGACCCAGACCCAGGCTCGGATCGGCTTCCAGACGCTCCAGTAAGAGATCGAACCCCACGCGCCCTCCCCGAAAAGATCGCCCGGCTGAACCCGGGTTAAGTCGCCGCCGCTCTTCGCCGGGCATGACGGCCCCTCCATTCCTAATGCAGAGGTCCCCATGCTGTCCCGCCCGCGAAAAATCCTTCTCACCGGGGGCTCGTCCGGCATCGGCCGCGTCCTGGTCGATCGTCTTCATGCGGCCGGTCACGATCTCGTTGTCCTGGGACGCTCGGAAGCCGCCCTGTCGGACCTGAGGCGCGAGGCTCCGACGCTCGCGACCTATCGCTGCGACCTGTCGAACCAGCAGGACGTCGAGGACGCCGCCGCGGCGATCTGGAGCGACCATCCGGACATATCCGTCCTAATCAACAACGCCGGCGTGCAGTTCACGCCCCGTTTCACCGAGGCCGGCTTTCGCTATGACAGCGTCCGCTACGAGACCACGGTCAACTTCCTGGCCCCCGTCTGGCTCAGCCTGCTCAGCCTGCCCGGACTGCTGTCGCATCCCGACGGCGGCCATGTGGTCAACATCTCTTCCGGCCTGGCCTTCTATCCCAAGACGGGCTCGGCCGTTTACTGCGCCTCCAAGGCGGCGCTTCATTCCTTTTCCCAGAGCCTGAGATACCAACTGGAGGGCGGCGTGCGCGTGACCGAGGTCGTCCTGCCCATGGTGGACACCCCCATGACCCGGGGACGCGGCGGCAGGAAGATATCCGCCGACCAGGCCGTCGACGAGATCATGCGCGGGCTCCGGCGCCGTCGCGCGGAGATCTATGTGGGACGCGCCCGCCTCATTCCCCTGCTGGCCCGCATCGCTCCCGGCCGGCTCCGCGACATCCTTCGGCGCGGATGACGGCGACGCGATTCGCATGCGCCTCTTGCCGCCCGACGACAAATCAGGCCACATCTGCGCTCTAAGGCCGCCTTCCGTCGGCTTTTGCCCGCAACAGGCCCCTTTCGCGTTGACTCTGGCGCGACCTTCCGTATATGTCGCCGCTCTTCGCCCGCGGGGGTCGCTCCGGCGGGCGCATTCTTTTTTGCGTTCACGCTGAGGCTTCATAATGTACGCGGTGATCAAGACCGGCGGAAAGCAGTACCGGGTCCAACCGGGCGATGTGATTGTTGTCGAGAAGATCGACGGCGACGCTGGCGCTGCCGTCAACTTCGGTGAAGTCCTCATGCTGGGCGGCGACAAGGGCGTTACGGTCGGCGCTCCGCTGATCGACGGCGCCGCTGTCGCAGCGACCCTGATCGAAACCCGCAAGGGCGAGAAGGTGAAGATCTTCAAGAAGATCCGTCGCCAGGGCTACCGCCGCACGAACGGCCATCGCCAGATGGAATCGGTCCTGCGCATCACCGGCATCGAAGGCGCCGGCGAGAAGGCCAAGTGGGACGGCAAGGTCGAGCTGATCACCAAGGCCGAGATCAACGCTCGCGCCCGCGGCCTCGCCCCGCGCGTCGAAGCTGTCGAAGCCGAGGCTCCGAAGGCCAAGAAGGCTCCCGCCAAGAAGGCCGCCCCCAAGGCTGAGGCCTCTGAAGGCGCCGAAGCCTAAGAGTTTCCACCGGCGCTGGATCAGCGCCAGACCAGATCGACAGGGTGCGCTCAAGTAGGCCGAATGGCCGGTAGCGCCCCAAGAAGAGGAGCAGCAAGATGGCTCACAAGAAATCCGGCGGTTCGTCGCGTAACGGTCGCGACTCCGAGTCGAAGCGCCTTGGCGTGAAGAAATACGGCGGCGAGAAGGTTCTGGCCGGCAACATCCTCGTGCGTCAGCGCGGCACCACCTTCCACCCGGGCGACAACGTCGGCCTGGGCCGCGACCACACCCTGTTCGCCACCGTAAACGGCTCGGTGAAGTTCACCACCAAACGTGGCGGTCGTTGTTACGTGTCGATTCTCGCGGCCAATGACGACGCTCAGGCGATGGCCGCCGAGTAACACGAACCAGGAAATCTCCCGGATCGTGTTGCTCTCGACAGCAGCCCGATCCGGACCAGGGAAATTTTCCGCGGGGAGTCTGGATCACCAGGCTCCCCGTTTGCGTTTCCCCGCCTCGAAGCCGCCCGAGCCCTCCAAGGAGGCGGCGCCGAAGACATCGAGGCTGTCATGTGCGTGATCGAATCTTCTCCCGTCGTCGAGACGCGGCGCCTGTTGCTGCGCGCGCCCGGCGCCCAGGACGTCAGCCGCATTGCGGCCCTGGCCAACGACCGCGACATCGCCCGCATGACCAAGCGCATGCCCCACCCCTTCCGTGTCGAGGACGCCGAGGACTTCGTCCTGCACGTCGCCTCTCAGGACCCGAAGAGAGCCAACACCTTCGTCATCGAGCACGAGGACCTGGGCCCCGTCGGGGTCGTGGGCCTGTTCGAGGGCGAGGACCACGTGCCCGAGACCGGCTACTGGATCGGCCGCGAGTTCTGGGGTCGCGGTTTCGCCACCGAGGCCCTGGAAGGCGCCCTGGCCTGGGCCTCGCGGCGTTGGAAGCGGCGCGCCCTGGTGGCCGGCCACTTCGCCGACAACCCCGCCTCCGGCCGGGTGCTGGAGAAGGCCGGCTTCCTGTACACCGGCGAGACCCGTCGCGCCTTCAGCCAGGCGCGAGGCGAGATCGCCGATACGCGGATGATGGTCTGGCTGGCCTGATAGGTCGCGGAATTCGCGGGGTTTTCGATCAACGGCGCAGTTTTTTCGCAAAACTGAAAAAAGCCTGTTGACCACCCCGAGGGTCCCCCCTATTAGTCCGCGCCTCGGCGGGGCGACCCACCGGGCCCAGGTGGCGGAATTGGTAGACGCGCTGGCTTCAGGTGCCAGTGGCCGAAAGGCCGTGGAGGTTCGAGTCCTCTCCTGGGCACCATATTCTCAAACGGCGCTGTATCCGATCGGGTGCGGCGCCGTTTGTCATTCCGGCCCTGTTTTTCTTCCACCCGATAGCGATGAAGACGATCAGGCGTCCTAGCGATGCCGCGCGGTTCGTCTATGTTGTCCCCAGACTGAACACCCGAGCGTTTTGCCGATGACCGTTTACCTGCACGAAGGCGACCTGCCCGACGGCCTCGATCTGGGCCCTGAGGTCGCGATCGATTCCGAGACCATGGGCCTGCGCTTCCGCCGCGACCCCCTGTGCGTGGTGCAACTGTCGTCCGGCGACGGAAACGCCCATGTGGTGCGCCTGAACCGCCCGACCTACGACTGCCCGAACCTGAAGCGGCTGCTGGCCGACCCCAAGGTGCTGAAGATCTTCCACTTCGGCCGGTTCGACATCGGCATGTTCGACCTGCACCTGGGCGTGGAGACCCGGCCGGTCTATTGCACCAAGATCGCCTCCAAGCTGGCGCGCACCTACACCGACCGTCACGGCCTGAAGGACGTGGCCAAGGAACTGGCCGGCGTGGACATGTCCAAGGCCCAGCAGAGCTCGGACTGGGGCTCGACGGAGCTGAGCCAGGCCCAGTTGGACTACGCCGCCTCGGACGTTCTCTACCTGCACGCCATCAAGGCGCGCCTGGACGAGATGCTGGCCCGCGAAGGCCGCGCCGATCTGGCCCGCGCCTGTTTCGACTTCCTGCCCGTGCGTTCGCGTCTCGACCTGGCCGGTTGGGACGAGATCGACATCTTCGCCCACGCCTGAGGCGCGCATGAGCGACCTCGAAGCCCAGGAAGCGCGCAAGCGCGCCGACGAGGCCCGGGTCGCCCAGGCGGGCGAGCGCTGGCGCGCGCGTTCGCGCCGGGTGCGGCTGTACCGCCGCGTCCTGCCGATCGTCATCCTGACCCTGGCGGGCGGCGCCCTGACCTGGACCGTCTTCCGCACCGTCATGTCGGGCGTGGAGCGCAAGGCCAGCGAGAGCCGCGAGATCCGCCTGGACAACCCCATGTTCCATGGACAGGACGCTCAGGGCCGCTCCTTCGTCATCGGGGCCAAGGGGGCGGTGCGCGATCCGGCCACCGGCCATTTCCGCCTGCTGGCCCCCCTGCTCCGCCTCGACCTCGGCGGCCGCAAGACCACGGAGCTGACCGCGGACGGCGGCTCCTATCTGGAAGCTCAGCGCAAGGTGGTCATCGGGCCGAACGTGCGCATCTCGGACGGCGGCTCCGGCTTCGTCCTGACCACGCCGGAAGCCGTGGTCGACACCAATACGGGCGTTGTGACCGGCGATAAGGGCGTCCAGGGGCAAGGCCCTCTTGGAACCATAAACGCTTCGTCCTATGCCATCTATGATCAGGGCCAGAGGGTCGTCTTCAGCGGCCAGGGCGAAACCAAGATGAGCGGGACCATCAACCCCGCGGGATCCGGCAAATGACCATGTCCAAGTCGAAAACCATGATCGCGGGCGCCGCCCTGCTGCTGGCCCTGACGCTTCCCGCGACCTCGGGCGCCCAGTCCGGTCGTCCCGACGCCTCGAAGCAGCCGGTCCAGTACGGCGCCGACGGCGGCGAATACACGCCGAACGGCTTCTCCCTGCGCGGCCGGGCCGAACTGACCCAGGGCGGCAACCGCCTGCGGGCCGACGCCATCACCGGCGTGACCGCCAACGGCGAGCTGACCCGCGTCGAGGCCGTCGGCAACGTCTATATGGTCACGCCGGACCAGAGCATGCGCGGCGACCGCGCCGTCTACACCCTGGGCGACGCCCAGGTGGTGGTGACCGGCGACGTCATCCTGACCCAGGGCAAGAACGTCCTGACCGGCAATCGTCTGGTCTACAACGTCCGCACCGAGGCCGCCCGGATGGAAGGCGGCAACGGCCGCGTCCAGGGCGTCTTCTACCCGCAAGGGAACTGACCCCGCTTGGCGCGCAAGGAACTCTCAGCCCTGAACCTGGATCAGGCGGCCGCCCCCGAGGCGACCCCTGCCCCTGAGGATGCGCGTCGCCTGGGTCTGCGCGTCGAGCACATCGCCCGCAGCTTCGGCCAGCGCCAGGTGGTGCGCGACGTCTCCCTGAACGTGCAGCGAGGCGAGGTCTGCGGCCTGCTGGGCCCCAACGGGGCGGGCAAGACGACCTGCTTCTACATGATCACCGGCCTGATCCCGGCCGACAGCGGTTCGATCTGGCTGGACGACGAGGACATCACCCAGCAGCCCATGTACCAGCGCGCCCGCATGGGCCTGGGCTATCTGGCGCAGGAAGCCTCCATCTTCCGCGGCATGACCGTGGAGCAGAACATCAAGGCCGTGGTCGAACTGCGCGAGAAGACCGCCGCCGGCGCCCGCGAGGAAACCACCCGCCTGCTGGAGGAGCTACGCATCGACCATCTGCGCCACGCCCCGGCCACCGGCCTGTCGGGCGGCGAGCGTCGTCGCGTCGAGATCGCCCGCGCCCTGGCGGCGCGGCCCAGCTTCATGCTGCTGGACGAACCCTTCGCCGGCATCGACCCCCTGGCCATCGCCGACATCCGCCATGTGATCCGCTACCTGTCGGAACAGGGCATCGGCGTGCTGATCACCGACCATAACGTGCGCGAGACCCTGGACATCATCGACCGTGTCTCGATCATCTCGGCCGGTTCGGTCCTGTTCGAGGGCACGGCGGACGAGGCCGTCCACGACGCCGAGGTCCGCCGCGTCTATCTGGGCGAAATGTACGCCTGACGCGGCCCGGCCGTCCGACGAATTTACGTTCGCCAGACGTTAAGCTCTCTGAGGCACCATCACAGCAAGAACCGGGCCACAAACGGCCTGTCGGGGATTGTGAGACGTGATCGGTCAGAGGCTGGAGGTCAGGCAGGGGCAGGGGCTGGTCATCACGCCCCAGCTGCAGCAGGCGATCAAGCTGCTGCAACTGTCGAACCTTGAGCTTGAGGCCTTCGTCGAGGGCGAACTGGAACGCAACCCCCTGCTCCAGCGCGACGAGGGCGAGCCGGGCGGCGACGCCCAGGACGCGCCGACCGAAACCGCGACCTCCGGCGAGGCGGGCGAGCTTCAGTTCACCGAACCCTCCGGCGAAGCCGAGCAGGCCATGGATGCGCGGGCCGACGACCTCTATGACGACGCCCCGCCCGGCGAGCGCGACGCCGACCGCAGACGCGACGCCGGCGAGGCGGGCGAGCAACCGGGCCTGTCCGACTGGTCCTGCGCCGGAAACGGCGGCGGCCTGGACAGCGAGGGGCTGGAGCGGCCCGACACCCACGAACTGACCCTGTGGGAGCACCTTCAGGCCCAGGCCTCTTCGGCCGGCTTCAGCGCCGCCGACCACGCCATCGCCCTGACCCTGATCGACGCCACGGACGAGGGCGGCTATCTGCGCGGCGAGTTACAAGAGATCGCCGACCGCCTGGGCGTCGACCTGGCGCGGATCGAGGCCGTGCTGACCGTCTGCCACGGCTTCGAGCCGACCGGGGTCATGGCCCGCTCGGCGCCGGAATGTCTGAAGCTGCAGCTGATCGAGCGGAACCGCTTCGACCCGGCCATGGAAGCCCTGCTGGACAATCTGGAGCTTCTGGCCCGCCGCGACCTGGCGGCCCTGCGTCGCGTCTGCGGCGTGGACGCCGAGGACCTGTCGGACATGATCGCCGAGCTGAAGGCCCTGACGCCGCGTCCCGGCGCGGGCTTCGGCGGCGAACCGGCCCAGACGGTCGTGCCCGACGTCCATGTCCGACCCGACCCGGCCGGCGGCTGGCGAGTCGAACTGAACGCCGACACCCTGCCCCGCCTGCTGGTCGACAAGCGCTATCACGGCGTGGTCGCCGCCGGCGCCCGATCCGATACGGAAAAGACCTTCGTCGCCGAATGCGCCGCCCAGGCCAGCTGGCTGGTCAAGTCCCTGGACCAGCGCGCCCGGACCATCCTGAAGGTCGCCTCCGAGATCGTGCGCCAGCAGGACGCCTTCCTGGCCTTCGGCGTCGAGTTCCTGCGCCCCCTGACCCTGAAGCAGGTCGCCGAGGCGATCGAGATGCACGAATCGACCGTCAGCCGCGTGACCTCGAACAAGTACATCGCGACGCCGCGCGGGGTGTTCGAGCTGAAATTCTTCTTCACCGCCGCCATCCAGTCCTCCGAAGGCGGCGCCCTCCATTCGGCCGAGGCGGTGCGTCACCGCATCAAGACCATGATCGACGCCGAAACCACGGGCGGCGACGTCCTCAGCGACGACCGGATCGTCGAGATCCTGAACGAGGCCGGCATCGACATCGCGCGCCGCACTGTCGCCAAGTACCGGGAAGCCTTGCGAATTCCGTCGTCCGTCCAGCGTCGGCGCCTGCTGAAGACCGGCTGATCACGTCCTGTTGCAAGCGTCACCACAAATCGGTGATCGGCGTTGACACCAAACCGAAGTCGTCGCGTTCTATCCATATGCAGATCCAAGTCAGCGGCAAGCATGTGGATGTCGGCGAAGCGCTAAGCTCGCGCATCTCCCAGGAACTCGAAGAGGGAGTCGGCAAGTATTTCGCCCGCGGCGGCGAAAACGCCGAGGTCGTGGTGTCCAAGGACCGTCACGGCTTCCGCGTCGATTGCTGGGTGCGTCTGGCTTCGGGCCAGAGCCTTGTGACCACGGGTTTCGGCGGCGACGCCCACGCCGGTTTTTCGGACAGCCTGGACAAGCTTGAAAAGCGCGTCCGTCGCTACAAGCGTCGCCTGAAGGACCACCACATCGGACCCAAGGGCCTCTCGCCCGAAAAGACCGAGGACGCGGCCCGCGAGATCGCGGCCCTGACCATCTTCCGCAGTCCCGAATTGGTCGAGGACGACGCCTTCGGCGACGCCGGGGCTCCGGACGAACCGCCCCCCGTGGGCATGGTCATCGCCGAGACCGAATCGGAGATTCGCACCCTGACGGTCGGGCGCGCCGTGCTGGAACTGGACATGACCGGCTATCCGCTCGTCATGTTCCGCAACGCCGGGCACGGCGGCCTGTCGGTCGTCTATCGTCGCCCTGACGGCAACGTCGGCTGGATCGACCCCGAGCGGACGGGCAAGTCCCGTCTCAACGGCGCCGGATCCTAGAGGGCTTTCAAGCGGAGGGCGAAGGCGCTAGAAGGCGCTCGCCCTCACGCTCATGTCGGGTACGAGTTCGGGATCATCATGGACATCGCTGATTTGTTGTCGTCGGGCGGAATCGTCCTGCGCGGCGGCGTCTCGTCCAAGCGACAGGCGCTTCACGCCGTCGCCGAAACGGCGTCAAACGCCCTGAACCTGGATGAGGATCGCGTCCTGGAAGCTCTGCTGGAGCGCGAAGCCCTGGGCTCCACCGGCCTGGGCTCGGGCGTCGCCGTGCCCCATGCGCGGGTCAAGGGACTGGATCGCGTCTGCGCCGTCTTCGTGCGCCTGGAATCGCCGGTCGCCTATGAAGCGCTGGACGACCGGCCGGTCGATCTGATGTTCGCCCTCTTCGCCCCGCCGGAAGCGGGCGCGGAGCACCTGCGCGCCCTGGCCGCCGTGTCGCGCGCCATGCGCTCGCCGGAACTGCGCGAGCGCCTGCGCCAGGCCCGCACGGTCGACGCCGTCCGCGCCCTCTTCGTCAAGGACGCCCCGGCCACCGCCGCCTGAAAGGGTCGGGCGACAGCCTTCTCAAGAGGGGCGCAAGCAGGCTGAACGGCCGATGGCCCCTCAAAGCGGCTCAAGTAGGCCGAACGGCCGTTAGCCCCAAAAAGAGATCAAGTAGGCCGACTGGCCGATAGCCTCTCCAGAAGACGATCAATGCACCGAGACGGGCGCCAGTTCGTGGGCGGTCGCAGCGGCGAAGGCCGTCTCGCGATCCATCATGACCGCCAGCCGCTCGCCGTCGGCGCCGTGCACCGCATAGAGAATCTGTTCGGGGTCCAGGTCGAAGTCCGGCGCCTCAACGCGGGCGTCCTGCAGGACTTCATGGGCGCGTATGGCGCGCACATAGACGAGATCCGGCGTCCCCAGGCCGGCCAGTTCCTTCTTGGTCATCATCGGCGTCATAAGACCGCCTCCTTACGCTAGACTGAACGCCCGGAAGCCCCGGACGGTTCGGCGGCCGAAATCAGCCCGCCGTAATGGGAATGCGCCGCACCAGCCGGTCCTGTTCCGGCCGCACCAGGTCGACGTGCAGCAGGCCGTGCTCCAGCCTCGCGCCCTGAACCTCCAGCCCGTCCGCCAGGACGAAGCTGCGGACGAAGCCGCGCGCCGCGATGCCGCGATGCAGGAAGGCCTGTTCCGCCCTGCCCGCGTCCTCGCGCTTGCCCGCTATGGTCAGTTGCCGCCCTTCCAGGGTGATGGCCAGGTCATCGGGCGAAAAACCGGCGACCGCCAGGCTGATGCGCACCGCACTCTCGCCCAGTTGCTCCACATTATAGGGCGGGTAGCTCTCGGCCGCGGCCTTGGCCGCGCGGTCGATCAGGGCTCGGGTGTGGTCGAAGCCCAACAGGAAGGGGCTGTCGAACAATATGGTTCGCGTCGTCATCGGTCCTCGCAAAAGCGACCCGACCGTCCGCTTCCCCCCTGCAAGGCGAGGCCGCGCGGCCGTTTGCAACACATGGTCACGGCCGCCCTCGGGGTCAACCTTGAGGCTGGACGCGGCGGCGTTCAGCTTTGATACAGGTTGGAACCTTCACTGTAGCCCCACGTTCACGCGGCAATGCCGTTCCAAACCGCAAAGGAAGAATCCATGCGCGCCAAGCTTCCCCTCGTCGGCGTCAGCATCGCCGCCCTTCTGGGCGCCGCCGCCTGCACCACGACCGATCCCTACAGCTCGACCCCGACCCGCAACAACACCGGCACGGGCGCTATCGCCGGCGCCCTGGGCGGCGCCCTGCTGGGCTATCTGACCAACACCTCCAGCGGCGAACAGGGCCGCAAGAACGCCCTGATCGGCGCCGGCATCGGCGCCCTGGCCGGCGCAGGCGTGGGTCAGTACATGGACCGTCAGCAACGCGCGCTTGAGGCCGAACTGTCCGGCACCGGCGTCGGCGTGGCCCGCCAAGGCGACAACCTGGTGCTGCGCATGCCCTCGGACGTGACCTTCGCCACCAACCAGTCCAACCTGGACGGCCGCTTCCTGCCCGTCCTCGACGACGTGGCCCGCGTGCTGCAGGAATACGACCGCTCGATGGTGGACGTCATCGGCCACACCGACTCCTCGGGCGGCGACGCCATCAACCAGCCCCTGTCGGAGCGCCGCGCCTCCTCGGTCGCCTCCTACCTGATCGACCGCGGCGTGATCCGTGAACGCCTCTATGTCGCGGGCATGAGCGCGCGCAATCCGATCGCCTCGAACGACACGGTCCAGGGCAAGGCCCAGAACCGCCGCGTCGAGATCCTGATCCGCCCCTTCACCGGCTGATCAAGCGATCCAGGACCGAATAAGAAAGGGCGGCGCCTGCAACGGCGCCGCCCTTTTTTGTCGTCTGGAACCCAGGTCAGGCGCGCTGCGGCCGACCGATGGAGGTGTAGCGGAAGCCCCGCGCCCTCATGTCGTCGGGGCGATAGACGTTGCGCAGGTCCACCATGACCGGCTGCTTCAGCAACAGCTTCACCCGGTCCAGGTCCAGGGCGCGGAACTGGTCCCATTCGGTCAAGATCACCACCACGTCCGCACCCTCGACCGCCTCATAGGGGCCGTCGCGGAAGACCACGCCGTCGAGGACCTTGGCCGCCTCCTCCATGCCTTCGGGGTCGAAGGCCTGGACCGTCGCTCCCATGGCGATCAGGGCGGGCGCCACGTCCAGCGAAGGCGCGTCGCGCATGTCGTCGGTGTTCGGCTTGAAGGTCAGGCCCAGCAGCGCGACCGTCTTGCCCTTCAGTTCGTCGCCGCCCAGAGCTGCGGCCACGCGGCCCGCCATGGCCTTCTTGCGCGCGTCGTTGACCTCGACCGTGGTCTCGATCAGGCGCACAGGCGCGCCCGCGTCCGTCGCCGTCCGCACCAGGGCCAGGGTGTCCTTCGGGAAGCAGGATCCGCCGTAGCCCGGGCCAGCGTGCAGGAACTTGCCGCCGATCCGGTTGTCCAGGCCGATGCCCCGCGCCACCTGCTGGACGTCGGCGCCGACGGCCTCGCACAGGTCGGCCATCTCGTTGATGAAGGTGATCTTCATCGCCAGGAAGGCGTTGGCCGCATACTTGATCAGTTCCGAGGTCCGCCTCCCGGTGAACAGGATCGGCGTCTCGTTCAGGTTCAATGGACGATACAGCTCGGCCATCACCGGCCGGGCGCGCTCGTCCTCCAGGCCGACCACGACACGGTCGGGGCGCTTGAAGTCGCCGATGGCGGCGCCTTCGCGCAGGAATTCAGGATTGGAGACGACGGCGAAGTCCGCGTCTGGGCGGCGAGCGCGGATGATGCGCTCGATTTCGTCGCCTGTGCCGACCGGGACGGTCGACTTGGTCACCACCACGGTGAAGCCCTGGATCAGGTCGGCGATCTCCTCGGCCGCCGCATAGACATAGGACAGGTCGGCATGGCCGTCGCCGCGCCGCGACGGCGTCCCGACAGCGATGAAGACGGCGTCCGCCGTGCGAATCGCCTCCGCCCCGTCCAGGGCGAAGGACAGACGGCCGCCGCGGACATTGGCCGCCACCAGGTCCTCGAGCCCAGGCTCATAGATCGGCATGCGGCCGGCGTTCAGTTGATCGATCTTGGTCGGATCCTTGTCGACACAGGTCACGACGTGGCCGAAGTCCGCGAAACAGGCCCCGGAAACAAGCCCGACGTAGCCGGTGCCGATCATTGCGACGCGCATGCGGTCATCCTCTTGCAGCAGTCCCGTCGAGATAGCGTCCAAGCATGACGTTTGCCAGACAGGACCGCCCCCTCGCCTCCTCTCACCCCGCTTTCTTCAAGCGAGACAGGGGCTTCGGGCAAAAGAAAAGGGCGGCCGACCCGAAAGGATCGACCGCCCTGATCATGTATCGACCTTCTTAGATTCCTTGGGTCGGGGTTTGGCCCGACCGGTTGGGATCTTAGAAGTTGATGTCGATGGTGGCGCGGCGGTTGAGCGGCTCACGCACGCCGTCGCCGGTAGCCTTGGCCGGAGCGGTTTCGCCCTTGCCGTCCAGCGAGATCACGCCGCCGTTGACGCCTTGAGCGACCAGGGCGTCAGCCACGGTGCGCGAGCGACGGTTGGACAGACCCAGGTTGTAGGCCGGCGAACCCGAGGTGTCGGTGTGACCGACGACCAGGATGCGCGTCGGCGCGCCCGACTTGGCGTAGTTGGCGGCCTGCGTCACCACCGAGCGGGCTTCGGCCGTCAGGTCCGAACGATCCCAGTCGAAGTAGACCACGAACTGACGCGCGGCCGGCTTGGCCGGAGGCGGCGGAGGCGGCGGCGGGGGCGGCGGCGGCGGGGGCGGCGGGGGCGGCGGCGGGGGCGGCGGCGGCGGGGGAGCAGCCGGCTCGGCGCCGAACGCATAGCGCAGGCCCAGGGTCACGGTGTGCGACTGGTCGTAGTCGCCCGACAGTTCGCCGAACGGGATCGAACCCGCGCCGGCCACCGAGGTGTCGAACGCGGCGTCGCCGGTCAGATAGCGGTAGGTCAGGTCGATGTTGGCGCGGTCCGAAACGGCCCAGGCCACGCCCGCGATCGCCTGAGCGGCGAACTTGGTCGAGGTGTCGTCGGCCGTGAAGGTCACGCCCGGCGTCTGACGCAGGCGGCCGACCGTGTCGACGTTGACGCGGTTCACGCCCACGCCCAGGCCGACGAACGGACGGAAGGTCCATTCCGGCGAGCCGAAGTCATAGATGACGTTGGCCATCAGGGTCGTCGAGGTGATGTCGCCTTCCGGCGAGTGGCACGGACCCGTCGCCGGCGTCAGGTTGCACAGGCCTTGCGGACCCGTCGAGGCGCGCACGCGACCGATGTCGCCCGAGCGGTAGCCGCCTTCCAGTTCAACACGCCAGTTCGGGTTGAACCGGTAGCCCAGACGAGCAAAAGCCGCCCAGCCGTCGTTCACTTCCCAGTTCCAGTTATGGCCGGTCGTGGACGATTCCGTGTTGATGTCGTCGATGATGTGGTAGCCCGCGTCGATCGCGCCGTACCAACCATCCGGCTCAGCCGACGCGGCGCCCGCCGACAGGGCCAGAGCCGCCGCCGCGCTAGATGCCAGGATCAAACTCTTGACGCGCATAAAAGCGGCCCTCCGAAGCTTGCTATATTCAGACAATGACAATAGCGCCATCTCACCGAAGCCTAGCAGCCGAGCTTTAAGCGGTCGAGTGAGAAGCGTCATTTTTCACTACAACCGCTCTATATGCGTGGCCGGTTTGCTACAGTCAGTTCGATAGATGAACGCCCGACGAGTGAGCAGCAGCTTCATGCAGCCATGCCTCTCAAGACCGAAAACTAAGCGAGAGGTCTGCTTTCAGCGATCCCCAATCCTAAAGCTCGATCCGTACTGACGAGCTGCGCCAAAGCGCCCATGATATGGTACAGAGAACTTGCAGGAGCGGGCTCATCGACGAAGGTGCGATCTCCTAATCGCTTGTCCCGCCATACGCCGTCAGGAGCGAGATACCACCAAAGCGCGCGCATCGCTCTGGCCGCGTCGCTCAACAGACGCTGACGCTCTCCATCTTCGCTCAACTCAGCCAGAAGCAAGGCGGCCTTCAGCCATTCGGTTTGCGGCCACAAGCGCGCCCGATCGCCTCTTTGCCCTCCACAATCCTCAATAACGTCCACGGCGACGTCCAGACGTTCGGACACCCCCTTCATTCCAAACGCATAGAGACGCCGAGCCACCCCCAACACGTGAGCGCTCGAGCGTTTTCGCGCGAAGCGCGCCAAGAGCCAGGCCCATTCGAATTGATGCCCCGGCTCCACGAGTCGCCCGTCGCTTCCAGCAGCTCTCGACCAATCTTCAGAAAAGAACTCGTACAGGCACCCTCGCCCCTCGTCGATGAAGGTTGAAATCGCCAACTCGACAAGCTGATCGCTCCAGCTTTCCCAGCCCTCGTCGCCGCCGACTTCCTCCCACGCCAGACATGCTTCCAACAGGTGCATGTGCGCGTTCGACTGGAAGGGCCGGCTTCCTGCTTCCGTCAGCGCACCATTGGAACCCGCTCGCGCCTTCAGAAGCTCGCGCACCCTGACCGCCCGCGCCTCATATGCGGCTGCATCTCCGAGCCCCGCGCCATGAGCGGCGGCCAAAGCGAACATCAAGAAAGCCTGATCATAGACATAGGCGTCATTGTCGATGACGCTTCCGTCTGGAGCCAAAAGAGCGCTCACCTGACCATCGTCGCGGACATACTCACGCAACAAGCAGGCCGCCCCCTTCTCCACGGCGGAGGACCAAGGCCCGGACCAGCCAAGCCTTCCCGCTTCTGCAAACACTTGAATCTGGCGGCTCTGCACCCTCGCGCGCCGGTTGGCCCGCACCGCGCGCCCCTCCTGCGAGATCAACTCCGAGAAGGCGCCGTCGGCATCCTGCCCCACAGTCGCCCAGAGAGGCAGGACTCGAAGTCTCATCCACTCAATGAAACGCTTGCCGCCCTGAGGCAGGGATTCGGCGACGGATGAAGCGAAATCTAGATGGCGCGGCGAAGTCTCGCGTATCCGCTCTACGACTTTCTTAATGTCCTGCGCACGCGACAAGTCGCACACTAGGACAGCATCACGTTCAGCGATGATCGCTAGGTTCCTTACGCCCACCGCCGCTACAAGCATGCCGTCAGACGCTCTCGCTAGACACCCTTCAGCGTCTTCAAAGACATGCAGGCCCAATTCGCCTTCACCGCTGGCCGCAACAGAGTCCCACGCCCCCAGATCGGACCACTGAAAATCGACCGGAAGCACAGAAGCGCGCTCAGTCCTCTCCATAACAGCATAGTCAATCGATGTCTTTGGGGCATCCCTGAAGGCACTCCCAAGCACAGCAACGGATGCATCCCCGATATTCACCAACGAAAGCTCTACAGATTGAGCGACTGCAGGTGCATACTTCTCCAATTCAAGGCCTAAAATCCTTGATGAAACAATGAAATTACCACTGTTCCACAAATACCCTTCCTTAAGGTATTGAGCTGCTGTCCGCGTGTCGGGCTTTTCGACGAACGCTTCGACAACCGAGAGCCCCTTTCCCGCAGGACGGATGTACCCGTAGGCGGCCGAGGGCTCTGTCGGCTTGACCCCCAAGGTGACGATCCGCCCCTTGAGAGCCGTAGAAGCGGCTTCGATCACCGCTCGCCGGAAAGCGTCATGATCGGTGATGTGGTGATCGGACGCCACGAATACATTTACGCCGCTCGGGTCCTGAGCATGGGTCCAAGCCGCCGCCGCCGCCATCGCCGCAGCGGAATCTCGAGCTTCCGGCTCCAAAAGAATCTGCGCTTTGAGATCGATTGCTTCAAGTTGGTCCACGATCCAGCGACGATGGCTCACTCCGCCCACGACGATCAGTCGCCCCCCGCCATTGGCAAGCGAAGCAACCCTGAGCGCAGCTTCTTGAAACAGCGAGCGGTTCCCCGCCAACGGTATGAACTGCTTGGGACGTGAGGGGCGCGACGCAGGCCACAGCCTCGTACCGGAACCACCGCACATGATTACAGGAAATATCGCCATCTTCGTTCCTTAGACCTATTTGCGCGACAGATGAAAGCTTGAAGACCCTGTTTCATGTACTGCTCGAGCGGCTTTCACCGTGACACCCGCGTGCCCAGAGGCTATGGCGCGCGTATTATGCAAGAGACCGAACGGCAATCCGAGGAACGCAGCTGGGAAACGGCGAAGACGCTCGCCGAGGCCCTGCCCTATATTCAGGTCTATGATCGCGAGACCGTGGTCATCAAATACGGCGGCCACGCCATGGGCGAGAGCGCCGTGGCCAAGCAATTCGCCGCCGACGTGGTGCTGCTGAAGCTGATGGGCGTGAACCCCGTGGTGGTCCACGGCGGCGGCCCGCAGATCAGCGCCATGCTGGACAAGGCGGGCGTGAAGTCGGCCTTCGTCGACGGTCTGCGCGTGACGGACAAGGACACCATGCAGGTGGCCGAGATGGTCCTGTCCGGCGCGGTCAATAAAGAGATCGCCCACTGGATCACTGTCGCCGGCAAGGAGGCCGACGTGCGCGGCGTCGGCCTGTCGGGCAAGGACGCCGGCCTGCTGACGGTCGAGAAGACCAAGCGCACCAAGCGCGATCCCGACAGCATGATCGAGCACGAGGTCGATCTGGGTTTCGTCGGCGAGCCGACCAAGGTCGACCCCAAGCTGATCAAGGGCCTGATCGCCTCCGAGACCGAGGACTGGGTGCCGGTCATCGCTCCCATCGGCGTGGCCGAGGACGGCATGACCTACAACGTCAACGCCGACACGGTGGCGGGCGCCGTCGCCGGGTCCCTGGGCGCCAAGCGGATGCTGCTGCTGACCGACGTGCCGGGCGTCAAGGGCGCGGACGGCGAGATCATCCGCCAGATGAACCTGGAAGAGGCCCAGGGCCTGATCGACACGGGCGTCGCCAACGGCGGCATGATCCCGAAGCTGGAGACGGCCATGGCCGCCGTCCGCGCGGGCGTCGAGGCCGTGGTCATTCTGGACGGACGTCGCCCCCACGCCATGCTGGTCGAACTGTTCACCGAGTTCGGCGCCGGCACCTTGGTGAAGGCCCAGTGACGGCAGATACGACGAGCCGACTGCCGGCGGCGACCACCGAGATCGGCGCCGACCTGCGCCACGTCCGGTCCTGGGTGTTCGATCTCGACAACACCCTCTACCCGCCGGAGACCCAGTTCCTGCGGCAGGTCGAACAGCGCATCAATCACTATGTGGTGCGCACCTCGGGCCTGGAGTCGGCTGAGGCCCTGGCGATGCAGCGCGGCTATCTGCACGACTACGGCACCTCCCTGGCCGGTCTCATGATGCACTATGAGATCGACCCGCACGACTTCCTGGCCGAGGTCCACGACGTGCCTCTGGACGTGCTGACGCCAGATCCTGGCCTCCACGCGGCGCTGGAGCGGCTGAGCGGACCGCGCCTGATCTTCACCAACGGCTCGATCGGCCACGCCCGGCGCGTGATGGAACGGCTGGAGCTGACGCCCTTCTTCGACGGGGTCTTCGCCCTGGAGGACGCCGACCTGATCCCCAAGCCGGACCCGCGCACCTTCCAGAAGATGCTGGCGCGCTTCGGCGTCGATCCGACCACCGCCTGCTTCTTCGAGGACACGCCCAAGAACCTGGAGCCGGCGCACGTCCTCGGTATGACCACGGTTCTGGTCGGCCCCAAGGCCTTCATGGCCGAGGGCGAGCACATCCGACACCGGGCCGCCTCCCTCGGCCCCTTCCTGACCACCGCCATGCTGGACGGAGATCCGCAATGACCGACCTGACCCATCTGGAATCCGTGATCGAGGCCGCCTGGGAGGCTCGCGCCGACATTTCGGCCGCCACGCGCGGCGAGGCCCGCGACGCCGTCGACACCGCCCTGGCCCTGCTGGATTCCGGTCAGGCCCGCGTCGCCACGCGCAGCGAGGACGGCGTCTGGACCACGCACCAGTGGCTGAAGAAGGCCGTGCTGCTGTCCTTCCGCCTGAACGACAACGTCATCATGCGCGCCGGTCACGCCCCGACCCTGCCGCTGTCGGCCGATCATCCGGTCGCCGTCGGTCCCTTCTGGGACAAGGTGCCCAACAAGTTCGGCGACTGGAGCGCCGCCGACTATCAGGCCGCCGGCTTCCGTTCGGTGCCCGGCGCCGTCGTCCGTCGCGGCGCCCATATCGCCAAGAACGTGGTGCTGATGCCCTCCTTCGTGAACATCGGCGCCTTCGTCGACGAAGGCTCGATGGTCGACGCCTGGGCCACCGTCGGCTCCTGCGCCCAGATCGGCAAGAACGTCCACCTGTCGGGCGGCGCCGGCATTGGCGGCGTGCTGGAGCCGCTGCAGGCCAACCCGACCATCATCGAGGACGGCTGCTTCATCGGCGCCCGCGCCGAGGTGGCCGAGGGCGTCATCGTCCGCGAGGGTGCGGTCCTGGCCATGGGCGTCTATCTGTCCGGTTCGACCAAGATCATCGACCGCGCCACCGGCGAGATCTTCCGCGGCGAGGTTCCGGCCTATTCGGTCGTGGT
This sequence comes from Brevundimonas faecalis, assembly GCF_040549405.1. Taxonomy (NCBI): domain Bacteria; kingdom Pseudomonadati; phylum Pseudomonadota; class Alphaproteobacteria; order Caulobacterales; family Caulobacteraceae; genus Brevundimonas; species Brevundimonas faecalis. The sequence continues at coordinate 244,042 of NZ_JBEPTF010000001.1, read as the reverse complement.
GCCGGGCGCCCTGCCCGACCCCAATGGCGGCCCGTCGCTGTACTGCGCCGTCATCGTCAAGCGCGTCGACGCCCAGACCCGCGCCAAGACCGGGGTCAACGAACTGCTACGCGACTAGGCCTCTCCTCTGCTCCGGGCCCAGCGAAAAATCGGCTCGTAAACCTCGCGGAAACCGGCCTAATGGCTCCATCGGTTTCGGGAGGAAGCCATGTCCGTTCAAGCCCTGCGCAGCATCGCGGTTTCAATCGGCGTCATAGGCCTGCTGGCCCTGCCGCTCGCAGCTTGCGGGGGCGGAGGCGGGGGCGGATCCGGAGGCGGCGTAGTCACGCCGCCGCCACCGCCTCCTCCTCCACCGCCCCCTCCGCCTCCACCACCTCCTCCTCCTCCTCCTCCTCCGCCGCCCGGCATCCCCTCCGAGACCTCGTCAGAGTATCTACGCAGCTGGGGTCTGGCGGATTCTCGCGCCTATAGCGCCTGGCAGACGAACGCCACGGGACGAGGGATCACGGTCGGCGTGGTCGACAGCGGCATCAAGCTGGATCACCAGGACCTGGCGGCGAACATCTCGCCCCGATCCACCGACATCGTCGCCGGCCGCAACCAGCCCCAGGGCGAGGATCGGCACGGGACCAACGTCTCCAGCATCCTCGCCGCGCCGTTCAACAACTACGGCACGATCGGCGTCGCCTATAATTCGACCGTTCTGTCGATCCGCGCCGACGTCAGCGACTGCACCGACCCGGACGACAAGGTCTGCTTCAAGTCCAGCGACCTGGCTCGCGCCCTGGATTACGCCGTGCAGAACGGGGCTAGGGTGATCAATCTTTCGCTCGGCGGCGACGATCCCATGGGCTCCCTGTTCGAGGCCGCCCTTCTGCGAGCCGTCAACGCCGGGGTGGTCTTCGCCATCGCTTCCGGCAATGAGGCCTACGCCAATCCGAGCTGGCCGGGCCGTTACGCCAGCGATCCGCGCTTCGCCGGCTCGATCATCGTCGTCGGCGCCCATGACCGGGCGCGGCAGATGGCCGACTTCTCCAACCAGGCCGGCGTATCTCAAAGCGCCTATCTGACCGCGGCCGGCGTGGGCCTCACCTTCAACTGCGAAGCGAGCAGTTGCTGGACCGGCAGCGGCACCTCCTACGCCTCCCCCATCGTCGCCGGCGCCCTGGCCCTGTTGCTGGAGGCCTTCCCCAACCTGACCGGCAAGCAGGCGGTGGAGATTCTGTTGCGCACCGGTTCGGACCTGGGCGCCACGGGGACGGACACCGTCTACGGTCGTGGCGCGCTCGACATCGCCCGGGCCTTCCAGCCCGTCGGCGCCACCTCTTCGCCCATGGCGGCGGGACAGGCGGTGAACGTCGCCATCGAACCCGGCGCCTATGTCGGCGGCCCGTTCGGCGACGCCATGGGCCGCACGGGGATGCTGAGCACCATCGGCTATGATGAATACGAACGCCTGTTCCGCATCGACATGGGCGCGGCCTGGCGCATGGCCCCGCGTCGCAGCTATCAACCCGAGAACCCGACGCCCATGCGCCAGTCGCAGGTGTCGATGGACGGTCCCGGCGGTGCGCGCCTGTCCCTGGCCGCCGCCGTGCCGGTGGAGACGCCCGAGCCGATCCTGAACCGCTACACCCCCTTCGACGCCCCCTGGCTGGGCGACGAGATGAAGCAGGAGGCCCTGTTCGACGTCACCGCCGGCCGCATGGCCTTCTCCGCCTGGCAGGGGCGCGGCGGGGCGCGCTCGCCCTTCCGCACCGGTTCCGGCGACGGCTTCGCCGCCCTGGCCCAGGCCGACCATGCCGTGCGCGGGGCCGTGACCTTCAAGGGCCTGGGCTTCGGCCCCCTGGTCTTCAGCGCCGAAACCGGGGCGGGCGACCGCCGCGCGCCCCTGCGCTCGGTCGAGCAGGATGTGTCGTCCTACGCCCGCGCGGCGCTGGACTGGCGCGGCGAGCGCGGCGGCCTGTCCTTCAGCCTGGGTTCGCTGGACGAGAAGATGGGGCCTCTGGGCGCCTATATGCCGACCCGTTCGGACTTCGCCATGCCGTCGCGCACCCGTTTCGCGGCCTTCGGCGGCGACCTGTCGCTGGGCGGCGGACTGGTGCTGAGCGGCGAAGCCGGTTTCGGCCGCACCGAGATCGAGGGCCGCTTCCTGAACCTGTCCAGCGCCGCGATCAGCTCGACCTGGCGCATGGCCCTGCAATCCGACTGTCCGTCGTGGGCGTTCGGCTGCAGCCGCCTGACCTGGGAAATCTCCCAGCCCCTGCGGATCGAGAGCGGCACCTTCAGCGCCGTCCTGGCCGATGTGCCCTTGGACTATTTCGACCCCGTCACCTTCTCACAGCGCCGCTTCTCGGCCAGCCCCTCCGGCCGTCAGATCGACTTCTCCGTCCGCAGCCTGCATCCCCTGCCCGGCGGGTCGATGCTGCAGTTGGAAGCGGTCGCCAGTCGCGATGAACAGCACCGCGCGGGCGCCCCGACCGGCTACGCCCTACTGGGCAGCTGGCGACGCGGCTTCTAACGTGCAGCTAACGGATCATGCCGGCGAAAATAGCGACAGTGGGCAACGTTCAAGGCCGGGCGGTCGAGGGGGTCGATCCTATTCGGCCCACGAGCTTCTACGAACCTGCCCCACGTCCCCGCTGCTTTGCTGGACGCTCGCCACAAAAAACGTGTAGACACACTGGTTCATTCGACGGCGAAAGCCCACCTCTAACCTCCACGCAGTCGGCTTCCAATGATCAATCACGCCAGGATTATCGGCGCCCTAATGATGCGGGAGACAAGTACCCGCTTTGGTCGCGAAGGCATTGGTTTCGCCTGGTTAATCCTAGAGCCACTCATTTTCTGCCTTGCCGTCCTTATTTTGTGGACTTTGACAAAACCTGATTATTCGAATGGCATCAAAGTTTCCGCATTCATGATGAGCGGATATATGTGCCTAATTCTTCTAAGACACATGGTTACGTACAGCCTTTCCGCCCTGCAGGCGAATATGGGGCTTCTTCACCATAGGTTCGTATCACCAATTCATATATTTGCAGCCCGCAATATTCTAGAATTCTGCGGAACAACCATCGCTTTTATTTTTGTATATGTAATTCTCATGTCATTAGGGGAAATGAGTCTACCCAAGGACATGATTTTGGTATATTCTGGATGGCTCCTCTTAACTTGGATAGGCCTAGGGTTCGCACTTTTACTAACCGGCCTATCAATGCGATTTGAGGTTTTGGAGCGCGTTGTAGGGCTAATGACCTACTTGCTCGTTCCATTTTCCGGAGCATTCATCATGGTTGCCTGGATGCCGCATCAGTTCCAAGAGATTTTTCTTTATATTCCATTCCCGCACCCAATCGAAATGTTACGGGCAGGCATATTTGGTGAGTTTGTAGAAACCCACTACAATGTCGCATACGCCTTTTTCTGGGGGCTTGGCATGAACGCCATCGGCATAATCCTCATCGCCTTATCCCAGGACCGGATCGATGTCGAATAAATATAAACGCTCAAACAAAGCATATACCCAATGACCCACGTTGAGGTTGAATATCGCGGCCCGAAGTTAGGCAATGATGAAACAAAAATTAAACCACGCCAGTGGTGGAGAAGGCTACCTCTTAGCTTCCTAGGTTTTGTCGTAGCCCCCACATTGGCAGCCACTGTCTACTTTACTCTGATCGCCACGCCCCAGTATGTGTCGGAGGCTCGCTTTATCGTCAGACAGCCATCCCAGCCGCAACCGTCTGGCTTGGGCGTCGCTCTCCAGGGTATCGGGCTGCCCGCAGGACAGGCGGATGCCTTCGCTGTGCACGAATTCGTTCTGTCTCGCACAGGCATGCAGGGTCTAGCTCAGGATATTGACCTCCCGCTAGCCCTTCGAGCCAACCATGCCGACCCCCTAGCTCGATATCCCCGCCCCTGGGAGGGGCGGTCGCAAGAAGACCTATTCGAAGCCTACCTGCGATTTGTGGAGGTGGGGTATGACAGTTCGACAGGTATCAGCACGCTTCGCGCCCGAGCTTTCCGTCCAGAAGACGCGCGAAAAATGACCGCGTCACTCCTCGCCCGCAGCGAACGTCTAGTAAACCAGTTGAACGAACGCGCCGCATCGAATGCCGTTCAGGAAGCCCTGCAATCGCGTGACGACGCCATAGCGCGGCGCGATCTGGCGCAAGGCAAGTTAACCTCCTTCCGTAACACCTCTGGGATAATAGATCCGAGCCGCACAGCGTCTGAAATGACCCAGCTCATCGGCGGGCTCCTGGAACAGGTCGCCGCGCTTAAGGCGGAGAAGGCCCAACTGACGTCGCTTACGCCGAGCAGCCCACAGATCGAGGTTATCAATGCACGCATACGCGCCTATGAAGATCAGATTTCGATAGAGCGTGCGAAAATGGCGGGCGCCACGGGCTCTCTGGCCCCCCAGATAGGGGGGTATGAAGATCTTCTTCTTGCAAGAGAAATCGCAGATCGGGAAGTCACCCAGACAACCGCAGCCTATATTTCCGCCCGAAACGAAGCCCGACGCCAGCAACTCTACCTTGACCGGATTGTCGAGCCCAACCTTCCAGACAAATCGACCGAACCCCGCCGGCTGGTCTCCATCCTCATCGTACTTATGTCCACCCTCAGCATTTATGGACTGGGATGGCTAGTTTGGGCAGGCATCCGGGAACACCGGCAATAATGGCCTCCGAAAACCATTCTCCAGGTCTTGTGGTAAGAGGGCTCGGTAAAAAATACCCGCAGTCAAACCGACCAGTATTCGAAGACATATCGTTCAACCTCGAGCGAGATGGGCGGCTTGCCATTCTCGGCCGTAACGGACAGGGCAAGTCAACGCTCATTAAGATCTTGGGCGGTGTTCTTAAACAAAGCGCTGGCTGCATAAAATGGGACATGACCTCGTCTTGGCCTATTGGCTTCGGAGGCGGGTTTCAAGGCAGCCTCACCGGACTCGACAACATTAGATTCCTGGCGCGCATTTACAAGAAAGACTACCATGAGATTATAGAACTGGTCGATGAATTCGCCGAACTGGGCCCTGCGCTAAAGAAACCTGTTAAGCAGTATTCGGCTGGTATGCGCGCACGCCTTGCGTTCGGACTGTCGCTCGCCATTGAATTCGACTGCTATCTAGTCGACGAATTAGTTGCGGTAGGAGATGCAAGATTTCAGCGCAAATGCCAAGAGGAGCTTTTTGAACGTCGCGCCCACCGAGCGTTTTTAATGGCATCCCACGACCTCGCCATGATCAAGCAAAATTGTGATCGCGCTCTGATAGTCGAAGCCGGTCGCGCCAAGATGTTCGCCGATATTGAAGAGGCGGTTGATATATATTCATGGCTGAGATCCTGACCCCTCCTCGTAGAACGTGCGCTATCATCTATTCGCCGTTTCCAAACGCCATGACATGGCGTGCACAATTAGATCAATCTGCAGCCAGCAACGGATGGATCGTATGCGACGCATCCACCCTCTCGGCAGAGCAGTCGGCCACACATGGGATGCTGGTCACATGCGAGAATATTGAACAGGCGCTCTCCTACGCCACGAAAATATTTATCGTCTCAGCGTCTCCGAACCATTGCGTCGAGTATCTTGAAACTGCTGCCTCAATCCAACCCATGTATGCGGTACAGTGGACCAGCAGGCATTTTTCATCGTTGCACGAGCAGTTGGACGTAAGCTGGACCACGCTCGATCCCTACAAGAATTATGCGCCCGAAGAGACCGAGCTGTCGTTTCCCATCCAATCCTTGGCGCCGACGGAAGTGTCGAGTCATGAGTTGCTCGACATGTTTCGCATTCTGCCGGTTCCGGCAGGTTCCCAATTCGACTGGCCCGTACGCGCCTTTTTTCCCGAACCTCAAGATTGTGACGAATTTCAACCCCTGACTGGACGCCGGCGATGCTTGACCTTTGGGCCAAACATCGTGCTTCCCCGTGGATTGTGGCAACTAGAATTCGACCTGGAGCTGCGCACCGACCACGACCCCGTACTCTTTTCAATAGATTGGGCGTCTCTTGACGAAGCGGATTCGGGAAAACACTTCTCGCTAGCCTCAGGTAGGCATCACGTTTCCCTAACCCGTCATTGGAAGTCGGGCGAAGTCAATACCCTTCGCCTTACCCTTGAACGACCGCGCATCGACGGCTGGTACCGCCTGGGGGATATCAAGGCGACATATATGGCCGACGGATAAGTACCATCATGCCCATCGACCTTCCCCGCCTTGCACTAGTCTCCCCCGTTCCTCCGTCACCGACTGGAGTGGCCGATTACGCAGTAGACCTATGTGCTGCCCTCGAGGTCGATTATGTGGTGGACATCGTGACTGATTCCGTCCCGCCAGGGACCTTCGTCACTAGTCGTTCTCGCTCAGTGTCTCCAACGGATTTTCTAAAGAAAAGGCACGGTCACTATGACAGGGTGCTGTATCAGATCGGCAATTCTCGCTTCCATATATATGTTTGCGAGCTTCTTCATCGAGTTCCGGGCGACGTAATTCTTCACGATATCGTTCTTTCTGATCTTTTAAAGATCGCTCTATGCGGAGACGAAGAGCTCGACCTTATTACCAAGAAAGACTTAGCTACATCTCATGAGTCCATTAGTACGTATGGGCACTCGATCGAATTTGTAACGCAGCGCGCCACGAGCGTAATCGTTCATTCTCGACACGCCAAAAATCTCATTTCAGATACATTAGACCCACGAAAAATTCACGTAATCTCACAGATACGACGCATCTACAATAAGAATAGAGAAAAATCTAAATCATTACTTGGGCTTTCTTGTGAAAAGATTCTCGTGTGTTCCTTTGGAATTGCATCCTCTACAAAATTAAATCATCTAATCGCCCACGCCGCAGACTTTGCTTACCACAAGGGAGCAACGGATCTAGTTCTCGCGTTTGTCGGAGATGCGCCAGGCAATTATGGGCAATCCCTTCGGCGTCATGCTCAGAACGCCCCCTACGAGGTGCGCATAACTGGACGTATTACCAAGGAAGTTTATGGGGACTATCTCGCTGCGGCGGACATCGCCGTTCAGCTTAGAGGAAGCTCGAAAGGCGAAAGCTCACGCGCTATTCTGGATACCATGTCTTCAGGGATCCCGACTATAACGAATCCAGTCGGGTCCATGGCAGAGATTCCCGAAGACTGCACACATGCGATCTCTGTGCGCCCCAATCAAAGACAGCTTGGCAATGCCCTTCTGGCTCTAAGAAACGACCAGGATTATCGTCGTCGATTAGGCGAGCGTGCGCGCAGCTATGTGGAAAAACGACACAGCGCACTGCACATAAATACACAACTTAGAGAGATATTTGCTCCCAAGTTAGACGACGAATATCAGGGGTATAATCCAACACCATTGTGCATCGACGCAACCGAACTGATCCAGATAGCCGATCCTGACATTCGATCGGCGGTGTTTAGGAGCATCGTTCGCCATTATCAAGAAACAGGCGCCGCGCCCAAAGGCATCGTTTTTGGCACCCCCTCAGAAGGGGCGCCTGATGAAATACTTCCATTGGGCATCGATGGCGAACACATAAAAAATAGGGCATTTTGTCGTCCTCGTAGAGCATGCTCTATGATTAGCTGGCGCCCCCCACACCAACGGATAAGAGCGGAGGCAAAGGTACTGACGGTTACATCGCCAGAAGAGCATGAATCGATAAATCAGGCAATCAGATCACTATCATTGAATATAAATTTCACTCAAATACTAATAGAAAGAATGAGCGAGGAAAAACAATATTTTCAAAAAATTTATAGCGACAAGCAAGAATACACGATTTTCATATCTTCATCAGCATCTCTTCATGTTTCCTATCTTATCGATATTCGCCGGAGTCACACAGGTGTCATTTTCTGTGAGGATCTGCCTCCGCTGAGACATTTTTTTGGTTCTCGCGCCATATATGCGCCCGCAAACATTTCGTTCGCAGCATCTTGCACGATGCTGATGCTCCGCTCGCAACTCGACATCACAGCCTAATCATGCCGCCAGCCACAACCTCCACCACGTCAGCGAGAGACCGGTGAAAAACTCCACAAGCATCCGACGGGCCCTGGCGCGCCGCACGAGAGCTCTTCGCAGTCGCCTGGCGCACCTGCTCTTGCGCGCGCCCGCCCCGAAACGCCGCCCCGTTCGAGAGCCGGGCGCAAGCCTTGAGGTTCTGGAATTCCGCGCCCTCCAAGCAGGGTGGCAGCGCTATCTTCCATCCTTCATCGGCGCTATAGCAGAAGTTGAGAAGTTAAAGTCAGAATTGGAGACCATAAAGAAGAGACAACTAATTCTTGAGATTGAACTTGAGCATTTCCGCCAAGAGAGCAACTATTCGCAGAACCCTGATGGATAGTCCAGTCAAAATTACCAAAATATCATTGGTTGTACCTTCTCTTTTTCATAGAGATGGAATTGGTCACGCTGTTTTATCGACAAGGCTAGCTTTTAAAGCCGCAGGCCTTGATGTTACGATCTTCTGCCGAAGGTCTGACTTTAGCCACAATGATATTGTTACATTTGAAGATACATCATCACTTATAACTAATAATAAATATATAGAATCTAACATAATAATATTCTTTGTTGGCATTATCCACAATATATTTAACCTTATATGGCTTGGAAATGGGCACGCATTGAGAATAGTTCGCTTTCACAATGTAACGCCTGGGAACATTGCGCACGGAAGCACCACTGCACTTTCTGATATTACATACTTGGATTATCCTCACTTTATTCATAGCGCGGATATCATATGGTGCGATAGTGAGTTTAACAGGCAAGCGGTCATTGCCCACGGCGCCTCGGCACAGGTGATATCTCTACCTGTTCGAAACATACGACGATCTCCGACACGATGGTCGGCAAGGCGTTTGATCAAAATCGTCTATGTAGGTCGTTTAGTTAAATCGAAGAATCTAGAGGATCTTCTCCTGGCCGTAGAGATCCTGTCCGCCACAGCTACGCTTCGTGTACAGCTAACTATAGCAAGTTCATCTCGCCATGCTGATGCGTCCATCCTGAAAATGATCAGGGATAAAGCGCGCCAGGCTGCCGATTCATATCGCATCCGGCTCAAACTCGATCTGTCCCAATCGGCCCTAGATCGCCTCTATCGAGACAGCAATATATTTGCGACAGCGTCTCTCCACGAGGGGTTTTGCATCCCCGTACTCGAGGCCCTAAGCGCCGGCGCCCTTCCTGTCACCTACTCAAACAGCAATCTGCAGTACATTGGAGGAGGCCTTTCCGTTTTAAGTCACAACGATACGCCCAGCGCGCTGGCAGCCGCCCTTGAGAAGGCCAGCCACATGCTGCTGAACCGACCTGCAGACGATCATGAGCCATATCTAGAGGTGGCGGCCGGCACGTTTAGCTTTGACGAGTTCGACGCAGCTACAGCCGCCTATTTGCAAAATTTCACTCTAGAAGCTCTAGGTTCACAAATGATTCGGTCTATACAATCGAACACGAGTAGACGCGGGTACAGCCACACAAATAGCTGTTGATCCCAGGATGCCGAAGCGACCACAGGCCCACGGCGCCATGGACCAGCTGCCAGAGCTCAAGATGGAGTTTGGACGAAATGGATACGCTGCGGCAGTATGTTTCGCGCCTGAGCAACAAGATTCGTGCGCGCAGCCGCACTTTCAGGCCGACATCCCCCCCACTTATCTGCCCCGAAACCGGGAACCACCTGCTGTCAAACGGATCCGTGTTGATCGAAAAGCGACACGGACGAAAGTACGACATCATGCACGGGATTCCTTTGCTGGTGCCCGACACGAAGGCCACATCATCCGGGCGGAAGCCAAGCTCGGAACTGGTGGCGATGATTGCAAAGGAGTATAATAATGCGCTTGATTCAGAAGCGATTAGGTCGATCCTGAGTACCCGGTTTGTTTTTCGAGAGCGCTGGATTCAGATCGAATCTGATCAGTTTATTGACCGAGTTATCAATAGCAGCACAACCGTTCTGTCTGAAACTTCGGCAGATGCTATCGATGTCGATATGATCGATGTTGTGTCGGGCGACCACAGGTTGAGCTGCATCTTCGACCTGCCGGAAGTCCCCACGTCCACCCAATTTTCCATGAATGTCACGCTGAGAAACGGCGGAGACAAGGCCATCGACTCATCCGGCGCCTACCCCTTCCTCTTAGGGTATCACTGGTCACGAGACATCCCCAACGGTCAAGGCTTTGTGACGCTGGAGGGACATAGGACGCCACTATTGTGTTCGATCATGCCTGGACACTCCATGACAATCCCTGTCGTTATAGCAACACCGAGCGTGGGCGGCAGCTATCGCCTCGACATAACACCGCTTCAAGAGAACGCACTATGGTTCACGGAGGCGAGCTTAGCATTCGATGTCCAGGTGAGCGAAAATGCAGTTTTTCCTCCGCCTTCGTCGTGGCGGCAGACTAACGTCAATCGATCCTACAACGAAGACCATGTCGAGGCGTTGCGATTAGCCGATCTATGGATATCCGATCGCTTCAGTGGGCGAGAGCTAAACATCGTCGAAGTTGGAGGCAATGCCAGCCCGATGATCGCCGGCCTAGATTACGCCAATCGTATCAATTTCGATGTCGACCCTTATGGCCTTATGATCGGAAAGCACGCCAATGCCAATTACGTCGCGGCAGGTAGTTGCTACCCGGTCGACTTCATCTTGGCCGACGGGCTCAATCTACCTATTGAAGACGGATGGGCTGACGTTATCTGCGTTTTCTCCGCATTTCACCATTTTCCAGATCCGGTCGAACTTCTAAGGAGTCTTGAAACTAAACTTTCGGCGAACGGCTTGATCCTGCTCATGTGTGAGCCCGTCGGACATGTACATCGCAGCAGCATTGACGATGGATACCTTGCCGAGCTTCGCAAGGGAGTAAACGAGCAGAGTTTCGCTCTATGGGAGTACGATCAGATATTCGACAAATCTCATCTTACGATCTACCGATCGCAACTAGATGCAGGATCTTTAAAGGTCGCTCTTTGCCGGAAAGACCCAGTGCTTCGAGATTAGCGCCCAAGGACCTGAGTGACGAATCCTGGATAGCGCGGCGTCGGGTATGCGACATACATGAAATTCAGACGTAGCGGTCTGCCAATAGACATTGGCGATGATTAGGCTCTATACGAAGCGTATGTACGGCTAGGAGAGAAGCTCTTTCAGTAACTCTTCGAGAGGCCTTTTCGGCCGCCATTCAGTTGCCCTGGTTAACTTACGACTATCGACGAGCGCTTCTTGGATATCAGACAGTCTGATCCGACCTGGATCGACAACGATATGGGCTTCGCTACCCGCCAGATCCATCATTCTCTCGAGCAACTGCCGCAATGTAGGGCTATTTCCAGAGGCAATATTGAATGTCTCGCCGCGCTCAAACGTCAATATCCCCTGCAAAAGAGATACATAGGCGTCAACTACGTCGTCAACATGCAGAAAATCTCTGCGAACTCCAATATTCCCCACGCTGATGGTGTCAGACCCGTCTCTCAACTGTTTTGCGAAAGATGGAAGCGCGAATTTTTCATCCTGGCCTGCTCCACTATGATTGGCCGGACGAGCAATAACGAGAGGGGCATGGGACGGGTAAGTATCAAGAAATATTTGCTCTGCTGCCAGCTTCGATCGCGCATAGGGGTTCATCGGCTCTGGCGAACAGATCTCCGTAGCCACGCCGCGATTAAAGGCGCGCCCGTACACCTCGGTAGAACTGACAAATATAATGGCCGGAGCCGCGGTCACTTCCTTAACAGCGGAACAGATATTCATCGCACCGCCAGCATTTGTTGACCATGCGTCTAATGGTGAGGAAGTGCTGCCGGAAACTGAAGATTGCGCCGCAAGATGGAGGATAGCAGCAGGTTTTGCTTGGCCTAACGCTTTCACAATAGACTGTCGATCAAACAGATCAAAGAAGAGCCGGCCTTCATTGACCCCGGCGTTAAAGCGAGTAGTTTCGTATACTCTATAACCGTCAGTTCGAAGGCGGCGGACAAGCCGCCGCCCTACGAACCCCGAAGATCCCGTAACGAGGATGGCCCCGTCCGGCGGGAATATGCCATCTCGCGGCATCAGATCGGCCATATCTGGGCGCAGCCCCTTTCAAACGCGTCTTCTAGCTACCGAGCGTGGCGGGCGAGATCTGCATCAACCATTTCACGTATCATTTCTTCCATGGTCGTTTCTGCCTCCCAGCCAAGGACACGCTTCGCTTTGGCCGGATTACCCAGCAGAACATCGACCTCTGCTGGACGGAAGAAAGCCTGGTCAATCCGCACATATTCTTCCGGATTAAGGCCAACATGCTCAAACGCGACCTTTACCATCTCACGAACCGTGACCGTACGGCCGGTTGCAACTACGTAGTCATCGGGCTTGTCCTGTTGCAGCATCAGCCACATGGCTCGGACATAATCGCGAGCGTGTCCCCAGTCACGCTTAGCGTCCATGTTGCCCATAACCAACTCATTAGCTTGGCCTAACTTGATGCGCGCGGCAGCATCAGTCACCTTGCGAGTTACGAACTCCAGCCCACGAAGTGGTGATTCGTGATTGAACAGAATGCCTGAGCAGGCAAATATATCGAAACTTTCACGATAATTTACGGTGGCCCAATGCCCCATAAGCTTGGCTACAGCATAGGGTGAACGCGGATAGAAGGGGGTGACCTCACTCTGCTTTTCTTCCTGAATGAGACCATACATCTCAGACGATGAAGCTTGGTAGAATCGGGCATCGGGGCTCTCAAGCCTCACCGCTTCCAATACATTTACGACGCCGACACCAGTTACTTGCGCCGTTAGCGTGGGCTGAGCCCAAGATGTCTTCACAAAGGACTGAGCCGCAAGATTATAGACCTCGTCCGGCTTGTACTCGCGAATAATTCGAGCCAATCCGCCAACATCCAGGAGATCGCCGTCAACAAGCTCGACCTGGTCGGTGATCCCGAGCCAATCGAGCCGCTGTGTAGCGACTCCAAAATGGCTCAAACGCCGAACAACGCCGACTACTCTGTAACCTTTCGTCAGAAGCATCTGCGCCAGATAAGCGCCATCCTGACCTGTAATTCCCGTTATTAGCGCCGTTTTATTTTTCATCACTTGACCTTTAGTATTCAACATTGACCGCCCAAGATAGGTTTCTTCTATAGGCAATGCCTTACTGCATCGACAACCTGATCAAACTCCGCAGTCGAAATGGTCGGATAGCTCGGAAAACTAATTCCTCGAGACGAAACTTCCGTTGAAATTGGGAAGTTCTTAGAAGAACTGAGTGAGGAATACATCGGCATTTCATGCGCGCAGTGGAAAACGGGGCGACTATCAACGCCTTTAGCGGCCAAGCGAGACATAAACGCGTCACGGTCCACATCTTTAGGAAGCAAAGCGCTAATCAGCCAATCGGAACTCGATGTCGTAGGGTCGAGATCCTGGAACGTCAAAGGTAGATCCGACAACCTTTCTCGGTAGGAGCGCCCCAGTTCTCTCTTCTTTTCAAGTAATTCTTCAACACGTTCCAGCTGAGCAACCCCAATGGCCGCACAGATGTTGGTCATTCTGTAGTTGAAGCCCAACTCCACGTGCCAATAGCGCCGATCGAGTGATTGGCCCTGCCCCTTCACCAAGCGCATCCTTGCAGCCAATGCATCGTCATTCGTCGTGACGGCCCCACCCTCTCCGGTGGTAACAGTCTTGTTGCCGAAGAAACTGAAAGTTCCTACCGACGATAGTCCTCCACAATGCCGACCGCTTGTGGTCGACCCCAAGGCCTCAGCACAATCTTCAATGACATGAAGACCATGTCGCGACGCGACTTGATTGATTGCCGCCATATCGCAAATGCCGCCATACAGGTGCACCGCCATGATTGCCTTTGTTTTCGGCGTGATGGCTGCCTCCAGCGCCTCAGCATCCACTAGCCAATCACTGAGGCGGCAGTCGACAAACACCGGGACAGCACCAGTCTGCGCTATCGCATTTACCGAGGCGATGTAAGTGAACGTGGGGACAAGCACCTCGTCCCCGGGCCCAATCCCAAGGCAATGCACCGCCAGATGAAGCGCGACGGTTCCGTTGGAAACGGCAATAGCGTGTTTCACGCCTAGAAAGCGCGCCAGGTCACTTTCGAAACGATCCACATAGCTGCCGACCGATGAAATCCACGTCGTATCAAGGCAATCGTTTACATAAGCCTTTTCGTTGCCCGACAGGCTCGGCTTGTAGACAGGTATCATCAACTGTGTCTCGCTCATTGCAACGCGGCGCTCGAGAGGGAAATCAAACTGCTCCAATGCCGGGAGCCACGACGAACCATCAGGTAGTTCCCATCCTCGAAGAAGGCAATGTCCGCCAAAGGACTAAGCACATTTCTTCCCGGCTCGGCAGCGATCAGAAAACAGGAAAAGCCTCGCTGATGCATCGTGGCGAACCACGCTTCGCCATTGCCCCCCGCCCGTTCCACATAGCTGTTAGCGAACTCCGCCACGACCACAATGTCCGGATTGCTAAGGTGACGGCTCGCCCCCCGCAGGATATTCAGCTCATACCCCTCGGCATCAATCTTGAGGAAATCAACCTGTCCAGGAATGGCGTCGTCGAGCGTCGCGAGCTCCACCGCCTCAGAACCAACCTTTAACGCGTCGTCAAGCGGCAGGAATGACGAATGGCTGGAGGTGAGCCCCCTATTTATCAGGGCCTGACCCGCCGCGTCGCCGGCGGCAACGTTGATGACAGATGCGCGACGATGAAACCCATTGAGAGCCATCGCCAGCTTCAAGTTGGCGGCAAGATCCGTCAATGGCTCAACGGCATAGACCTTCCCTTCTTCACCTACGAGGCGCGCCAACAAGAGGGTGTGCATCCCGACGTTGGCTCCCACATCAGCCACATGCATTCCTTCTGCAACAACCGTCTTCATGACCTGTGACGTCCCCCACTCGTAACCATGAGTGGGAGTGGAAAGGATATGAAGGATCAACGGGAGATCGTGACTCGGAACAAGAACATACCCATGGTCCGTCCTTATAGCCTCTGTCGTTTCATTGTATCTAATGCTATGACGCCGTACCGTTGTGTCTACTTTTGAATGCAGCCCCTCAATCAGAGTCTGAATCTGCGCCTCGTAGACTTGAAGATTATTTAATCCGCCTATTAGTTGATCGGCTGCGACCTGCGCCAGTCCATCCCGTTGCTCTTGCCACTCCCCATTCTGAATAATTGCATTCTGGACTTCTCTTGATAGTTCCTTGAAGGATTCGCTCTGCTTGCTTCTTGCATCTTCAAGAATGGTGGATACGGATCGGCTCGTATGCCTGGAAATTTCACCAAGAATTCTGTTCTGCCTGCTTCTTGCGTCTTCAAGAATGGCGGATACGGACCGACTTGTATGCTCAGAAATTTCACCAAGAATTCTGCTCTGCCTGCCTCTTGCGTCTTCAAGAATGGTGGATACGGACTGGCTCGTATGCTCGGAAATTGCACCGAGAATTCTGTCTAGCAAAATTTTTAGGTATTCCTCATGCTTGGCTCGAGATTCACCAAGCAGATAGGACGCTGTCGAATGATTATGAGCGGAAAACTCCGCAATGATACTACCAAGAAAGGCGTTGAGAGACGCCTCCTGCTTTGATTGGCTTTCATCAAGGACGTTTACAACGACCTGCCTGCCGTACTCCGATACATCTCTCACGATTCTATCGGCCGAAGCTTCAAGCGCTTGCGATTGGATTGACCTTGATTCTTCGAACAGTCTCGAGACAGCAAGAATTACGGCTGCTTGTAGATCAATCGACGTGTAGCCGCGAAGGTCACGGACCTCATCAGACACTCCATCAATGGACCTGGCCAACTCTCTATGCATGAGAGAGTTGGCCTCTGCGGAGTGTTTTATATTTTCTGACGCTACCAGAAGGCGATGGTCCAAGTGCTCAATGATGCTAGACACAGCACTTCCAAGCGGATCGCCACTTCGGTATAGTCGCCGATCCAACTTGGTGCGCATGGAATGCAAGATACCGGGGCGCGCCCGTGCCAATTTGTGATGGCGAGACCAGGAAGGCAAGCCATGCCGCGCTGACTGAACGCGCACGCGCGACACTTGTACGCCGATCATCCGCGGATCCCCCTCTCCCGCCAGCGAGTGCGGCGAGGTCAAGGACTCCGTCTGGATCAAGATTTTCAGCGCTTCAGAATTCACACGCTTTACGCCCGACAGACAGACAAGATATCGATTCTCGTCACCCTGTGAAAACTTGTACTTTATCGATCTGTTCATCACCGAAATGATGATCGACTGCCCCCGCGCGAGCGGCGCATAGGGCCTCAGGCTGATATAGACATCAAGCTTGTCCTTAGCGTTCGCTAGTCCGTCGAGAGGCAGGATGAGACGAGCTTCGCAAGATCGCGTCCAGCGTCCCTCCGATTCCTCGGCCCAGAAACCCAAAGCCCCAAAACCAGAGCCCACAGCTTCGGACAGATCTAGATCTATGGCCTCGTGATCTTCTTCGGGTCGATACGTTTCCTCGTGCGTATTAGGCCTACTGTCAGCGACGTCATCGGGAACCTTTGCAAGCGCCGAGGAGAAAACAGAAACGCCGTGATAGACGACATCAGGCGCCGCTTCGACGACACAATCCCTTGAGGGCGCCAGCACTCGAAGCGAAGTCAGCTTTATGGCCAATTCCCGGCTGTCATCACCCACGGATAGAGAACGGGGAGAACACGCATCAGGCAGGCACAATTCAAGGCTGGCGCGCCCATCCTGCACGGGCACAGATTGGTATACAATGTGAAGTCGGTGATCCCCTGGTGGAATCCGCACGACCGTCAAACACTTTCCGCCGGCTGAAACTTCGACCTGTTGAGAACGTTCTGTCGTCACAAACGCCCTGAACGCGATCGCCACAACAGCCTCGCCTCCAACACTCGACGGGCATAGCAGGTCCACGGTCGCCCGCTTGCCTAGCGACCACACGCCGTCAACTTCGACGGCAGACCAACCTTCTCGCAAGAAGATTCCCCTTAAACGTCCCGGCTTGAACTCCGTGAGATCGCCCAACGTGACAGGCCCAAAGAGGCTCTTCTCGGCCCGAAGGGACGTAAGCGCCGCCCTAACGGCGGCCAGCCCAGTGTCAGATTTGGTAAAGCCGCGCATATTTCAGGTTCCGACAGCAAGCGAGATTCCAGCGCTGCTCACTAAACCACACCAATCGATGACGGCGCACCAAGAATTTCAAAACGTCTCACGTTCTCAACAAGCAAAGACAGGGATTGTTCGTCACGTTCGTCGACGTATAT
Source organism: Brevundimonas faecalis (assembly GCF_040549405.1). NCBI lineage: Bacteria > Pseudomonadati > Pseudomonadota > Alphaproteobacteria > Caulobacterales > Caulobacteraceae > Brevundimonas > Brevundimonas faecalis. The sequence goes on along the minus strand of NZ_JBEPTF010000001.1, from coordinate 226,707 downwards.
GGTATTCAACAAATCCCTAGTTCTTTGCCAGATGACGCGATTCCCATAGACCTCCGCATCAATATCTAGATGTGCCTCGACCCCATCGACGTACGCGTCGACCGAATAGTTCTGCTCCGCCCAACTGCGGGCGCGCCGACCGGTCGCTTCCGCGAACTCGAAATTCTGAAGAGCCAGATCCATCCCGTATGCAAGACCTCGAATCTCGTCATCTTGTGGAATTTTCACCACTAGATCGTCAGGCACATCGGAATAGCACCCGACATCCGTAACCAATGTGAGCTTTCCGGATAGCAGGGATTCTATGAGCGTGGCCGATGCGCTTTCCGTCGGAGGATACCTCAGGCAGCACACGACCGCCGTGGCGTTCATATGCTGGGCGTAAGATTCCGATGAGACTCGCCCCACGACATTCAGATCCACACCCAAAGCAGATGCAAGATCAGTAATTTTCTTCTTGTATGCTTCAGAAATGGAGCCAACAACGTTGTATCGGATACGTTCTTTCAGCACACCAGAACTAGCTATACCTCGAATTACAGATTCGATTCTCTTATTCGAGTTTGCATCACCGAACGTCGAAACAATCATCCTGTCGTGAATGCATGATTTTTGTCCAACGTCGGGCACATCTACTTGGATTGGCGCTTTGTATGCAAGCGGCACCGAACTGACGGGGCCGAGAACAAGGCGCCTCATACGATCAGCTGCGAATCTTGAATGCGTGATAATTGAACTAAACTTGGGCGCAACCCACTCAAGCATAGGAAAGTTTTCAACACGGTGAGCGAGCACATCTTTTACAGATCGCAAGTCAAGCGGAACCAATTCACCATAAAGGATAGATAGAAATTCATCATGAGCATCTAGGCTCAACGAGCTTATCCATCCATAAAAAAGATCATATAAGTATACGTCATGGAAAATACCTACTCCTGGGAATTTATTGCAAATCTCTAGGACACCAACATGGTAATCGTAGTTATTTCCTACATTATAGAGAAATTTCGCCCCATCATCCCACAATGCACGGATCGCATTAATGTCGGTATATTCGACACAATCGGAAAACAGCGACTCCTTAATAGCTCCCGCCTCCGAAGAGACGACCACTACATCCTGATTGCGCGAGCCAAGCTCATCAACAATCATCTTGCTAAACTGAGCTATAGCCGATTTTTTACTTACGGGAGTGACCCAAACAATCAACGACATGACTCAAGCCCCAAAATCGTGGCGATGGAGTTATCCCAATTGAAGCCTAGCGAGCGCCAAGCCTCTCGGCCCGCGGAACCCATGGTCCGCGCAGCCTGGACGTTAGTGAACATGTCATCGAAAGCATCCGCCAGGCTCTTCGGGTCAGGGCTGACAACGCACCCCGTCACCCCGTGCTTCACGATCTCCAAGACACCACCGGCGTCATTGGTGGTGATCACCGGCTTGGACGAAAGATACGCCTCAACAGTCACGTATCCGTAAGAATCCTCAAGAAACGGGATATAGGCACAGGCCAGCGCGTTGTTAACATAGTTCGCAATTGTCTCTCTAGGAAGAAAGCCAAAGTCGAGCTTCACCCTATCCTTTAGGTCGAGACTTTCGACCTTGGACATCAAGGCGGTAACGTCAGCCTCGCTCTCAGGGGGACCCGCAATAATTAATTTCACAGAAGATCTGACATGCGCCATCGCATCGATTATCATCGCCTGGCGTTTCGCACCATTTATTCTGCCGCCAGCAAAAATATAGCCGTCATTACCGCAATCTTTAAATAGATGCTCATCATTTACAGGCAGAGGATTAACTGGGGCGTCAATGCCCATGTACGTGCTTAGACGCTCACTTACCGGGTGAGAAATGCAGGCAATTTGCTTCGCGCGACCGAAGGCCTCGGCGTCAAACCGACGTATTTGATCACGAAGAGCGACGCCGGCGGCATCATTCGGGATATTGCTTTGCCCCGCATCCCAGAGATCATAAGCTTGACGATATTGATGAACAAGCCATATGCGCATATTGCGATGCTGAATACCGTAATTTGGGAATTTTGACCCGATCACTACATCGTAGTGATCCAGATCAAGCATCTGGCTAATTTGCATTTCGGTCGCCAAGCGCGCAGGCGGCTCCCACCGCATGGGAATACGAACGAGATGCGCATCAATTGCTCGATGCCGCATCTCCCGAACGAAATTGACGGCCATCTCTTCGGCGCCGCCCCAAACAAATGGCACTTGACCATTGATGACGGCGACCTTCATGCGCCTCCCCCCGTCAATGTAATCCCCTGCACAAGGCTATTAGCGACACCTCTCCAGGCAACATCGTCATCGGAAGGAAATGGTAGCAATTTCGCCGGTACGCCAACTTCTTTCATTTCACGCTGCGTCCTTTTCGTCGCGCAGAAAACAGCACGTGCCTCCGCAATCGCTGCATTCATGCCCACGAAACTTGGAGACGATGAGCCTAGCGCAAAGACAAGATCATCACTTAATCGCCAGATTATTTTTTGACGATGATCTGCCACATCAGTAATTGGACTAATGGACAAAAACACATCGCTCCAACAATTCAGCTCCATGAGGCGAAGGCCGAAAAATTGAGGCAATATATTCAGACTTTCAAAGTTAAACGGGAAAAAGAACGCCTCGACCTCATGCCCCAGCTCTCGCAGCGCACCTGAAAGCCTGTCAACCGGCTTCTGAAGCAATTCATCATGATGGGCGGCAACGAGTATTTTCATCAGCAATTATTTCCAGACAGGGCAGTGACTAGTTAGCTGATTTGGGGAAATGCGCCAACGCTCCGCCTCCCCTCGCGACACGTGGACAGCGTTACCTGTCAGCGTTCGACGCAGAGCGCCACGCCCATGCCGCCGCCGACGCACAGGGTGGCCAGGCCCTTCTTCGCGCCCGAACGCTTCATCTCGTGCAGCAGGGTGGTCAGGATGCGCGCACCCGAGGCGCCGACCGGGTGGCCGATGGCGATGGCGCCGCCGTTGACGTTCACCTTGGCCGGGTCGAGGCCCAGGTCCTTGACCACGCACAACGACTGGGCGGCGAAGGCCTCGTTCGACTCGATCAGGTCCAGGTCGGCGACGGTCCAGCCGGCCTTCTCCAGCGCCTTCTTCGAGGCCGGGATCGGGCCCGTGCCCATGATGGCCGGGTCCACGCCCGCCGTGGCCCAGGAGGCGATGCGGGCCAGGGGTTCAAGACCGCGCGCCTTGGCTTCGTCCGCCGACATCAGCACCAGGGCGGCGGCTCCGTCGTTGATGCCCGAGGCGTTGGCGGCCGTCACCGTGCCGTCCTTCAGGAAGGCGGGCTTCAGCTTCTCCATCGCCTCAATGGTGGCGCCGTGGCGGATGTACTCGTCCTGATCCACGACCACGTCGCCCTTGCGGCTCGTCACCGTGACGGGGACGATCTCATCGACGAACTTGCCGGCCTTCTGGGCCGCCTCGGCCTTGTTCTGGCTGGCGACGGCGAAGGCGTCCTGGGCGGCGCGGTCGATGGACCACCGCTCGGCGATGTTCTCGGCCGTCTGGCCCATGTGATAGCCGTGGAAGGCGTCGATCAGGCCGTCCTGCAGCATGCTGTCCTTGAAGCCCAGCTCGCCCATCTTCTGGCCGTTGCGCAGTTGAGCCGTGTGCGGCGACTGGCTCATGCTCTCCTGACCGCCGGCGACGACGATCTTCGCATCCCCCTGAATGATCTGCTGATAGGCCAGGGCCACGGCGCGCAGGCCCGAGCCGCACAGCTGGTTCAGGCTCCAGGCCGGGGTCTCGTTGGGCAGGTCGGCGCCGATCGAGGCCTGACGCGCCGGGCCCTGGCCCGCCCCCGCCTGCAGCACCTGACCCAGAATGACCTCGTCGACGTCGGCCGGAGCCACGCCCGCCCGCTCCAGCGCGGCCTTGATCGCGACCTCGCCCAGCTTGGACGCCGGCAGGCTCGACAGGCCGCCGAGGAAGGAGCCGACCGGGGTGCGGACGGCGGAGACGATGACGACGTCGGTCATTTATTCACTCCCTGGAGAAATTTCTTGGAGGCGGTTGTGACTCATTCCCGCGCCCGCGTCACCTGTTGCGATGCAGCAATCAGCAAAACGTCATCTTCGCGCCGCAACATCCCCGCAACCCTCAGCGATGGAACAACGGTCGCGGCCGCGCTTTGAAGGAAACGCCATGCTGACGCTGCTGAAATCCCTGGCCCGGCGAGTCTGGACGCCCGACGACCTCGACATGATCGAGCACTACCAGACGCGCGCCGAAAGACTGGCCGACCTGTGGGTCCACGCCGTGGGCCTGGGCCTGGCGGCGATCGGCGGCGTGGTGCTGGCCGCCCTGGCCGGGGTCTATGGCGGGATCGGGGCGGCGGCGGCCACGGCCGTCTACGCCCTGTGCCTGGTGGCCATGCTGACCGCCTCGACCGTCTACAACCTGACGCACCCGTGCGCGGCCCGTCCGGTCCTGCGGCGGCTGGACGAAGCGGCCATCTTCCTGATGATCGCCGGCAGCTACACCCCCTTCACCACCCAGAGGTTCGAGGGCGCCTGGTCGATCGGCTTCACCCTGGCCGTCTGGGCCATGGCCCTGGGCGGGGTGGCGGCCAAGATGTTCGCCCCACGCATCTCCGACATCTTCTGGAGCGCCGTCTACGTCCTGTTCGGCTGGGTGGCCGTCTTCGCGCTGAAGCCGATGATCGAGACCGTCCACCCCCTGGCCCTGGGCCTGCTGGTCACGGGGGGGCTGATCTACACCGCCGGCGTCTTCGTCTTCATCAGCCGCAAGGTGCGCTTCCGTCGCGCCATCTGGCACGGCTTCGTCGTGGCCGGAGCGGGCGTCCACTGGGCCGCCGTCCTGATCGGGGTGGTCCTGGCGCCGGGCTTGGGCTGAACCCTTCCAGGACCTGACCGAGCGTCAAGCCTCTGGCGTTCGCGAGCGCGACGCGTGATAGTGCGGCGTTGCAACAACGCGAGAACAAGCGTGGCGGACAGAAAAAACGAGGGCGGGAAATCCCGTGACGGCGGCGTCGTCGTCATCAAGAAGTATGCGAACCGGCGGCTCTACAACACCGCGACCAGCGCCTATGTGACGCTGGAAGACCTGGCGCAGATGGTGCGCGACGAGGTCGAATTCGTCGTCTACGACGCCAAGTCGAACGACGACCTGACCCGGCAGATCCTGACCCAGATCATCTTCGAGGAGGAAAGCCGGGGCGAGGCCCTGCTGCCCGTGCAGTTCCTGCGGCAGTTGATCGGCTTCTACGGCAATTCGATGCAGTCGGTCCTGCCCTCCTATCTGGAGATGTCGCTGGACGCCTTCACCCGCCAGCAGGAGCAGATGCGCACCCAGTTCAGCCGCGCCTTCGCCGGCACGCCGGGCGGCGGCCTGATGGAGGAGGCGGTGCGCCAGAACATGGCCATGTTCGAACGCGCCATGAAGATGTTCCCCGGCTTCGCCTACGGCCGCGCCGAGGCCTCGGCCGAACCGGAAGCCCAGACCCAGGCCGAACCCGCGGCCAAGACCCCGCCCGCCACCGAAGCGAGCGCCCTGGACGAGATGCGTCGCCAGATGGACCAGATGAAGGCCCAGTTGGACCGCCTGGCCGGGGGCGACGAGCGGAAATGACGGACGGCGTGCGCCCTGTCGGCCCGATCGAGGGCCATGTGGTGCAGGAACGCCGCGAGGGCGAACGCCGCCGTCAACAGCGGCGCTCGCCTTCCGACGACACGCCCGAGGCCGAGGCTCGCGACCTGGTCCCGGCCGGGGAGCGGGTCGATCATGCCGCCTCCCCGGCAAAGCCTGCCGTCTCTCCGCCCGCCCCGCCCGCCGTCTTCGCCGCCCAGGTCATCGGCCAGGCGGGCCAGAAGCGCGGCCTCAAGGGCGGCCCTCCCGTGCTGGACGCAGCCCGCTCCAGCTACCTGGGCCGGGAATATTCGGGCCGGAACGACCGCCGCCCCCGCGTCGGAAAGGCGACCCGCACCGAGATCTGACCGACTGGCACACGGCTTGCGAAATCCCGGTCGACCTCGACCGGAACCTCGCCCATGACCGCCGCCCTCGCCTTCGCCAGCCGCCTGTTCGACGTCGCCGTCGTCGCCCTGGTCTTCGTCGCCTTCAGTTGACGCCCGCTTCTGACGCACCCTCAGCCTATCCTCCGCCCCTCGCGCCGGAGGGGAACGGGCATGACGAAAACGCGCCAGGATGCTGACCGCCCATTGGCGGTTTCAGACCTTTCAGACGATTCAGACCCTGTTTTCGGCGCCGGCCCCAACCGGCGACATGGCTCCGCCGTGTCCGATTTCGGACGATTCAGACCTTTCAGACCCTGTTTTTCGTCCCGCCCTCAGCGCGGCGTCAGGTCGAAGTCGCGGCGCGAGGCGATGATGGTGACGATGAAGCCCGCCAGGACATCCAGCATCACCATGGTCAGGACCAGGAAGAAGACCGACCCCGCGAAGCCCGGCAGCAGCAGGAACTCCACCAGGCAGACGACGAACAGGGTCATGGACAGGGCGTGGTTGACGATGGCCACCCTCTGGCTGGACGTCGATTTCAGCAGTTCCACGAACAGCAGCAACAGGGAGGCGAACAGGATCAGGTCGCCGACCTTGACCGCCCATTCGGCGCCCGAAGTCATGGGCAGGCGGAACAGGACCTCGTCCAGCACCCCGCCCCCTCCGCCCAGGAAGATCAGCAGGTTGTAAAGCGCGACCGGCACGATCAGCAGCGGTATGGCGACCAGCATGGCGTCCCCTCCAGAGCCCCATGCTTAACCCTGTTTCGGGTCCTCCGCCATATGGTCAAGCCGGCTTCAGAATTCGCTGATCGCTCCGGGTCGGCGCGACCGGGACTTCAGCCACATCACGCCCAGCAGGTCGGAGAAGGAAGCCCGCAGCCGTCCCCAGTTGGTGTATTTCGACCGGCCCGTCTCGCGGTGGCGGTGATCGACGTCCAGGTAGCGGTTCTCGTAGCCCTCGCGGATCATCAGGGCCGGCAGATAGCGGTGGATGTGATCGAAGTAGGGCAGGCGCAGGAAGGCGTCGCGCCGGAAGGCCTTCAGCCCGCAGCCCGTATCGTCGGCGTCGTCCTCCAGCAGCTTCTTGCGGATGCGGTTGGCCCACAGGGAGGCCCGGCGCTTGGCCTGGGTGTCCTGACGCTTGGCGCGGACCCCGCCGACCAGGGCCACGTTCGCCGGGGCGCCGATCAGGGCGTCGGCCAGGCGCGGGGCGTCGGCGGGCGGATTCTGTCCGTCTCCGTCCAGGGTGACGACGATGGGCGCGCGCGCCGCCAGGACGCCGGTGCGGACCGCCCGGCTCTGTCCGGCGTTGGTCCCGTGAGCCAGGACCCGCAGGGCCGGCAGTTCGGCCATGGCCGCCTTCAACTCGGCCAGGGTCGCGTCGCGGCTGGCGTCGTCGACGAAGATCATCTCATAGGACCGCCCGGCGAAGGCCTCGGCGATCTCGCGGGCCAGGGGCACGGCGGCGCCGGATTCGTCATGGACGGGCACGACGACGGAGATGTCAGGCGCGGAGGCTTTGCTGTCGGTCATTCCTGGCTCCATAGCGCAGCCGAGGGTTCAGCGAAACGGCGACGCGCGGCGTTCCGTCTCATGGCGCGCCGGACCGTCCGGGAGGATGCCTGATGCAAAGCCAAGGAGCCTCGCCGTGATCGTCGCCCGCGAACTGCCGCTCGCCCTGCCCCACCCGGCCCTGCCGACGGCAGACTGGGCCGACCGCTTCGACGTCGAGAACGTGGCCGGCCCCCTGACCGCCCGCCAGGCGCTGGAACGCATGACCGGACAGACGCCCGCCTGGATCCACCGGCTGATGGCCGTGCGGAACGGCCTGGTCCGGCTGGTTGGGCTGAAGACCGGCGACATCGACGGTTTCCCCGTCCTGGCCGAACGGGCGGAGGAAATCGTGGTCGGCCTTGACGACCGTCACCTGGACTTCCGCATCGTCCTCCGGGTGGAGCTCGCCGCCCCTTCGACATCGGCCCCGCAGTTGAAACACAATGTCAGCATCGCCACCCTGGTCGACCGCCACAACCTGTTCGGCCGGGCCTACATCCTTGTCGTCACCCCCTTTCACAAACGGATCGTGGCGCGAATGCTGGGCGCCCTTGCAAGCTGAAGCTTCCGGGCGCCGCGTCCGGCGTGATACGACAGGGCCATGAACCGCCCGAACCTGGATCATCTCATCGCCGGCTGGCGCGGCCCCGTTCTGGCGGCCCTGCTGACCCTGATCGCGGGCCTGCCTAGCCTGATGCTGCTGCCCCCGCTGGACCGGGACGAGAGCCGCTTCGCCCAGGCCACGGCCCAGATGCTGGAAAGCGGCGACTTCGTCGACATCCGCTTCCAGGACGAACCGCGCTGGAAGAAGCCGGTCGGCATCTACTGGATGCAGGCCGCCGCCGTGGCCTTGACCTCCGACGTCGAGGACCGAGCCATCCAGCCCTATCGCCTGCCGTCGCTGTTCGGGGCCATGCTGGCCGCCTGGGCGGTGGCCTGGGCAGGGGCCGCCCTGTTTGGCAATCGCGCAGGCTTTCTGGCCGGCGCCATGCTGGGCGCGACCTTCCTGCTGTCGACCGAGGCGGGCATAGCCAAGACCGACGCCATGCTGTGCGGCCTGACCACCCTGTCCATGGCCGCCCTCGCCCGCATCTACATGGCGACCCGCGCCAACGAGAAACCGGTGCGATGGCACAAGCTGCTGTTCTGGGCGGGCATAGGCCTGTCCGTCCTGATCAAGGGGCCCATCGGCCTGCTGGTCGTGGCCCTGTCGATCATCGCCCTGTCGGTCTGGGATCGGAACATCCGCTGGCTGGGCAAGCTGGGCTGGGGCTGGGGCCTGCCGCTGTTGGCCCTGCTGGTCGGGCCCTGGGCCATCGCCATCACCATCGCCACCGACGGCGGCTTCTGGCGTGAAGCCATCGGCGGCGACCTGGCGCCCAAGCTGGCCGGCGCGCACGAAAGCCACGGCGGCTTCCCCGGCATGTATGTCCTGCTGTCGCCCCTGCTGCTCTTCCCCGTCACCCTGATGCTGCCCGCCGCCCTGTCGACGGGCTGGAGCCGCCGCGCCGAACCGGCCATCCGCTTCGCCGTCTGCTGGCTGGTTCCCGCCTGGCTGATGTTCGAGATAGCCCCGACCAAGCTGTGGCACTACACCCTGCCCACCTTCGGCGCGATCGCCCTCCTGGCCGCCGCCGCCCTGATGCGGCCGATCGGCAAGGTCTCGCGCGTGACGGGCGCCCTGCTGGGGCTGTTCGCCGCCGTGGTCATCTGCCTGATCACCGTCTACGGCCTGACCGAGTTCGGCCGTTCGACCGCCCAGACCTGGGCGACCCTGACCATCGTCTTCGCCGTCCTGGCGGCGGCGGTCGGCGGCTTCATGCTGGTCAACCGGGCGGCCGCGACCGGGGTTCTGGCCGCCATCGTCTGCGGCGTCATCGCCCATGCGGGCCTGGCCGGCACCATCCGCCAGCTTCGCCCCCTGTCCATCGCCCCGCGCCTGGTGAAGACCCTGGAGTCGGCCGAGCTCAGCCCCCGCCAGGGCCGCTATCCGGGCCCGGTGGCCATCACCGGCTTCCACGAGCCCAGCTTCGTCTTCCTGACCGGCCGCGACACCCAGCTGACCGACGGCGCCGGCGCGGCCCGCGCCCTGGCCGAAGGCCGCCCCGCCATCGTCGAGACCCACGACGACGACGCCTTCCGTCGCGCCCTAGCCGAACTGGGCGCCGCCGGACGGGCCGTGGGCGTGGTCAGCGGCCACAACTATTCCTCGGGCGACGACGTGCGCCTGACCGTCTACGCCCCCGCCGGAGCGGGCGAAAGGAGCGCGCGCTGATGGGACGTTTCATCCAGATCGTCGAGGTCGGCCCCCGCGACGGCCTGCAGAACGAGAAGACGGTGCTGGAACCCGCCGTCCGCGCCGACTTCGTGCGCCGCCTCGAAGCCGCGGGCGCCAAACGCATCGAGGCCGTCAGCTTTGTCCATCCCAAGTACGTGCCCCAGATGGCCGGCGCCGAAGAGGTCATGGCCGCCCTGCCCCGCACCGAAGGCCGCAGCCGCATCGGCCTGGTGCTCAACGGCAAGGGCTATGACCGCGCCCTCGGCACGGGCGTGGACGAGGTCAACGTCGCCATGTCCGCCACCGACGGCTTCGGCCTGAAGAACCAGGGACTGAACGTCGATCAGCAGGTGCAGATGCTGGCCGACATCCTGGCGGGCCGCGCCAATGCCGAAGGCGCGCCCGGCGCGACGCCGAAGCTGTCGGCCACCCTGTCCTGCGTCTGGGGCTGCCCCTTCGACGGCGAGGTCTCGGTCGAACAGGTCAGCGATCTGGTCGCCCGCATCGCCGCCCTGGGCGTCGAGGAGATCGCCCTGGCCGACACCATCGGCGTCGGCGACCCGTGGAGTGTGACGAAGAAGGTCGAGGCCGCCCGCAAGGCCGCGCCCGACGCCACGCTGCGCCTGCATTTCCACGACACCCGCAACACCGGCCTGGCCAACGCCTACGCCGGGGTCGAAGCCGGGGTGGACATCCTCGACGCCTCGGTCGGCGGCATAGGCGGCTGTCCCTTCGCGCCCGGCGCCACGGGCAACATCGCCACCGAAGACCTCGTCTACATGCTGGAACGCGCTGGCTTCTCGACCGGCTACGACCTCGACAAGCTGATCGAGAGCGCTCGCTGGATCGGCGACCGGATCGGCAGATCGAATAGAAGCGCCCTGGATCGATCCGGACCATTCCCGAAGCGTTAATCTAGTCCGCTACCGTCCGAGGCCGATCAAGGAACAGAGCATTCGCCGCATACCCTGTTCCCACTGTCAGAACGTCGAGAGGCCCCAGTCGCGCTTCGGAAATCAGACAGTTCGGACTAAACTTAGAGCTTTTCGACAACGCTAAGGGTTGCCGTGTAGCGGGCTAGACGGCTCTATACAGATTAAGGAGAAGTCGATGCGCACGGCAATCGTGACAGGTGGAACCGGCGGCATTGGAATGGCGATATGCCGCCGATTGCTCGCCGAGGGGTTCCAGGTCACAGCCCTCTTCAGCCGTGACGAGGAAGCGGCGAAACATTGTCGTGATGAACTCGGCATCATGACGCTCAAGTGTGATGTCTCGCGTTTGGACGAGTGCGCTGCCGCGGTTCAAGAAGTGAACTCTAGCTCCGGCCCGGTGGACACTCTTATCAATAACGCCGGAATCTGCCGCGACGCCCCCTTCCACAAGCTCTCCGAGAACGACTGGGAAAGGGTCATCGGGACCAATCTCGACGGCCTCTTCAACATGACGCGTCAAGTTTGGGACGGGATGCGGGAGCAAGGATTCGGTCGCGTAATCAACATCAGTTCTATCAACGGGCTCAAGGGCCAATTCGGCCAAGCTAACTATGCGGCCGCCAAGGCTGGCGTTATCGGGTTCACGAAATCATTGGCCCTTGAGGGTGCCCGCAAGGGCATTACGGCGAACATCGTCGCTCCCGGCTATATCGACACCTCGATGCTGGGCGCGCTGAAGCCGGAAACCATGATGATGATCACTGACCAGATTCCCGTCGGGCGCCTGGGGCAGCCCGAGGACGTCGCACGCTGCGTTTCATTCCTAGCCAGCCGGGATGCAGGGTTCATCACGGGTGAAACCCTCAACGTCAACGGCGGCCAATATCTGAGCTAAGGAAAGCCTTTATGAACAATCCATTCGACGCCGGATACTACCTCTCTGACGAATTGAGAACTTTCGGCTTCCGCTCTGTCGGGGACAACGTCAAGGTCGCCAAGGACTGCTCCCTGGTAGGCCTCGGCAACATCGACCTCGGCGATCACGTCCGGATCGATAGTTATGCTTCCATCGTCGCTGTGTCGGGGTTTGTCCGCATAGGCCGCTATGTCCATATCGGCGGCGGCGCCTATATCGGCGGCGCCGGCGGCGTCACGATGGAAGATTTCGCCGGACTGTCGGGGGGCGTGTCGTTGTACTCTGCAAGCGACGACTATACGGGACGCGCCATGACCAATCCTACCGTCCCGGCCGCCTATACGGCAGTCAAGCGGGCGCCGATTGTGCTGAACCGTCACGTCATCATCGGCTCGGGCAGCATTGTGCTTCCCGGCTGCACGATCGGAGAAGGCTCTGCGGTCGGCGCCCTATCGATGGTGAACAAGAGCCTTGAACCCTGGGGCATTTACTCGGGCGCCCCTTGCAGGAAGCTGGCGCCTAGGAAGCAAGACCTCCTTGAAAAGGAAGCCCTGCTGATGGCCGCATCGGGTGATCGAACCTGATCCCTACAGGTTCAGCAGCGCCGGATCACCGCCCTGCGCCGCGATGTTGACGCTGATGGCCTTCTCCGCTGCATATCGGATCAGGCTGTTGGGGCCGCCGGCCTTGGGACCGGTGCCGGACAGACCTTCACCGCCGAAGGGCTGGACGCCGACGACAGCGCCGATGATCGAGCGGTTCACATAGACGTTGCCGGCCGGGACCAGGCGCACGACCTCGTCGGCGAAGGCTTCGATGCGGCTGTGAACGCCCAGGGTCAGACCATAGCCGCGCGCCGCCAGCTTGGCGGCGACCGATTTCAGATCCTTCGAGTCGTAGCGATAGACGTGCAGGATGGGGCCGAAGACCTCGCGCTCCAGGAAGTCCGGCGTGGGGATCTCGGCGATGGTCGGGGCGAACAGGTCGCCCTTGTCGGCGCCGGCTGGCAGGTCGGCGCGGGCGACGATCCTGGCCTCCTTCGACAGCCGCTCGACGTGAGCTTCCAGATTGGCGCGGCTTTCGGCGTCGATGACCGGGCCGATGTCGCTCTTGGGATCGGTCGGGTCGGCCACGACCTGGGCGGCCAGGGCGCCCTTCAGACCCTCGATCAGGGCGTCGGCGGCCTCCTTGGGCGCATAGAGGATGCGCAGGGCCGAGCAGCGCTGGCCGGCCGAACCGAAGGCCGACAGGATGACGTCGTCGATGACCTGTTCCTTCAGCGCCGTGGTGTCCACGAACATGGCGTTCAGGCCGCCGGTCTCGGCGATGAAGGGGATGATGGCGCCGGGACGCGCGGCCAGGCCCCTGTTGATGGCGCTGGCCGTGTCGGTGCCGCCGGTGAAGGCCACGCCGTCAATGCCGGGGTGATTGGTCAGGGCCGCGCCGACGACCTCGCCGCGACCGGGGACCAGGGCCAGCAGGTCGGGGTTCAGACCGGCCCTGTAGAAGAGGCGGACAGCTTCGGCGGCGATCAGCGGGGTCTGCTCGGCGGGCTTGGCCACGACGGCGTTGCCAGCGGCCAAGGCGGCGGCGATCTGACCGGCGAAGATGGCCAGGGGGAAGTTCCACGGGCTGATGGCGGCGAAGACGCCTCGGCCGTGCAGGACCAGTTCATTGGTCTCGCCGGTAGGCCCCTTCAGGGTCTGGCGTCCGCCGAAGTCGCGCTCGGCCAGCAGGGCGTAGTAGCGGCAGAAGTCGGCGGCTTCGCGCACCTCGGCCACGCCGTCGTTCAGGGTCTTGCCCGCTTCACGCGACAGCAGGGCGACCAGACGGTCCATGTCGGCTTCCAGCACGTCGGCCATGGCGCGCAGGATCGGGGCGCGACCGGCGCCGCCGATACGGTCCCAGGCGACCTGGGCCTCAGCGGCGGCGTTGACGGCGGCGTCCACGTCCTCGGCCGAGGCTTCCGACACATGACCCAGCACCTGCGAGCGGTCGTAGGGGTTGGTGACGTCCTGCGGGTTCACCCCGGCGCGCAGCTTGCCGCCGATGATCGGGCCGGAGGTCAGCTTCTCGCTGTCGACGCGCTCCAGGGCCTTGGCGTGGCGTTCGCGGTCGGCGGCCTGGGAATAGTCGCGGCCGAGAGAGTTCTGGCGATCGCCGTAGATGTTCATGGGGACGGGAATCCTGGGGTGACGGTCAGGTTGGGCCTCGACGGCCGTAATGGGGTCGGCGGCCACGTCGGACGCCGGAACGCGTTCGTCCAACAGGGCGTGGACGAAGGATGAGTTGGCGCCGTTCTCCAGCAGGCGGCGCACCAGATAGGGCAGCAGTTCTTCGTGGCCGCCGACGGGGGCATAGGCCCGCACGATGACCTTCTCGTCGGTCCAGGCCGCATGGGCGGCGTCGTAGAGGGCTTCGCCCATGCCATGCAGGCGCTGGTGCTCGATGACGACGCCGCGATCCTTGGCCATACGCCGCACAGCCGCCAGGGTGTGGGCGTTGTGGGTGGCGAACTGGGCGTAGATGTAGGGCGAGGCCTCGATCAGGGCCTTGGCGCAGACCAGATAGTTGAGGTCGGTCGCCGGCTTGGTGGTGAAGACCGGATAGTCAGTGCGGCCGTTGACCTGGGCCAGCTTGATCTCGGTGTCCCAATAGGCGCCCTTGACCAGCCGCACCATCAGACGACGGCCCGAGGACTTGGCCAGCTCGGCCAGCTTCTCCACCGTTTCGGTCGTGCGCTTCTGATAGGCCTGAACGGCCAGGCCCAGCCCCTTCCAGTCGCCCAGTTCCGGCTCCCGGGCCAACCGTTCCAGCAGCTTCAGCGACAGGGCCAGACGGTCGGCTTCTTCGGCGTCGATCGTATAGTTGATGTCATATTTGGCGGCGATCCGGGCCAGACGCAGGATGCGGGGATAGAGCTCCTCCCACACGCGGTCTTCCTGAACCGCCTGATAGCGGGGCGACAGGGCCGACAGCTTGACCGAGACGCCGTGGCCGGCTTCCGGCCCCTGACCCTTGGCGGTCCTGCCCACGGCCTCGATGGCGTCGGCGTAGATCTTCTCATAGCGCTCGGCGTCGGCGGCGGTGCGGGCGCCCTCGCCCAGCATGTCGAAGCTGCACAGCCAACCCTCGCGGTCCGAACGCTTCAGCGCCGCCTCGATGGTGCGGCCGACCACGAACTGCTCGCCCATGATCTTGACGGCGGTGGCCACGGCCTGACGAATGACCGGCTCGCCCAGGCGGCCCGCGATACGCTTCAGGAAGCCCGGCAGATCGGCCTTGGCCTCGTCATCCGCATCGACCAGCTTGCCGGTCAGCATCAGGCCCCAGGTCGAGGCGTTGACGAACAGGCTGTCCGACTGACCCAGGTGCGAGGCCCAGTCGGCCGAGCCGATCTTCTCGGCGATCAGGCGGTCGCGCGTGTCGGCGTCGGGCGTGCGCAGCAGGGCCTCGGCCAGACACATCAGGGCCAGGCCTTCGCGGGTGCCGAGCGAGAACTCCTGCAGGAAGCTCTCGACCACGCCCTGCTTCTTCTGGCTGGCGCGGGCCTGTTCGACCAGGACGACCGCGTCGCGGAAGACATCGGTCCGCGTCTGTCCCTCCAGGGGCGCCGCCGCCAGGAGAGCGGCGACGGTTTCACGCTCGTCGCGGTACTTGTCGCGGTCCAGATCGTCCCAATGGCGAAGGTCGTTCGGCGTCATATTCTCATCCGGGAAAGCACCCACAGGATTTTAGCGTATATGGCGGCCACGGCCGAAGGTGCATCGTATCGAGACGCAGGCAGGCGACGATTATTCAGGCAGACGCCGAGGTTTCACACAAAACCAAGAAAGACGGGCTTACAATCAGCCTCCCGTCACACTAGGCTCTCATCCTTGCTGAAGGCGCTGGACAGGACAAGCGTGGTCAGCCGATTCGTTAGGCTGTGCTCATAGGTTACGATGAACGGCGGCGCCCGCCCAGCCCATCGATCTTGACGCCGTCGGTGGCGGAAGGCGCGATCCCGAAAAGGTGAATCGAACCGATCTGCGACGAGCCGAACCCGTCTCGCCTTCGTCATCTTAACCGTCTAGAACTTCCGGCTCAGCGTAACGGCCCGGGGCCCTTTCGACTTCATGCGCATTGTTCTGGTCACCGACGCCTGGGAACCCCAGGTCAACGGCGTCGTCCGCACCCTGACTCGCACCGTGGCTGAATGCCGCGCCATGGGTCATGAGGTCGAGGTCATCGAACCCAGCCAGTTCAAGACCATCCCCTGCCCCACCTATCCGGAAATCCGTCTGGCCTTGGGCGCCGAGGAAGAGATTCGCGAGCGCTTGCGCGCCATCGAACCCGAAGCCGTGCACATCGCCACCGAAGGTCCGCTGGGCATAGCCACGCGCCGCATCTGCGTGGAGTGGAAGCTGCCGTTCACGACCAGCTATCACACCAAGTTCCCGGAATATGTCTCGGCCCGTTTCCCGATCCCGGTCCAGGTCGGCTACGCCTACATGAAGTGGTTCCACAAGCCGTCGGGCCGGCTGATGGTGGCGACGCCGACTCTGCGCGACGAACTGGTGGAGCACGGCTTCCGCAACGTCTCGCCCTGGACCCGAGGCGTGGACACCGATCTGTTCCGGCCCGACCTCGAGCCCATCTACAAGGAGATGGGCGGCGAGAACTGGCCCCGCCCCTTCTTCCTGAACGTCGGTCGGGTGGCCGTCGAGAAGAACATCGAAGCCTTCCTGGAACTGGACCTGCCCGGTACCAAGATCGTGGTTGGAGACGGCCCCGCCCGTGTCGAACTGGAGGCGAAATATCCCGAGGCCAAGTTCCTGGGCGCCCGCTTCGGCGAGGAACTCGCACGCTGCTTCGCCGACGCCGACGTCTTTGTCTTCCCCAGTTGGACAGACACCTTCGGCCTGGTGATCCTGGAGGCCATGGCCGCCGGCGCCCCGGTCGCCGCCTATCCGGCCCACGGTCCGATCGACATCATTCCTGGCTCCAACGCGGGGATCATCGACAAGGATCTGCGCACCGCCTGCCTCGAATCC
The DNA here is from genome assembly GCF_040549405.1 of Brevundimonas faecalis. Classification (NCBI taxonomy): domain Bacteria; kingdom Pseudomonadati; phylum Pseudomonadota; class Alphaproteobacteria; order Caulobacterales; family Caulobacteraceae; genus Brevundimonas; species Brevundimonas faecalis. The sequence goes on along the minus strand of NZ_JBEPTF010000001.1, from coordinate 209,974 downwards.
CTAAAGCTCGATCCGGCCGTCGTCCGCGCCTATGCGGAAAAGTTCAGTTGGCGGGCCTCTGCCGAACAGTTCGTCGAGAATCTGCAGCCCTACCCTGAACCTGCACGCGGCCGTTTCTGGCGCCGCCTGCGGCGTATCGCCCGCCTGCGTCGTCGCGCCGCCGCCTAGCCTTCTGTTGAGCTCGACCGAAACGATCGGCGATCAACACCCCCGCGCAAAAGCAAAAGCGCCGCAGCCTTTCGACTGCGGCGCTTCTTTTTTGACGCCTGGCCCTGTTTAGTTCGGACGGGCCATCGAAGTCATGGCCGCGGCCTTGGCGCGCTCGGCCGTCAGTTGATCGGCCGGCAGCGGCACCAGGCCACGGTCCTGCAGATAGCCGCCGCGGGCGGCGGCGCCTTCCGACATGAACTCCTGGACGAACGGCTCCAAGCCGGGCGTCACGCCCACATGGGCCTTCTTGACGTAGATGTAGAGGCTGCGGGCCAGGGGATAGGTCCCGTTGGCGATGGTTTCGGCCGACGGAGCGATGCCGTCGATGGTCTCAGCCTTCACCGTGTCCATGTTCTGCTCCAGGAAGGAGAACCCGAACACGCCCAGCGAGCCCGGGGTGCGGGTCAGGGTCTGGACGATGGCGTTGTCGTTCTCGCCCGAGTCGATCCAGGCGCCGTCTTCGCGCAGGGTGTGGGTCAGGGTCTCGAACTTGGTCTTGTCGTCCTTGAAGGCGGCGACGGCGGGGATCAGCTTGCCGCCCGGCGCCATGCCCAGCTCCAGGAAGGCGTCGCGCGTGCCCGAGGTGGGCGGCGGGCCGTAGACCTGGATGCGCTGGTTCGGCAGGCCCTTGTTGACGTCGTTCCAGGTCTTGGCCGGGTTGGCGATGAAGGCGCCGTTCGGACCAGGAACTTCCTTGGCCAGGCCTTCATAGAGGTCGTTCAGCTCGAAGTTGAAGCTGTTGCCGGTACGCGCGGTGGCGATGACGATGCCGTCGAAGCCGATCTTGATCTCGACGATGTCGGTCACGCCGTTCTGGGCGCAACGGTCGAACTCGCTCTGCTTCATCGGACGCGAGGCGTTGGCGATGTCGGGGGTCGAGGGGCCAACGCCGGCGCAGAAGGCCTGGATGCCTCCGCCGGTGCCCAGCGACTCGATGCGCGGCGCAGCGCCGCCCGAGGTGCGGGCGAAGTTCTCGGCCACGCGGGTGGCGAAGGGGAAGACGGTCGAGGAACCGGCGGCCCAGATGCCCGCACGGGCCTTCTGGCTGCCGGGGGCCGCAGCGCCGCCCTCGTTGTTTCCGCAGGCCGCCAGGGCGGCCAGGGCCGCCGCGCAGGCGGTGATTTTCAGGGAACGGATCATTGGCCGGACCTCTCCAGACGTCAGTTGGCGACGCTTAGAGCAGCGAATTGTGACGGTCCGGCCAGACCTTTGTGACAGTCAGAGCAAACCTTGAAGCCGAGCGCGTCTTCAGGTCAGAGCAGGCGCTTGCGCATGACCTGCGACAGGGTGTCGATCAGGGTCACGGCGACGACGACGATGATGACGATCGCCGATACGGCCTTGAAGTTGAAGGCGTTCATGCTGTCGAACAGCACCTGGCCGATGCCCCCCGCGCCGATCAGGCCCAGGACGGTGGCCGAACGGCTGTTGGACTCGAAGCGATAGAGGGCGAAGGAGGTCCACAGGGGCGCCACCTGGGGAATCACGCCCCAGACGATCTCGTGCAGCTTGGTGGCGCCGGTGGCGCGCACGCCCTCGACCGGCCCCTTGTCGATCGACTCGACCGCTTCCGAGAACAGCTTGGCCAGGACGCCGGCCGTGTTCAGGGTGATGGCCAGAACGCCGGCCAGAGGGCCAAGGCCCACGGCGGTGACGAACAGCAGGCCGATGACCAGGTCGGGCACGGAACGCAGCAGGTTCATGACCCAGCGCACCGGGGTCACGACCCAGGCCGGCGCCATGTTGCGAGCGGCGGCCAGGCCCAGGGGAATGCCGAACAGCACGGCCAGGAAGGTGCCCCACAGGGCGATCTGGACCGTCTCCCACATCTTGCCCACGAACATCTTCCAGTCGGAGAAGTCGGGACGCAGCAGGTCGTGGACGAACAGACGCGTGCTCTCATTCCCCGAGAACAGGCGCGAGATATTGCCCAGGTCGACGGCGTCGACGCTGTAGAGCAGGACGGCGATCACGCCGCCCCAGACCAGGACATCCATCGCCCAGGAGACGGCGGATTTCTGCGGCGCGGCAGGGACAGCCGCAGGCGTCAGCGGAGCAGAGGTCAAGGCTGGACCTCGCGCAGGCTGCGCAGGCGCTGAAGCTCGGCGGTCGCGGCGGCGACGCCGGCCTTGTCGCCCTTGGCTTCGGCTTCACCGCGCTTCTGGTCAGCGATCATCTCACGGATCGGGTTCAGGTAGCTGTCGTCCGCAGCGGCGAAGCGCGAATATTCCAGGCCGGCCAGGACCTTGCGCTGACGCTCGGCTTCCGGGCCTTCGCCCTGGCCGTAGGTCAGGAAGAAGCTGCGGATCTTTTCCTTCACGACCGGATCCAGATCTTCGCGCACGACGATGCCGCTCTCGGGGATCGGCGGCGAGACCCAGATTTCCTCGATCTGATCAGCCAGTTGCGGGTTCTCGCGGCGAATGAAGATGGTGTTGACGCTGTTCGAGGTCGCCACGTCGATCACGCCGGTGGCCACGCCGAAGGCGTTGGCCTGATGGTTGGCCGAGCGGACCGTCTTGAAGCACTGCGACGGCACGACGCCGCGCGCGTTGAACAGGAAGGTCATGGGCGCCAGGGTGCCCGAAGTCGACTGGGCGTCGCCGATGCCGAAGTTGTACTGCTTGCCGCAGGCCAGCACCTTGTCCAGCGTGATGCCCGAGCCCTTCTTGACGATCAGGGTCGACTGGTAGCTGTCCAGGCCTTCGCGGTTGACCGTACGGGCGATGACCTCGGCGTTGGCGCGATCGATGGCCTCGACCTCGGGCTTGGCCGAGAACCAGCCGACCTGAGTGTGGTTGCCGCGCATGGCCTCGACCAGAACCGTATAGTTCGAGCCGAAGTAGGGCTTCACCGGCACGCCGATCGCCTTGGACATGTCGTCCAGCAGCGGTTGCCACAGGGGACCAGACGAGGCCTGACCTTCGGCCGACAGGATGGAGAAGGTGATTTCGGTCGGAGCAGCGCCCGACTTGCCCTCTTCGCCCTTGCCGCAAGCGGCGAGGCCCAGGGTCAGAGCGGCGACGGCGGCGACGCCCAGAAGGCGGCGGGTCATAGGGGTGCGGGTCATGCCTTGGCTTCCCAGAACGCGTCCTCGTATTCGGGACCGTAGATTTCAATCAGGCGCTTGGAGTCGAGACCGGTCGAGGGACCATCATAGACCACCTTGCCCTTCTGCAGGGCGATGACGCGGTCGCAATATCGGATAGCGTAGTCGACCTGGTGCAGGGTGACGATCACGCCCATGCCGTCGCGCTTGTTCAGTTCGACCAGAAGCTCCATGACCTTGCGGGCCGAAACCGGGTCCAGCGAGGCGACGGGCTCGTCGGCCAGGATCGCCTGTGCGCCCTGGACGATGGCGCGGGCGATGGCGCCGCGCTGCTGCTGGCCGCCCGACAGGGTGTTGGCGCGCTGAGCCGCATAATCGGACACGCCGACGCGGTGCAGGGCCGCCATGGCCTTGTCCTTGTCGGCCTTGGGCCAGACGCCGAAGACGCCCCGCCAGCCCGGCAGACGCCCGAGCGCGCCGAGCATGACGTTGGAGAAGAGCGACAGACGCCCCACCAGATTGAACTGCTGGAAGATCATGCCAAGGCGGCCGCGCGCCTTGCGCACGGCGCCCGTGATGCGGCCGTTCTGCTGAACGGTCTCGCCGAACACCTGGATCGTCCCCTTGCCGGGATCGATGGGGTGCAGGCCGGTGATGGAGCGCAGCAGGGTGGACTTGCCCGATCCGGACGGACCGATCAGGGCGACCATTTCGCCGGCGGCCACTTCGACGGACACGCCGTCGAGCGCCTTCCTAGCTCCATAGGTCTTCGACACATCCCGTACGGACGCGACGGCGGCGGTTGAAGAACTCATGAACCCGTGGGTGTCGGTTGCAACAGGGGGCGCCGCATGACGCTTCAGACGCGTTTCGGCAAGTCTTAATGGCATGCCTGCGTCGATTTCGTCCAGTACGCGGCGCCCGCGCGACGCCCGAGGCCCCGCTTCGCCACAAAATTTCCACTTTACATGACAGGCCAATGACCCCATATCGCGCGTTCCGGCGGACCCCGTAGGTCCCAACTTGCGCCGCTAACGCCGGTCTGGGTTAACAATCATCAGGGGGTTACGTGAATTGCGCACGTACCAACTTCCCCTGGACCTGGTCCGTGAGCGGTCCCCTGAACGTCCCGTCGCACTCGTGCGACCGCGTTCGGTTTCCGTAGCGGCGCGCTGGTTCCAGGATAATCTGAAAGCCGACGTCTTCTATGCGGTGAAGGCGAACCCTTCGCGCTGGGTCATCGAGACCCTGGTCGAGCAGGGCGTCAACGCCTTCGACGTCGCCTCGCTCGCCGAGATCGAGCTGGTTCGCTCGGTCAGCCCGAACGCGCGCCTGGCCTTCATGCACCCGGTCAAGAGCCGCGGCGCGATCCGTGCCGCCTACGCCGATCACGGCGTGCGCACCTTCGTGCTCGACAGCCATGACGAGTTGCAGAAGATCATCGAGGCGACCAACGACGCCGACGACCTGAACCTGGTCGTGCGCATGGCCGTCTCGGCCGACGGCGCCGCCTATTCCCTGTCGGGCAAGTTCGGCGTCTCGCCGGACCAGGCCCCCGCCCTGCTGCTGGCCGTACGCCAGGCGGTCAAGGACGGCCTGATGGGCGTCAGCTTCCACGTCGGCTCGCAGTGCATGCGCCCCACGGCCTATGAAGCCGCCATGTCCCAGGTCGGCCGCGCCATCAAGAAGGCGGGCGTCTTCGTCGACATCGTCGACGTCGGCGGCGGTTTCCCCTCGGTCTATCCGGGCATGGTCCCGCCGGATCTGCAGGAATACGCCGACGCCATCCATCGCGGCTTCAACGAGATGCCGGTGTCGGAAACGACCGAGCTCTGGTGCGAGCCCGGCCGGGCCCTGGTGGCCGAGTCCTCGTCGGTGCTGTGCCGCGTGGACCTGCGCAAGGGCGACGCCCTGTATCTGAACGACGGGTCCTATGGCTCGCTGTTCGACGCCACCCACTCGCGCTGGCCCTTCCCGACCAAGCTGGTCCGTGACGCCGAAGCCTCGTCGGAGTTGAAGCCCTTCCGCTTCTACGGTCCGACCTGCGACAGCATCGACCACATGCCGGGTCCGTTCTGGCTGCCGGCCGACGTGCAGGAAGGCGACTTCATCGAAATCGGCATGCTCGGCGCCTACGGCGTGGCCATGACGACCGGCTTCAACGGCTATGGCGAGCACGAGATCGCCGCGGTCGAGGACGCCCCGATGGCTTCGCTCTACGGCCTGGCCCCGCGTTCCATCCCCACGGTCCGCACCTCGGCCGAGGAAGCCGCCCGCAAGGTAGTCCGCCTGTCGCGTCCCAAGGGCAAGGCCGGCGCGCGCAAGCGCAAGCGCTGAAGCAACCTTCGGGTTCGAAAGACATGGAGCCGCGATCCGAACAGGGTCGCGGCTCTTTCTTTATGGCGCCCATCGTCTCGCACACAGGGAACTGCAGCCCCGCTTTCCGCCTTGTTTCAGAAACGACGGAGGCCGACATGAGCGAAGAAGACCAGGCCGAGGCTCGCCGGAAGGCGCTGGAAGGCACGGATTCGGGATCGGACACCCGGGCAGGCTCCCTGCGAGGCGGCTCGGCCTCGGGCTCGGACATCGATCCGGATCAGGATGAAATCAACGCCGCCCTGGCCGACGAAGGTCGGCGCATGGCCCAGGAAGCGGCTGACCGCGACGCCTCCGCCGTTGCGAACGACGATCAGAAGTCGCTGAACGGTTGAACCGCCTTGCTGCCGCCGCACGGATGGGCCACGGTGTTCATCAAGTTGAACAGTCTCAAGGACGTAGGCGGTTATGAAGCGTAGCGTGGCGACCGTCGCCGTGGCCCTCGCCCTGGGTCTCGGCGCCTGTGACGGACGAAGCGAGGCGGCGCCGGACGCTGATCTCGTCGCGGACGCCGCGTCGCCGCCGGCATCGACCGAGACGCCCATGGCCGCGGCCGCGGCGGTCGCCGCCGCCGCGCCGAGCGGCGACGCTCAACCCGCCTCCGACGACGCCCCGATCTTCGCCGCCCTCTATCCCGGCGCCCAGATCGACGGCCCCGCCGCCCAGGCCACGGGTCCTGCCGGCGCCGGCGGCATGATCACCTTCACGACCGAAGCCGCCCCCGACGCCGTCGTCGCCTTCTATCGCGAACGGGCCGAGGCCGCGGGCCTGGCCCCCGTCAACTCCATGAACCAGGGCGCCGCCCGGGCCTACAGCGCCGCCTCGCGTAAGGCCGACGGCCCCATGCTGGAAGTCGTCGCCGCGCCCGGCGAAGGCGGTCTGACCTCCGTCCAACTGAGCTGGAGCGCCGGAGCGTGAAGTGCGGCGGGCGGGAAGCCGCCGCCTGCGGCCTGTTCGGCCTGACCGTCCTGCTGTCGGCCTGCGCCGCCGGCACCCCCGCCGCTCTGCGCCCCGAGACCGCCCATGCGGTCGAGCTCAAGGGCTATCTGTCGGCGGCGGCGATCCGCTCCCTCGCCGACGCCGTTCCCGCCCCTCCTCCCGTCGGCTCTCCGACAGACCAAGCCGACAAGGCGCGATCCGATCGTTTCCGCGCCCTGGAGGACAGCGACCGCTGGCTGCTGGCCACCGCCCATGCCGAGTTGCGTCCGCCGTTGGCGCTACAGCACTTCGACTGCGCCCTGGGCCTGCGGCTGGGCTCGACCGAGACCCCTAATCTGAACCGTCTGATGCAACGCCTGTTCGACGACTCGGACGCGGCCGCCGAACTGGTCAAGGCGCGCGCCTTCCGTCCCCGCCCCGTCGGCGACGATCCGAGCCGCCGCCCCTGCCAGACCGTCAGCGAAGCAGGCCGCAAGAGCGCCTCCTATCCGTCCGGCAGCTCGACCGTGGCGGCCGTCTACGGCGAGGCCTTCGCCGCCCTGGAACCCGAACGCGCTTCCGAAGTCCGGCGCATCGCCCATGAGATGGGCCTCAGCCGCCTCGTCTGCGGCATGCACTATCCCAGCGACGTCGCGACCGGCGAAACCCTGGGCAAGTCCGTGTTCGCCGCCGCCGTCGGTACGCCCGGCTTCGCCGACGACCTGGCCGCGGCCCGGCTCGAACTGGCCGCCGTGCGGGCGACCGGCCTGACCAGCCCGGGCTGCGCGTCCGAACGCCTGGCCCTGGCCACGCCCCTGCCGTGAGCTTCGGCCTGCTGGCGGCGCTGCTGTCGGCCGCCGCGCCCGAGGCCTGGTCCCTGCCCGCCGCCCGCCCCTGCTCCGCTGAAGAAGTACGCGACCTGACGGCGGATGCGACCACGCCTTTCCGGCTGAGGTGCCGAGCGACCCTGACCCAGGATCAGTCCGTAAGTCGCCCTGTCCTGATCGAGGGGGCTGAAGCCTCCGGCGCCGGCCTGGACTGCGGCGGAGGTCGGCTGGGTAGGCCCGGCGTCCCGACCACGACCCGCTCGCCCACGGTCGCCGTCTGGTCCCGCCGCATCGCCGCCGACGTCTGGAGCCGGCCGACCGACATCCGCATCGCGAACTGCCATATCCACGGCGCCGTGCGCGTCTGGGGCATGGGCGCCGACGGAAGCTACGACGACCTGCGCGCCTCTTCGCGCACCGCCCGACATATCCAGACAGCCCAGGACGCCGCGCCTCGCCAGGTGGCGCTCGACCAGGTGACGATCGAGGGCACGGGGTCCATTCCCCTCTATGTCGGGCCTGGGGTGACGCAGCTCAGCCTGACCCGCTCGACCCTGACAGGCCGCAGCGCCTCGACCGCCGTCTATCTGGACGCCGAAAGCGCCGACAACCGGATCGAGAACAATCGGATCGCCGTCCGGACGACGCGTGAAGCCGTGGCCGTCGACGGCTCGGCCCGCAATCTCATCACGGGCAACCGGATCGAACTGAGCGGACGCGGCGGCGTCTTCCTGTATCGCAACTGCGGGGAGCGCGGCGTGATCCGCCACCAGACGCCGTCCGACAATCGGATCACCGACAACCTCTTCACCGGCGCCGCGCGTCTGCGGCCCCGCCTGGTCGTGGTCGGCGCGCGCGAAGGCCGGCGCAGCTATTGCGGCGCCGACCGTGGCTATCCTTTCGGCAGCAGCCTGGACGACGGCGACGGCGCCACCGGCAATGTCGTGGCCCGGAACCTCAATCGTTAGGCCGGACGGCCTGTCGCCAGGGCGCCGTACAGTTCGGGGCGCCGATCGCGGAAGAAGCCCCAGGCCGCGCGGTACTGATCCAGGAAGTCCAGGTCGAAGGTATGGACCAGGACGCCCTCCTCCTCCGTCAGACTCTCGACCAGGTCGCCGCGATGGTCGGCGATGAAGGAGTGGCCGTAGAAGGTCTGGCCGGTCTCGGTCAGGGTCTCGTGGCCGATGCGGTTCGAGGCGATGACAGGCATGGCGTTCGACACGGCGTGTCCCTGCATGGCGCGCCGCCAGGGCAGGGCCGTGTCCAGGTCCGCATCCTGGGGTTCCGTGCCGATAGCGGTCGGATACATCAGCACGTCCGCCCCTTGCAGGGCCATGGCGCGCGCCGCCTCCGGGTACCACTGATCCCAGCAGATGCCGACGCCGATGCAGCCGAAACGGGTGTTCCAGACCTTGAAGCCTGTGTCGCCCGGCCGGAAGTAGTACTTCTCCTGATAGCCGGGACCGTCGGGGATATGGCTCTTGCGATAGACGCCCAGGGCCTCGCCGTCCGCGTCCACCATGACCATGGAGTTGAAGTAGTGCGGCCCCTCTTTCTCATAGATGGAGACTGGAATGGCGACGCCCAGTTCCTTCGCCACGGCCTGCATCCGCACCACGGCCGGATGTTCGCGCCACGGGTAGGCCGAAGTGAACCAGTGCTCCTCCTGCGTCACGCAGAAATAGGGCCCCTGGAACAGTTCGGAAGGCAGGATGACCTGGGCGCCCCTGGCCGCCGCTTCGCGCACCAGGGCGACGGTCTTGTCGATATTGGCCTGCATGTCCTGACCATAGGCGGTCTGGATGGCGGCGACGCTGATGGTCCTCGGAGTGGCGAGTGACGAGTAGCGAGTGGCGAGAGAGGTCATTTGCGGCGGTCCTCCAGCTTACCAATAAGGGATGCGAGCATTCGGCTGATCTCATCAGCGGCGTCCAGCAACGATCCGACGTCCGACGCCGACAGATAGGACAGGCGCTCCGCCAGGATCAGTTGCGTCTCGGCTTCCGCCAATGAACCGCGCGCGATGCCGAGGAAGCGTATGAAATCACCTGTAGCGCGGCGGGCGCATCCCTCGGCGATATTGGAAGGTACGGAAACGGCGGCGCGACGCAGTTGACTGGTCAAACCGAAACGCTCCTCGACCGGCCAGTTTCGACTCAAGCCGTAGGCGCTTTCGACCCAGGCCATCGCCTTCTGCCAGACAAGCAGGTCGCGGTAATGGCGTACCTCGCCACTCGCCACTCGCTCCTCGCCACTCATTCCGGCTCCTGCTGGCTGATGCAGTGGAAGGATCCGCCGCCGGTCAGGACGGCGTTGGACGGCGACAGGACGATCTCCCGATCCGGGAAGACCGTAGCCAGGGCCTCGCCCGCCAGGCGGCCGGCCATGTCGTTTCCATAGGTCGGCACCACGATGGCGCCGTCGGCGACCAGGAAGTTCATATGGCTGGCCGGGATCGGCCGTTCGTCAGCGTCCAGCACCAGGCCCGGCGAGGGGATACGCAACACCTTGAGCTTGCGGCCCATGGCGTCGGTCGTTTCCGACAGAAGACGCGCCGTCTCGTCATAGACCTCCGCGTTCGGATCCTTGGGGCCGAAGGCGATGGGGCAGGCCACGACGCCTGGCGCGACGAAGCGCGCCAGATTGTCGACGTGACCGTCCGTATGATCGTTCAGCAGGCCGTCGCCCAGCCAGACCACGACCTTGGCGCCGACCGCCTCGGCCAGGGCCGCCTCCGCGTCCGCCTGGGTCCAGTTCGCGTTGCGGTTACGGTTCAGCAGGCACTGGCGCGTCGTCAGCACCGTGCCCTCCCCGTCATGATCCAGGGCTCCGCCTTCCAGGATGAAGTCATGGCGCGTCGCCGGCACGCCCGAGAAGTCGGCGATCCAGTCGGCGACCTCATCGTCATGCTTGTAGACATATTTGCCGCCCCAGCCGTTGAAGCCGAAGGCGTTGGCGACGGCCGATCCGGCGCTGAAGATCGGACCCGTATCCCGCAGCCAGATGTCGCCGAACCGCGCGGCCACGATCTCGATTCCAGCCACGCCGTCCAACCGCGCGCGGACGCCGGGCAGGGCCTCCTCGTTGCCGATCATCAGCCTGACCTGTTCGCGACCCGGACCGGCCAGAGCCCGCACCAGAGCCTCGACCTCGTCCTGGGCCTGGGCGAAATACTCGCCCCACAGCTCTTCGTGGCTGGGCCAGCCGACCCACATGGCCCGATGCGGCGACCATTCGGCGGGGATGGGTTGGGTCATGGGCGAAGTCGATCCGAACGGGAGAAAGGCAGACCGCGCCAGATAGGCCGAGACGGCGTGGGGTTCAATGTTTGCGGGGCGATGGGCCGCAGCCTGGCCTCTCAGACAGGACGAGGCGCCGTAGACGCACCCGAGACAAAGAAAAAGGCGGCCCGTTTCCGGACCGCCCTTTCCTGTCTTGAATCTGCAGCTTCTTAGAAAGAAGCGCGCAGAGTGACCATGGCGGTGCGCGGAGCGCCCAGTTGATACTGAGCCGAACCCGTGGTCGAGGTCGTGATATCGCCCAGATATTCCTCGTTGAAGAGGTTGATGACGTTCAACTGGATATAGGAGCCGCCAGCCCCCACCGAAGCGAGGTTGTAACGGACATCCAGGTCGAAGGTCAGGTAATCCGGAGCGACTTCGGTATTGATGTCGTTCGAGAAACGCTCACCAACGTACTTGCCTTGCAAGCCCAGGTCGAACTTGCCGATCGAATAGGCCACGCGACCACCGAACTGCCAGTCCGGCGTTTCGACCAGTTGGTTGCCTGCAGTGGGAATGAAGATAGGCTTGCCGCTGGTGTCCTTGCCGTTCGGCAGGTCGTTCTTCACTTCACTGTCCGTATAGGTGAAGGACGCCGTCAGCGACAACTTGTCCATCGGCGACCAACCGATCTGGCCGTCGATCCCCTGCAGCGTCACATCGCCGACGTTGCGGGTCAGGAAGATGCCCGCAGCTTCGTCGAACGTACGAACGATACGGTTGGCGTAGTCCGTCTTCCAGGCGGCGATCGAAGCGATAATCGTGCCCGACTGGTAGCGGTAACCCAGGTCGTAGGAGTTGGTGGTTTCCGGCTCCGGGTTCACATCCACAACGTCGTAGAGATCGTCGGTACGCGGCGCCGAGAAGCCTTCAGCATAGGAAGCGTAGAGGGATTGGTTCGGAGCGAACTTCCAGGTCACGCCCGCGTTCGGCAGGAAAGCGTCATACTGTTTATCGAACGAACGGGGCTTGCCGTATTGATTGGAGGCGCTGCCGTTCATCGAGGAAACGGGGAAGGTCACTAGATCAGTGCCCGCCACCGGCGTGCCGACCTGCGTGGTGCAGTAGGCGTTGAAGGTGTCGCGCTGATAGCAGTAGTTGTTCAGCTCACGATCGAAGAAGGGAGCACGAGCGCCCAGCGTCACATCCACAGCGTCGTTGAAGAACGAACCCCGATACTCCGCCGCGATCTGATTGAGCATGGCGTAGGACAGGCGGTTACGGCGTTGCAAGATCGTGCCGTCGGGCAGCTTGACCGGACGACCGTTGCGACCCGCGAACGGATCTTCCGGGAAGCCGTTGGCGTCGAGATAGCCGAACTGACCCGTCTGGCGGTGACGACCCCAGTCGAAGGTGTAGGCCAGACGGAACTGATGATCTTCGGCAGCGTCCCAGATCAGCGAGCTGGTGACGGCGTAGCGGTGCGTGTTGGTGATGTTCGGACGGAACAGAGTCACGCGGGTTGCACCGTTGATCACGCCGTCGCCGTTCAGATCCACGCCAGCGGCGGTCGAATTACCGCGCAGTTGCGGGTCGGTCTCGCTCATCGTCTGCGTACCGCCGCCGTGCGCCAGCGTGTACTGGAACGAAGGGTCGATCGTCAGGCGCAGGCTGTCCGAGAGAGTGAAACGCGACTGACCGCGAATGTTGCCGGTGTTGGACGGGTTGATCGCCGTAGCCTGCGAACGCACCGTGTTGTAGTCGTCGCGATCATAGGCGTTGCCGGCCTTGAACTGAGCCAGGGTGACACGCGGCATGAACTCGTTGCGGTTCTCATTGTAGTGAGCCGTCACCGAGATGAAGTCGCCGTTATCGCCAAGCGGCTGATAGATACGGCCGTTCAGTTGCATCTTATCGACGCCGCCAGCGCCCACGAAGTGGTCATACGTCGTCTTGGAGGCCGAGAACCAAGCCGTCGTGCCCCACGGGCCGATCTCGCCGGTATCCAGCAGGGCGAAGATACGCTTGTAGCCGTACTCACCCAGCGACGGTTGCAGAATGAAACCGAAATCCTTGGCGGGGCGACGAGTGATGTAGTTCACGGTGCCGCCAGTGGCCGAAGCCGTCGGGCTGTCGACATCCGTCGTACCCAGGTTCACAGCAGCGCGCTGGATCAGTTCCGGATCCAGTTGCTGGTTGGAGTAGATGGCGTAGTTGCCGGTATCGTTCAGCGGAATGCCGTCTTGCGTCAACGAAACACGTGCAGCGTCAAAACCGCGGATCGTCAAATCACCGCCCGCGCCGCCGAAGGCGTCGTTATTGGTGAAGTTGACACCCGGCAGCAGGTTGATGGAGTTCAAAATCGTCTGACCGGCAGCCTGGGTGCCGATATACCGATCCGTGATCGTAGCACGCGACTTGGGGTTGTTTTCCGCGACCACGCCCTCGATGGCGCGAGGCCCGCGTGCGCCAGTCACGACGACGTCGCCGACCTGGGTGGCGCGTTCTTCGACAGCTTGCGACGCGGTCGACTGGGCCGAGGCGGCGCCGGCCATGAGGACGCCGCTCATGAGGGCGGTCGTCGCCCAGAACAGCTGCTTGCGGTTGGTCATCGGTCTGTATCCCCAGTGATGAATATGGCGTGGGCTATGCGTCAGGCTGACGCGCCTATCGCGATGCCCGCGCCTTAAGCCCCCTGTGGGAAGGTCGGACGACAGTCGTGTGACAGTGATATGACAAGGGGCCAAGGTGACAACGGCGCCACACCCCTGTGGATTACCGGAATCAGTCCCCGGCGCGCGAGGCCGTGAAGGCCTGAGCGACGGCTTGCGCGGTCCATTTCATGGCGCGCGGTTCGTGGTAGTTGCCGTTGATCTGGGTTCTGTCGATGACATGGGCCCTGAAGCGAGTGAACAACTCGGGATCCGCTGCGACGGGCTTCTTCCAGAAACCGGCGAGCGTCTGCTGATCCGTCAGGCCTTCGAAATCAAAGAAGGCCTGACCCATCACCTTGACCGGCGTATGGAAGCCGAGCGCAGAGAGCGCGGCGCTGGAATTATTGACGACCATGCCTAACGAAGCTCGGCAAAGCTGAGCCAGATTGCCGCCGTCGATGAAGTCCACGCGGCTCGACAGACCCCGCTCGCTCGCAAGACGCGCCGTGATCGCTCTCAGATTGACCAAGCCCGGATCAAGGGGATGGTTCTTGACCACGAGACGGCGATCAGCCGGCGCATAGCGGGCAAAGCTGTCCATGACTTCGGCGAGAAAGGCCGCATTGTCCGCAAAACGCGAGTAGCGCAGCAGTTGCGCGTCCCCTTCACGCTGCAGGCAGGCGATGAAGAAAGGCCCTCGAGCGGCGATGACGGAGGTGTTGAGCCCCCGCCGCGATTGCAGGAGCAGCCCCAGATAGCGCCAAACATGCCCCAGGAATTGTCGCCACGCCGCCGCGCTGTAGGGCGATCTATAGGCCGGATAGAGGGGCGCCCCGAGAGACGCCAGCAGATGATACCGGCTGATATTCACAATATGATAAGGCAATATCTTGCCGATCTGCCGTGTCACGGGAAGCTCCGGACTCGGGGCGCCATAGCCCTCTGCCCGACGAGGAAGCCTGCTGGATGCGTTCACGCCCCCACGCTCCATCGTGATCCAGTCGGGCCGGAAGTATCCGTTTTCAAGTACCCAGACGCTCGCCGTCAGCCTATCGCCTTGCGACAGAACCCCTTGATTATAGGCGCCGCCCTCGCCGAACAGCACAAGGTCCGTAAACTCGGCCGCCAAGGCTCGGACCCGTTCAGGCCACACGCAAGGCTCATCTTTAAAGACGACACGCTCTGCATGACGGCAGGAAGCGGAATCGCCAGCGTTGAACACCATGCGAGCGACAAAGGCCCCTCGCTCCGTGAGCGCGCGCGCCAGCAGACCGCCGAAACGTCCGAACGGAGCCGTGACGATCAGAAAACGTCGACCACGTAAGTCATCGGCTACGCCGAGAAGTGTCTCGGGATGATCAGGGTCGAAGGGAGCGAGCAATGCAGAATCTTCTTTCGGACGCGCTGCTGGCATGGACGCAAACCAATACGCCCCCCAAGGCATGTCGCCAATGTGTCGTGATTGCTTCCAAAAAAGCAACACCCAAGAAGGGCGCGACCTATCACATAGACCGGCTAAAGATAAAGCCCGCCGACTAGTGCAAATCGGCGGGCTTCATTCATTTCGACCTTCTTAGATTCCTTGGGTCGGGGTTTGGCCCGACCGGTTGGGATCTTAGAAGTTGATGTCGATGGTGGCGCGGCGGTTGAGCGGCTCACGCACGCCGTCGCCGGTAGCCTTGGCCGGAGCGGTTTCGCCCTTGCCGTCCAGCGAGATCACGCCGCCGTTGACGCCTTGAGCGACCAGGGCGTCAGCCACGGTGCGCGAGCGACGGTTGGACAGACCCAGGTTGTAGGCCGGCGAACCCGAGGTGTCGGTGTGACCGACGACCAGGATGCGCGTCGGCGCGCCCGACTTGGCGTAGTTGGCGGCCTGCGTCACCACCGAGCGGGCTTCGGCCGTCAGGTCCGAACGATCCCAGTCGAAGTAGACCACGAACTGACGCGCGGCCGGCTTGGCCGGAGGCGGCGGAGGCGGCGGCGGGGGCGGCGGCGGCGGGGGCGGCGGGGGCGGCGGCGGGGGCGGCGGCGGCGGGGGAGCAGCCGGCTCGGCGCCGAACGCATAGCGCAGGCCCAGGGTCACGGTGTGCGACTGGTCGTAGTCGCCCGACAGTTCGCCGAACGGGATCGAACCCGCGCCGGCCACCGAGGTGTCGAACGCGGCGTCGCCGGTCAGATAGCGGTAGGTCAGGTCGATGTTGGCGCGGTCCGAAACGGCCCAGGCCACGCCCGCGATCGCCTGAGCGGCGAACTTGGTCGAGGTGTCGTCGGCCGTGAAGGTCACGCCCGGCGTCTGACGCAGGCGGCCGACCGTGTCGACGTTGACGCGGTTCACGCCCACGCCCAGGCCGACGAACGGACGGAAGGTCCATTCCGGCGAGCCGAAGTCATAGATGACGTTGGCCATCAGGGTCGTCGAGGTGATGTCGCCTTCCGGCGAGTGGCACGGACCCGTCGCCGGCGTCAGGTTGCACAGGCCTTGCGGACCCGTCGAGGCGCGCACGCGACCGATGTCGCCCGAGCGGTAGCCGCCTTCCAGTTCAACACGCCAGTTCGGGTTGAACCGGTAGCCCAGACGAGCAAAAGCCGCCCAGCCGTCGTTCACTTCCCAGTTCCAGTTATGGCCGGTCGTGGACGATTCCGTGTTGATGTCGTCGATGATGTGGTAGCCCGCGTCGATCGCGCCGTACCAACCATCCGGCTCAGCCGACGCGGCGCCGGCTGCGAACAGCCCGGCTGCAGCGACACTGGCGAGAAGTTTCAACTTCATAGTGTCCTCACTTAGTCCGTTAATCCGAAAGTCGACGTATGTAGCACGTGACGCTCGTGGGGCCGAACGATGTCGGATCGTTCGAGTTCCGCCTATAACCTATTGAATGTGGCATGTGTGGCGCCATTCCAACATAAATTGCGGTTTTTACACTCATTGACGCCTGCTAGGACCATTTCGAAACAGGACGGAGGTTTCAAAATGGCTCTGAGATTTGACGGACAGGTGGCGATCGTGACCGGCGCGGGCGGCGGTTTGGGGCGAGAACACGCCCTGGCCCTGGCCGCACGCGGCGCCAAGGTGGTCGTCAACGACCTGGGCGGCGCCCGAGACGGATCGGGCGGCTCCGCCTCGGCCGCCGAAGCCGTGGTTGCGGAAATCGTCGCCGCGGGCGGAGAAGCCATGGCCAACGCCGCATCCGTCACCGACGTCGACGCCGTCGAAGCCATGGTCGCGGACGTCATGGCGCGATGGGGCCGGATCGACATCCTGGTGAACAACGCCGGCATCCTGCGCGACAAGTCCTTCGCCAAGATGAGCCTGGACGACTTCCGCCTGGTGGTGGACGTCCATCTGATGGGCGCCGTGAACTGCACCAAGGCCGTGTGGGACATCATGCGCGAGCAGAACTACGGCCGCATCGTCATGACCACCTCTTCATCCGGCCTGTTCGGCAACTTCGGCCAGGCCAACTACGGCGCGGCCAAGATGGCCCTGGTCGGCCTGATGCAGACCCTGTCGATCGAAGGCGCCAAGAACGACATCCGCGTCAACTGCCTGGCCCCGACCGCCCACACCCGCATGACCGAGGATCTTCAGGGCCTGCCGCTGGAGGCGCTGGGGCCGGAACTGGTCACGCCCGGCCTGCTGCATCTGGTCAGCCGGGACGCCCCGACCCGCGCCATCCTGGCCGCCGGCGCCGGCGGCTTCGAACGCGCCTACGTCACCCTGACCCAGGGCGACTTCGCCGTCGGTCCCGATGCCGCGGAGCAGGTGGCCGCCCACTTCGCCCTCGTCTCCGACCGCACCGGAGAAATCGTGCCCGAGATGGGCGCGGCCCAGGGCATGATCGAACTGACGAAGGCGCAGAAACACCACAACGGCTGAAGCCGATCCGAGGGGGCTGAACGCGTGTCGGCGGACGCTCAGCCCCCTTTCCTCGGCGCCTCCGTCAGGGCGTGGACGAAGTCGTCCCGCCAGATCGCGACATCGGTGTCGCGCACCACCTGCATGAGCGCCTTCCATTTTCGGATGCGCTCCTTCAGCGGCATGGTCAGGGCCTTGTTGATCGCTTCCGACAGCTCTTCCCGACTGAAGGGATTGACCAGCAGGGCCTCGCCCATCTGTTCCGCCGCCCCGGCGAAGCGCGACAGGATCAGCACGCCGGGATCTTCCGGATCCTGGGCCGCCACATATTCCTTGGCCACCAGATTCATGCCGTCGCGCAGGGGCGTCACCAACCCCACGCGGGCCGCGCGATAGATACCCGCCAGTTGGTCGCGTCGATAGGTGCGGTTCAGATAGCGGATCGGCTGCCAGTCCATGTCGGCGAAGGCGCCGTTGATCCGTCCCGCCAGGGTTTCCAGCCGCACGCGAATGTCCTGATAGACATCCACCTCGTCGCGAGAAATCGGCGTGACCTGCAGCAGGAAGACCTTGCCGCGCGCCTCCGGATTATCGTGCAGGAACTGCTCATATCCCAGCAAACGCTGCTCCAGCCCCTTGGAATAGTCCAGCCGGTCCACCCCCACGATCATGGACCGAAAGGCGGCCGACGCCGCCATACGGTCATAGGTCTTGACGCCCAGGGCCGAGTTCCGCGCCGCCAGGAAGCCCTCCACGTCTATGCCGATGGGAAAGACCCCGCCCTGAACGCTGCGCCCGAAAGCGTGAATCCTTCCGTCAGGCAGGACGCTTCCTCGCGCCTCGACCTCCACGTAGCGCTGAAACAGCTCCAGCCATTCCTGTGTATGAAAACCGAGAAGATCGAAGTGGAACATGGATTCCACCAGGCGCCGGTGATGCGGCAGGGTCACGAGAAGCTGCCGCGCCGGCCAGGGCGTATGCAGGAAGAAGCCGATCCGGTTCTTCACCCCCAGCCGCCGCAGATCCCTCGCCAAGGGGATCATATGATAATCGTGCACCCAGATGACGTCGTCGGGGCGGATCAGGGGCTGCAGCACCTCGGCGAAGCGACGGTTGGTCCGCTCGTAGCCCTCGCCGAAGGAACGCTCATAGGCGCTCAGATCCACGCGATGGTGAAACAGGGGCCACAGCGTCTTGTTGGCGTAGCCGTTGTAATATTCGTCGACGTCCTGCGGCTCCAGGTCGACGGTGGCGACCGTGACTCCGGCGCGGTCCTCCATCTTCAGCTCGCCGGTGAAGCTTTCGACCGTCTCCCCGGACCAGCCGAACCACAGACCCTCATATTTCCGCAAGGCCGCCGACAGGGCCATGGCCAGACCGCCGGCCGAGCCCGCCGCGGGATCGCGCGGCGCCGAGACCCGGTTCGAAACCACGATCAGCCGGCTCATCGCGCGTCCGTCCATGATCGGCTGAGCAGGACGGCGCAGTTGATGATCCCGACCAGGGAATAGGTCTGCGGGTAGTTGCCCCACAGTTCGCCGTCCTGAAGCGCGATGTCCTCGCTGAGCAGACCGGCATGGGTACGACGGCTCAGCATCTCCTCGAAGATCGCCCTCGCCTCCTCTGTTCGGCCGTTCAGGTGCAGGGCCTCGATGAACCAGAAGGTGCAGAAGTTGAACGCCGTCTCAGGCTCTCCGAAATCATCGGGATGGGCGTATCGGAACAGATAAGGGCCACGTTTC
Organism: Brevundimonas faecalis; assembly: GCF_040549405.1. Lineage (NCBI taxonomy): Bacteria > Pseudomonadati > Pseudomonadota > Alphaproteobacteria > Caulobacterales > Caulobacteraceae > Brevundimonas > Brevundimonas faecalis. Next base: position 191,121 of record NZ_JBEPTF010000001.1, on the reverse strand, counting down.
AGATCCCGCTCGACCGCCTCAAAGGTCTTCACCTGGCGCGGATCGCGCGCGTCGAGGAAGCCCAGATCGGTCATCTGCAGCAGGGAAGCGTCCAGTTCCCGCCCGCCGAAGCTGGCGGCGAAGCGGCCTTCGTCCGGCAGATAGGCCTCCGCCTCGATCCTGGCGCGGATCGTCCTGGCGCGCTCCTCCCACAGACTGGCGCGATCCGCCAAGCCCAGATGCCGGGCCGCCTTGGCCAACCGATCACAGGCCGCCCAGCACATGACGGAAGAATAGGTGTGCACCCGGGCTATGGTGCGGAACTCCCACAGACCCGCGTCCGGTTGGTCGTGCAGAGCGAAAGCGCGGTCCCCGACCTTCTCCAGAGCGCGGAAATCCTCGATCGAACCGGGCCTCAAAAGACGCTCGTCGAAGAAGGCCTGGACCAGGGGCAGAACAATCTGGCCGTAGACGTCATGCTGCAGATGTTCGTGCGCCTGGTTGCCGATGCGCACGGGCTTCATGCCCCGGTAGCCCGCGACGCTGTCGACGATGCTTTCTCCGATCGCGGCTTCCATGCCCACGCCGTAGACCGGCTGAACATGACCGCCGTGCGCCCCGTCCACGATATTGCGCAGATAGGCCAGATAGCTTTCCAGAATGTCCGCCGCCCCCAGCCGGTTCAGCGCACGCACCGTGTAATAGGCGTCACGTATCCAGCAGTAGCGATAGTCCCAGTTACGCCCGCTTTCCGGAAATTCCGGCACGGAGGTCGTCATGGCCGCGATCACGGCGCCCGTCTCCTCGAAGACGCACAGCTTCAGGGTGATGGCCGCGCGGATCACCGCCTCCTGCCAGTCCAGAGGCAGATAGAGGGTCCGCGTCCACAGCTTCCAGTGCTGGATCGTCAGGTCCAGGGCGGCCGACACCCCCGCCGTGACCGACTGGTCATAGCCTTCATCCGGCCCCAGGAAGAAGGCCAGTTCTCCCTCCAGCCGGAAAGCGCGCTCGTCCAGCACGTGTGAGACAGGACAGTTGGTGGTCAACCGCAAGGTCACATCGGTGCAGAGATAGCGGATATGGTTCGATCCCGAGGTCATCTCCGCCCGGCGCGCGCCCCAGTCGGCCGATGGGCGCAGGCGAATGACGACGCGCGGCGCGCCTGACAGAGGCCGCACAACCCGGGCGAAGGCCACCGGCCGATAGATGCGCGAATGCTTCAGATGGCGAGGCGCGAAGTCGATGATCTCGATCGCCCCGCCGTTTTCATCGGTCATCACCGTACGAAGGACCGCCGTATTGCGCACATAGGCCTGCTCCACCGTCTGCACGCCTTCGAGCTCCACCGCCCAGAAGCCGTGATCGGGTTCGTCGCCGTCCATCAGGGCGGAGAAGACCGGGTCGCCGTCGACGCGCGGCGCGCAGGCCCACACGAAACGACCACGCCGATCGACCAGGGCGCTGACGGAACAGTTTCCGATGGGGGCCAGATCGAGATTGGGGCGCGTCATGCCATGTCCTCCGCCAGTCCCTCCAGCCAATCCAGAACCTCGGCCACGTCCGTCAGACGATAGCGCGCCGCCGTCGGACGCTCGGGTCCGACCAGGACGCCGAAACCGCCCAGACGCTCCGCCGCCTCGAAACCATGTTCGTCGGTCAGGTCGTCGCCCACCATGACCGGCGTCCCCTCGCTGAAAGGCGTCTCGGCCATGAATTCGACTATGGCCGCTCCCTTGTCCGTTCCGGGCGTCTTGAGTTCCAGGACCATGACGCCGGGCTGCAGATCCAGACCTGTCTCCCGCTGCAAGGCCTCGGCGAGCGCAAGCGCCTCGGCCGAAACCTGGGGCGCCTGACGGAAATGAAGACCCGCGGATAGGTGCTTGTCCTCAACGATCACGCCGGGCCGGGTTCGAGCGAAGTCGGAAAAGGCGCGCATCGCACGGCGCACCGCCGGATCAGGCTTCCGATCCAAACGACCGCCGTCGCCGCGCCGCCTTTGCAGACCATGCACGCCCGAGGCGGCCATCGCCGCTCCGTCGCTGATCCTGTCGATTTCGCTGAGCGTGCGCCCGCTGACCACGGCGACGCGCCCTTCCAGGCGGCGGATCAATCGACGCAGCACCTTCGTGCGACGGGGATCCGGTTCCACGGCGTCCGGGCTCGGCGCGAAAGGAGCCAGCACTCCGTCCAAGTCGAGAAACAGGGAGGGGCGGTCCAATCGGGCGGGCGGCCTGGGCAGGCGCAGCGCCGTCGCCCCGGATGCGGTCTGCATGGGTCCGAGCTCGTCAATCTGCTGCTGTCGAGACCTTCGGTAACGCACGACGGCCGCTAAGGTTGTCCCTTCAGCCGACGTTTGCACTGCGGCTCCCATTGTGCGGCTCGGTCAGATGGGGCAATTCGCCATAACGTCTCAAAGAACCGCCCCAGCGGTCCGGCGGCCCAGGAGTCGAAACTTCATGCCCGATCTCGTCCATTCCTCGCCGGAACAGATCGCCGCCATGACCGGTCGCGCTCGCGACGTCATGCAACTCTACATAGAGGCCTTGGCTGCCCTGGAACGGTCGATCGACGGTTCCATCGCTCGCGCCTGCGACGTCATCCTGTCTCGGCCGGGCTATGTCGTCGTGACCGGCATGGGCAAGTCGGGCCACATCGGCGGCAAGATCGCCGCCACCCTCGCCTCCACCGGCACCAACTCCTTCTTCGTCCACCCTGCGGAGATGAGCCACGGCGATCTGGGCATGCTGCGTCCCGACACCACCCTTCTGGCCATCTCCAACTCGGGCGAAAGCCGCGAGTTGCGGGACCCCCTGCTCTATTGCCAGCGCAACGACATTCCGGTGATCGGCGTCACTCAGAGGCCGCAGAGCTTCCTGGGCCGCAACTCCGCCGTCTGCCTGACCATGCCCAAGGTCGCGGAAGCCTGCCCCAACGGCCTGGCCCCGACCACCTCGACGCTGATGACCCTGGCTATCGGCGACGCCCTGGCCATGGTCCTGATGGATCGACGAGGCTTCACGCGAGAGGACTTCGGCCTGCATCACCCGGGTGGCGCACTGGGGATGAGTCTGCAGACCGTGCGGGAATGGATGGGCGACAACGCCGCAACGCCTGCGAGCGTGCCTCTGGACGCCGATTTCAGCACAGTGGTCTCAGCCATCACCGCCGGCCGCAAGGGCGCCGTCGCTGTCCTGAACGCCGAGGGCGGTCTGGCGGGCGTCATTACGGACGGGGACATCCGTCGCGCATTTTCACACGATATCAGCTCCATCCAGGCCGCTGACATCATGAGCCGCTCGCCCATTACAGTGGATCTGGACGCCCGCATGAGCGACGTCGTCGATCTGCTGCGCACCAACAAGATTTCCAATCTTTTAGCGGTCGAGAGCGGACGTCCTGTCGCGATCATCCATATCGCCGAACTGATGCAGGCCGGCTACGTCGCCTAGATCATGCAAGACATCCTATTCGACGCCAGCCGGCTGATCAGCCGCACCGAGCGCAGCGCACCGACCGGCGTGGATCGTGTCTGTCTGGCCTATGCCGAATGGCTGGTGAACCATCCCGTCTACCGCATGGTTCCCGTGCGTTCGAAACACGACCAACTCGCCGCGGTCGATGACCGCTGGTTCCGTGAATGCTTGACCGATTTGCGCACGCGCTGGACCGGAGTTCGCGACGACCGAACTTTGAATGCAAATGAGAAACGCCTTTTCGCGGCCTTGGAAACCGACCACACGGCCCAGTCCGTCATCGGTGAGGCCCCCGACCCCGACCAGCCCAAAACCGGCAAGAAAACGCGAGTCTGGAAGCAGTATTTCCGCTCTCGTCGCGTCGACGCTCCTCCTCCCGCCAAACTCTATTTCAACGTCGGCCACACCAGTCTGAACACGCCGGACATCCTGTCGAGCCTGACCGCTCAGGGGATTCAAAGCATCGTCATGCTGCATGACCTGATCCCCATCACCCATCCGGAGTTCTGCCGTCCCGGAGACGGCGACAAACACAAGCGGCGCGTCCGAACAGCCTTGCGTCATGCGTCGCATATCGTGGTCAATTCCCAGTATACGGCCGACGAGCTCCTCGCCTTCGCCGACCGTGATCAAATTACCGCGCCTTCCGTCGACGTCGCCCATCTCGGACTAGAGCCTGTCTTTCACGCCGGGGTCGCTTCCACGTCACGACGTCCCTATTTCATTCACATCGGCACGATCGAAGCGCGCAAGAATCTCGCCTTCCTCCTGACTGTGTGGCGACGACTGCAGGAGAAGATGGGAGCCGAGACCCCCAGCCTTGTGCTGGTGGGACGTTACGGGTGGGAAAACGAAGCGGTGTTGGATCATCTTCAACGCGGCCCCAATATCCAAGGTCTCGTGCATCAGGTGGAAAACCTGCCGGACGCCGCCTTGACCGACCTGATGCGCGGGGCGCACGCCGTCCTGGCGCCCTCTTCCGTCGAAGGGTTCGACCTGCCCGCCGTGGAGGCCTGCGCCATGGGCGTTCCCCTGATCGCATCCGACATCGCCGCTCACCGAGAACTGGTGCCCCAAGCCACCCTGGTCGACCCTCTGGACGGCCTCGGCTGGCTGAACGCCCTGGAGACGGCGACGCGCCACAGGCCCGTCGCGCCGGCCTATCAAGCGCCGACCTGGCCCGCCCATTTCAAGCTGATCGAAAAGCGCTTCCTTCGCCCTCTGGCGACTTAGGCCGCGGCCGAGTAAGCATGGAACGAACCAAAAGCAGAGACGCAATGACCCGCACTGCCGCCAGCCTGATGATCGTCGCTCTTCTCGCCGGGTGTTCGACCCTGCCGCGCGACGGGCCGTCGGGCTCCAATGTCGTCAAAGCCGCCAGCACCCCCGAACGCACGGGAGACTATGCGCTCGTCGATCTGGACTTCACGCTCAGCGAACGCCTGAAAGCCGCGCCGCCGCGCTCTTTCAGCACCCTGGCCCTGGCCTCCAGCGAGGCGCCGACTGACGTCATCGGCGTGGGCGACACCCTGGCCGTCAGCATTTTCGACCCGAGCGGCAGCCTCTTCGGCGGCGGGTCGCGTTCCAGCGGAACGCCGCAAGGCGGCAACCAAACCCTGCCCCCTCTGATCGTGGACCGAAACGGCGCAGTGTCCATTCCCTTCGGCGGCGCGGTCAATGTGCAAGGCTTGACCCCTGCACAAGCCTCTACCGCGGTCAGACGCGCCTTGATCGGCAAGGTCGCCAATCCTCAGGTCATCGTCACCCTGGCGGGCAACGCCTCCAACACCGTCACCGTGCTCGGCGACGTGCGCAACCCGGGTCGCCAGCCATTGTCAGCCAACAGCGACCGCATCCTCGACGTGATCGCGGCGGCAGGCGGCTCTTCGCGTTCGATCCATGACGTGGACGTCCGCATTCAGCGCGGCGGTCAGACCTATTCGGCGCCCATGTCGGTCGTCACCACCGAGTTCAACGAGAACGTCCGCCTGCAGCGCGGCGACCAGGTGAACCTCGTCTACAAACCCCGCCGCTTCAGCTCCTTCGGCGCCTTCAACGCCGTTGCGCGCAGCGAACTGCCGCCCGGCCCCCTGACCCTGGCCGAAGCGCTCAGCGGCGTGGGCGGACTTGATTCAAACCTCGCCGACGCCCGCTCGGTTCTGGTCTTCCGCTTCGAGCGTCCAGAAGTCGCTCAGGCGCTCGGCATTCAGCAACCCGCGACCTCACGCGGCGTGCCGGTCGTCTATCGCCTGAACCTGCGGGAAGGCGAAGGCTTCTTCATCGCCAGCAATTTCCAGATCGAGCCGGACGACCTCATCTATGCGCCGCGCGCCGGCGCTGCCGAAATGCGTAAATTCTTCGAGGTGGTTCAGAGCATCACCCGTGTCGTCTACGACGTCTCGGTCACCAGCACTCTCAATCTCAACTAGGCCGTGCTTGGATTGTTCAGCCGTCGTCGTGAAGCATCATCGCCTTCGGCGGCGGTTGAACCACTCATCCCACAACCTCTTCTTGAAGGCGCTGATGACCTGCTGACTCAGGTCGAGACGATTGAGGCCGCCGCTGCTGAAATCTATGCGCGCTACGGTCTGCCCGACCAGCCCGGTCACTACCGCAGGCGAAGTCATGACACGGCCTGGGAACGACTAACCAACGGTCTCTTGCCTGAAGAAAAGTGGCGAATAATCCAGGACGCTCCGCCAGACCTCGGCTGGCGTTATGCTTCTCTATCGCAGATAGGCGCTGGCTCGGTCTTCACCGATGTGCGCCACGCCTCGGCCATCCTGTCCGCCTGTCACGGGTTGAGGTTACGGTTGACCGAACGCCTGACCATCTCGCCCCAGGATCTGGCGGACGCCATTCGTCTAGGGGTGTCCTGGCGCCTCTTGTCTGACACGGCGGCCGCCTCTCAGGCAGGAGCGGCGGAGCAGGCCCCCTCCCTCTCCCCGTCGTCTCAATCGACGCTCTCGTCACCCGACGACTGACCAACCGCCTGCGCCAAGAGTTCGATCGACCGGACACGCGCGGCCGGGTCCCAGATCTGGCTGGTGATCATCAATTCGTCCGCGCCAGTCCGAGCCACGAAGGTCTCCACCGCTTCACGCGCCGTTTCCGGCGCTCCTACGGCCGAACAGGCCAAGGCCGCGTCGATCATGCCCCGCGCCGCCGCATCCAGCCCTTCATAATAGCCCTGCACGGGCGGCGGCAGCTTGCCGGGCCGACCCGTGCGCAGATTGACGAAGGCCTGCTGGACCGAGGAGAATAGCAGGCGCGCCGCATCGTCCGTCTCGGCGACGAAGGCGTTGTAGCCCAGCATGACATAGGGCTTTTCAAGATGCGGGGACGGACGGAAGGTCTGGCGATAGACATCCAGCGCCCGCATCATCTCCCCAGGGGCGAAATGGCTGGCGAAGGCGTAGGGCAGGCCCAGATGGGCGGCCAACTGGGCCCCATAGGTCGATGAGCCCAGGATCCAGATCGGCACGGCCTGGCCTTCTCCCGGATTGGCGATGATGCGCTGCCCCTCCTGCGCCGGGGCGAACCATTGCATCAGCTCCATCACGTCCTGAGGGAAGGCGTCCACATCGCCCTGAAGCGTGCGACGCAGCGCTCGCGCCGTGGCCTGGTCCGATCCGGGCGCGCGGCCCAGACCCAGGTCGATGCGATCGGGATAGAGGGCGTTGAGCGTGCCGAACTGCTCGGCGATCACCAGGGGCGCATGGTTGGGCAGCATGACGCCGCCGGCGCCGACGCGGATGCGGCGCGTCGCGGCCGCCACGGCGCCGATGACGACCGAGGTCGCCGCGCTGGCGATGCCGGGCATGTTGTGGTGTTCGGCCAGCCAGTAGCGCCCATAGCCCAACCGCTCGGCATGTCGGGCCAGGTCGATGGTGTTGGCCAGGGCCTGGGAAACGTCCGAGCCTTCAGGAACGGGCGCGAGGTCGAGAATGGAAAGCGGGATCATCCGACCGATATGGGGCCGCGCTTGCGCAGCGCCATACCGGTCGAACGATCACGACAGGTTTCAGCCGGCGGCCGCGGGGCAGTCGCCGACGCGTTCGGCCGTCATGGTGACCTTGGTCTGGGCCATGGCCGGGGTCGGCGCAGGATCCATCTTGGTCGTCACTTCCGTGACGTAGCGGCTATTGAAGTCGCCGGTCACGCGGATGGTGGAGTCGGCCTTCATATTGCCCGGCAGGGTGCAGCTCGACGACGCGACCATGGCGTCGCCTTCACGCGCGAAGGGCTTGCTCGTGCACTGGGCGCCGGCGGGCTGGGCGTTGGCCGGAGCCTCCAGCTTGGCTTCCTTGATGCAGACTTCCTGGGGCGGCACGGACGCGCCGCCCGGCATGCCTTCCATGGCGGTGGTGATGCGCCACAGGCCCGGCTTGGGCGCATCCATGGACGCCGGGGCGGCGGCGGGAGCGCCGGCCTCTCCGGCCTTTTCACCTTCAGTCTTGCCGCCCGAGGGGCTGCAGGCGGCGGCGGACAAGGCGAAGGCGGAAGCCAGGCCGATGAAGACGACTTTACGCATTAAGAAATTCCCTCTCCTGATTGAGAACAGGGACAACGCGCCAGCAGCGCGGCAGTTCAATCGGTGACGATTGTTTACGTCAGTTCGACGCCGGTGGTGCGCATGATCTCGGCGCGCAATTCCGGAATGCCCGCGCCCTTTTCCGACGACGTGACCAGCACCGCCGGATAGGCGGCGGGACGCTTGGAGATGGCCTTCAGCGTCGCCGCCTGCACCTTCTCGGCCTCGCCCTTCTTCAGCTTGTCGGCCTTGGTCAGGACGATCTGATAGCTGACCGCCGACAGGTCGAGGGCGTCAAGAGCCTCGTCGTCGACCTTCTTCAGGCCGTGGCGGGCGTCGATCAGCAGATAGACCCGCTTCAGCGTCACCCGGCCGCGCAGGTAGTCGCGCCCTAGGTCCTGGAACTTCTTGACCGTGGTCTTGGACGCCTTGGCCCAGCCGTAGCCGGGCAGGTCGACCAGCCGCAGGCGGCCGTCCAGATCGAAGAAGTTGACCTCGCGCGTGCGGCCCGGCTCGTTCGAGGCCCGGGCCAGCTTGTGCATGCCGACCAGGGCGTTGATCAGGCTGGACTTGCCGACGTTGGAACGGCCGGCGAACGAGATTTCAGGCAGGTCGGGATCGGGCAGTTGCTCGATCTTGGCGCAGCCCAAGACGAAGGTCGCCTGCCGCGCGAACAGGACGCGCGCGGCTTCGATCTCCGCCTCGGAATATTCTCCGACCTTGGGCTCGTCCGAGGGTTCCAACAGATCAGGCCTTCTTGAAGCGGGCGAAGAAGCTGTCGATCGGGTTCTCGGCCTTGAAGCGGTGCATGATGATGTACTGCTGCGCGATCGAGAGGATGTTGTTCCAGGCCCAGTAGATCAGCAGGCCGGCCGCGAACGGGGCCATGATGAAGGTGAAGATGAAGGGCAGGAAGGCGAAGATCTGGCGCTGCATCGGATCCTGGGCCGGGGGGTTCATCGACTGCTGCAGCCACATGGTCAGGCCGTAGATGATCGGCAGGACGCCCAGGTGCAGCGGCCCGTTCAGGATATTGCCCAGCAGCGGCAGGGTCGCCGGATCCCACGGAATGGCGCCGAACAGGTTCCAGACGGTCGAGGGATCGCGCGCCGACAGGTCGCGGATCCAGCCGAAGAAGGGCGCGTGGCGCATTTCGATAGTGACGAACAGCACCTTGTACAGGGCGTAGAAGACCGGAATCTGGACCACGATGGGCAGGCAGCCCGCCAGGGGATTGATCTTCTCCCGCTGGTACAGGGCCATCATCTCCTGCTGCTGCTTCTGCGGGTCGGAGCCGTGCTTCTTCTTGATCTCCTCCATCTTGGGCTGAAGGAGGCGCATCTTGGACAGGCTCTCGTAGGACTTGCTGGCCAGCGGGAACATAATCAGCTTGACCACGACCGTCAGGGCCAGGATGGCCAGGCCGAAGTTGCCCAGGACGCCGTAGAAGAACTCCACCACGGTGAAGATCGGGCGGGTCAGGAACCAGAACATGCCCCAGTCGATGGCGTAGACGAAGCGCGGCAGGTCCAGCGACTGCTCATAGGCCTTCAGCACCTCGGCGCGCTTGGCGCCGGCGAACAGACGCTGGGTCTCCTCGATCTGGCGGCCCGGCTGGATGGTGCGGGTCGCGCCCAGCATGGCGGCTTCATGGACGTTGGCGCCGTCGGGATCGCGCACGGCGAACCGGCCCTCGATCTTCTCCTTCTGATCGGGGATCAGGGCGGCCATCCAGTACTTGTCGGTGATGCCCAGCCAGCCGCCGGTCGACTCGTTCTCGATGCGCGGCTTCTTGGCCCAGTCCTTGTACTTGACCTGCTTGGTCGAATAGTCGCCGTCCGCGCCGAAGGTGCCGATGGCGCCTTCGTGCAGGATCATCTGCTTGCCCAGGTCGGTCGGCACGCCCTGGCGCTCGACGCGGCCGTAGGGGGCGATGGTGATCGGCTGGCCGCTGAGGTTGGCGACCGTGTCCTTGACGGTGAAGACGTACTGGTCGTCGATGGCGATGGCGCGGGTGAAGCGCAGGCCGGCGCCGTTATCCCAGGTCAGCTCGACCGGGGTGGTCGGCGTCAGGGTCGCGCCCTTGGTCAGGGTCCAGACCGTGTTCGGGCCGGGGACGCCGCCGGGGACGTTGGGACCGCTCCAGCCGAACTGAGCGAAATAGGCGTGCTCCATGCCCTGCGGACGGAACAGCTCGACCGGCGGGGAATTCTTATCCAGCGTCTCGCGGTAACGGGTCAGGAACAGGTCGTCGATGCGCGCGCCCTGCAGCGACAGCGAGCCCTTCAGGGTCGGCGTCTGGATCGGCACGCGGGCGGCGGCGCCCAGAGCCTGAGCCCGGCTGGCGACGAAGGCCGTCGGGGCGGCCGATTCCGGCGTCAGGCCCGCGGTTCCGGCCTTGGCGGCCTTTTCCTCAGCGGCGGCGACCTGCTGCTGGCGACGCATCTCGGCCTGGGGCCGCATCACCAGGAAGTAGTAGACCCCCATGATCAGGGCCGCCAACACGAAGAAGATGATGGTGTTGCGCGAATTCTCGTTCTGCATGGGGATCAGCGGTCCTGGCCGGTCGGGCGGGAATCGTCGGTGGCGCGGGCGGCGGCTTTCGCCGCATCCCCCATATCGGGAGCCGCGCGCGGGGTTGCGAGCCTTGTAAGGGCCGATTTCACATCGTCAAGCAAGCGGTCCCATTCGCGGTCCGCCGTGCCCATGCGGGCGATGAACACATAGTCGCATCCGGGGCGGCCGTATTGCGGCGTCAGCAGCCGCGCGGCCTCCCTCAGACGGCGCTTGGCCCGGTTGCGGACCACGGCCCCGCCGATCTTGCGGGTGGCGGTGAAGCCGACGCCGACGGCGGAATTTCCGTCACGGCGGTCCAGTTGCTGAACCACCACGGCGCCGCGGGCCTGAGAAACGCCTTTGGCGGCCGCCAGGAACTGGGGCCGCCGCAGCAGGCGATGAATTTTCATCGGATCGGTCATGCGCCCGCCCAAAGGGTAATGGGCGCGGGACGTCAGGCCGTCAGGCGCTTGCGGCCCTTGGCGCGGCGACGCGCGACGATCTTTTGTCCGTTCTTGGTGGCCATCCGCGAACGGAAGCCGTGACGGCGCTTGCGCACGAGTCGCGACGGCTGATAGGTCCGCTTCACGTTCGGCTCCGGGTTACAGGGTTGTACGCGACGGACCACATGTCCGCCGTAGGAAGGGCGGGCGTATAAGCGGCGATGGCGAATGAGTCAACGCTGCAACGCCGTTCCTGGGGCGCAAGGACGGTGAATCCGTATATGGACAAGCAGTTGCAGAGGACGAAGCCCCGTTTGAACCGGATCAAGAGATATCTGCCCCTGGCGATCCTGCTGGCGGCGATCGCCCTGATCTTCGGCATGGGGTGGAATCGCTACCTGTCGCTGGACACCTTGCGGGAGCATGGAACGGCCTTTCAGGCCCTGGCGGACGAGCACTATCTGCTGACCCTGCTGGCCCTGATGCTGCTGTTCGCCCTGCTGACCGCCAGCGTGGTGCCGGGCGTGGTCTTCATCACGGTGACGGCCGGCTATCTGTTCGGTCCCTGGGTCGGAGGGATCGCCACCGCCTTCGCCGCCACAATCGGCGCCCTGGCCGTCTATTATGTCGGCCGCACGGCCCTGGGCGAGTCGCTGCGCCGCCGCGCCGCCGCCGACACCGGCCTGTTGAGCAAGGTCTGCGAGGGCGTGGACCGGAACACCTTCTGGTACGTCCTGGTGGCGCGCCTGGTGGTGTCGGTGCCCTTTCACCTGATCAATGTGGCCGCCGGGGTCATGTCGGCGCCCCTGCGCCCCTATATGATCGCCACCTTCATCGGCCTGCTGCCCGCCCACATCATCTATTGCTGGATCGGGTCGGGCCTGAACGAAATCCTGGTCCGCGATCCCGATCCGGACCTGCAGAGCCTGTTCGCCGAGTTCATGTGGCCCCTGCTGGGCGTGGCCTTCCTGTCGATGCTGCTGCCCCTGGGCCTCAAATTAGTGCAGAATCGGCGCGGTCGACACGGCGCGGACGCCGCATGACGGAGCCCAGGACGATCGAGACAGGCCTGCAGACCCGCCCGGACACGGCCCCCGCCGTACGCCCGCCGATCACCCTGCGCGAACGGCTGACGCCCCATGCGCCCGACGGCCTGTCCAGCCGGCTGTTGCTGCTGACGGTCGTCTTCACCCTGGCCGTCGCCGCCCTGATCATCGTACCCAGCGCCGCCTCCTTCCAGGAGCGCTGGCTGATGGACCGGCTCCAGGCCGCGGAACTGGCCTCGGTCGGGGTCGAGGCCCTGCCCTATTCCGCCGTCGAGGATTCGACCGCCGAGCAGCTTCTCAGCATCGGCGGAGTCCAGTCGGTGGTCGTGGGCGAACAGGGCGTGCGCCGCCTGCTGCTGCAGGCGCCCAACCTGCCGCGCGCGCCCGAACTGATCGACTTGCGCCGCCGCAACATGGGCGCCCGCCTGCTGGACCCGTGGAAGACCCTGTTCGGCCATCCCGACCGCTCCATCCGCGTCCAGGCCAAGCCGCGCTATCGCTCCGGCGACTTCATCGAGATCCTGGCCCCCGCCGCTCCGTTGAAGACGGAGTTGAAGGGCTTCCTGCTGAACAGCCTGTTCAAGTCCCTGCTGATCGCCCTGGTGGCGGGCGGCCTGCTCTACGCCTCCCTCTCCTTCCTGGTGCTCCAGCCGCTGCGACGCGTCACCCGCTCCATCGAGCGTTTCGCCGCCGATCCTGAAAGCGAGGGCGAAACCCCGTCCGACCGCCACGACGAAATCGGACGGGTCGAGCGCGAACTGGCCCGCATGCAGGAAGAGGTGCGCCAGTCCCTGCGTTCGCGCGCCCGCCTGGTCGCCCTTGGCGAGGCGGTGGCCAAGATCAACCACGACCTGCGCAACATGCTGACCTCGGCCCAGATGGCGTCCGAGCGCCTGTCGGGCTCCAGCGACCCCCTGGTGGCCGTGGCCCTGCCCCGGCTGGAGCGCGCCCTGGGCCGCGCCGCCGCCCTGGCGCGCAACGTCCTGGAGTACGGGCGGTCGGAAGAGCCCGAGCCGCAGAGGAAGAAGATGCTGCTGGCCCGCGCCGTCGCCGCCGCCGCAGAGGACGCGGGACTGGAAGAGGGCGGCGTTCGTCTGGTCCGCGACCTGCCCCCCCGCTTCGCCGTCAACGCCGACGGCGATCAGTTGCATCGCATCCTGGTCAATCTGATGCGCAACGCCCGCCAGGCCGTCGAGGCCGCGCCGGATCGCCAGGGTCGCGGCGCCGTCACGGTTCGCGCAGGCGTCGAAGGCGCCGAGGCCGTGATCCTGATCTCCGACGACGGACCCGGCATCCCGCCCCGTCTGGCCGAACGCCTGTTCGAACCCTTCGTCAGCGGCAGCAAGACGGACGGCACCGGCCTGGGCCTGACCATTTCGCGCGAACTGGCGGCCGCCCACGGCGGCGCCCTGACCCTGGTGGACACGGGCGCGGACGGCGCCCGCTTCGAACTGCGCCTGCCGAACTGAAGACCGCGAACCTGCAGCCGAGGGTTTGCCGGGACGTTGTTTCCACAGCTCCACAAAAAGGCCAAGCTCGCAGCGCCTGATCCGCGCCGAAGGAGATTTCCGATGACCCCCCGTCGATCGATCCGCACCGTCGCCGCCCTGGCCCTCGTCGCCGCCCTGGCGGGACCGCTCGCGTCGCAAGCGCAGACGAAGCCTCCGAAGTCCACAGCTCAGACCGCGCCCGCCGCCGACCCGGTCGGCGACCTGCTCAGGGCGCGAGGCGAGCGCTATCACCGCGCGCCGGATTCGGCCCAGGATCCGGACGAGCTGCGTCGCACCCAGGCCCTGAACGCCGAGATCACCGCCCAGAACGACCTGGCCGAGAACGAGGACCGCGCCAACGCCGCCGCCTTCGCCAAGGCCCAGGCGCAATACCAGGCCGAACTCGAACAGGCCGACGCCAGCGCGCGCGCCGCTCAGGAACGGCACGAGGCCGATCTGAGGACCGCCGCCGAGGCCCAGGCCGCCTATGACCGCCAAATGGCCGACTGGCGCGCCACCGTGGCCGCCTGCGAGCGCGGAGACCGGGCCCGCTGCAACGCCGGACGCCAGACGCCGAACTAGAGGGCGACCTCGGCCCGGCGCTCGGCGCTGAGCAGGCCCGCCTCCAGCACCTCCATCACCGCCACGGCCTCGGACGGCGGAACCGGATTGGACGCGCCGTCGCGGAGGGCGCGAGCCACGGCGGCGTAATAGGCGGGATAATCGCCGGGCGGTCCCGTCACCACCTCTCGCGCGCCGGTCGCGCCGTCCACGACCACGCCGGGACGCGGATCGACGCCCCAGCCCGCAGCGCCAGGCCGCAGCCCCGCCTTCAACTGGTCCTCCTGGACGTCCAGGCCTTGCTTCGACCAGCCGGCCCGCGCGCCGTGAACGGCGAAACGGGCGTCGGGCGCGGGCGTGACCATGTCGGCGTGCAGGATGATCCGCTTGTCGGCGTAGCGCAGCACGGCGTGGGCGTAGTCGACGCCCCGTCCGCCGGGCCGCAGAATCGCCAGGTCGCAGGCCACGCCCAGCGGCCGCCCGAACAGACAGAGAGCCTGATCGATCAGATGCGGTCCCAGATCGTACCAGAGACCCGCGCCCGGCCCGTCGCCCTCGCGCCAGCGATCGCGCACCTGGGGCCGCCAGCGATTGAAACAGCTTTCAAGGCGGATCACCGGCCCCAGCCGATCCTCGGCGATCAGGGCCTTCAGCGTCAGGAAGTCCGCGTCCCAGCGCCGATTGTGGAAGACGGAGAGCAGGAGGCCGCGCTCATCGGCCAGGGCCGCCAGCCGCCGCGCCTCGTCGGCGGTCAGGGTGAAGGGCTTGTCCACCACCACCGCCTTGCCGGCCTTCAACGCCGCCTCGGCCTGGGCCGCGTGCAGGGCATTAGGGGTGGCCAGGACGATCAGTTCGATCGCCGGATCCGCCAGAACCTCGTCAAGGGACGCCGCCGCCCGCGCCTGAGGCCAGGCCTCGGCCTGGCGGCTGACCACCGCCTCCAGATGCAGTTCCGGACAGGCGGCGATCAGGGGCGCGTGAAAGGTGCGCCCGGCGTAGCCGAACCCGACCAGCGCCGTGCGGACCGGGGCGGATGCGGCCATCAGGCCTCGGTGCTGTCCTGACGACGACGCAGCATGGAATCGAAGCTGTCCCAGACGCCGTCGGCGCCGTGCCATGACCCCTGCGTCGCCGCCTTGGAGTATTCAGTGGCGCGGGCCTCGAAGAAGTTGGCGTGCTCGACGCCCGACAGCAGGGATTGCAGCCAGGGCAGCGGGTTTTCCGTCACGCCGTAGACTTCCGGCAGTTGCAACTGACGCAGGCGCCAGTCGGCGATGAAGCGGATGTACGACTTGATGTCGTCCGGCGTCATGCCGTTCACCGGGCCCATTTCGAAGGCCAGGTCGATGAACTTGTCCTCCATCGCCACCACGGTCTTGCAGCAGTCGACGATGTCGTCGGCCACGGCCTGGGTGACGGCCCCCGTCTCCTTGTTGAAGGCGTGGTAGAGCTTGATGATGCCTTCGCAGTGCAGGCTTTCGTCGCGCACCGACCAGGACACGATCTGGCCCATGCCCTTCATCTTGGACTGGCGCGGGAAGTTCATCAGCATGGCGAAGCTGGCGAACAGTTGCAGCCCCTCGGAGAAGCCGCCGAACATGGCGAGCGTCCGGCAGATGTCGGCGTCGGTGTCGACCCCGAACTGGCCCATGAAGTCATGCTTGTCGCGCATGGCCTCGTATTCCATGAAGGCGCCGAACTCGCTCTCGGGCATGCCGATGGTCTCGAGCAGCAGGGCGTAGGCCGCGATATGGATCGTCTCCATATTGGCGAAGGAGGCCAGCATCATCTTCACTTCGGTCGGTTTGAAGACCCGGCCGTAGCGCTCCATGTAGTTGTCCTGGACCTCGATGTCGGCCTGGGTGAAGAAGCGGAAAATCTGCGTCAGCAGGTTGCGCTCGCTGTCGGTCAGGTTGGCGGCCCAGTCCTTGACATCCTCGCCCAGCGGCACCTCTTCGGGCATCCAGTGGACCTGCTGCTGCTTCTTCCACATGTCGAAGGCCCACGGATAGCGGAAGGGCTTGTAGGCGGCGGAGGGCGTCAGCAGTCCGGCCGTTCCGGGACGGATGATCGAGGAGTGGGCGTTCATCAAAATGACCTGAAGCGAATCCGGGAGAAGCGAGTTTCACCATGCGTCCGGTCGCGTCCGGCGCCAAGTCGGAATACGCCTATCTTGCGATCACATTTTCACCTGACCGCTAGATGTGGTGGTCCGACGCGAATCAGATGGGGAGAAGCCTGGGGATGAACATCATCACGCTTTACGGCGCCGCCGGCTCGGGATCGGTTCCGGTCGAGGCGGCCATGACCCTGATCGGCCTGGATTATCAGGTCGTCGAGGCCCCGACCTGGGAAGGGGATGTCGAGCGCGACAAGGTCGCGGCCGCCAACCCGATGCGTCAGATTCCGACCCTGGTCACGCCCCGGGGCGAGATCATCACCGAGAGCGCCGCCATATTGATCTGGCTGGCCGACAGCCATCCGCAGGCGCGACTGGCGCCGGGGATCGACGATCCACGCCGGGCGCAGTTCCTGCGCTGGATGTGCTTCATCCCCGCCTCCATCTATTCGATGTTCTGGGTGCGTGACGTGCCTTCACGCCTGGCGGGCGAGGATCCGGCGGCCCAGGTCGAAGTGCAGAGACGAACGGCTGAGCGCGTCGCCGAATGCTGGCGCGTCATGGACGAACAGGTTCGACCCGGCCGTTTCCTTCTGGGCGACGACCTCAGCGTGCTGGACCTCTATGTCGCCATCGCCAGCCGCTGGACGCCGCGTCGCGCCCGCTTCTACGCCGAGGCGCCGCGGATGGCCGAGGTGGTGCGGCGGGTCGACGCCCTGCCCGCGCTCCAGGCCTTCTGGGCCGAACGCTTCCCCTTCGGCGCCGACGACGCCTGATCCGTTTCAGGCCGCGGCCGAACCTCGACGTTCGAACGCCGCGCGGCAGGCCTGTTCGATGGCCAGATAGAGGCGGTCGTGGGTGATCGGCTTGGCCAGGTGGGCGTCCATGCCCGCCGCCAGGCAGCGCGCCGCATCCTCGGGCATGGCGTCGGCGGTCACGGCCAGGATGGGGGTGTCGCAGGCGGGGAAGGGCATGGCGCGAATCCGTCGCGTGGCCTCCAGCCCGTCCATGCGCGGCATGCGGACGTCCATCAGGATCAGGTCGAAGCGTTCAAGGCCGGCCGCCTCCACCGCCTGCTCGCCGTCCTCCGCCTCCACCGTCTCATAGCCGCCGACGCCGACCAGCAGGCTGAGCATGCGCCGGTTCACGGGGTGATCGTCCACTATGAGGGCGCGCAGGGGCGCCGGCTCATGCTCCGGCGCGACGATCTCCGGCGTCTCCAGCGCCTGCAGCGGAACCTTCAGCCGGAAGGTCGAGCCGAAGGGCGAGGTCGCGACAAGGGTGACATCCCCGCCCATGCAGCGGGCGTGGCGGCGCACGATGGGCAGGCCCACCCCCGTCCCGCTGTGTCGACGGCTCAGGGAATCGTCGCCCTGGGCGAAGACGTCGAACAGGCGGGGCGCCAGGTCGGAGCCCACGCCGATCCCGGTGTCGGAGACTTCCAGCGACAGGTCGCCGTCGGCGTAGGCCGCCTTCAGACGCACCACGCCGTGGTCGGTGAACTTGATCCCGTTGGACACCAGGTGGCGCAAGGCGCTGCGCAGGCGCCGCCCGTCGCCGACGAAGCGCCGGGGCAGACCGGACGCCAGCATGGTCTCCAGCCGGATTCCCTTGGCCCGCGCGGCGCAGGTCTCCAGCAGGAGGACGTCCTGGATCATGGTTTCCAGGTCGAAGGGTTCGGACTGGAGGGGCGCGTCGCCGCGCGAGATTTCCAGCACGTCCTCGACAAGGCTCAGCATGCCTTCGCCCGACTGGCGTATGGCCTCGACCTGATCGCGCGCCTCGGGCGACAGGTCCGTGCGCCGCGCCAGCAGGTCGGCGTAGCCGCTGACCCCGTTCAGGGGCGTGCGCATCTCGTGGCTCATCAGGGCCAGGAAACGCGACTTGGCGGCGTCGGCGGCCTCGGCCCGCTGGCGCTGCTCATGGGCGGCGGCGGTGCGACGGGCCAGGCGGCCGAGGAAGGAGCGGCGCTCGGCCATCAGGGCGCTGATCGGCAGGGCGGTCGCCGTCGCCGCCAGGAGGAAGCCGTAGTAGAGCGGCATCTGCCGCAGGCGCTCCGGCAGGTCGTTCAGGCCGGGCACGTCGGGAACCGGCGCGATCGTGACAGGTCCATGGCCGGTCATGGTCATCAGGCCGCTGATCACCGTGGTGATGAGCAGGGCCGCCGCCACGCCTGGCGGCGACAGGCGGAAGGCCGCCAGCATCAGCGGCGGGAACATCAGGAACAGAAGGGGCGCCTGGCGGGTGAAGATCCAGAGGGCGGCGACCGTCACCACCCCCAGCACCAGGGTCATCTCCAGCTGGGAGTGACGCTTCTGGGTGAAGCAGTGGGCGCGCGCCAGCAGCAACAGGCTAGGCGTGATGGTGGCCAGCCCGAGAAGCTCCATGGCGAAGAGGTGCCGCCAGGCGAAGATCGCCTTGACCGTGGAATAGTCCTTCACGACCGTCGCGACCGCCACGTTGACGGTGACGGTCAGGGCCACGGCCGCAGCCGCCGCGCCGCAGATGAACATCAGGATCCGGCGCGGCCGGCGCATGTCCAGGGCCGCTCCGCATATCCGCCGCGCCAGGACGCCCGCCACGAGAACCTGGATCAGGTTCAAGGTCGGGTTCAGCCAGTCGAACGGCGCGACGTCGCCCCTCACCTGAGTGCTCGCCAGGTTCAGGACGAAACAGGCGGCCAGGACGCCCAGGGCCTGGCGTCGCTTCAGTTGCAGGAAGGCCGCGAGCATGACCCCGTTGGCGGGCCAGACGATCACCGCCTTGAAGGTGTCGGCGCTCCAGTGACCCAGCAGCAGGCACAGGCCGAAAAGGACGACATAGACAAGGGGCGGCGGTCCGGCCGTCTGGCCGGCCTCATGACGAAATGCTCGCCATCGCCCCTTCATCCTGATCTCCGTTACAGCGGTTACAATCGTAAAATGCCGCCAAAGCTTAAATAAAACCTCCGTTACCCCATGCGAGAAACCACGTAGTCGATGCGGTTTCTCGGCTGGGCCGGCCCCTCAGATCAAGCCCATGGCGCGGGCCTCGCGCTCCAGCCCCTCGCGGAACTCGGGCGTGGCCAGGCCGATCAGGGCGCGGGCGCGCCGGTCGTCGGTCAGTCCGCGCAGATCGACCGCCCCGTGCTCGGTCACGACATAGTGGACGTCGTTGCGCGGCGTGGTCGCCGGCCCGTCCAGCCGGGCCACGATGCGCGAGGCGCTGCCCCTGGCCGCCGTGGAATGGCAGGCGATGATCGACTTGCCGCCCTCCGAGGCCGAGGCGCCGCGCACGAAGTCGAGCTGACCGCCCGCCGCCGTATACTGGCGGCCGTTCAGGTATTCGGAGCAGCAGGCCCCGAACAGATCGACCTGGAGGGTGGCGTTGACCGAGACCATCCGGGCGTTGCGGGCGATGACGGCCGGGTCGTTCACATAGTCGACGGGCCGGGCCTCCATGACCGGGTTCTCGTGCAGGAAGTCGTAGGTCGAGCGGTCGCCCATGGAGAAGGTGAAGACGCTCTTGCCCGGATGCAGGGTCTTGCGGGCATTGGTGACGACCCCGGCCTGCATCAGCTCGACCAGACCCGGCGTCAGCATCTCGGTGTGGGCGCCCAGGTCGCGATGATCGTGCAGGGCGGCGCAGACGGCGTCCGGCAGGCCGCCGATCCCCATCTGCAGGGTCGAGCCGTCCTCGATCAGGTCGGCGATGATCCCGCCGATGACCAGGTCCTGAGACTGCTGCGGCGCGCGGGCCGCCTCCAGCAGCGGGGCGGCGTTCTCGACCACCGCCGCGACCCGGGAGACATGGACCGTGCAGTCGCCGAACACCCGCGGCATGTTCGGATTGACCTCCAGGATCACCCGGCGGGCCGTTCGCGACACGGCCAGGGCGTAGTCGGTGTTGGTCCCGAAGCTGAAATTGCCGTCGGCGTCCATCGGCGACACCGTGGCCAGGAGGGTGTCGACCCCGACCGACCGCGTCAGGACGGAGGGCGCCTGCTGGAAGCCGGTGGGGACGAACCAGACGGCCCGGCGTCCGTCCTGGGCGCCCCGCGCCTCCAGCCTGCGTTCTATGGCGCCGTGAAAGAGGCTGTGAGGCCGGATGCGGTCCGTCAGCTCGTAGCGCAGCACCGTCTCGCCCGCGATGGCGGTGGACAGCAGGTAGTAGAGGTCGATGTCCCCGACCCGGCCCGCCTCGGCCCGATCGGCCAGGGCCTTCAGCAGGGCCGGGGGCTGACCGACGCCGAGGGCCATGGCGATCCTGGCGCCCGAGGGGATCAGGGCGGCCGCCGCCTCGGGCGTGGTCAGGCGTTCTGCGTAAAGGGCGGCGTGGTCGGTCATGGTCGTCGTCCTTGAGGGCCTATCCGTGGTTTCTAGCCGCCGAACCGCCGTCGCCAACCGCTAGACATTGGTCGAAGGCGCGTCCTGGAGCGGGGCGCCGTGCAGCCTCTGCCGGCGCTCGACGGCGTAGGCGGCCAGCCACAAGGCCATGGCCCAGGCCGCCCCCACGCTCCATCCGGCGAAGACGTCCGAGGCCCAGTGCGCGCCCAGGTAGATGCGCGTCAGGCCGATCAGCAGGGCGATGACCACCCCGACGACCAGGACATAGGCCTTCAGCCTCTTGCGGGGGAAGGCGCGGGTCAGCATGACCCCCAGGGTCAGATAGAAGACCGTCGCCAGCAGGGCGTGGCCCGAGGGGAAGCTGGCGTTCAGGGTCTCCACCGCCTGATACTCCAGCGGCGGCCGCTCGCGCTCGAACAGGGCCTTCAGCCCCTCGCTGAGGGCCACGCCGCCGGCCAGGCCCGCGAGCAGCAGCAGGGCCGACAGCCGCTTGCCCTGGATCAGCATGAAGCCCAGGGCGATCAGGGCGAACAGGGTCAGGACCGCGATCCCGCCCAGGGAGGTCAGGTCGGCCGCCGCCTCGTGCAGCCACCACGGCCCCCAGGGGCGGCCCGGGTCCTGGGCATAGGGCCGCACCGCATGCAGGACGGCCAGATCGAAGGCCTGGCCGTCGGCCTCGCGCATGTCGTCGGCCACCTCGATGAAGGTCAGGACGCCCAGGGCGACCACCAGCAGGGCGGCCACGGCGGCGATTTCGGTGCGCGCGACCCGCAGGGCGCGGGTCAGGAAGGCGGTGGGATGCGGAGCCATAGGCCGCTAACGGCCACGCTGGGCGACCCGTTCCCCCCTCGTCGCCTTCACGCGGTCGTGATCGTCCGGGCGCCTGCGTCGAAAAATGTGATCGCCCCCAATTTCCGAGTCATTTCCACAGGGTGGCGAAAGCCGCCCACCGATTCGGAAGAAATCCGCGCGTCAAGAGCTTTACGTGCGGTTAGGGATATGCACCCATATATGTAGCCGAGCCCGGCGATGGAGACACCACATATAGTGTCCCGAACCGGCACGGTCTTCTAACGGATTTGTTCGGGGCAGTGATGAATATGGCTGGCGGCGAAGCTCTGCAGGCAACGGAATTCTCGACGGTTTCTTCCGCTCCGCCCGAAAACAAACCGCATCTGACGGTGGTTTCGGGCCTGCAGTTGGACCGTTCGCGCGACGCCCTGCTGACCGACTTCGGCAAGAAGACGCTGGAGGACCGCTATCTGCTGTCCGGCGAAAGCTATCAGGACATGTTCGCCCGCGTGGCCACGGCCTACGCCGACGACGCCGACCACGCCCAGCGCGTCTACGACTATATGTCCAAGCTGTGGTTCATGCCGGCGACCCCGGTGCTGTCGAACGGCGGCGCGGATCGCGGCCTGCCCATCTCCTGCTTCCTGAACGCGGTGAACGACAGCCTGGACGGCATCCAGAACGTCTGGAACGAGAACGTCTCCCTGGCCTCCAACGGCGGCGGCATCGGCACCTACTGGGGCGGCGTCCGCTCCATCGGCGAGAAGGTCAAGGGCGCGGGCCAGACCAGCGGCATCATCCCCTTCATCCGCGTGATGGACAGCCTGACCCTGGCGATCAGCCAGGGCTCCCTGCGTCGCGGCTCGGCCGCCGTCTACCTGGACATCCATCACCCGGAGATCGAGGAGTTCCTGGAAATCCGGAAGCCCTCGGGCGACTTCAACCGCAAGTCCCTGAACCTGCACCACGGCATCAACATCACCGACGCCTTCATGGAGGCGGTTCGCGACGGCCGGTCCTTCGACCTGATCTCGCCCAAGAACGGCGAGGTCCGCAAGACGGTCGACGCCCGCAACCTGTGGACCAAGATCCTGGAAATCCGGATGCAGACGGGCGAGCCCTATCTGATCTTCTCGGACACGGTGAACCGGCAGATGCCGCAGCACCAGAAGGACCTGGGCCTGTCGGTCAAGCAGTCCAACCTGTGCTCGGAGATCATGCTGCACACGGGCCTGGACCACAGGGGCGTCGAGCGGACCGCCGTCTGCTGCCTGTCCTCGGTCAACGCCGAGACCTTCCTGGAGTGGCGCGAGGAGCCGCGCTTCATCGAGGACATCATGCGCTTCCTCGACAACGTGCTCGAGGACTTCATCACCCGCGCCCCGGATTCCATGTCCGCCGCCGTCTATTCGGCCCAGCGCGAGCGTTCGGTGGGTCTGGGCCTGATGGGCTTCCACTCCTTCCTGCAGTCGCAGGGCGTGGCCTTTGAATCGGCCATGGCCAAGTCGTGGAACATGCGCCTGTTCAAGCACCTGCGCCGCGAGGCCGACAAGGCCAGCCGCACCCTGGCCGAGGAGAAGGGCCCCTGCCTGGACGCCCAGGAGCGCGGCGTCATGGAGCGCTTCTCGCACAAGCTGGCCATCGCGCCGACGGCCTCCATCTCCATCATCTGCGGCGGGACCTCGGCGGGCATCGAGCCGATCCCGGCCAATATCTACACCCACAAGACCCTGTCGGGCTCCTTCGCGGTCAAGAACCCCTATCTGGAGGACCTGCTGGAGACCAAGGGCCTGAACACCGAGGCCGTCTGGTCGTCCATCCTGGAGCACGAGGGCTCGGTCCAGCACCTGGACGCCCTGACCGAGGACGAGAAGGCCGTCTACAAGACCGCCTTCGAGCTGGACCAGCGCTGGGTCGTCGAACTGGCGGCCGACCGCACCGGCGACATCTGCCAGGCCCAGTCGCTGAACCTCTTCATCCCGGGCGACGTCAACAAGTGGGACCTGCACATGCTGCACTGGTCCGCGTGGGAGCGGGGCCTGAAGTCCCTCTACTATCTGCGGTCCAAGTCGGTGCAGCGCGCCGCCTTCGCCGGGGCCGAGGACAAGAAGGAAGAAGAGATCGATCCGAACCAGCCGGACCTCTTCTCGGCGGCCCGCACCGACTACGACGAGTGCCTGGCCTGCCAGTAAGGCCCCTCGCCTTTCGACATCGCGAAACGTCCGCAGCCGCCCGGGGAACCCTCTCCGGGCGGTTTCGTTCGTCTCTTTACGATTGTGTCGTAAAAGAGTCCGTTGCGCTTCCCGCCGGTTAGGGCATGGTGGGCGGGTCAGCGGATCGGGAGGACCGTTTGCGCATCGAGGCCGTCATCGTCGGACTGCTGGGCGTCGCAGCCCTGCCTGCGACGGCGGCCGCGCAAGACACGGTCGCCGCCCGGGGTGGCGAAGCCGTCCGGTTCGAGGACGCGGCCGCGCGCCTGGCCCAGGACCCGGCCTTTGCGACGCCCGACGCCCTGTTCGACGCCGCCCTGCCCCTCATGGAGACGCCGCCTCCGGCCCAGGCCGGGACGACCGCCCTGCGCAACGAGGCCTGGTTCGCCGGCGACGGCTTCACCGATCGGCTGCGCGTGACGCAGTTCGGGGCCCCGCGCCGCGCCGACGGCGCCCCCGTGCCGCCCCGCGCCCTGGACGAGCGGGCCTGGGGCGAGGAAGGCTATGACGTCACCTATACGCGCGGCTGGGTCGCGGCCCACGGCCGGACGCCCTCGGGCCTGGAGGTGTCGCTGACGCCCCATGCGGGCTTCGGCGTCGGCAGCGAGGGCCCCTCGGCCGAGGCGGGGGCCACCCTGCGCATCGGCGAGGGTCTGGACCGGCTGGCGCCCGACGGGGACAAGGCCTTCGGCGACCGTCCGCGCTGGTATCTCTACGCCGCCGGTTCTCGCCGGGCGGTCGGCTACAACTTCGCCCGGACCCGCGACGGGGACTTCGCCCGGTCGGGCGTGAGCCACGACACGGGCGCCTATATGGGCGACGCCTCGGTCGGGGTGGCCTATCGCCGGGGCGCGCTGCAGGGCTCGGTCGGGGTGGTCTATCGCGAGATCGAAGCCAAGGGCGTGCGCGCCTATCAGGGCATCAACACGGACGTGTCCGAGGGCCTGCTGGCCTTCCAGATCTCGATCCGCCCGCGTCGCTAGGACGTCTTAGGCGCTAGGGCCTGACCGGTCCGCTCGCCGGCGCCCATTGCACCGTGCAATGAAAAAACAGTGCAATGAGTGCAATCCGGACTTCGGCTCGGCCGCCTTCCCGCGCAGGTCGAGACCCTTCGGCGGGCGGCGACGGTCGGCGATGTCAAAGACCCGCCCACAGTATGACCCAGGCCGCGACCCAGGCTGGCGAAAAGCCCGCAGAATCGCCCAATCCCAATGAATCCTTGGGATTGGGCCGACCCGTTATGCAAGACGACCGTCCTATTGCGTGCGGGCCACGCCCTCGCGGCGGCTGTCGGCCGCGCCGTCCCAGCGCCCGTTTCGCCACAGGCCGCCGTGCAGGCCCGAGGTCTCGGTCGTATTGGGCCGCAGTTCGACGCCGCGCGCCGCCATGCCGTCCCGCACCGCGTCGGGGAAGCCCTCGGTGTCGGCGCCGAAGCCGTCGCCCTTGGCCACCAGGTTCGGCAGATCGAAGGCCTGTTGCAGGGGCAGGCCCCAGGCCAGGGCGCCGATCAGAGCCTTGGCGTTATAGGCCAGGATGGACGAGCCGCCGGGCGAGCCCAGCAGACCGACCAGCCGCCCCTCGCGGTCCAGGATCAGGGTCGGGGACATGGAGGAACGCGGCCGCTTGCCCGCCGCCACGGCGTTGGCCGCCGGGGTTCCGTCCCTGGCCAGGGGTTCGAACGAGAAATCCGTCAGTTGGTTGTTCAGGAAGAAGCCGCCCGCCATGCGGCCGGAGCCGAACAGGCTTTCCACCGTGGTGGTCATGCTGACGGCGTCGCCCTTCGCATCGACCACGACCATGTGCGAGGTGCCCGCCGGTTCGCGCGTGGCGTCGGCGCCGACGCGCGGAGCCCCCGCCGGCACGCCGTAGGGCGCCGCGCCGCGCAGGCCCGGCGCCAGGGCCGCGCGCTGGGCGACATAGGCCGGGTCCAGCAGGCCCGCGACCGGCACGGAGACAAAGGCCGGGTCGCCGAAATAGCGGTCGCGGTCTGCATACATCAGACGCTGCAGCTGGCCGAAGGCGGCCCAGGCCTCGGGGCTGTCCGGCCCCTTGTCGATGTCGGGCGTCCGCTCGGCCATGGCCAGCAGCTCCAGGACGGAGGTGCCGCTGGACGGCGGCGGCGGCACGCAGACGGTGTAGATCTTGTAGGGGCCGCACACGGCCTCGCGCACCAGGGGGCGATATCCGGCGAGGTCCGCCGTCGTCAGGGCGCCGGGACGGCCGCCCTCGGTCACGGCGGCGACGATAGCCTCGGCCAAAGGACCCTGCTGCAGGGCCGCCGCGCCCTCGCGCGCGATGCGCCGCACGGTCTCGGCGTAGGCGGGGTTCCGCAGGGTGTCGCCCGCCTGATAGCGCGCGCCGTCCGGCTTGGTGAAATATTCGGTCGCCCAGCGGGTCTTCGCCTGGGGCGCGTCGCCGTTGATCATGCCCGCCAGGCGCGGGCTGACGGTGAAGCCGTCCTGCGCCAGGGCCTCGGCGTCGCCGAACAGTTCGGACCAGGCCAGGGCGCCGTGCTGCTTCTGCGCCAGGGCCAGCATGGGAATCACGCCCGGCGCCCCCGTCGAACGGCCGCTGAGAAGGGCGTCGACGAAGGACAGGGGGCGGCCGTTCTCGTAGAAGAGTTCCGGCGTCGCGGCGGCCGGCGCCGTCTCGCGCCCGTCATAGACGGTGATCGCGCCGCTTTCGGCGTCGTAGACCATCATGAAGGCGCCGCCGCCCAGGCCCGAGGACTGCGGCTCGACCAGGCCCAGGACCGCCTGGATCGCCACGGCGGCGTCCACGGCCGAACCGCCGCGCGCCAGCACCTTCATCCCCGCCTCGACCGCCAGGGGATTGGCCGCCGACACGAAGGGCCCCTTGGCGACAGAAGCGTGGGCGACAGGAGCGGCAACCGCCGCCTGGGACGTCAGGGCCGGAGCGGCGCCTTCGACCGCCCGCGTCTCGGCCACGGCGCAACCCGCCAGCATGAGCGCCGCGATCGCCGTCCCTGCCGCGAGAGAAGACATCCTGCGTCCGAGACGATCATGGGGAAGGAAAAAGGCGCGCACGCGAGCACTCCGGGACGTTACGGGGAGAGTTCATGCCTAGGCCCGCGAGGCCCCGAGGCCAACCCCGCATTTTCTCAAGATTTTCCGAGAAAACCTGTTGCCACCCCGAAAGCGACCCGCTAGATACCCGGCCCTGCCCGCAAGGCAGTGCGCACCCGTAGCTCAGCTGGATAGAGCACCAGACTACGAATCTGGGGGTCAGGAGTTCGAATCTCTTCGGGTGCGCCACTTTGCTTTTCAATGACATGGCAAGTGTTTGCGGCGTGACGGCCTGAGGCTGTCGCGGCGGTTGTTCCGTTCGCCCTGGGACTATCATATCCATACATGGAAACATGGGTGGGGCGATCGCCGTGCTGCGAGACCTGGGCGCGAATATCTGGATTGCGGACGGGCCCACGATTACGGCGGCGGCCGGATTTCACTACCCCACGCGCATGGCCGTCATCAGATTGGCCGACGGGGGCCTGGTCCTTTGGTCGCCGACCGCCCTGTCTGACGATCTTCGCGCCGAGGTGGAGGCGCTGGGCGCCGTGCGCTATCTGGTCCCGCCCAATTCCCTGCACCACACGTTTCTGGGCGACTGGAAGAGGGCCTATCCCGATGCGAAAGTCTATGCGCCGCCCGGCCTGAGGGAACGGCGCAAGGACATCGAATTCGACGGCGACTTCAGCGATGATCCGATCGCGGAATGGGCGGGAGAGATCGATCACGCGGTCATGCGGGGCAATCGGATCACGACGGAGGTCGTCTTCTTTCATCGCCGGAGCGGGACCGCGATCTTCGCCGACCTGCTTCAGCAATTGCCGCACGGCTGGTTCAAGGGCTGGCGCGCGCTCGTCGCTCGGTTGGACCTGATGACGGCAGCCGAGCCTGCGACGCCCCGAAAGTTTCGGGTCGCCTTCACCGACCGAGGCGCCGCGCGCGACTCTCTTCGGCGCATCCTGGCCTGGCCCACGGAAAAGGTGATCATGGCCCACGGCCCGCCCGTCACCGACGACGCGTGGGCCTTCCTTCGTCGCGCGTTCCGTTGGCTGGCCGACTAGGGCCAGGGTCCACGGGCGCATACGGCGCCGCGGACAGGCCGCCTCCTTGCTCTCGAAACAAATGAGCGGACGACGTCCCCCCCCCTGAGCCGGGCTCGAGGCGGAACAGTTGTCGCAATGGCGGCTGCGCCGCGCCACGCCTATCTGCACGAGGCACGGCAGAGGAAGAAACGATGATGGACGTCAGCGACCGCGATGCGGATTTCTCCGTCGAGGCGGAGTTCCGGCCAGAGCACCGTGGAAACGCCGCCGCCGGCTATTGGGCCGCCTTCTCGCGCAAGCTCCGCTATCCGCTTGGACCGGAACACAGGGCGATCGCTTTTCTTGAACAGGTTCTGGATCCCGGCCATGCGATCAGCGCCGTTGCGAGGGACGGCGCATTTCTGGGCGTTGCAGGCTTCAAAACTCCGGACGGCGCCTTTGTCGGCGGGAAGCTGAAGGACATGGCGAAGGTCTATGGCTGGCTCGGCGGCGTCGGCCGCGGCTTGCTGATCGGGATCCTGGAGCGAAGATGCGAGCCGGGAACCCTGCTGATGGACGGCATCTTCGTGCGCCCCGAAGCCCGCGGTCTGGGCGTGGGGTCGGCCCTGCTCGATGCGATAGAGCGTCATGCCGCCGGGAAAGGCCTGACCCATGTCCGTCTTGACGTGATCGACGGGAATCCCAGGGCGCGGGCGCTCTACCAGCGGCATGGATTCCAGGACCGCGCCCACAGGTCGATCGGCGCCTTGGAACCCCTGTTCGGATTCCGATCCGCCACGACGATGATCAAGGCTGTCGGCTAGACCGCCCTTGTCGGGGGACGACGCGACGCCCAGGGGCGAGCCTGCTCCAGCTCATAGGCCAGTTCCAGCAGGGTGCGCTCGTCGCCGCGGTCGGCGGCGAACTGCACGCCCAGGGGCAGGTTTTCGGCGGTCCAGAACAGGGGCAGGCTGATAGCAGGACCGCCCACGGCGTTCTGCAGCATGGTGTAGTCGGCGTAGTGGTTCAGGCGCTGCGCCAGGTCCAGGATGGGGACGGACCCGTTAATACGGCCGATCTCGACCGGCGGCGTCAGCAGGACCGGCGACATCAGCAGATCCAGATCCTGGAACCCCGCATAATAGCGCGCGGCGTGAACGCCGACGCGTTCCAGCGTCGTCTGCAGGGCCGCCTCCGAAATCATCGATCCCATCATGGCCATGGCCTGGGAGGCGGGCTCCGCCTGCGCCATCAGGGCGGCGCGATCCTGGCCCAGGGCGCGGGCCAGGCGGTCGGCCATGCGGTCGCCGTAGGCCAGGTAGATCTGGGTGAAGTCGGCCTGGAAGGCGTCGGCGTCGATGGGCCAGGCGACCGGCCGGACCGAATGCCCCAGACCCTCCAGCAGGGCGACCGCGTCCGCCAGAGCCGCCGCCGTCTCGACCGAAGGCGCATGGCCGCCGAGGCTGGAAGCCGCCACGCCGATGCGCAGCCGCCGCGTCGACGGCCCCTCCACGCGCCCCGTCGGCGGCAGGCCGGGCGTCCCTTGGGTTTCCGTCACGGCCAGAAGGGCGGCGCTGTCACGCACCGAGCGGCTGACGCAGAAGTGGGAGGCCAGGTTCAGGGCCGGGAACCACTTGTCCATGCCCGGCGTGCGGTCGCGGGTCGGCTTCAGGCCCACGAGGCCGCAGTTGGCGGCCGGGATGCGGATGGAGCCGGCCCCGTCCCAGGCGTCGGCCATGGGGACGATCCCGGCCGCCACGGCCGCCGCCGAACCGCCCGAGGACCCGCCCGGCGTGTGGTTCGTGTTCCACGGATTGCGGGTGACGCCATAGGCGGCCGTCTCGGTCGTGGGCAGGGCCCCGAACTCGCTCATCGTCGTCCGGCCGAAGATGTTGAAGCCCGCCGCCTCCATGCGCTCGACCATGGGATCGCTGCGCTCGGTCACGGGCAGGCCGGCGTCGAGACGGGAGCCGAAGCGGCGGCGGACGCCGGCCAGCTCCGTCTCGTCCTTCAGCAGATAGGGCACCCCGGCGAAGGGGCCATCCAGAGGAACCCTCCCCTCGGCGGCGCGGGTCCTGGCCCGGTCGTACAGCGTCTCGCTGAGGCAGTTGAGGCGGCCGTTGACGGCCTCGGCGCGGGCGATCGCGGCCTCCAGCATCTCCAGGGGCGAGACTTCACGGGCGCGGACCTTCTCGGCCATGGCCGTGGCGTCCATGTCGGCCCAGGGGTCGGACGGCGCCGCCGAGGCCGCCCCGCCAGCGGCGCCGGCGCCGAGCGCGGCGGCCGCCTGCATCATCGTGCGTCGTGTCATCGGAGCGACGCCTCCCTGGCGATCATCGTCCATGACTTGGGCCTCGGTTGCTGCGCGGCCTGCGCCGCAAGGGATGAAGAGGAGGAGATCACGGGAAGACCGCCGCCACGGCGTCGCGCCCGGCCTGCTGGCTGAGGTCCGTCTGGGTCGCGTCCAGCGACAGGCGGGTAGGAATCCGCAGCAGGACATGGGCCCGTTCCGGCGGCAGGTCGGCGAAGGCGATCGCCTCGACCGAATAGTGCAGATCGGCGCAGTCCCAGCCGGGGGGCGCGCCCAGGGCGGCGGCTTCCTGAGCGGACAGGGCGCAGCGCCAGGCGACGGTCCGGCGCTCCCACTCGGCCAGTCGTTCGCGGAAGACGTCATAGGCGTTGCGCTTGGCCGCGTCGGTGGAGTGGTCGGCCACGGCCTCCATGATCCGGCGCCCGTCGGGTCCGTCGGGGGTTCGGCCCCAGGGCCTTTCCGTGATCCGCTCGCCGTTGACGACGATCACCCGGAGGCGGCGCAGGCGCACCGCGTCGCCGGCCGACAACAGGGGGCCGTAGGGCCTGCCCGAGGCGAGCTGCAGGATCGTCAGGCTGGACAGGCCGAAGTTGTCGACCACGCCGCCGTCCAGCAGATGGACGTAACGCAGGCGCTGCGGATCGCGAAAGGCCTGGAAGGAACGCGCCGTGTCCCGCGCCGCCATCGACCCGTCGCGCGCCTGCGCCGCCTGGGTCGTCCAGTCCGGCAGGGGCCGGGCGCAGTCGCGGTTGAAGGTCTCCAGCACCACCGGCCGCACGGCGAAGGGATAGGCGGCCGAGGCGGCGGCCGCATCGGCCAGCCGCACCCCGCCCAGGTCGCTGCACAGGGCGTCGAACCAGGGGGCGGCGAAGGCGAAGGGCAGGCCTGAGGACAGCTCGGTCGCATTGAGGATCACCGGCGGCCCGGACAGGTCGGACATGCGGGCCTCGCCGTAGACCTCGCGCGCCAGCCAGCCGGCGATGCGGTCGCGGCCATTGAGGCCTCCGTCGCGCAGCCGGGGCCAGTTGGCGGGCCACAGCAGCCGGTCGTGGACCGCCGCCTGCCAGTCCTTGTCCAGCAGGGCCGGGCGAAAGCCGTCCAGACCGTCCGGTCCGTGCAGGCCGAACCAGGCCGCGGTCAGGGCGCCGCCGGAGACCCCGGTGACGAAGGCCACCTGGTCGATCCAGCGCCGGCCGTCGGGACGACGGCGATCCCGCAGCTCCAGCAGGGCGCCGTAGGAGAAGGCGGCGGCGCGGGCGCCTCCGCCCGAGAAGGCCAGGGCCACGGCTTCGCCGGACAGGCCCAGGTCGCGCGGCTCGAGACGGGACGAGTCAGCCTCCCCCGTCAGCGGCCCGTTGATCGGCGTCAGGTCCGGGCCGGACACGCAGCCGGCCAGACCGCCAACCAGGCCGCCGGCCACGACCAGGGCGGCGAGGAGGGATCGACGGCTCACGACGCCCCTGGCTCGCCCGTCAGCCCAGGGCCTTGAGCCCCGCCTCGACGGCACGCATGCGCTCGTCCGAGATCAGGCCGCCGGAAAAGGGCTGCAGGGTCTTCAGGCTGATTCCCTTGAACTGCTCGTAGCGTTCATGGGTGGTCAGGCCGGGTAGTTCGCGGTCCAGAACGGCCTTGGCGGCCGGATCGGCGACCAGCCGCTGGATCGGCGTGTCGAGGGTGAAGGCCGGACGCGCGGCCTCGACGGGGACGGGCGCCCCCGCCGGAGAGGCGGTTTGTTGAGCCGCACAGGCCGCGGACGGAAACACCGCCGCCAGAAGCGCGAACAAAGCCAGATGGCGCATGAAGCTTGCCTTTTGCGATAGAAAAGCGGAGCGACGCACGAACGCGCGCCGCCCCGGAGGCCGAGGGGATGGCGGCCCTAGTTGATGATGGTTGCAGGAGAAACCGTCAGCACGCCGGACAGGCGACAGAAGGTCTTGTCCGCCGTTACGTCGATGCGACTGTCCGCACTGTCCCACGCCGCGACGACATTCGGATTCTGACAGTCGCCGAACCGCATTGAGAACCCAATATTCTCGAAACGCAGCTGGCGATCAGGCGTGACGTTTGCGCGGATCGGAAAAACCCACCCCTCGACGATCCCGCCGCCGTCGCCCGTACAATCGATCGGGCCGCTCACCTGCGAGCCTGTCGCGGAGGTCAAGGTGATCCCTGAGGCGTCAGCGACGCCCTGAAAGACAACCTCGCAAACGGAATCGAAGACGGTCGTGGCCTTGAGCCCGACGTTGACAACGCCAGTCGCAGTGATCGCGCCCTGGGGCGACAAGGTCTGCGCCTGCCCCGCTGCGGCCGACGTCAGAAGCGCCACCCCGGCAATCAAACCGAGCCAAGACGAAACATCCTTCATATCTCCGATCCTTTCTCGGAAATCTTCGACAGGCGGGAAGCGGGGCGAGATCGCGATCTCGCCCCGCAAGGCCTTAGTTGATCGTGGTCGCCGGAGAGACCGTCAGCGTGCCGGCGAGGCGGCAGAAGCCGATCGCGGTGGTCGGGACGGTGACGCTGCTGTTGGCGTTGTTCCACGGCACGCGGATGTCCGTGCCCGAGCAGGAGCCCAGGCGCGTGTCCACCACCAGTTCCTCGATCGACAGTTGCGACGAGGAAAGGGCGTTGATGCGCACCGGCAGCTGGATGCCGTCGTCGCACGACAGGGGACCCGAGACCTTGACGCTGGAAATGCCGGTCAGGGTGAAGCCGGCGGCGTCGGCCGTGCCGGTGAAGGTCGTGTTGCAGACGGTGTCGAACCAGCTGACGCCGTTCAGGCCCTGGGTCAGTTGACCCGAGACCGTGACCGCGCCGGTCGGCGAAACGGTCTGGGCCGAAGCGGCCGAGGCAGCGGCGATCATGCTGACGGCGGCGAAGGCGGCCACGGCGACCTTGGACATATACTTCATAGTCTTTGCTCCTGGTGATGAGATCGTTGGCTAGAAGTAGGCACGTATACTGCTATGTTTTGCAGTAATATTTACATATCAGAACATAATGACAGTATTGATTCCCAAATATGAATTCGAACTGCCAATCATTTATTATAGTCGATCAGAATTCCTTCCTGACGGACACGCCGAAAAGTCGCGGATCAAGCGTGAAGACGTTGGTGGTGTTGCCGATTTCGTCAGGCCCCGTGAAACCGTCGGTCAGCGGGGTCTCGTCGAAGATGTTCTTCACATAGACCTGGACGGTGAGGTTCTCGTTCGGATGTGACAGGGTCGCCGACAGATTGGCGTTCTCCCAGCTTCTCAACCG
This sequence comes from Brevundimonas faecalis, assembly GCF_040549405.1. Classification (NCBI taxonomy): domain Bacteria; kingdom Pseudomonadati; phylum Pseudomonadota; class Alphaproteobacteria; order Caulobacterales; family Caulobacteraceae; genus Brevundimonas; species Brevundimonas faecalis. Next base: position 157,967 of record NZ_JBEPTF010000001.1, on the reverse strand, counting down.
ATCGAACTCAGTGTTGTAGACCCGCATGAAGCTTTCGGACTGGCGGTAGTAGTCGCCCCGCAGCATCAGGTCCCAGCCCGCCGGCAGGGCGATCCGGTATTGAGCCCCGATGTTGAAGGTCATTTCCGGGGCATTGGGCAGGCGGTTGCCGCTCAGATCCGCCGAGAAGCCGCGGCCGCCGTTGGTGTCATGCTTCCCGGTCTTGGGATTCACATAGGTCGCCGGGTCGTAGATGATCGGGCCCCACTGATCGACCGCCCAGTTGCCGGGATGGTCGCGGAAGAGACCGGGGCTGAGCTCCACGCCGGGACACAGGGCTTTGATGAAGACCGAGTTGCCGGCCATGGTGCCCACGGCGCGGCCGAGAATATCCTTCGGCACGATGCAGGTCGCGGGACTGGTCGGCCAAGGACGCATGGTGATCCAGTCGCCGTCCCCCTGGGTCCGGTTCATGACGTCGATGGATTTCTCACCGTCGGCGATCCGGGTCTTCAGCAGACCCAGGGTGGCGTCGATCCGGAAGTTCCGCGTCGGCGCCCAAGCGGCTTCGAATTCGACCCCATAGATTTCCGCATCGAAGTTCTCGTTGTGGAGGGTGCGATCGATCACCTGGGTGACCTGGTAATCCTTGTAGTCATAGTAGAAGGCCGAGGCGCTGAGCATCATCCGACCGCCCATCAGCGCATTCTTCGAGCCGACTTCATAGGCGTTGACGTATTCGGCGGCGAAATCGGTCGGCAGACGCGGATAGTTGGTCGCGCTGGAGTCTTCCGGCCCGCGCGGGTTGGCGCCGCCGCCCTTGTAGCCTCGCGAATAGGAGGCATAGACGAGCGTATCGTCCGTGAACGGCAGAACCGGTTTCCAATCCAGGGCCAGGCGCCCGGTCCACTCCCCCCAGCGATGAACCTCGTCCGGGTAGCGCGGATAGCCCTTTCCGACCGTCCCCGTCCCAAGCCAGGGATTGGACGAGCCCAACAGCTGGGTTGGAATGGGCGTCGTGGTCTTCTTGTCTTCGGTGTACCGTAAGCCTGCGGTCAGGCGCAGATCATCTGCAAGATTGAAATAGCCCTCGCCAAACACCGCCCACGATTCCGTGGAGGCGATATTCATGTTGCGATAATAGTTGTGCCCCTGGCCATCGATTTTCCCAATCGGATTGGGGTCGATATAGGTGCATTCGTTCACATTCTTCGCTTGAGGAGTGAGCGGCTGGCAGGTTCCGGACCAGGCTTCGCTATTGGCGCCCAAGGCCGCGATCGTGAAGGCGTTCGAAAAGACGTAGTAGTCTTCATTGGTTTTGAACTTCAGGTAGTTGGCGCCGACATTGAAATTCACCGGGCCGTCGAAGCTCGATGACAGGCGCAGTTCCTGCGACCATTGCCGGCTGTTCGATTGACTGAGGTCGACCGCCACAAGGCGATCCAGGGTTCCGAGTTGCGGGTCAATGAACGTGCCGCCCCCATAGGCGTCCCCGGAACCGACGCAGGGGCCCAGCCAAGCCTGATAGGCCGCCTTGATCCGTCGTCCCGGCGTGTTCCGACAGGCGATCAGGCCAGCCTGGGGGTTGATACGGAAGTAGTCCTGCATCCCGTAGTAGCTGTCCTCCATGTAGAGGGTCTGGGAGTGCAGGGTGAGATTGTCGGTCAGGTCCGCCTGCAGGTTCAGTTGGACGACGTCGTTCTTGGCGCGGAAGACAGGGTCGAAATAGGTCTCGATCTCCCGAAGGCTACGCGACTGCTGACCGTTCACCGGCGAGAACGGATCGATCCCCTCCTTGAAAAGATAGCCGCTCCATGAGTTCGGGATCAGCTTGGGATCCCGATCGAACGGGAGAACCAGGATCATGCCTGTCACGATGGGAAAGCCGACCCCGTTCGGCGCGCCGAACGCTTCGTCCGAAAATAGGGACTTCGACTGACAGCCCGGCGTCAGGCTGTTGACGTCCCATTTGGTTCCCAGCTTGCTGGTCCGCGCAGCGCCCGTCGGGTCCCGCCATGAAAGCGCGCTGGGAGACTCCCCGCGCGTACAGAGCTGTTTGCCGGTACGGGAACGGTTGTCGTCTTCCTCGAAATGCTCCCACAGCAGATTGGCGCTGAACCGCTCGTTCGGCTTCCACAGCAGGCCCATGCGCGAGGACCACAGGTCGCGGCCGTTGACCCGGCGCTCATTGACCAGATTGTAGTCGTAGCCCTCGCGCTGGGTGTAGGCGGCGGCGGCGCGGAAGGCGAACTGGTCGCCCAGGGGAATATTGATGTGGCCGCGCGCGCGGCGGGCGTCGAAATTGCCCAGCTCGCCCTGGGCCGACATGGAGAAGCGTTCCAGCTCCGGCAGCTTGGGCAGCATGTTGACCACGCCCGCCGTGGCGTTGCGGCCGTACAGGGTGCCCTGAGGGCCGCGCAGGACCTCCAGCCGCTCCATGTCGAAATATTCCTGCTCGAACAGTCGATTGCGCAGCAGGGCGGTGTTGTTGAAGCTGACCGCGACGCCGGGGTCGGTCGTCACCGAAATGGCCTTGGTGCCGATGCCCCGGATCGAGAAATTATAGCCGGTGAAGTTGTCCTTGGAGAAGTTGACGTTGGGCACGACGCGCAACAGCTCGGACCCGCCTTCCACCTTGCGGTCGTCCAGCTGCTCGCCGGTGAAGGCCGAGACGGCCACCGGCACGTCGATGATCCGCTCTTCCATGCGGCGGGCGGTGACGATGACGTCCTCGACCAGGGTCGCCGACTGGGGCGCGGGCGCCTCGGCGGCGGGCGGCGCGGCGGGACGGCGACGCGGACGCACCGGCGCGTCCTGGGCGGGCGCAGGGGCGGAGACCCGGGTGATCAGATAGCCGCCCGAGGCCCCCGGACGATAGGTCAGGCCGCTGCCGTTCAGCACGGCCGCCAGGGCGCGATCCACCCCGCCCTGCCCGCGATAGCCCGCTGTCCGCTTGCCCCGCACCAGGTCGGCGGAGAAGACGATGCTGCGTCCGCTGTCGCGGCTCAGCTGCGACAGGGCCGCGCCCAGGTCCTGGGCCGCCAGGTCGTAGGCGACGGCCCGCGTCGCGCCCGGGCGCGCCTGGGCCAGGCCTTGCGAGGGCAGAACCGCAGTCGCGCAGACGGTCGCGGCTCCAAGCAGAAGAAACGCCTTCAGCGATCGGCGATGACAGGTCGGCATGATGAAAATCGTCCCCCGCGGTCCCCGCTGCGGGGCCGCTTTCACCCACAGGAACGAAGGAGGCGCGGCGAACCCCGCAGCCGAAGGCGTGAAGTTTTCGCTACGGTTTTGTGCTGGAGAGCACAGCTCGTCCGTCCCCGGAACGCTTGAGCGACAGGGGGAAGATCTCGGTCATGGCCTGGGCGAAGGCGTCGGCCTCGGCGATGCGGAAGGCGCCGCTGACGCGCAGGGCGCCGGCGCGGGCGTCGGCCACGACGATCCGGTTTCGAGCGTAGCGGTTCATCTCGACCACGGCCTCGGACAGGGGCGTCTCCTCGAAATAGACCACCCCTTCGCGCCAGCCGGCCAGACGCTTCGCATCCGCCTTGCGCACCACGACCGGACCTTCGCGGGGCGCGATCATGACCTCGCCCGCCGACAGGGTCTGCTCGGGTCCGGGACGGTCGCCCGAGACCCGCACGGCGCCGTCCAGCATGGCCACCCGCACGCCGTCCGGCAGGACCAGGACGTCGAACTCCGTCCCCACCGCCGTGACCCGGCGCCCCTCGGCCAGGACGTCGAAGGGTCGAGACGGATCATGGGCCACGCTGAACAGGGCCTGGCCGCGCAGCAGCCGCGCAGTCCGGCTGCGCCGATCATAGGTGGTCTCGACCAGGGTGTCCGCGTTCAGGGCGATCACCGAGCCGTCCGCCAGGGCGACGGTCGTCCGCTCGTCCGCCGCCGTGCGATAGAGCGCCGTCCGCGTCTGTTCGACGCCGGGAAGATCGAAGACATGCGGCGCAAAGCCGGACGCCTGCCACGCCGCCCAGCCCCCGACGGCCAGGACCGACAGCCCCGCCGCCAACCCGGCCCAACGGGCCAGCGCGCGCGCTGGCCGCGCGCGAAGCGCCCCTCGACGCAGTTCGGCCATCTGCGCCTCTTCCGCATACAGGGCCATGAGGTGGTCCGTCTCAGCCACGGCGTCGAAGGCCGCGCGGCGGCCCGGATCCTCGGCCAGCCAGGCGTGCAACGCCGCATCCGCCGTCGGATCGGCGGCCTGTTCGGCGCGCAGCAGGCGCTCGGCCGCCGCTTCCAGCAGGTCGGGATCGGGGAGGCCGGGCGCGCTCATCGCCGCGCCTCCTGAAGACGGGCGGTCAGGTCGGCCATGCCCCGGACCAGGCGGCGCTCGACCGTGCTGACGGAGACGCCCAGGCGGCGGGCGATCTCGACGTGGGTCAGGCGCTCCAGCCGGGCCAGCATGACGACATGGCGCGTCCGTTCGGGCAGTTGGCGCAGGCAGTCGACCAGGCGGCTCAACTCCTGACGGCCCTCGACGATGCGGTCGACGGCATGGTCGGGAACGGCGTGCAGGGCTTCGTCATAGGCGGTATGGCGGCCTTCCTGGCGGGCGCGGGCGCGGCGGTGCCGGTCGACGGCGACCGAGGCGGCCGTCTCGAACAGATAGGCCTCGCCATGCGCGGCCATGGCCACGTCGGGTCGGCGCGAGAGGCGCAGGAAGACGTCCTGGGCCGCGTCCTCGGCGTCCGGGGCGGACAGGCCGCGTCGCTGGAAATAGCGCAGCAGAGCGGGGCGCGCCCTTTGCGACAGGGCCGCCAGGGCGTCGTCGCCGACGCCGTCCTCGTCCAGAGTTTCGGCCATGCCCGTCCGCCATGCCGCCATGAACCGCCCCCTCATACGCGGTCGTTGCGGACGGATTATGAAGGCCCGCGCCTTCCCTAACGCAGCGGGAGCCCCAAACCCCTCACTTCGGCGTGAGACAATTTTCGCAGGGGGCGAATTTCATCGCATGGCGGCGAGCCAGCGGCTCCAGTCGGCCTCTCCGTTTCCCGGCGAGGCGACGCCGGCGTCCTGCTGCGCCCTTTGACGGAAGTCGCGAGGAGTCAGGCCGAAGGCGCGGTTGAAGGTCACGCTGAAGGCGGCGGCGTTGCCGAAGCCCCAGTCGGCGGCGATGTCGGCGATGCTGCGATGAAGATTGGCGGGGTTCGCCATGGCTTCGCGGCACCGGTGCAGGCGTCGGCGACGAACATAGGCGACGAAGCCGTTCTGGGCCTCCATGATCCGGTAGAGGGTCGCGCGCGAGACGCCGAAATGCAGGGCCACGGCGTCGGCGCTGAGCCGCAGGTTCGTCAGATTGTCCTCGATGTAGCGGCGCACGGCCAGCCAGGTCGCCGCCCGCACCGGGGCCGCATGCTCGCGTTCGACCCCGCCGTTCAGGGCGGCGGCGGCCAGGGCCAGGGTCGGCGCCTGCATCGCTTCCGCCTCGGCCAGGGTCATGGTCGGCCCGGCGCGGTACAGGGCCTCGACATGGCTGCGCAACAGGGCGACCAGGGGCCTTGCGCCCTCCAGGCGCCGGCCGCCGTGCGCGTCGGGCGAGGTCAGCAGCGGCTCCAGCAGGCGGCGCGGGGCCACCAGGTCGATGGACTGATAGGCCGTGCTGCGGGTCACGATCGGCTGGGTCATGTCCAGCACCAGCAGGTCGCCGCCGCTCAGAAGCTGTTCGCCCTTGCGCGCCGAGGCGGTGCGCCGTCCCTTCACGTAGAACTGCAGCATGAAGTAGTCGAGGCCGTCCGCCGCGATCCGGCGCGCGGCGCGCTCCGTATCCTGAGCGCAGCTGACGATGGCGCCGAACATCAGCTCCGCCGCGCGGAAGGCGTCCACCCGCGTATAGAAGGGATCGTCGGCGAGGGGCGAGACGTCCCAGACCGAGGTGGCGGTCTCGCGCCAGAAGGAGACGCGCCTGTGCTCGGGCAGGAGGGAGGTGTCGAGGACCGAACGCGGCAGAAAACCCTGATCCAAACCCACGTCCCCCGACCTACGCGATACGGAATCGACTGTATGGCGAAACCTTCGTCGCTTGTCGCAGGAATTTGACGATTTCAGCCCTCGAAGGCGAAGGATTTTGCGTCAAATCTCCTATGGAGCGAGGATCAACGCAGGACGCCCTGGGCGTCCAGGCTGGCGTCGGCGTTCTCGATCACCGTCAGGTCCCCGATTTCGACCCCGTATTCGGCCTTCAGGGTCGAGAGCCAGCCGAACAGGACGGCGGAGCCGACGCCGGGCGCGTCGAAGCCGATGCCGCCCGCCTCGTCGACCGACAGGGTCACGCCGGTCAGGCCCGCGGCCTCGGCGGCGGCTCGCGCCGCCTGCTCGACCTCCGCCAGGGGCATTGCGGTCTTCGCCAGGGCCGGGGCCGGAGCGGGGGCGGTGGCGGCCAGGCCGGCCTCCAGCCGCGCCAGGGTCGCCGTCGCCTCGGCTCTATGCTCAGCCGCCGCCGCGCGCCAGGCCCAGGCCGGGCGCACGACCAGCAGCCAGACCAGGACCGCCAGGATCAGCGCCAGCATCACGGCCAGCAATCCGCGCTCGCGCGCCGAACGGCCGTCCCACCACAGGCTGGCCGACTGGATCATCCGGTTCATCTCAGGCCCCTCCCACGCGGACTTCGCTGACGACCTTGCCCTGGTCGTCGACGGTGCTTTCGTCGGTCAGGGCCATGCCCCTGGCCGCCATGGCCCGCTGCAGGGCCTCCAGGTCCTGGTAGGCGGGATAGGTGACGGTGGCGCGCACGCCGCGAGCGTCGGCGGTCAGACTGTCCAACTCGGCGCCCTCCACCCCCTCGACGGCGGCGAACAGGGCGGCGGCGGCGTTCACTGTTCCGCCCGGCGGCGGGGCGGCGGCGAGGCGGCGGGTCGCCTCCGCGACCGGGTCGGCGTTCGGCGCGATGTCGGGGAAGGCGCGACGGGCGACGGCCTCGGCCCGAGCTTCAGCCCGGCCGGCGCGCCATGCGTCATGTCCGGCGGCGGCCAGGGTCAGGATCAGGGGCGAGGCGACCAGGGCGGCCGCCAGAGCCGCCGCCCGTTTCCAGCCGCGCCGGTCCGCCTCGACGCCGCGCCCCGTCCCGGCCAACAGGTTGATCGGCGGGTTGAGGGCGGCGGCGGCCAGAAGGCGCTCGATCTCGTCCGCCCGGCCGATGCGGTCCAGCGCGCGGCCGGCGGCCACGGCCTCGGCCAAATCAGGCTGGAGGCTGAGGGCCAGGTCGCGGCCGCGCAGGGCCAGGTCGGCGCCGAAGACGGCGGCGGTCAGGCGATCGGCCTGCGGCGGCTCGGGCAGGACCAGGCTGTCGGGCAGCATCACGTCGGGACGCAGGCCCAGGGTCTCCAGATAGTCGCGCCAGGCCTGGAGCAGGGATCGGGCCACCACGGCGACGGGGCGGCGCCCCTCGGGGTCGGTCGCCCCCAGGGCCGCGACCAGGCGATCGGCGGGCGCGGCCAGTTCGTCGCGCAGGGCGTACAGGGCCACCGCCGCGACCTGGGCCGGACTGCCCGACGGCAGCGGCAGCCAGCGGATCAGGACGTCGGCGCCGGGAACCACCGCCACGGTCCGCATCGGCTCGGGCGCGGGTCCGCCCAGTTCGACCACGCCGCGCGTCAGCACGTTTCCTTGCGCGTCCAGCGTCAGACAGGGCGCCGGCAGGGTCGCGGACGGCGGGATCAGGATCAGTCGGATGCGGCTCATTCGTCCAGGGTCCAGCGTTGGATGACGGTGCGGGCGGGCCCGGCCAGGGGTTTTTCGATCAGGGCCGTGCGGACGGCGCGGCTTCCGCCGATCTCCACATCCACGCGCAGGTTGAAGAAGCGGGTCAGGACCGTCAGTTGGTCCTGCACAGTGGGCGGCAGGGAGACAGCGGCCATCGGCCCCTGGCTCAGGAAGGCGTTGGCGTCGCTCCAGCCGTCGCGCGGCCGGGCGGCGATAGCGGCGCGCGCGGAGGCCAGGCCCAGCTTTCCGTCCGACAGCATGACCAGCAGGGGCGCCTGATCCGGGGTCAGGGTGTTGGGATTGATCGGCGACAGGTCCGTGGTCGGCAGGGCGCAGACATGGGGCCGCAGGGCGGAATAGACGGCGGCGTCCACCCCCTTCACGGCGCGCAGTTCGCTGACCTCGGCCAGAAGGGTTCCGGCGGTGCGATAGGCCTGGGTCCGTCCAGCGTAGGCCGCGTCCTCTCCGCCCTGGGGGCGCGGCGCGGAGTCGGTGTCGATCCAGTCGGTCAGGGCGTCGGCGACGGCGCGCATCCGCCCCTCCGGCAGGTTCAGAGCGCGACCCAGGGCGACGAACTGCTGCACGCCCAGGGGGCGGGCGACATAGACCTCCAGCCGGCCCTCGACCACGCTGTTCAGGTTGAAGCAGGCCTGACCGTCGGAGAGGCGGGCGGACAGGGTTCCGTCTTCGATGGGGAAGGTCAGGGTCCGACCGTTCCAGTCGGGCTGGACCGGCGTCTTGCGCGCGTCGATTTCGGCCAGGCGGTCGATGCGGCGTCGCGCCAGGCCCTCCGCCCCGGCCGCGTACCACTGGGCCTGTGCCTGGGTTTCCGTGTTCATCGTGCGGCGCACCGAGAAGCGGATGTCGTCCAGGACCAGCACCGCCACCGCCGCCATCACCGCCACCAGGAGCAGGACGGTCAGCAGGGCCATGCCCTCGCGGTCTTTCGGACGCGCCTTCATCGCCCGCCCCCGACGACGAACAGCTGGCGTATGGGGCCGTAGCCTTCGAGAGTCAGATCCAGCCGCACCGCGTCCGGCAGGGGCCGTTCGGGCGAGGCGATGAAGCGCGGCGCCTCCGCGCCCTGGCTGATGAAGGCCAGGGCCGGGGCGCTCGCGCCGCGATACAGCACCTGGGGCGGTCCGGGCCGGGCGCCGTCCAGATGGGGATAGACCCGGCGCTCCAGCCGATCCTCGACCAGACGGTACTCGACCCTTTGCAGGGAGGCGCGCGGGCGGCCGTCCGGATTGCTCCAGCCCGCGCGCACCAGCACCAGCAGGGCATCGCCCGGCGCCTCGGCCCCCAGGATCGGAGACAGGGCGGCCTGGCCGTCGGCGGCGCGGGCGCGACGCGGCGCGGCCTGGCCCAGATCGGCGCGCAAGGTCGCGCGCAGCCGCTGCAGCTCGGCCGTGCGGTCCGTCGCGGCCTTGACCGCGAAACGGTTGTCGATGCTCTGACTCAGCACCAGCACCCCCGCCGCCGACAGCAGGGCGAAGATCAGCAAGGCGACCATCACCTCGACCAGGGTGAAGCCGGCGCGGGGCGATGCGGGGCGGCCGGTCACAAGAGGGTTGGTCATGAGGCGACCGCCCGGAACAGGACGCGCTCGGCCGCCTGTCCCTCCTCGTCCGAGACGCGGATGTCGATGCGAAGGATGTCGGGGTCGTCGGTCGCCGTCACGGCGCGGGTCCAGCGCCAGTCTCGCCCGGCCAGGGGCTGGGTTCCGTCGCTGTCGCCCGGCGCGGGGGCGGGCCGCGTCGTCATGGCCTCGACCGCCAGATTCTCGGCCACGATCCCCGCGAGCGTGCGCGTCTCGGCCCGCGCGGCCGAGCGGGTGTTCTCTCCCGCCAGGTTCAACAGGGCCAGGGCCGCCAGGCTGAACACCGCCAGGGCGACCAGAAGCTCGATCAGGGTGAAGCCGGACCTCTCAGCCATCGACCTTCACCTCGCCCGCCGCATCGACGGCGACGGTCACGACGCGCGATCCGCGCGACAGGGTCAGGGCGGCGGCGTCGGGCGCGCCGGTCGGGTCGAAGACGATGCGCAGGGGTTGGTCGGCCGGTTGGCCCTCGGGCCGGACGGCGGTGTCCTCGGCCCAGTCTTCCGGACCGAAGGGGCCGTCGGTCAGGGGCGACCATCGGACGCCGTCGAAGCTGGAAAAACCGTAGCCCGTCGCCGTCGCCTCCACCGCCACGGCGCGGTTGGTCAGCAGGGCCTCCTCGCGCGCCCGCACCAGCCGCGCGGCGAAGCGTTCGGCCTCATGGATCACCGGCGGGCGCGGATCGGGCACGGCCAGGACGACGGCGCCGGCGGCCAGGCCCATGATCGCCACGACCATCAGCAGTTCCACCAGGGTGAAGCCGGAGCGCTCGCCACGCGGCGAGCGATAGCGCGCTTTAATTCTGCCAGTTGCCGATGTCGGCGTCATTGCCCTCGCCCCCTTCCTTGCCGTCGGCGCCGAAGGAGAAGACGTCGAACTGGCCGCCGCGGGTGGACGGGCGGCGGTATTGGTAGGGGTTGCCCCAAGGGTCTTCCGGCAGGCGGCGGATATAGCCGCCCTGGCGATAGCGCTCGGGCCGTGCCAGACCGGCCGGCGGCGCCGTCAGAGCCTGCAGGCCGCTCTGGGCGTCCGGGAATGTGAGATTGTCGAGGCGGTAGGTCTCGACGGCCTGCTCCAGGGTCGAGATGTCGGCCCGCGCCTTGCCGATCATGGCCTTGTCCTGGCTGGGCAGGACGTTGATCGCCACCACCGTGGCCAGCAGGCCGATGATGACGATGACGACCATTAATTCCACCAGCGTAAAGCCCTGCCGGGTTTGACGCCGAAGGGCGCTACCGCGACGCGCGCGGCGCGTCTCTGCTTGAGCGAGTCTTTGGGCGCTATCGCGAGCGACGCGGTCGCTCGCTGCTTGAGCGAGTCTTTGGGCGCTAACGCGAGCGACACGGTCGCTCGCTGCTTGAGCGCAGATGCCGGCGCCGTTGGTCGCGGGTTGGTCGGCGGAATGTTGCGGCTGGATTTCGGTCATGGCGGGTTCCGGTCTCACCCCATCGCCAGGGTGTTGATCTGAAGGATGGGCAGAAGGATCGACAGGACGATCAGGGCGACCACGCCGCCCATGACGACGATGATGGCCGGCTCCAGGAGACTGAGCATGACGGCGGTGAAGGCGCTGAACTCGCGCTCCAGATAGTCGGCGGCGCGTTCCATCATCGGCTCCAGCCGACCGCTGGCCTCGCCCGAGGCGGTCATGTGCACGAGGATGGGCGGGAAGACGTCGGCGCGGCGCATGGCGGCGGACAGGCCCCCGCCTTCGCGCACGGCGTCGGCCATGGTCTCGGTCGAGGCGCGCAGGGCCCGGTTGGAGACGGTGCGGGCGGTGATGGTCAGGCCCTCGAGCACCGGCAGGCCCGCCGCGATCATGGTCGACAGGGTGCGGGCCATCCGCGCCCCGTGCAGGTCGCGCGTCAGCCGCCCGACGACGGGCAGGCGCAGCACCCGTCGATCCACCGCCAGCCGGAAGCCGGGATTCCGCATCCCCGCGACGAAGCCGCCGATCCCGCCCGCGAGTATGAGGGCGATCAGCCAGCCCCAGTTCCGCATCAGGTCGGACACGCCGATCACCGCCCGCGTCAGCAGGGGCAGGGTCTGGTTCATGCTGTCGAACTGATCGACCACCTTGGGCACGACGAAGATCATCAGGGCCGTCACGACGCCGAGCGCCACCAGGGCCAGGACGGCGGGATAGACCAAGGCGGTGATGACCTTGCCGCGCACCTGCTGATCGCGTTCCAGCCCCTCGGCCAGGCGCTCCAGGATGGGGCCGAGCGCGCCGGAGGCCTCGCCCGCCGCGACGGTGGCGCGATAGAGGGGCGGAAAGGCCGCGCCCTGACGGGCCATGGCCTCGGACAGGCGCTGGCCCTCGACCACGCCCGCATGGACGCCCGACAGGACAGCGCGCACGTCGGGGCGTTCGGCCTGAAGCATCAGGGTGCGCAGGGCCTCGTCCACCGGGGCGACGGTGATCAGGGTGGCCAGTTGGCGGGTGGTCAGGGCCAGGGTCCGCGACGACAGCTTGCGACTGCGACGCGGGGCCTTTTCGGCCGTCACGGCGGCGCCCGAGGCGCGGCTGAGCGACAGGGGCATCAGGCGGCGGCGCTCCAGCGTCTTGCGCGCGGCGGCCTCGTCCGGCGCGGTCAGCACGCCCGCGACGGTGCGGCCCGAGACGTCCACGGCGCTGTAGTCGAAGGCGGGCATCAGGCCGGAGCCTCAACCAGGGGGTGGGCCTCGGGCGTTTCCTGACGGGTCACGCGCACCGCCTCCTCGACCGAGGTCACGCCCGCCAGGACCAGGCCGCGCGCCCGGTCGGACAGGGTTCCGCCGTTGGGGAAGGCGGCGGCGACCAGGGCCTCTTCGTCGGCCTCGGCGGCGATCAGGCGGCGGACGCGGTCGTCGATCTTCAGCGTCTCATAGACGCCGACGCGGCCGACATAGCCGGTGTGGTTGCACGACCCGCAGCCCTGGGCGCGCCAGACGGTCGCGCCCTTTTTCACGCCGCACAGACGAGCCGTGGCGGCGTCGGCGGGTTCGGAGCGGCGGCAGTCGCTGCAGAGGCGGCGCACCAGACGCTGGGCCACGATCAGCCGCAGGGTCGAGGCCAGGAGGAAGGGCTCCACCCCCATGTCGCGCAGGCGCGTCACGGCCCCGGCCGCGTCGTTGGTGTGGACGGTGGACAGGACCAGGTGGCCGGTCAGCGAAGCCTGGACGGCGACGCTCGCCGTCTCCACGTCGCGGATCTCGCCGACCATGACCACGTCCGGGTCCTGGCGCAGGATGGCGCGCAGCCCCGCCGCGAAGGTCATGCCGACCTTGGGATTGACCTGGGTCTGGCCGACGCCGTCGATGGCGTATTCGACCGGGTCCTCGACCGTCAGGATGTTGCGGGCGCCGTCGTTGAGCAGGCTGAGGCCCGCGTAGAGGCTGGTGGTCTTGCCCGAGCCGGTCGGGCCGGTGACCAGGATGACGCCGTTGGGTTCGCGCAAGGCGCCGCGGAAGGCCTCCAGCGCCTCGGCGTCCATGCCCAGTTGATCCAGCGACAGGCCCGCCTGATCCTTATCCAGGATGCGCAGCACCACCCGCTCGCCCGCCCGCGACGGCAGGGTCGAGACGCGCACGTCCAGGGTCTTGCCGCCCAGCGCCAGGGGGATGCGCCCGTCCTGCGGCACCCGCTTCTCGGCGATGTCGAGCCGGGCCATGACCTTGATACGGGACACCAGCAGAGGCGTGATGCGCGGGTTGAGGTTGAGGCTTTCACGCAGGACGCCGTCGACGCGCATGCGCACGATCAGGGCGCTCTCATAGGGCTCCAGGTGGATGTCGGAGGCGCCCGCGCGCACCGCCTCGGCGATGACGCCGTTGATCATGCGGATGACGGGGGCGTCGTCGGCGGAGTCCAGCAGGTCGGCGGCGGCGGGCAGGTCGTCGATCAGGCCGTCGAGGCCGGACGGCATGTCCATCTGCTCGTCGCCCGTCGCGTTCAGATCGCCCGCGTAGACGTCGGACAGGCGGCGGTCGAACTCGGCCTGATCCATGGCCTGAACCTGCAGGGGCCGCCCCAGGACGCGGCGCGTCTCGATCAGGGCCAGGGGGTCGGCGCCCTGTCGCAAACCGACCATGGCGATGTCGCCCGCGTCCAGCAGGATGACGCCGTGCCGCTTGGCGAACCCATAGGGCAATGTCGGATTGACCAGGGTGATCATGGTCCTCAGCCCTGCGGCGGGGCCGCGTTGGCGGCGGGGGCCAGGGGACTGATCGTCACCTCGCCCGCCGGGGCGGCCACGCCCGGCGCCGGGTTGTCGATGGCGCGCGGCGCGACCGGGGGCTGGGTGCGCATGTAGTCGCGCAGCATCTCGTCCAGGCTGGGTTCGACGCCCGGCTGGGACCGCAGCTGTTCGCCGCGCATATAGCCCCAGCGGTCGGCGCTCAGCTGTCGGGCGTCGCCCGGGGTGCGGACGATGGTCGGCCGGATGAAGATCATCAGATTGGTGCGGCCGCGCTGGCGGCTGGTCGATCGAAACAGATTGCCGACCACGGGGATGTCGCCCAGGCCCGGCACCTTGTCGATCGACAGGCGGTCGTTCTGATCCAGCAGTCCGCCGGCCACGGCGATCTCTCCGTCGTCCACGACCAGGGTCGTCTCCAGCTCGCGCTTGTTCAGCACCAGGTCCGAGGCGCCCCGCGTCAGGACGCCGTTGATGCTGGACACCTCCTGACGCATGAACAGGGTGATGGAGCCGCCCGCATTGATCTGCGGCTTGACGATCAGCTTGACGCCGATGTCCTGACGCTGGGTCGTGCGGAAGGGGTTGGAGTTGCCGTCCAGCAGGGCTTCGCCGGTCGTGATCGGCACCTCCTGCCCGACCAGGATGGTGGCCTCCTCGTTGTCCAGCGTCATCAGCGACGGGGTCTGGAGCAGGTTGGAGCCTTCGTCCGACTTGGCCGCATTGATGATGAAGCCGAACAGGCCGTCGGAGCCGATGCGGCCGCCGCCCCCGCCGATGAAGCCGTTGGCGCCGACCAGGCTGTTCAGGGCCAGGTCCTGAAGCTGCTTGCGCAGGGGGTCGTCCTTGTCCAGCTGCCCCGCCGCCGCGCCGCCCACGATGGGCAGCAGGGGCGCGGCGCGCTCGGAATAGTTGGTCAGGCCGATGGGCGTGCCGTCCGATCCGGCCAGCAGCCACTGGACCCCCAGTTCGCGTACGGCGGTGTCGCCCAGTTCGACCACGATGGCCTCGATCAGGACCTGCTGGCGGCGGCTGTCGAGCTGACGGATGACCTCGGCCAGCATCCGTTGCGTCTCGGCCGAAGCCGAGATGACCAGGGCGTTGGCGCCGGGGAAGCGGGCGATGCTGGCCTTCTGTCCGGGCGCAGGCGCGGCCGGAGCCGAGACGGGTTGGGACGTCGGCGCCTCGCCGCCGCCGGTTCCGGGCCGGGCGATGGCGGGCGTCGCGGCGGCGCCCGCCGTCGTCACCGGCTGGCCGACGATCTGTTGCAGGACGGGCAGCAACTGCTCGGCGTTGGCGTGCTGGAGGAAGACGACCTTGACGTCGTCGGCCGAGCGGGCGCGGCGGTCCAGGTCCTCGACCAGGGGCCGCACGCGGGCCACGGCTGCGGGGTCGCCGCGCAGGATGATGGAGTTGGAGCTGGCCACCGGCGTGGCCGACACCATGCCCTGCCCCGGCTGGCCGCCGGGCGGGGCCAGGACCTGGGCCAGGACGCCCGCGATCTCGGCGGCGGAGGAGTTCTCCAGCGTCACTACATCGAACGAGGCGCGGTCCACGTCGATGCGCTGGATCAGGCTGCGGATGCGGGTCAGATTGTCGGCGAAGTCGGCGACGACGACGCTATTGCCGCTGGGGTTGGCCAGGACCTGGCCCTGGGGTCCGACCAGGGGCCGGATGGTCTCGGCGGCCGAGGCGGCGTCGATGTTGCGAAGCTGGAAGACCTGGGTCGAGAAGCGCTCGGATCCGACGGTGGACGGCCCCTGGGCCGCGCCTTGGGCCGGGCTGATGCGATAGGCGCCGGAACCGGTCGGCGTCACCACCAGGCCGTTGGCGCGCAGGGTGGACAGGAAGACCTCGAACAGCTCGGCCCGGCTCAAGGCCCTCTGGCTGGTCACGGTGACGTTCCCGGTCACGGCGGGATCGACGATGAAGGTGCGGCCCGTGGTGCGGGCCACGTCCTGGATGAAGGCGCGGATGTCGGCGCCCTGAACGTTCAGGGTCTGGCGCGCGCCTTCTTGCGCGAAGGCGGGCGAGGCCAGCATCGGACCCTGCGCGGCGATCAGGGCCGACAGGGCGACGGCGGCGAAAGAGCGGTGAAGGCGCATCACTGGCCGGTCCTTATGGTGGTGGTCTGCACCCGGCCGTTCCGCTCGAAGCGGATCTCGGCGGCGCTGCTGCCGGAAAGCTCGCCGCCCAGTTCGGACAGGCGTTCCAGGCTGTTCAGTTCGGCCCCGTTGACGGCCAGGATGACGTCGCCGGATTGGAGGCCGGCCGCCCTCAGCGCCGCCCCGTCGCCGCGCGCGGCCAGGGTGAAGCCCCGGATGCGAAGCCCGTCCATGCGGGGACGCAGCGCGGCCTGGGCCATCAGACGTTGCGGATCGACGACCGGTCCGGTCGGCGCGGCGGCGGGAGCCATGGTCGGGGTTTGAGCGGGAGCGCCGCCGGCCGGGGTCACGACCTGGGGCGTCGAAGGCGGCGGCGGAGGCGCGGCGGCGCCCGCTGGAATCTCGGTGAAGACCAGGCGGCTGACCGATCCGCCGCGCGAGACCGTGACGAAGTCCTCGCCCACGAAGGCCAGGGTCAGGCCGTCGGATATGGTTTCGCCCACGCCCACCGAGACCTGGCAGCCGTCAGGCAGGCCGATGATGGCCGAGCCGCCGCCCTGCCCGTCCGAACGCAGTCCGAACAGACGCAGGGCGTCGCTGTCGGCGCCGGCCGCCTCGGCCAGGCTGCTCTTGTCGCCGGTGCGGAAGAAGGCGTCGAAGCGCTGGAAGATCGAGGCGTCGGTCGGCGCCGCATCGTCCGAGCGAGCCGCGACGGCGGCGGCCCTGGGTTTGGGCGCGACGAAGATCCAGGCCAGCCGCCCGGCCTGGACCGCCAGAAGCGCGACCAGGGCGATCTCGACGCCCGCCCGAATCCGGGCCGGTCGGGCGGTCGCCGCCGTCCATGCCTGACGTCCCCATTCCCCGACCCGTGCGATCACGTCCGACGCTCCGAACACCCCCGAAAAAGGGAACCCCGGCTGCTTACTCCAGCAGCCGGGGTCGAAGCCTCACGCGGCGATGACGGCCCTGAGACGTTGTTGTGACAACGCCTCCGCACGCGGATCAGAAGGTGGTAGAAAGGCTGAGCGAGAAGGTCGTGCCCAGCTTGTAGCTCTCCACCACGCCCTTCGAACCGTTGGCGAAGGACTGGCTGCGCTCATATTCCTGGCCCAGGATGTTCTCGATCTTGGCGCCCAGGTCATAGTCGCGACCGCCGACCGTGAAGGTCTGGCTGCCGACCAGGTCCAGCATGATCGGCGGGGTCTCGATCACGTCCGGCAGGCGGGTCGAGCCGGTGATGATCCCGGCGTCGGAAATCCGCTCGCCCTGGTAGTTGACCAGAAGGGTGGCGCGACGACGGGCCGTGGTGTTCTCGAAGCCGAACTGCAGGTTGCCGAGCCATTCCGACTGCCCCTGCAGGGAGCGGACATAGGCCGCGTCCGTCACCTCGGAATCCGACCAGGTGACGTTGGCGACGACGAACAGCTCGTTCTGCTGGAACCAGCCGATGTTCGGCGCCCAGACGTCCATCGGCAGGGTGTAGTCGATCTCGGCCTCGATCCCCTTCAGGGTCGCTTCCTGAGCGTTCTGGAAGGAGCGGCCGAAGCCCTCGCCGATGGGTTGGTAGGTGCGCTCGATCGGGTTGTCGAAGGTCTTGTAGAAGACGCCGACCGTGGCCGACTGACGCTGGCCGAAATACCATTCCCAGCGCAGATCCCAGTTCTGAATCTCGGCAATCTTCAGGTTCGGATTGCCGCGCTCCAGGGTGTTGGAGTCATCGTCGAGGAAGAGGGCGTTGGCCAGTTCGCGCAGGTCGGGACGGTTGATCGTCTTCGAATAGCCGAAGCGCAGTTGCATGTTGTCCGCGAACTCCCAGGTCGCCGACACGGTCGGCAGCCAGAAGTCCTGGGCCAGGTCGGCCGAGATGCGGTCGCCCGCCCCGGTCTCGCCCAGGGGGATGAAGCTGTTCACCCGCTGCTCGGAATCCTCGTAGCGGACGCCCGCCGTGACGCGCAGACCGGCGAACAGGTCGGCCTCGGCCGAGACATAGCCGGCGTTGATCTCCATGGTCGCGTCGAAGAAGTCCGACGGATCGGTGATGTCGCGCAGGGTGTAGCCCGCATTGCCGCCGATGTTGTCGGGGCTGAAGATGATCTCCGGCACGAAGCTGCGCAGGGCCGGACTGATGATCACGCCCGCCGCGGGCTGGAAGGAGTAGCGGCGGCTGGCGAAGTCGCGTTCGCGCTCCTGATGCAGGCCGCCCGCCTTCAGGGTGACTTCACGGTCGGCGATCATGCCGTTCAGGGTGAAGTCCAGGCCGAACTCCTTGTTCTCGTCCTCCAGGGCGCTGAAGAAGGTGCGGTTGGAATCCGAACCCGGCGTCAGGCGGAAGACGTTGTCCGGCTCCAGACGATAGGAGTATTCGCGGCGATAGGGCGTGTCGCGCGAGGCGGTCGAATAGGCCGCGCGCCAGTCGATCTGCAACCGGTCCAGAGCCATGGGCAGCTGGAAGACGTGACGGCCCGACAGCTGGTTCGAGTTCATCTGCTGCTCGATCCAGTTCAGCCGATGGAAGCTGCGGATCAGGCCGGGATCGGCCGAGAACAGGCCGCGCTCGATCAGGGCCTGCTGGCGCGTCTTGCGCAGCAGCAGGGTGGTGAATTTCAGCTCGTGGTTCTCATCGAACTCGACGCCGAAGGCGCCCAGGGCGTTCAGGGCGTATTCCTGTTCCGTGCGGCGGAAGCCGCAGCCTTTGGCGTTCGACAGGCCGCCGGCCGTGTCGCAGGCCTCAGGGCTGATCTGGTCGTTGACCCCGCCGTTGACCTCGAAGGAGTTGCGCACCCCCTCGCGGTTGCGGACCTGATAGTCGTAGTCGACGGCGACGAAGCCGCCCAGGCGCACCCCGTTCGACAGGTCGACGATCTCGGCGCCCGACAGGTTGAAGCCGAAGTCCGGCAGGTTCTTGTCGCCGTCGATCGACCAGATGTTGCGCAGCGAACGCCCCGCCGCCTGCAGCATGGCCGGATTGGTGGCGAAGGACTTCAGCGAGGGGTCGATCTTGATGAAGCCCGGCAGGTTCAGACTGTTGTCGGCGATGCCGATGTTCGACAGGCCGCCGCCGGCGTCCCAGTAGAGGCCTTCCTTGCCGGTCGATTCCGTCTCGGCCGCGATGGAGGCGCCCAAGGAGAAGAAGCGCTCGTTCGGGATGGCGCGCGTCGACAGGGCGATCAGACCGCCGCCGAACTCGCCCGGATACTGGGCCGAATAGGTCTTCTGGATCTGGGCGTTCGAGACCAGGGAGGTCGGGAACAGGTCCAGCGGCACCACCCGCTTCAGCGGCTCGGGGCTGGGCAGGGTCGAACCGTCCAGGACGATGCTGGAATAGCGGTCGCCGAGACCGCGCACATAGACATAGCCGTCGCCGACGATGGACAGACCGGTGACGCGGGCCAGGGCTTCGCCGATTTCCGAGTCGCCCGAGCGCTTAATGTCTTCCTCGGTCAGGATGTTGGCGACCGCCGAGGTCTCGCGCTTCACGTCCGGCACGAAGCGGCCCCGCACCACAATGTCCTCGACCGTCGTGGTTTCGGGATCGGCCTGGGGCGTCTGGCCCGAGGCGGCGTCCTGTCCCCAGGCGAGGGCGGGCGCGGTCAGAATGGTGCTGGCGAGCAGGCCGGCGAGGCCGAACGTGCGGGTGGGCGTCATCTCAAGAAGATCCTTCGGTGCAGGCGCCGGATAGGAAGAAGAAAGGCGAGACGGCGGACGGCCTTCAGCCGCCCGCCGTCCCTTGTGAGGACCGGGATCAGTCGTTCAGCCAGCGGGTCCAGTTCAGCGTCCAGTTGGACGCCGCGTCGCGGACGGCGCCGACGTA
This sequence comes from Brevundimonas faecalis, assembly GCF_040549405.1. NCBI lineage: Bacteria > Pseudomonadati > Pseudomonadota > Alphaproteobacteria > Caulobacterales > Caulobacteraceae > Brevundimonas > Brevundimonas faecalis. The sequence continues at coordinate 138,581 of NZ_JBEPTF010000001.1, read as the reverse complement.
GTTGGCGGCGTCGAAGAAGCCGTCGACCGTGGTCGGGTTGACCGGCGTCACCGCGTTCTCGTTCACGCCGTTGATGTAGGCGCGACCGCCCGAGACGTATGACGTCAGGGTCGAGGTTCCGGTGCGGCTGTTGGCGTCCTTGGCGAAGACGGCCTGGGCCTGGGCGTTGTGGAAGGGCGTCGCCACGGAGATGTAGAAGGAACGCAGCGACAGGGCGCCGGCGTCCGCCTGCGCGAAGGTGGCCGTATCGTCGATGCGCAGGCCGCGCTGGAAGTTCCCCGACACGACATGGTTGTACAGCTTGCCGGCGGTGCCGCGACGCAGGCGCAGGCCGGCGCCGCCCGACGTATTGCCGACCAGGGTCACGTTGGAGATCGTCGGCGCCGAACGTGGGGTGATGTCGAAGGCCAGTTCGTTGTTGTCGGCCTCGTAGCCCGCATCGCCGGCCAGTTGCAGCGGGTTCTGGGCGATGACCACGTGCTGGACCTTGCCGTTCCAGCCGAAGGTCCAGTCGAAGCTGTCGTCGTCGGCGCCGGTCAGGACCAGGTGCTTGGCGTTGACCGAACCGCCGAAGAACTCGACCGTGTCGTCGCCGCCGTTGTGGGCCTGGATGTAGTCGACCGTCGTGCCCGAGCCCACGCCCCAGAAGGCGATGGCGTTCAGTTCATTGGTCTCGGTGAAGCGGACGCCGGCGTATTCGACGCGGACATACTTCAGCGTGCCCGAGGTGTCGTTCGACACATTGCCGCCGTACAGGCCCGAGCCGCCTTCGGCCTCGGCCTCACAGACGGCCGGAGCGGCCGGGCAGTTGTTGATCACGCCGCGGCCCAGCAGGGACAGGCCGCCCCACTCGCCCGAATAGGGGTCGTCACGGACGCCGGCGGCCAGGGGCGAACGGGCGTTGGCCAGGCCCAGGGTCGTGGCGTAGCCGAGGGCGTCGGCGCTGGTCAGGACGATGGGCTGAGCCGCCGTGCCCTGGGCGTTGATGCGCGAACCGCGCTGGATCGCCAGCTGCGAGGTGCGGGTGCCGCCGTAGATCTTCACGCCCGGGTCGATCGACAGGACGGCGACCACGCCGCCCGCCTTCTGGCCGTCGAAGCCGACATCCTTGCCGACCTTGACCGTGCCGCTGAGCTGATAGGCCGGGCCGGCCGTCAGGGTCAGGTTGGTGGTGATCTCGCCCGAGATGCGGCAGTGCGACTCGGTGCCCACGGTGACCTTGGTCACGTTCGGGTGGTTGGGGCAGGCGCCGGTCGAACCGCCGCCGTTGTTGCCGCCGCCGTTATTGCCGCCGCCCGTGCCGGGATTGGAGCCGGTGTTGCCCGGATTCTGCAATTCGGAGGTGCCGCCGCCGCCGCAGGCGGCCAGGGCCAGAGCGCTGGCGGCGACCGCGAGCAGGGTTTTCGTCTTGAGAGCGGTCATCGATCTCCACCGTGTCTGACCAGATAAGCCATGCAGGCGGACGCCCCTGACCGACGTCAGGGCCAGATTGACGAGGCATCCCCTACCCGATCCCTCCGTAGACGGCCGATGTGACAGAGCGGGCGCCGAACCGCGACAGTTGTCGCGCCGTTTCTTGAAGCTGTCGGTTCAGATTCAAGACAAACCCTCCCGGTACGTCCCAGTCTTCACAATCCGGAAGGCGTCGATGGGTTTTGGCCCTCCCCTCTCCGGCGAAGCCCGGCTATGGCTGGACGGAACGCGACCGGGAGGGCGAAAAACCATGCTGATCCATGCGGCCCTGCTCGGCGGACTGGGCCTGTTCGTCGGCAGCTTCCTGGGCCTGGTCAGCTGGCGCCTGCCGCGCGGAGAGGGCGTGGTCTTCGGCCGCTCGCGGTGCGGGGGATGCGGCAAAGCCCTGTCGCCCCTGCGTCTTCTGCCCCTGTTGAGCTGGGCCTTGTCGCGCGGGCGTTGCGCGGGCTGCGGCGCCGTCATTCCGCGACGCTATCCCCTGATGGAGGCGGGCGCCGGCCTGATCGGCCTGTGGGCGGGGCTGGGTCAGCCGGCGATCCTGCCCGCCGTGCTGACCGCCGTCCTGGGTTGGCAGTTGCTGCTGCTGGCCGTGGTCGATGCGGAGAACTTCTGGCTGCCGGACCAGTTGACCCTGCCGCTTTTTCTCACCGGGACGGCGGCGGCCTTCTGCCTGAGGCCGGGCGAGCCGCTCGCGGCCCTGGCCCATGCGGGCCTGGGGGCGGTCATCGGTTTCGGCGGGCTATGGCTGATCGGCCGTTTCTATCAGATGGTGCGCAAGCGTGAGGGCCTAGGCGGCGGCGACCCCTTCATGCTGGGCGCGGGCGGCGCCTGGGTCGGGGTCCTGGGCCTGCCCTCCACCCTGTTGTGGGCGGCCCTGGCCGGGCTCAGCGTCGTGCTGGCCCGGCTGCTGCTGCGTCGGTCGGTGAAGGGCGACGACCGCCTGCCGTTCGGGGTCTTCCTGGCCGTCGGCCTCTGGATGACCTGGCTCTACGGCCCCTTGGGCAGGTAGTGTCGCGTCAGTCGGTGATGCGGGCGGCGGCGACGCCGCGCTTGGCCAGTTGCGCCTGGACGCTGTCGGCGCCCGCCAGGTGTCCGGCCCCGACGGAGATGAAGGCCGTGCCCGAACCCGCCAGCAGAGTCTGGATCTGATCGGCCCAGGCCTCGTTCCTTCGCGTGAAGATCGTTTCGTAAAGCTCCGGCGATTCCGACTTGGCTTCTTGGCCGATCAGGACGTCCAGGCCCTCAACGTCGCCGGTGGACCAAGCTGTAACCATCCGCCCCAGCAAGGCGTCGGCCTGACCATATTCCTTCAGGCCCGAACGCAGCATGGCCAGTTGGGCCGCCTCAGGCATGTCGGCGATGAAGCCGATCTGCTGCGGCATGGTCTCGAAGCCCTTGATCGGCTTGCCTGTCGCGACGGCGCGGGCGTGCAATATCTGATCTCCGCCGTTCTTGGAGACGTAGCCAGCCTTCGTCAGGGAGGCGATGGCCAGTTGCAGGGCGGCGAACCACGGGCGCAGCGCGTCGAGTTGGGCGGCGCTGGCGCCGATGGCGCGGGCGGCGGCGTCCAGGTCGGCCAGTTCTTCCGCCGTCAGCAGGCTGGACAGCGGACGGGTCGGCGAGAAGCCCTTGGCCTGGAACAGCGGCACGACGCCGCTCGTGTCGTTCAGGTCCGCGACCTCGAACCAGTATTCGTCGGCGGCGGCGAAGGCCCTCTCCATCCGCGCCGTGCCCCAGGGGGTGTCGGGCTTCATCACGTGGACGGTGCCGAACAGGTAGATGGTGGAATCGGCATCGCGGACGACCCAGAGGCCCGGACCGGACCCGGCCGAAGCCGGCGTGACGGCGGCCGTCGCGGCGGCCGGAGTCTGGGCCATGGCGGCGGGAGCCAGCAGGAGAGCCGAAACGGCGGCGCCGGCGGCCAGGGCCCGGCCGAAACCGAACTTCAGGGAGGAGAAACGCATGATCGGCGTCCTTTCAGGCGGCCCTCAGGCCTCGTCGTCGATGAAGATGGCCTCGATCGGCATCTGGAACAGGCGGGCGATCTTGAACGCCAGCGGCAGGGAGGGGTCGTAGCGGCCGGTCTCCAGCGCATTGACCGTCTGGCGCGACACGCCCAGCTCGGTCGCCAGGTGCGCCTGGCTCCAGTCGCGTTCGGCGCGCAAGACCTTGAGGCGGTTGTTCATGCCGCCCTCCTCAACGCCGACCCAGCCACCACCAGGCCCAGGCGACGCCGTAGCCGATCATCATCAGGGTCAGCATGGCGAAGCCGCCGGTCGCGGCGTAGACGGCCGGATCGGTGCGACCGGCATACCAGGCGGGAATATTGATCGCCGCGGCCTGGGGCAGAGAGGCCATCATCACCAGGACGCCGCCGACGGCCATGCCGCCCGATCCGCCCCAGAACCAGGCCCACTTGTGCGCTTCCTGCGCCGCCTCGTCGATGGAGGACATCCAGCGCAGCATGATCCACAGCGAGATCGCCATGGTGACGACAGCGAAGACGCCCACGGTCCAGAGCGCGGCGGAACCGGTGTTGATGTCCTGTCCGGTCGCTTTCAGATAGCCCAGAACTCCGCCCATTATGAAGGCGGCCAGAATCACAAGCCCGAACGCCAGGGCGGAGTGGAGGATGAGTTTACGCTTGCCGACCACGAGGCCCTCCCGATTTGACAAGGATGTTTTACAGCCCGAACCCGAACCGTCAAGCGTCCTCGCCCCGGAGATTCAGCGTCATTCCGCCGTGGGCGCGTCCAGAAGTTCAGGGCGGCTGAGCGCGCGAGGCGACTGCTCGACGGCGTTGAGCTCAGGCAGCTCCTTGCCTTCGTGATCGACCTTCAGGTCCTCGAAGCGGCGGGCCGAGACCATGACCTGGCTTTCCAGCGAGCCGACGAACTGATTGTAGCGGGAGACCGCCGCATCCAGGGCCTTGCCGACCGAGGCGGCGTGGCCGCCCATGACCGACAAACGCTTGTAGAGCTCCTTGCCCAGGCGGGCGACGTCCTCGGCGTTCTTCGCCTGCTCCTCGGCGCGCCAGCCGTAGGCGACGGCCTTGCACAGGGCGAACAGGGTGGTCGGCGTGACGATGACCACGCGCGAGGCCATGGCCGTGGTCATCAGGTCGGGCTCATGATCCAAGGCGGCAGCCAGGAAGGCGTCGCCCGGCACGAACATGGCGACGAAGTCGGGACTGGGCTTGAACTGGTCCTGATAGGCCTTGGACGACAGCTGGCGGACGTGGGTCTTCATGCTGGCGGCGGTGCGCAGGGACATGGCGCGGGCCTGGGCCTCCTCGTCGCCGTCCGCCTCCTCGGGGAAGGCCAGGGAGACCTTGGCGTCGATGACGAACATGCCGCCGCCGGGCAGCCTGACGATGAAGTCCGGGCGCTGCTGGCGCCCCTCGTCGTCGGCGGAGGAATTCTGTTCCTGGAAGTCGAAGCGGCCCGCCATGCCCGCCGCCTCCAGCACGTTGCGGCAGGTCTGTTCGCCCCAGCGGCCGCGACGGCCGGTGTTGCCCTTCAGCGCCTCGGTCAGGCGGCGAGCCTCGTCGCGGGTCGCGGTCGAGGCGGCCATCAGCAGGCTGAGCTGCTCCTTCAACCCGCCGGCGTCCTCGGCCCGGGTCTTCTCCAGGGCGGCGACGTGCTCCTGGAACTTGGCCAGGGTTTCGGAGACCGGCTTGAGCTGAGCCTCCATGCGCTCGCGGGCCACGCGGTCCTGGGCCTGGAAGGTCTCGGTGGCGCGGGCCACCAGCCGAGACGCCACGGCCTCGGCCGACTGCGAGGCCTGGGCCTTGAGGAACTCGGCCATGGAGTCGCGGCTCTCCTCCATCAGCTCCAGCCGGGCGTCGGCGGCGTCCAGCGCGCCCCTGGTCTTCTGCCAACCCGTGAAGGCCCAGAGGAAACCGCCGGCAGCGGCCACGGCGACGACCAGCAGGAGGATTTCGAGCACGTTCATGCTCCGTTCCTAGCGGGAGTCGAGGGTGGAGGGAAGTTCCCCTCTCCCGGTGGGAGAGGGAAGTTTCAGGCTGGCCGTCTGGCGCGCAGGGCCTGGACAATGGTGCCGTCATCGAGCCAGTCCAGTTCGCCGCCGACAGGGACGCCGCGCGCGAGCGACGTGACTTCGACGCCCGCCGCCGACAGGCGTTCGGCCAGGTAGTGGGCCGTGGTCTGGCCGTCGACGGTGGCGGGCAGGGCCAGGACGACCTCCCTCGCCTCCCCGCCTTTCGCGCGACCGATCAGTTCGGCGATGCGGAGTTGTTCGGGGCCGACGCCGTCGAGCGCCGACAAGAGCCCGCCCAGGACGTGATACTTGCCGCGAAAGGCGCCCGAGCGCTCCATGGCCCACAGGGCGCCGGCCTCCTCGACCACGCAGATCAGGGCGTTATCGCGGCTCTGGTCCGAACAGACGGCGCACGGATCGCGCGTGTCGGGCGAGCCGCAGACCGAACAGTTGACGACCTTCTCGGCCGTCTCGGCCAACGAGGCGGCCAGCGGGACCAGCAGTTGTTCGCGCCGCTTCAGTAAGGCCAGGGCCGCCCGGCGGGCCGAGCGCGGTCCCATGCCCGGCAGCTTGGCCAGCAGGCTGATCAGCCGTTCGATCTCCGGCCCGGCGGACGCGGCCATCAGAAGAGTTTCGGCATTCCCGGGATGTTCATCCCGGCCATCGGCCCGGCGGCCTCGCGCATCAGGGCGCTGTTGACCTCGTCCAGCTTGCGCTTGGCGTCGGCGTGGGCGGCGACGATCAGGTCGGCCAGAATCTCGCCCTCTCCGGGGGTCATCAGGCTGTCGTCGATCTTCACCGAGGTGATCTCGCCGGGGCCCTTCAGGGCGATCGTGACAAGGCCGCCGCCCGAGGTTCCCTCGGCAGTGGTTTCGGCCATCTTGGCCTGGGCGTCCTGCAGCTTCTGCTGCATCGCCTGGGCCTGTTGCATCAGGGCGTTGAGGTCTTTCATGCCCCCTAGATAGGGCGAAGCGGGGCGCGGCTCCAGACCCCCGTGGAAAACCCTCGATCTGCAATAGAAACAGTTTTTGTATTAATTTGCTTGACGCCGTCGCGCCGCACGCCATATTCGCCACAACTGAAGTTACCAATCCTGTTCAGGAGGATTTCCCGATGGCCTTTGACGCCCTTTCCGCCCGCGACGTTCCGGTTTCCGATTCGGTCCTGGCCCAGTTGTTCACCGAGGCGCGCACGCGCAACGGCTGGAGCGACCGGCCGGTGTCGGAGGACCTGATCCGCAAGCTCTACGACCTGACCAAGTTCGGTCCGACGGCGGTCAACATGACCCCGGCCCGCTTCGTCTTCGTCACCTCGCCCGAGGCCAAGGCCCGTCTGTCGGTCCACATGGCCGAGGGCAACCGCGCCAAGACCCTGGCCGCGCCGGTCAACCTGATCATCGCCCAGGACATCGACTTCCACGACACCCTGCCCAAGCTCTTCCCCCATGCGCCGGGCGCCCGCGACTGGTTCCAGGACGAGGCCGGTCGTCGCGAGGCCGCCTTCCGCAACGCCTCGCTGCAGGGCGGCTATCTGACCATCGCCGCGCGCGCCCTGGGCCTGGACGTCGGTCCGATGTCGGGCTTCGACGCGGCGGGGGTGAAGGCCGACTTCTTCCCCGACAGCAATGTCGAGCCGAACTTCATCATGAACCTGGGCTACGGCACGGACGAGAACCTCTTCCCGCGCTCGCCCCGCCTCGACTTCGAGGAAGCCGCGCAGATTCTGTAAGCGCGAAAGCGGCGAGGACGGTCAGTCGTCCTCGTCATCCTCAGGGATGGCGGGCGTTTCGAAGGCCGGGGCCAGGGTCTTGATCTCCTTGATCTCGGCGCCCGGAAAGGCCTGCATGATGGACACGACGAAGGGGTCCGCCTCGACCGCCGCACGGCGGGCGGAGCGGGCCTTTTTCTCGATCTCGATCAGAGTCTCGCCGCCACCCTGGCCGTTGGCGGCGATCAGCCAGGTGCGGCCGGTCCATTCCTTGAGCCGCGAGGCGAGACGCCGCGCCAGATCGACGGGCGAGCCCTGGGCCGGTTCATAGACGATGGCGCCGGGCTTGAACGACACCGGCTTCACATAGCGTTCGACGTCCATCTGCAGCGTGATTTCACGCTTTTCGCCGATCAGGGCGACCACGGCCTCGAAGGTCTGGGGATCGGGCAGGGCCGGCTGGGCCATGGGCCGCGCCGCCAGCATGGCCGAGGCGCCGCCGCCTCCAGAACCGCCGCCGCGAGGGCCGCCCGCGCCGCCGCCCGGCAGACTTCCGCCCGACTGGATGGCCTTCAGCGCGTCCTCGGGGCCGGGCAGGTCGGCGGCGTAGGCCAGGCGGACGATGGCCATTTCCACCGCGTCGGCCGGATTGGGCGCGCGCCGCACCTCGTCCAGGGCCTTGAGCAGCATCTGCCAGGTGCGCGACAGGGTCCCGGCCGAGATGGCCGCGCCCAGCGCCGTCAGCTTCTGCGCCTGATCGTTGGGCAGGCGAGTGGCGTTCGGCCCCAGCATCTTGGCGATCGAGGCCGCGTGGCAGTGCTCCAGCAGGTCGTTGGTCACCTGTACGGGATCGGCGCCGTAGCCGTAGAGGGTGCGGAAGTTTTCCAGCGCCTCGGCCGTGCGCCCGGCCATGACGGATTCGAACAGGGCGATGGTCTGGGTGCGGTCGGCCAGGCCCAGCATGTCGCGGACGGTGGCGGTCTGGACCGTCGCGCCGCTCTCGGCCTGGACCAGGGCCTGATCCAGCAAGGAGAGGCCGTCGCGCACGGACCCTTCAGCCGCGCGCGAGATCAGGGCCAGGGCTTCCTGCTCGATCTTCATGCCTTCGCGCTCGGCGATCCGGCCCAGATGGCCGACCAGGATTTCCGGCTCGACGCGGCGCAGGTCGAAGCGCTGGCAGCGGGACAGGATGGTCACCGGCACCTTGCGGATCTCGGTCGTGGCGAAGATGAACTTGGCGTGGGGCGGCGGCTCTTCCAGCGTCTTCAGCAGGGCGTTGAACGCCTGCGTCGACAGCATGTGGACCTCGTCCAGCACATAGACCTTGTAGCGGGCCTCTACGGGCGCGTAGCGGACGCTTTCCAGGATGTCGCGGATGTCGTTGACGCCGGTGTGGCTGGCGGCGTCCATCTCCATGACGTCCATGTGCTGGCCCGCCATGATGGCGGCGTCGTGCCGCCCCGTGGGCGTCAGGGCCAGGGACGGCCTGTCGATGGTCTCGGTTTCATTGTTGAGCGCGCGAGCCAGCAGGCGGGCGGTCGTCGTCTTGCCGACGCCCCGCACCCCGGTCAGCATGAAGGCGTGGGCGATACGGCCGGTGGCGAAGGCGTTGGTCAGGGTCCTGACCATGGCCTCCTGGCCGATCAGGTCCTCGAAGGCGCGCGGCCGGTATTTGCGGGCCAGGACGGTGTAGGCCTCGCCCTCCGCAGGCGGTGTCTCGGCGGTCGCAGGGGCGGGAACGGGCGCGGGCGCCGCCGGCTCAGGCGCGGCGGCGGGCGGCGGGGCGCCGAACATGTCGTCGGTGTTGGGGTCGCGCTCCTCGACTTCGGGCGCGTCTTCCTCCCACGGAGGACCATCGAGACTGTGATCGGCGTCGCTCATGAACCTGTCTTAGCGCGAAGGGGTGCGGTCGCGCACCCCCTCGCGCCAGAGAGAGGGTCAGAGATCGGTGGGCAGTTGGCCGCCGTTGTCGCGAATCTTCTGGATGACCTGCTTGTGCAGCCAGATGTTCATGGAGGCCGTGTCGGACTTGTCGCCCGTATAGCCCAGTTCGTCGGCCAGCTCCTTGCGCTCGGCCAGGGAGGATTCCAGGCCGATCAGCTTCATCAGATCGACGATGGAGGTGCGCCAGTTCAGCTTCTGGGCGCGCTGGTCGTTCATGAAGTCGAGGATGCCGGCGACATCGACGTCCTGCGGCGCGGGCGTCGCGGCCGGGGCGGCGGCGGGGGTCGCCGGGGCCGCAGTCGGGGCGGGCGCCGCCGCAGGCGCAGCGGCGGGCGCGGCGGCCGCCTCTTCCTTCTTCTTCCTGAAGATGCCGCCGAGAATGGAACCGAGAACGCTCATACGCCTGCCTCCTGAGGGTTGAGATGCTTGAGCGGCCCAGCCTGCCTGCGGTTCCGCACATCGGCGTGACGCGAATGTAAAAAGCGGTCTCGAAAGTCTGAATCGTCTGAAACCCGGAGCTTCAGGCGAGCGAAACAAGGTCTGAATCGTCTGAAACACCCAAGTCGCTCGGAAAGCGCGCGCTCAAGCAGCGAACCGCCGCGCGGCGAGCGATAGCGCACAAAAAAAGCGCTCAACCCGTGAGCGCCCGCGGCGCGAACATAGCGCAAAAATAAAGGTGGAGACCGCGACCCGAAGGGGAATTCGTTGTGGCTGCTGCCTTCCGGCCCTGACCAGGTTGGCGAAGCCTTCGCCCGCGATCTCCGAGAGGGGATATGGCGGGTGACGGCGAGGGAATCAAGCCCTCCCCTGCGTCGTCGGTCGGAGGTATGAAGCCTGCATGCCCTATCGCAACGCCTTTTCCGGCAATCCGCTCGACCGCTCCGGCGACCTTCGCAACGACCTGGCCTGGCTGGGCGAGCAGGAAGCCAACCCCGAAGCCCTGGCCATGGTCCTGTGGGAGGGGCGGCCCCTGGTCGAACCGCACGAGGGACGCGAGCGGCTGGTCTGGCTGTCGCTGGCGCACGGGCGGGACCTGGTTCCGGACCGGGACGTCTTCCTGGGCCTGTGGAAGGGCGCGCCGGTCTTCGCCGTCGAGTTCGAGGGGTCGATCGACCCGACCGCCGGCCCCGTCGGCGGGATGGGCCGGTTCGTCGAGATGCGCGAGGCGGCCGCCGTCCTGCCCGAGGCCGACGCCGCCATCGCGGGAACGGCCAAGAGCCTGTTCGACTGGCGTCGTCGTCACGGCTTCTGCGCCGCCTGCGGCAAGGCGACGGACCAGGCCTCGGGCGGATGGCGGCGCGTCTGCCCGGCCTGCGGCGTCGAGCATTTCCCGCGCGTCGATCCGGTCGTGATCATGCTGCCCGTGTTCAAGGGAGGCGACGAGCCTCGCTGCCTGCTGGGCCGTCAGGCCGCCTGGCCCAAAGGTCGCATGTCGGCCCTGGCCGGCTTCATGGAGCCGGGCGAATCCATCGAGGAAGCCTGCGCCCGCGAGGTGAAGGAGGAGGCCGGACTGACCGTGTCGGACGTCGCCTATCACTCCAGCCAGCCCTGGCCCTTCCCCGCCCAACTGATGATCGGCCTGATCGCCGAGGTCACGGACGACAACGCCGCGCCCGACCAGACCGAGCTGGAGGCCGTGACCTGGCTGACCCGGGCCGAGGCGCGGGCGGTCCTGGCGGGAACGCACGGGTCGATCCATGCACCGCCGCCCTATGCGATCGCGCGGCGATTGCTGGAGACCTGGGCCGAAGGCTAGCCCCCTTCTTCCCTTGCGGGAGAAGGAACGGCTCTCGCTTGCCCGAAGGCGGCGAAAGTCCGACCCTCCCGGAAACGGGAGGCTTCGATGAGCGCCGAGACCCACTACCTGGCCGTCTTCACCAGCGACAAGACCGGCCCCAAGTGGCGTGCCTGGCGCGCCATGAGCGAGGCTGAACAGGCCGAGACGGCCCGCCTCGGCGTGGCCGCCGTCGCCGCCTGGGAGGAGGCGCACCGCGACTCCATCGTCTTTCAGGGCGGCCCGCTGGGCCCGACCAAACGCATCGACGACGACGGCGCCGTGACCGACATGGTCAACCTGCTGACCGTCTTCATGGTCGTCCGCGCCGACAGCCACGAGGCGGCGGCCCGCCTGTTCGAGGGCCATCCACACATGTCCATCTTCGTCTGCGACGGGGTGGAGGTGATGCCGGTGCTGGGGTGAGATCGAGCCGCCGCTAGGCCCCTTCGATCTGCACCGCTGACGCAGCTTGCCGGAGGATGACAAAAGAAAAAGGGGGCCGCGAAATCGCGGCCCCCTTTTTTGATCAACGGCAGCAGAGCGCTAAACTCAATGCACCCGCGCCTTCCCGATCTCCAGCCCGTCGGCGCCCGCTGACACGGCCACCACGCTGCCGTCCTCGATCTCGCCGGCCAGCAGTTTCTTGGCCATGGGGTCGACCAGTTCCTTCTGGATGACGCGCTTGAGGGGGCGAGCGCCGTAGACGGGGTCGTAGCCCTTGTCGGCGAGCCAGGTCAGGGCGCTGTCGTCCAGAGCCAGCGTCAGGCGACGGTCGGCCATCAGCTTCTCCAGACGGGCCAGCTGGATGCGGACGATGCCGCCCATCTGTTCGCGGCCGAGGCGGTGGAACAGGATGATCTCGTCAATGCGGTTCAGGAACTCGGGCCGGAAGTGGGCGCGGACCTGTTCCATGACCAGGGGACGAACGGCCTCGACATCTTCGCCCTCGGGCTGGTCGGCCAGATGCTGGCTGCCCAGGTTGGAGGTCATGATGATCAGGGTGTTCTTGAAGTCGATGGTCCGGCCCTGACCGTCGGTCAGGCGGCCGTCGTCCAGCACCTGCAGAAGCACGTTGAAGACGTCGGGGTGGGCCTTCTCGACCTCGTCGAACAGGACGACCTGATAGGGACGGCGGCGCACGGCCTCGGTCAGGGCGCCGCCCTCGTCATAGCCGACGTAGCCGGGAGGGGCGCCGATCAGGCGGCTGACCGAGTGCTTCTCCATGTATTCGGACATGTCGATGCGGGTGATGGCGTTGTCGTCGTCGAACAGATAGCCGGCCAGAGCCTTGGTCAGCTCGGTCTTGCCCACGCCCGTAGGGCCGAGGAAGAGGAAGCTGCCCAGCGGCTTGTTGGGGTCGTTCAGGCCGGCGCGGGCGCGGCGCACGGCATCGGAGACGGCCTCCAGCGCCTCGTCCTGACCCACCACGCGGCGGCCCAGTTCCTCCTCCATCTTGAGCAGCTTCTCGCGCTCGCCCTCCAGCATCTTGTCGACGGGCACGCCGGTCCAGCGGCTGACGACGGCGGCGATCTGCTCGGCGTCGACGACCTCGGGAGTCAGGGGGGCGGCGACCGCCGCCGGGGATTCGTCATCGGCGAGTTGCTTCTCCAGTTGCGGGATCTGGCCGTAGGCGATCTCTGACGCGCGGCCCAGATCGCCGGCGCGCTGGGCGGCGGCCAGTTCGGCGCGCAGGCGGTCAAGCGTTTCGCGCAGTTGCGCGCCCTGCCCCACCTTGTCCTTTTCCGACTTCCAGCGGGCAGTCATGTCGTCCGACTGACCTTCCAGATCGGCGATCTCGTCCTCCAGCTTTTCGAGGCGCTGCTGCGAAGCGTGGTCGCTTTCCTTCTTCAGGGCCTCGCGCTCGATCTTGAGCTGAACCAGGCGGCGGTCGATTTCGTCCAGGGCCTCAGGCTTGGAATCCACGGCCATGCGCACGCGCGAGGCGGCCTCGTCGATCAGGTCGATGGCCTTGTCGGGCAGGAAGCGGTCGGTGATGTAGCGGTTCGACAGTGTGGCGGCGGCGACGATGGCGCTGTCGCTGATGCGCACCCCGTGGTGGACCTCGTACTTCTCTTTCAGGCCGCGCAGGATCGACACCGTGTCCTCGACGGTGGGCTCGGAGACGAAGACCGGCTGGAAGCGGCGGGCCAGGGCCGCGTCCTTCTCGACATGCTTGCGGTACTCGTCCAGCGTGGTGGCGCCGACACAGTGCAACTCGCCGCGCGCCAGGGCGGGCTTCAGCAGGTTGGAGGCGTCCATGGCCCCGTCGCCCTTGCCGGCGCCGACCAGGGTGTGCATCTCGTCGATGAAGAGGACGATGCCGCCCTCGGCCTGAGCCACCTCGTTCAGCACGGCCTTCAGCCGTTCCTCGAACTCGCCGCGATACTTCGCCCCGGCGATCAGCGCGCCCATGTCGAGCGACAGGACCTTCTTGTCCTTCAGGCTTTCCGGCACGTCGCCGTTGACGATGCGCAGGGCGAGGCCCTCGACGATGGCGGTCTTGCCGACGCCGGGTTCGCCGATCAGGACGGGGTTGTTCTTCGTGCGACGGGCCAGGACCTGGATGGTGCGGCGGATCTCCTCGTCGCGGCCGATGACGGGGTCGACCTTGCCGTCGCGCGCGGCCTCGGTCAGGTCGCGGGCGTAGCGTTTCAGGGCGTCGTAGCTGTCTTCGGCCGAGGCGTTGTCGGCGGTCTTGCCCTTGCGCATCTCGGTCACGGCTTCATCCAGCTTCTTCGGCGTGACGCCGGCGGACTTCAGCGCCTCGGCGGCGGCCCCGCCCTCCTTGGCGATGGCGGCCAGCAGGCGTTCGGTCGTGACGAAGGCGTCGCCGGCCTTCTTCGACGCCTCTTCCGCGGCGCTGAAGACGCGGGCGGTGTCGCCGTCCAGATAGAGCTGGCCCGAGCCGCCCGAAACCTGGGCGCGCTTCTTCAGCAGGCCCTCGGTGACGGCCTCGGCGGCGGCCGGATCGCCCCCGGCCTGATCGATCAGCTTGCGGGCGAGGCCGTCGCGTTCTTCCAGCAGCACCTTCAACAGGTGCTCGGGCGCGAACTGCTGGTGGCGACGCGCCAGGGCCAGCGACTGGGCGGATTGGACGGCCTGTTTGGCGCGGTCGGAATAGAGGTCGAGATTCATGTCGTTCGGTTTCCCCTCGGGAGGCGGATTTCGACTCAATGCGCCCTTTCACGAAGCGACGCCTTGAGCTGTCGCAAACGAGGTGGGTGTGGCCGATGGGACACGCAAGAGGCGACATGAAAACGCCCGCCGCCGAACCGGCGACGGGCGTTCATGGATCGAACCTGGGGGGGGCGTCAGCCGCCGGTGGGGCCGGTCGAGAAGTCGAACTGTTCCGGCTGGCGACGCGGGCCGCCGAAGGACCAGGTCAGGCCCAGGTAGAAGGCGCGCAGGTTGAACTCCTGGTCCACCCGCTCGCGGAACTGGGGCGTGTCGTAGGTCGTGGCCCCGCCGAAGGAGTTGAGGATGTCGCGCGCCGTGAACTGCAAGGACAGGGTCTCGCTGAGCTTGCGGCGATAGCCGAAGTTCAGCATGCCGCCGCTCTCGCGCTCGCCCTGGGCCAGCAGCTGGTCGCCCTGCCAGAAGCCCATCAACTGCACGAAGTCCTTGGGCGTGGCCTGCCAGTTCAGGCTGAGGCGGCCGGTGACCATCTCGCCCTCCCGGTCGCGGCCGCCCGGGATGCCGTCGGCGTCGAGCTCCTGGCGGAAGAGGTTGACGCTGGCGTTGTAGCGCAGGGTCGGGTGCAGACGGCCGCTGGCGGTCAGTTCGACCCCCAGGTCGCGTCGCGCGCCGAGGTTTTCAGGCCGGGTCAGCAGCACCCCGCCGCCGATGTCGGTCGCCACCTCGGTGAAGGCCTTGGTGGTGTCGCGATAATAGGCGGTGGCCTGATAGAAGGTCTGGCCCTGGCGCATCTGCCACATGGCTTCGAAGCTGTCGGTCTCCTGCGGTTCCAGGTCCGGGTTGCCCGAACGCTGGTTCAAGGGATCGCCATAGGCCACGAAGGGGTTCAACTGGGCCGGCTGGGGCCGTTGGATCCGCCGCGAATAGCTGGCGCGCAGGGTCTGCGTCTCCGTCAGCTGGTACTGCAGATGCATGGTCGGATAGGCGCGGAAGTAATCCTGAGAGGCGCGGACGGCGTTGGTGACGTCCTCGACCTCGATGTCCGCCTGCTCCAGGCGCAGGCCGAATTGGGCCGACAGTTTTTCGCCGAAGGGACGCTCATAGGTGGCGTAGAGGGCGTGGACCGTCTGTTCGGCCTCGAAGCGGTTGCTCTGGCCCGGAACGGGCGCCAAGGCGGCCTCGGACGGGCCGCGTCGCAGCACATTGTCCTGATCCGGTCGAGTCAGGTTCAACTCATAGCCCGTCCGCAGCTTGGAGCCGTCGCTCATCGGCCGGGTGTAGGCGCTGGTGAAGCCGATCGTCTCCTGCGCGTTCGACTGCCTCTGACCTTCATAAAGCGCCGGCGCGACGGGAAGGGAGAAGGTGTTGACGTTCAGCCCGTCGTTCTCGGTGTCGTTACGATCATAGCGCAGCTCATTGGACCACTCGTGGCCCGAGGCGTCGAACTGATGCAGCACGCGAGCCGTAGCGCCCCAACCGTCCATACGGAACCCGCCGACGCCGTCACGCCTATAGGCGCCGGTCAGAACACCCGCGGCGTTGCGGGTCTCGAACAGACCTCCGGCCTCGGCGTCGGCTTCGAAACGGTTGCCGCGCAGTTCACCGGTCAGCATGGTCTTCTCGGTCAGGCGATATTCGGCCGAGAGCCGGGCGAACACGCCCTTCTGAACCATGTCGTTCTGCTGAACCGCCGTAGTCGTGGAGGTCACCGCGCCCGTGGTCGAGTCGAGCTGCTCACGCAGACGATCGAAGGCGAAATCCTGCTCGTCATAGCGATAGTTGATGTCGCCGGTCAGGGTCAGCTTGCCCTGTTGTCGCGAACCGCTCGCGCCGACGTTCCAGCGCCCGTTGTCCCCGACGTTAACCCGCACCGAACCCGTGGTCGTCGCGGCGGCGGCCGCGCCGGGAGCCCCCGCGACGGCGGCCGGAACCGGCTTGGTGATCAGGTTGATGACCCCGCCCGAACCTTCCGGACTATAGGCCGCGGAGGGGTTGGTCATGACCTCGATCCGCGCATAGCGGTTCGCCGGCAGTTGCAGGACGGCGTCGGCCCGGTTCGGTCCCGACAGGATGGCCGAGGGGCGGCCGTCGACCAGGATGGTGACATTGCCGTCCCCGCGCAGGGAGACATTGCCCTGGGGATCGACATCGACCGAGGGCACGTTGCGCAGGGCCTCGGCCAGGGTGCCGCTCGCGGCCTGCAGGTCGTCGGCCAGGCTATAGCTGGTGGAATCGATGGAGGTTCGCACGTCGCTGGAGCGGGCGCTGACGACGACGTCGCCGACGGCCGCAGGCTGATCCTTGTCCTCCGCCTTCTCCGGCGCGGACTGGGCCGGGGGCCTGGGGTTCTGCTGCGTGCTCGCCGGGGGCGGGGTCTGGGCCAGGACGGCGCCGGCCGGCAGGGCCAGAACGACGCCCAGCACAGGCGCCAACTTGAATTTCGACATGACGGCGACCCTCGCGCGAGCGTCCCTCAACGCTCTCATGTCGCAGCGATTATCAGGCGCTCGCCGTATACCCGAGTTACATCTTTTTCATTCCGAGGGCGGGTCTGTGTCCAAAAATGGAACCCGAAGCGTCGCCGTGCGCTTGGTCCCCATGCTGACGACCAAGATGAACCCCCGCGTCTTCTGGGGGGCCAGCGCCATCGCGGGCGCCCTGCTGCTGCTCGCCCTTGTGGCGCCCGCCACCTCCGACCTGATCTTCGGCGCCGCCCAGGCCTGGGTGATCGAGACCTTCGGCTGGTTCTACGTCGCCTCAGTGGCGGGCTTCCTGCTGTTCGTGACCGTCCTGGCGGTCGGCCCGACCGGGCGGTTGAAGCTGGGGCCGGACGAGGCCGAGCCGGACTTCCCCTATGTCTCCTGGCTGGCCATGCTGTTCGCGGCGGGCATGGGCATCGGCCTGATGTATTTCGCCGTGGCCGAGCCGGTGCAGCACTACATCGCCCCGCCCGAGGCCTCGCCCGGCACGCTGAACGCCGCGCGCGAGGCCATGGTCATCACCTATACCCACTGGGGCGTCCACGCCTGGGCCATCTACGCCGTGACGGGATTGAGCCTGGCCTATTTCGCCCACCGCAAGGGCCTGCCCCTGACCATGAGGTCCAGCCTCTATCCCCTGCTGGGCAAGCGGGTGAACGGTTGGATCGGCGACGCGGTCGACATCTTCGCCATCTGCGGCGCCCTGTTCGGCATCGCCACCTCCCTGGGCCTGGGCGTGGCCCAGATGAACTCCGGCCTGAACTATGTCTTCGGCGTGCCCAGCAGCGTGATCGTCCAGGTCGGGCTGATCGCCGTGGTGATGGGGGCGGCGACGATCTCGGTCCTGACCGGGGTGGACAAGGGGGTTCGGCGGCTGTCCGAGTTGAACCTGGTCATCGCCATCTGCCTGATGCTGTTCGTGCTGATCGCGGGGCCGACCCTGTTCCTACTGCGGGCCTATGTGCAGAATTTCGGCCTCTACCTGGACCACTTCTTCGTCCGCACCTTCACCCTCTACGCCTATGAGCCGCGCGCCTGGATGGCGGACTGGACCCTGTTCTACTGGGCCTGGTGGATCGCCTGGTCGCCGTTCGTGGGCATGTTCATCGCCCGCATCTCACGCGGGCGCACGGTGCGGGAATTCCTGATCGGAGTGCTGCTGGTCCCCTCGGGCTTCACCTTCCTGTGGATGACGGTCTTCGGCAATACGGCCATGAGCCTGGACCTGGGCGTGGCGGCGGGCGCCATTTCCGACGCCGTGCAGGCGGACCTGTCGACGGCCCTGTTCCGCTTCCTGGAATACCTGCCCGGGACGGCCATCACCTCGGTTTTGGCCATCGCTCTGGTGGCGGTCTTCTTCGTCACCTCGGCCGATTCCGGCTCCCTGGTCATCGACACCCTGGCCTCGGGAGGCGCGGAGGAAACGCCGCGTTGGCAGCGCGTCTACTGGTGCGTGCTGCAAGGCCTGGCGGCGGCCCTGCTGTTGCTGGCCGGAGGTCTGGGCGCCCTGCAGGCGGCGACCCTGACGGCCGCCCTGCCCTTCGCCGTCATCATGATCCTGGCCTGCTTCGGTCTGGCGCGGCAGATGAACGCCGACTTGAAGGGCGAGGCGGTCGAGACGGAGGCGGCGCCCCTGCGCGAACAGTTGAAGCGCATCCTGGCCCCCGCCAGCCGTCGCGACATCAGCCGCCAGATGCAGCGCCACGGCGCCCCCGCCCTGGAGGAGGTGCGCGACGCCCTGGCCGCCCAGGGACTGGAGAACAGCGAGGTCCAGACCGACGACAACGGCGTCTGGCTGAGGGTCGAACACGCCAACGGCCGCGACTTCGTCTATCGGCTCGGCGCCCGGTCCCGGCCCCTGCCGGCCCTGACGGCGCTGGAGGCGCCCGAGGCCCGGCGCGCCCTGGAATGGCGCATGAGCGCCGTGACCGGCGACGGCACGCGCCCACGCGACGTGACCGGCTTCACCCGCGCCCAGATCGTCGCCGACGTTCTGGAACACCTGCAGAGGTGGCGGCTGGCGGCGTGACGCGGCCCCTTGGCCTCGACGGCGGGCGGAGTTAGCGTCGCCGCTCAGTCTTCGGGAGCGTCTCCATGTCCATTCGCCTGTCGCGCCGCGCCGCGCTGATTTCCTCCGCCGTCGCGACCACGGGCGCCGCCCTGCCCGGCCTGGCCCTGGCCCAGGCGGGCCCTGACCGGCGCACCGACGCCGAGATCGCCGCCGCCGCCGACGCCTGGGTCAAGCGCTGCATGCTGGCCTGGCCGGAACAGCCCGCCGTCTCCCTGGCCCTGGTGCGCGACGACAGGACGATTCTGGCCCAGGGCTACGGCGTGCGGCGTCAAGGCAAGAAGGAGCTCGCCGACGAGCACACCCTGTTCGCCATCGCCTCGAACTCCAAGAACGTCACCGCCGCCTGCCTGGCCATCCTGGTCGACGAGGGCAAGGTGAAGTGGGACGAACCGGTGAAGACCTATCTGCCCGACTTCACCCTGTCCGATCCGGTGATCGGCGCGCGCATCACCGTGCGCGACACGCTCAGCCACCGCGCCGGCTTCGGCCTGGGCGCGGGCGACCTTCTGTTCTGGCCCAACAGCGACCGGACGCGGGCCGAGGTGCTGAAACAGGCCGCCTTCGTGCCGATCGAGGACAGCTTCCGCGCCAATTATCACTACTGCAACCTGATGTTCGTGGTGGCCGGCGCGGTGATCGAAAAGGTCTCCGGCCTGTCGTGGGAGGCCTTCGTCCAGACCCGCATCTTCGACAAGGTCGGCATGACCGAAAGCGTGCCGTTGGCCCGTCTGGCCGATCCGGCCAAGTCGGCCCTGCCCCACGCCCGCGTCGGGCCGCCGCTGCGCCTTCAGGGGCCGATGACCCAGATCGCGGACTCCATCGTCGAGGTCTGGAACTGGGATTCGGCGGCGGCGGCGGGCGGCATCTGCGCCAGCGCCACGGACTGGGCCAAGTGGATCGCCGTGCGCCTGAACGACGGCAGGCTGGCCGACGGGACGCGCCTCTTCTCCGAGGCCGCGGCGCGGGAGATGTATCGCCCCAACATCGTGGTCTCGTCCTCCAGCGGGCCGACGGCGGAACTGCCGAACCGGGCCATCGCCTCGACCTACGCCATGGGCCTGCAGGTGCAGGACTATCGCGGCGAGCGGCTGGCCACCCACGGCGGAGGCTCGCCTGGCGGCATCTCCTCCACCGTCCTGATCCCCGGGCGAAAGATCGGCTTCAGCGTCTTCACCAACGCCGAGGAGAGCTTCCTGCTGCGCGCCTTGCGTTCGGGTCTTTCGGACATCGCCATGAACAAGGTCGACGTCGACTGGATCGCCGATTCCAAGCGCCTGGAAGCCGAAGGGACCGAGAAGTCGTTGAAGGCGGCCGCCGAGATCGACGCCAAGCAGGCGGCGGGGGCGGCGCCCTCCATGCCGCTGGAGGCCTATGCCGGAACCTGGCGCGATCCCTGGTACGGCGACATCGTCATCGAGCCCAAGACCGAGGGGCGCGGCCGCAACCGCAAGACAGGCCTGTGGCTGCGCTTCACCCATACCCCGGCCCTGCAGGGCTGGCTGGAGCCCTATGACGGCGAGACCTTCCGCACCCGCTTCCCCGACAAGCGCGAGGAGGACGCCTTCGTCACCTTCAACATCGCCACGGCCAAGCCGGCCACGGCGACGGTCAAGGGCGTGTCACCGGACATCGACTTCTCCTACGACTACCAGGACCTGCGGCTGACACGGGTCTGACCCCACATCACGATGGAGACGGTCATGATCCGGCTTGCCTGCGCGTCGCTTCTGGTCGCTCTTCCCAGCCTTGGCGGCGCGGCCCTGGCCGAAACATCGCCTCAACAGGCCGCCGCCGCGTCCGACCGGATCCTGGCGGCCCTGGTGGAGGTCAACGGCGTGCCCGGCATGGGGGCGGCCGTCTGGCGAGACGGCGAGCTGATCTGGTCGGGGTCCGCCGGTTACGCCGATGCGGAAACCCGCCGACCGGTCGACGGCGACACGGTCTTTCGTCTGGCCAGCGTGTCCAAGCTGTTCGCCGTCACGGCCACCGGACGTCTGCGGCAGGAAGGGCGACTGGATGTCGACACCCCGGTCCGCGACCGCCTGACCTGGCTGCCCGACCGTTGGCCGCCCCTGACCAGCCGTCAGTTGGCGGCCCATATCTCGGGCCTGCCCCACTACCAGGCCGTGGATGAAGCGCGCGGCGCCCGTCGCTACGCCTCGGTCCGCGAGGCGGTCGGAATCTTTCAGGATCGCGATCTGCTGACGCCGCCCGGCGAGACCTATCAGTACTCTTCCTGGGGCTACACCCTGCTGTCCGCCGTGGTCGAGGAGAGCGCGGGACGGCCTTATCTCGACTATGTCCGCGAAACGATCACGCCCGGTCTGCGCATCGGCGCCGACCCGACCGACAGCGGCGATCCCCACGCCTCGACCGCCTATGACTATGAAGACGACGCCCTGATCCGCGCCGCACCCCACGACCTAAGCTACACCTGGGGTGGAGGCGGCATGGCCGCCACGGCGCCGGATCTGGCGACATGGGGCGGACGCCTGCTGTCGGGCGAGGTGGTGACGCCGGAAACCCTGGCCTGGATGACCACTCCCGCGCGACTGAACGACGGATCGGAGGTCGAGGAGGGCGCCTATAAGGTCGGCTTCGGCTGGCGGATCGCCGACGATCGCGACGGCCGCCGCCTGTTCCACCACGCCGGCGTCACTGTCGGCGCGCGCAGCCTTCTCCTGCTCTATCCTGATCAGGCGACCAGCGTCAGCGTCCTGTCGAACGCGCCGTGGGTCTCGGCCATCGAGCAGACCGGCCAAATGCTGGCCGCCCCGTTCACGCCCGCGCCCGGCGACGCCGCCTTCGTGGACTGCCCGGTCGCCACGACGGCCTATGACGGAACCTATGACGGCAAGTCCCTGACCGGCGAAGCCCGCTTCGCCTTGGAGGACGGCCTTTGCGTCGGCCGCCTGTCGCTGGACGGCGCGACGCCGTTGGCGAAATGGCTGAACGACTTTCCGCAGAAGGACGCCGCCGACCTGCCGGTCGTCAGCGTCACGCCCGATCGGGGTCTGGCCCGCGCGGCCCTGATCACCCCCGTCGGCGCCTATGACATGCGCAGCCTGGGCGAAAGCCGCTATCAGGTGCGTTTCGGCGGGACCCAGAACCGATGGCTGGAACTGACCCTTCGCTGACCTAGCGCGCCGCCGGGCGCTGGCCCGCTTCAAGGATGGGCATGCCGGCCTCGGTGGGGATGTAGATGGTCTGGCGGCCTTCCTTGCCGGCCGTTTCCTGCAACATGTTGATGTAGGACCAGCGCAGATAGGCCTCGGGTCCGCCGAGCGCCTCGGCCATGATGCGGTTGGCCTCGTTGGCGCCCTTGGCGCGTTCGATCTCGGCGGCGGCGGTCAGCTTGGCCGAGTCCAGGGCCGCCTGGGCCTCCAGCACGCGGATGCGGCGGTTCTGCACCGCCTCTTCATAGGCCGCCTTGCCCGCCATCTGCTTGGAATAGACGTTGTAGGTCGGGAAGCCGATCAGGACGACGGCCGCGACCACGGCGACGGCGATGATGGACCCGAGCGTAAGACCGACGCCGCGCATGGCGAGCTTCTCCTGATAATGGACAGCCTCAAGGGTGAACGGCGCGCCCCCGACCGGTCAAGCTTTTCGGGCAGCCGCCCCGCGTCAGTTTGGAAGCAATTCGATCACATCCAGGTTGGACTCATGCGTCGGCCAGGGGATGACCATGCGCCAGCGGCGATCGCCGATCCGTTCGACCAGGGCGATCATGTCGCGCTCCGGGTTCAGACCATAGGAGCGAGCGGCCGGTTCGGAGCTCAGCGCCATGGAACCCAGGAAGACCATGTGGCGATCATCCTCCGGGAAGAGCAGGCCGCTGGGACGCTGGGATCCCGTCAGCTTGACGAACTTGAGCCCGGCGTCCGTGCGCTCGATGCGGCAGGCGAACCAACCGTAGACGACATAGCCCAGGCCGCCGTCGCCCTGGGCGCCCAGTTTGACCGTGCGGCAGCGATAGTTCCCGACAGGCGGCGTCGGCGACGGCAAGGCGGCCTCAGGATCGATCAAGGCCCCCAGCGCGCCCAGGTCGCCAGAGCCGGGCAGGCTCTCGGCCTGTTGCAAGGCCTGGCGCCAGGCGTCGGCTCGACGCTGGTAGCGGTCGCGATCGGCGGCAACGACGGCGCCCCGCCAGTCGCCCGGGACAAGGGTGCCGTCCTGCATTGGCGGCGGGGGAGGCGGCGGCGGGGGCGGGGGCGGCGGAAGGCTGGCGCAACCCACGACCAGACTCGCCGTCAGCAAGGCCGCAGCAAGGGTCTTGAGCCGAACGTGGCCGAGGGAAATCATCGACATGAGCGCTCCTGATCAGGCTTCGATCCGGGAGGCGGCAGGCCCGCCTGCTTCCAGAGAAACGCGGGAGCCCGTCGCGTCAAGCCCAGGATGAAGGGTCAGGCCGCGCCGCGCCTGGCGCGCGTCTGGTCCGGCGAGGAGGATTGGGCGGAGTCCAAGGCCTGGGACAGGACTTCGACCAGAGCGGAAATGCGCAGGGGCTTGGTCAGATAGGCGGCGAAGCCCGCCTCCCGCCCGCGCCGCGCATCCGCCGCGCTCGCCCGGGCGGACAGGGCGATGACGGGAAGGCGGCGGGTCAGGGCGTCCTGCGCCAGCCTGGCCTTGAAGGCGGGACCGTCGAACCCCGACTGATCGAGATCGACCAGCACGACGTCAGGCTGCAGGTCGCGCGCCAGGACCAGCCCCTCCTCGCCCGTTTCCGCGACATGAAGATGCAGCCCGCCGAGCGCCGGGGCCAAATGCCGCATCAGGGCGATGTCGGACGAGTTGTCGGCGACATAGAGCAGGGTCGCCTGGGCCAGATCGGCCGACGAACGCGCCGCCCCCCGGGAAGGCGCGGGCAGGCGCAGGGCGAAGACCGTCCCTTCTCCCTCCCTGTGTTCGATCTCCAGGCGGCCGTTCATGGCCTCGACTAATCCACGGGCGACTGCGACGCCGCCCGTGTCGACGTCGGCCTGCGTCCGCGAGGATCGTCCGAAGGAAGGAGGGGTCGCATCGCCGCCTCCATCGCGCACGACCAGCGCCAGTTCGGAGGCGATCGCCTGAATCTCGACCACGACCCTTCCGCCGCGCGGCGTGCGACGAAGGGCCGCTTCGGCCAGCAGGGTCAGGGCCTGACGCAGGCGGTCGCGATCCGCCAGGGCGGCCAGGCCCGCCGCGGGCGGCGGCTCATGCAGTTCGACGCCCGCCGCCTGGGCCTGAGGCCGCAAGGCTTCGCACGCCTGTCGCGCCAGAAGGAGAGGATCGACGCGCTCAATCACCACAGCCCCGCGTCCGGCCTCGATCTCGGCCAGGGCCAGAGCCTGTTCCGCCACGGCCGTCAGTCGCGCGGAGGCCTCGCGAATCCGCTCGACCGCCTGATGCTGCCTGTGGGTCAGGGGCTCGCTCGCCTCGTTGAGCTGCATCAGATCGGCGAAGCCGGCCACGGCGTTGAGCGGCCCGCGCATCTCACGACTGAGGTCGAGCAGAAAGTCGGAACGGGAGCGCAGATCCGCCTCGACCTTGTCGGCGCGGCGGGCGGCCTCCTCCAGGGCGGCTTCCAGGGCGCGCACGCGCCTTTCGTGGCGACCTTCCTGGTCCTGGGTGAAGCGGCGCAGTCGAGTCGCCTCGTCGCGCGCCTTCATCGCGGCGCGGACGCCGACGATGCAGGCGACCAAGGCCAGGGCCGTCGCAACCAGCACGAGTTCCATCGCGCGTCCTCCCTATGAACTCGAGAGTAACGCCGTTCGGTTGTGCAATCGTGAAGGAAACGGGCGCAGAACGCCCGCAGGCGTCAGCCTTCGTCGGCGGCGGCCTCGGCCTTGCGGCGCGGGGCGCGACGACGCGGCGCAGGCGCCTCTTCCGCCTCGCCTTCGGCCGCCGGAGCGGAGGGGCGCGTCAGGAAGCCCGGCAGGCCCATGCCGTCGGCGGTCTCTTCGGTCGGAGCTTCCGCAGCGGCGGCGGCGCGCGAACGGCGCGGGGCGCGGGCGGGCTTGGCCTCGACGGCTTCAACCACAGGCGCGACGGCCTCGACCGAAGCGGGCGCGGCGTCTTCGTCGGCAGGCGCGCGGTCGTCAGGTTCGGACCCGCCCTCCACGATCTCGCCGTTCTCGAAGCGACGGTTGCGCTCCTCGCGACGCCGTTCCCAGCGCTCGCGGCGCGATTCACGACGACCGCCTTCACGGCTCTCGCCTTCGGCGCGCGGCTCGCTGTCGCGGGGCTCGCGGTCCCGGTCGCGATCACGGTCCCTGTTGTAGTCGCGGTCCCGGTCACGGTCCCGGTTGGCGTCGCGCTCGGCGCGTTCGGCCTGGCGGCGGGCTTCGTCTTCGACGCGCTGCTGCTCGGCCTGCGCGGCGGCGATGATGGCGGCGGCCTGGGCGCCCGACTCGTCCTCGAAGTCGATGTCGAAGCCCTGACCGGCCAGTTCGCGCTGAGCGATCTCGCTCACCGGGCGCTGCGGCTGCAGGGCGCGCAGGACGCGGAAATAGTGTTCGGCGTGCTGGGTGTAGTTCTCGGCCAGGACACGGTCGCCGGCGGCCGAAGCGTCGCGCGCCAACTGCATGTAGCGCTCATAGACGGTCTGGGCGTTGCCGCGGACCTTGATGTTCTCGGGGCCTTGCGAGTCCCACGACCGGTTCGGATTGGTCGCATTGGCGTTGTTGCCGCCGCCGGGCTTCCGGTTGCGTCCGCGTTGACGCTTCATGCCCTTGAAATCTCTCATCGGAGCTTACCGTGCTGGTGCGGGCCGCCGTCGGTTCAGGACGGGTAGGACCCAGTTCGTCGTTCCGTTCGGTCGGGGCCAATCCCCGCATCGATGTGTTCGGAAAACCGTTCGCCGCCCTGTGGTCCGCCGGACGAACAGGTCCGACCGTCACTGAACCCAGGCGCGTCTGAGCGAGCAAACCTGCTCGAAAACATCGCGTCTGAGTGGGAGACAAGGAGGGACTTAGCGCGCGGCGACGCGCTTTCCAAGGGTTTTATTGCGTCCGCCCGTCACGCTTCGGGGATAGGATCGACGCGCGGATCGGGTCCGTTGGTGACGACGCGGTCGCGGTCGCCCAGGTCCTTGACCACCTTGACGTCGGCGAAGCCCACCGCCTCGAACAGCGCCTTGACCGCCTCGCCCTGATCCCAGCCGATCTCGACCGCGAAAATCCCGCCGGGCCGCAGGATGCGGGCGATTTCCGGCGCCAGGTCGCGATAGGGTTGAAGTCCGTCGGGACCGCCGTCCAGCGCCAGATGCGGATCGTGCTCTCGCACCTCGGGGTCCAGGCCGGGGATGTCGCCGGTCGGAATATAGGGCGGGTTGGACACCACCAAGTCGAAGCTGTCCTCGGCGAACCCGGTCGCCCAGTCGGTGCGGATGAAGGTGCAGCGGCTGTTCAGATCCAGGTTGGCCGCGTTCTCGCGCGCCACGGCGATGGCCTCGGTCGAAATGTCGGTGCCGACGCCGCGGGCGCCGAAACGCTCCGCCAGCGTCGCCAGCAGGATGGCGCCCGACCCCGTGCCCAAGTCGATCATCTCGAACGCCTTGTGCGGCGGGAAGGCGCGGACGATGACGTCCAGAAGGACCTCGGTGTCGGGACGCGGGCTGAGAACGTCGGGCGTGACGTTCAGCATGATCTTCCAGAAGCCCTTCTTGCCCAGGATGCGGGAGACCGGCTCACGCCTCAGGCGGCGAGCCACCATGTCGTCCAGAGCCTGGGCCTGATCCGCCGAGACGGGACGATAGGGATCGGTCAGGATGTCGACGCGGCCGGCGCCGGTCGCCGCCTCCAGCAACAGACGGGCGTCGATCGAGGGACTGTCGATCCCTGCGGCTTTCAGCGAGGCTTGCGCACCTTTCCAGGCGGTGAGCAGGGTCGGGGCGGCGGCGGCGTTTTCTGACATGAGGGGTGATTGGCGATTGCCGAGGACGATTTCAAGACGGAACGCAGGACCAGCGTGACCGTTCAGGGGCGGATGGGGATGCGAAACCAGCGAAAATCGATGCGCCGACAGTCGGCGGCGGGCGGCGCGATCTGGCGTTTTCTGGCGGCTGCGGCCGGCGGCCTGGCGGCCGGCGCCGGGGCGACCCACCTGCTTTACACCCAAGGCTACAGGTTCGGACTGGACCTGAGGACGGCCCGGCCGGAGGCCCTGCCCCCGCAGGATCCGACGCCCGAGGACTATGATCGGGACGAACCCGGCCGCGGGCGGCTGGCCGATCATCCGACCCATATTCCGCACAAGGGCTGGGTCGACATCGCCTGGCGCACGGGCGTCGGCTACTTCGGCGACCGGGTCGGCTTCGTCGCCGGCGGCGTGACCTTCTTCATGCTGCTGGCCCTGTTCCCGACGCTCGGCGCCTTCGTCACCATCTACGGCCTGTTCGCAGACCCGGCCGACGCCTGGGGACGGCTGAGCTTCCTCTACCAGATCCTGCCGTCGAACGTGGCCCAGTTCCTGGGCGCGGAAATGACCCGGCTGGCAGGCAATTCCACCGGGCAGCTGACCTTCACCCTGGCCTGGACCCTGGCCCTGTCGCTGTTCGCGGCGAACGGCGGGGTGAAGACCCTCTTCTACGGACTGAACCTCGCCTATCACGAGGTCGAGAAGCGCAACATCATCACCTTCAACCTGCTGTGCATGGGCTTCACCGTCTCGGGTCTGCTGGCGGTGCTGTTGAGCTCCGCCCTGGTGGTGGGCGTGCCGGTCGTGCTGGCGGTCTTCGGCCTGGAAGAGGAATGGGCGCATCTGGCGCCCCTGCGCTGGCCCCTGCTCTTCTTCGGCTACGCCGGCGCCCTGGCCCTGATCTATCGGATGGGACCGTGCCGGGCCCGGGCGCGCTGGCGTTGGCTGACGCCGGGAGCCCTGTTCGCGGCGGCGCTGAGCCTGCTGGTCTCCTTCCTGTTCAGCTGGTTCCTGACGACCTTCGTCCGCACCGATTCCTACGGCCCGCTTGCGGCGGCCATGGGCTTCCTGCTCTGGACCTGGATTTCGGTGCAGGTGATCCTGATGGGCGCGCGCCTGAACGCAGAGATCGAGCATCAGACGGCGCTCGACACCACCACGGGCAAGCCCCGCCCGATCGGCGAGCGCGGCGCGGTCATGGCGGATTCGGTCGGTCCGCGCCGAGGCAATCCCGCCGCCCTGGCCTTCACCCTGCGCTACGCCGAAAGCCTGGGCGATCGGATGCTGAGGCGGCGATCAAGGAAACGCCGACGCTGAAGCCTCAGCCGAACTCGGCTTCCAGATCGGCCAGGCGGGCGGCCTGATCCTCGGCGATCAGGGCGTTCAGCAGGGGGTCGATCTCGCCTTCCAGAATCTGAGGCAGGCTGTGCAGGGTCAGGCCGATGCGATGGTCGGTCACCCGCCCCTGCGGGAAGTTGTAGGTGCGGATGCGTTCCGACCGGTCGCCGGAACCGACCTGGGACTTACGCGCGTCCGAACGCGCGGCGTCCTTGGCCTGACGCTGCATGTCGTAGAGGCGCACGCGCAGGTTCTTCATCGCCTTGTCGCGGTTCACATGCTGCGACTTTTCCGAGGACGTCACCACGATGCCGGTGGGCAGGTGGGTGATGCGCACCGCCGAGTCGGTCTTGTTCACGTGCTGGCCGCCCGCGCCCGACGAGCGGAAGGTGTCGATGCGGATGTCCTGATCGCGGATCTCGATCTCGACGTCCTCGACCTCGG
This sequence comes from Brevundimonas faecalis, assembly GCF_040549405.1. Lineage (NCBI taxonomy): Bacteria > Pseudomonadati > Pseudomonadota > Alphaproteobacteria > Caulobacterales > Caulobacteraceae > Brevundimonas > Brevundimonas faecalis. Next base: position 110,314 of record NZ_JBEPTF010000001.1, on the reverse strand, counting down.
GCAGGACAGCGACGGTGGCGGCCGAGGTGTGGATGCGCCCGCCGGCCTCGGTCACGGGCACGCGCTGGACGCGGTGGACGCCCGATTCGAACTTCAGGCGGCCGAAGACCCCCTCGCCCGTCACGGTGGCCACGATTTCCTTGTAACCGCCGGCGTCCCCCTCGGCGATGCTGTCGACCTCGACCCGCCAGCCGCGCGACTGGGCATAGCGCGAATACATCCGGAACAGGTCCCCGGCGAACAGGGCCGCCTCGTCCCCGCCCGTGCCGGCGCGCACTTCCAGGACCGCCGAGGCGTTCTCGTCGGCGTCGCGCGGCGCCAGCAACAGGGCGACCTCGCGCTCCAGCTCCGGCAGGCGTTCGTTCAGGACGTCCAGTTCGTCGGCGGCCATGGCGGCCATCTCGGGATCCGAGGCCATGGCCTTCAGGTCCTCGACCTCGGCGCGGGCGCGGGCCAGCGACTGGACGGCGTCGGCCACGGGCTTGAGCTCGGCATGCTCCTTCGACAGGCGCACGATCTCGGCGCCGTCCGAGGCCGCGCCCATCCGCGCCTCCACCTCGTGGAAGCGGTCGAGCACCTGATCAAGCCGGGCCTGGGGCAGTCGCAATGCAGCGTCCTTCGCATCAAAAATCGAGGGCGGAGCCATAGCCGTCCGGCCCGCCCCTGTCGATGAAAAGCCCCGAACACGGCGCGATGGAGCGATTGTGAACAGCCGTCACAAGCCCGTCAGAGCGGTTCCTTCGCAGGTGCAAACCCCCTAGCTCGACGGGGGCTGAAACTGACAGGAGACAGGCATGTTCGACGGAAACGTGAACGCGAACCTCGGGGCGGACGAGAATGTGGCGCGGTTGTGCGCCCTCTATGACGGATTGCTGGAGCGTTCGGACGCGACCGTTTCCCCGGAGGCCGAGACCGAACTGAAGGCCCTGGCCAAGATCTTCGACCTGGATGCGGAGCGGCCCGCGGCCGAACTCTGGCCCTATGTTCGCGCCGTCCTGGTGCGTCAGGCGCCGGCCGATACGCCCGCCGCCGTCCCCTCTTCCGAACCCATGACCGTCCTGCTGGTCGAGGACGACGCTGAGGCCGCCGCCGCCCTGACCGAGGCCCTGGACGCCGCCGGACACCGCGTCGTCGGCCCCTTCCATAGCGCCGAAGCCGCCGAGGCGGCGACTGCGCTGCACCCCATCGACGCGGCCCTTCTGGACATCAACCTGTCGGGCGAGGCGACCGGCGTCGACCTGGCGCGCAGCCTGAAGACCCGCTGGGGCGTGCCCGTCGTCTTCCTGTCCGGCGACGTCAGCGCGGCGGCCGCCAACGCCGAACTGGCCGCCGCCATGGTGATCAAGCCCTATACGGGACGCGACGTGCTGGACGCCCTGGCCCGCCTGCGGCCGACCGCCTGATCCGCCACAGACGCGGCAACCAAAAGCGACCGGCGGCCATTGCACAAACGGCCGCCTGATCGTCTGATGCGGTGCGGGGCCATTCGGCTCCAGGGGGCTGAATGGACACCTTTTTCCTGTTCCTGCTGGTGGGCGTGCTGGCCCAGGCGGTCGACGGCGCCCTGGGCATGGCCTACGGCGTCATCTCATCCTCCGTTCTGCTGGCCCTGGGCGTGCCGCCGGCCACCGCCTCGGCCAGCGTCCACGCCGCCGAGGTCTTCACCACCGCCGCCTCGGCCGGCAGCCACGTCCTGCATAAGAACGTGGAATGGCGGCTGTTCATTCCCCTGGTTGTCGCAGGAGTCATCGGCGGTTGCCTGGGCGCCTATGTCCTGGCCGGGCTGGACGCGGCGATCATCAAGCCCTTCGTCATCGGCTATCTGGCCCTGGTCGGCGTCTGGATTCTGTGGCGGGCGGGGCATGACATCAAGCCGCGCCACCTTCCGGCTTGGGTGACGGCGCCGGTGGGCGTGGTCGGCGGCTTTCTGGACGCGGTCGGCGGCGGCGGCTGGGGTCCGACCGTCTCCTCGACCATGGTCGGCGCCGGGCAGGAGCCGCGCAAGGCCATCGGTACGGTGAACACGGCCGAGTTCTTCCTGACGGTCGCCATATCGGCCACCTTCGTCTGGTCCCTGGTCACGGGGCATTGGGAAGAAGCGGGCGCGCTGGAGAACCACGCCGCCGCCGTGGGCGGCCTGGTGGTCGGCGGCCTGATCGCCGCCCCCTTCGCGGGCCTGATCGTCAAGAAGGTGCCGCGCAAGGGCCTGACCTATGCGGTCGGCTTCCTGCTGCTCTTCCTGGCGGCGTTCCAGGGCGCACAGCTGGCGGGCCTGATCGGCAAATAGAAAGGGAGGGACGAGCCTCGGCTCGTCCCGCCCCTACGCCTCATCAGATCGGGAGGCTTCAGCGCGCCGTGCGCGTCCGGAAGCGTTCTATGAAGGCCTTGATGTTTTCGCGAATGGCGTACTCGTTGGCCAGACGCAGACGCTCCATGCCGATCAGGGATTCGCCCATCCTGGCCGTGCCGGTGGCGGCCACGGTGTCGTCGAACACTATCCGTCCCGAGCTGTCCGTCACGGAATAACGCACGCGGCTGGTCACCGACATGTCGAAACCCGCCATCGGCTGCTTCAACTCCAGCATGGAAGCGGTCAGCGACAAGGGAGCGTCCGCCGTCGCGCCCAGATAGCCGGCCGCCTTCAGCGAATTCTCCAACGCCTGACGGAAATCGCCGCTGGCGACTTCAGACCACAGCAGGGGATTGGTTTCCGTTCCGCCCGAGACATTGGCGATCTTGATCGCGCCGTGCCCGAAATCTCCGGCCTGGGCGATGGTGATGGTCGAGGGCAGCACCGTCATGGCGTCGGGCCGCGCGGCCGAGGCGCAGGCGCCCAGGGACAGCAGGCCCAGGCCGACGAGCGCGACAGCGGCGCGGCGCGCCACTTCGGATCGGTGTCTCACGGCTTCTTCTCCGGCTCGAGCGTGACGACCAGCGGGTTGGGCGTCAGGTCGTTCAAGGCGCCGCTGCTCGCGTCGACCCCGGCTCCGATCAGGCCTCCTACAAGGATGTTGCCGGCCAGGGCCGCACCGCCGCCGCCCGACATCTTGCTTTCGATATGATGGACCTGCTCCGCATAGCCGTCATGCGAGATGGCGATGCTGAAGGCGTCCTTGCGCGGCATGCGGAAGGTGCAAGGCGTCGCCTCGCAGGAGAAGCCGTTGGACGTGACGGCGCGTGCGCCCGGCGGGCTGCTTTCCACGACGAACTGTTGAGTGGTGCCTCGCGTGACCGTGGCGCAGGCAGGCAGGGTCGCGCTCAAACCGGCGAGCGCCACGGCTTGCACGGCGAAGCGTGCATGACGTTTCGAGAACATGATCGTCCTGTCAGGTGACGGTCGAGCCCCCCCGGCGCGACCTGACGAACACGATTACATCACACCGTTCGACCGTCAATCACGCATGCGTGAAAACCTGTGATCAAACAGGATAGGTCTCGATGAAGCTGGGCCGCGTTTCCAAGGCCGCCTGCAGAGCGGCCAGACGCGGACGGCCGGTCTTCCAGTCGTAGTCGGGATGACGGAACCCGATCCAGGTCACGGCCACCCCCGCCGTCAGAACCCCCATGTCGAACTGTTCGGCGTCCGGGGCGGCGGCTTCCAGCGCATCCAGGGCGCGGCCCAGGTTGGCCGTCCAGCGCTCCATCCACGAGGGCGAGCGTTCGTGTTCCGGCCGACGCTTCTCCAGCAACAGCTTGACGCCCATTTCCAGCGCGGCGTTGGCCAGGGTTTCCAGCCGCTTGACGCGCAGACGCGCCTCCCCCTCAGCCGGCAGCAGCCGCTCGCCGGGGCCGACCATATCCAGGTATTCGGCGATGACCGGGCTGTCGGTTACGGGCAGACCGTCCTCGGCCACCAGGGTCGGGACCTGGACGACCGGATTGGTCGCCAGCAGCTCCGGCGCATTGGCGTAGGGGTCGGCGAGGACTTCCTCCACCCGATCGGACAGGCCCTTTTCACGGACGACGATACGCGTCTTGCGCGCGAAGGGAGACGGGGTGGTGATGTAGAGCTTCATGATTCGGCAGATGTCACTTTGAAGCGGTAGGGGCGACGCAGCGTTTGTCGCGGAACAGGGCCCATTCCTCGCACTGACGGCCGTCCTCGAAGACGCAGACGCCGTACTCGCCGCCCTGGGCGTCCCGGCGGATCTCGGTCTTGCCGCCTTCGGCCTGGCAATGGACAGAAGCCGGATTGGCCATGCCGATGCGCTGCGGCGTCTGAGGCTCGGCCGCCGGCGCGCAGGCGGCCGTCGCCAACAGGGCGGTCAGGAAAAGCGGCGTCAGAACTCGTGTCATCGGTCTTTCCTCATTCGGCGCGACAAGCAGGGTGGGAAACACGCCGATCATGCCCCCATTCGCCCGTTCGCGCGCGATCTTTCGTGGGGATCGCCGCAGGCCGAAACGTCACGCCTTCAGCGTCGTTCGATGGTCACGCCTTCGGGAGCCGTCAGAGCGTTCAACCGGGCCCGGGCCGCTGCATCGTCCAAGGCATAGGCGCATGAAATCGACCGTCGTGGCCGCCATCAACTCGAAGTCGGCGGCGTCGGCGACGCCGATCAGGCTGTGATCGCCGCCGGCGAAGGTCATCAGCATCTTGTCGCCCGCAGGACTGGTGTCGAAGGCCGCCCTGTGGTCGCGCGGGTTCGTCACGAAACCCGGCACCAGATCGGCGTCGCCCGTGACGAGCAGAACCGGGGTGGAGACCGTGGCGTATGTCGTCGGACTGACCAGGCCCGGAACAAGACCCGGCGTGGACACGGCCACGACAGCCTTCACCGCCGGGTCCAGTAGCGATCCCGCCACGCTGACCGCCCCGGCCGACATCAGCGAATTGAAGGAACCGAAGGAATGGCCGTCGGCGATCAGCGGCTTGCCCGGATGGCTGGCCTGCACATAGCCGCGCGTCATCGCCAGATCGACGATGCGGGTGATGAAGACGCTGCGTTCGTCCGCCTCGGCATGGCGAGGATGCTTCAACGAATCCAGATGCAGCGGCGCCACGACCGTGAAGCCGTGGGCGGTCCAATAGTCGATGATGCGGTGATAGCGCGCCGGGTCGCTGTTCCAGCCGTGGCTGAAGACGATGACGGCCCTCTCCTCCGCCGCGGGCCAGACGCTGACGTCGATGGTCCGGCCGTCAGGCGTCGGCAATTCGACATGGGTCGCCGTCGAAGGCGCGGACGCGGCCGTGGTCGTCGATTGGGCCTGGACCGGGGCCGCGACGACGCCCGCGATCGAAAGGGCGAGAACGGAGGCAAGCGCGACGCGACGGATCATGAAAAGCCCTCACAGAGTCCCGCCTGAACTAGCGCAGACGTTCGATATGGAACAGGGCTTATTCGGCCGCCGCGCGGGCGGCCTCCAGTTCGGCGGCCTTCGCTTCGACCTGAGCCACGATCTCGTCGATCATGCCCTCGTTCGCCTGCTTGTGGGCGATCTTGCCGTTCAGATAGACCATGCCCGCGCCCTTGCCGCCGCCGGTGAAGCCGACATCGGTATAGAGAGCCTCGCCCGGTCCGTTGACGACGCAGCCGATGATCGACAGCGACATGGCCGTCGAGACATGGGCCAGCTTCTCTTCCAGGATGGCCACCGTCTCGATGACGTTGAAGCCCTGACGGGCGCAGGACGGGCAGGCGATGATGTTCACCCCCCGATGACGCAGGCCCAGCGACTTCAGAATATCGAAGCCGACCTTGATCTCCTCCACCGGATCGGCGGCCAGGGAGACGCGGATGGTGTCGCCTATGCCCGCCCAGAGCATGGAGCCCATGCCGATGGCCGACTTGATCGTGCCGGTGCGCAGGGGCCCCGCCTCGGTCACGCCCAGATGCAGGGGGCAGTCGATGGCCTCGGCCAGTTGCTGATAGGCGGCGACCGTCAGGAAGGGGTCGGACGCTTTCACCGAGATCTTGAACTCGTGGAAGTCCAGGTCCTGTAGGATGCGGGCATGGTTCAGCGCGCTCTCGACCATGGCGTCGGGGCAGGGCTCGCCGTACTTCTCCAGCAGCTCCTTTTCCAGCGACCCGGCGTTGACGCCGATACGCATAGAGCAGCCGTGGTCGCGGGCGGCCTGGACGACCTCCTTGACCCGGTCGATCGAGCCAATGTTGCCGGGGTTGATGCGCAGGCAGGCGGCGCCCGCCTGGGCCGCCTCGATGCCGCGTTTGTAGTGGAAGTGAATGTCGGCCACGAGCGGCACGCGGGCTTCGCGCGCGATGGTCCTGAAGGCCGCCGTCGAATCTTCATCCGGGCAGGAGACGCGGACGATGTCGGCCCCGGCCTCCTCCAGTTGGCGGATCTGCTCCAGCGTCGCCGCCGCGTCGGAGGTCGGCGTATTGGTCATCGACTGGACGCTGATCGGCGCCCCGCCGCCGACAGGGACGGAGCCGACCATGATCTGGCGGCTCTTGCGGCGCTCGATGTGGCGCCAGGGACGGACGTGGCCGAGTTCGGAACTGTGGTCGCTCATGACGCCGGGAACATAGGCGAGGAACGACGGCAAAACCACGACATCACGCGTCGCCGCGTCGATTCAGCCCGCCAGCGGCGCGGCAGGCGCGGGCGCGGGAGCCGGCGTCGCGGCGGCGGGCGAGGCCGCGACGGGAGCGACGAGCTCGGCGGCCGCCCGACGGCGCGCCTCCGCGGCGGCTGTCGCGCGGGCTTCCGACTGGCGAGCCTCGGCCTGGGCGCGGGCGTTCAGCTGCCCCAGGGAAGAGGACGCGGACAGGGCGCCGCCGTGCTCGCCGTTCAGATAGACGTCGAACAGCTCCGGCGTCGGCGTGTCGATCGCCGCCGATACGTTCATGGGCGCGCGCCAGGCCTCGCCCGCCGCCAGTTGGCGCGCGAACAGGATGCGGTTGTCGCCCTGGCGGATGACGAGGATGGCGGGCTTGCGCGCCTGAAGCGTGACCTGGGACGCCGTGGCCGGAGCGCCGTAGACGGCGCCGCGCGGGTTGAAGGCGGCCTGGACCGGCGGTGCGGGCGGCGGGGCCGTGTTGGGATCGTTTGGATCGACCCCGGTCAACTGGGCCTCAAGACCCGGCGTGACGTAGAGGGCCGGCGTGGTCTGGTCGGGCGGCGCGGCGCGCGGCGCGCCGAGATAAAGGGCGCGATCCACCTGCTCGTCCGCCGTCTCGCTCCAGTTCTTGGGGACGGCGACCAGGTCGGAAGGATGGGGGGGTTCGATGCGGCTGACCCGCTGGAAGACGTTCCAGCCGATGACCACGACCAGGGCCGCGCCGACGACGGCCAGGATGCGCGGCGAGCTGCGCCGCATCTTCTGCACCGCGTCGCCGGTCGGCGCCTGAAGCGGCACGGCGCCTTCGGGGAATTCACGCTTGAAGCGCTCGACCGCCGTCAGTTCGTCCAGCCCCAGGGCGCCCGCGTAGGCGCGCACATAGCCCATGGAGAAGATGCGCGACGGCAGGACGGCGTATTCTCCCTGTTCAAGCGCGGTCAGATATCGCGGATGCACCCGGGTGGCGGTGGACAGCTGGGCCATGGTGCGGCCCGAGGCGAGACGGGCGGCGCGCAGGGCTTCGCCCAGCGTCTCGGCGTCCTCGAGGGACGGCGCGTCTTGCCGATCCTGATCCATGCAGCGGGAATTCCGTCCGTGCGGGCGCCGACGCGCCCTTTCCTTCGCTTAGACGAGGCGCACCCCGCGAGCAACGCGGGAATCAGACGACCACGTTCAGCTTGCGCGCCAGGGATTCGATCTCGCCCCGCACCGATCCCGCCGACGAGCCGAGCAGGACGTTCATGCCCCGCCGCGCCGCCGCCAGATCGACCGACAGGATCATGCGCTTCACCGGCCCCACCCCGCCCGCCGGTGCAGACAGGCGGTTATAGCCCAGGGTGATCAGGGCGAAGGCCTCCAGCGGACGGCCCGCCAGTTCGCCGCAGACCGATACGGGCGTGGCGCTGTCGGCGCACTTCTGCTGGATCTCGGCCAGGGCGCGCAGGGCCGGGGGCGACAGGGGATCGTAGCGGTCCGAAACCATGGGATTGGTCCGGTCGGCGGCGAACATGTATTGCAGCAGGTCGTTGGTGCCGATGGAGACGAAGTCCGTCAGCGGCAACAGGGCGTCCAGATGCCACAGCAGGCTGGGGCACTCGATCATGGCCCCCACCCGCAGCAGGGACGGCAGGGGCCGGCCGCGACGCCGCGCCCATTCGCATTCCACGTCGACCAGTTCGCGCGCGGCGCGGAATTCGTCCACCGTGGCGATCATGGGGAACATGACGCGCAATTCGCGCCCGGCGGCGGCGGCCAGAAGCGCGCGAAGCTGCATCCGCAACAGGGCCGGACGGTCCAGGCCCAGGCGGATGGCGCGACGGCCCAGAGCCGGGTTCTCCTCCCGCTCATTGTCGAGGTAGGGCAGGACCTTGTCGCCGCCGATGTCCAGGGTGCGGAAGGTGACGGGGCGGTCGCCCGCCGCGTCCAGCACCAGCTTGTAGAGCGCCGTCTGGGCGTCGAGGCGGGGCAGTTCGTCCGAGACCATGAATTGGAACTCGGTGCGGAACAGGCCGATGCCCTCTGCCCCCGTCATGTCCAGGTTCTCCAGATCGACGGCCAAGCCGGCGTTGGTCAGCAGCATGATCCGCGTGCCGTCCTTCGTCATCGCGGGCGTGTCGCGCAGCAGGTCGAACTCGGCCCGGCGCTGCTCGCGCACGGCCATGCGGGTCTGGACCGCCGCCAGCATGTCGGGACGGGGACGCAGATAGGCCTCGCCAGTCTCCCCGTCGACGATGACCTGATCGCCCTCGGACAGACGGTCGCGCAAGCCCTGCAGACGGCCGACGCAAGGGATCTGCAGCGCCCGCGCCACGATGGCGGCGTGGCTGGCGGCCGAACCCTCTTCCAGCAGCAGGCCGCGCAGCTTGTGGCGCGGATACTCCAGCAGATCGGCGGGGCCGAGATTTCTCGCCACCAGGATGGCGTCGTCGGGCAGATCGCGCTGGCCAGGCTTGTCGCCCGCCAGGACGCGCAGCAGCCGATTGGCCAGGTCCTCGAAGTCGTGCAGCCGCTCGCGGATATAGGGGTCGCGGGCCTTGGCGAAGCGGGCGCGGTGCTCGTTGCGGACGCGGTCCACGGCGGCTTCGGCCGTCAGGCCGGAGCGCACAGCCTCTTCCAGCGACCGGTTCCAACCCCGGTCGTCGGCGAACATGCGATAGGTTTCGAGCACCTCGAAGGAGGTTCCACCCAGCTTGCCCTGTCCGCCTTCCAGCATGTCGTCGATGCCGGCCTTGAGCGCGGTCAGGGCCTCGTTCAGGCGGCGTTCCTCGGCGGCGGGATCATCGGACAGCAGTTGCTCGGGAGCCAGGGGCGCCTCGTGCTGGACGACGACGCCGTAGGCCAGGCCCTCCGCAAACTTCTGGCCCTTCAGCCGCTCCGGGCGGTGGGGCGCGACCTCGACGTCGCGCAGTTCGTCCTGGGCCAGGAGTTCGCCCGAGGCGACCGTCTCGGCCAGGACCATGGCGATGGTCTGGATGTCCTCGACCTCTTCCTCGTCATAGCGACGGGCGGCGCGGTTCTGGACGACCAGGACGCCGATGGCCCGACCGCCGCGCAGCAGGGGCGCGCCGAGGAAGGCATGGAAGGGATCTTCGCCGGTTTCCGGGCGATAGGAGAAGCTGGGATGGGTCGGGGCGTCCGACAGGCTGATCGGCTGGGCCAGACGCGCCACCTCGCCGACCAGACCCTCTCCGGGACGCAGGCGGGTGCTGTGGACGGCCTCGGGGTTCAACCCTTGCGTGGCGAACAGCTCCAACTCGCCCGAGGCGCGCCGCAGATAGATGGAGCAGACCTCGGCCACCATGGACTGGGCGATGACGCGCACCACCATGTCCAGCCGGTCCTGCGCCGGACCGCCGCCGGCCATGGCTTCGCGGATCTGGCGCAGGAGGTTGCGAGGCCCCCTCGTCGTCAATCCGCCCTTCACCATGTTCGCTCCCGCCTTGCCGCCCTTCGATCAGATAGGGCGGCGTCCTTGTTTTCCTATAGGGCGTCCAGTCCGTAGGCCGAGTGCAGCGCCCGCACCGCCAGTTCGGAATAGGCGTCCTCGATCAGGACGCTGATCTTGATCTCGGAGGTCGAGATGGCCTGGAACTTCACGCCCTTGTCGGCCAGGGCCCGGAACATGGTCTGGGCCACGCCGGCGTGGCTGCGCATGCCGACGCCGATGACCGAGATCTTGGCCACGTCCGCGTCGATGCGCAGTTCCTCGAAGCCGAGCTCGGCCTTGGCCGCCGTCATCATCTCGGCGGCGCGCTGGGCGTCGCGGCGACCGGTCGTGAAGGTCAGGTTCACCGCGCCCTCGGTGCGGGCCTGGCTCTGCACGATCATGTCCACATTGACGTTGGCCTCGGCCAGACGCGTGAAGACGTCGGCGGGGGCGTCGGTGCGGTCCGCCAGACCCAGCAGCGTGATCCGGGCTTCGTCCCGGCTCATGGTCACGCCGGAAACGATGCGCTTTTCCACGATCTCATCCTCGTCACAAATCAGGGTGCCGGCGTTTTCCGGCAGATTTCCATTCTCATCCGGCTCGATGAAGCTGGACAGGACCCGCACGGGGACCTGCTTGGCCATGGCCAGTTCGACCGAGCGGGTCTGCAGCACCTTGGCCCCGAGCGAGGCCATTTCCAGCATCTCCTCGTAGGAGACCTTTTCCAGGCGTCGCGCGCGGCTCTCGATGCGGGGGTCGGTCGTATAGACGCCGTCCACGTCGGTGTAGATGTCGCAAGGGGCGCCGAGCGCCGCCGCCACGGCCACCGCCGAGGTGTCGGAGCCGCCGCGGCCGAGCGTGGTGATGCGGCCGTCGCGGGTCACGCCCTGGAAGCCAGGAACCACGGCGATCTGGCCGCTGTCGACTGCGGCGCCCAGAACGTCGCCAGGGACGTCCTCGATGCGGGCGCGGCCGTGGGCGTCGTCGGTCAGGATCGGAATCTGCCAGCCCATCCAGCTGCGCGCGTCCAGACCCATGTTGCGCAGGGTCAGGGCCAGGAGGCCCGACGTCACCTGCTCGCCCGAGGCGACCACCACGTCGTATTCGTCGTCCGACAGGGGCAGTCCTGCGGCGGCCGGTCCGGCGCCGTCGGTCCAGGCGACCAGCTCATTGGTCTTGCCCGCCATGGCCGAGACCACGACGGCGATCTTCTTGCCCTTGGCGGCCTCGGCGGCGACGATCCGCGCCGCACGGCGGATGCGCTCGAGGTCTCCCATGGAGGTCCCCCCGAACTTCATCACCAGTCGTGTCGTTTCGGGCCGCGTCATCGTGCCGTTTCGTCCCCTGCTTGCATGGGCGGCCAAGGCGGTTCATGCCTGCGGCCATGTCCGCTTCTAACGACAGCCTCGATCCGCGCAAACCCCAAAGCGATGAGGGTTTTTCACCCTTTGCAACCGATCGTGCCGAAGGTCCCAGCATAGATCCCGCCGATGTGGCCCGTTTTTCAGCCCAGGCGGCCGAGTGGTGGGACCCGAAAGGCCCCTTCGCGCCCCTGCATCGGTTCAACCCCGCGCGGCTGAAATTCGTCCGCGACCGGGCCGCCGAGCATTTCGGGCGGGACGTCCGGACCCGCGCGCCCTTCACCGGCCTCAGCCTGATCGACATCGGCTGCGGCGGCGGCCTGATCGCCGAGCCGATGCGACGCATGGGCTTTGAGGTCACGGCCCTGGACGCCTCGTCCGAGAACATCGGCACGGCCCGCGCCCACGCCGAACAGGTGGGCCTCGACATCGCCTATCGCGCGGCCACCGTCGAACAGATGGTGGAGGCGGGCGCCGGCCCCTTCGACGTGGTCCTGACCATGGAGGTGATCGAGCACGTCGCCGATCCGGAAGCCTTCGTCCGCGCCTGCTCGAAGCTGATCAAGCCCGGCGGCCTGATGATCGTCGCCACCCTGAACCGCACCCTGAAGGGCCTGCTGCTAGGCAAGGTCGCGGCCGAATACGTGCTGCGCTGGGTGCCGGCCGGCACCCACGACTGGCGCCAGTTCCTCAAGCCCGAGGAACTGCGCGCCATGCTGGACGGCGAGCCCCTGACCGCCACCGGCCCCTATGGCCTGGCCTACGACCCGCTCAACGACCGCTGGAGCGAGGGCGACGACGTGGGGATCAACTATATGATGATGGCGACGCGGGACGCATGAGCGGCCCACGCCGCATCGTCCTGACCGGCGGACCTGGATCGGGCAAGACCAGCCTGATCGAAGCCTTGGCGGCAACGGACCATGCGACTTCGCCCGAGGCCGGACGAGCGATCATCCGCCGTCAGAGAATGATCGAAGGCGAGGCCCTGCCGTGGCGCGACCGGGCCCTGTTCGCCGAATTGATGCTGGACAGGGAGCTTGAAGCCCACGCTCGCGCGGACGGCGCGGACGGGCCGGTCTTCTTCGATCGCGGGGTCCCGGACGTCGTCGGCTATCTGACCCTGTGCGACCTGCCCGTCCCGGCCCATGTGGAGCGGGCGGCGCATGATGTCCGGTACGACCGCGTCTTCATCGCCCCCGTCTGGCCCGAAATCTTCGGTCAGGACGCCGAGCGCAGGCAGGATCTGGACGAGGCCCGTCGCACCTTCGACGCCATGGCCGAGGTCTATCCGCGCTTCGGCTACGACCTGATCGAACTGCCGAAGGCGCCCGTGACCGAACGCCTGGCCTTCGTGCTGGAGACGATCAGAGAGGCCTGACCATGTAGCGGGCGTCGGCGCCGTAACTGGCCAGCTTCTCGGCCATGCCGGGCGGGTTCTGGACCACGAAGCCGTTGCGTTCCCAGAAGGCGGTCGCCTCATTGACCGCCACCAGGGCGATCTCGGGCCAGCCTGCCGCCTTCGCCTGTTCGGCCAGGCGCTCGACGATAATCCGGGTGTAGCCGCCGCCGCGCGTGTCGGGATGCATGGCCAGGTCGTGCAGATAGACGACCTGGGCGTCCTCGGGCACGGCGCCGATCAGGCTGTCCAGAGGCGGGGCCGCGTTGCGCCGCCAGGGATAGGCCATCAGATAGCCCCTGACGGTTCCCGCCGGGTCGGACAGGACGAAGCAGCCCTCAGGCGCCAGGGCCTGACGCTCGGCGAAGCACTCGCGGGCTTCGAAATGATCGGGGAAGGACAGGCGGGCGACGGCCACGACGCCGTCGACGTCCTCGGGCGCCATGGGCCGCCATTCTAGCGGGGACAGCGGGCGTTCAGTTCCGCCTTGTTGAAGCTCCATTCCACACTCCGGGTCTCGTCGTCATCCGCTCCTTCGATGCGGGCGGTCAGCACATCCCCAGAGGCGCTGACAGTGCGTTGATAGATGATCCGATGCGGAAAGTCGTTGTCCGGGTTGGAGAAGACCGCCCTCTGCGGCCCGCTCTCGATCAGGCGGAAGGGGGTGGGCGCGGCCCCGCTGGGCTGGGCGACATAGGCCAGACCGCCCTCCGGGACAGGACCGATGCGGGCGAACTCGAAGCCGCTGCGGCCATTGCGCACGGTCACGGTGTGGCCGACCAGAAGGCCCCCGCGCGGATCGGTCCAGGTCTCGGCCGCCTCACGACCGCGCGAGCAATCCAGCCAATAGCCGGCCATCCACGACAGGTCGGGCGCGAGCGGCGCGGCCGGGGCCGTCTGCAACAGGGCGGCGGCCGCCAGGCCGGTCAGAACGGACATGATGTCTCCCTCCTCAAGGACCGGACCAGGCTAGGCCGTCCTCAAGACGCGGGCTTGTAGGATTGCGACGCCAGTCGCCGCGCCAGTTCCATCTGTTCGCGCGCCCATTCGGTCGCCGTGCATCCCAGGAAACGGCGGAAGTCGCGCGCCATCTGGGGCTGGTCGAAATAACCGGCGGCCAGGCCCGCCTCCAGCCAGGAGGCCGCATCGGCGTCCGGCCCCGTCGCATGGTCGAAGATGCGGCGGAAGCGGAAGACCGAACGCAGGGTGCGCGGCGCCACGCCGACGCGGTCGCGAAAACGGCGTTGCAGGGCGCGTCGCTCGGCCGGGTTCAGCAAGGGTCCGTCGATGTCGCGCTCGGCCGCGGCGACCTCGGCGCGCACGGCCGGATCGATGCGCCAGCCGCCCGTCCGGCGCTGTCCCTCCAACCAGGCGGCCAGGGCCGCCGCCTGTCCCGCCGGATCGCCGGACGGCGCCGTGAAGCCCCGCAGCCGCGCCGTCAGATCCAGCCGCAGGTCCGTAGCCTCGATCAGCGGACGTCCCAGAAACTCTCGCGCGCCGTCCGGCTCGAACTTGGCGGCGACGATCTCGACCGGTCCGACAGGACGGATGGCCATGGGTCGGGTCAACTGACCGGCGAAGATGACTGGCGGCTGAGGCCGGAAGACGCCGTCGTCGTCCTGTTCCTCATAGGGATCGGCCAGGTCGATCACCAGTTCCGAACAGCCGTCCGGGGCGATGCGCTGCACCCCGCCCGTCGGATGGGGCGTCGCATAGGTCCACAGGACGCGCACGAAGGGACGCAGGGCCTCGGGCGGCGCGAATTCCTCGTAGCGCTCCCCCTCCCCCATGAAGTCAGTTCGCCTTCTTCGGATCAGGCGGCAGGCTAGGCAGGGGCGCGCAGGGCACGCCGTCGTCCTTCAGCTTCTTCACCTCGGCGGGCGTGGCGTCGCCGTAGATTTCGCGCTTCTCCGAGCGACCCTCGTGGATGTCCCGCGCCTCGCGGGCGAAGGCGTCGCCGACGTAGTCGAAATTCTGCTCGACGTGATCGCGCACCTCGCGCGCCGCCTGCATCATCATGGCCTGCATCTGCCTGGCCGCATCAGGCGAGGGCGCATCCTTCTTCGTTCCCGAGAGAGCGGGGGCCATCACCTGCTTGCGCACCGCCGTGGAGTTGCAGAACGGGCATTCGACCAGGCCGCGCGCAGCCTGGTCGTCATAGTCGGCGGAAGAGGCGAACCAGGCCTCGAAACCATGGTCGTGGTCGCAGGACAGGGTGTAGCGGATCATTGAGGCGGGTCGAACGTGCGGTCGTGAGACAGGGCGGGGATGGAGGCGCGCACGCGATCCACCGCGCCCAGGTCCAGGCGGGCGTGCAGGACGCCGGGTTCGTCATGATCCGCCTTGGCGATCACCACGCCCCAGGGATCCACGACCAGGGAACGGCCCCAGGTCTGGCGACCGTCCTCATGCCGCCCCCCTTGCGCCGGGGCCAGGACGAAGGCGCCCGTCTCGATGGCGCGGGCGCGCAGCAGGGTCTCCCAATGGGCCTCGCCGGTCGGTCGCGTGAAGGCGGCGGGCACGGCGATCATCCCAGCCCCGGCCTTGGCCAGGGCGCGATGCAGGTGCGGGAAACGCACGTCGTAGCAGATGGTCAGGCCCAGCCGGCCCCATGGCGTGTCGGCGAGCTTGGCGGCGTCGCCGGGCCGAACCGAGGCGCTTTCGCGATAGGTCTCGCCGCCCGCCAGATCGACGTCGAAGACATGCAGCTTGTCGTATCGCGCCGTGATCGCGCCGGTCGGATCGACCAGCAGGGAGCGGTTGGCGGCGCGCGCGTCGCCGGGGACGCCGGAGCGGACGATGGCCGAACCGATCAGCAGCCAGACGCCGAGCTCCGCCGCCAGGGCCTGCAGCCCTAGGACGGCCGCGTCCTCGCCTTCGTCGGACAGGGCCTCTTCGCGCAGGCCCCGTCGCTGTTCGAGGAAGTTGCTCCCTTCCGGCGTCAGGATGAAGCGCGCCCCCTCGGCCGCCGCCTGACGGATCAGGGGCTCGACATGGGCCAGCCCGGCGGCGGCCGTCGCCGGCGTCCGCGTCTGGATCAGAGCGATATCGAGCCCCTGGGTCATTCAGGCCGCCAGCAGGAGGTCCAGGCCGCCCCGCGCATCCAGGGCGTGGATGTCGTCGGAGCCGCCGACGTGCTTCCCGTCGATGAAGATCTGGGGGAAGGTGGCGGCGCCGCCCGAGCGCTCGACCATCTCGGCCTTCTTCTCCGGATCATTGGAGGCGACGATCTCGGTATAGGCGGCGCCCTTGCGGTCCAGCAGGGCCTTGGCCCGGATGCAATAGGGGCAGCCGGGCTTGGTGTAGATGACGACTTCGGCCAACGCAGGTCTCCTTACAGGGTCTTCGAACCCTCATTTAGGCGGTTCTCGCGCAGTTCGCACCCTCGCGATGACGGCGAGGTCCACGGCGCGCGCTCCAGCCTCCATCAGGGCGCGGGCGCAGGCCTCCGCCGTGGCTCCGGTGGTCAGAACGTCGTCGATCAGCAGGATGCGCCGCCCCCTGATCCGACGCGCGCCCGCCGGGGTGACGGCGAAGGCCTTGCGCACGTTCAGACGTCGGCCCCGCGCCGAGCGCCCGCCCTGACTTTCGGTGGCGACGGCGCGGACCAGGGCGTCGGGCAGGTAGTCGCGCTGGGCGGCCCGAGCCAGGGGGCGCGCGATCTCCGCCGCCTGATTGAAGCGCCGGGTCAGAAGACGCGTGCGGTGCAGGGGCACGGGAACCAGGGCGTCGGCCTCCGCCAGCAGGTCGGCGGCGGAACGGCTGATCCAGCGAGCGAACAGGGGCGCGAACTGCTGCTGGTCGCCATGCTTGAACTTGAGGATCAGGCCGCGCGACGCCTCGTCGTAGACGCAGGCCGCCCGCGCCCGCCCAAAGGCGTAGGGGGAGGCCAGGCAGGCCGCGCAACGATCAGCCGCGAACGCGCCGCCATCGTATTCGAAGGCCGCGCCGCAGCCGTCGCAGACCGGCGCCTCCAGAAAGATCACGCGGCTCCAGGCGTCGGGCGACAGACCCGCCGCCGCCGCGGCTTCGCGACTGTCGTGGGCCATGGGCGGCAGGACGATGTCCAGCAGGCCCCGCCCGACCTCGCGCCCCGCCAGGGCCGCGCGCCGCGTCCAATCCCGCATTCCGGCTTTCATTTCCGCCTGCCAGCCCCCATCCTGAACCGACATGAGCGCCCCCTCCTCCGGTCCCCCGATCATCTTCGACGCCGCCCGCCGCGCCGCGCGCCTGAGCCGCGCCGCCCGACGTTTCCCCGACGCCGACTTCCTGCACCTGCGCGCCGCCGACAATGCGGTGAACAGCCTGGAGGTGATCCTGCGCGAGTTTCGGACGCCCGTCGACCTGTCGCCGCATCCGGGCGTCTTCGCCCAGGCCGTCGCGGACAGTTCGGCCCGCGACCGGGTGGCCGAGGTGCGCGCCGTAGGGTCGGTCGCCGAGCGCGCCGCGCCGGGGGCCGGGCCTCTGGGGCTGGAGGACCAGTCAGCCGACCTGATCGTCAACCTGCTGGGCCTGCACTGGGCCAACGACCTGCCCGGCGCCCTGGCCCAGATCCGGCGCGCGCTGAAGCCGGACGGCCTGTTCGTGGCCAGCCTGTTCGGGGCCGCGACGCTGAAGGAACTGCGCGGCGTCCTGACCGAGGCGGAGCTGGAGGTGAACGGCGGGGCCCAGGCCCGCGTCTCGCCCTTCGCCGACGGCTTCGACGGGGCGGGCCTGCTGCAACGCGCCGGGTTCGCCCTGCCGGTCAGCGACGTGGACCGGGTGACGGTGCGCTATGCTGAGCCCTTCGCCCTGATGCGCGACCTGCGGGCCATGGGCGAGACCAATGTCCTGGCGGGACCGATCAAGCCGTTGAGCCGCGCCGTCCTGGCTCGCGCCGCCCAACTCTACGCCAAACGACACGCCGAAGCGGACGGACGCATCCCCGCGACCTTCGAGATGGTGCACCTGGCCGGCTGGGCGCCGCACGACAGCCAGCAGAAGCCCGCCCGACGCGGCTCGGCCAAGACGAGGCTGGCCGATGCGCTCGGCGTCAAGGAACAGACGGGCGAATAGGCTGATCCTCCCCCGCTACGCAGGAGAGGATCTTAAAGCAGGTCGCGCAGCCAGGCGATCAGGGGTTCGTCGGCGGGCGGCATGGGATAGTCCGACAGCTTGCTGGGCTTCACCCAGGCTAGGCCGTCGTGCTCCTTGGCCGTGACGACGCCCGACCAGCGTCGGCACAGATAGAGCGGCATCAACAGGTGGAAGTTCTCATAGGCGTGGCTGGCGAAGACGAAGGGGGCCAGGCAGGCCTCGTTCACGTCGATGCCCAGTTCTTCCTTCAGTTCGCGGATCAGGGCCTGCTCGGGCCGTTCGCCCGGCTCGACCTTGCCGCCGGGGAATTCCCACATCCCGGCCAGTTGCTTGCCTTCGGGCCGGCGCGCGATCAGGACGCGGCCGTCCGGATCGATCAGGGCGACGGCGACGACGAGGACGGTGGGAACGGCGGACGCTTCGCTCACGAACGATAGTCCCCGTTGATCTCAATGTAGCGCTTGGTCAGGTCGCAGGTCCAGACGGTGGCCGAGGCCCGACCCGAGGCGACATGGACGGTGATGTCGATTTCCGAATTCTTCATGTAGGCGCTCATCTTGGCCTCATCGTAGTCGGGAGCCGGGGCGCCGTCGATCGCGGCCGTATGCGGTCCGAACCAGATGGCCAGACGGTCGCGATCCACCGCCTCCTCGGTCTTGCCCACGGCCATGACGATGCGGCCCCAGTTGGCGTCCTCGCCCGCGATGGCGGTCTTGACCAGGGGGCTGTCGGCGATCGACTTGGCCAGCTTGCGCGCCGAGGCGGGACTGGCGGCGCCGTCCACGGTGACGCGGACGAACTTGGTCGCCCCCTCGCCGTCCTTCACCAACTGATGGGCCAGGTCGAGCATGACCCGATCCAGGGCGGCCGAAAATTCCTTCAGGCGACGGTCGCCGACTCGGCCGATGCGCGGCGCACCCGAGGCGCCGGTGGCGAACAGCAGGGCCGTGTCGTTGGTCGAGGTGTCGCCGTCCACCGTCACCGAGTTGAAGGTGGTGCGGACATGCAGGTTCAGCAGGGCCTTCAGCACCGGCGGGGCGATGTCGGCGTCGGTGACGATGAAGGCCAGCATGGTCGCCATGTCCGGCGCGATCATGCCCGACCCTTTGGCGATCCCGGCGATGCGGACCTTCACCCCCTCGATCTCGCACTCGGCGTAGGAGCCCTTGGGGAAGGTGTCCGTGGTCATGATGCCCACGCCCGCCTTGGCCCAGGCGTCTGCTTTCAGCCCCGCCTCGATCTCGGGCAGGCGCGCGCTGATCTTGGCGTCGTCCAGAACCACGCCGATGACGCCGGTCGAGGCCAGCATGACGTCGCGCTGGCGGCAGCCGAAGCGCTTGGCCGCCTCGGAGGCGGTGCGGCGGGCCGCGTCGGCCCCGGCCTTGCCCGTGAAGGCGTTGGCGCAGCCGGCGTTGACCACCAGGACCTTGACGTCCTCGCCGCCCTTGTCGGCGTCCAGGTGGCGCTTGCACCAGTCGACGGGGGCCGAGCCCACCTTGTGCCGGGTGAAGACCCCGGCGCAGGACGCCCCCTCGGGGAAGTGGAAGACGACCAGGTCGTCGCGCTCATGCTTGTAGAAACCGGCGCGGGCGGTGGCGATCTCGACCCCGCCGATGGGCGGAATGGCCGGGAAGGGAACGGCCAGGGGCGAGACCATCAGGCCCGGCTTGCCCGGCGCTGCCTTGGCCGAGGACGGCTGGGTGGCGCGCTTCAGGGCCGAGGCCAGGGGATCCAGGGCCTTTTCGATGGCGGTTTCGATCATCTGGCCGGTCGAGCCGGACTTGGAGGCGGGGGGACGGCTCATGAGGCGTTTCCGGCGGAGGCAGGGTTTGCGGCGGGACGCGCGCCCGGAGCGGGCGCGGCCTGAGGCTTGGGAGAGGAAGGAAGCAGAAGCTCGACCGAGGCCTTGCCTCGCAATCGCTCCAGCAGTTGGCGCACGCCTTCATAGGTCAGGTAGCGGACGATGAGGGGGCGAGCCTGATCCAGGGTCGGCGGCGTCTCGACGCGGCGATCCTCGATCCGCAGCACGGCCCAGCCGTTCTCGGTCTGGACCGGACCGACCACGGCGCCCGGCGCCTGGCCGCGCAGGGCGGCGGCGTAGGGCGCCGGCAGGACGTCCAGGGTGGAGTAGCCCAGGTCGCCGCCGGAATAGCGGGTGGCGTCGTCGGTCGAGCGCTGGGCGGCCACGGCCTCGAAGGCCGCGCCCTGGCCCAGGACGCCGACCACGGCGTCGGCCTGTTCCTTGGTGTGGGACAGGATCAGACGCACCCGGACCTCCTCGGTCGTCTGGGCGCGGCGCTGCTGTTCCTGATACAGGCGCTCGACCGCCTGATCCGAAACCGCGTCGCTGACGACGTCCTCGACCAGCATGTCGCCGAGGATGCGCTCGTGCACCGCCTCCAGGCGACGCTGGGCCGCCGGGCTCTTGTCCAGACCACGACGGCGGGCCTCGGCGGCCAGAAGTTTCTGATCGACCACTTCATCCAGAACGCGACGGAACAATTCGGAGGAAGCGTCCAGGGGTTCTCCCTCGCCCACCAGCCCCTGGGCCACGGCCTCGCGCCGCACGTCGGAGGCCCAGACGGCGCGGTCCAGAACCCGGGCCACGATGCGATCGTCCTTTTCTGGCGGGGTTTCGGCGGGTCCTCGCCCGCAGGCGGCCGTCAGCGTCAGGGCGACGAGCGCGGGCGCGAGCAGCGGCCGAAGGCCTGGCGGGACGGGACGCGAAAGACGCATCGGGCGCTCCGGTCGGGATTGAAAAGCGGCGGCCGGGAGCCCGTCAGGCCCTGGCCCTTGAAAGCCCCTCGCGTTGACAGGGGTAAGGGCGGTGCTTAAGTCCCGGCTGCGCCCAAGTCGAGGGGTTTTCGATCGTCTGCGCGGCCCCTGCGCGCGCCCCGGATTCCGGGGGCCGCCGGGACCGGCGTCGATCCGGGCCTTCGACCGGACGTTCCCTGTTTCCAGAGCCTTCAGCCGCTCGACCGCCTGACCCGGATCGCCCATGCTCGGCTTCGCCAAGAAAATCTTCGGTTCCTCCAACGACCGTAAGGTCAAGGCCTTCCAGTCCGAGGTCCAGAAGATCAACGCCCTGGAATCCAAGTTCGAGGCCTTCTCGGACGACGAACTGCGCATGATGACGCAGGCCTTCAAGGATCGCATCGAAGGCGGCGAGAGCCTGGACAAGATCCAGAGCGAGGCCTTCGCCGTGGTGCGCGAGGCGTCCAAGCGCGTCCTGGGCCAACGTCAGTACGACGTGCAGATGGCCGGCGGCATGATCCTGCACGAAGGCGGCATCGCCGAGATGCGGACTGGCGAAGGCAAGACCCTGGTGGCCGTGGCCCCGGTCTACCTGAACGCCCTGCTGGGCAAGGGCGTCCACGTCGTCACCGTCAACGACTACCTGGCACGCCGCGACGCCGAGACCATGGGCCGCGTCTACCGCTTCCTGGGCCTGGAAGTCGGCGTCATCGTCAACGGCCTGTCGCAGGGCCAGCGCCAGGCGGCCTACAACGCCGACATCACCTACGGCACCAACAACGAATTCGGCTTCGACTATCTGCGTGACAACCTAGTCTACGACCGTCGCGAGATGGTGCAACGCAGCCACCACTTCGCCATCGTCGACGAGGTCGACTCCATCCTGATCGACGAGGCGCGCACGCCTCTGATCATCTCGGGCCCGACCGAGGACCGCTCGGACCTCTACAAGATCGTCGATGCGATCGTGAAAGAGCTGATCGTCGACAAGACCACCTTTGATCTCGACGAGAAGCAGCGTCAGGCCCTGCTGACCGAACTGGGTTCGGAACGCATCGAGGAGATGCTGGAGACCGGCGGCCACTTCGCCGAGGACACCACCGACCTCTATGATCCGGCCAACGTCAGCCTGGTTCACCACGTCAACCAGGCCCTGCGCGCCAACACCCTGTACCAGCGCGACAAGGACTACATCATCAAGGGCGGCGAGATCGTCCTGATCGACGAATACACCGGCCGCATGATGACGGGCCGTCGCCTGTCCGAAGGTCTTCACCAGGCCATCGAGGCCAAGGAAGACGTCAAGATCATGCCCGAGAACCAGACCCTGGCCTCGGTGACGATCCAGAACTACTTCCGCCTCTACGAAAAGCTGTCCGGCATGACCGGCACGGCCGCGACCGAGGCCCAGGAATTCCTCGACATCTACAAGATGGACGTCCTGGAGGTGCCGACCAATCGTCCGATCCAGCGCAAGGACTACGACGACGAGGTCTATCGCACCTTCAAGGAGAAGAACGGGGCCATCGCCGCCCAGATCGCCGAGTGCCACGTCAAGGGCCAGCCCATCCTGGTCGGCACCGTCTCGATCGAGAAGTCGGAAGAACTGTCGGAAGTCCTCAACACCTACGCCTACAAGGTCGAGACCGGACGCGCGCTCAAGGCCGAGTACGCCGGTCGCGAGAAGGAAGCCCAGAAGGTCGGCGACGAGGCCTATGACATCACCTACGTCACGGGCCGCGGCATTCCGCACAACGTCCTGAACGCGCGCCAGCACGAACAAGAAGCCTATATCGTCGCCGACGCCGGTCTGCCCGGCGCGGTCACCATCGCCACCAACATGGCCGGCCGCGGCACCGACATCCAGTTGGGCGGCAACCTGGAGATGCGCGTCCAGCGCTGGCTCCAGGAACAGCGCAACATGGCCGTGGAAGTCACGCCTGAAAGCCAGTCGGCCCAGGAAGAGGCGTTCAAGGCCGAGATCGCCGTCGCTAAGGAACAGGCGCTGGCCGCCGGCGGCCTGTTCGTCCTGGGCACCGAGCGTCACGAGAGCCGCCGCATCGACAACCAGTTGCGCGGCCGCACCGGCCGTCAGGGCGACCCCGGCACCTCGAAATTCTATCTGTCGTGCGAAGACGACCTGCTGCGCATCTTCGCCGGCGACCGCCTGGACGCCATCATGAAGTCCTTCGGCGTGGCCGAGGGCGAGGCCATCAGCCACCCCTGGCTGAACCGCGCCGTCGAAACCGCCCAGAAGCGCGTCGAAGCCCGCAACTACGACATGCGCAAGAACGTGCTGAAGTACGACGACGTCGTGAACGATCAGCGCAAGGCCGTCTTCGAACAGCGCCAGGAGTTCATGGACTCCGAGGACCTGTCGGAACTGGTCGCCGACTTCCGCGCCGACGTGATCAACGACCTGGTCGAACGCTACATGCCGCCCAAGGCCTATGCCGAGCAGTGGGACATCGACGGCCTGGACGAGAAGGTGAAGTCCACCCTCGGCCTGGAGCTGCCTCTGCACGACTGGGCCGCCGAGGAAGGCGTCTCCAACGAGGAGATCGAGGAGCGGCTGATGGCCGCCGCCGAGGCCCGCGCCGCCGAGCGCCTGGAGCTGATCGGCGCCGAGCAGACGCGCGGTCTGGAAAAGCAGTTCATGCTGCAGATGATCGACATGCAGTGGCGCGAACACCTGGTCCACCTGGACCACCTGCGCGGCGTCATCGGCCTGCGCGGCTACGGCCAGCGCGACCCGCTGAACGAGTACAAGACCGAAGCCTTCAACCTGTTCGAGACCCTGCTGCACGACCTGCGCCACAACGTCACCCGTTGGCTGATGACGGTCGAGTTCCGCTTCGAGGCTCCGCCCGCCATGGAGATGCCCGAGTTCCAGGAAATTCACCTGAACCCCGGCACCGGCGAGAACGAGATGATCAATCCGATGGCCCAGAACCCCGAAGGCATGCTGACCGGCGACGACCGTTCCAAGCTGCCGGTCGAGGCCCTGCCGGTCGGCTGGGAACGCACCAGCCGCAACGCCGACTGCCCCTGCCATTCGGGCCGCAAGTTCAAGCACTGCCATGGTAGTTTGATCTAAAGGCGCTGCCGCGCGGCGCTACGCTCGCGACGCGGTCGCTCGCGGCTTGAGCGCCGAAAGACTGAGTTGAGAGAGGCGGGCTCGCGACGGCGACCCGCCTCTTTTCTGTTGGGCCCAGCGCCGATCCGGGTAAGGTCGGGACATGAGCTACAAGCCCCTCTTCTCGCGCGCCCTGGGTCTGGATCCCGAACGGCTGCATTTCGCCGCCCACAGCCACCACCTATGGCCCGACGCCAGTTTCGACGCCCAGGTCCAGGCCTGGGC
Source organism: Brevundimonas faecalis (assembly GCF_040549405.1). Taxonomy (NCBI): domain Bacteria; kingdom Pseudomonadati; phylum Pseudomonadota; class Alphaproteobacteria; order Caulobacterales; family Caulobacteraceae; genus Brevundimonas; species Brevundimonas faecalis. Next base: position 86,416 of record NZ_JBEPTF010000001.1, on the reverse strand, counting down.
CGAGGCCAATCGCTTCGCCGACCGCAAGTGGGACCTGGTGTTCGGCGAGGTCGTGCCGGAGGCCCAGAAGCATGTGGCCGAGGAACTGGGCCTGCCTTCGCCCGACAGCCTGATCTTCACCTCCAACACCCACGACCTGCTGCTGCGGATCGTTTCGGGCGTGGAGACCAAGCCCGTGCGCATCCTGGCCACGGACGGGGAGTTCCACTCCTTCCGCCGCCAGTCGGAGCGCTGGGAGGAGGCGGGCGAGGCCGTGGTGGCGCGCGTGCCGCTGCAGCCCTTCGCCACCTTCGCCGAGCGCTTTGTCGCCGCGGCGCGGGCGGGGGGCCATGACCTGATCTTGGTCAGCCAGGTCTTCTTCCGCACCGGCCAGGTCTTCGACGCCGTAGAGGAACTGGCCGCCCTGGCCGATCCGGACGGTCCCTGGGTGGTCATCGACGGCTATCACGGCTTCATGGCGACGCCGACCGACCTATCCCGAGTGGCGGACAGGGTCTTCTATCTGGCGGGCGGCTACAAGTACGCCATGGCGGGCGAAGGCGCCTGTTTCCTGCACGCCCCGCCGGGCTTCTGCCCCCGGCCGGTCATCACAGGCTGGTTCGCCGAGTTCGGACATCTGGAAGGTCCGCCCGGCGGCGTTCAGTACCGCACCGACGGCGGCCGCTTCTGGGGCGCCACCTTCGACTGCAGCGCCCTGTACCGTTTCAACGCCGTGCGGCGGATGCTGGGCGAGCAGGGCCTGACCACCGCCAAGATCGCCGCCCATGCGCGCGGCCTGCAAGCCCGGTTCCAGACGGCGATCCGCGACGGCGAAGCGGGCGTCCTGTCGACGGCGGACATCCTGAATCCCGTCGAAGGCGAGAGTTCTCGCGCCCGCTTCCTGGCCCTGCGCTCGGACGAGGCCGCGCGCTGGAAGACGGAACTGCAGCGGATGAACGTCATCGCCGACGTCCGCGACGACGTGATCCGCTTCGGCTTCAGCCTGTATCAGAGCGAAGACGACGTGGAGAAGCTGATCCACGCCTGCGCCCGGCTGGACTGAACTCAGAAGAAGAGGCTGTCTTCCTGGCGCCGGGCCTCCGGCGGAGCCCGGCGCGTCGGGGGCGCACGCGGCGGTCGTTGAGCGCCCGGCGCGACGGAAGACGGCGCCGGCCGGGACGGAGCGGCTTGAGGGCGAGCCTTCGCCGGGGCTGAAGCGGGGGACGCATCCGCCTCATCGTCATCATCGAAGATCGACGAGACGACGGAGCGAGGCCGGGCCTCCGGAAGCCGGACTTCGGCTTCAACCCGAGGCGCCGGACCGGCCGACGGCACGACGGGATAGGGCACGGGCGAGGCGCGGCTCTCCTTCGGAGGCCGCGACGGCGGCGGCGCCGAAACAGGCGTGACTGCGGCTGGAGGCGTCGTTTCCGTCAGCCGCTGGTCCGCCGCCTTCCATAGAATGGCCACGCCGAGCGCCAGCAGGACCAGGCCGATCACGGCGCCGATCAGCGATCCGACGAGGATGCGCGACAGGTTGGAGGAAACGGCGGACGACGGCATGACCCGTCAAGGCCTACCACTGAACGCCCGCACGACAAGCCCCGCGATGGAATTGGGTCAGGACGCGGCCGCCATGGCGGCGGCCGACCAACGCACCACCGCCTTCTCTTCCAGCTCGGCGCCCAGGCGAGCGTAGAAACGTCGGGCGCCGAGATTATCCGGCTGAACCTCCCAACGCGCGCCCAAGCCCTCGGCCATGGCCTCGGCCGCGAAGGCCCGCATCAGGGCTTCGCCCACGCCGGCTCCGCGCGCGTCCGCGACGACGAACAGGTCATCGAGGTTGAAGTAGTCGCCCCCGCGCCAGATGCCGTAGACGCGCGTCCAGGACACGAAGCCGATCGCCCGTCCGCCTGCTTCCGCCAGCAGGAAGAAGGCCAGCGGCGGCTTGGCGGACATGGCGTGCGCCAGGCTTTCCGGCGTGGCGGCCAGATAGGCCGCATACCCTTCATGCTCGGCGAGCGCGCCCATCAGGGCGTGAAGCTGTTCCGCATCCTTAGCAACAGCGCGACGCACGGCGACATCGATCGTCATGACAATCAGCCTCCCGGCGACATGAGCGGCTCAGACCCCGAGATCGAACAGGGCGTCGCGCACGACCTCCGGATGGGTCATGGGCAGGAGATGGCCTGAGCCCGCGACCTGCTCCACGCGCAGCCGATCCCCTTGCGTTTCCGACATGTGGGTCAGACTGCCGGTCGCGGCCTTCAGAACCCTTACGCCGCCCGGATAACGCCTCAGCGCGCGCCAGGGATTGTGCGCTTGGGCCGCATAGTTGGAGGCTTCCCAGGCCGGCGAACAGGTCAACTCGAACCCGCGATCCGTCTCGATCAGACCGTCGAGCAGATAGTCGGCCAGCATCATGTCGGACCAGCCCTTGAAGGCGCCGCGCCCGCGATAGGCGGCCAGCGCCTGCTCGCGACTGTCGAAGATCGAGCGTCGTTTCAAGGTGCCGGCGACGATCGGCGAGCGGGCCGCCAGTCGGCCGACGAAGGGCAGGCTCATCGCCAGCACCATTTCACGCCGCCAGATCACGGGGTCCAACAGCAGCAGACGCGACACCTTTTCAGGCCGCTCGGCCGCCGCCAGAAGGCCGCTGGTCCCGCCGATGGAATGGCCGGCCAAGGCGACCGGGGGCCCATCGAGACCGTCCAGCAGGGATATCAGGTCGTCGCGATGGTCGATCCAGCTGCGCCTTCCCCTGGGATCGGCCGGCAGGCGCGTTCGCCCATGTCCGCGCAGGTCCGGCGCCCATATGCGCAGCGCGCCCGACAGGGGCTGGAGCAGCGAACGATAGGTCCAGGCGTTGAAGCCGTTGGCGTGGACGAAGACCAGGTCGACGGGTCGGTCCGGGGCCCCGAAGTCCAGCACCGCCATTCGGCCTGCGCCCCAACGATTGTCGATGGGGACCGTCAGACGACGCGGCGCCGACTGGGTCAGGGCGTCCATCGCCTCAGGCCGCCACGCGGCAGGCAGGGCAACGACCATGGCCCTCGATCGTCGTCCGCTCGATCGCATAGCCGGCCTGCGAAGCCGCGGCGGCGAAGGCGTCCCCGCCCGCCACGGCCACTTCCTCGGTCGCGCCGCAACAGTCGCAGATCAGGAAGGCGGCGGCGTGGGAACGACCTTCCACCGCCTCGGCCGTGCAGGCCACATAGGCGCTGATGGAGGCGATGCGATGGACCACGCCCCGTCGCTCCAGAAACTCAAGGGCGCGATAGACCGTCGGGGGCTTGGCCGCCTGCCCGTCCACGCCGAAACGGGCGATCAGATCATAGGCCTTCACGGGCTCCCCCGCCTCTAGCAGCAGTTCCAGCACCCGACGACGCGGCGCGGTCATCCGCTCGCCGGCCTCGGCGCACTGCGCCTCCACCGAAGCCAGGGCCTGGGAGACTTCCCCAGGACCCGGGCGGCTTTCGAGGTGTTCATGATCACATGCGGCGCCCATGTCCCACAGCTAAGGGCTCCGGCGCCGCATCGCAACCTTCGTCGGCGCCGCATCCCGCCACACGATATTCCAGGGTTCAGCGAACCATCGCGTTTGCGACGCGCCCGGCCATGGGCTAGAAGGCCCGACCTTTTCTGTTCAGAAATCGATCCGACACACACATGACCGACACCACGTCCCAAGCGTCCGGCCCCCTGTCTGGCAACGTCCTCTTCTACGGCCAGCCCGAGCCCCTGTCGGCCGAGGTCCACGGCAAGCTGGGCGTCACGCCCGCCGACAAGCCCTACGCCTTCGTCGCCCAGACCAATATCGTGCCGCTGACGGTCACGGAATTCGCCCCTGCCGCCCTGTCCTACCCGATCATCTTCGTCGGCGAGAACAAGCAACCGGTCGTGGCCATGGGCCTGCGCCAGAACGACAATCTGTTCATCGATAACGGCGACTTCCGTCCGGACGCCTACATCCCGGCCTATATCCGCCGCTATCCCTTCGTCTTCGCCAACGACGACGCCCAGGGTCGCATGATCCTCTGCATCGACCGCGCCGCCTCCTTCGTCGGCGAGAACGCGGAAATTCCGCTGTTCAACGGCGACCAGCCCAGCGACTACGTCAATAATGCGATGGAGTTCTGCAACAACTTCGAACAGGAGCGCCTGCGCACCGAGTCCTTCGTCAAGCTGCTGACGGATCTGGACCTGTTCGAAACCCGCGAGGCCAACTTCACGCCGCGCAACCCGGACGGCTCGGCCGGCGAGGTGCAGAAGCTGGCGGAATACTTCGCCGTTTCGGAAGACAAGCTGAAGGCTCTGCCGGCCGAGAAGCTGGTCGAGCTGCGCGACAACGGCGCCCTGGGTCAGATCTACGCCCACCTGGTGTCCCTGCTGGGTTGGGACCGCCTGATCGCCATGGCCTTCACGCGCGCCGCCGCCGAGCCGGTCGCCGCCAACGCCTGATCCCCGGCCTTCAGCCGCGCTGAAAACGAAAGCCCCGCCGTTTCCGGCGGGGCTTTTTTTAGGTCTGCCCTGACTTCAGCGTCGAGCCACGAGGGCCCGGGTCAGGCAGGAGAAGACCAGACGCCCCGCTTCATCCAGCAGGTCCTGCTGCGCGATGACGATGCCTTTTTCGTCGCCGACGGGATCCTTGCCCATGATCGTCAGGCGTCCCCTCAGCAGCTCGCCCGACGGCGGGTTGCGCATGAAGCGCAGACCGTCGATCGCCAGGGTCTTGGTTCCCGCCCAGCCGCCGGTCTTCTCCGCCGACAACCGGCTCCACAGGGCGTAGACCAGGGCGTCGGGGGCGCCGTAGGCCGTGTCCCAACCCGGCAGGAAGCGTTCGGCGAACACCTCAAGAGCCGCCTCGTCGACGGCGCAGGCCCCCAGGGGGATGACCTGACCGACCTCGAGATCCTCGAAATGGACATGCAGGGCTTCGGTCATCCGACGGGCTTCCTTAAACGGGCGAGGCTCAGGCTGCGGGCTCTTCCGAAACCCGCACCAGCAGCTTGCCGTCATGGTCCCCGGTGAACAAGCGGTTCAGGGAGGTCACAGCCCCTTCCAGGCCGTCGTCCACATGGACCTTCCACTTGACCTTCCCGTCGGCCAGCCAGGGGCCCATTTCCTCGACCATTTCCCGGGCGCGATGGGCGTAGTCGAGGACGAGGAAGCCCTTCACGTCCAGCCGATGGGTGATGATGCGGCTGAAGTTCGGCGACGGCGGCATGCGGGTGGCGTTGTAGGAGGAGATCAGGCCGCAGACCGCCATGCGGGCGTGGACGTTCAGCCGGTTCCAGACCGCGATCATGATGTCGCCGCCCACGTTCTCGAAATTCAGATCGATCCCGTCCGGCGCCAGGCGATCCAGGGCCGCGCCGACGTCCTCGTTCTTGTAGTCGACGGCGGCGTCGAAGCCGAGTTCATCAGTCAGCCACCGGCATTTCTCGGCCCCGCCGGCGATGCCGATGACCCGCGCGCCGCGCTGCTTGGCCACCTGGCCGGCGATGGAGCCGACCGCGCCGGCCGCCGCCGAAATGACCAGGGTTTCTCCGGCCTTGGCCTTCAGCACGTCGGTGACGCCGAAGTAGGCGGTCAGGCCCGTCATTCCGAGCACGGACAGATTGGCCGTCAACGGCAGGCCCGGCGCGCGGTGGACAGGGCGCAGACCCTGCTCGTGCACCACGGCGTAGTCGGCCCAGCCCCCGGACAGGGGCGTGACCACGTCGCCGGTCTTGAAGCGATCCGACCGCGACTGCTCGACCACGCCCAGGGTCAATCCGCGCATGACGTCGCCCAGGCCGACCGGCGGCAGATAGCCTTCCGAGTCGTTCATCCAGGTCCGGTTCGTGGGATCCAGCGACAGATAGAGGGTGCGGACCAGGACCTCCTGATCCTTCAGATCCGGCACGGGCGTCTCAACCAGTTCCAGGTCGCCGTCCTGGATCAGACCCTTGGGGCGCTGACGCAGGACCCACTGACGGTTGCGAAGGCTCATGACGCGTCTCCATCGGTTTTCTTTGAAGACCCATAGTGGCGCATGGGCGCTTCCTGTCGAGTGGGCGCGGCGATCCAGGCAAAGAAAAAGCGGACCGTTTCCGGTCCGCCCAAGGTCGCATCATCGAGAATGAGGTGCGGAGACGACAGGCCGGAGCACCGGCCGGGTCGGGGGCTTCGTCGCCTCCGCATCAGTCAAACGCCGAGGCGGGAACTCCGTTCCCTGCCGGCGAGCCTAGATTCAGGCCGCCTGCTTCTGGCGCGACGGGTGGAAGAAGAGGGCCTGGCTGATCGCCGCCTTCACCGTCTCCGGCTGGAAGGGCTTGGTGATCAGGAAGGTCGGCTCGGGCCGCTCTCCGGTCAGCAGGCGTTCGGGGAAGGCCGTGATGAAGATGACCGGCACGTCGAGGGTCTTCAGGATGTCCTTGACCGCGTCGATGCCCGAAGAGCCGTCAGCCAGTTGGATATCGGCCAGGACCAGACCGGGGCGATGGCGCGCGACCACGTCCAGGGCCTCGTCGTGGGTGGTGGCCGTGCCCGTGACCCGATGGCCCAGCTCCTTCACCAGGCTCTCGATGTCGGCGGAGATGATGGCCTCGTCCTCGATGATCAGGACGTCGGTGGCCAGTTCGGCGTCGATGTCGGCCTGGGCCTCGGCGATCAGGCGTTCCACGCTCTGGGCGTCGACGCCCAGGATCTGGGCCGCCTCGGAAGGGGTGAAGCCTTCGAGGGCCGTCAGCAGGAAGGCCTGGCGCGAACGCGGCGAAATCCGCATCAGACGGCGGGCCGCGTCGTCGCCGGCCTCCACCGTCGTATCGTCGAGGCGGGCGCCGGTGGAGGACCAGATCGTGTGGAAGACGTGGTAGAGGGCGACGCGCGGCGTCATGTCTTCCGGCAGTTGACGCTCGCCGGCCGCCAGGGCCTCCAGCGCAACACGCACATAGTTGTCGCCACGCGCTTGATCTCCCGTCAGCGCGCGAGCGTAGCGGCGGACATAGGGCAGATGCGGCGCAAGCCGGGCGAGAAGACTCATTCGATTTCCCCAAATCTCGGCGACAGGAACAAAATTCGCCTCAGCTTGCCACAACGCCCGCCCCGGACAAGGGTTCCCGCCCCTCCACGGCCAAGGTCTCGATCTGAAACACAAGCTTGAGCGTGAAAAGACGCCGGTCTAGGAACCCTATGGGACAGGAGGCGTTCTTCGCTTCCATGAGCGACGACATCTGGCTTGGGCGGCGGCCGACACTCGATGAATGATTTCAAGGACACCAACCCGCGATCCGACGAAGAGCACGGGTTGGAGGAAGTACGTCTGCGTCAGCAGGCCATAGGCGTAAAGCTGCGCCACCTGTTCGACGAGGTGGTGAACGAGCCCATCCCCGACGAATTCCTCGAAATCCTGCGAAAAGCCGACGAGAAGACGCAGTCCAAGGAGGGGCAGTGAGCAGCGCCGAAACGCCTCCCAAACCGCCCTCGAGCGACGATGCGGCGTTCAAGAAGGAGCTGGTGACGCTGATCCCGCATCTTCGCGCCTTCGCCCGCACCCTGACCGGCGACCCCACCGCGGCCGACGACCTGGCGCAGGAAGCCATGATGAAGGCCTGGGACGCCCGGGCCAGCTATCAGATGGGCACCAACATGAAGGCCTGGACCTTCATGATCCTGCGCAACCAGTTCTATTCGGAGAAGCGCCGGTCCTGGCGTCAGACCCAGCTTGACCAGGAAGCGGCCGAGCGGACCCTGATCGCGGTCGACGACCCCGAGGCGCCGGTGGCCCTGGACGAACTGCGCCAGGCGTTGAAGTCCCTGCCCGAGGAACAGCGCGAAGCCCTGATCCTGGTCGGCGCGGGCGGCTTCGCCTACGAGGAGGCGGCCGAGATCTGCCAATGCGCCGTGGGCACGGTGAAGAGCCGCGTGTCGCGCGCCCGCAAGGCGCTGCAGGCCATTCTTGAAAGCGGCGGTTATGGTCGTGACGGCCAGGCGGCGGGCGACGCCATGCGCTCGATTCTGGCCGACGCCGACAGGCTGAGCGGCGGTTCGCGGCGGGACTGACCCGTGCTGCGGTTCGGCCGCGCGCTGGGGCGCAAACTGGGGCGGCCGAGCGTTCAGGGCATTCGCTTCCGAATGGGCCTGGCCATGGCCGCCGCCCTGCTGCCCATCCTGATCCTCAGCGCCAACCAGACCCAGGTGGAATTCCGCCGCCAGGCCGAGGAAAGACGTCTGGACCTGCAACTGGCCGCCGAACGCAGCGCGGTGGACGCCAAGGCCCAGATCGACAGCACCACCATCCTGCTCCAGACTCTCGCGCCTGAGGCGGCGGGCTTCTATTGCGAGCCGCGGCTGACGGCCCTGGTGTCCCGACTGGACTCCATCTCCGGCCTGCGCCGCTTCAACGAGGCCGGAGACGAGGTCTGCGCCTCACGCCGGAGCGGTCAGGCCGCCGACGACGCGGCCGCAAGCCATGTGCGCGACCAGGACTGGTTCCAGCGCCTGAGAAACGGCGAGGAGGTGGTGATGGCCCGCGCGCCCGGCGCGCCGGATTCCCTGATCGTGGCCGTCCGTTCCCAACGTCCGCTGGGCGCCTTCCAGGGCGCGGTGGCCGCCGTCATCCCCCTGTCGACCCTGCAGCCCGACATCAGCGATCCCGCCCTGCCGCCGGGATCGCAATCGGCCATCACCGACGCCGACGGCCGCATCCTGACCTCCACCGACGCCTCGGCCTTCGCGGTTCGTCGCGCCGGCGGGCTGAAGACCTGGATCCAGGGCATCCCCCGGGGGGAGGCCTCGCTGCATGAAACGCGCAACAAGGAAGGGCGCCCCCACGTCTACGCCGCCACCCGCCTGGCGGGCCGGGACCTGTTCGTCCTGCTGTCGGCCCCTTCGTCGGGCCTGCTGTCCTGGGCCCGGCTGAACCCGATCGGCGTCCTGCTGCTGCCGCTGGCGGCCTGGCTGACGGCCTTCCTGGCGGTCATGCTGCTGTCGGAGCGGATCATCATCCGCTGGCTGGCCTATCTGGAACGGATCGCCGCCATCTATGCGCGCGGCCGGTTTAGCGTCCGCCCCGTCCAGGCCGAGCGCGCCCCGGCCGAGATCCGCGTCCTGGCCCGCACCCTGGGCGTTCTGGGCGACAACATCACCCGGCGCGACCAGGCCCTGCTCGACTCCCTGGACGAGAAGGACGCGCTGATGCGCGAGATCCATCACCGGGTGAAGAACAACCTGCAGATCATCTCCTCTCTGCTGTCCATGCAGCAGCGGGCGGTGTCGGACCCGGCCGCGCGGGCCGCCCTGGGCGACACCCGCCAGAGGATCACGGCCCTGGCCCTGATCTACCGCACCCTCTACCAGAGCGACGACATCCGGGCGGCGGACTCTCGCGCCTTCCTCAGCGAACTGGTCGGGCAGTTGATCGCCGGAGAGGCCACGCGCGGTCCTCTGGTCACAAGCGCCGTCGAGGCGGATCAGCTGGTGATCGATCCCGACAAGCTAGCGCCCGTAGCCCTGTGGCTGGTCGAGGCGGTGTCCAACGCCCAGAAGCACGCCTTCGCCGGGCGCGGCGGCGACCTGCAGGTCCGGTTCAAGGTCCAGGGCGACACCAGCGTGCTGGAGGTTCAGGACGACGGTCCGGGCGTCAGCGAGGACGACGCCGCCGGGGTGGGCCGCACCCTGATGACCGCCTTCGCCAAGCAGTTGCGCGGACAGGCCGAGATCATCGACGCCCCGGGCGGCGGCTCCATCGCGCGCCTGACCTTCCCCACGCCGGAAGCCGTCGTGCCGAGCGAGGGCGCCGGAACCGCCACGCCGTCCTCGCGTTGATTTCGGGAAGGGCGGAACGACCGCCCTGCCCTTTCAACCCGGAGTCGACCATGCGCAAACTGTTCATCCTGGCCGCCGCCGCGGCCCTGCTTTCCACCGCCGCCTGCAACACCATCGCCGGGGTCGGCAAGGACACCCAAGCCGCCGGCCAGGCTGTCGAAGGCGCCGCCCGCGACGCCAAGAACTAGACCTCGAGAACCCAAGCCCGCACGCCCCCGCAGCCGATCCGGTTGCGGGGGTTTTTGCGTCGCGCCCCGGTCGATTCCGGGTGGCGGGGCGCCGACGGGAGGTTTAGCGTCCCGCCTGCTCCGCTTGTGAGGCGGCCGGGTTCAGGAGGGTTTTCATGCGCGTCGGCGTCCCCCGTGAGATCAAGACCAACGAGCATCGGGTCGGCCTGACCCCGACCGCCGTCCGCGAATACGTCGCCCACGGGCACGAGGTCCGGATCGAGACCGGCGCCGGACTGGGCGCGGGCTTCACCGACGCCGACTACGTCAAGGCGGGCGCGACCATCGTCGCCGACGCCGCGACAGTCTTTGCCGACAGCGAGATGATCGTGAAGGTCAAGGAGCCCCAGCCCATCGAGTGGGCGCGGCTGCGGCCCGACCACATCCTCTTCACCTATCTGCACCTGGCGCCCGACCCGGAACAGACCAAGGGCCTGCTGGCCTCGGGATGCGCCGCCATCGCCTATGAGACGGTGACGGATCGGAACGGGGGCCTGCCGCTGCTGGCGCCCATGTCCGAGGTGGCCGGACGGATCGCCGTCTTCTCCGCCGCCGAGACCCTGTTGAAGCACAACGGGGGCATGGGCCTGCTGTTCTGCGGCGTGCCGGGCGTGGCGCCGGCCCGGGTGCTGGTCCTGGGCGGCGGGGTCGTGGGGCTGAACGCCGCGCGCATGGCCATGGGCCTGGGGGCCGAGGTGGTGGTGCTGGAACGGTCCATCCCCCGCATGCGGGACATCGACGAACTGACCGGGGGACGGGTCATCACCCGCTATTCCTCCATCGGCGCGATCGAGGAGGAGTTGGTCAAGGCCGACGTGGTGATCGGGGCCGTTCTGGTGCCCGGCGCCGAGGCCCCGACCCTGGTCCGCCGCGACCAGCTGAAGTCGATGAAGCCGGGCAGCGTCCTGATCGACGTGGCCATCGACCAGGGCGGCTGCTTCGAGACCTCGCGCCCCACCACCCACGAGGACCCGACCTATGTGGTGGACGGGGTGGTCCACTACTGCGTCGCCAACATGCCGGGCGCCGCGCCCCGCACCAGTTCCGAGGCCCTGAACAACGCCACCCTGCCCTTCGGCCTGGCCCTGGCGGACAAGGGGCTGGAGGCCCTGAAGAAGGACCCGCACCTGGCGCGCGGCCTGAACGTGCTGAAGGGCGAGATCACCTATCCGGCCGTGGCCGAGGCCCTGGGCCTGGAATGGCGCGACCCGTTCGGCGTCTGGGCGCGGGGTTGAAAACGCCCTGATTTCTTCCCGGCCTGTAAATCGCCGCTCTCTTGAGCCATAAGGCCGCGATGAAGTTCCTCGACCAGGCCAAGATCTATATTCGCTCGGGTGCGGGCGGCGCCGGCGCCGTCTCGTTCCGACGCGAGAAATTCATCCCCAACGGCGGCCCCGACGGCGGCGACGGCGGCAAGGGCGGCGACGTCTGGGTCGAGGCGGTCGAGGGGCTGAACACCCTGATCGACTACCGCTACCAGCAGCATTTCAAGGCCCAGACCGGCCACCACGGCCAGGGCCGTCAGATGCACGGCGGCAAGGGCGAGGACGTGGTCCTGCGCGTCCCGGTCGGCACCCAGGTGCTGGACGAGGACAAGGAGACCGTCCTGCTCGACATGGACAAGGCGGGCGAGAAGGTGAAGCTGCTGTCCGGCGGCAACGGCGGCTGGGGCAATACGCGCTTCAAGGGGCCGACCAACCAGGCGCCGACCTACGCCAACCCCGGCCAGGAGTTCCAGGAGCGCTGGATCTGGCTGCGGCTGAAGCTGATCGCCGACATCGGCCTGGCCGGCCTGCCCAACGCCGGCAAGTCGACCTTCCTGTCCGCCGCCTCGGCCGCGCGGCCCAAGGTGGCGGACTATCCCTTCACCACCCTGACGCCCAATCTGGGCGTGGTGGACCTGAGCCCGTCGGAACGCTTCGTCATCGCCGACATCCCCGGCCTGATCGAGGGCGCCAGCGAGGGCGCGGGGCTGGGCACCCGCTTCCTGGGCCACGTCGAGCGTTCGGCCAGCCTGATCCACCTGATCGACGGCACCCAGGAGAACGTCGCCGAGGCCTATCGCATCATCCGCGGCGAGTTGGACGCCTACGGCGCGGGCCTGGCCGACAAGGTCGAGCTGCTGGCGCTGAACAAGATCGACGCCCTGTCGCCGGAAGAGCGCGAGGAAAAGGTCGCCGAACTGGCGGCCGCGTCCGGCAAGACCCCCTATCTGGTGTCCGGCGTGTCCGGCGAGGGCGTGACGGAACTGCTCCGCGCCGCCTGGGCCGAGGTCCGCAGGACGCGCGGCGAGATCACCGCCGAGGGCGACGACGCCCTCCCCGAAACGCCCGGCGGCTGGCAGCCGTAAGGGTTTTCTCCTCCCCCGCTGCGCAGGGGAGGAGAAGAAGAGGCCGCTAAACTGCGGAGCGCTTAAGCCGATGACGGCGCGCCTTCGGCCGCCTATGTTCGCGGCATGACCGACGCCGCAGCCGAATCCGCCGACCGCCCCCTGACGCAAGACGGGCCGCCGCTGCGGCTGTGGATGATCGACGCCTCGGCCTATATCTTCCGCGCCTATCACGCCCTGCCGCCGTTGACGCGCAAGTCGGACGGCCTGCCCGTGGGGGCGGTGCAGGGCTACTGCAACATGTTGTGGAAGCTGTTGAAGGACATGAAGGGCGAGGACGGGCCGACGCACCTGGTCGCCGTCTTCGATCATTCGGAGAAGACCTTCCGCAACGACCTCTATGATCAATACAAGGCCCACCGCCCGCCGGCGCCCGAGGACCTGGTCCCGCAGTTTCCGCTGGTGCGCGAGGCGACCAAGGCCTTCGGCGTTCACTGCGTCGAGATGGCCGGATACGAGGCCGACGACCTGATCGCCACCTATGCCTGCAAGGCGCGCGATGCGGGCGGCGAGGCGGTGATCGTCAGCTCCGACAAGGATCTGATGCAGCTGATCGGCGACGGCGTGGTCATGTACGACCCGATGAAGGACCGCCGCCTGGCCGAGGAGGCCGTGTTCGAGAAGTTCGGCGTCACCCCGGACAAGGTGGTCGAGGTTCAGGCCCTGATTGGCGACAGCGTCGACAACGTGCCCGGCGCGCCCGGCATCGGGCCGAAGACGGCCGCCCAGTTGATCCACGAGTTCGGCGACCTGGACACGCTTCTGGCCCGCGCGGGCGAGATCAAGCAGCCCAAGCGCCGTGAGACCCTGATCGAATTCGCTGATCAGATCCGCCTGTCGCGCCGACTGGTCCAACTGACCTGCGACGCGCCGATCCCTGAGCCGATCGACGACTTCGTCATCCGCGATCCCGATCCCGAAACCCTGTCGGCCTTCCTCGAAACGATGGAATTCCGGTCCCTGGCCCGCCGGGTCGGCGACGGCAAGGCGCCGGTCAAGGAGGGCTCGGCCTTCACGCGCCAGCCGACGGCGCCGGTGGCCACGCCGCGCTACGCCCCGACCGAGGTCGCCGCGCCGGTCGACGCCCACGCCTTCGACCTGGACCGCTATGAATGCGTTCAGACGGTGGAAGACCTGGATCGCTGGATCGCGCGCGCCAAGGCGGCGGACGTGGTCGGCTTCGACACCGAGACGGACGCCCTGTCCGCGACCCACGCCGGGCTGTGCGGCGTGTCGCTGGCGGTCGGGCCGAACGAGGCCTGCTACATTCCGCTGACGCATGAGCATGAGCCAACCGGCGACGGCGGCCTGGACTTCGGCGACGGCGGCGACGCCCGCCCGCCCCTGACGCAGATCGACAAGCCCACGGCCCTGGCGCGGCTGAAGACCCTGCTGGAAGACCCGTCGGTGCTGAAGGTGGGACAGAACATCAAATACGACCTGGCGGTCATGGACCGGCGCGGCGTGCGCGTCGCCCCGATCGAGGACGTGATGCTGATCTCCTACGTCCTGGAGGGCGGTCTGCACGGCCACGGCATGGACGAGCTGTCGCGCCTGCACCTCGGCCACGAGCCCATTCCGTTCAAGAGCGTGGCGGGGACCGGCAAGAGCCAGAAGAGCTTCAAGCACGTCGAGTTGAAGTCGGCCGTCCGCTACGCCGCCGAGGATGCGGACGTGACCCTGCGCCTCTATCGCCTGTTGCAGCCGCGCCTGGCGAGCGAACGCCTGACCACCGTCTATGAGACCCTGGAGCGGGGCATGCCGCCGGTCCTGGCCGACATGGAGCGGGCGGGCGTCCGGGTCGATCCCGACCGGCTGCGTTCGCTGTCCTCCAGCTTCGGCCAGCGCATGGCCGAGTTGGAAGAGGAGGCGCACAAACTGGCCGGCCGGCCCTTCAACATCGGCAGCCCGCGACAGATCGGCGACATCCTGTTCGGCGAGATGAACCTGCCCGGCGGCAAGAAGACCGCCAGCGGCCAGTGGGGCACCGACGCCAGCGTGCTGGAGGAGTTGGCTCAGAACCACCCCCTGCCCCGCACCATCCTGGACTGGCGTCAGTTGTCGAAGCTGAAGGGCACCTATACCGACGCCCTGGTGGCGGCGGCGGACCCGACGACCCACAGGGTGCACACCTCCTATCAGCTGGCGGCGGCCAACACGGGACGGCTGGCCTCGTCCGATCCGAACCTGCAGAACATCCCGATCCGCACCGAGACGGGCCGCCAGATCCGCCAGGCCTTCATCGCCTCGCCGGGCCATGTGCTGATTTCGGCCGACTACAGCCAGATCGAGCTGCGCCTGCTGGCCCATATCGGCGACATCCCCGAGCTGAAGCGCGCCTTCAAGAGCAGCTTGGACATCCACGCCGCCACGGCGTCGGAAATGTTCGGCGTGCCGGTCGAGGGCATGCCCAGCGAGACGCGCCGCCGGGCCAAGGCCATCAATTTCGGCATCATCTACGGCATCAGCGCCTTCGGCCTGGCCGCCCAGCTGGGCATCGACCAGGGCGAGGCCGGGGCCTACATCAAGACCTATTTCGAGCGCTTCCCCGGCATCCGCGACTACATGGACAAGACCAAGGCCCTGGTGAAGCAGCAGGGCTTCGTCACCACCGTCTTCGGGCGGCGCATCCACATCCCGGCCATCCATTCCAAGTCGGGCGCCGAGCGTCAGTTCGGCGAGCGCGCGGCCATCAACGCCCCGATCCAGGGCGCCGCCGCCGACATCATCCGCCGCGCCATGATCCGCATGCCGGGCGCCCTGGTCGAGGCCGGGCTGCGGACGCGCATGCTGCTGCAGGTCCACGACGAACTGGTGTTCGAGGCGCCCGAGGCGGAAGCCGAAGCCGCCATCCGCGTCATCCGCCGGGTGATGGAGGGCGCCGCCGAGCCGGCCGTCGCCCTGACCGTTCCCCTGGACGTCGAGGCCAAGGCCGCTGGAAACTGGGACGACGCCCACTGAGGATTGTTGAGATAATCTCTCGTACGGGCGCGAACTTCTAAATGCACGATGCGGCGATAACGGCTTTTCGTGGAATAAAATTCGCCTAAACCTCGACCACTTGGAACTCCCCGCCAAGATCAAGGTATAGTTGTGAAAAAGAGTCTGCTGCGGCTGTCGGCCGCCGCCATCGCCCTGACGACGGCCTCGCCCGTCTTCGCCCAGTCCGCGTCGTCGACGCCCCAAGCGGACACGCCCGAGCCCGAAGCCGTCTCGACCGTCGAGGAAGTCGTCGTCACCGGCTCGCGCATTCGCCGTGTCGATCTGGAGGGCGTGGCCCCCGTCTCGGTCCTGACCGGCGAGGCCATCGACACGCGCGGCTTCCGCAGCGTGTTCGACGCCCTGAGCCAGGCGACCCAGAACACGGGCTCGGTCCAGGGCGAGGACTTCGGCGCCACCTTCACCCCGGCGGCCAACGTCATCTCCCTGCGCGGGCTCGGCCCCAACCACACCCTGGTGCTGCTGAACGGGCGGCGGGTGGCGGAATATCCATCGGCCTACAACGGCTCGGTCAATGCGGTGAACCTAGCCAACCTGCCCAACGCCGTGGTCGACCGGATCGAGGTCCTGACCGGGGGCGCCGGCGCCATCTACGGCTCGGACGCCATCGCCGGGGTGGTCAACATCAAGCTGAAGCAGAAGACCGATGGCTTCGACGCCTCGCTCCGCCACGGCGGCACGCAGCAGGGCGGCGGCGAGAACTGGCGCGCCCAGTTGTCGGGCGGCCGCAGCTGGGACCGCCTGGATGTGGTCGGCAGCCTGGAATACAGCCAGCGCGACGCCATCTTCTGGGGCGACCGCGAGATCAGCGAGTCCTACACCCGCTACGCCGAGCCGGGCACGGTCCCGCCGGCGATCTTCTCGAACCGCAACCCGATCACCCGCGCCTATTATGATCCGCCCGCGGGCGTGTGCGAGGGCCTCTATGGTCTGCAGGGCGGGACGATCGTGCGGGTCGGCGCGGCCAGCGGCGGCTCCTATTGCGGCAGCGACGCCTTCTACAGCACGCGCACGATCCAGACGCAGAAGGAATCGGGCAACGCCTATCTGGGCCTGACCTATCACCTGAACGACGATACGGAGGTGTTCGGCGAGTTCCTGTACGGCAAGACCCAGGTGGACAACGTCGTCCGGTCGCTGAGCTGGAACAAGACCTTCTGGAACGAGACGGCCGGGCGGCTGGAAGCCTGGAATCGCGTCCTGACGCCCGAGGAAACGGGCGGCGCCTTCGGCGTCGGCAACCGCTATGACGAGGAGAACTGGAACGCCGTCCTGGGCGTGCGCGGCCGTCTGGGCGGCTGGCGCTACGAAGCCGCCCTCAACCGGTCCGAATATGTCAGCGACCAGAGCCGGGTGCGGCTGCTGACCGGGGTCGACGCCTTCTTCCTGGGCGCCCAGAAGGGGACGCGCCAGGTTTCGGGCACGACCCAGCCGGTCTATGCGCCCGCCGCCAACCGCCTCTACACGCCGCTGACGACCGCCGAGTTCGGGACGATCGCCGGCCGCTTCACCGATCACAACACCTCCTGGCTGCAGGACTTCACCGTCTCCGTGGACGGCGATCTGTGGCAGCTGCCCGCAGGCCCGCTTCAGGCCGCCGCCGTGGTCGAGATCGGCGAGCAGGGCTACAGGAACCAGCCCGATCCGCGCCTGAACACGGGGATCGCCTGGAACACCAGCGGCTCGCAGCCCTCGGGCGGGGACCGCAAGCGACAGGCGGCGGGCCTGGAACTGCGGATTCCGATCCTGGAGCAGCTGACCGCCACCGTGGCCGGCCGCTACGACCGCTATGAATACCGCGGCGAGTCGGTGGACAGCCCGACCTACAGCCTGGGCCTGCAATACCGGCCGATCCCCAGCCTGCTGCTGCGCTCGAGCTATTCGACCAGCTTCCGCGCCCCGGACATGAACTACATCTTCGCCACGGAGACGCGCGGCTACTATCCCGGCGTGACGGACTATTATCAGTGCCGCCTGGAAGGGCAGGACTATTCCAGCTGCGACATCCAGTACAACATGGACTTCACGCGGACCGGAAACGCCCAGCTGCAGCCGGAGAAGGGCAAGTCCTTCACCGCCGGTTTCGTCTGGACGCCCAGCAAGGCCTTCGACCTGCAGTTCGACTATTATGAGCTGGAGATCAGCCAGCAGGTGACGTCGCTGAGCGAGGACATCGTCCTGCGTACCGAGGCGGACTGCCGCCTGGGCCGCACGCCCAGCGGCGGGACGGTCGATCCCAAGTCCGCCCTGTGCCTGGACTATGTCGGGCGGGTGGCGCGCAATCCCGGGAACGCGGCGATCAACCCGAACCAGGTCACGCGCATCACGGTCAATCCGATCAATGCGGCCAGCGAGACCACGCGCGGCTTCGACGCCACGATCAACGCCCGTCACGTCTTCGAGAACCGCGGCCTGCTGAGCGGCAGCCTGACCTACACCAAGGTCCTGGAACACGAGTATCAGCAGTTCGAGGGCGATCCGACCTTCGACTATCTGCGCGACCTGTCGCGTCAGTCGGACTGGCGCGACCGCCTGTCGGGCAGCGTCACCTGGGACGCGGGTCCGTGGACGGCCACGCTGTACGGCATCCGCTACGGGACCATTCCGACCAACGACTATGAATCGGAGCGGGACCCCTACGCCGTGTTCAACGCCAGCGTCCGCTATCGCGTGAACGACAAGGCCTCGGTCTCGGTCATCATGAACAATGTCGCCGACAGCTATCCCACGGACCGGACCGGCGGATGGCCGAACTATTCGATCGGCTGGTACGACATCTACGGCCGTCAGACCTGGGTCCAACTGGACTACAGCTTCTGACACCTGGAGGGGGCGGCGACGCCCCCTCCCTTTTTTCCGGCGTCCGGACTAGGGTTTGGCCTTCCCTTTGCAGGAGCCAAGCATGAGCCTCGATCCCGACATCCGCGACAACGCCGAGGCCAAGCGCTACGAGTTGGAGGTCGAGGGCCAGACCGCTGTGGTCATCTACAACCCGGTCGCGGGCGGCCTGCTGATCACCGAGACCATCGTGCCGATCCCGCTGGAGGGACGCGGCCTCGCCAGCCGGATGGCCAAGCACGTCCTGGCCGACCTGAAGGATCGCGGCCTGTTGATCCTGCCGACCTGCCCCTTCTTCGCCGGCTATCTGAAAAAGCATCCGGAATACGCCGACCTCGTGCATCCGGGTTATCGGGCGGCTTTAGGCCTGTAAGGTCGCCTCGAGCGCCCGCGCCTGCTAGGGCGGGGCGATGAAGTCTTCTGATCTCGACGTCCTGATCGTCGGCGCCGGCGCGGCCGGCATGATGTGCGCCATCGAAGCCGGTAAACGCGGCCGCCGCGTGCGCGTCATCGACCACGCCCGCGCCCCGGGCGAGAAAATCCGCATCTCGGGCGGCGGACGCTGCAACTTCACCAATCTGGGGACCGGCGGCGCCAACTTCCTGAGCGAGAACCCGCGCTTCGCCCTGTCGGCGCTGAAGCGGTTCACCCAACGCGACTTCCTCAAGATGGTCGAGCGCCACGGTATCGCCTGGCACGAGAAGACCCTGGGCCAGCTGTTCTGCGACGACAGCGCCAGGCAGATCATCCGCATGCTGACGGATGAGATGAAGACGGCGGGCGTGGTCCTGTCGCTGAACCTCGGGGTCAAGGCCATCGCCCGCGACGGCGAGCGTTTCACCGTCGATCTGGACGACGGGACGCGCGTCTCGGCGGCGTCCCTGGTGGTGGCCACCGGCGGCAAGTCCATTCCCAAGATGGGCGCGACCGGCTGGGGCTATGAGGTCGCGCGCCAGTTCGGCCTGCGGGTGACGGAGACCCGGCCCGCGCTCGTTCCCCTGACCTTCGAGCCCGGCCTGCTGGAGCAGCTCAAGCCGCTGGCGGGGGTGGCCGTGGACGCCGTGGTCAGGACGACCGGCGACAAGGCCCGGAACGCCAGCTTCACCGAAGCCATGTTGTTCACTCATCGCGGGTTGTCGGGGCCGTCGATCCTGCAGATCAGCTCCTACTGGCGCGAGGGCGAGGCGATCACGGTCGACATGGCGCCGGGCGAGGACGTCGCCGCGCGGCTGCTGGCGGCCAAGACCGAGAACGGCAAGCAGGCGGTGCATACGGCCCTGGGCCATATCATCCCCCGCCGTCTGGCCGAGGTGATCTGCGCCCGCGAAAACCTGTCAGGCAAGCTGGCGGAGATCGGCGACAAGAAGCTGCGGGCCATGGCCGAGACGGTCAACGCCTGGACGGTGAAGCCGGTCGGGTCCGAGGGCTATCGCACCGCCGAAGTCACCTTGGGCGGGGTCGATACGGCCGCCCTGGACCAGCAGACCATGGAGGCCAGGACGGTCCCCGGCCTCTTCTTCATCGGCGAGGTGGCGGACGTGACCGGCTGGCTGGGCGGCTACAACTTCCAATGGGCCTGGTCGTCGGGCTGGGCGGCCGGCCAAAGCTGCTGACCCGGACCGGCGAGAGGCTGCGGCGTCTGCGCACGTTGTGAGGCGGACAGAGCGACCCTAACTCTATCCTCAGCGGGACGGGCCCCTCTGGCGGCGCTTCGGCGACGCGATGTCGGACCGCATTCAACGACGACGAGGATCCCATGCCCCTATTGATGTGCCCCAACGACAACGCCGCCATGCAGACCCTGGATCGCGGCGGCGTCCAGTTCGACATGTGCCCGACCTGCCGCGGCGTCTGGCTGGATCGCGGCGAACTGGAAAAGCTGATGGCCGTGGCGACCGAGGAAGGCCGCGCCTCAGCCCCTCAGATCGCCCCGCAGGCCGCGCCCCCGCCGACCTATCAGCAGCCGATCCAGCAGCAGCCGTGGGGCGGCCAGCCCCAGGGCTATCGCGAGCCGCCGCGCTACAAGGACGAGCGTCACCGCGACGACGACTATCACTACCGCAAGAAGAAGAAGCGGATGGATATCTTCGACATCTTCGACTGACGGATCAGGCCGCCAGCCCGGCGGCCTTGATCAGGGGCTTGAGCGTCTGGGCCGCGTCCGGCGCGGCGGTCAGCGAGGCGCGCACGTCGGGCGTCCGTAGAAGGCGCAGGGCCTCGGCCTTGGCCCGATCCGCCACCGGACCGGTCGGGCCGGTTTCGGCCGCCGCCAGTCGAAGCAGGGCCGCCAGCTTCTGCGGCGCCGGGGCCGGAGCGCGTCCGATCTGGGCCACCAGACGCGCGTCGGCCTCTACCGCGCCGCCGACGACGCCCAGGGCCGCGGCGATCGCCTCGCCGTCCCGTTCGGAGAGGGCAGCGTTGCGCGCGGCCCGCTGCAACCCCTGCAGGGCCGCGAGTTTCTGGCCCGGGGTCTGGCTGGAAGAGCGGATTTCCGTCTCGAACCGAAGCGAGGCGACGCAGGCGTCCAGCCAGCGCGCCGCCGAACGCTTATTGGCCGCGCCGGTGACGTTCTCGCACAGGCGCGTCAGCCGCTCCGCCTCGCACAGGACGTGCGGGCATCCCTTGACGTAGACCGCCACGAAGTCGGCCGTCACCAGGCCCTTGGACCGTTCGCTGAAGGCGGTCTGGACCTCTTCCAGGGTCAACAGGCGGCCCGCCGTGGCCGTCAGGGTCATGGCCAGGGCGCGCAGGATGTCGATCTCGCCCTCGGCGTCGCCGGGCCGCAGGCGGCGCTGGCTCATCAGCTCGCGCAGGACCATCCGCGCCAGGGCCGCCGACAGAAGCGGAAACTCGCCGGCCGCCATCCGCTCGCCCAGACGAGCGGCCGCGCCCTCGACCTGGGGCACCAGGACGGCGAGCTTCGGATCCTGGCCGGTCAGGAGGCCGACCTCGCGCGGGGCCACCATGCGCACCACGGCGGCCAAGCTGGCCCCCTGATCCAGAGCCGGGCCGAGAATCTGGGCCAGGCCGCTGCGCGAGGCGAAGAGTTCGCACAGGATCTGCTCGATCGGCACCATGACCAGGGCGCGCGGCGCGCCTTCGGTCGGGGCCTGGTCGCACAGGTCCATCAATCGATCGAGACGCGTCCGGGCGCCGCGCAGCCCCGCCAGAGCCCCCGACACGGCCCCGCCCATGATGAAGGCCCGATCCGGCGCGCCGGACAGGCGCTGAGCCGTGTCCGCCACGGACTGCTCGTCGAGGTTGGGGAAGAGGTTGCGCCGGCCCGACTGCAGCACCCGCTCCACCGCCTGTTCGGCCAGGCGCTGATAGTGGCGGACCAGTTCGTGAACCGTCTGGCCTAGGGCCTGGGCCTCGGGCACCGCGACCTTCTGGATGGCGTGTTGAAGCTCCACGCCCGAGGCTTCCAGCCGTTCCGCCAGATCGGGGCGATGCAGGAGCTCGAAGGCCGTCGCCGCCTGGCGGTTCAGCCAGTCCTCCAGCACGCGGCCGATCAGTTCGCGCGCGTGGGGCGCATAGAGGTCCTGCACGCCCCGGCAGACCGGCCCGGCGTCGGCGTCGCGCACGGGCGCCTTGCGCTTGAGCTCCGGCGCGCCGCGGTTCAGGACCACGACGCTGGCGAACTCCATGGTTTCCGGGTCCAGGGTCTCCTTGGTCACGCGCACGGCGCAAGCCCGGCCGTCGCGCATCAGGTCCTCGGCCGCTTCGACCGCCTGCTTGCGGTCCTCGGTCGCCATCTCCAGCGCCCAGGACGCCGGGGGCGTCTTGCGGATATAGACTTCGTAGTGAACCGGTCCGGCCATGGCGTCCTGCGGAAAACGAGGGCGCATCCTGCAGGAAAGGCTTTAAGGTCCGGTTTCGCCCTTTCCGCGCCAAGGTTGAAAGTCAGCCTATGGCGAACCATTTCCCTTGGCCGTAATCTCACCATCATGGGATAGAACGGTTACGCTTGTCGTGCGTTGATCTGTCGTCAACGCACGGCGCAAGACTGAACGCCCGCCGCCGCCCGTACTGAGGAGAAGCCCTTGGCCAACATCACCCTGGTCGACGACGACGAGAACATCGTCGCCTCCGTCTCCCTGGCCCTGGAGAGCCATGGCCATAAGATCACGGCCTATCACGACGGCGCATCGGGCCTGGAGGCCCTGGAGACCACGCCGCCGGACCTGGCCATCCTGGACGTGAAGATGCCGCGCATGGACGGGATGGAGGTGCTGCGTCGCCTGCGCCAGACCTCGCAGATTCCGGTCATCATGCTGACGTCCAAGGACGAGGAGATCGACGAGATCCTCGGCTTCAACCTCGGCGCCGACGACTATATCCACAAGCCCTTCAGCCAGCGCCTGCTGATCGAGCGGGTGAAGGCCCTGCTGCGCCGCACCGGCGCCGACGGCGGCGAGGCCGAGGCCTCGGCCGATCCGGCCGGCAAGGCCATCAAGCGCGGCAAGCTGTCGATGGACCCGGCCCGCCACGAGAGCACCTGGGACGGCAGGCCGGTCAAGCTGACGGTGACGGAGTTCCTGTTGCTGCAGGCCCTGGCCCAGCGCCCCGGCTTCGTGAAGAGCCGCGACAGCCTGATGGACGCCGCCTACGACGATCAGGTCTATGTCGACGACCGCACCATCGACAGCCACGTCAAGCGCATGCGCAAGAAGTTCCGGGTCGTCGATCCCGAGTTCGACGCGATCGAGACCCTGTATGGCGTCGGCTACCGCTACCGCGAAAGCTGAGTCCGAGGACGCCCCGCCCCGGCGTCGGTTCCGCTTCGGCGGGTCGCGTCTGGGCGGCTTCATCCTCGCGCTGAATCTGCTCAGCCTGCTGATCCTGTTCGGCGGGGCCTTGGCCCTGAACGAATGGCGGCGCGGCCTGATCGAGGCCCGCCAGGAATCCCTATCCGTCCAGGCGGAACTGCTGGCCAACGTCCTGGGCGAACTGGGCATCACGCGGGGCGAGCCCTATCCGATGCTGGATCCGGGGGCGGCGGGCCTGTGGCTGCGCGACAACTTCATCCCCGAGGGACAGCGCGCCCGCCTCTATGACCAGGACGGGCTGCTGGTCTCCGACAGCTACGCCGTCACGGACGCCATTCCCGGTGAGCCCCTGCCCCCCGCCAAGCCGGCGGGGACGCCCGTCCCTTCCAACGCGCCCAGTGCGCGCGAGGAAGCGCGCATGACCCGCGCCGAGAACGAGCTGTCGGCCGAGGTCGAGCGCGCCCTGCAAGGGGCGCCGCAGGCCGCGATCAGGCGCAATGAGAACGGCGAGCGCGTGGTGTCCGTCTCCCTGCCCGTCCGCCACGTCCAGCAGGTGCTGGGCGTGCTGACCCTGGAGGCCGGGGACGTCAACAAGACCCTGGACGCTCAACGTCGCGCCCTGACCCCCTTCGCCCTGGTCGCCTTGGCGGTGAACCTGCTGGCGTCGCTGGTCCTGCACCTCTTCGTGGCGCGGCCCGTGATGCGTCTGTCGACGGCGGCGGATCAGGTGCGCCTGCAGCGGGCCCGCGCCATCTCCCTGCCCGACCTCGAGGACCGCAAGGACGAGATTGGCGATCTGGCCCGCGCCCTGGAGTCGATGACCGACACCCTGTCCACGCGGATGGACGCCATCGAGCGCTTCGCCGCCGACGTCAGCCACGAGATCAAGAACCCCCTGACCTCGATCCGTTCGGCGCTGGAAACCCTGCCCCTGGTCAAGACCGACGAGCAGAGGGCGCGCCTGACCAATCTGCTGCAGCAGGATGTGCGGCGCCTGGACCGATTGATCACCGACATCTCCAACGCCTCGCGCCTGGACGCCGAGTTGTCGCGCGACCGCCCGCGCCTGATCGACCTGAACGAACTGCTCGGCGACATCGTCAACGTCTACGAAGGCGGGCAGAAGCCGGGCGAGGCCCAGGTGCGCTTCTTCTCCGCCGCAGACACGGCGCGCGTCCTGGGTCGCGACATTCCTCTGGGCCAGGTGTTCCGCAACCTGATCGACAACGCCCGCTCCTTCAGCCCCGCCGACGGCGAGGTTCGGGTCCGGCTGGAACGCGACGACGACAGTCCGGACCTGCCGCTGCGCATCCAGATCGACGACGACGGTCCCGGCATCCCGCCCGAGAACCTGGAGACGGTCTTCGAGCGCTTCTACACCTCTCGCCCCAAGGGAACGGCCTTCGGCGCCAACTCCGGCCTGGGCCTGTCGATCGTCCGCCAGATCATCGACGCCCACGGCGGCCGCGTGCGCGCCGAGAACCGCAAGGACGAGGCCGGGGCCGTGGTCGGCGCCCGCTTCGAGGTTCAGTTGCCGCAGCCCGGCCGCCGGCCGTGACGCCCCTGCTGCAACCCGTCCATGCAACGACCGTCGCGCGGCGGATGCAGGACGGCTGGCGCGGCGTTCTGATCACCGGTCCCTCCGGCGCCGGAAAGAGCGACCTGGCCCTGCGGATGATGGGCGACGGCTGGCGTCTGGTCGCCGACGACTGGACCTGCCTCTGGTCGTCCGGCGACGCGCTCTACGCCACGGCCCCGACGACGATCGCGGGGCGGATCGAGGCGCGCGGCCTGGGGATCGTGAGCGTGCCCGTCCGCTTTAGCGCGCGGGTGATCCTGGCCGTGGAATGCACGCTGGAGGCGATCGAGCGCCTGCCGGAGCCGGCCTTCCTGGAGCATGGCGGCCAGCGGATTCCCCTGTTGCGGATCGACCCGCGGCCGGCCTCTGCGGGGCAGGTGGTCGCAAGGGCGGTCTGTGGTCTTTGAACCGGCGCGCGATTGCCCTATGAAGGCCGGCTTGCACATTGATCCGGGCGCCGTTCCAGCGCTCGCGACAGACAGCGGCGCGGGGCGAATAGTCTTGGTGAAGCCTTCATGATCGGGCTTGTGATCGTCACTCACGGGGGCCTCGCTTCCGAATTCCTGGCGGCCATGGAGCATGTGGTCGGCCCTCAACGCGGCGTGGCCGCCATCTGCATCGGGCCCGAGGACGACATGGAGCGGCGGCGCCGCGACATAGTCGACGCCGCCCAGGCGGTGGACGACGGCGACGGCGTCATCCTGTTGACCGACATGTTCGGCGGCACCCCGTCCAACCTGGCCATCTCGGTGATGGAGCAGACCAAGGCGGAGGTCATCGCCGGCCTGAACCTGCCCATGCTGATCAAGCTGGCCAGCGTGCGCGGTCGCGAAACCCTGGAAGCCTGCGTCGCCCACGCCCAGGACGCGGGCCGCAAATATATCTCGGTGGCCTCTTGGGTCCTGGCGGGGGAAAAATGAGCGATCAGGCCCAGGCGACCGTCAACATCTGCAATCAGCGCGGCCTGCACGCCCGAGCCTCGGCCAAGTTCGTCAAGCTGGCTTCGGGGTATGAGGCCGAGATCCGCGTCACGCGCGACGGGGTGACGGTCGACGCCCGCTCGATCATGGGCCTGCTCATGCTGGGCGCCGGCATCGGCTGCAATGTCGACATCAACGCCGAAGGCCCCGACGCGGCCGAAGCCGTCGAGGCCCTGAGCGATCTGGTGGCGCGCCGCTTCGACGAAGAGCAGTAGGCGCCGGTTACGGGGTTTCCGTAATCAGGAGCGTCGCGTCGGCCATGTTCTCGCCGAAGGTGCCGATCCAGACGTCATAGGTTCCGCTGCGGGGCTTTTCGAAGCGGACCTCGGCGTCGCCGTCGCCGTAGCTGTCGTCGTCGCACCGCCACTTGCCGTCCGGCCCGTTGATGATCAGGGTCGTGTCTTCCGACGACAGGGTCCGGAAGACGAGCGGCAGACGACCCGCCTCATAGGTGACCTTGAAGTCCGGCGCCTCGGCCACCTTGCCCACGCATTCGGCCGGCAGGGGCGTATCCTGATAGGCATCGATCGACCCGCCGGCCGTCACGGAGACACGATAGGGATCGGGCGTGAAGCCGGCGCTCAGGCGAACCTCGCCATAGGTCGCAGCCTTGGTGACGTCCTGGGCCGGAGCGCCCGAAGCCATGCTGATTGCTATGATTAGCGATGTCGTTGCAATTACAAGTCGACTGCGCACCTTATTGCTCCACAAGGATTGTGACGGCACCTTGGCCTTAAGCCGTGCGCCAGCTCGCACTTTCCGTCAAGACATTAAGGACGTGAAAGTAAAGACACCCCAGCAAAACACAGGCCCCGCGTCCCAAGCAGGCATAGGCCAACTCAGAATATCACATGCCGACAACTATCAGCCCACAGACAATATTCACAAGTTAAGCGCCATCAAAGCATGAAAAATCATGGTGCAATATATATATTATTGAGCAGATTTAGATCAGTTATATTTAGATTTTTATAAATACTCCCCCCACACCACGCATGGTGCGGGGGGAGCGTCCGCCTAATTACAGAGTAACCGGGCCAACAGTCTGAATTCCACCCTCGACATAGCAGGTCGTCGGAACGAAAACGATCACTCCGGGGAAACCTTGGCGCGGAATCGTCAGATAACCCGTGCTATCCAGGTAACCGTACACGGTGCCTCCAGCAGAGCCGCCGCAGCTTCCCAGCAGCGAGTTCACCTTAAGTCCGTCAATGCGAACATTGGAGCCAGCAACACTGGTATCCGGCGTCAGCGTCCAATTCTTGGTCAGGTTGACGCTGGTGCAGAGATTGTCCGGGTTGGCGCCGAATGCGTTGCCGTTGGCGTTGATGGTCGCAGTGGCGCCACCAGCATTAACCACACCACCAATGTGATCAATTTTGCAAGAAAGTTGCTGCGACTGCTCTACATAGAGATAGTCGGTAACGACACTAAAAGATCCAACAGGAGAAAAGGTCTGGGCACTTGCAGAAGTTGCAGCACCGGCAGCAATAACAGCCATGACAGCAATCGAAGCTATACGCATAGACATATTAAACCTCCCTTTTTATGAACTCCGCATCAGCGGATAATTACAAACTATAATTGTCTCACCAGTTGTCAACACGAATTCTTATAATAATTTGACACACATAGTAAACAAACAATGGCCCACCACGAAATAATGGGCCATCGTTATATCATATAACGTCAGAACGATTTGGAAATATTAACCCCAAATAGTCGCGGATCAGTCACAAAAACATTAGTTGTAAGCATAGAATCATCACTATTAGTGAAGGCATCAACTATAGATGTATCATTAAATATGTTCTTAACGTATGCACCAAATCTCAGTCCCGTAGAGGCATTCTCAATGGAAACTGAAACATTCGCATTATCCCACGACCTTATGCGATCATATTCTGTATTATAGACTCTGAAATAGCTATTCGCCTGTTTATAATAATCTGCGCGTATCGTTGCTTCCCAAGCACCATAGAACCACGTGTACTGCGCTCCTATATTGGCCGTCCATCTAGGAGCATTAGGCAGCTCGTTCCCGGACAGGTCCGCGTAGAAACCCTTCCCTGCATTCTCTGCATCTTTGAATGGATTATAAGTGAACCCATATTGCTCATAGAATTTGAAATTCGTCGTTATATCAGGAGTAAAGCTACCTGATCTCGCCGAACCTCCACAAAGTGCAGTTAGCGCGTTCCATTGATTTGTTGATGGAACGGATAGAATTTTTTCAACGTATTTTTTAGGCGCAATGCAGTTTGAAGGAACTTGCAGCCAAGGCCTCAAGACCATCCAGTCTGGATTGCCCTGGGTCCTATTCATAACGTCAATCGATTTTTCGCCGCTATCGATTTTCGTTTTTAACAACCCAAAGTTAGCATCCAACCTAAAGTTAGGAGTAACTTGATACACTCCTTCAAGCTCCAAACCCATAGATTTGGCATCGAAATTTTCGTTCAGTGAAATTCTATCAACGATTTGAGAAACTTGGTAGTCTTTATAGTCATAATAGAATGCCGTTGCATTTAGGCGAACTCGCCCATCAAAATATTGCCCTTTTGCACCAATTTCAATGGCATTTACATATTCTGGATCAAACGTACTTGCTAAAGGCATGTACTGTATAACAGTAGGATCAATATCTGCACGAGGAGGGTTTGTTCCACCTCCCTTATATCCGCGAGAATATGATGCATATACCATCAAATCATCATTGACTTTCCAGTCAATAACAGCTCGGCCCGTTAATGCATCCCAATTTTGCTTAACAATTTCATCGGCTGGATACCCACGGCTAACCTTTCCTCCAGAAGAAGGGCCATACCCGAGCAGAGACCATACGCCAAGAAGCAATTGGCTAGGGTACGGGGTCGTTACCTTAGTATCATCCGTATAGCGCAGCCCAACGGTAAGCTTCAGGTCATCTCTGACATCGACGTAAGCCTCACCAAAGATGGCCCACGATTCAGTCTCTACCTGATTCTTACTTCTAAAGTAATTATGTCCGTCTCCATTGATATCGGAAAGCCTATTCGGGTCGACATATATGCACTCAATTGAAGATGTGCTCGTGCACTCTATGGGAATTCTATTTGAAGACGCCCCATTGTAATAAGCTTCTGCCAAGAAGCTAAACAAATTACTGAATACATAATAGTCATCTTGAGTTTTAAATTTCATGTAATTTGCTCCAACATTAAAATTGAAGCGTGAATCAAAACTAGATTGTAGACGAAATTCTTGATAGATCTGGTTATTTTCAGACTTACTCAAATCTACGGACAACATCCTGTTAGATAAACCAAGTTGAGGGTCGTTATAAAACCCGCCTGGAGTCATGGGATGAGGCGTAAGTACACCCTGCCTGTTATATATTTTTGAACTATCATTAAATATTTCATTAGTTACATAGCGGGTATAATCCTGAGAAGAATAGTAACTATCCTCAGAGTATGCAGTTTGGGAGATAAATTTCAGACTATCACTGATGTCATAGTTTATGTTTAGTTGAAAAATATCGTTCTCCGCCCTGAAGATTGGGTCGTATGAAGTTGAAATTTCTCTTAGATTTCGACTCTGGGTTAGCCCGGCGTACGGATCAACATCAGGGGTAATGAAGGTAAACCCTTTGCGGGTAGCCGGCAGCGGCGTCGTGAACATACCAACAAGGCTGAAGGCGCTGCCCAAATATATTTGCGACATCCCTGCGCCATTCGGCACGCCGTATGCCGCGTCATCATATAGCGACACCGGGCGGCAACCTTGCGACATCCTCCCTCGGAGGGTTTCAGAAGTCACAGCGATGCCTCCAACGCTCGACGGTCCGGCGTCCGTGGCGCAGAGCTGTTTACCCGTACGTGAGCGGTTGTCGTCTTCGCCGAAATGTTCCCAAATCAGGTTGACATTGAACCTATCACTTGGCTCCCAAGCAGCTGACAATCGTGTTGAATAGAGGTCTCTTCCATTCACTCGGGTGTCGTTAAAGGTATTGTGATCAAATCCTTCGCGTTTTGTAAGACCAGCGGCGGCCCTTAACCATAACGTATCGGTCAAGGGGATATTGACCATCATCTGGCCGCGCATGGATCCATAGTTGCCTGTTTCCGCCTTTAAAAAGGCTTCGAAATCCGGCCCGGGCATATTGGGGATCATATTAACCACGCCCGCCGTGGCGTTGCGGCCGTATAAGGTGCCCTGCGGCCCACGCAGAACCTCGACTCGGTTCACATCGAGGTATTCCTGCTCGAATAGGCGATTGCGTATGAGGGGGCTGTTATTGAAACTCACCGCCACCGCCGGATCCGATGCAGCAGAAATCGCCTTCGTGCCGATCCCACGGATGGAAAAGTTATACATTGAGAAATTGTTTTTGGAGAAGCTGACGTTCGGCACCGCCCGCAACAGCTCGGAGCCGCCTTCGATCTTCATCGCATCCAAGTTCTCAGCTGAGAATGCTGAAATCGCCACAGGTACGTCTTGGATCGACTCTTCGCGCTTTTGCGCCGTGACGATGATGTCCTCGACCGTGGTGGCCTGTTCGGCCGGAGGCGTGGTTTGCGCCAGGGCCGGCGCCCCAAGGCTCAAAGCCAGCAAAGACACAGTCGCAGCCAAGCGCGCATGCACGACGGACGTCGCCATGAAGTACCCTCCCCTGAGCGGCCCGTTCCCCAACGGGTTCCGCATCGTTTCCACGCCGCCGATTGGTTCCGCATGACGGGGCGGCGCCGCCAGCGGTTGGGTTTAGACCACACCCTACTCACCATCTTGTCAATACCTATTGACAGATATGTTCGCGGAGGAAACATAGGTTTTACTACTGACATTTATGTCAGCACCAAGTGAACAGCGATAACAAATGGGGCGAAAAATGGACGCGGACGTCATCATCGTCGGCGGGGGTCTGGCGGGCCTGGTCGCCGCCGACGAGTTGCTACGGGCGGGCCGCCGCGTGGCGATCGTGGAGCAGGAAAACCCGGCCAACCTGGGCGGTCAGGCCTTCTGGTCCTTCGGCGGACTGTTCCTGGTCGACTCGCCGGAGCAAAGGCGGCTGGGCGTGCGCGACAACTTCGATCTGGCCTGGAGCGACTGGCGGGGCAGCGCCGGGTGGGACCGGCTGGACGGCCCCCTGCCCGAAGACGAATGGGCGGCGCAATGGGGACGCGCCTATGTGGAGTTCGCCGCCGGGGAAAAGAGAAGCTGGCTGCGGCAGCGCGGGATCAAGCTGACCCCCATGGTGGGGTGGGCCGAGCGCGGCGGAGGCGAGGCCTTCGGCCACGGGAACTCCGTGCCGCGCTTCCATGTCGCCTGGGGCACAGGCACAGGGGTGTCGGAGCCCTTCGCCGACCGAGCCCGAGCGGCGGCGCAGACGGGGCGCCTGACCTTTCATCATCGCCGCAGGGTCGACCGCCTTCTGATGGAGGGCGGACGGGCGACAGGGGTCGCCGGCGCCATCCTGGCGGCCGATGACGCCCCGCGCGGCGCTCCTTCGAACCGCAACCGGGTCGGAGACTTCACCCTGCGGGCCCAGGCGGTCGTCCTGGCCACCGGCGGCATAGGCGGCGACCATGAGAAAGTTCGTCGCTTCTGGCCGGAGCGCCTGGGCGTCCCGCCGAAGGCCATGATCACCGGCGTCCCCGCCTATGTCGACGGCCGGATGCTGGATATTGCGGCGGAGGCGGGCGGCCGCCTCGTGAACCGGGACCGCATGTGGCACTATGTCGAGGGCGTACAGAACTGGGATCCGATCTGGCCCCGTCACGCGATCCGCATCCTGCCCGGCCCCTCGCCGCTATG
This sequence comes from Brevundimonas faecalis, assembly GCF_040549405.1. Classification (NCBI taxonomy): domain Bacteria; kingdom Pseudomonadati; phylum Pseudomonadota; class Alphaproteobacteria; order Caulobacterales; family Caulobacteraceae; genus Brevundimonas; species Brevundimonas faecalis. Next base: position 55,049 of record NZ_JBEPTF010000001.1, on the reverse strand, counting down.
GCTGGACGCCCTGGGACGTCGCCTGCCCGCGCCCGCCCTGCCCGGCCACGACACCATCGCCACCCTACGTTACCTGCGCACAACGCCCGACATCGCCGAACACGACCATTCCTGGTTCATCGTCACCCAGAAGATACTGGAGAAGGAGTTCGCCCTGTCGGGGTCGGAACAAAACCTGGACATCACCGACCGCAAATTCCTGAAGGTGCTGAGATCGCGCCTGGGCGGGGGCGCGCCGCCGGCGGTGGACGCCTTCAAGCGAAAGGGCGCCGACTTCGTCGTGGCCGACGACCTGGAGACCCTGGTGGCGAAGATGAACGCCCTGACTGAACGCCCGCTGCTGGACCCCGCCCTGGTCCGCCGCCAGGTCGAGGAGCGGGACGCCCAGATGGACAATCCCTATTCCAAGGACTTCCAGGTCATGAGCATCCACAACAGCCGTCGCTACCTGGGCGACCGCATGGCGCGGACCTCGCCCCCCCATCGGCTGCTGGATCCGAAGGCGGGGCCGCTGATCGGGGTCCGGCTTCACGTCCTGACCCGCAAGTCGCTGGGCGGCCTACAGACCGACCTGTCAGGGCGGGTGCTGAAGGCGGACGGAACCCCGCTGGAGGGACTTTACGCCGCAGGCGAGGCTGCGGGCTTCGGCGGAGGCGGCATGCATGGCTATAACGCTCTGGAGGGGACCTTCCTGGGAGGGTGCCTGTTCTCGGGCCGCACGGCGGGGCGCAGTCTCGCCGCCGGCCTCTGACGCCGTTCGGGGAGGAACGACGCCATGGATTCGCCCTTGGCCGTGATCGGCCTGCCCATCGCCCTGGGCGTCATCATGTTCGGCCTGGGGCTGGACCTGACGCCGCGCGACTTCGCCCGCATCGGCCGCAGACCCAAGGCGGTCGGCGTCGCCCTGGCCTGCCAGTTGCTGCTGTTGCCCGCCGTCTGTTTCGGACTGGTTCTGCTGTTCCGCCTGCCGCCCGTCCTGGCGGTCGGGATGATGCTGCTGGCCGCATCGCCCGGCGGGACGACGGCCAATCTGTACAGCCACCTGTTCCGCGGCGACGTCGCCCTGAACATCAGTCTGACGGCGATCAACTCGGTCATCGCCGTCCTGACCCTGCCGGTCATCGTCAACCTGTCCATCGCCTGGTTCCAGCCCGGCGACCTGCAGGTGGGCCTGCAACTGAAGAAGACGATCGAGGTCTTCATGATCGTCCTGGCGCCGGTCTGCCTGGGCATGATCGTGCGCGGGGTGAGGCCCGGCTTCGCCCGCGCCATGGACCGACCGGTGCGCATCGCCTCCATCATCATCCTGACCCTGGTGATCGCGGGCGCGGCGGTCTCCAACCGGGATGTCCTGAAGACCAGCTTCCTGTCCCTGGCGGGCATCACCGTCGTCTTCTGCGGCCTGAGCCTGGCGATCGGCTTCGTGGTTCCGCGCCTGCTGCAGATCGGGCGGGAGCAGGCGATCGCCTCCGCCTTCGAGGTGGGGCTGCACAACGCCACCCTGGCCATCGTCATCGCCCAGTCGGTGCTGCAGGTTCCGGACATGTCCCTGCCCGGCGCCGTCTACGGCGTGCTGATGTTCCCCCTGGCGGCGATTTTCGGCCTGCTGATCACCCGACGTCGGACGTCCGCCGCCACCGCCTAGGCGAAGGGTCGGCGCCGACACGCGTGGTTGTTTCGTTCCTGATACCTCTGGACATCGTGCGCCGAGACGGCATCGTGGAGGAAACGACGCGGCGGACACGTCTTGGTCTGGAGCGCCTCGTAGCCCTTTGACAGGAACGCAATGACAAGATCGCCGTCACACGCCGTACGCCGTCCCATGAGAACCCTGGTCATGGGGTTCGCCGCCCTGGCCATGACCAGCGCCAGCAGCCTGGCCTACGCCGACGTCCTGGCCGCGCCGCCGGCCGCGACGGCCCAGGCGCCGCGTCATGTCACCTCGCCGCGCGAGGCCTTCGGCTTCGACGTCGGCGCCGACTATCACCTGGTCAACTACACCCAGTGGGAAGCCTATCTGAAGACCCTGGCCAGCCAGTCCGACCGGATGAAGCTGGTGGAGATCGGCAAGTCCTCGGAAGGCCGAACCCAGTATATCGCCATCGTCTCCACCCCTGAGAACCTGACCCATCTGGACCGCTATCAGGAGATCGCGCGCCGCCTGGCGAAAGCCGAGGGCGTCAGCGAGGCCGAGGCTCGCGCCATGTCCGCCGAGGGCAAGGCCGTGGTCTGGATCGACGGCGGCCTGCACGCGACCGAGACGGTTCCGCCCCAGGCCCTGATCGCCGCCGTGCACGAATGGCTGACGGCCGAGGACCCCGAGGCCCTGCGCGTCCTGAACGATACGATCATCCTGTTCGCGCCGCTGAACCCGGACGGGATGGAGTTGGTCTCCAACTGGTACATGCGCAACGAGGACCCGCTGAAGCGCGAGTTCGGCTCGATCCCGGTGCTGTACCAGAAGTACGTCGGCCACGATAACAACCGCGACTACTACCTGTCGGCCATGGCCGAGACGACCAACGTCAACCGGCAGTTCTTCCGCGAGTGGTTCCCGCAGATCATCTACAACCACCACCAGACGGCGCCGGCCGGAACCGTGGTCTTCATGCCGCCCTTCCGCGACCCCTTCAACTACAACTACGACCCCTTGGTCATGGGCACGCTGTCGGAAGTCGGGGCGGCCATGCACAGCCGCCTGATCGAGGAGGGCAAGCCCGGCTCGACCATGCGCAGCGGCGCCAACTATTCGACATGGAACAACGGGATGGAACGCTCCATCACCTACTTCCACAACGCCGTCGGCCTGTTGACCGAGATCACCGGCCACCCGACGCCCAGCCAGATCAGCCTGGTCCCCGACAACCAGCTGCCGCGCAACGACCTGCCCATGCCGGTCGCGCCCCAGACCTGGCGCTTCGCCCAGTCGATCGAGTACTCGCAGTCGATCAACCGCGCCGTGCTGAACTACGCCTCGCGCAACAAGGACCGGCTGTTGTTCAACATCTGGCGCATGGGCCAGAACGCCATCGACAAGGGCAATACCGACACCTGGCGCGTCACGCCGTCGGGGATCGAGGCTCTGGAGGCGGCGGCCGGCGAGAACGCCCGTCGCGTCGATCCGGCTCTCTACAACTCCATCCTGCGCGATCCGGCCCGGCGCGACCCGCGTGGATACGTCATCCCGGCGGATCAGGCCGACCTGCCCAACGCCGTGGCCTTCCTGAACAGCCTGATAAAGACGGGCGTCGACGTGGACCGCGCCACCCAGGCCTTCACCGTCGGCGGCAAGGCCTATCCGGCCGGCTCCTATGTGGTGAAGACGGCCCAGGCCTATCGCCCGCACGTGCTGGACATGTTCGAGCCGCAGGATCACCCGCACGACCTGCAATATCCGGGCGGTCCGCCCAAACTGCCCTATGACGCCACCGGCTACACCCTGGCGTTGCAGATGGGGGTGCAGTTCGACCGCATCCTAGACGGCTTCGAGGCCCCGACCGAGCGCGTCGCCGACGTCATGGCCCCGCCGCCGGGCAAGATCGAAGGTTCGGGCCGCGCCGGCTGGCTGATCGATCATGCGCCGGTCAACGGCTACATCCTGTCCAACCGCCTGCTGAAGGCGGGCGTGCCGGTCTTCTGGCAGGAAGGCGAGACGCGCGCGGGCCGCGCCACGCTCGCTCCCGGCGCCCTGTGGATTCCGGCCGGCGACGCGGCGCGTCCGATCGTCGAGGCCGCCGTGCGCGATCTGGGCCTGAACGCCCACGCCGTCGCCCGCGCGCCGGGCGGCGACAAGATCGCTCTGAAGCCCGTCCGCGTCGGCCTGGTCGACCGCTACGGCGGCTCTATGGCCTCGGGCTGGACCCGCTGGATGCTGGAGCAGTTCGAGTATCCGTTCGAGGTCGTCTATCCGCAGCGTCTGGACGCCGGCGACCTGGCCAAGGACTTCGACGTCCTGGTCTTCGCCTCGGACATGATCCCGGCGGACCTGTCGGCGGCCGCCCAGCGCGACCAGCCGGAACCCGAGTCCATTCCCGCCGAGTACCGCGGCTGGCTGGGCCACATCACGGCTGAAAAGACCGTGCCCCAGCTCGACGCCTTCGTGCGCGGCGGCGGCAGCGTCGTGACCATCGGCTCGTCGCATCGCCTGGCCGCGGCCATGGGCGCGCCGGTTCAGGACGTGCTGCTGGGCGCGGACGGCAAGGCACCGGCCTCGACCGACTTCTTCATCCCCGGCGCCGTCCTGAACACCGAGGTCGACAATCGCCAGCCGTTGGCCTTCGGCGCCCCGGCCCGGATGAACGTCTTCTTCAACCGTAACTCCGGCTTCCGCCACAGCGGCGAGACGGGCTCCATCGTCCGCTATCCGCAACAGGTCGCGGTCTCCAGCGGCTGGGCCATCGGGCCGCAGAAGCTGTCGGGCGCGGACGCGGTGCTGGACCTGCCGCACGGCGAGGGCCGGGTGATCGTCCTGGGCCCCGACGTGGTCAACCGCGCCCAGGCTCGGTCGTCGGTCCGCCTGCTGTTCAACGCCCTCTTCTACGGGCCGGCGGTCAGCGCGGAGGAATAGGGGCCGAGGCGGCGGTCTTCGGATCGCCGCCCGCTTCCATATCCCTGCAAAGCAAAACGGCCGCCCCAGCGATGGGGCGGCCGTTTCATTGGGTGCGCCGAGAAGGACCTAGGCGGCGACGGGCTTGGGCGCTTCCGGCCCGCCTTCGGGGATGTCGTCCAGTTCGCCTTCCCACTTGGCGACCACGGCGGCGGCGACGGAGTTGCCGACGACGTTGGTGGCCGAACGGCCCATGTCGAGCAGGTGATCGACGCCCAGGACGATGGCGATCCAGGCTTCCGGCAGACCGAAGTAGGTCAGGGTCGCCATGATGACCACCAGGGAGGCGCGCGGAATGCCGGCGATGCCCTTGGACGTCACCATCAGCAGCAGCAGCATGAAGACCTGCTGCGAGACGCTGAGGTGCACGCCGTGCGCCTGCATGATGAACATGGTGGCGAAGGTGCAGTAGAGCATCGAGCCGTCGAGGTTGAACGAGTAACCCAGCGGCAGGACGAAGCTGACGATCCGGCGACGCACGCCGACGGTGGGCAGGGCGTCCAGGATGCGCGGATAGGCGGCTTCCGAGCTGGCGGTCGAGAAGGCCAGCAGGGCCGGGGTGCGGATCACCTTGAACAACGGAATGACGCGACGGCCCAGCACCAGGGCGGCGGCGACGAACAGCAGGCCCCACAACAGGCCCATGGAACCGTAGAAGCCCAGGACGAACTTGGCGTAGACGCCCAGCATCTCCAGGCCCTGGGTGGCGATGGTCGAGGCCAGGGCGGCGAAGATGGCGAAGGGCGCCAGCTTCATCACGAACTCCGTCACCTTCAGCATGATGGAGGCGGCCTGTTCGACCAGGTTCAGCACCGCCGGCGCCTTGTCGTCGAGCGCGGCGACCGCCGTGCCCACGAACAGGGAGAAGACGACGATCTGCAGGATCTCGTTCTTGGCCATGGCGTCGAAGATCGAGGTCGGCACCAGATGGGTGACGAAGCCGTGCAGGGAGAAGGCGTCGGTCGAGGCGGCCGGCGCGGTCGCCACCGCCGCATGCTGCAGATGCATGCCGGCGCCCGGCTGCAGGATCTGCACCATGACCAGGCCCAGGACCAGCGACACCACCGAGGCGCCGATGAACCAGGTCATGGTCTTGATCCCGATACGTCCGACCGAGGCGGCGTCTTCCATGTGGGCGATGCCCGCCACCAGGGTGGTGAAGACCAGGGGCGCGATGATCATCTTGATCAGGCGCAGGAAGACGTCGGTGATGAGGTTGAGATTGGTCGCGGCGTCCTTGGCCTGGTCGGCCGTCAGATACTGGTTCAGTCCCCAGCCTACGAGGACGCCCAGGATCATCGCGCCGATGATCAGATAGGCGAAAAGTTTCTTCATGCTTGCGTTCCAGCTCCGTTCGGCCCGCTTCGCCGGGGCTCGGCCCCAGGCCTTTCGCGCCTGTCGTTCACACGAAATCGGGGCAGCAGACGTCCGATCTGTCCACTGCCCCGTTTCGTCCCTACCGTTGCTAAAGCCAATCGGCTCTCGCGACTAGATCAGAATGACTTGCGGATCGTCGCATACCACCAGCGACCGCGGTTCGAGTGCAGTCGGCCGTCGTAGCCGTAGCGCTGGTTGGCCAGGGGCGGGTCCTCGTTCGTGATGTTCCGGGCCCCGACGCGCAGGCGCGTGCCGGACATCGGTCCCTTCTCGAACTCGTACTGCACGTACAGGTTGTGCGTCAGCCAGTCGTCCACCACCAGGTAGTCGCCGGTCGCCGCATAGGTGGCCGAGGTGTCGTAGTAGTCGCTGACGTAGCTGGAATAGAAGCCCGTGGTCCAGGGACCGGCGCTCCAGGTCACGGTCGAGGTGACCTTCCATTCCGGACGGCCGTTGCGACGCACCAGTTCCTCGACGCCGCCGACCGAGACGCCGGCGATGACGCCGTCGCGCAGGCCGTCCAGCAGCATCTGGTAATCGGCGTTCGCCTCCTGATACATCTTCAGCCACTGGCTGGCGTTCAGGGTCCAGGTGAAGTCGCCGAGCGCCGTGTCGCGCAGGCTGTAGTGCAGGCGATAGTCGATCCCTTCCGACTCCCGCGGCTGCAGGTTCAGGTAGACGTCGTTGATCGAGACGATGTCGCCCACCGGCGCCAGGCCCGCCTGCTGAGCATCGGCGATCTGCTCGGCGGTCGGGTCGGCGCGGACGACGTTCTCGTTATAGCCGCCCTTCTGACGCAGGTAGTAATCCATGATCAGCTGGTTGGTGGCGCCGAAGATGCCGACCAGATCGGTCTGATTGATCTTCCAGTAGTCGACCGTCGCCGTCAGCACCCCGTATTTGGCGTCCCACAGCTTGGGCTCCAGCACCGCGCCGAAGGTCAGGTTCCTGGAGTGCTCAGGCTTCAACTCCAGGTTGCCCGCTCGCCGCTCCACGCGGGAATCGGAAGCGCAGTAGTCGTTGTTCTGGGTGATGGAGGTGATGGCGCCGATCGCCAGCTGGACCGCGCAGGACGCATAGTCGCGACGCGCGTTGGAGCGTTCGAAGTCCGGCTGGTGCAGCTGCATCAGGTTGGGCGCGCGGAAGCCCTTGGACCAGGCGCCGCGGAACATCAGCCAGTCGGTCGGACGATAGGACAGGGCGATCTTGGGCGCCCCGACCGATCCGAACAGGGAGTAGTGCTCCACCCGCCCGGCCAGTTGCATGTCGATCGCCTTCACGAACGGGACGTTCATTTCCGGCGAGACGATCGGCACGGCCAGTTCGGCGAAGGCCGAGTAGACGTTGCGCGCGCCGGAGCTGTCGGGAGTGAAGGTCACGCCCATGATGTCGCTCTGGAAGGTCTGACCCGTCAGATCGGTGAAGTTGATCGTGCCGTTCAGGCGGTCGTCGCGCGTCTCGGTGAAGGTCTCGCGGCGCGCCTCGACCCCGGCGGCCAGGCCGATGTCGCCGGCCGGCAGCTGATAGAGGTCAGGCCTGGAGACGTGGAAGTCCCACTGCATCAGCTCCGTCTCGGAGGTGCGCGTCGCCTTGACCATGAAGCTGTCGATGGTCTCGCGGCTGTTCACGGTGAAGTCGCCGTCCTTGGGGCTGTTCAGGTCGCCGCCCGCGAAGGGATTATAGGCGTCCTTGGTCGTGCGGTTGATGGCCGCCTGCAGGCCGGTCATGCTGACCGCGTCCATGACGTCCTCGGTGCGGGCCATGGAGTAGAGCAGGCCGGTTTCCCAGTCGAAGCCGCGCCATTCGCCGCGCAGGCCGCCGACGAAGCGGGTGGAGACGTTCTCCACGTCCACCTGGCGATAGCCCAGGTCGGCGAAGCGGAAGTCCTGGACCTGGACCGCCGCGCCCGTGGTCGGCACCGAGGTCAGGCCCGGCAGGCGCGCCGTGACGCCGATCGCGCCGAGGGGATTCCAATAGGCCGTCGGCGACATCAGCACGCGCTGATAGTCCAGCGGCGTGTCCTGCTGACGCTGCGACCAGGTGTTGGCCCAGTAGTAGCCGATCTCGCCGAAAGCCTCGATCCCGTTGTCGAAGCGGTGGTTGATGAAGGTGAAGAGGTTGGCGCGGTCCACGGCCGAGCTGATCGTGCGCATGGTGTCGAGGTCGTAGCGCAGGTTCTCGTCCGCCCCCGTCACCGCCAATGTGCCGTCGTCGAAGCAGACGCCGTCGCGGAAGCCGCCCGTGACGCAACCGGGATTGGCGGTCGGCTGAACATGGAAGACGCCGGTCGTGCTGGTCAGCCGCTGGCCGTTGACCATGGCCGCCGTCTTGTCCAGCGCATAGGTGGTGGGGTTCAGGCGCAGGCCCTCGGCCCAGGCGGAAACCGCGCTGTAGGTGACGTAATCCAGGCCTGAGAAGCCGTCGCCGAAGCGCGCCTTGCGGCCCTCGACCGTGGCGTAGGGCCGTTCCCAGATGAACAGGGCGTCACGGGTCAGATAGTCGCCCATGATCGAGATGTTGGTGCGGCCGTCGTTGAAATCCTTGCCCGCCTGGAAGCTGAAGGAATACTCCTCCATTCCGCCTTCGTCGCGGCCCATGCCGGCCTGGGTGTTGAAGCCGTTGAAGTTGCTCTTCAGAACCGTGTTGACCACGCCCGCCACGGCGTCGGTGCCGAACAGGGCGGCCGCGCCGTCCGCCAGGACCTCGACCCGCTGAACCCCCATGACCGGGATGGCGTTGGTGTTGACCGTGGTGACGGGGACGTAGTTCTCGACCTGGGTGCCGGGGTGGTTCACCAGGCGGCGGCCGTTCAGCAGGGTCAGGGTGTTGCCCGTGCCCAGGCCGCGCAGGTCGATCGAGGCCACGTCGCCCCGTGCATTGTTGATGCCGCCGTTGTCCGTGTCCGCATCGTTGAAGTTGACGTCGCCGGCCTGGGAGATGGAGCGGAACAGGTCGTCGCCGTCGACGGCGCCCGCCGCGTCGATCTCCTGCGCGCCCAGGACCGTCACCGGCAGGGCTTCATTGATGCGCGTTCCCTTGATGCGGCTGCCGACGACCACCACCTCGTCCACCTGGGTAGCGTCGCCCTGCATAGGGCGCTGGCGCAACACGATCGTCGAGCCCTGACGGCTGACGACCTCCAGGTCGGTTCCCTCGATCAGACGATCCACCGCCTCGGCCACGTCCATGGTCCCGCTGACGGGGCGGGTGCGGAAATCGGAAAGATGCGAGGTCGGCGCCGAAATCTGCACGCCCGCCTGGCGCGCCAGCTCGGTGATCGCCTGGCTGATCGGCTGGGCCGGAACATTGAAGGCTCGAGCCTGCGCGAGCACTCCGTCAGCCGCAAACAGCAGCGCCATGCTCGCGGCGCTCGCCGCCAGACACTGCTTCCAAGACGCTTTCATAATCCCGACCCTCGATCTTTTTTAGGATGTCCGCCTCATGACGGTTCCTGTCCAAGACGCGGGCCGCGCGCGCTTCCTCCAAAAAAAAGCCGTTTCTGGTCGGAAATTAGACGGAACGACGGCTGAGGCGGATTTCGCGGGCGTTGACGTCGACCTTCAGGTCCAGGCTGCCGGCCGCCGCATGGGCGAAGGAGACGGGGTCGTTGGCCACGAAAAGACCGGTGATCCGCAAGGCCGCGACCGCAGGATCCGCCGGGGTGATCCGGGTCGGATTATAGCGGGCGAACTCCCGCGCCGCCCGCGCCAGGGTTTCATCCTCCAGCTGGATGCGGCCATGCCGCCAGGCCAGCTCGCGATCGGCGTCGACTGCCCCGACCCGCACGGGACGCTCGCCCTCCGCCAGGGCGGCGCGGGTGTTCGGCGCCAGGATCAGGCCCTCGCCCGTCGGTCCGTTCAATTCCACATGACCGCTGAAGGACACGACCTGGAGCGGCGCGCGTTCCAGACGGCGCACCAGGAAGCTGGCGCCGTTGGCGATCACCGCCGCCTCGCCGGCGCGGACGATGAAGGGACGTCCCGTCTCGGCCACGACGTTGAAAAGCGCCTCGCCCGTTTCCAGCACCACTTCGCGTGCGCGACGACCGTAACGCACGTCGCCCTCGGACAGGGTGTTCACCGTCATCACCGAGCCGTCGTCCAGCGGCACGACCCGCGTCTCGCCCATCCGGGTCTCGAAGGCGTAGCCCCGTCCGGCGAAGAAGGCGTAGGCGCCGGCCCCGCCGACGGCCAGGGCGCCGACCGAAGCAGCGATCAGCCCCCGTCGATGGATCATGGGGCGCGCCGGTCGCGGCGGCAGGGGGACCGCCCCCCCCGCCAGGGCCGCCGCCCGTCGGCTGTGCAAGGCCACGGCGCGTGCACGCGCGAAGGCGCCCAGGCGGCGCTCGTCTCCTCCCGCCAGCCAGGCGTCGAGTTCGGCCTGGTCCGTCTCCGAGAGAGGCCCGTCGTCGAGTCTGGCCGCCCAGAGGCAAGCGGTCCGCTCAACCTCCTGGCTTGTCTGCCTGACCATTCGCACGCCTGTTCTGTTGCTTACCCGACCTAGACGCGATCACTTCGCCGAATCCGCCATTGGCGTAGGCGGATAAAAGCAATCTCAGCCCCTTGGCGATGTGTTTCTCGACCGTGCTTTCCGCAATCCCCGTCCGCCGCGAAACTTCCTTCTGCGACAGGCCGGACACCCGGCTGAGCAGGAAGATCCTGCGCGTCTTTTCCGGCAGGCGGGCGATCATCTCGGCCAGGACCTGAAGCTCGTTGCGCGCCACGGCGCTGTCCTCGGGCGTCAGTTCCTCAACGGCCAGTTGCAGAGTCTCGACCTCGGCCAGGGATCGGATCGAGACCACGCTCTTGCGGCGCACGCGGCTGACGACCACCGAATAGACGGTGCGGAAGAAATAGGCCCTGACGTTCTGAATCCCCGCCACGTCCGGCGTCGTCACCAGCTTGGCGTAGGCTTCCTGGATGATGTCGTCGATGTCGAACTCGGCCTGACGGCCGCGACGAAGCCAGCCGCGAACCGCCGGTTCGTGCGGCATGACGTGCGTGGCCAACCACAATGCGCGTTCGTCTGAGACCCCCATGCGCCGGCTTTTGCATGACGAAAGCCGTCCGCTTCAACCGCAATTATTCGTGAAGCCTCAACGAACAACGTTGTCTTCCTGCGCGCACGCCCCTCAAGAATGGGGCGTCATGCAACCGTCCCGGTCCTGATGCGATATTAAGGCCTAGCTGGACCGCAGGCGCGGCCCGGCGTTCGAGGAGTCGCCTTTCATAATGAAGTCAGGACCGAATTTCGGAATCGGACGGGGATGCGCCGCCGCCCTGTTCGCGACCACGGTCCTGACCGCGCCGTCCGCCTTCGCGGCGCAGGAGCCCCAGGCGGTTCCCTTCTCCTACGACGCCGCATCGGTTCGGCTGGACGCGGCCTCCAGCATCCGGCGCGCGGCCGACGCCGAGGTGACGGCGGCCCAGGAGCAGGCGGCGGCGACCGCGACGCTGAACCGGCCCACCGTCTCCATCGACGCCCAGCTTCTGCGTTATCAGAAGACCTTCGACATTTCCCTGACCGACGCCCTGGGTCAGGCGGAATCGATCGCGGGCCAGCTCCTGCCCGGTCTGACCGGCGACCTGCCGGGCGTGCCCGGCGACGTGCTCGAGACGATCAACAACCGGCTGGAGCAGGCCCTGCCGGAGTTCTTCGCCAGCCTGCCCGGCAGCATCCGGTTGAAGAGCGCCGACACCGTCTTTCGGCCGGTCGCCACCGCCGTGATGCCCATCTATACCGGCGGCGCCATCCCGGCCCTGCGCGACGCGGCCGCGGCCAATGTGGATATGGCGCGCGCCAAACGGGAATCGGCCAGCAATCTGGAAGAGGTCAACCTGGTGCGGACCTATTTCGGCCAGGCCCTGACCCATCAGGCCCTGGTCATCGCCCGCGACACCCGCGACGGCTTCGACCTGCACCTGCGCAACGCCGAGGCCATGGAGCGCGAAGGCTTCCTCAGCGCGGGCCAGAGGCTTCAGGTCCAGGTGGCGCGCGACGCGGCCCAGCGCCAGGTCGACCGGGCGGAGCTGGAGCACGACACGGCGGTGCAGAGCCTGACGCGCCTGCTGGACGTCGCGACGCCCGTGACCCCGACCACGCCCCTCTTCGTCAATGCGACGCCGCCGGCGCCGGTGGACGTCTTCGTCGAGACCGGGATGAACCAGCATCCCCGCATCGCCCAGGCCGAGGCCGGGCGCGAACTGGCCGAGGCGGGCGTCGACCTGGCTCGGTCGCGGATGCGGCCCTCGGTCTTCGCCTTCGGCGCCTATAACCTGAACCGCGAACACGCCCTGCCGACCGAGCCCGACTGGGCCGTGGGCGTCGGCGCGCGCTACACCCTCATGTCCTCGCTGGACCGGGGCCGCATGCTCAGCGCCGCCCGCGCCCGGGCCCAGGCCGCCGATCAGGTCGGACGCCAGGCGCGGGACGAGATCCGCATCATGATCATCCGCGCCTATAATCTGGTCGAGCTGTCGCGCCGCCAGTTCCTGTCGCTGGAGTCCAGCTTGGCGGCCGCCCAGGAAAACCTGCGCGTGCAGGAGCTGTCATTCCGCGAGGGCGAGGCGCCCGCCTCCGCCGTCATCGACGCGCGCAACCTGCTGGGCACGGCCCGACTGCAGCGCGCGGCCGCCGCCTATGAATATGAACTGGCCCTGGCCGCCCTGCTGACCGCCAGCGGCCGGAGCGAGGAATTCTCCGCCTATGTGCAACGCGCCGACCGGGTGATCGCCCCATGACCGAAACCCCCGCCGCCCTTCCGCAGGACCCCGCGCCGCCGGCCTCGAAGCCGAAGAAAACCTTCCCCTTGCGGACCCTGATCCTCAGTCTGGTCGCCCTGGGCGTCCTGGTCTTCATCGGCGTCGGCCTGTTCCTGGCGGCGCGCCCCGCCCCGCCGCAGGTCCAGGGCATGGTCGAGGCCGAAACCTTCACCGTCGCCACCAAGGCCCCGGCCCGCGTCGAGAAGATGCTCGTGGCCGAGGGCGACCGCGTGACCCAGGGCCAGGTCCTGGCCATCCTGTCGAGCCCCGAGATCGAGGCCCGCGACCAGCAGGCCGCCGCCGCCCTCCAGGGCGCCGAAGCCATGCAACAGCTCAGCCGCCTGGGCGCGCGGGGCGAGGACGTGAAGACGGTGGAATCCGTCTGGCGCGGCAGCCAGGCCGCCGCCGGTCTGGCCGCCCAGACCGCGCGTCGCGCTGAAAATCTGTTCGCCGAGGGCGTCATCTCCGCCCAGCGTCGCGACGAGGCCGTGGCCGCCCGCGCCGCCACCGCCGCCCAGGCCGAGGCGGCTCGACAGCAGTATCTGAAGGCCGTCGCCGGAACCCGCGCCGAGGAAAAGGCCATGGCCGACGCCCAGGTCCTGGCCGCCCGCGCGGGCGTGGACGCCACCACCGCCCTGCAGGCCGAGACGCGGTTGATCGCCCCGGCGGCGGGCGAGATCGCCCATCGCTTCTCCAATCCGGGCGAACTGGTGCTGATCGGGGTCCCGGTCTTCACCGTGACGGACCTGCACGAGATCTGGGTCTCCTTCACCCTGCGCGAGGATCAGTTCAACGGGTTGAAGATCGGCCGCACGGTCCGGGGCGACATCCCCGCCCTGAACCTGAAGAACATCGCCTTCCGCGTCAGCTTCATCAGCCCCCAGGGCGATTTCGCCACCTGGCGCGCCACCCGCCAGTCCAGCGGCTATGACGTCCGCAGCTTCGAGGTCCACGCCACGCCCGTTCGCCCGGTCGAGGGCCTGCGTCCGGGCATGAGCGTCCTGTTCGACTGGCCCGCCCGGTGACGGCGCGGGCCGGCGCCGGGACCGTTCTGCTGCGGGCGCTCAAGGCTGAACTGGCCCATCTGGGTCGCGACCGCTGGGATCAGTTCCTGCTGTTCGGCATGCCCCTGATCCTTCTGGCCGTGATCGCAGCCATGCTGTTTCAGGGCGTGTTGCGCGGAGTGCCCGTCGCCGTGGTGGACCAGGATCATTCGGCCTTCAGCCGCGCCGCAATCCGCAACATGGAGGCCAGCACCGGCCTGAGGGTCGTGGCCGCGCCGACCGACCTGGAAGCCGCCTGGCCGCTGATGCGTTCCGGCCGCATCTACAGCCTGGCCTATATTCCCAAGGGCGCCTCGCGCGACGCCCTGCGCAAGCCCGAAGCCGTGATCGTCTACTACAACGGCGCCTTCCAGACCGTCGGCTCCCTGGCCGCATCCGCCCAGACCACGGCCCTGACGGCCGCGGCCCTTCCCCTGATCCGCGATCGCGCCCACGCCGCGGGCGTTCCGGCCGCCCGGCTGTCGCCGCCGGCGGTCCAGGTCACCGTCCTGGGCAATCCGCAGACCAGTTTCGAGCTCTTCCTCGGCGGCCTGATCGCGCCGGGCGTCCTGCATCTGCTAACCGCCTGCGGCGCGGTCATGGCCATGGGGCGGGAGCTGAAGGGCGGCTCCCTGGCCGATTGGTCGGCGCGTATGGAAGGGCGGACGGCGGCGGCCATCCTGGGCAAGCTGATCCCCTATGTCGTCGTCTTCACCCTGTGGGGGGCGCTCTGGATCGCCTGGCTGTGCGGATGGCGCGGCTGGGGCGTCGAGGGGGACATGGCCGTGCTGTTGACGGGGGTCTTCGCCCTGGCGGCGGCGACGGCGGCCATATCCGCCCTGCTGGTCGTCCTGACGGGGGACCTGGACGTCAGCTTCTCGGCCACGGCCATCTATGCCGGATCGGCCATCGCCTTCTCCAACGGCACCCTGCCCCTGACCCACGGCCCCGCCTTCGCCCAGATATGGAGCGCCGCCCTACCCTTTACCCACTACCTGAAGCTGCAGAACGAGCAGATGGTGCTGGGCTCAAGCCTCATGACCTCTCTCGGCCCCCTGCTGACGCTGTCGGCGGTCGCCCTGGGCGCCTTCGCCCTGGCGGTTCCCCTGGCGAAACGTCGCGCGGGTCGGGCGCCGAAAGCGAACGCCCTGTCCTTTCCCCTGCCCGCCGCCAGCCTGCCCGGCGCCTTCGTCGCGACCTTCAAGGGAATCCTCAGCAACCGTCCGGTCTCCAGCCTGCTGCTGCTCGCCGTGGTCGCCTACGCCTTCTACTACCCCCTGGCCTATGTGGGGCAGACGGCGACACGCCTGCCGGTCGCCGTGGTGGATCAGGACCGTTCCCCCCTCAGTCGTCGCCTGATCGAAGCCCTGGAGGCGACCCGGGCCATCGAGCCCGCGACCGTCGCCGCCTCTCCCGCCGAGGCCGAACGCCTGCTGCGCGACGGACAGGTGGACGGGGTGATCCACATCCCCGATCATTTCGAAGCCAGCCTGTTTTCCGGCGCGCCGCGCGGCGTGGGCGTCTATCTGAACGGCGCCTATCTGGTGCGCGCCACCTCGATCGGAAAGGCCCTGGGCGGGGCGGCGGCATCGGTGGCCGGACACGCCCTGGCCTCGGTGGAGAATGCGACCCGCCTGGCGGAACGCCTGCCGTCCGTGGTGCAGAGGCCGCTTTACAACACCACCGAAGGTTACGGCAGCTACGCCGTGCCGGCGGTCAGCGCCATCATCCTGCAACAGACCCTGCTGCTGGGCGCCGCCGTCCTGGC
Organism: Brevundimonas faecalis; assembly: GCF_040549405.1. NCBI lineage: Bacteria > Pseudomonadati > Pseudomonadota > Alphaproteobacteria > Caulobacterales > Caulobacteraceae > Brevundimonas > Brevundimonas faecalis. Next base: position 39,494 of record NZ_JBEPTF010000001.1, on the reverse strand, counting down.
CGGCATTCGACGCGAGACCGGCGCGCGACCCTTGCGTCTTCGCGGCTTCCTGGGGCTGTGGGGCGCGCTGACGCTGATCGGCGTCCTGGGCAGCCTGTTCTATTTCGGCTTCGTCTTCTGGTTCCAGGACTATCCGCGCATGGGCGAGCCCCTGGGCCTGCTGATCGCCGCGCCCCTGTTCGCGGCCGCGACGGCGGGACTGGGGCTGATGCTGGGCTCCCTGTTCGATCGACATGAGCGGGTCATGCAGATTCTGGTCGGAACCTCGGTGCCGCTCTTCTTCCTGGGCGGCGCGGCCTGGCCCCTGTTCATGATGCCCCAGCCCCTGGCCTGGGCCGCGCATCTGTCGCCCGCGACCTCGGCCATCCAGGCCTTCGTCAAGCTGAACGCGGCCGGCGCCCGTCTGTCGGAGGTCGCGCCGGAACTCCTGACCCTGGCGGTCCTGGCGGTCCTGTTCGGCCTGGGCGCCGCCTGGCGCCTGTGTGCGCGATCAGAGGGCGAGGCGCGTCCCGCTCAGTAGGTCAGGCGCAGGCCCAGGGACAGGGTTCGCGGCGGCCCGTATCCCGCCACGCCCGCGCCCGTCTCGGACACCTCGACCGCTTCATCGAACAGGTTGTCGGCGGCCAGCCAGACCGTCGCCCGGTCGTTCAGGACCCAGTCCGCCCGCACGTCCGCCGTCGCGGCGGCGTCCAGGATCCGGCTGTTCAGATCATCCTCGAAGCGCCGGCTCTCATACCGGACGCGGGCCGCGAGGGTCAGACGGGGGTGGGCGCGCCAGTCGACCCCGACGTTGGCGCTCCAGATCGGCGCCTGGGCGGGGCGCAGGCCCGTCAGCTGCGGCGCGGCGCCGCCCCCGTCCATCCGCGCATCGGTGATCGAGACGGCCGCCGACAGGGTCAGGCCGTCCCGGACGGTCCGGCGCGCGCCGATCTCCACGCCTGTCGCCTCTATGGTTCCCGCGTTCCGCCGCTGACGCAGCACGCCGCCCGCAGGAACAAAGCCCGCGCGGGGGAAGGTCGCCGGTCCCTGGCCGATGGTGACATTGACCACCGCGTCCTCGATGCGGTTCCAGAACAGGGTCGCGGTCACGGCGGACCGCGCCCCCTCGAACGCCAGGCCCGCCTCCACGCCCTGCAAGGTCTCTGGCACCAGGCCGGCGTCCGCCTCGGTCAGGTCGTTGCCGACGCGGAAGGGCCGGTGCAGCTCGTTCAGGGTCGCGGGCCGGAAGCCGCTGTAGGCCGCCGCCCGCGCCGCCCAGCCGCCGCCGATCATCCGCCGCGCCGCCAGACGGGCGCTGACCACCTCGCCCGATCGTTCGGGGTCCCGCTCATCCAGCACGGCGAGACCGGTCCCCCGGTCACGTTCCAGCCGCCGCCCCTTCTCGTTCTTCCAGCCGTCCAGCCTCAGCCCCCCGGCGATCAGCCAGGGACCGGTCTCCAGCGCGCCTTCGCCATAGAGGCCCGCCACGGACGTGCGGCCGCCGGCGACGCGGTCGCGGGTGAATTGGCCGCCCATGTAGCGAAACCGTTCGCGCGTCTCGCCCTCGTTGAAGCGGGCGTCGGCGCCCACCTCCCACTCCAGCCGTCCGCCCCAGGGACCGTCGTTCCGACCGCGCAGGGCCGCATTGGCGCCCCAGCCCGTCGCCGGGGTCTGATACTGATCATTGGCGGGCGTGGTCACGGAACGGTCGGCGGCCACGGCGACCGAGGTGTTGGCGAAATCGCTCTCTCGGCGCCAGGCCTGAAGCCGCCACCCGGCGTGATCCTCCGAAGCCCGTCGCGCCAGGGTCGCCGACAGAACATGGCCGCTGGCGGTCGAGCGCGCGCCGGCGAGACCGGCCCCCCGCTTCTCCTCATAGGCGCCCGCGCGCAGCGACAGGGCGGCGTCGCTGACGGGGATGTCCGCCCGCAGGAAGGCGCTCTTGACGTCCAGGTCCAGGGGCGTGTCCGCCGCCCTGGCCGCCGCGCCGCGCACCGGCGTGTAGCCGTCGCTGACCTCGCGCAAGAAGCCGCCGCTCAGGCGCCCCGGCCCGATATTCGTCCCGCCCGAACCGGCCAGCCGAGCCCCGCCGTATTCCGACACGGAGGCGTCCAGCACGCCGCCCCTGTCCCGCTCGCGCAGCTGGATCACCCCGGTCAGAGCGCCCGCGCCATAGGGGCCGGCGCCCGCGCCGCGCACCACGTCCAGGCTCTCGACCGCCTCGGTCGGAAGCTGGGACCAGATCACCCAGCCGCCGAAGGGATCGTTCAGGGGAACCCCGTCCAGAGTCACGAGAGTCCGCCCCGCCCCCGACGGCGCGATAGCGCGCAGGGACATGCCCTGGGTCGTCGGATTGGCCGCCAGGCTGGAGGTGCGCCGAAACAGGGAGACGGCCGGAACCGTCGCCAGGGCCTCATCCAGCCGCGTGGCGGACGACAGGACCTCCTCGCCCAGGCGGATCACGGAGAAGGCGGCCTCGCCCGCCGCGGGCGGCAGCCGGGCGGCCGTGACCGTCACCTCGTCGACCTGGGTCGTCGGCTGCGCCTGGGACGCCGTCTCTGCAAACATCAGCCCTGGAGCTTCCCTGTAGACGGCCGCTCCTGATGCGACGCCCTCTTCAGATAGTTCATCGGCGTGCCGATGTCGTTCGCCTTCAGCGCCGCACTTCGAGGCCCAGTGCGCCGGCGATCGCCGTCCAGGGCACGTATTTGAAGTTCTGGTTCTCGGCCGGCAGGACGTTGCGTCCGTCCTGGACGACCAGGGCGCCGTGTTCGAAGCCCGGCCCCAGATTGCGGCTGGTCACGTCCAAGCCGTCGGTCTCCGACACGCCGTCGATCCCGCGCGCGCCGTCGGCCGCGATGATGAAGGAACCCAGATAGGCCTGATCGCCCTCGCGCCGGAAGACGGCGTAGCTGTCGTTGCCCTGGCTGGAGACGATCAGATAGCCCCGCCCGTCGCCCAGGTCATAGAGGCCGACGCCTTCGAGATCGTCCTTCAGGGCCGGATTGTCGGCGATGCGGGCGATCATGGTCATGTTCGCGCCCCCGTCCGGCTCCGCCGACAGGCTCCACAGGCCCACGTCCTCCTCGGCCACATAGAGGCGGCCGGTCGCGTCGTCAGCCACGCAGCCCTCGACCTGGCTGGAGAAGGCGAAGTCGCGCACCCGGACGGCGCGGACCTTGCCGTTTCCAGCGTCGACCAGCTCCCACTGACGCTTCTCGCCGTTGGAGTCGTTGATGAAGACATAGGTCTTCCCGCTGCGCGCCGAGCGGTACATGCACTGGCCATAGGGATCGCCCTGGCCCGTGGGCTGCAGGCCGTCCGCGACATCGACCAGCCGCCGCGCCTCGACGTCCAGGCGATAGACGGCCACCGCCTTGTTCGTCCTGTCGCTGGCCGTGACCAGGACCACCGGCCGCCCGCCCAGCATGAAACCCTCGCGCAGGTCGACGTTGTTCATCTTGCCCACGGGCAGGTGCTGCAGCAGCCGTCCCTGCATGTCGTAGAGGTTCAGCCCCGCCTTCTTGTCCGTGCCGATGACCAGGCTGTTCGCCGGATTGTGCGGATCGGCCCAGACGGCGGGATCGTCGGCGGCGTCGCCGGGGCTGGAGACTGGAATAGTCTCAACGACCGGAACCACGGCGGGGAAGCGCGGCGCGACGACCGCGCCCGGATCCCGAGGCGCGCCGGCCGGACGGCCGAGGGCGCCGGTCAGGGCCGCGATGGAGATCAGCTTGTAGCCGGGTCCGGCAGCAGCGTCCTCGTCCGTCGCCGTCAGGACGCCGGAGGGCAGGTCCGGGGTGAGCCCCGCCCCCGCAATCTGCAGCGCGCCCGGCTCTTTGACCGCCGCGCCGTCGCGGCCGGTCAGGCCGACCGCGCCCAGGAAGGCGTCGCCCGCCCCGTGGTCGTAAAAGAAGAGCCGGCCGCTGGAGGCGTCGGTCGCGATCAGATAGCGCGCGCCCGCCCCGCCGTCATACAGGGCCAGCGAGCCGCTCTCCTCGCTGATCCGGCCCAGGCCGGTCGCGTCCACCAGGGTCGGGGCCGCGTCGGCTTCCGGATCGCCATTGAAGCGCCAGACCCCGACCGCCTGCTGCGACACATAGAGGTCGCCGGTCGCATCATCGGCGACGCAGTACTTGATCTTGGACGGCAGGTTGATCCGTCGCGACGAACGGGCGTCCACCCGCCCCTCGGCGGTCGCATAGAGCAGAAGCTGTTCGATCTCGCCGCCGTCGCCCACGGCCACGGCGTAGAAGCCGCCGTCGGCCGCGTTGCGTATCAGGCAGACGGCCTCGACGGCGAAGCCCAGAGGCACAGCGCGCGCGCCGACCTCGACGGGCCTGTCGTCCCGCATGGCGAAGAAGCGCAGGGCGTTGTTCGTCCTGTCGGTCGAGACCAGCAGGGTCTCCGCTCGGCCGTCGAGCGGGAAGCCGTAACGAAGGTCCAGCCCGCCGGCCTCGCCCGCCGGGACCGCGCCTTGCAAGGCCCCCGTCAGATCCATGACCTGCAAGCCGGCCAGACCGGCGGCGGACACCAGACGGCCTCGTCCCGCCGCGTCCCGCACAAGCACCGCGCCGGCCGCTTCGCCGTGCGACGCCGTGTCGATCGCCGCCGCCACGACCGGTGTCGGGACATCCTGCGCCATGGCCGCCGTCGCCAGCGCCGCCGCGCCGACGCCCATGAGCCAGGTCTTGAGTCGGTTCGCCATGATCGCCTCCCAGATCCGACGCGCCCCGGCGTCGATCAGGGCCAGTAGGGAGGTTCTGCAAAGGAAGCGCGACGCCGGGGTGACAGATTCTCCGTCCCGCGCGGTTTCCGCTCTACGCCCAAGCACGTCTCGCCTGCCCCAGGCGCTCCGCCGCCTGATCCAGCATGGCGTCGGGCTTGGCGAAGCAGAGCCTCAGCACGCCGTCCGCCGCTGGACCTGACATGAAGGCCGACACCGGAATCCCCGCCACCCCATGCTCGGCCACGGCGCGTTCGGCGAAGGCCTGGGCCGTCATCGACAGCCCCGAAGCCGCCAGATCCAGGCACAGGAAATAGGTCGCCTCTGACGGAAGAACCTGGAAGCCCTCCGCCGTCAGGGCCGCCGCCAGACGATCACGCGATCGCGCTAGGGATCGCGCCTGGACCTCGAACCGCTCCATGGGCCAGGCTAGGCCTTCGGCCACGGCGGCCTGGAGATTGGGCGCGGTGGTGAAGGTCAGGTATTGGTGCGCCTTGGCCGCCGCCTCCAGCAGGGCGCCGCCGCCGATCATCAGCCCCACCTTCCAGCCCGTCAGGCCGAACAGCTTTCCCGCCGAACCGATCTTCAGCGTCCGCTCGAACATGCCCGCGACGGACGACAGGCTGACATGGCGACAGTCGTCGTAAACCAGCCGCTCCCATACCTCGTCGCTGATCGCGATCAGGTCGTGTTTCAGGCAGACGGCCGCGACCGCCTCCACCTCTTCGCGGCTGAAGGCGCGACCGACCGGGTTCAGGGGATTGTTGAAGACCAGGGCGCGCGTCCGGGGCGTCACCGCCGTCTCCAGAAGATCCGCCGTCAGCCGCCAGTGCGGCGGCGTCAGGGCCACGGTCCGCGCCGCGCCTCCGGCCCGCTCGATCAGGGGGCGATAGGCGTCATAGGCCGGCTCGACGACCACAACCTCGTCGCCGGGAGAAATCGTGGCCAGAAAGGCGGCCGCCAGGGCCTCTGTCGCGCCAGACGTGACCACCAGGTTCTCGGCCGTCAGGGCCAGCCCGTCGAACCGGTTGTAGAAGGCGGCCGCCGCCGCGCGCAGTTCCGGCAGGCCGCGCGACGGCGGATACTGGTTGCCTCGCTCCGTCAGGGCGCGCGCCGCCGAGGCCAGCAGGTCGGCCGGTTCTCTTCCGTCCGGAAACCCCTGCCCCAGGTTGATCGCGCCGTGCGCGCGGGCCAGGCCGGACATGGTTTCGAACACCGTGGTCGGCAGACCGTCGAAAAGGGAGTTGAGCCGCATCCGCCCACACTACGCAGGATAGGCTTCAGGGAAAGCCCTGGCTCAACCCTTCAGCGTGGCCCCGCCGTCGACGTAGAGGTCGGTCATGGTGATGTGGGCGGCGCGGTCGGACAGCAGGAAGACCACCGCCTCGGCGATGTCTTCCGGCGTGGCCAGCCTCTGCAGCGGAATGCCCCCCTTGAAGGTCTCGGGCGAGCCGGCGATGACGCGGGCAGCGCCGTCCTCGTCGGCCCACATGCCGGTCTGCATCGGCGTCAGGGTCGAGCCGGGGGCGACGATGTTGCAGCGGACGCCCCTGGGCCCCAGTTCCAGCCCCAGACAGCGGGTGAACATGGTCGCCGCCGCTTTCGACGCGGCATAGGCCGCCATCGCATGGCGCGGCACACCCCCCGCGTTGGAGCTGACGGTGACGAAGGCGCCCTTGCCCCTTTCGCCCATCCGGCGCGACGCCGCGCGGCCCAGATGGAAGACGCCATCCGTATTGACCGCGAAGACGCGGCGCCATTCGGCGTCGGAGGTCTGATCCACCGTCACATTGGACAGGACGCCCGCCACGCTGGCGACGAGGTCGATCGGGCCGTCTTCGGCCTCGATGCGGTCGAACAGGGCGTCGACCGCCGCGCCGTCGGACACGTCCAGCGGCTCGACGCGCACGCCGTTCAGGAAGGCCAGACCCGACAGGGCGGTGGACGGCAGGTCGGTGGCGACCACGCGCGCGCCCTCCTCGACCAGCAGGCGCGCCACGGCGGCGCCGATGCCGCCGCCCGCGCCCGTGACCAGGGCCAGACGGCCGGACAGTCCGCTGTCTCTCATCGTATCATTTCCTCTGCGGCGGTCATGCGGGCGTCCAGCGCCGGGGCGATCAGGGCCGTCGCCGCCGGCCCGGTCAGTTGCGGATGCAGGAAGGGAACCTCGACCACGTCCAGATCGGCGGCGTAGGGCCGCCACAGACCGGGCGTCAGGTCGCGCTCCTTGTGGTCCAGCGCCGCGCGGACGTGGGTGGTGCGGCCGTCGAAGGGCCGATGATGGTGCTCGCGGACCAGACGATTGGTGTCCAACACCACGCGGATCACCCCGTCCAGCGCCGCTTCGGGCAGGCCGCCCAGAGCGCTGTCGCCCGCCTTCAGGAAGGCGAGGATGGCCGCGCAGCTGCGTAGCTCGGGATACTGGGTCGGGTCGTATCCGGCGATGGCCAGCAGGGCGCGCATGGCGTCGACGGGGTCGGGCTCCGGCTCGGCGCGCCAGCACTCGGCCGGGTAGGAGTCCAGCATGGCCATCAGCCCGACCCTGACCCCGCGCCGCTCCAGCTCGACCGCCGCCGCCTGGGCGATGATGCCGCCGACAGACCAGCCTGCAATGTGGACCGGGCCGGACGAGCCGAGCGCCAGAATATGATCGACGTATGCGGACGCCAGCGCCTCGATCCCGTCCGGCAGGGCGTTGGCCGGGTCCAGCGCGGGCGACTGCACGCCCCACACCGTGCGACGCGGCGACAGGGCGCGCGCCAGGGTGCGATAGCCCCACGACAACCCTCCCGCCGGATGGATCAGGAACAGCGGCGGCAGGGCCGGATCGCCCTCGGCCAGACGGATCAGCACGCCCAGCCCATTGTCGAAGTCCAGAGCCTCGGCGTCGATCAGGGCCGCCAGTTCGGCCACGCGCGGCCGGTCGAACAGGGCGCCCAGCCCCGGATCGCGCCCCAACCGCTCGCGGATCAGCATCATCAGATGCACCGCAAGCAGGGAGTCGCCGCCCAGGGTGAAGAAGTCGTCGTCGGCGCCCGCCGGTTCGGCCCGGCCCAGCGTCTCGGCGAACAGTTCGGCGATGATTTTCTCGGTCGGTGTCTCGGCCGCCCGGCCTGCCGCCGCCTCGAACACCGGGGCGGGCAACGCCTTGCGGTCCAGCTTGCCGTTGGAGGTCGTCGGCAGGGCGTCCAGAGTCACGACGGCGGCCGGGACCATGTAATCGGGCAGGCGCGCGACCAGCCTGGCCTTCAGAGCGGCGGGATCGTAGCTCTCGGCCGGGACCAGATAGGCGACCAGGCGGCGCTCTCCCGGCCGGTCTTCGCGCGCCAGCACCACCGTCTCGCGAGCCAGGCCGCTGGCGATGACGGCGACTTCGATCTCGCCCAGTTCGACGCGCAGGCCGCGGATCTTCACCTGATGGTCGCTGCGACCCAGGTAGACCACCGCCCCGTCCGCCCGCCTGCGCGCCACGTCGCCGGTGCGATACAGGCGCTGGCCGGGATGGTGCGGGTCGGGGATGAAGCGGTCCTCGGTCAGGTCGGGCCGGTTCAGATAGCCGCGCGCCAGCTGCACCCCGCCCAGATGCAGATGACCGCCCATGCCGGGCGCCACGGGGCGCAGCCGCTCGTCCAGAATGACCAGCCGCGTGTTCCACACCGGCCAGCCGATCGGCATGGGGCGGGACGCATCATCCGGCCCGGCCGTCCAATAGCTAACGTCCACCGCCGCCTCGGTCGGGCCGTAGAGGTTGTGCAGTTCGGCGCTCACCGTCTGGTGGAAACGGTCGCGCAGTTCGGCGGGCAGTTCCTCGCCGCTGCAGAAGACGTGGGCGGCCGCGATCCCCTTGGCGGCCGGATCGGCCAGGAAGGCGGACAGCATGGAAGGGACGAAGTGCAGGTCGGTGATCGCATGACGGCGGATCAGCCCGGCGATGGCGGCCGGATCGCGGTGCGCGCCGGGCGGGGCCACGACCAGTTCGCCGCCGGAAATCAGCGCGAGGAAGAACTCCCACACCGAGACGTCGAAGGTGGCGGGCGTCTTCTGCAGGATGCGGGTATGGGCGCCGACGCCGTACTCGGCCTGCATCCACAGCAGGCGATTGACGATGGCGCGATGCTCGACCAGCACCCCCTTGGGATCGCCGGTCGACCCCGAGGTGTAGATGACATAGGCGGCGTCCTCGCCCCCCTGCGCGACGGCAGGCCCCGCCCCGTCCTGCGGCCAGTCGGCGGGCGCCAGCAATGCCTCGCCGAACGCGGTGCCGATGTCTTCATGGGCCAGCACGACGCTCGGTCCGGCGGCGCGGGCGATGGCGGCGATGCGCTCGGCCGGATGCTCGAGATCCAGCGGCAGATAGGCCCCGCCTGCGCGTAAGGTCGCGACCAGCGCGATCACCAGCTCCAGCGAACGCGGCAGGGCCACGGCCACGAGGCTCTCGCGCCCCACGCCGCGCGCCGCCAGGGCCGAGGCCAGCGCGGCCGTGCGGCGGTCCAGCTCGGCGTAGGTCAGGGTCTGATCGCCAAAAGTCAGCGCCGGGGCGTCCGGCGTCGCCTTCATCGCCGCCTCCAGCAGGGCGGTCAGGGTCGTGTCGGGAACCGGGTGGGCCGTGGCGTTGAAGGCTTCCAGTTCGCGCGCGGCTTCTTCCGGCGTGGCGATGGGAACCTCGCCCAGCGTCTCGGCGTCGAGGGCGTTCGTCAGGAAGGCGGCCAGACGCTCGGCGTGGGCGGCGGCTTCGTCCAGCGTATAGAGGTCGGGGTTGGCGTCGACCTCCAGCGTCAGAGCCGGGGCGGCGTCGCCGCGGAAGGTGAAGCTGATGTCGTCCACCGGGCCGGCGCCCAGCACCTTCAGCGTCGTGTCCAGCCCGGCAAAGCGCGGCGGCAGGTCGAACGGCAGGACGTTGACCAGCGGCCCATACAGGCGCCGCGCCCCGCCGATCAGGCCCAGGTCGCGCCGAAGTTGCTCGCTGCGATAGCGGCCGTGGCGGCGGGTCTTGATCAGGGCCTTGGAGGCGAGGATCAGTTGCTCGTCCAACGGCGCGTCCTCATCCAGCGTCAGGCGCAGCGGCGGAACGTTCATGATCATGGCGGGCGTGCGCGCCGAGGCGCTGCCCATGCGGCCCATCCACGGCACGCCGATGACGGCCTCCTCCGCGCCCGAGAAGCGGCGGACATAGGCGGCGCCGATGGCGGTCAGCACGTCAGGCCAGGACAGGCGCCCGGCGTCGGCGCGGGCGCGGAGGCGGGCCGTGACCTGCGGCGGCAGGGCGCGCTCGATGCGGTGGAAGCGGTGGGCGGTCGTGGCCTTGCCGGGCGCCAGGGAGGCCACCTCGGGCGCGTCGCCCATGATCTCGCGCCAGTAGACGGCGTCGGCCGTGCGCTTGTCCGAGGCACGATAGGCGGCGTCCTCGTCCCATACCCTGGCGATGGGGTTGAAGACCGGACCCGGCGCCGGGCCGCCACGCGCGGCGTTGTAAAGCTCGGCTGTGCGGTTGGTCAGCAGGGCCATGCCGAAGCCGTCGGTAGCCAGATGGTGAACGCGCAGGCTCCACAGGAAGCGTTGCGGTCCCATGCGGAACAGGATGTTGGCGGCCAGCGGATCGCGCGTCGGGTCCAGCGGCGTCTCATGGTCGCGACGCATGGCCGCCACGGCCTCAGCGACCGGATCGGCGGCAGCGGCCACGTCCACGACCTGAAGCAGGGGACGATGGGTCAGGTCTAGAGTCTGGACGACCTCGCCGCCTCGCTCGACGAAACGCAGCGACAGGGCCTCGGCCTCGGCGGCGGTCTGGTCGACGGCGGCGCGGAAGGCTTCAACGTCCAGATCGCCCTGGATGTCGAGATAGTGGGCCGTGTTGAAGATCGGGTTGGCCGGGTCCAGCCTCTGGGCGAACCACAGGCCGGATTGGGCTTCCGTCAGCGGATATTCCAGCACCGCCGCCATGCGTCCGTCGTCCATGATGTCAGGTCAGGCGTCGTGACCGGCTGCGCGCAGGCGCGCCTGAACCACGCCCCACCAGCCTGCGAGCGTGGTGTGCTCGGCCAGTTCGCTGAACTCCAGCGGCACAGCCTCGCTCCACGCCAGCGACAGGTTGAGGGCGCGTAAGGAGTCGACGCCCAGGTCCATCAGATTGTCATCGTCCAGAATGGAGTCCGGCGTTTCGTGCAGCACGGCGGCGACATCAGCGCGCATCCGCTCCAGCGTCAGATCCTGCGGGGTCAGCTTGGTCATGTCAGTCGTTCCAGAACGCGCGCCGTCGAAAGGGCCACGGCGCAGGTGTCGGCGGCCCAGGCCACCGCGCCCATATGTTTCTCACGCGAGAAGTCGCCCAAAGCGTCGGCGACGAAGAAGGGTTCGATATCGCGCTGAAACGCCTCGGCCGCCGTCAGCTGGCAGCCGATATGGGCGTAGACGCCGCAGACGATCAGTTGATCCCGCCCCCGCACGCGCATCAGAGTCTCGAGGTTGCTGCGCTGGAAGGCGCTGTAGCGGTGCTTGACCAGGGGAAAGTCGCCCGGCGCCGGGGCCAGTTCAGGCAAAATCTCTTCATGCTCGGGCGTGCGGCTCATGCCCGGTCCCCACAGGTCGGCCTGCAGGCCCCGGTCGCGGCGGTCCTGATCGCCATGCTGGGCGGTGTAGAAGACAGGAACGCCCGCCGCCCGCGCCGCCGCGATCAGCCGGGCGATGTTGGCGATCAGCCCAGGCAGAGGCTCGGCGCTCGGTGCATAGGGACGCATGAAATAACGCTGCATGTCGTGGACCAGCAGGGCGGCGCGATCACGCTCCAGCGTCCACTGGGCGCGCGAGGCGGGAATCTCCGCCTCGGTCGGCAGGGCGTAGGCCGGGACGGCAGGAAGACCCTTCGAGACGCTCACGCCTTGCCCTCGTTTTCCAGAATGCGCTGGCGAAGCGCCGCGCGCAGTTCGCGGCGGCTGACCTTGCCCACGGCGGTCACGGCGAAGTCGTCGACGAAGACGATCTGGTCCGGCACCTTGAAGTCGGCGATGTCGCGCTTGCGCATCCAGGCCTTCAGCTCGACGCCGCGCGGCGCGGCGCCGTTGGGGATGACGAAGGCGCAGATCCGCTCGCCCAGATAGTCGTCCGGCGCCGACACCACGGCCGCGTCGAACACGGACGGGTGGGCCAGAAGGTGATCCTCGACCTCCTCGGCCGAGATCTTCTCGCCCGCGCGGTTGATGTGGTCGGTGGCCCGGCCCATGACCACCAGATAGCCCTCGGGCGTGCGACGCACCACGTCGCCGGTGCGATAGAAGCCGTCCTCGGTGAAGGACCGCGCATTGGCCGCCGGTTCGTTGTGATAGGCCCGGATCGTATAGGGGCCGCGCGTCAGCAGATCGCCCGGCTCGCCCTCGGCCACGGGCGCGCCCGCGTCGTCAACGATCAGGATCTCGTCGTCGGGGCTGATCGGCCGCCCTTGCGTCTCCACGATCAGGGTCTCGGGGTCGTCCAGCCGGGTGTAGTTGACCAGCCCTTCGGCCATGCCGAACACCTGTTGCAGGGTGCAGCCCAGTTCGGTGCGCACGCGCCGCGCCGCCTCGGGCAGGAACTTGGCCCCGCCGACCAGCAGCACCTGAAGGCTGGACAGGTCGTGGGTCTTCTTGGCCGCCGCCTGCATCCACAGCAGGGCCAGAGGCGGCACCAGGCCGGTGATCGTCACCCCCTCGCGCGCGATCAGGGGGAAACAGACGTCCGGCGACGGCGACGGCGCCATCACCACCGTCGCTCCGACATAGAGGGCGCCCAGATAGCCCGGCGAACTCATCGGGAAATTATGCGCCGCCGGCAGGGCCGTCAGATAGACGCTTTCCGGCTCCAGCCCCGAGATGTCGGCGCTTTCGCGCACGCTGTAGAGATAGTCGTCGTGGGTGCGCGGGATCAGCTTGGACAGGCCGGTCGACCCGCCCGAAATCTGCAGGAAGGCCACGTCGGACGGATCGGCGTCCTGCGTCGGCAGGGACGCAGGATCGGCGCGGAAGGCGTCCAAGGGTGCGAACTCCTCGGCCTCGCCTACCACGATCACGTGGCGCAGTTCGGGAACCTCGGCCTGAACGGCGCGGGCCAGGGCGCGGTAGTCGAAGCCCTCATGCCGATCGGCCACGACATAGGCCGAGGCCTCGGCACGCGTCACGAAATGGACGACCTCGGTCGAGCGGTGCGCGGGCAGGGCGTAGACGGGGATCAGCTTGGCCCGGAACAGGCCGAAGATCACGCTGAGGAACTCCGGCAGGTTCGGCAGTTGCACCACGACCCGGTCGCCAGGCTTCAGCCCCAGCGCAAGGAAGCCGGCGGCGACCGTCTCGGCCTTTTCCAGCAGTTCGCCATAGGTCCAGCACTGCTCCATGCCGACCACGGCGACGGCGTCGGCCTGCGCCTCGGCGCGACTGCGCAGCAGTTGGGAGAAGGTCTCGCCGCGCCAATAGCCCTTGGCCCGATAACGCGCCGCCATGTCGTCCGGCCAGATCTGTTGCAGGGGGATCATAGGCTCGCCTCATCTACGCCCAGGGCGCGCAGCACGGCCTGGAACTTGCCCGACGTCTCATCCGCCTCGGCGGCGGGGTCGGAGCCTTCGACAACGCCCGCCCCCGCATAGAGCCGCGCCTGGTCGCCGCAGACTTCGGCGCAACGCAGGGAGACGTACCAGGCGCCGTCTCCGGAGGCGTTGGTCCAGCCTACGGCCCCGGCGTAGAAGCCCCGGTCGTAGCCTTCCAGGTCCCGGATCAGTTCCGCCGCCTGGTCCCGCGGCGAACCGCAGACGGCGGGCGTCGGATGCAGCAGGGCGGCCAGATCGGCGGCGGATGTCTCGTCCGGGCGGTGCAGCCGCCCTTCGATGCGCGTGCCCAGGTGCCACATGGTCCGGGTCGAGACCAGGGCCGGCGCCGGCGGGGCGCGCAGGTCGCTGCACCAAGGCGTCAGCAGATCCATGATGGCCTCGACCACCAGGGCGTGTTCTCGGCGATCCTTCTCGGACGCCAGCAGGTCCTGGGCCGCCGCCTCGTCCTGCGACAGATCGGCGCTGCGACGCGCCGACCCGGCCAGGGGGTGGGACAGGACCGCCGGGCCCCGCTTGGAAACCAGAAGCTCGGGGGTCGCGCCGACCAGGCGACGCATGGCGCCGTCCTGGCCCTGGCCCAGCGGGACCAGGAAACGCGCGGCGGTCGGATCGGCCTTGAGGTCGCGCCACAGGGCGAAGGGGTCGATCGGCGCATCCGCCTGAACCAAGAGGCTGCGCGACAGCACCGCCTTATCGAGCCGCGTCGGGCCGTCCCGCGACGCTCGCATCGCTTCCAATGCCCGGGCCACCGCCTGTTGATAGTGCGCCCGCGACGGCTGCGAGGTCAGGCGCATGCCGCGGAGCGGGACTGCTCCGGCTCGAGGCGAAGCCCAGGGGCGGTTGGCGGCGCGCTGCGGCAGGAAAAGACGATCCTCGGCCTCGCGGTCGAACGGCAGGGCGCCGACCAGAAGACGCGGCGACGGCGCCTTCGTCTCCGTCGCGGGCGGAAGATCGGCGAAGAAACGTCGCGTTCGCTCGCCCAGCGTGGCCGCCGGTCCCGGCGTCAGACGTCGCCGCATGCCCGTAGTGAACAGCCGAAGTTCCGGGGTGGTCAGGCCGAAGGCCCAGTCGAGCGACGAATCGCCGCCTCCCTGCTCGGCGGTTCGACGCTCAGACGCGCCGTCTCCGCCGATTTGAATCGACAGATCGGGCGCCCCCCAGAATTCCGCCGTCCTGACATCCATGACCCAACTCGCCGAAAATCACGCTGTTGCATGTCATTCGCAACAACGGAGCCTATAGCCGCCCAACCTTCGCGCGACCTTGCCGTGAGATTAATTCGCAATTGACCTGACCTCGCCCGCGCATCGCGCTAGAAGCAGGGTCATGCGAATGCTTATCATTGACGATGACGCTCGGACCCGCGCCTTCGTCGCCGACGGCCTGCGGCAACAGGGCCATACGGTGGACGAGGCGGCCGAGGGCGAGACAGGGCTGCACATGGCCGTGGAAGGCGCCTATGACGCCGTCGTCATCGACCGCATGATGCCCGGCCTTCCGGGGCTCGAAGCCGTCCAGGCGATGCGGACCGCCGGGCTCAAGGCGCCTGTTCTGATGCTGACCGCCCTGGGCTCGGTCGACGACCGGGTGGCCGGCCTGAACGCCGGCGCCGACGACTATCTGGTCAAACCGTTCGCCTTCAGCGAACTGAGCGCCCGTCTTCAGGCCCTGGTGCGGCGCCCACCCCTGGCCGATGCGCCGATGCGGCATCAGGTCGCCGACCTGGAGGTCGATGTCGCCGCACATCGGGCGACGCGCGCCGGCCGGACGCTGGACCTGACCCCGCACGAGTTCAAGCTGCTGGAGCGCCTGGCGCGCAACGCCGGACATGCGGTGACCCGGGCCATGCTTCTTGAAAGCCTGTGGGGCTTCCATTTCGACCCGCGCGCCAACCTGATCGACGCCCACGTCAGCCGTCTGCGCGCCAAGGTGGACCGCGGCTTCGACCGCGACCTGATCCATACGATCCGCGGGGTGGGCTATGTTCTCAAGACCCCGGAATAGCCGTCGTCGCCCTTCAGTCTGGTCGACGGCCGGACTGCGCTACGCCGTCGCCTTTTCGGCCCTGTTCGCGCTCGGCGCCGTCGTCATGGTCGCCGGGGTCGACTACGGCCTGATGCGGTTCGCCGAGGCCGAGGTGCGGGACGGCCTGAACCATCAGATGGAGGTGATGCGCGCCGACGCCGACCGACACGGCACCGCCCGACTGGTGCAGGAACTGAACGCCGAGGCCCGCAATCGCGACGCGCGCCGCTATCTGCTGCTGGTCGAGGCCCCGGACGGCGCCGTCTTTTCCAACGGCCTGACCCGCCTGGCGGTCAATGAAGCCGGCTTTCGCCGCAACCTGCCCGACAAGGGACGCCCGACCCGCTGGCCCGACCAGACCCCCAACATGCTGACGCTCAGCGCCCGGGCGGCGGACGGCGGCCTGCTGGCGGTCGGACGCGACATCCAGCATCTGGACGAACTGCGCGGCGGCATTCGCCGCTACGCCCTGTGGAGCGGTCTGGCGCTGATCCTGCTGGCGGTGGGCGGCGGATGGATTTCCGGTCGATTGTTCCTGCGACGGCTGGACGAGGTCAATCAGGCGGTCGGCCGGATCATCGCCGGTCAGGAGTCCGCACGCCTGCCCGCCGTCGGCCTGGGCCGCGAGTTCGACGAGTTGGCCGTCAACCTGAACCACATGCTGGATCGACAGGAAGCCGCCCTGACCACCCTGAAGACCCTGTCCGAAAGCGTGGCCCATGAACTGCGCGCCCCGCTGAACCGCGTGCGGAACCGGCTGGAAGACATCGCCGCCGGCCTCGACGACCCCGATGCGCGCGCCGACGCCCTCGAACGCGCGCTTGAGGAGACGGATCAGGTCAGCGCCCTGTTCGAGGCGCTTCTGGCGCTGGCGCGCATCGAAAGCGGCGGCGCGGTTCTCAAGACCGAAAGCGTCGACGCCTCCGCCCTGGTCGAGTCCGTGGGCGAAATCTATCGGCCGTTCGTCGAGGAGGCCGGCGGCCGTCTGGAGATCGACGCCCAGCCGACGCAGCCGCTCAGGGCGGATTCCGCCCTGTTGCAACAGGCCGTGGCCAATCTGATTGAAAACGCCGTCTTCCACGGCGGCTCGCCCACGCAGATCAAGGTAGCCGCCAGGACGACCGAAGATCTGACGATCATCAGCGTCTCCGACCAGGGTCCAGGCGTTCCTCCGGAAGAGCGGGACAAGGTGGTGCGACGCTTCTATCGCCGGGAGCATGGCGCGGGGCGGGCGAGCGGTTCCGGCCTCGGCCTGGCCATGGTGGATGCGGTCGCCCGCGTTCACGGCGGCGCGTTGCGCCTGTCGGACAACGGTCCGGGCCTGAGAGCGGAGTTGATCCTGCCGACGACCACCGACGCCTGACCTCGGCCCCGGTCTATCGCGACGCCGCACCGACGAAGGCGGCGGACAGGGCGTCCGCCAGCCACCGGGTTCCTGCGTCCAGATCCGAACGTTCGTGCCACACCAGATGATAGTCGAAAGGCCGCATGCCCTTGGGCGCCGGGAAGGTGCGAAGATCATGGGCGACGGCGAATCTTTCTGCGGCTCGACGCGGCAGAAGCGCCACCGCCTCTCCCTCCTTCAGCAGATAGGGCGCCAGGGAGAAGCTCTCCGCCCAGACCAGGACGCGGCGGTCCGCGATTTCAGGCAGGTCCTGGGCCACCCAGTCGCCGAAGCCGTCGCCGACGGAGGTCGCCACATGGGGCCAGAGCAGAAGATCCGCGCATGACGGCGGCGCCTGGTGCACGGGATGATCGGTCCGAGCCAGGCCCAGATAGGTCTCCTGGAACAGCCAGCGCGACTTCAGCCCGGCCCCGTCGGGGTTCCACCCCGTCAGAACCAGGTCCAGGCGACCGTCTTCCAACCGCCTCAAGCTGGCGTCCGACAGGGATTCGACCGCCAGTTCCACTCCCGCAGCCTCGCGTTCAATGCGCGCGATGACCGGCGCGAGGACGCTGAGCAGTCCGAAATCGGTGGAGGCCAGGCGGAACACCCGCTTCATGCGCGCGGGCTCCGCCCCCGGATCACGCAGAAGCGCCTCGCCCGCGTCCAGCCAGGCGCGCAGGGGCGCCAGGATCGCCTCCGCCCTGGGCGTGGGCGTCATGCCGCGCGGACCACGGACCAGAAGGGGATCGTCGAACTGATCGCGCAGACGCGCCAGGATCCGGCTCATGGCCGGCTGGCCGATCCCGAGCCGCTCAGCCGCGCGCGAGACGCTGCGCTGCTCGATCAACACCGACAGGTGCTGCAGCAGGGTGAAATCCGCGCGGTGGGGAAGCCGCCCCGACATAGGCCTTGTTCCGACATCTCGAGGAATAGGACGGCCTCGATATTAATAACGAATATCAATTGCAACCTTCATGCCTCTGTCTCTTAGGACCCGCCGCCTTCATGTCCCAAGGCGAATGCGGCCCATGCCGAATGCGGCATTGAGGCAATTTTGCGAATGATTATTAGAAGCGCCCGTCGCTCGCACCGTCGAGCCTCCCTCCCCGCCGGGCGCACAACGCCCGACCAACGCATGCCTTCTGGGGGCGCAGATGCCTATTTCCACTCGCCGCATCGGGCTCGGCCTGATGACGTCCACCCTGCTCGCAACCTCGCCGGCCCTGGCGGAGAACAACCCGCTGGCTCCGGGCGTCGATCCTCAGGCCGTCGCCGTGGCCGACGTGATCGTCACCGCCTCCGGTTCGGCCGTCGATACCCGCGACGCCCCCGCTTCGGTCAGCGTCATCACGCGTGAAGAAATCGAACGCCAACCGGTTCAGAGCCTGGGCGAACTGCTGGGCCGTCTGCCCGGCGTGACCGGCGGCGTCAGCCCGACCGGCGCCATGTCCAAGATCACCATCCGCGGCCTGCCGGACAACTACACCCTGGTGCTGGTGGACGGCCGTCGCGTCGGCAACTCGCGCGACATCAGCTATCGCCCCGACCTGGGCCGTCAGGATCTGAACTGGATCTCGCCCGACATGATCGAGCGTATCGAGGTGGTGCGCGGTCCGATGTCGTCCCTCTACGGCTCTGATGCGATGGGCGGGGTCATCAACATCATCACCCGCAAGATCGCCCCGACGTGGCGCGGCTCGGCCAACACCAGCTACACTTGGTCCGAGGAGTCCGAGCGCGGCGACGCCTATCAGCTGGGCGTCAACGTGGCCGGTCCGCTCGCGGAGAACCTGGGGCTGAGGCTGGGCGCGACCTACGCCCGCACCAATCCGGACGAGGTCAACATCGCCGGCGCCAACGGCACGGGCGGCGTCGTCAACAAGAGCCTGAACGGCGTGCTGAACTGGGCGCCGATCCAGAATCACAACTTCTCGTTCGAGGCCAACTACGGGGTGGAGGAGCCCCTGGCGCCCAAGCTGCTGGTGCCGAACCGCAACGGCGTGCTGACGCCTCAGGGCGCCTTCGGCTCCGAGACCGAGCGCACCAACTTCCGCGCCAGCCACGAGGGCGAATGGTCCTTCGGCAAGACGCGCCTGGACGTCTATCGCAACGCCTTCGAGAACAAGGCCATGGGCGAGTACGGCGGCTCCGGCGAGTTCGAGGAGCTGATCATCGACGGCCTGTGGAACTTCGAGAAGAATTTCGTCTGGCGGCACAAGTTCGCGCTGGGCGCCCAGTACCGTCAGGAAGAGCTGACCAACACCGACACCATCGGCACGGTGCCGATCGACTATGACGGCAACGTCATCACCGGCGCCACGCTGAAGGGCGACACGGCGGCGATCTTCGCCGAGGACCAGATCACCCTGCGCGAGAACCTGCTGCTGACGCTCGGCGGCCGCCTGGACAGCCATGACAAGTACGGCGAGCACTTCAGCCCGCGCGCCTATCTGGTCTGGCATCCCGCTGAGGCCTGGACCATCCGGGGCGGCGTCTCCCAGGGCTTCCGTGCGCCGTCCCTGAAGGAGAACAGCGCCGGCGCCGCGACCCAGTCCGGCGGCAACGGCTGCCGGGGCCTGATCGGCATGGCCGCCAAGGACAAGAACGGCAATCCGATCCTGGACGGAAACGGCAAGCCCCTGGTCTACACCTCGGGCGGCTGCTGGATGGCGGGAAACCCGAACCTAAAGCCCGAGGAAAGCACCAGCTACGAGTTCGGCTTCGCCTACGACGGCGCCGCCTACAGCTTCGCCGCCACCTATTTCCACACCGACTTCGAGAACAAGATCCAGTACGCGCCGCTGGGTTATTTCGAAGGCCGCTGGTGGACCAAGAACGAGAACGTCCAGCGCGCCCGCACCAAGGGTCTGGAACTGACCGGCCAGGCCAGCCTGCCCTACGACCTGACCCTGCGCGCCAACGCCACCTGGATGATCGAGGCCAAGAACCTGGATACCGGCGCCAGCCTGATCACCACGCCGGAATGGTCGGGGTACGCCTCGCTGGACTGGCGGGCGACGGACCGTCTGGGGCTCATATTGTCGGCCCAGTACACCGGCGAACAGTTGAGCGGCGGTTCGACCCTGACTAACGCCCGCACCGAGTTCGATCTGACCACCGCCTATGAGGCGTCCGACACGGTGACCCTGCGCGCCGGCGTTTCCAACCTCTTCAACGAGAAGGTCAGCGGCACCGCCGGCGACGGCTACTACTCGCCCGGCCGCCGCTTCTTCGTTGGCCTGACCACCCGCTTCTGATCCGGAGATGCAGCGATCATGATTAAACTGAGCCAATCCCTTCGCGGCGTCGCCCTCGGCGCCCTCCTGGCGGCCTCGGCCGTCGCGGTTCCTGCGGTCGCCTCGGCCCAGGCCCTGTTCTCGGCGCCCGAGCGTCTGGTCGAAGGCCAGGTGAACTTCTCGTCCGGCGAGCGCGGCAGACCCGTCCTGCCGGGCGGTCCGGTCGTGGCCAGCGGCCGCGGCTTCCATCCCGGTCAGAACGTCGTCCTGATGTACGGCCAGACGCCGCTGTCGACCGGCCCGATCACGGCCAACGCCGAGGGCGGCTTCGAGGCGCGCCTGACGCTGCCCGCCGACGCCCAGCCGGGCAATCATCCGATCGTGGCGGTGTCCCAGGCGCCCTACAACGCCGTCCTGGCCAATCTGAAGATCTCGCCGAACGTGCCGCTGTCGAACGAGGCGGCCTATCGCGTGACCAACGTCCAGCCGACGCGCGGCCTGTATCAGACCGCCTACAGCGCCAAGCGCAACGCCGTCTTCGCCACCTCGGCGGTCGGCCGTCCGCCGGTGCGCCAGTCGGAGCTGCTGCGCCTGAACGCCGACACCCTGGCGGTCGAGGCCCGCGTCACCCCGGCCGCCGCACCGGGCCGCACCGGCCGCGACGGTCAGCCCCAGGACGGCGGCGTCTTCGCCGTCTACGGCGTCGGCGTCGACGACGCCCATGACACCGTCTGGGTCAGCAACAGTCGCCAGAACACGGTCGCCGTCTATCGCCAGTCGGACCTGTCCCTGGTGCGCCAGTTCGAGCCGGGCACGGTCAACCACGCCCGCGACGTCGTCATCGACGAACAGGACGGCAAGGCCTACGCCAGCGCCACCTTCGAACCGGAGGTCGTGGTGTTCGACACCGGCGCCCTGACGGTGGCCAAGCGGATCAAGATCGACTCGACCGTGCGCGGCGAGACCTTCTCGGCCGCCAGCGTCTCCTACGACCGCGAGGCGCGCCGTCTCTACGTCGCCTCCAACTCGACCAATGAGATCGCGGTCATCGACACCCGCACCGACACGGTCGAGCATGTCTTCCCCGTGCCGGGCGCGCGCGGCGTGATCGGCGTCTCGCATGACCCGCAGACCGACCGCATCTTCGTCGCGGCCCAGGGCACCGACAATCTGGTGGTGCTGAAGGGTTCGGACGGATCGGTCGTGGCCGACACCCCGGTCGGCGCAGGCGCTTTGAATGTCGTGTTCGAACCGAGATCGCGTCGTGTCTTCGTCAGCACCTTCGGCGCGGGCACGGTGACGGTGGCGGACGTCGACGGCCGCATCGTCGCCAACCTGCCCGCCCCGCCCGTGGCCAACCACGTCTCGACCGACGGGCGCGGCAATATCTACGCCGCCGTCAAGTCGGGCTGGACCAACGAGGGCAACGACTCCGTCCTGCGGATCCGCCCCGCGCGCTGATCCTCGCCAAGCCGATCAGGGGCTCCCGCCGTCGCGCGCGAGCCCCTCTTCATGTCCAACAGTTCGCCCCCATTCTTTCAATGCCGCACGCCCCCCTCGCCGCTGTCTGCGAAACCGAGATCGAACAGGCGCTGAAGGCGCGCGGCCTGTTGCTCAACCGGTCGCGCCGCGACGTCCTGCATGTCCTTTTGAGAGCACCGCAGCCGCTCGACGTGGACGGCGTCCTGGCGACCGCGCGTCGCGACGGCAGCCTGGTCTCCCGCGCGGCGGTCTCTCGCTTCCTCACCCTGCTGAACGCGCTGGGCCTGGCGGAGGTCGCCGCTCGTCGGAACGCGCGGCGCTTCTTCCGCCTGCGACGCGCCACGCGGACCATCAGCCTGAGCTGTGTCCAGCGGAACGAGATCCTTCAGATTCAGGACGACGCCCTGGCCGACTCCGTGGAGCAACTGCTCGAACGTCTGGGCTATCGCCTGGCCGAAGGCATAGAATTCCGCGTCGAGCCCATCGAAGAGCGCGACGCCGCCTAGGCGCCCTTGAGCGGAGAGGCGAAACGCAGGGCGGCCGGAAGAGCGGCGTAAGGCGTCGAACCGTGATCCTCGTCCTCCAGAACCCGCAGCCGCGTCCCGCCTGCATCAGCCAGGCCCTGCATGTTGGAGATCATCCGCCGCGCCAGATGCGCAGGCGGCAGACCCGGCGTCTCCTCGCGTTCGCCCACCACCGCCAGCAGATCAGTCTCGGCGTCGGAACGGACAGGCTGCGCGGCGATCACGTCCGGATTCCACCAGATCGACGGGCTGGCCGCGACATAGCGGGCGAAGGGCGCGGCGGCGGCGCGCGCCTGCAGGACGAAAAGGCCCGACATGGAATGCCCCATGAGGGCGACGTTGTCGGGATCCGCCCCCTCGGCGACCAGGAGCGGCAAGATCTCTTCGGTCAATCGACGCAGCAAACCAGCGCCCTGGGGGACGACATCCCGCCCGTCGGCGCCGGACGTGAAGACAAAGGCCGAAATTCGGTCCGGCGCATCCGTCAGAGACACGCCCAGGATCATCAGCGGATCGACGCGCGTCTTGGCCGACCGCCGGATCAGGCGACGCGCCATCTGCACCGCCGCCTCGAAATAGGCCTCGGCTTCCAGAATGATCAGAACGGGCCGCCCCTGCGGCGAACGTGACCCTTCCGGCAAGCTGAGGCGCAGTTCCAGGCTGGGCGCGCCGTCGACGGCTGGCAGTCGCAGGACCCTGGTCAAGGCAGCGGAAGGGTCGTCAAGAAAGGCGGGGGAGGTCTGCATCATTCCGCCACCCTAGCCGATCCGGAAGCAAACATGTATTGCGACGCATTCGCTGAGTGGAGGTCGTCAATTGGCGGACGCTGAACGCGCTGCGCCCGAGGCCGTGATCGCCTATTCCCGGGACATCCGAACCAGGCTTCTGGCCATCGCCGCCCTGGCCGTGCTGGCGGTCGTCGCCCTGCTTCTGGACATAGCGACGGGGCCTTCCTCGATCTCGCCGCTGACGGTCCTCGCCGGCGTCTTCGACCCTTCCAGCCTGACGCCGGCCCAACAGGCCATCGTCTGGCAGGTGCGCCTACCCTACGCCCTGATGGCCATGATGGTGGGCGCCGCCCTGGCCCTGGCGGGGGCCGAGATGCAGACGGTGCTGAACAATCCGCTGGCCAGCCCCTTCACCCTGGGCGTGTCCTCGGCCGCGTCGTTCGGCGCCTCCCTGGCCATCGTGCTGGGCGTGGGCGCCGGCTTCATCGGGGCCGACTGGCTGGTGCCCTTGAACGCCTTCGTCTTCGCCTTCGGCTCGGTGCTGGCGCTCCAGGCCCTGGCGCGGCTGAAGGGGTCGGGGGTCGAGAACATCGTCCTGTTCGGGATCGCCCTGGTCTTCGCCTTCAACGCCCTGACGGCCCTGGTGCAGTTCCTGTCCTCGGCCGAGGCCCTGCAGCAGTTGGTGTTCTGGACCATGGGGTCGCTGTCGCGAGCCACGTGGAGCAATGTCGGGGCCCTGGCCCTGGTGCTGGCCCTGGTCGCGCCCTTTTCGCTTCTGTCCTCGCGCGGGCTGACCGCGCTGCGGCTGGGCGAGGACCGGGCCATGAGCTTCGGCGTGGACGTGAAGCGTCTGCGCTTCCTGTCCCTGCTGCGGGTCAGCCTGCTGTCGGCGACCGCCGTGGCCTTCGTCGGCGCCATCGGCTTCATCGGCCTGGTCGGGCCGCACATCGCACGTCTGCTGGTCGGCGAGGACCACCGCTTCTTCCTGCCGGCCAGCGTCCTGGCGGGAGCCGTCATCATGTCCCTGGCCTCGGCGGCGTCCAAGGTCATCGTGCCCGGCGTTCTGATGCCGGTCGGCATCGTCACCGCCGTGATCGGCGTGCCGGTCTTCCTGGTGCTGATCTTCCGCAACGGAGGACGGGGATGAGCAGGCTGGACATCCGCGGCCTGACCGCCGGCTACGGCGGTCGTTCAATCGTCGAGGCGCTGAGCCTGCCGCCCCTGGCCGCCGGCGAGGTGGCGTCGGTGGTGGGACCGAACGGCGCGGGCAAGAGCACCTTCCTGCGCGCCCTGGCCGGCCTGATCCCGACCAAGGGCTCGATCCGACTGGACGAGACGGAGCTGACGGGCCTGTCGCTGGCCGACCGGGCCAAGCGCGTCACCTACATGCCCCAGACCCTGCCGCAGGGCGTGGCGCTGACCGTGCTAGAGACGGTGGTCGCCTCGATCCGAGCCACGCCCCTGGGCGGCGCCGACTTCACCGACAAACAGGCCGTCGAACGCGCCTATGAGGTGCTGCAACGGATCGGCGCCGAGGCCCTGGCCGGACAGAGGCTGGACCGCCTGTCAGGCGGGCAGAAGCAGTTGGCGGGCCTGGCTCAGGCCCTGGCGCGCGAACCGCGCCTGCTGCTGCTGGACGAACCGACCAGCGCCCTGGACCTGCATTATCAGCTACGCGTGCTGGACCTGGCGCGCGAGGCGGCGGCCGAGCGGGGCATGACGGTGATGATCGTCCTGCATGACCTTCAGGCGGCGGCCCGCGTCTCGGACCGGATCGCGGTCATGACCCAGGGACGGTTGGTCGCCTTCGGCGCGCCGGACGAGGCGGTGACGCCCGGCATCCTGGCCCAGGTCTACCGCGTTTCGGCTCGCGTCCTGCGGTGCGAGCGCGGCGCGCTACAGGTCATGATCGACGGCGTGCTGACCTGAAAAAAGAGGCCCGGCCGCCGCAGCGACCGGGCCTTTCAGGCTGGAAACAACGATAATCAGGGACGGATCAGCGTCACCACGTCGCCGGTCGGATCCACCGGGACCGGCGTGCCGGCCGGGGCGCCGCGCGGCAGACCCCGCGCCTTGTTGGTGACATAGACGGCGCCCGTCGCGCGATCCACGGCGATGGTCTGCGGGAAGGTGCCGGTCTGCAGGTTTGCCTTCACCGCATAGGTGTCGGCGTCCACCACCGTCACCGTGCCGGCCTGGCGGTTGGCGACATAGATCTGCTTGACCCCGGGATTATAAGCGACGCTCAAGGCCCCTTCGCCGGTCTTGACCGTCTGCAGCAGGGCGCCGGTATCGGCGTTCAGCACGGTCAGATCGCCCGACTTCTGGTTGGCGACGAACAGGCGACGACCTTCGGCGTCCACGGCGACATTGGTCGGGGACTCGCCGCCGGCCGCCCACTTGCCCACGACCTGGCCGTTTGCAAGATCGATGGCCGCCACCTCGTTGCTGCCCATGCCCGTGACGAACAGGCGGTTGGCCGCGACGTCCAGGGCGGCGCCGGTCAGGCCGCCGACCGGAGCGGCGATGGTGCGTTCGACCCGGTTGGTCGCGCCGTCGATCACCCAGATCAGGTTGGGACGGGAAGCATCGCCCGCGTCGCCGCCGACGATGGTGACATAGGCCTTGTTCCTTTGCTCATCGACGATGACCTCGCGCACATGGGCGCCTTCTTCGTCGCCGTGGCGGAAGGTGGCGAGGACGCGACCGGTCTTCAGGTCGATGGCCGTGACGGCGCCCGCGCGGGTGTCGGTTCCGTACAGCACCTGGGTGCGGCTGTTCAGGCCCAGGCCGAACAGGGGGTTGGCCGAGACATCGACCGGCGTTTCCGTCTCCAGGGTGCGGCCGTCCAGCCGCACGACCTGGGCGCGGTTCTCGCCGCGCGGACCGATGGCGGCGACATAGACGTCGTTGTCCGCAGGGTTGAAGACGATTTCATACAGTCCGCCGGGCGCGACCTTGACGGTCTTCTCGATCGACTGGGCCGAGACGGCGGACGCCGTCGCCAGGACGGCGAGAGCGGCGGCGGTCAGAACGCCTTTGCGCAGGATGGTCATTCGGTCTCTCCTTTTTGGGATCGTCAGGCAGGGACCAGGTCGGTCCAGTAGTCGCCGCGATAGGGCACGGCGAGGAAGCGTTCGTTGATCGTGTTCAGCGTGGCGCGCGGGTCCAGGTCGGCGAACAGCTCAGGTTGGATCCACCTGGCCAGAACCTCGGTGGCGACGATGTCGATGGGCGAGTTGATCAACTGGTGCGACAGGCCGTGGACGCGGTTCTCGCGCACCGCCTTCAAGGTCGACAGGCCGCGCCGCCCGGCCACGCGACGCAGCGAGGCGCGCGACGTCTCGACGTCGTACTTGGGTCCGACGACGAAGCCGCCGACCTTCTCCAGGTGCGGGCCGCCCGTGGCGATGTAGATGTCAGGGTCGCGCTCGACCACAAACTCCAGATTCAGCTTGCCGGACGGCTGTTTCAACACCTCGGCGCCGATGTTGCGCGCGCCGACGAAGGTCAGATAGTCGCCGATGTTCCCGGCCCCGACCGAGTTGCAGCAATCCGGCCCGTTGCCCGCATGAGCCTCCAGGAAGACGGTCGGTTTCTGATCGTCCTTGAGCCCCGCCACGCGATCGGAAATGGTCTTCAACCGGGCGGCGCGGAAGGCGTTGTAGGCCTCCGCCTGCTCCTCGCGGCCGGTCATGGCCCCCAGCAGGGTCAGGCTGCGCGACTGGTTCTCGAACGGGTGCTGGAAGAAGTCGATATAGGCCACGCGAACCCCGGCCTGCTCCAACTGGGCGGCCTGGGTGTCGGTCGGGCCGGAATCCAGGGACACCAGGGCGACCTGGGGCTGGGCGCCCAGCACCGCCTCGACATTGAAGGCGGCGGCCGAGCTCGGCGTCTTGGGCAGGTTCGCCAGGACGGGCGACTTGGCCAGGTAGGCGGCGTAGATTTCAGGACTGAGGCGGTTCACGTCCCCCGCCCAGGCAGCCAGCAGGCTGACCGGATCGGGGTGGATAAGGGACAGGGCGATCAGGAAACGGCTGTCGTCGATCGACAGCTTCGTCACCGGCGGGGTGATCGCCAGCGGCCGATCCCGCAGGTCCGTCAGCAGGGACGACGACGCCACCCCACCTTCACGCCGCGTGCAGGCGCTCGCTCCGGCGCCCGCCAAAAGCGCCGCCGCCCCCAGCAGAAGGGCGCGACGGCCCGGCTTCATCGCCATCATCGGCCCCATCCTCAGAAGTCCCAGCTCACGCCCATCCAGTAGCGACGCCCGTCGCCCTGGAAGTCGTAGTCCGCCACCTTCAGCACCTTGTCCGTCAGGTTGTAGACGCCGAACTTCAGCGTCACCGCATCGCGCACCCGCCAGTTGGCGCCCACGTCCAGCAGGG
Organism: Brevundimonas faecalis; assembly: GCF_040549405.1. NCBI lineage: Bacteria > Pseudomonadati > Pseudomonadota > Alphaproteobacteria > Caulobacterales > Caulobacteraceae > Brevundimonas > Brevundimonas faecalis. The sequence continues at coordinate 12,450 of NZ_JBEPTF010000001.1, read as the reverse complement.
TGTAGTCGGGATAGCGGCGCCCCACCTGACGCGCCCCGTCCATGACCGGCTTTCCGTTCACGCCGACGCGCAGGCCGGCGTTGACCTCCTCGCCGTGATAGGAGCCCGCCGCCCACAGATTGACCCGATCGGTCGCGGCGTAGTCGGCGCGCAGATTGGCCATGTGCTCGGGCGTGCGCGACAGGGGCAGGCCGTCGTACAGGCCGCCGTTCTGCCTGGAATCCGTGTAGGTGTAGCCTGCCTTCAGCGCCAGACGATCCGTCGCCTGCCAGCGTCCGCTCAGTTCCACGCCCTGGATCCGGGCGTCGTTGATATTGTACCAGTAGTAGAGCTGATACAGCGGGTCCTCGCTCCAGCGCAGGACCTCGTTGGGCACGTCGCAGACGCCGTTCTTGTTGGCGTCGGGACCGCACACGCGGTCATCGGCGATCTTGTCCTTGAAGTCGGTGCGGAAGATCGTGGCGTTCAACGACAGCGCCGGGATCGGCCGCCACAGGGCGCTGACCTCATAGTTGACGCTGCTTTCCGGCTTCAGGTTCGGATCGCCGATGATGACGCCGCACAGGCCCGCGCCGTAGTTGCAGTTGGCGCCGCCGGTTTCATAGGCGTAGCCGTCGGCCACAGCGCGGATCTCCGGCGCGCGGAAGCCGGTCGAGACCCCGCCCTTGATCGTCAGGGTCTCGCTGGGCGTCCAGACGGCGTAGGCGCGCGGGCTCCAGTGGTCGCCATAGCGTTTGTGGTCATCGACCCGCAGGCCCAGCGTCAACGCCAGTTGCGGCGTCAGAGTCCATTCGTCCTCGATGAAGAGGGCGCGCTGCCAGACGTCGAAGGTCTTGGCGACATTGTCCCGGGCGCCGGGATTGATGTCCTTCAGGCTGTTTTCGATCCACTGACCGCCGAAGACCAGGTTGTGATCGCCCAGCGGCGAACCCGACAGCGGCAGGTTGAACAGGGCGTCGAAGACCGTGTTCGTCAGTTCCGGCGCACGCGGGTTGCGCGCCATCGCCACCGTCGCATCGGCAGTGAATATCTCGCGGGAGGCTTCCTCGCGCATCACGGACAGGGCGCTGGTTCCCCAGGTCCAGTCGCCGTTCCACGACAGCGAAGCGCTGTCCCGGCTGTGGTCATTGCGGGTGCTGCGCGCATTGGCGGCCAGGGTCTTGCCCGCCGTGCTGAACCTTTCGATCCTCGTCGTGTCGGCCTGCAGCAGGATTTCGTGATCCGGCGTCGGCGTCCACGCCAGCCGCCCCGTCACGCTGTATTCCTCGGAACCCATGACGCCGGTGCTGTTCGGCGCATTGAAGATGTCGTCCTCGGTCCGGTCGAAGACCCGCCCCCAGATCTGGGCGCCCAGCTTGCCGCCGACGATCGGCCCGGCCAGATAGAACTGGCCCTGGCTCCAGTCGCCGCTGTCGCTGTTTTCCTGGGCGACATGGTCGGCTGAAACCGTACCGCCCCAGCGGTCGGGGACCTTCCGGGTGATGATGTTGACCACGCCGCCGATGGCGTCCGAGCCGTAGAGGGACGACATCGGTCCGCGCACGACCTCGATGCGTTCAATGGCCGAGACGGGCGGAGTGAAGCTCTGCTCCAGTCCGCCGTTGCCGTTGACTCGGGCGTCGCGCGTCGACTGCCGCCGCCCGTCCACCAGCGTCAGGGTGTAGGCGCCCGGCAGGCCTCGGATGAAGACGTCCTGGAAGTTGGAGCCGCCGCTGACCGACACCCCCTCCACGTCCCTCACGGCGTCGAACAGGTCGGCATAGGCTCTGCTCTGCAACTGTTCAGAGGTGATCAGGCTGATGGTCGCCGGCGCCTGCTCGATCTTCTGGGCTCGGGTCGAGGCCGTGACGACCACGTCGTCGACGGTCGTCGCGTTCTGCGCCGCCGTTTGCGCGTCAGCCGATGAGGCGCTGAAAAGGCCGCCGACAGCGGTCAGCAGGGCCAGGGCGGAAACGGCGCGCATCATCTGTGACTTCATCCCTGTCGAAAACGACGATGCGGATGTGCCTAATGATAGTCATTGTCACTTGCAACCACTGGGTTCGCGACCCTTGGTCGCTTCCCTGCAGATCGTGATGCTCAGGCGGCCTGGGCCGACGCCACGGCCTCGACGACATGCGCCCTGTAAAGAACCGCGAGCAGATCCGTCTGGGTGACGATTCCAACCAGGACCCCGTCCTCGTCCGTGACCAAGACCTCATGCGTCGCACCGCTCGACAACAGGGGCAACAGCGCCTCGATCGGCGCGGTCGGCCGCACGGTATGGACCACGGGATCGGCCAGGCCAGCGACCGGACGAGCGCCGCCCGCCAGCAGCTCCGCGCGTCGGACCAGGCCCAGAACCCGCCCACGCGCATCGACCACCGGCGCGGTTCTGAGTTCGTGCGCCTGTAGCCTGGCCAGAGCCAGGTCCGCAGCCTGATCCGCCGGCAAGGCGATCACGTCGCGCGACATGATGTCGGCGCAGGGGATGGCCGCGTGCAAACGTCGATGCGCTTGCAGCTCGACCTTGCGGAACAGGGCGTCCAGATCTTCAAGCCTGACATCCAGCAGATCGCCGTATTGCGCCAGGGCTTGATCCAGATCGGCGCGCGTATAGCCGAACCGCTCGGTCGGAGGGCGGTCCTGGGTGCGATGCGGGCTCGGCGCAGCCTCCAGACGACGGGGGTAGGCGTGGCCGGTGAGACGACCGTAGACGCTCGCAGCAACCACCAGCAGCACCGAACAGAGGCCGACAGGAACAAGGGGATAATCAAACCCGAGCGGCGTCGACGAGGAAGCGGCCAAGGCCGCCCCCAGGGCCATGGCGCCGCCGGGCGGATGCAGGCACCCGAGCAGACTCATGGCGAAAATCGCCGCGCCGACGGCCAGCGCCGCCGCCAGCAGGGGATCAGGAACGACCAGGCCGCACGCCACTCCGACGAAGGCGGCCAGCATATTGCCGCCGATGACGGCGCGCGGCTGCGCCAGCGGGCTGGCCGGCAGGGCGAAAACCAGGACGGCCGACGCCCCGATCGGCGCCGCCAGCAAGGGCGAAAAGGACATCCGCCCCTCCACCAGCCAGCGCGCGATCAAACCACAGGCCGCGATTCCGACAGCCGCGCCCAGGGCGCCGCGAACGACCTCCCGCCGAGGCGCCCGCAGACCCCCTGCCAGCAGATTTCGCACATGCGAGAACATGAGCGCCTTCTGCCCGCGACAAGGGGCGGCCTCAAGGCAAATGAACTGCCATCGCCGGATAGAAAATCTTCACCGCCCAAGAAACCCCGGTCGGGGCAGACGAAGGTTCACACCGCTCGCCACGGCCATCTATCGCTCGAGTCTATCTCTGGTCCTGCCGACTTCCAGGAGGTGAACAATCGCTCCGACGCTCCTGCTTCACGGCGTCCGTATCTCGAAAACGGAGCCTCCTTCGACCCGTCGATAGGCGACGCCGCCCCCGTGCGCCTCGGCGACCGCCCGGACCACTGAGAGCCCCAGGCCGCTGCCGCCCAGCGCGTTCCCCCGCCGAAAGGAATCGAACGCCAGAGCCTCGAAGCCCTCCGCCAGCCCAGGGCCCGAATCCTGAACAAGGATGCGAACCCCATCCGGCGTCGCATGGGTTTCCACCACGAGCGGCCCGGGCGTGGCGTGGACGCGCGCATTCTCGATGAGGGCCAGAACGGCTTGCCGCAAGCGGACGGGATCACATACGGTTTTCGCCGTCTCCAGACGCCATTGCGGCGTAAATCCCGCCGCCGCCAGCCCAGGCGACACCGCGCCCTCGAGATCGCCGATCACCTGAGCCAGATCGACCTCTTCCAGCTGCAGATGCAGGTGGCCGCTCTCGGCCAGGCTGACGACCCGCAGATCCTCGACCAGCCGGGCCAGGCCGTCGACCTGCTTCAGAAGGCTGACCAGGGTGGCCTCGTCCATGTCGAAGACGCCGTCCCAGACGCCTTGCAGCCGCCCCTTGAGGATGGTCAGCGGCGTCCGCAGCTCGTGAGCGATGGAGGCGTTCCAGGTCACCATGCCGTCGGCCAGCCGCTCCAGTTGGGCCGCCATGGCGTTGAAGTCGTCCACGAGACGGGCCGTCTCGCCGATGGTGCGGTCGCCGACCACGGCGCGCGCCGACAGATCCCCGCCGGCGATGCGCCGCGCCGTCTCCGCCAGCGAGGTCAGCGGCAGGACGATGCGGCGCGCCAGTTGCACGCCTGATGCGACGGCTATGCCGACCGCAGCCGCCACCGCGCCGGCGATGGCGAGATAGTCGATGGGCTGGGGCAGCCATTCGCTGGGCGGCGGCACGGCCTCCGGGTGGTTCTCGAACACCCACATGTAGACGGAAAAGGCGAACAGGGCGGCGACAGCCAGACCGCTGAGCGTGACGATCGCCATGCGCACGGCGATCTTGCGGCTCAGGCTGGCCGCACGCCTCATCCGTTCGGCTCCAGCCGGTAGCCTACGCCGCGGACGCTGACCAGCACGCCTTCGGCGCCGACTTCTTCGAGCTTCCGACGCACCTTGCTGAGATGGCTGTCAACGGTTCGGTCCTGCACGTCCGCGCGCGCCAGGCAGACCTCGGCCAGTTCCGCGCGGGTGAAGACCCGCATGGGGGCGGTCGCCAGATGAGCCAGCATCCGGAACTCGGTCAGGGTCAGGCTGAGGCGCCGACGACCGGACGCGCCGACGAAGTGGGCCAGGTATCCGTCCGTATCGATTTCCAGCGGGCCGACCCGGAGGATGCGGGCGCCGCCGCCCGTGCTCCCGCGACGCAGGATGGCGTGGACCCGGGCGACGACCTCCACCGGGTTGAACGGCTTGACCACATAGTCGTCCGCCCCGATGCGCAGGGCCTGCAGCTTGTCTATGTCCTTGTCCAGGGCGGTGATCATGATGATCGGCGTCTCGCCTCGCCGACGCAGTTCCCCCAGCACGTCCCAGCCGTCGCGCCCGGGCATGCGTACGTCGAGCAGCACCAGATCCGGCTTCAACGCGGCGTGAAGCTCGGCCGCGGTCTCGCCGTCGGCGGCCCAGACGGTGCGGAAGCCTTCCTGGCGAAGATAGGCGCCGAGAATGTCGGCGATCTCGACTTCGTCTTCCGCGATCAGAACCAGATTGCTCATGGCGTCTCCTCGCCCTGCCATGCACTCGCTTCCCGGGCCGCGTCCAGGGAAACCATCCCCTGAAGGATCGAGCAGGGCCAAATTCTCGGACCCTCCCCGACGTGTTCTGTCGAGGAGGGCCCGAGCTTTCCAGCGCGACAGCCCGCAGGCCGTCTGCTTGGGTCAGTAGCGAACCATTGCCTCGAGGCCGAAGGTGCGCGGCGTGTTGAAGTTGCCGTAGTCGCCGATCGTCGCCCGGTTCGAGGGGTCGCGACGATAGACATACTGCTCGTTGAACAGGTTGCGCGACCACAGGGCCAACTCGATCGAGGGACCGCCGTCGCGGGTGGCGATGTCCGTCAGGGCCAGGCGGCCGTTGACGATGAAGGAGCTGTCGTTCTTCAACTCGAACTGGTCGAAGGCCTGGGTCGCGTCGGCGTAGTTGGCGTCGACGTGAGCCTTGAAGGTCGCGCCGAACATCGGCGCCGAGTAGTCGGCGGCCAGGTTGAAGGCGTTCTTCGGCGTGAAGGCGATGAAGACCTGCTGCACGACGCCGCTGAACGGATTGCGCGTCGGCGGCACCTCGGCGTCCGTATAGGCGTAGGACGCCGACAGGGTCAGGGCGTCGGTGACGCGCGCCATGCCTTCCAGTTCCACGCCCTTGATCTTGGTCGTGCCGGGAGCGTTGATCGTCTCCAGGGTGTTGCGGGTCGAGGCGCCGATCACGGTCACCAGGCTGAAGTCGATCTGGCTGTCCTCACGCTCCGAATAGAAGGCGGCGGCGTTCAGGCGCAGGCGGCTATCCAGCCAGTCGCTCTTCACACCCAGTTCGTAGGACTTGATGTCTTCCGGACCGAACGAGCGATAGGTCAGCGAGCGCGAACTCGCGCCGCCGGCGCGATAGCCCGTGGCGTATTTGGCGTAGACGTTGACGTCGTCGTTGACGTCATAGGCCACGGTCACCATCGGGTTGAAGCGTTCGTTCTTCTCCTGGAAGGTGAAGTTGGTCGCGGCGTTGTTGACCTTGGACAGGACGCCCGACTTGTCGTCCCAGGTGAAGCGGCCGCCGGCGGTGACGTGCAGGGCGTCGTTGAGCACGGCCGGGGTCCAGGTCGCCTGGCCATAGACGGCCTTGGACTCGGATTCGGCGCGGCTCTGGCGGTCGATCGAACGGAAGCCGCGGATGGTCGGCGTCGGATCAAGGATGGTGTAGCCCGTGCCGTCGGCGTTCCACCGGTTGGTGGACGGCGTCGCCGCATCGTCCGAAGCCGTTTCCTTGAAGTAGTAGAGGCCGCCGACATAGTCGATACGGTCGCCCAGCGAACCGACCGCCTGGACCTCCTGGCTGAACTGGTGCTGCCACAGGCCGGCCAGCGAATAGCGGCTGAAGTTGGCGTTCGGGCCGACGACCGGCGGGCGGTGGGCGCCAGCGATATTGTCGTACTGCTCGACGGCGACTTCGCGGTAGGCGGTGATCGAGCGCAGTTCCAGATTGTCGTTGGGACGATACGACAGGTGCAGATCGACGCCCTTGGTGTCGTCGACGCTCCACTGCTGCGGCACGCCGATGTCCGCGACCTTCATGATGCTGTCGCCGTTGACCTGAACGATCGGCGCCAGGGCGCGGATGCTGCCCGAAGGAATGCTGGTCGAGGTCCACGGCACGACCTTCAGGCCGTTCGGGTTGAAGTTCAGCAGTTGGCTGTAGAAGGGGGTGTTCTTGTCCTTGCCGATGTCGGCGGCCAGGTCAGCGGTGAAGTTGGCGGTCGGGGTCCAGCGTACCTGGCCGCGCAGACCGCGACGATCATAGGCGCCGAAGCCTTCCTCGCCGGGCAGAGGGTTCTTGGTGACCGGGCCCTGGGTCGAGATCACGCCGTCCATCTTGACGGCGAAGTCGCCGATGGCGGCGAAGTCGACGTGGAGTTCGCTGTTGTAGGCGTTCAGATTGCCCACGCCGGCCTTCGCCCGCATGCCGAACTCGCCCGTCGGCTTGCGGGTCACCAGCGACAGGGCGCCGCCCTCGGTATTGCGGCCGAACAGGGTGCCTTGCGGGCCCTTCAGGACCTCGATGCGCTCGATGTCGAGCAATGCGGCGCCGAGGCCGTGCTGGCGGCCCAGATAGACGCCGTCGACATAGACGCCGACGCCCTGCTCACGGGCAGGCTGGTTGGCGTCGTTCGGCACGATGCCCCGGATGCCGATGGTCAAGGCCGACTGGCGGGCCTCGAAGGTGGCGATGCGCAGGCCGGGAACGGCGCCGTCGGCCAGGTCCATCAGACTCTGGACGTGGCGGTTCTCCAGGGCCTCGCGGCTCATCACCGAAATGGCGATGGGCGTGTCCTGAAGGTTCGTCTCGCGCTTGGTGGCGGTGACGACGACATCCGTCAGGGCCGTCACTTCCCCGACCGGCGCGCCTGCTTCCAATGCGGCAGGGCTGGAAGGCGCGGAAGCGGGCGCGTCTGCGGCCGCCCAGGCTGACATCGGGACGACGGCGAGCGCCGATCCGAGTAGCAAGACATTACGTATTTGTGTGCGGTGTTGCATCACCATCCCCTCATTCGAGAGGGCGGCTTCTAAGACACGATTGTATTCCCTATTTAAATTTCCCAACACACTCCGATGTATGTTTGATGGAAGCGCATTTGCGCGACGCCCGCCCAGTCAACACTCAAACATCGCCAAATCTCCACAATTCGACTGCGGACGCTTGGGACAGAAGCGCGCAGATGCTGTGTCTGGCTGGACGAGGCGGCGCTCGACGCCGGTGGTCTGGCGGGAAGAATCCATCGCCTGCCGCCTGACCGCCAAGAGAGCCGACGTGCCCGAAAGGGCCGTATATTCGCGCTGTGTCGCGTGCCCGCCTTGAAGAAAGGCACAGAGCCGCCGACCGGCCGTCGCCATTGAAGTCGGACGATCGGATAAGTCTTCCGGAGTTTTCGGCATTGAGCCGCTCATGCCGGCTCCCCACTTCGGCTCCCTAACCACGGATGAGCCCATATGACGGAACAGATCGCCCTCCCCATGGATCAAGACAGCCCGTCCACGGCCTTGTGGTCGGGCATCGCCGCCCTGTCCCTCAGCGTCTTCGCGCTGGTCATGGCTGAATTCCTTCCGCCGAGCGTGCTGACGCCCATGGCCGCCGATCTCGGAATTTCCCTCGGCGCCGCCGGCCAGGCCGTGACGGCCACAGCCGTGATCGCCGCCGTCGCGGCCCTGCTCGTTCCAGTCGCGACACGACGGTGGGACCGCAAGCGGGTTCTGATCGGATTGATGATCGCCCTGAGCCTGTCCAATCTGCTCACGGCCACGGCGACCGGCCTTGTCACCCTGCTGACGGCCAGGCTCCTTCTCGGCGTCGCCTTGGGCGGCTTCTGGTCGATGGTCGCCGCCACGGCCATGCGCCTGGTCCCGATGTCCGTTCTCGGTCGCGCGATGGCCATCGTGTTCACGGGCGTGACCATGGCGACGGTTCTGGCGGCTCCGGTCGGCGCCTACATCGGCGATCTTCTGGGGTGGCGCACCGCTTTCTGGCTCGCGGGCGGCGTCGGTCTTGCCGCCCTGCTTGGCGTCCTCGTCACCCTCCCCCGCCTGCCGGCTCGCGGGAGCGCGGACCTCGCAGGCCTGGTCGAAGTCGCGCGGCGCCCGCAGGTGCTCTGGGCCTTGATCGCTGTTCTTCTCATCATCTCCGGACATTTCGCGGCCTTCACCTATGTCCGCCCCGTTCTCGAGCAGGTGACCGGCCTCGGGATCAGCGCCATCACCCTGGCGTTGTTCGTGTTCGGCGGCGCAGGCTTCCTCGGCAACCTGGCCGGCGGCCTTCTGAGCGGGCGCGATCCGAAGCTGTCGGTCATCGTGGGCGCCATGGCGATGGCGACGGCTCTGGCGGCCGTCCTGATCCTCGGCGCATCTGTCCTGGTCACGACCGCGGCGCTTGGCTTGTGGGGCATGGGCTTCGCCATGCTTCCCGTCGGCTTCCAGGCCTGGGTCGCGACCGAAACCACGGACAAGGCGGAACTCGGCGGGGGACTTCTGACCGCGACCTTCCAGGTCGCGATCGCGGGCGGCGCGATCTTCGGCGGCCTTCTCGTGGATCGATTCACCATCCTCGCCGCTCCCGCCTATTGCGTGACTGTCGCCATCGCCGGATTGGCCCTGGTCGCGCTTCGCCTAAACATCGCCCGGCGCAGCCAAGCGTCGCCCGTCGCGTGCCGCGCGACATGAGCGGCGTGAAGAGCGCCAACGTATCGCCGCCCTCGGCTCGTCGTACAGTTGGAGGCGGGGGGCCCGCGGACGACGCGCTCAGCCACCTCCTGCACGATCTTCGTATCTCGGGGGTGGACTACGGGCACCAGCAACTGTCCGAACCCTGGGCGATCGCCTTTCCCAAATCCGCCGCCGCGCGGCTGCACTGCATCGTGGAAGGCGGGGCCTGGCTTGCCGTCGAAGGGGAGCCGCCTCGCGCCCTCTCCCGAGGCGACGTCGTCTTTCTGCCGCGCGGCCTCGCACACGTCCTGCATGGAACCGCAGGACGACCGACGCCGCACATCGCCGAATGGAGCAGCGATCGAGCCGGGGGAGAAGGTTTCAGTTCCAGCGCCTCCGAGCCGCCCGATGCGGTGATCGTCTCATGCGGGGTCGCCTTCAACGAACCCTGCCTGCATCCGCTCCTGGCGCTCATGCCGGAAGTCCTGACCGTGCCGGGCGCTCATTGCGACCCGGTGATCAAGAGCCTTCTCGCCGCGATGGCGGACGAAATCCTAGTCCCGAAGATCGGCGGCGCAACCGTGCTCGGACGACTGGCGGATGTCGTCATGACACGCGTCATCCGAGCTTGGGTGGAAACAGATCAGGCCCAGTCTCAGGGCTGGCTGACCGTCTTGCGAGACCCCAAGCTGGGACGCGCCCTGGGCGCCATGCACAGGGATCTCGCCAGAGCATGGACGACGGCTGATCTCGCCAGAACGGCAGGCCTGTCTCGGTCGGTCTTCGCGGAACGCTTCACAACCGTGATGGGGCAGTCGCCCGGCCGATACCTGGCCGCGCTTCGGATTCAAACCGCCAGCCGCATGTTGAAGGAAAAACGGCTCGGCGCCGCCGTGATCGCTCAACGTTTGGGGTATCGCTCGACGCCCTCGTTCAGCCGCGCCGTCAAGCGTCACCTGGGGCGATCTCCAGGCGAACTTCGTCGCGGCGCTCCAACACAGGACTGAAGGACGGCAAACAATCGGAGCATGGGAGCCATCTCTAGATGCAGCAACCGAACGGCCTCTGCCGTCAGCGATGAGCGACCGTCTCCAATCCAAGCCAGTCGGCCATGAGGCGCAGTTCGCCGGCAAGACGTTCGCGCGTCTCGGCCGGGGCTTCCGGTTCTATATGAATATTCTGGACGCGAAGGCGCGACGCCTGGCGATCGGCCTTCAGGTCGACACGCGCCACGAGGCGCCCGTCCATCAGGAATGGCAGAACATAATAGCCGTGCACGCGCTTGTGCGCGGGCGTGTAGATCTCGATCCGGTAGCGGAAGCCGAAGAGGCGCTCGGTTCGATCGCGTTCCCATATCAGGGGGTCGAAGGGCGCGAGCAGCGCTTCACCCGTTATCAGACGGGGGCGCTTCGCCGAGGCATGGACAAAGGCCGGATGCGGCCAGCCCTCGACGCTGACGGGTTCCAGTTCCCCTGTCTCGACCAGTTCAGCGATCGCCAGGCGGCTTGGCGCAGGCGCCAACCGGAAATAGTCGCGCAGGTCTCCCGTGGTCGCGACTCCGAGCGCGCGAGCGGCGTGCGCGATGAGCCCACGGTGCGCGCTGGCCGCATCGGGGGTCGGCAGGGCGCGGATCGACGCCGGGATGACGCGTTCGGTCAGGTCATAGACGCGTTCGAAGCTTGCCCGACGCGTAGCGGTAGTCACATGCCCGGCGCGGAAAAGCCATTCGAGCACACGCTTGCTGTCGCCCCACTCCCACCAGCCGCTGCGGCTCTTACCGTGCTCGAAATCGGACGCAGCCATCGCTCCCTGATCCCGAATGCGTGCGAGCACGGCGTCCGCCTCCGCGCGGCGCTCGGTCGCAAAGGCGCGCAGACTGCCCCAACCGCTTTCGCCCCGATCAGCGCTCTCCATGCGCCAACGCAACAGGGGGTGCAGGGCAAGCGGCAGCAAGGAGGCTTCATGCCCCCAATATTCGAAGAGCCGTCGGTCCCGACGCGGACCCCAGGCGGCGCGGTCGAACAGATCGCGATCATAAACGCCAAGGCGGGAAAAGGCAGGCAGATAATGCGCACGCGCGACGACATTGACGCTGTCGATCTGGTGCAGCCCCAGACGGTCGACCAGCCCTCGCAAATGGAGCGCGGTGACGTCGGACGGCCGCCCGCGCGCAAAACCTTGCGCGCCAAGGGCGATACGGCGCGCAGTCTCGCGCGATAGCCCAGGCCGTGTCCTCACTTGAAGCGATGGCCAAATCTGGCGCCGGCGAAAGGCGAAATCATATTCACATCGACACCCCATCCAAGCGCATGAGCATGTTCAAAGCCTTGTCAGACTGACAAACTAAGGTCCAGTTTTCTCCAGCATGATCATCGAAGCCCGGGGCGCGGGCAGTTCACATCCTTGATTGCAAAAGACCGGTTGCTACGCGACGGCTCTCGCCTGTTCAGATCTTTGCCTCCACGACGGCAGGCGCACCGCCCATGGCGGCGATGTCGAAATGCCCGGGATTCGCCCAAAGCGCACATCGGCTGCGACCCATCATTCGCTTCTGACAGCCTGCGACAACAAACGACCGCGCCGACTATGGAAGTCCGCCCTGACCCTGCCCAGATGGCGGGACCGCCACGTTTGGATTGCTCTCCCGATTTGCGAGAGCGTCTTGGGACGTGCAGTCCCTGGGCATGTTCGGCCAGCAACACAGCCTGGCTGCTCCGAACCAGGAGATCGTCGCTGCGAGAGTGGTGCGCGACGAAGCCGACCTGAACGCCATTAGGCTCACCCGGCGATGAGGCGATGTCGTGCTGACAGCCTGAACGCCGCCGGGGCGCCTGGACCTCGCGGCGGGACATGGACGCCATTGAGCATTCATGGTGACCGCCGCGCCCAGGACGGCATGTTGCACCAGGAATTTTCAGATCACGTCCCCTGCATCAAACCGAACGGCCCGGCTCAAAACGTAGATTTGAACCGGGCCGCTCGCAATCCTTCTCCAGCGACGTCGACCGCATGGACTTCATCTCAGTGGAAGACCTGGGCTGGTTCCAGTTGGAGGTGCACGGCAGCTTGGCGGCGTTGCTGGCGCTGGGTCAGGCGCAGACAGCAGAAAGCCCCGGAGCTTTGAGCTACGGGGCTTTGAGAGTTTTGGGTGCGGGAGCAGGAT